>NZ_BNBC01000021.1:72374-115994 GCF_014654675.1 Streptomyces spiralis
GAGTCCGGGTCGGGGCCGGCGAGCAGGACGCCCGCCTCCTCGTACGTCTCCCGGACGGCCGCGCAGACGATCGCCTGGGCCTCCGTCTCCGCCACGCCGAGCCGGTCGGCCCACCACGCGCGCGTGGGACCGGCCCAGCGGACCCGGAGGTCGTCGTCGCGGGGGTCGACTCCCCCGCCGGGGTACGCGTACGCGCCTCCGGCGAAGGCCATGGAGGCGCGTCTGCGCAGCATGTGCACGGCGGGCCCGGCGTCGGTGTCCCGCAGGAGCATGACGGTGGCCGCGCGCCTGGGCGTGACCGGTGTGAGGGTGCCGTCCGCGAGCGCGCGGATGCGGTCCGGCCAGTCCGGGGGAAACCACTGCCCATTCGCCATGGGCGGAGGCTATCCCGTGGTGGGCGAATGTTCGAGAGGTGCCCGAGGTCAGGGGCCTGCGAGGGAGATTCCCGTGACCTCCGTGGCGGCCCGGCCCCGTGGCCGCCGCGAGCCCCCCCCGGTGTGTCAGTGCGCCACGGCACCGTCCGGTACGGCCGGCCCGCACCGGCACCGTCCGCTACGGCACCAGCTCGACCTGGATCTCCACCTCCACCGGCGCGTCCAGCGGCAGCACCGCGACGCCGACCGCGCTGCGCGCGTGCACGCCCTTGTCGCCCAGGACCTCGGCCAGCAGCTCGCTGGCGCCGTTGACGACGCCGGGCTGGCCGGTGAAGTCCGCGGCCGAGGCGACGAAGCCCACGACCTTCACCACGCGCGCGATGCGGTCCAGGTCGCCCGCGACGGACTTGACGGCCGCGAGGGCGTTCAGCGCGCAGATGCGGGCCAGCTCCTTGGCCTCCTCCGGGGTGACCTCCAGGCCCACCTTGCCGGTGACCGGCAGCTTGCCCTCGACCATCGGCAGCTGGCCTGCGGTGTAGACGTACGGCCCGGACTGCACGGCGGGCTGGTAGGCGGCCAGCGGAGGCACGACCTCCGGCAGCGTCAGACCGAGTTCGGCCAGCTTGGCCTCGACCGCGCTCATGCCTGCTTCTCCCGCTTCAGGTAGGCCACGAGCTGCTCGGGGTTCGGCCCGGGCACGACCTGGACGAGCTCCCAGCCGTCCTCGCCCCAGGTGTCCAGAATCTGCTTCGTGGCGTGGACGAGCAGCGGCACGGTCGCGTATTCCCACTTCTTCATGTGGCCGACTGTATCCGCTGTGGTCCGCCGGGCACGCGGCCGACCGCACGGCGGTTGTCCGCCGGACACACGGCCGACGGCGACGGCGGTCGGCCGCCGGACACACGGCGGCGGCCGCGGTGCTTGTCCACAGGTTCCGCAGGGCGGAAGGCCGACCACGACGGCAGTTGTCCACAGCCTCCCGCGTGCCCGGAGCGCGGACTGGTTAGTCTCGAAGGCGTGAGCAGGCTCCAGGTCGTCAGCGGCAAGGGCGGGACCGGAAAGACGACGGTCGCCGCCGCCCTCGCGCTGGCCCTGGCCACGGAGGGGAAGCGGACGCTCCTCGTCGAGGTCGAGGGTCGGCAGGGCATCGCACAGCTCTTCGAAACGGAGGCGCTGCCGTATGAGGAACGGAAGATCGCCGTCGCTCCCGGGGGCGGGGAGGTGTACGCACTCGCCATAGACCCCGAACTGGCTCTGCTGGACTACCTCCAGATGTTCTACAAGCTGGGTGGCGCGGGCCGGGCCCTGAAGAAACTCGGCGCCATCGACTTCGCCACCACCATCGCGCCGGGCCTCAGGGACGTCCTGCTGACCGGCAAGGCGTGCGAGGCGGTGCGCCGCAAGGACCGCGGCGGACGGTTCGTCTACGACTACGTGATCATGGACGCGCCGCCGACCGGCCGCATCACCCGCTTCCTCAACGTCAACGACGAGGTGGCCGGGCTCGCAAAGATCGGCCCGATACACAATCAGGCCCAGGCGGTGATGCGGGTGCTGAAGTCGGCCGAGACGGCCGTGCACCTGGTGGCGCTGCTGGAGGAGATGCCCGTCCAGGAGACCGTGGACGGCATCGCGGAACTGCGCGCCGCACGCCTGCCGGTGGGGCGCGTCATCGTGAACATGGTGCGGCCGCAGCTGCTGGACGCGGCCGATCTGGAACTCGTACGGACCGTGCCGCGGGCCTCCCTCGCCCGGTCGCTGTCCGCCGCCGGGCTCGGCGGCGCACGGCGCGGCGGGCACGCGGAACGACTGGTGGAGCCGCTGCTCGGGCAGGCGGAGGAGTACGCCGAGCGGTACGCCCTGGAGGAGGAGCAGCGGTCCGTCCTGAGCGAGCTGGGTCTGCCGCTGCACGAACTGCCACTGTTCGCCGAGGGCATGGATCTGGCGGGCCTGTACGAACTGGCGACCGAGCTGCGCAAGCAGGGATTGCAGGGGATGTCATGAGCCCGGACCCGGCCCCCGCGCGGGAGACCACGCGCACGCAGGAGGCGTCACAGGGTGCCCGTCGCCTCGCGCCCGCGCGTCTGCTCGACATCGATCCGCTGCTCGACGACCCGGATACGCGGATCGTGGTGTGCTGCGGCTCGGGCGGTGTCGGCAAGACGACGACGGCGGCGGCCCTCGGGCTGCGCGCCGCCGAGCGCGGCCGCAAGGTGGTGGTCCTGACCATCGACCCGGCCCGCCGCCTGGCGCAGTCCATGGGCATCGACTCGCTCGACAACGTCCCCCGTCGGGTGAAGGGCACCGAGGGCGAGGGCGAGCTGCACGCCATGATGCTCGACATGAAGCGCACCTTCGACGAGGTCGTCGAGGCGCACGCGGATCCGGAGCGGGCGGCCGCGATCCTGGCCAACCCCTTCTACCAGTCCCTCTCGGCGGGCTTCGCGGGCACGCAGGAGTACATGGCGATGGAGAAGCTGGGGCAGCTGCGGGCCCGGGACGAATGGGACCTCATCGTCGTCGACACGCCTCCCTCCCGCTCGGCCCTGGACTTCCTGGACGCGCCGAAGCGGCTCGGCTCCTTCCTGGACGGCCGGCTGATCCGGCTGCTGACGGCGCCCGCGAAGCTGGGCGGGCGCGCGGGGATGAAGTTCCTGAACGTCGGCATGTCGATGATGACGGGCACCCTCGGCAAGCTGCTGGGCGGTCAGCTGCTCAAGGACGTGCAGACGTTCGTCGCCGCGATGGACACCACGTTCGGCGGCTTCCGTACGCGCGCGGACGCCACGTACAAGCTGCTCCAGGCGCCCGGGACGGCGTTCCTCGTGGTCGCGGCCCCGGAGCGGGACGCGCTGCGCGAGGCCGCGTACTTCGTGGAGCGGCTGGCCGCGGAGAAGATGCCGCTGGCCGGTCTGGTGCTCAACCGCGTCCATGGCAGCGGCGCCGGACAGCTGTCGGCCGAGCGGGCGCTCGCCGCCGCGGAAAATCTTGAAGAGCCCCGCATTGTGGATCAGGGAGACGGGAAAGCTGGACTTCGTAACTCTCCCGAAACGTATGGCGGTTCGGACTCCCCCGAATCTTCACCTTCTTCTCCCGATCCCGTCCAGGCGTCCGTGGACCCACTCCAGACGTCCGTGGATCCCGTCGACCAGGTGACCGCGGGCCTGCTGAGGCTGCACGCCGAACGCATGCAGCTGCTCTCCCGTGAGCAGCGCACGCGTGACCGCTTCACCGCCCGGCACCCCGAGGTGGCGGTGGCCGAAGTGGCGGCGCTGCCCGGCGACGTGCACGACCTCGCGGGGCTGCGGGACATCGGCGACCGGCTCGCGGACAACCGCCGCGAGCTGCCCGAGCCCGGCGAGTGACAAAGGCACCCCGATGGGTGCCCTCAGCTCACCGCCGCGTAGTTCTCGTACACCTGGTCGTCGTCGAGGGACACCAGGCCGGCCCCGCGCTCGTACTCCATGCGAGCGGTCTCCAGCAGCCGGCGCCACGAGGTGACGGTCGGCCGCCGGCGCAGCAGTGCGCGGCGCTCCCGCTCCGTCATGCCTCCCCAGACGCCGAACTCGACGCGGTTGTCGAGCGCGTCGGCGAGGCATTCGGTGCGTACCGGGCATCCGGTGCACACCGCCTTGGCCCTGTTCTGCGCTGCTCCCTGAACGAACAGTTCATCCGGATCGGTAGTGCGGCAGGCCGCCTGCGCACTCCAGTCGGTTACCCAGCCCATACCGGCGCCGTCCTCTCCCGAATCGAGGCTCCCCCACGGCGGCAGCGGCATATTCACCGCCGCCAGTTGAGGACGTTACGGAAGGTGGGCACAGCGCAACACCCCCTGCGGGCCCAATCTTGAATGGCCCGAACGGACTATGGGTTAGCGGCAGATCACCCGGGGGAGTGAGGTGGCGACATACGCAACAATCCCGGCACAACGGGACGATTCAGTTGCGTCACAACGGACGCCAGGTGGCACACAAGGCGATTTCGGGCACGCCACACACCCGTGAGCCGTGCGCGTCGCGCCACCCGACCGGCACCGCACCAACTCCCCCAAAAGCGCCCAGAACACCCCCGGTCATCACCCCGACCAAAAAAGTCGGGAGAACCCGGAACGTTTCGAGGCCGCCGGACGTATTGATACGTGGCCGCACTGCTGTGACAGTTGAGAGCAGCTTAGGCCAAGGCCTATACGCGTGTCCGGCGAATGAGAACGTAGGCTGCCCCCATGCCAAAGAAGCGCTCGGGCGGAGGCCTGTCGCCCACGCAGCAGGCCGCCAAGTTCCTCGGTGTCAGTGTGCTCGCGGGGGCGGTGATGGCCGGCATCGCGCTGCCCGCGGCCGGCGCGCTCGGCCTGGCGGCCAAGGGGTCGGTCCAGGGGTTCGACGACATCCCGGCCAACCTCAAGCGTCCTCCGCTCAGCCAGCGCACCACCATCCTGGACAGCCAGGGCCAGCCGATCGCCCAGGTCTACTCCCGGGACCGCACGGTGGTGGAGCTGAAGGACATCTCGCCGTACATGCAGAAGGCGCTCGTCGCGATCGAGGACGCGCGCTTCTACCAGCACGGCGCGATCGACCTGAAGGGCGTGCTGCGCGCTCTCAACAAGAACGCGCAGAGCGGCGGTGTCGCCCAGGGCGCCTCCACGCTCACCCAGCAGTACGTGAAGAACGTCTTCGTCGAGGAGGCGGGCGACGACCCCACCAAGGTCGCCCAGGCCACCCAGCAGACCCTCGGCCGCAAGGTCAAGGAACTGAAGTACGCGATCCAGGTCGAGCAGGAGCTGGGCAAGAAGAAGATCCTCGAGAACTACCTGAACATCACCTTCTTCGGTGAGCAGGCCTACGGCGTCGAGGCCGCCTCCCAGCGGTACTTCTCCAAGCACGCCAAGGACCTCACCCTCCCGGAGTCGGCGCTGCTGGCCGGCATCGTCCAGTCACCGAGCCGCTACGACCCGGTCGACGACGAGGCGGAGGCCACCAAGCGGCGCAACGTCGTGCTCCAGCGCATGGCCGAGGTCGGCGACATCTCGCAGGCGGAGGCCGACCGGGCGAAGAAGGAGCCGCTGGGCCTGAAGGTCACCCAGCCGCGCAACGGCTGCATCACCGCGGTCAAGGACTCGAGCTTCTTCTGCAAGTACGTCGAGGAGGTCTTCCTCAACGACCCGGTCTTCGGCAAGACCCGCACCGAGCGGGCCAAGATCTGGAACCAGGGCGGCCTGACCATCCGTACCACCCTGGACCCGAAGGCCCAGGCCTCGGTACAGGCCTCGCTGAAGCAGCACATCTACCAGTCGGACCCGGTCGCGGCGGCGGCCGTACTGGTCGAGCCGGGCACCGGCAAGGTCCTGGCGATGGGCCAGTCCAAGCCGTACGGCTACGGCAAGGACCAGACCGAGATCAACTACTCGGTCGGCAGCGACCGGGGCGGCTCGAACTTCGGCTTCCCGACCGGCTCGACGTTCAAGCCGTTCGTGGCGGCGGCGGCGATCGAGGGCGGCAAGCCGCCGGGGCAGGAGTACTCGTCGCCGTACAAGATGCCGTACCCGAGCCCGGTGCAGGCGTGCGACGGCAAGCAGTGGGTCAACACGTACCACGACAACGTGGAGAACGAGAGCACCTCGGAACACGGCCCGTACGCCATGAAGGAGGCCATGGCGAAGTCGGTCAACACCTACTTCGTCCAGATGATCTCCGACATCGGGCTGTGCCCGGTGGTCAACATGACGGACAAGCTGCACGTGGTGCAGGGCAACGGCGAGAAGCTGCCGCAGACGCCCTCCATCGCGCTCGGCGCGGTGGGCCTCTCCCCGCTCACGATGGCGAGCGCGTACGCCACCTTCGCCTCCCGCGGGGTGTACTGCACCCCGATCGCCATCGAGTCGATCAGCCAGAAGATCGGCGGCCAGGAGAAGTCGCTGGCGGTGCCGAAGTCGACCTGCTCGCGCGCCATGTCCGTGAAGACCGCGGACACGGTCAACACGCTGCTCCAGGGCGTGATCGACTCCGGTACGGGCCGGCAGGCCGGCCTCTCGGACCGCGACAACGCCGGTAAGACGGGTACGACGGACGAGCGCAAGAACGCGTGGTTCGTCGGCTACACGCCGAACCTGGCGGGCGCGGTGTGGGTGGGCAGCGCCACCCAGAAGGTCCAGATGACCAACATCCGCATCGGCGGCGTCCTGCACGGCCTCGTCTACGGCGCCGACGTCCCCGGCCCGATCTGGCGGGACGCGATGACCGGCGCCCTGCAGGGCAAGCCGGCCCCGTCCTTCAACCTCGTCGACATCCCCGACAAGGAGAAGGACAAGGACAAGAACAAGGGGCGCGGGCGCGGCGACGACGGGAACAACGGTGACAACGGCGGCCTCATCGGGGGCCTCTTCGGCGGCGTGACCAACGGCGGCACGACCGGGGGCGGCCCGAACCCTTCACCCAGCATCTCCGTCCCGGGGGGCTTCGTCCAAGGCCAGGACGGCGGCGCACGCGGGAACGGGAACGGGGGCCGGCGCGGCTGACGGCGGCCGAACGACTTCGACCGGCTCGGCCGACGCGACAGGAACGTACGGCGACAGGAACGCAGGAACATACGAGCAAGGGGCGCACGGCGGAAAGCCGGCGCCCCTTCGCTTGCGCGCCCCTCGCGCCCCTGCCGGGAAACGGTCGGAGCGGACGGACGACCGGATCAGCCGGCCAGCAGCCTCTTCACCACGGCGGCGACACGCCCGCCCTCGGCCTGCCCCGCGACCTTCGGGTTCACGATCTTCATGACCGCGCCCATGGCACGCGGCCCCTCGGCACCGGCGGCCCGCGCCTCCTCGACGGCCTGGGCGACGATCGCGTTCAGCTCGTCGTCGGACAGCTGCTTGGGCAGGTACGCGGCAAGCACCTCACCCTCGGCCTTCTCCCGCTCGGCCGACTCCGTACGACCACCCTGGGCGAAGGCCTCGGCCGCCTCCCGGCGCTTCTTGGCCTCCTTGGTGATCACCTTGAGGACCTCGTCGTCGGAGAGCTCGCGCTTCTCCTTGCCCGCGACCTCCTCCTTGGTGATCGCGGCGAGCGTCAGCCGGAGCGTCGAGGAGCGCAGCTCATCGCGCTCCTTGATCGCGGCGTTGAGGTCTTCGTGCAGCTTCGACTTGAGCGTGGTCATGGTCCTGATTGTCGCAGGTACGGCAACGCCGGTGCGCGAGCATTTACGGGATGCCGCGAACGCATGGCCCCGGACCCGGCCCAATTTCCGCTGCCCGGCACGCTCCTGAGACGATGGACGCATGCGCGCGCGATACCGAGTTCCCCTGGGCATCACGGCGGTCGCGACCGCCGGTCTTCTCTACTCGGCGGGCTTCGAGGCCCGCTCCTTCCGCCTGCGGCGGGTGACGGTCCCGGTGCTGCCCTCCGGCATGCGCCCCCTGCGCGTCCTGCAGGTCTCGGACATCCACATGGTCAGCGGCCAGCGCAAGAAGCAGCGCTGGCTGCGCTCGCTGGCCGGGCTGCGCCCGGACTTCGTGATCAACACCGGGGACAACCTCTCCGACCCGGAGGGCGTGCCGGAGGTGCTGGACGCGCTGGGCCCCCTGATGGAGTTCCCGGGCGCGTACGTCTTCGGCTCCAACGACTACTACGGCCCGAAGCTGCGCAACCCCGCACGCTATCTGCTGGAGAAGACCAGCGGCCGGCACGGCCTGAACGGCAACGCCCCGGCGGTCGGCGCGATCCACAACCCGTGGGAGGACCTGCGCGACGGCTTCGAGGAGGCGGGCTGGCTCAACCTGACCAACACGCGCGGCATCCTCAAGGTCGAAGGCGTCTCGGTGGAGCTGACCGGCCTGGACGACCCGCACATCAAGCGGGACCGCTACACGAAGGTGGCAGGCGGCCCGTCCGGCGTGGCGGACTTCTCGATGGGCGTGGTCCACGCCCCGTACCTGCGCTCCCTGGACGCCTTCACCGCGGACGGCTACCCCCTGATCCTGGCCGGCCACACCCACGGCGGTCAGCTCTGCATCCCCTTCTACGGCGCCCTGGTCACCAACTGCGACCTGGACACCGACCGGGTGAAGGGTCTGTCCACGCACACGTCCGAGGGGCACACCTCCTACCTGCACGTCTCGGCCGGCTGCGGCACCAACCGCTACACCCCGGTCCGTTTCGCCTGCCCCCCGGAGGCGACACTGCTGACGCTGGTGGGCCGTAACTAGCGCCTGTCCCAGCCGGGGTGTAACCCGCCCAGCCCACCCGGATCGCCGGTCATGCCCTCCCTCCCTACGGTGAGGTCATGACCGCCGCCCCCACGCCCCCCACCTCGGGATCCCCACCACCCCCGGGAACCCCACCACCCCCGGAAGCGCCACCACCCCCCGAAGCGCCACCGTCGCAGGATTCCTCGCAACGACCGGAAACACCGCCACCCTCCACCCCTTCATTCCCTCGGGACATACCGGACCTCCCCGCGATCCCGGGCATCTCCGTACTGATGCCTTCGACCGTCCCGGCGACCGCGGTGATGACCCCCGTCCCGCGTCCGTGGACGGCGATGTACCGCCTGCTGATCGCCGCGGCGGCCGCGGCGGCGGTGACCGCCGACATGGTGGTCGGCCCCCCGCTGCGCGTCCTGAGTCACTTCGCGATCCAGAGCAACATCGCGGTCGCGCTGGTCCTCGCGATCTCGGCCCGCAGGGCCTGGGCCGCCCGCAGCCCCGTACCCGCGGCGCTGACCGGAGCGGTTGTGCTCTACGTCACGATCGCCGCCCTGGTCCACCATCTGCTGCTGACCGACGCCTCCCCGCCGTTCTCGATCACGGGCACCCCCGGCACCCACCCCCTGTGGCAGTCGGTGGCCGGCCATCTCCTCCTCACGGCGGTCCCGATCGCAGCCCTCCTGGACTGGCTCCTGCTGACCGCCCCCGCCCCTCTGCGCCTGCGCCAGGCGGCACCGTGGCTGCTCTACCCCCTGGCCTACCTGGCCTTCTTCCTCACCCGCGGCGAACTGCTCCCCCCGAGCGCGACGGACCGGTACCTCTATCCCTTCCTCGACGTCGCCCGGCACGGCTACAAGCACGTCCTGGCCAACGCCCTCCTCCTGGGCCTCTCCTTCTACGCCCTGGCCGTCCTCCTCGTGGCCCTCGACCACACCCGCCCGAACCCGATCCGCCGCCGCACGAAAACCGGATTTCGTCTCCGGCCACCGGTGGGCTAAAGTAAACGTCGTCGCCGCGACAAGCAGCGACACCGGGGTGTAGCGCAGCTTGGCAGCGCGCTTCGTTCGGGACGAAGAGGTCGTGGGTTCAAATCCCGCCACCCCGACACAGGTCAGAGGCCCATTCACGTGATCGTGAATGGGCCTCTGTCGTGCTCGGGGGGCCAAACGGGGGGCCAAACGATTTTGATCAGGCCACCGCGTCGCCCTGCTCGTCGTCCGGCGCGTCAGTTCCTTCCTGATCTTCAGCGAAGATGGCATCCATCGCTTCGGCACCCTGTGTGATCACGGGCCGCAGTTGCTTGCGGTAGACCGCCTCTGTGGTCGCCTGGCTGCTGTGCCCAACCAGCAGTGCGATCCGTTCCAGGGGGATGCCGTGATCGGAGAGCAGGGACACGAAGCTGTGCCGCAGCTCTCTCGGGGTCCACTCCGGCTTGAGCCCAGCCTTCTTCACGATGGCTTTGAAGTCTCGCCGGACGTTGGCCGCATCGAGCGGCTCACCGCTCCGGGTGGTGAAGACGCGGCCGACCGGGTCCCACTCCATCCCCTTCGATGCCCGCTCCTGCTTCTGCCATCGCATGTGCTCTTCGAGGACGTCGACCACCTGCTTCGGCAGAGCGATGGTTCGGCGGCTCTTCCTGGTCTTGGTCTCGCCGTGCTTGCGCACCGAACGCCACACCGCTACGTGAGGCGGGATGCCATCCGTCGTCTCCAGGAAGACGTGATCCCAGGTGAGGGGCCGCGCCTCTTCCGTGCGGACGCCGCTGAGGAGCGAGAGCACGAGGTAGGCATACAGCCGTGACGGACGCGCCGCGGTGAGCACAGCTTTCGCCTGTTCCAGGTTCAGCGCTTTGCTCGGTCGGCCGGGGCGCCCCTCCGGTGCGGTGACGAGTAAGGCGACGTTCCGCGCCGCCTTGTCCCTGCGCTGAGCGTGCGCGATGGAGCGACGCAGGATGGCGAGCAGGTCACGCAGGCTTCGCGTCGCGAGGAATTCGGCCCTGCCGTCCAACCAGTCGTCGACGTCGTCCGCGCTGAGTTCCTTCAGCTTGGCCTTACCGATGAACGGGATCAGGTGCTTGCTCGCCATCGAGCGGTTCTTGCCGATGGTGCCCTTCTCGTCGCGCCCCTTCAGCCCGCGCTCCAACCAGTCGTTCACCGCGTCGGCCACGGTGTAGTTGGCCGGCGCCTTGACGCCCGTCTGCACCTCCTTCTTCAAGTCGCGGATCTTGTTGCGGACTTCCGTCTTCGTCTTGCCGTAGACCTTCGGCCGGCGGCGCTTGCCGTTTGGGGCGTAGCCCAGGGATACGGCTCCGACGTAGCTCTTCTTGGCAGGGTCCCAATAGATCGTGTCCGCACCGTGGCCAGCCCTTTGGGCGCGCTTCGGGGTCTCGGTCATGCTGTGTTGTGCCTCCATATGGAACAGGGCCGCGCCCCGGAAGACGCGGCCCTGTTGTTCGCGTTGTTGGGTTCAGGCGGCGGCTTCTGCCTCGCTCTTGAGGAGTTCGACGTACTGCTCGATGTACTCAGGCGGCACAAGTCGGCGGCGGCCGATACGGACGGTCTTGAGGCGTCCGAGTCGGATCTCCTCGTAGACCATCGAGCGGCCAATGCGGAGAGCCTTTGCCGCCTCTTCAGGTCGGTAGAGGAGTTGTTCAGCAGGTTCAGCAACGGTGCTCATCCAGGCGACTCCAGGTTGCTTCTGTCCGAGGTGCGCATTTCTGCGTCATCGCGTCACCTGCGTCATTCGGGGCGCTGACCTGCGGGTTTGAGTGACGAAGGCAGTTTCGGGGTGCGTCACCGGTGACGCGACTGCCCGTCATCGGTGACGTGGGTGACGCGGGGTGACGCACTCGCCGCGCGTCTGCGTCACCGCTCTCTTGGCAGGTCACGGGTCGTTTGCCGTCCATGGGTGACGCAGGTGACGCAGCGGCTCTTTACTTCGGACAAGAAAGGGAGTGGTGTCTGTTGTAGTGCGCGGCTCAGAGCGTGAAGAAGGAGCCGCTACGCGGCGCGACCATCGCAGGGCGGCGCCGCCGCCGAACAGCAAGAGGAGCACGCCTCGCCCGGGTGAACGCCTCGCCCGGGTGCTCCTCTTGCTTGTGGCGACCGGCAGGGGTGCCGACGGTCAGAACGCCGGTTTCTGCTCGTGTGCGGGCGGCGGGGCCGGGGGCCGGGCCATCTCGATGTACCGGGCCGCCTTGGTGCGTCCCCAGTCGATGAGGACGCCTCGGGCGGCGAGGGTGGGCTGAAGGCGCTTGAGGCGGTCTGAGAGGACTTTGCCGGTGGTCGGCCAGCCTTTTGGCAGGGGGCGGCAGTCCTCGCCGCTGTAGAGGCCCGTGAGGGCGTGCAGCCACTCGGCAGAAGTCATCCGCTCCTCTGCCCCCGGAGCGATGCCGGCGGCGTGCTTCAGGACGGTCTGTGCCAGCAAGTCACCTTCAATGACGTCGTCGTTGAGGTCGTCCAGGCTGGCCCGGTAGGCGGCGAGCGCCCCGAACCCGGTGGCCGCGTCGAGCTGCGCGCACAGGTGCGCGAAGTCGGCCATCCGCAGATCGGTCGGAATGTCCGCCTCTGCCGCACGCACCTTGACCGTGAGGTCGAGCAGGGAGCCGAGAATCACGGGCAGGGCTTGTGCGTACTCGGCCCACAGTTCCGCTTCGGTCCGCCGGACGCTGGGGCGTTCCAGGCGCAGTGGCAGGAGCCGTTCGGCAAGGTCGGGCCGGATGACACCGACGTCGATGCCGGTCAGCAGCAGGGGGCGGCGGTAGCGAGCCCGGACGACGTCCCCGTCGGTGTACAGGGCGCGTTTGACGGTCTCGGCCCCGGTGACAATGCAGCACATCGCGTCCGACAGGTCCGGCGCCAAGTGGGAGAGGTTGTCAAGGGCGGTGACCCATCCAGCGGCCACGGCCGCGATCAGGTTCTCCTCATCCTTCGGGGCCCGGCGCAGGTCCCCGCTCATGCCCTCGATGATGCGCACGAGCATCCGCCCGCCCGTCGATTTGCCGGCGCCCTGGGGGCCGGTGAGGAACGGGGCGGGGACGGGAACGGACGGACCGAGACAGCCGATCAACCACGCGATGGCCAGGCATTCGGTCTCGGCATTGGCGAAGTTGCACAGCCTAAGCAGGAGATCGATGCCCTTGCCGTCGGTGTCCTTGACGGGCATGGGCAGCTCGCCCGTGAGCTGCGTGCGGCGCCAGCACACCTCTGCGGGGTCGGGGGTGCGGATGTCCCACCCGGTGGGGTGGATTCGGACCGACTGCCCGTCAGCGCGCCCGAGGTCCAGCCATGTCGCCCCGTCGAACCCGGGCGCGACGCGGATATGTACGGGCTGGACGTCCTGGCTCAGCGCGAGTGCCTCGATCAAGTCGAGTGCCTCCTTCAAGGCGGTGCCGTTGAAGACGCCGTATCCGTCATGGAAGAGGCCCACCATGAGTTCCTGCCGGTGGCTGCCCGAGGTGCCCTGGGAGCGGATCGGGCGGGCCACGGGGTGGCCGTTCCTCTGTGCGTACACGGTGCCGTCAGCGGTGCGGAAGTACCGGAAGTGCTCCTGCGCGTAACCGGCGATGACGTCACGGGCGGGGGTCTTGTCGTCGTCGGACATGGCTCACAGCCCCAATACGGTGCGGGCGTTGGTCCACGCGTCCGTGCAGTGCCGCAGGGTCTCGCCCTTGGTCTGCGCAGCGGTGAACAGTCGGGTGACGTGGATGTCGGTGAGGCAGCCGCACCGGCCGTGCGTGGACAGCACCGCGAGGAACGCCCCGTAGACCGTGGCGTGGACCGCGCTGCGAGCCTCGGTGATGCGCTGCACGGCCATGGCGATACCGCGTTCGAGGTAGGCGGGCGTGCGATGAGGGCATCCCCCGCCCGCCGCACCTGCGGGCGCGGCGCCGACGTGCGGCACCGGCCTGACCGCAGGTGGCCTCTTGACCGCGAGGGCACGCACGGCGTCGGGCAGGTCGACCATGTGGCCGGTGCCGGGCCCGAGGTAGCGGGCATAAGACATAGACGACTTGATGTCGACGCCGGTCCGGACCGCGTTGCGGGAGGTCATGGCACCCCGGTAGATCCAGTGCTCACCGCGCGTCGTCGGCACCGTGCGTGTGGCAGGCAGGATCTGGCGGGCCCACGCAACGGCGTCCGCGTCGTCCAGGTCCACCACGGTCAGACCGGCGCCGCCGGGGTGGTAGCCGACGCACACCGCGCGCTGCCACGCCTCCCGCCACAGGGGCGAGACGATGACCGCGGGCGCGGTGGTGGCGGCGGCCCACGCGTGGCAGACACCGGGGCACGGGCAGGGGCCCGGGGTCTTCATGTTCGGCCGGCCGCCGCACGCGTTGTCCGCGCATGCCGGGCAGTTGCCGAACGGCACCTTCCCTCGCCGCAGGGGCAGCACCGGCACACCGGACGCGGCCAGACTCAGCGCGGTCTGCAGGGGATAGGGCGTCTCGTTCATGCCGCCACCCCCAGCGCGGGGGCGAGCGTGGCAAGGGCGGCGCGGCCGATGTGGTGGGCGTAGGCCGGGGGGATGCACTCGCGGATGCCGTCGCGGTTCATCCACGGCACCCCCAGCACCTTCCGGGCCAGGGGAACACCGGAGAAGTTGCCGACGAACTGCCCGTAGTGCCCCGGCGGGACGGGACGCCCCATCTTGGCCTGCGGCACGAGGTGCTCGGGGTGGTCCGGCTGGGCGAGGGTGAAGCCGCCGCCGGTCTCGAAGAACCGGTGTCGGTAGTTGGCCAGGTGGAACATCTGCCCGCACAGCATCACCGGGGCGCGCAGCTTAGGCACCGCGCCCCCCACGTTCTCCATCACCCACGGCCGCCCTGTCGATTCCAGAGCTGCGCGGGTGGGCGCGATCAGGTCTGGGTGGTCATTGCCCCGAAGACGCTGACAGTCGGTGTCGTGCTGGCACGGCGGGGAGGCGTGGATGAAGTCGAACGCGGCCCCGTGCTCCAGGACGAACGCGATCGCGTCCGCCTGTACGAACCGGTATGGGTAGCGGGGCTGTGGATCCTTGTCGACGCCGGTCACGTCGAACCCGGCGTCGGTGTAGCCCTTGGCGGCGCCGCCCTGGCAGCAGTACAGGTCCAGCAGCGTCGGCCGGTGGCCGTGCACTCGCCGGATCAGGTTGGGTTGCGTCATGCTGGGAGACCTCCAACAGGTCTGTTGAGGACGGTTGGACAAGGGCGGCCCCGCTTCTTTGGCGAGAGTGGGGGGCCGCCCTTGGCGTAGCTAGCTGTGGAAGCGGTTGCGCTTGATCACGGCCCGGCGGATGTTGACCGTGGTGCCGCCCTTGTGGCCGCTCGTGCCGAGCACCTGCACGGCGATCCAGCCGCCGAAGATGACGGCGGCGAGGATGATGAGTTGGCCGATGAACGCGGTCAGCGCGGCAATGAACGAGGTGAGCAGCAGCAGACCGCCGCACACCGCGAGGAACCCCACGCCCCCGAGGGCGACGTTCACCGCCGCGCGGGACACGGCCGGCTTGGCTGCGACCGGCTCGGGCTGAGCCGGTGCCACGGCGTAGCCGGTCACGACACGGCCGTCCGGCAGGACGACGCTCGCCACGGCCGGGATGTAGCCCGGCTGGACGGCAACGACCGGCGCCGCGTGCATGGCGGCGGGGGTGACCGGGGTGGGGTGGTGGATCACGAGGGGCGCGGTCCGGAGGGTGGTGGGTTCGGTCACGGCCGGGTCTCCTTCAGTTGCCGAGGGCGGACAGGGCGTCGGCGGATGCCTGCACGAGGTTGTGGATGGGCTCGTAGGCGCCGGTGCCGGCGGCGAAGAACCCGAACAGGAACAGCACGAGCGCGGCGCCGCCGCCGGCGGAGCGGGTGCGGACGGCGAAGACGGAGGCGGCGCCGAACAGCAGGACGGCGGAGATGTCGAGGATCATCGGGACCCTTCCGGGGTGTCGGTGCCGGCGCGGTAGATGCGGGCCCAGCGGTTGTAGAGCCAGCGGCCGGTGCGGATGCGCTTGCCGGTGGCGTGGCAGCGGCGGCAGTCCTTGCCGCGCCTCATGCGTCCCTTGCGGTCCGTCTTGAGGGCGTGGCCCATGCCACGGCAGCGGCGGCAGTCACCGAACGGCGACACCGCACATACGCCGACGTAACCGAGGGTGACGGCGAGTAGGCAGGCGATAGCGAGCAGGGCGGGGGTCACGTGGGGCCCTTCCTGGCGGGTTTTTGGGGTTTGCGCAGGTGGGCCGCTATCCACTAGCGGCCTGATCAGAGGCGGTGTGGGGCGCTAGCGGGGCCGCTAACGTTAGCGGGGGCTGCCGCTATCGTTAGCGGCCCCGGAGCGTCAGCCCGCGTCTCGCTTTCCGTCACGCTCCGCGATTGCGGTGGTGATGTGGGAGCGGTCGACGCCGCGCCGGTTGACGACCTTGCCGTTCACCCGGCGCCCGACCTGGATGGTGGACACGCCGTGCGGCTTGAGGGCGGCGGCGAGCGCGTCGGGGTCCCATCCGTCGTAGACCTCGGGGCGCAGGTCTGCGAGCCGGGTCACGATGGTTTCCGACCATGCCTTGGCTTCCTTGGCCGGGACGACGGCGAGGATGTCGGCGAGCAGGTCGTAGGCGGCCGTGGTCGGCTCGGGTGCCTCGCCGAGGGCGTGGCCGGCGAGCAGTCCGGCCTTCTCGCGGACGCGGCGGGCGCGGGCGGCGATGGCTTCGGCGCCGCCGGCGTCGACGTAGACGGAGCGGACGATGCGGGCGTCGGAGCCTTCGCCCACGAAGTAGTGGATGCCCTTGTCTCCCCAGGCGAACATGGTCGCCCGCACGCCGCGCTTGTAGGCGGAGGTGCCGAGCACCATGTCGTTCTCCAGCTGGCCCATCACCTTAAGGCACCACCGTGCCGAGGCGTTCGCGCTGATGCCGGTGGGCAGCGACTTGGCGTCGGGGCGCTGCGTGGCCAGCAGGACCACGATCCCGGTCGCGGGGCCGCGCTTGACCAGGTCAGTGATGATCTCCTCGAACTCCTTGCCGTGGTCCGGGTGCTCGAAGAGGACTTGGCACTCGTCCACCCCGAGCACGATCGGGTGCAGCCCGAGTGACCGTTTGTCCGCGAGCGCGGACGTCACCTTGGACTCGGGGCAGATGTCCCGGGGCAGGGACCGGATGACCTTGGTGCGGCGGCGCAGTTCCTCGCGCAGGGCCCGGAAGTCGTCCAGCGCGTACTGGACGGGTTCGTCGTCGTCGCCGGCGGCGTGCCGGTAGCCCACGGCGTTGCCCACCGGGTCAAGGTCGCCGGTGCCCTTCATGTCGTAGGTGTGCAGCTCCGCGCGCGGGTCGAGTGCCGCGATGAGCAGCAGCAGCCGCAGCAGGAAGGTCTTGCCCATGCGGGGGATGGCGCCGATGACGCCGGCGATGTACATGAGCGTGACTTCGGTCCACCGGCCGCGCTGGTCGGTGCCGTAGGCGACCGGCTTGAACAGATCCACGCTGCCCGACTTCAGCAGCGGCCACGCCGGCTGAGACGCCCGCGACATGTCCTGATCCCCGACCCACAGCACCAGGTGCCCGGTGTGCTCGTCGGGGACCGCCTCGGGCCACACGCACCCCAGCGGGCGGCGCAGACCGGACGCGAGCCGCTCACGGCGCTCGATGATGTCCGTCACGGTCACGCCGTAGGGCAGGTTGCCCTCCGCACGCCAGCCGGGACCGTCGCGCGTGATGGGGGCGGTGAACTCGAACCCGTCCCGCCCCTTGCCCTGCGCCTGGTTGATCGCAGGAATCCCCAGGGCCCCCAGCGCCCGCAGCACGATGTCGGACGTGAGCTTGGTCGCCTTGGGCAGCTCCACCGCCCGGTGCACGACCGGGGCATCCGCCTTGCGGCCGGCGGCCCCCAGGGCGAGGACGACCGCGCTCACGGAGACGGCTTGCAGCCAGTCGGGGGCCAGCACGTACAGGGCGAGCGCCAGACCGAGACCGGTGAACATCGAGAGCGCGGCGACCAGGGTCCGCAGCCGGACCCGTCCGTCACGCTGCCGCGACAGCTTCAGGTACTCGGCAGCGTCCTCACGCCGCACGGCGGCGAGCCGGACCGGTTCGCCCTCACGGTCGGCCACCCACCGCATCGTGCCCCCAACGAACTTCGCGGCACCGGCCGGGGCCTGGAGCGCCAGCCTGGCGGCGTAGATGGGAGCACGCAGCGCGTGATACCCGGCGGTGTGGGCGTAGTGGCGGGCCACCCACCCGGCGGCGGTGCGCAGCTCGGTCACGGACTTCAGCCAGATGGGCACGACCCCGCGGCGGCGGGCGCCGGCGAGCCGGCCGAGGTAGCCGTGACCAGTCGCCGCGGGGGCGCTCTGGTCGACCATGACCGGCGTACCGGGGCCGGCCGGCTCCGGGCCGGTGGCGGGGGCCGGTTCGCGGGCGGCGCGGGCCTTGTCCAAGTCGACCACGTCGGCGCCCTGCTCGGCGGCCATTTCGGCTTCCAGGCGGTTGAACAATTCGTGGTCGTCGTCGGGATGCTTCACTGAGACTTCCTTCTCTCGCAGAGGGAAGGCGGGGCCGGTCCGTCGCTGTAGGAGGTGAGCGGACCGGCCCCGCCGGGACTTCAGGCGGCGTACTGCTCGGGGTAGGCGCAGGAAACGCACATGCCGAGCGAGGTGGGGATGACGTAGCCGGCGTCCCGAGCGCAGGCGGGGCAGGTGCGCCGGGCGGCGTTGGCCTTGGCGAGCGCCGCCCGCCGGGCCGGGGTCATCGGCCGGACCGGCTTGGCCAGGTCGATGCGGTAGAGGTAGGCGACCAGCGGGCCGCGGCGGCGGCGCGGCCGTTCGAGCTGCGCGGCCACGTCCTGGCCACCGGGCCGCAGGCCACGGGCGCGCAGTTGGCGGCGGGTGGCGTAGCCGTCCGGGGCCAGGCGCCACCGGAAGACCGGGAGCGTGCTCACGCCGCGCCGCGCCGTCCGGGACGGCGGCCGGCGACCGACCCGAGCAGCCGCCCGAGACGGGCCCTGCGGGGACCGGACCGGCCGGACCGCTTGGCCGCGTACATGGCTTCATCAGCGCGGCGCAGCAGCGCGGACAGGTCCTCGCCCGGGTGGTCGGCAGCCCGCACCCACCCCAGGGACACCGTGGTGTGTACCTCGGGTGCGGCGTCGACCGGCCGGGCCAGGACGCGGGCGAGGGTGTGCAACCGATCGGCCATCGTGCCGTCGCGGTCGACCACGACGGCGGCGAATTCATCCCCACCGAGCCGCCCGGTTACTCCGCCGGGGGTGGCGCCGTGGGTGAGGCGGGCGGCGACCGTGGCGAGCAGTACGTCACCGGCCGCGTGGCCGTGGGTGTCGTTGATCTGCTTGAAGTGGTCGACGTCCGCCAGCACGACCACGGCGCGGGGGTCGCGCAGCAGGCGGCGGGCCCGCCGGGTGAACGCGTCCCGCGTCCACAACCCGGTGAGCGGATCACGTCGGGCGGTGGTCAGCCGTCCGTGCAGCCATCGGGCGTGTACCGCCCACCCGATGATGGGCGGCACGGCCGGTAAGAGCGCGGCGAGGGTACTCACGCGGCCACCCGCTTCCACGCAGCCCGCAACCGGACCTCGGAGGCGGAGTGGCCGGCTGCGCGGAAGCGGGCAGCCATCTCCCGGTAGGACAGGGGCGGCGTCTGGCTGTGCCGGATGTCGTGAACGAGGGTGTCCAGCGCATCATCCGACAGGGCCGGGGCGGCTGTCTCCAGCGCCGGAACCGGCTCGGTCGGGCCCCAGACGGGCAGTTCCCAGCGGGGTGTGACGCCGGGCGTGACGGGTGTCGTCACGCTGGTCAGGGCCCTGCCAGTCTCCTCGCCCCTGCGAGCGGCCTCCAGCGTCGACCAGGCGCCCGCGAGGGTCCGTGAGGTCTTGGCTTGGACGCGTGCGACGCGGGCACCGGCTTCCGTCACGGCCGCCAGCCGCGTCTCCTCGGTGGCCGCTTCCGCCCGCAGCCGAGCACGGGCCACGGCGGCTTCGTCGCGCGCCTCCTGCTGGATTCCCCGGATCGCGTCCAGCGCGAGCGGCGTGAGCGCGGTGCGCTCCCACAGGCTGTGCACGAGCCACAGGGCCTTCGCCGCGATCGGCAGCCACGCCACGGCCAGCCACGCGCCGGCTGAGTGCTCAGCGGTCAGCGCGTGGGCGACCAGGACGCCGGCGGCGAGGATGCCGAAAGACCAGCCGACCGCCGTGACCGCACGGCTGTGGTCGCCCTGTGCCGCGAGACGCCGTTCGTAGGCGAGGGTGGCCAGCCATCCACCGTCGATACCGAGACCCACGACCAGCGCGACCGGCCACGGCACCGCCGCCCCCAGCCACATCATGACCACCGCGAGGGTGAGCACCATGGACACGGCCGTCATCGCGACAGCCGGCAGAACCGTCTTCGCCTTCACTGGGCACCTCCCGCCTGCCCCGCCGGGGCACGGTCGTTGACCGGCACGTCGGCATAGGCGGTCAGCATCACGACCGCGCCGGCGAACGGTCCCTCGGCCTTGAGCACGAGGGTCTGACCGTCGCTCTGGGTGTGGGAGTCGACCGCGTCCGGGGCGATCTGCAACGCGGTGCGCCACTCCTCGAACGCGGCCAGGCTCTCGCACGAGGTGTCGTGGAAAGCCAGCCGCAACTGCTCCGGGTAGAGCAGGGACACGTCCACGTCGGGGGCGGGCAGGTGACCGAAGTCCACGGCCAGCAGCCGCAGCGCCCGCAGGGGGACCGCGAGGTCGTCCAGTGTCACGCGGCACCCCCGGGAAGGCTCGCACCCGCCGCGCGGTTGACCAGCGCGACCCGGGCGGCGAGCGCCCGGCGCCGGGCCCGACGGATGCGCCGCTCGTCCAGCTCGCTCGGGATGCGGTCCAGGGTGGTGATGTGCGCGTCCAACAGGTCGACGTCCGCCAGGATCACGGGCATCTCCTGCTCGATCGCGTCCAGCTCAGCAGCGGTCGGCTCGATGAAGTCGGCGAACGCCGTGATGGCGTCCTGAAGTGTGACAACGTGGTTCATGGGTCGTAGTTCCTTCCAGCGAGGAACGGCCCGAACAGAGCCCCCGGTGTTCCCGCACCGGGGGCTCGCGCCGTTGGAGTCGATTCCGGCTCCCCGCCTCCCGCCCGTACGTCCACACGCAGTACGTGAGACGGACGGGCGAGGGAGGCAGCCGGCCGCAGCTCATCGGCTGCGAAACCAGAGACGGACCGGCTTGTCGCACAGCGCCGCCAGCCGGTCCGTCGCGGCGGCGCTCACGGTCTTCGTCGGTACATCAGGTGTCCTTTCCACGGGGTCAACAGGGGTGAAGCACTGCAAGGGGGACCACGTCCCCACTCTCCGGCCGTTGCTCGCGGTCGCCGGGCCACCTCGCCAGTACGGGCCGAAACCCTGTTCCACCTGGCCTTTGGCGGGATTGCAGCGTCCCCGCCCCGTGCATTCGTGCAGATCAGGCGGCTAGCCCACGGAATTCCGCGAGGCCGCTCACTGACTAGCGTGCACTAGTCTGCTGTGGTGCACAACCCTTGTGAAGTGATGCGCGCTAGTTCGCTGTGGTGGGTACGCTCAGAGCATGACTGCCACAGGAGGCCCCAAGTCGAAAGCGGTGCAGGTCGCGGACGCACTACGCGCTGACATCAAAAAAATGAAGCCGGGAGACAAGCTCCCGTCGCAGCGAGAGCTGATGGACCGATTCGGGTTCGCGAGCCAGACCATCCAGAACGGGTTGGCAGCACTTCGGGCCGAAGGGCTCATCGTCTCGGCCGGGAACCTCGGTAACTTCGTCGGTGACGGGTCGGCCCCCACCGGCGACGTACGCGACGACATCAAGGACATCCGCTCCCAGATTCAGGCATTGGCTGAACGGGTCGCAGCACTCGAAGAGCGCTCCGCCCCGGGTGGTGCGTGATCTGCAACCAGCATGCGAGGAACGGTAGTTGTGAGGTAAGTGACAGCTAGGGGACGGCACGGCGGAGGTGGGGACATGTCCAGTGACACCCCTCTGTCCCCTTCCCTGTCCCCCTGACGCGCGGGTGAGACTCGGAGTAGGCACTCGGAGGAGGGCACATGACCGACGACAGGCCCGCATGGGCTCGGCGCATTGCTGCCGAACGAACGGCGCGCGACTGGTCGCAGCGTCAGGCAGTGAGGGCACTGCGGGCGCACGCTCCCACGGAGCTGCCGGCGGAGGACAGCATGATTCGCCAGTGGAAGCGCTGGGAGTCAGGCCAGATGCCGAACGACTTCTATCAACCGATCATCGCGGCCCTCTTCGGCACCGTGACGCACGCGCTCTTCCCGGCACCCTCGCGGCGGGATGGAGACAGGGAGATCCTTGCAGCGTCTGGCATGGAGACGCTGGAGATCGTCAGCCGTCTCAACCGGTCCGATGTCGACAACGCCACGCTTGATGCCTTGCGAATCACAGCGGACCGGCTTGCCTCGGAATACCCGTTCATGCCGAGTGAACAGCTCCTCATCGAGGGGCGGCAGTGGCTCCGACGCGTCGTCGACCTCCACAAGAAGAGCCTCACGCTCGCACAGCACCGGGAGGTGCTCGCGCTGTCCGGTTGGCTCGCGCTATTGGTCGGCTGCGTCGAGTACGACACAGGCGACCGCCACGCGGCCGAGTCGACCCGACAGGCCGCGCTCTCGCTCGCGACCGAGGCTGATCACGCAGAGGTCGCCGGTTGGGCACACGAGATGCGGGCGTGGTTCGCCCTAACGACCGGCGACTACCGGGGCGTCATCGCAGCGGCGCAGGCTGGAGCAGAGACGGCACAGCACCACGGCGTGGCCGTGCAGCTCGCAGGCCAGGAAGCCAAGGCATGGGCGCGGATCGGGGACCGCCGGCAAGTCGAGGTCGCCTTGGACAAGGGGCGGCGGTTGCTCGAAGGGATGCCGTACCCCGAGAACTTGGACAACCACTTCGTGGTGGACCCAGCCAAGTTCGACTTCTACGCGATGGACTGCTACCGCCTGGTCGGCGAAGACAAGCTTGCGCGCACGCTCGCCGAAGAGGTGCTGAGGGCAGGAACAGACTTCGACGGCACCGAGCGCTCACCAATGCGCAACGCCGAAGCGCGCGTCACCCTCGGAGTCACGGCGGCACGTGAAGGCGATCTGGAACAGGCACTCATCATGGGGGAACGAGCCCTCGAAGGGGACCGCCAGTCGGTGCCATCCCTCATCATGACAAGCCGCGAGCTTGCCGCCGAGATGAAGCGCCGGTACGCCGCAGAACCTGGGGCCCGGGACTACCTGGCACGCCTACAAACACTCGGGCAGGAGAAACCCGGGTTTCTTCCGCAGTGACCTGACGGCTCCCACAAGCAGGCACTGGAACTGACCGCCTACGACCATACTGGGCGAATAGGCGTCAATCGGATAATTGCCTGCATATCAAACTCCCCCGACCTAACAGCCGACTTGCATGACAAGATCAGTCTGTGACAGGTGCGGACACGATTGAAGAATGGCTGCGCGAGGTCTGCAGCCAGTACAAGTTCAACGTGAGGGGAGTACTCCAAACCGATAGCCCGGGTGCCGAATGGCCAATCACAATCACTGGCCCACAAGATCTAGAGGAGAAACTCGCGACCCGGGGTCATCTACTGCCGCTACCAAAAGAACCCGCCTCGCTTGCGAACATTATCGAAGTCTCCATCATCGACTTCATAATCTCCGCAATCACCGGGGCAGGCGGGATTGCTTTTCAGCGAGGGTCAGAGCGCGGATATCCGGACCTCGAAGTCAGTGGACCTCGATTCGGCGGCGGACATCACGCGATTGACATCAAGGCGGCGCGTAGGGCAGTCACCGCAAGCGGAGTTCCAAACGGCCGGACACAAAGCAGAATCACCCTCTATACCGGAAACACTTATTTCAAATGGCCAGCCCTCCACTGGCCTGGAACATTCCGTCCCTTCGGAGACTACGAGACTCATCTAGACGTTCTCGTAATCTACACATTGAATGAGGCTTCAGCTTGGCGCGTAGACGACCTTGAAGTTATTGTGCAGGAGCCTTGGCGCATCGCCAGCAAGAAACGTTCGTCGACCACACGCGAGTACATAGGGGCAGTAGACTCCATCGCCGCCCTCCGAGAGGGACGTGGCGAGTTCGACACACCGGAGGAGTTCTACCGCTTCTGGCGTGCCTTCCAGTTCAAGATCAGCGCGCAAGTTAGCAACCAGCTGAACAAGCTCATGACCGCGCAGCAGGCAGAGCTTGACAGGTTGCGCGGAGCCGCACAGGGCGGCTCCGGTAGCCTACAGGGTTGACTTCGCGCCTCCCTCCCGCACCTGCGGACGCTTGTGGCACACTACAGCTCATGAACAATCAAGGGGTGGCGATCTCTCTATTCTCCGGGGCTGGCGGCCTGGACCTTGGCGTCGAGGCCGCCGGTTTCGAGGTTCGGGCAGCGGTCGAACGCAACAAGGACGCTGCTCTCACTATGGAGAAAAACTTTCCCCACCTCGACTCCGTCATTGTTAATGACATCCTCATGACGACCACGGACGAGATTTTGGAGCACGCTGGCCTAAGGGGTGGCGAGCGGCCGGATCTGCTGGTCGGCGGTCCCCCTTGCACTCCATTCTCCAAGTCTGGCTTCTGGCTGGACTGGAAACGAGACGGACTGGACCCCGACGCCAGTCTCTTGCAAGAATATACGCGCGTTCTCCGTGAGGCCAAGCCGAGAGCCTTTGTGCTCGAAAACGTCTACGCATTGACGTACAACAACAAGGCCAGTCGTCCTGCCTTCGATCGACTCTTGAGAGAGATCAAGGAGGCGGGGTACGAATTTGACTGGAAAGTCCTCAACGCAGCTGACTACGGGGTGCCGCAAGCCAGGCCGCGCCTCTTCATCGTCGGCGCGCCCGAAGGGGAAAAGATCCCTTCCTTGCCTACAGCGACCCACACGGGCAAGTGGGAGCGTAGGTCTTCGGGTACAGAAGGTGCTGCGCCGTACGTCACAGCCGGCGAGGCCCTGAAGGGACTCGTCAGTGATCCAGAGCCTGAAGAGCGCGTCGGCGGGCAGTTCGGTCATCTTCTGCCTGACGTTCCGCCGGGAGACAACTACCTCTTCTACACGGAGAAGCGGGGCCACCCCGATCCGCTGTTCAAGTGGCGGAGCAGGTACTGGTCCTTCCTGTTGAAGTTGGACCCTGGTAAGCCCTCCCCGACGATTCAGGCCCAACCCGGCCCGTACGTGGGCCCGTTCCATTGGGAGAACAGGCGCCTGCGCATCCCCGAGCTGAAGCGACTCTTCACGTTTCCCGACAGCTTCGAGTTCGTCGGGTCACGTTCGTCAGTCCAGGCCCAGGTTGGCAACAGCGTGCCACCGCGTCTCGCTGAGGCGGTTGTCCGGTCGGTCGCGGACGTGCTGAGTTGACCAGAGGCAACAGACCGCGGCGCGGATAGCTCATGCGTCGTTGAGGGGGCCAAACAGGGGGCCAAACGATGCAGCCACACCCATACCCTCGCGGACGGTAGTGGACGGCTGTAGGAACCAAAGGCTCAGATGAGTGCCCAGGGTCGCAGGCACACTAGGGCCTGATCGCGTTCGGGACGAAGAGGTCGTGGGTTCAAATCCCGCCACCCCGACGCCGTAGTACCAGGTCAGGGGCCTGATCCGTGAAAGCGGATCGGGCCCCTGACGTGTTTGCCGGCCCACCCCCTTGCCGGCCGACTTCGGAGTCCGGGTCCCGGCCTCCGTCGGCATGAGCCTTCGCCACCGCGGGTCACCGGAGAAGCTGCGGGATGTGGCCGGCGCCTGGCGCCCGGGTGGGGAGCGGTTCCGCCGGAGCGTGAGGTTGCCGGAGGGCGGCAGAGTTCAGCTGATTCTTGCTGCCGGAAGTTGCCACTCACGGCAGGAGACCAGGTACGTATGATTGTTCGAGCAGTTTTCGCCGAGTGAATTCGGGCCACAGTTTCGGGGGGTGCCACTCGATTTCGAGGCGCGTCGACCCGAGACGACACAAATGCCTGGGGACTTCGCGATACACGCCGCCCAGCTCATGCCTGTGGCTGCTGTTTCGCTGATTTCACCGGCGCGGGTGCGCTGCGGGACCGTGCGTCCCGGCCATGGAACTTCACGTCGTGTTTCGCCCCGGAGGAGCCGCGATCATGCATGCGCACCTGACCACAGACGACTGGGGGCTCATCGCGGGCGCGGTCACCGTCGTCTACATGGCGGCGATGTACTGGTGCATGCCGACGCCCAAGGCCAAGCGGCGCATGTTCATCGCCCCGCTGGCCGGCTGGGCGTTCCTGTTCCCCAACGCCGCGGTAAAAGGCTATTCCGTCTCGCACACCCTGTATTTCTACAGTTGCGGGCTGATGATGTTCGTCATCATGCTGATGCCCGTCGCGAAAAGGGTTGCAGCCGATATCGCGGAGCAGGAGGAGAAGCCTTGGGACAAGGTGCCTCTCAACACTTTTTCCTTGTACTGGATGGCCGGCTCCGCCGCGGGGTGCGTCGCGGGAGTGGTCTACCTCTGGCCGTTCCTTGCATGACGGGCAACAGCGGCTCCCTGATGCGGTCCCCCTAACCGCCCCCTGATCGGGCGGTCGGTGGGTGTTCCGCGCGGAGCGCGGGGAGGAGGATGAGAGGCGGGGCGATCTTGTCGGTCGGAGGTCGCGGAGATCTCGTAGGTCTCGGGGGGCCGCTGTGGGAGCTGAGGGGGACGGCCGGAGTACGGCGCAGGTGGGGCTCGGGATGCCGGTGCGGGAACTGGTCGCCGGGCTGCTGCGCAGTGTGCCGGAGCCGGCCGTGCGGACCGGGGCGTACGTCGTCGATCCCCCGTTCTTCGGTGCGGGGGACGTGGGGCGGGTCGCCGTGTGCGGGGTGGTCAACGAGCTGGCCGCGAGCGGCGCCGAGCCGCGCCGGCTCACGCTCGGGATCGTGCTGGAGGCCGGGCTGCCGATGCCTCTGGTGCGCAGGCTGACGGACTCGGTGCGGCGCGCCGCCGACGAGGCCGGGGTCGAGATCGCGGCGGTGGACACGCGAGTGGTGCGTGCGGGCGAGGCGGACCGGGTGTTCGTCACGGCCACCGCGCTCGGCGTACGGCCCCCCGGCCCACCGCTGGACCAGAGGAACATACGGCCCGGCGACCGGCTGCTCGTGACCGGGCCGCTCGGCGGCCACGCCGCACACCTGCTCTCCCTGCGCCACGAACTCGGCTACGAGCACCTCGTCCCCAGCGACTGCGCACCCCTGTCCGGCCTGCTCGCCCCGGTGCTGCCCCACCTGCGTCACGCCCGTGCCGTCACCGAGGGCGGCCTGGCCCGTGTGCTGCGCTCGTGCGCGGCGGGCCTGAGGCTCACCCTGCGCGTCGACGAGGCCGCCCTGCCGGTGCAGTACGAGGCCCGGATCGCGCTCGGCGCGCTGGGGATCGATCCGCTGGAGGCGGCCTGCGCGGGGTGCCTGTGCCTGTTCGTCCCCGAGGAGCGCACCGCCATGGTGCTGTCCGCGCTGCACGCGCACCCCTACGGCCGGCAGGCCGCCGTCATCGGCGAGGTCACCGCCGATCGCACCGGGGAGGTGCAGCTCAGGGGCGCGGACGGGGGCGCGAGGCCGCTCGGACCGCCCGATGCGCATGCGCCGGTGCGGTTGCATTGAGGGCACTGGGCACTGTCAGGGGTGGGGTTTCGTCGGGGGGTCGGTTCGGGGTTCCGGTTCCGCGGGGGGTCGTGTCCGCCGGGAGTCCTGTACGTCGTAGCTGCGCAGCAGTGCGATGGCCGCCGCCGTGGCCAGGGCCGGCAGGACGGCGAAGCCGGTGAGCAGGCCCCATCCGGTGGTCGTGCTCTGTTCGGCGGCCCGGCCGGTTCCGGAGGAGACATAGCCCGAGAGCTGGAGCACCAGTCCGTAGACGAACGGGCCGACGGCGACGCCCAGGCCCTCGACGGTGGTGAAGACCCCGGACAACACTCCCGCCTGCCGGCGTGACGTACGGACCGTGTCCGCCGCGATGCAGTCCTGCAGCATCGCGTACAGGAAGAGCAGCTGGCCGGCGTGGCCCACACCCGCCAGGGCCATGGTGAGCAGCACCGCCGGGGTGGGCAGCACCGGCGCGGCGAGGAAGACCAGGCAGCCGGCCGCGAAGAGCGCGGACGCCGCCGCGTGGCCGCGACGGTTCCCCCTCCGACGGCCCAGCCGCGACCAGAGGCCGATCGTGAGGAGGTTGGGTGCGACGAACGCCGCCACCAAGGGGCCGATGCCGAGCCGTTCAGGCAGCACGTGGTCCGCAACGTAGGGCGCGCCCGCGATCAGCACGCCCGAGGCGGCCGACTGGACGAGGGCGCAGCGCAGCAGCGTCATGAAGGGCGGGCTGCTGCGGGCGACGGCGAGCTGGCGCCGCAGGCTCGGCTCGCTGCGCTGGACGGGGCCGGGCGGGGCGGCAACCGTGCCCAGGAACACGCCGAGCGTTCCGGCCGCGACGACGGCCGCGCCGAACAGGCCCATCCAGCGGTGCCCGGCCACGCCTCCCCCGCCCGCCTCGACCAGGGCGGGACCGGCCGCTCCCGTGACCAGGGCTGCCACGCCGATGAAGGTGACCCGGCCGCCGACCAGCCGGACCCGGTCCTCCTGGCGGTCGGTGATCTCCGCGGGCATCGCCACGTACGGCACCTGGAAGAAGGCGAACGCGGTGGCGGTGAGCAGGAATCCGGCCGCCGCGCACCACGCGCCGGCCGTGCCGGTCGCGAGCCCCGCGAACGTCAGGGCGAAGCCGGCGGCCACCGCGAGGCCGCCACCGAGGACGTACGGGCGGCGGGCACCCCAACGGGTCCGCGTACGGTCGCTGAGCCGGCCGGCGACCGGGTTGAGGAGGGCGTCCCACGCCTTGGGCAGGAACACGATCGCCCCGGCCAGCGCGGCGCCGACCCCCAGGGTGTCGGTGAGGTAGGGAAGCAGCAGCAGGCCCGGCAGCGTGGTGAACGTGCCGGTGACCAGGGAGCCGGACGCGTAGCCCAGCCGGAGCCCGCGCGACGGACCGGCCGTGGCACGGCCTCGCGCCCGTGCGCCCGCTCTCGGGCGGGCGTGCGGCTCGGCCCGCGCCTGCTCGGCCCGCGCCTGCTCGGTTCCGGTGACGGTCATCTCGGCTCCTCCGCAGGCAGCGATCCGCAGGCACCATTCCGCGGGTGCGGATCCGCGGGCACGTGTCCGCGGGCACCATTCCGCGGGCGTAGAGGGGGACATCAGGTCGATGCCCCGCCCGCAGACGGGGGAAATCCGGGGGCGGGGCAGTGACATCAGGGTCGGGCGAGGGGCATGGATACGGCTAAAGCCGACCTCGAGGCCAAGGTGTCGTCGCCATGGACGCCCGGCCGCCGCGCAGTTGCTGCCGTGCATCTTGCTGCCACCGTGTCCGGCTGGCCCGGTGCTCGCCCTCGTGTTCACGATGGGAGGCGGACAAGGGGAGGGACATGACGATCGATCACGGCACCGCCATGAGCCACACGGTCCCGGCCGGTCCGGGCATGGGAACGTGCCACCTGATCCACCGCCCGTCCCCCCGGGACCACTACCTTCTGGACGTTCCCGGCCCCGGCGAGGAGAACTTCGCCCTCGCCGGCGAGATGCCGGTCGCCCACCCGCTCTTCAACGACGGCCCCGGCCGCTTCCACGACGTGCAGATCGCGACGGAGACGGTCCGCGAGGTCGGCGAGTTCATCGGCCACCGGTACTTCGGGGTGCCGGACGACCGGCCCGGCCTCTTCTTCCGCCTCGCGCTCGAGCTCACCGACCTCTCCGGCTGGCGCTCGCCGCACCGGCTTCCCGGGGAGGGCGGCATACCGGTGACGACCCATATCAGGGTCCGGCCGGCGAACGTCGTCGACGAGGTGCCGCGCGGGCTGGACTTCCACATCGAGATCCTCATCGACGGCATGTCGTGCGGGACCGGGGCAGCGGGGCTGGTGTTCCTGATGCCGCGCCTCTACCGCAAGCATCTGGAGCACGTCCGCCGGGCCCAGCCGGCGATGCCGGAGCTGGACGACTTCCCGGACGGGCCGCCGCGGCCGGCGACGTGCGCCGAGGTCGGCCGGTACCTGCCGGAGAACGTGGTGATCAGTGAGCCGACGGACTGCGCGCGCGGCCGGCTGAGCACCTGGGTGCTGACCGAGGGCGTCAGCCCCGTCTTCGTGGGCGGCGACGGCCAGTTGACGGGGCTGCACCTGATGGAGTCACTGCGCCAGGCGTCGCTGCTGGCGGCGGGCCGTACGCACGGTCTGTCCGCGGAGCGCAGCATGCCGGTCTCCTGCGAGGTGAACTTCCGCGGCCAGGCGGACCTGGACGTGCCGCTGCGCTGTTTCGCCGTGGTGGGGGCGCTCGGGCGCGATGCCGAGGGGCGGCCCTCGGTGCCGGTCACGCTCACGGTGACGCAGCGGCGGCGCACGGTGGCCGAGGCCCGCACCCTCGTGGTGCAGGACTTCTGAGGTCCGTCCCGTGTCCGGCACGCGGTTCCGGATCCTGGGCCCGCTGGAGATCACCGGTCCCGAGGCCGGGAGCGGTCCCGAGGACGGCAGCGGAAGCGGTCCCGGGGGCGAGAGCGGAAGCGGTACCGACGCGGGGGGCTCGTCCATCTCGTACACCCCGCGCGCGGCCAAGCTGCGCGTGGTGCTCGGCACCCTGCTGGTCCGGGCGAACGAGGTGGTCTCGGTCGACACCCTCATCGACGAACTCTGGCCCACCGCACCGCCGCGCACCGCGACGACCACGCTCCAGGTGTACGTGTCCCAGGTGCGCAAGCTGCTGCGGTCGGCCGACCCGCGCCACGGGCAGGACGCGCTGGTCACCCGGAGCCCCGGGTATGTGCTCCGGGCCGTGGGCGAGGAGCTGGACGCCGCCGTGTTCGAGGAGGTGTCCGAGCGGGGCAGACGGGCCCTCGCGGCGGGCGACTTCGCCTCGGCGTCCCGGCTGCTGCGGCGGGCGGTCGGGCTGTGGCGCGGACCCGTGCTGTCCGACACGCCGCACGGGCCGCTGCTGGAGAGTGCCGCGGTGCGGCTGGCCGAGGCGCGGATGACCGCCCTCGGGGAGCGCATCCAGGCGGACCTGCGGCTGGGCCGGCACCACGACCTCGTCGGCGAACTCCAGTCCCTGACCGCCGAGCATCCCCTGCGGGAGGACCTCCGTCTGCATCTGATGGTGGCGCTGTACCGCTGCAGCCGGGCGGCCGAGGCGCTGGAGGTCTACGGCGTCCTGCGCCGCACCCTGGTGAACGAGCTGGGCATCGAACCGGGGCCGCGGTCGCAGCGGTTGCACCGGCGCATCCTGGAGGGCGATCCGGCACTCCTCCATCCCGGGGGCGAGCCGCAGGCACCCGCCGGGCGGGCGGCCGGGGAGGGGCCGGCCGAGGGTCGGGCGGCCATGGGTCGAACGGCCGTGCGCCGAGCGGCCGTGGACCGGGCGGCCGTGGACCGGGCGGTCATGGGTGAGGTGACCGGCCCTGGATCGGCCCACCACGGTGACGGGTGTCTGCCCGGCGCCGATCCGTCGTTCGTCGGGCGGGGCGCCGAGCTGGCCGAGGTGGAGCGGATGCTCCGGGAGGACCCGGGGGCGGTCCGGGTGGCCGTGACCGGGATGCCGGGCATCGGCAAGACGGCCTTCGCCGTGGAGGGGGCCCATCGGGTCGCGGATGACTTCCCCGACGGGCGGTTCTTCCTCGAACTGCGTCCGTCGGACGACCGGACCCCGCTGACGGCCGACGAGGCGGTCCGGCTGCTGCACGATGTCGTACGCCGCGCCGACGGCACCGCGGACGGCGGCCCGCGGGAGTCGCTCGCCAGCCGCCGGATGCTGCTGGTACTGGACGGGGCGGACTCCGCCGCCCAGGTCAGAGAGGTGCTCGCCGCCGCGCCGGGCAGCGCCGCGCTGATCACGGGACACCGGGTGCCCGCCGGGATCGACGGGCTGCGGACGGTCGTGCTCGGCGCGCTGACGGCCGGGGAGGCGCGCAGGATGTTCGACGGCGCGGCGGAGCCGTCGGCCGTCGCGGAGATCGTCGAACTGTGCGGGGGTCACCCGCTGGCGCTGCGGATCGCGGCGGGGCTGCTGGGCGCCCGCCCGCACTGGACGGCCGCCGCGCTGGCGGCGCGACTGCGGGACGAGCGCACGCGGTTCGGCGTGCTGCGCACGGGTGATGTCCAGGTGCGGGGGCACCTGCTGGCGGCGTACGCGTCGGGTGCGGGCGCCGAGCGGCGGGCTTTTCGGCTGCTGGGGCTGCTGCCGCCCGGGGAGTTCGCGCCCGGGCACGCCGCCGCGGTGCTCGGTCTGTCCGAGGGCGACGCCCTTGATCTGGTGGAGGGCCTGGTCGACGCGGGGCTGCTGGAGGTGGCACCCGGCGGCGGCTACCGGCTTCCGGAACTGCTGCGGCTCCTGGCCGCCGAGGAACTGTCCGCCCGGGAGGACGCGGCGACGGTACGGGCGGCCACGGAGCGGATGTGCGAGGCGTACGCCCCCCAGGCCGAGGCCCTGACGACGACCGGCCCGGGGCCGGTGCCTGTGCCGACGGCGGCGGCGGTTCACGTGCATCCCGTACGTTCCGTGCGCACCGCACATCCCTTACGTCCTGTCCCGGCCCGGCTGGCGCGCGTGGCGTACGAGGCCGGGTTGTGGGAGCTGACCGTGCGGCTGGCGGGGGGCGTTGAGCCGGAGGGTGGCGAGGAGGACGCGGAGGGCGTGTGCGCGCTGGCCCTGGAGGCCGCGCGGCGGTGCGGCGACCGTACGGCCGAGGCGCGGATGCTGCGGGTGCTCGGGGATCTGGCGTGGCAGTGGCGGCGGCCGGGTCCGGCCCGCGAGCACTACGAGCGGGCCTGGGCGGTCGCGGACGACGCGGGCGCGCGGGAGGAGGCCGGGCGGGCGCTGGTCGGCCTGGCCGAGCTGTGTCTGGACACGGGCGCGGCGCCGGAGGCGGCGGAGTTGTTGAGGTCGGCGGTCACGGCGATGCCGGCGCCGGAGCATGTGCGGGGCCGGTACGAGGCCTGCCGGGCGCTGGCCCTGGTGGCGCTGGAGTCGGAGGGGCCGGACGCGGCGCGGGTCTGGTTCGGGCGGTGTCTGGATCTGGCCCGGGAGCTGCGGGACGTACGTCTGGAGGCGTACGCGCTCCGCTCGCTGCGGGCCCTGCACGCGCCGGGGTCGGGCGGGGCCGGGCAGCCGCTGGAGACGCGGCCCGGCGTGTGGCGGCTGCGCCCTCGCTTCAGCGGCGCTTCGGCGGCGTGGGCGAGCGTGTGAGGACGTCTGTCTCAGGCGTCTGTCTCAGGCGTCTGTCTGCAAGGGGGTCTGGATGTCCGTGACACGGTGGGCACCTCCCTGCCCGGTGACGGAGCTCATCGGGCGGGAGCGGGAACTCGTCACTCTGCACGGCCGGTTGACCGATCCGGGCGTCCGGCTCGTCACGCTGACCGGGCCGGGCGGGGTCGGCAAGAGCAGGCTGGCCGTGGAGGCGGTGCGTGCGGTCGGGGCGGAGTTCTCCGGCGTGTGGACGGCCGGGCCGGCGACGGATCTCCGGTCGGCGGGTGAGGCGCTGCGGTCGACAGGCGGGGACCTGCCGTCGGTCGGTGAGGCGGTCGCGGGCGGGGCGGCGGGGCGGCCGCTTCTCGTGCTCGACGACGCCGACCTGGGCGTCCGTTCCCCCGCCGAGGCCGTCGCCGCGCTGCTGACCGAGGTTCCCGGGCTGGTGGTGCTCGTCACCGCGCGGGAACCGCTGCGGGTGCCCGGAGAGCGGCTGGTGCCGGTCGGGCCGCTGCCCGTGCCCGGGCCCATGGCCCGGCCCGGGCACGGGTTCGGGTCCGGGCCCGGGATCGGGGGTGACGGCGCCACGGAGCCGGACCCCGACGAGCTGCGGGAGTTCGCGGCGGTGGCGCTGTTCGAACGGCGTGCGCGGGATGCCGATCCCTCGTTCGCGCTGACCGCGGAGAACGGCCGGGCCGTGGCCGCTCTGTGCACCCTGCTGGACGGGCTCCCGCTGGCCGTGGAGCTGGCCGCCGGACGGTCGCGGCTCTTCCCGCCGCACACCCTGCTGGCACGGCTGCGCCCGAACACCACCGTGCTCGCGGGCGGATCCGCGAACGCGCCGGAGCGCCACCGTTCACTGGCGGCGCTGGCCGCGTCGGCCCTCGCCGGACTGGACGGCACCGCCCGGGAGGTGCTGGAGCGACTGGCGGTGTACGAGCGGGGGTTCGGACTGTCCATGGCCGAGCCGGCCGTCGAGGCCGTGCTGGAGACGCTGCTGGAGCGCGGGCTGGTCGTGGCGGTGGACCAGGAGGACATGGGGGACATGGGGGAGCCGTGCTTCGCCGTTCCCGAGCCGGTCCGGTCGTACTGCCGTGCCGAGGCCACGTCCGCCGGGCGGGCGGATGCCGCCCTGGACGCGCATGCCGGGCGGTACCGGGAGCTGGTCGCGGCGGCCGGGCCCCGGCTCGCCGGGACGGAGCAGGTGCGGTGGCTGCGGATCCTCGAGGCCGAGGGGCCGAACGTGACGGCCGCACTGCACCGCCTGCGCGAGCGCGGCGACGGCGAGGCGGTCGCGGCGATGACGCTCGGCTGCCGGCTGCCGTGGCTGGTGCAGGGGCGGCTGCGGGAGGGCCTGAACCGGTGCGACGAGGTGACGGAGGAACATCCCGGGCTGCCGGAGGCGGTGCACGCCCGGCTGGCCGACATGGCGGGGACCTTCGCGCTCGCGCTGGGCGACCCTCAGGAGGCGGTACGCCGGCACCGCCGGGCGATCGCGCTGGCGAAGAGCTCCGGCGACCGGCGGCAGGGCGCGCTGGCCTCGGCACATCTGGGGGTGGCGCTGCTCGCGGCCGGTGAGCCGCAGGGCGCGCACCCGGTCCTGGTCACCGCGCTGAGCACGCTGGAGTCGCTGGGGCTCACCGGGCCCGCGGCCCAGACGGCGGCCGCGCTCGCGGCGGTGCTGCGCGCCGACGGGGGGCGGCGCAAGGCGCAGGAGCTGCTGGACCGGTCGCTGGAGTCGTTCCGGCGCATCCGGGACGCCCGGGGGCTGGCCGGTGCGCTGCGGATCGTCGCGTCGATGGCGCTGGAGGGTGAGGAGCCGGAGCGGGCCGACCGGGCGCTGCGGGAGAGTCTGCGGCTGTACGAGTCGATCGGGGAGCGTACGGAACTCCCCGGTCTGCTGGAGGAGTTCGCGCTGCTGCTGCGGCGGGTCTCGCCCGGGCAGCAGCCCCGTATGGTGCGGCTGCTGGCGGCGGCGGACCGGCTGCGCGCCTCACTGGGCGCGCAGGTGCGGGACGAGGCGCGCAGCCAGGCGGAGCGGGCGCGCACCGAGTTGAGCGCGCGGCTCGGCTGGACGGACTTCGCCACCGCGTGGGCCGAAGGGGTGCGGATGCCGCCGCGGACGGCCGTCGCGGAGGCCCTGTCGGCACCGGCGCCCGCGCGGCGCGCGGCGGACGCCCCGGCCGCGGCGGACCGGCCACCGCTGACACCCCGGCAGGTACAGGTCGCCCTGCTGGTCGGCGAAGGACTGACGAACCGCCAGATAGCGGCCCGGCTGGACCTCTCGGAGTGGACGGTGGTCAACCACGTACGCCAGGTGATGCGCCGACTGGGCTGCACCTCACGGGTGCAGGTGGCCGGGGCGGTGGGGCGGTGGGCATGACCAGGGCGCACCCGGAAGGCGGGTCGACGTACCCGGGAGGCGGATCGGCGTACCCGAAAGGCGGATCCACGTACCTGGTCGGCGAGTCGGCGCCGCCGGAAGGCGGACTGGTGCCGCCCGCGGAGGTGGCCGCGCGGTTCCGCGAGGAGGGGTGGTGGCGTACGGGGACGTTCCTGGACGATCTGTACCGGGGCGCGGCGCGTGCACCCGACCGGGCGGCGATCGTGTCGGAGCGGATCCACCGGGGCGCCGGGCGGCGCCTCGTCACGGTCACCTATGCGCAACTCGCGCTGTACACCGACCGGTTCGCCGCCGCGCTGGCCTCGCTCGGGGTCGGTGAGGGCGCCCCGGTCGCGTACCAGCTGCCCGACTGGTGGGAGACCGCCGCACTCACGCTGGCCTGTATGCGCCTGGGCGCGGTGGCGGTGCCGGTGCTGCCCACCGTGCGGGCCCACGGGCTGCGGCGGATCCTGGAGGGTTCACGGGCCCGGGTCTGCGTGGTGGCGGACGAGTGGCAGGGCTTCGCGCACGCCGAGGCGCTGTCCGACATGGCCGGGGACGTGCCCTGGCTGCGGCACCGGGTGGTGATCGGTGACGCGGCCGCGACGGGTGCGGTCGACTTCGGGTCGTACTTCCTGCGCACCCCGCACGAGCGGACACCGGCGGGCCGGGCGGCGGCGCTGCGGCCCGGTGCCGCCGACCGGGTCTGCCTGATGATCACCGTCATGGGGCTCGGCGACGCCTACCGGGCGGTGCTCCACTCCCCCAACACGCTGTACGCGAACATCGGCGCGCAGACCGATCCGGCGGGCCCCGGCAGGCGCCCGGGAGAGGTCTTCCTCAGCGCGCTGCCGCTGACCTCGCTGGCCTCGCTGCTGTACACCGTCTGCTGGCCGCTCGCGGTCGGCGGCACCGGTGTGTACCAGGACGTGTGGGACGCGGGACGGTGGCTGGACCTGATGTCCTCGGCGGGCGTCGACCAGGCGTACGCCGAGCCGGTCTACTGGCAGGAGGTGCTCGCCGCGCGGCAGGAGCGGCCCAGGGACCGCGGGGCGCCGCGGCTGCTGCTGTCGGGGGGCCGCACCAGTACGCCGCCGGAGCTGTTCGACGGGCTGCGGGAGGCGCTGGGCGCGCAGGTGCTGTCCGTGTGGGGGGCGCCCCAGCTCGGCATGGGCACGCTCAGCCCGCAGCCCGGCCGGGTGGGCGGGCGTCCGCTGGCGGGGCTGGAGGTGTGCGTGGACGAGGGCGGGTCCCGGCTGCGGGTGCGGGGACCGTCGGTGTGCCTGGCGACGTGGTCGTACGGCAGTCCGGCGCCGGTGGCCACGTGGGCCGGCGGGGACGGCTGGCTGGACACGGGTGACCTGGCGGCGCCGGACACCGACGGCGGGGTGCGGGTGCTGGCCCGGGACGGCGGGCGGACCGGGTCCATCTTCATGGTGCCGGTGGCGGAGGTGGAGGAGCGGCTGCTGGCCCATCCACGGGTGCGGGAGGCGGCGGTCGTCGCCTACACCGACCCGGTGCACGGGGAGTTGCCCTGTGCGGTGGTGGTGCCCGCTGTCGCGGCCGATCCGCCCGGTCCGGCGGAGATACGGGAGCATCTGACCGGACTGGGCATCGCGGAGGCGTTTCTGCCCACCCGCCTGGAGATCGTCGGCGCGCTGCCACGTGGGGAGGGGGGCGAGGTCCGGCGGGACGTGCTGCGCGGCTGGCTGGGCCGGCTCCGAGCGGGCGCCCCACGGCCCGCGCCCGACGCCTGAGCGCAGGGATCCTTGTGTCGCACGCGCGGCCCGCCCGCGGGGTCCCGTCCGGCCCTCGGGCATCACCCGGCGCAGCGGCCGGCCACATGGTGGGCGAAGGCCCTAGGTGCGCCGGTCGGGGGCGGTGGCCGACGGGCCCGGCGCAGAGCGTGCCTCACGTGTGAACCGCGGTGCAGGGCATGCCTCACGCGTGGACAGGGGGCCGGGCGCCGAGGTCCCGGAGGCCGGGGCCTCGGGTGGCTCACGCGCTCCGGCCGCCGGGCCCGGACCGGCATTCCGGCATCACCCGGCGCTCCGGCGAACAACTTGGTCGGCGCCTCGGGCATCACCTGGTGGTGTGGCCGGCCACGTGGTGGGCGAAGGTGGTCAGTTCGGTGCGCCAGTCGGGCGGGACGGGGGCGGTGGCGGCCGTGGTGGTGGCGCGGTGGAGGAGGGTGGTGATGGACTGCTCGGCCTGTTCGCGGGCGTGGCCGCCGAAGACGACCTCGCGGAGGAACTGGGCGTCCGTGTCGTAGCCGGGACCGCCCTCCAGGAAGCCGCGCAGCCGCCAGGCGGCGTGCAGGGCGGAGGCGTACTCCTCGTACACGGCGACCAGGTCGGCGCGGCCGGCGAGCGAGGCGCCGATCAGGAGGGCGTGGTGGAGGCCGTACCAGCCGGCGGCGCAGCCGCGTGTGCAACCGGTGATGCAGCGCTCGGGCCAGGGGTCGTCGAGGTACTCGGTCGCGGCGGCGACATCGGCGTGCGCGCCGATCACCCGCTCCGTGCGCAGGTCGTCCCAGAGCTCCCGGACGCTGTGCGGCAGCCGGGCGGCGAGGCGGTCCGCGTAGGCGAGCGCCAGGTCGCCGGCGAGCACTGCGGTGCCCTCGCCGAAGCGGCGGGACTCGCCGCGCCAGCCGTTGCGTTCGTGCTCGGCGGCATGGCTGATGTGCAGGGTGGGGATGCCGCGCCGCATGGGCGCGTTGTCGTGCACGTCGGCGCGGATCATCAGACAGGTGTCGAGGAACTCCAGCGCGACGGCGGCCGTCACGGCGGCGTCGGCGGCGGGGCCGTCGGGATCACCGCCGGCGGCGAGGAAGCCGTTGAGGCAGATGACGGGCCGCACCCGGTCCACGCCGGCCTGCACGAGTTCGGTGACGCCGACGACGAGGGCCGTGGAGCGCGGCTCGGCCGTACGCCGGCCGCGGTGTTCCTCGGTGAGCAGTGAGCGCAGCCTTTCCTCGACCCGCTGCAGCATGCCTTCGCGCAGGCGCGCGGGCGTTGCGGGGGGCCGCCGCCGCGGATGTGCGGATGTCGTCATGGTCTGCCCTCCCGGTGGGCTCCGGCTCGTACCGAGCCTTCCGGGAGCGCCGCGCCGGGTCCATAGGGCGTGGGGCAGGACCAGGGTGGGGCAAGGGGGGCGGGGCGGGAATGCGACAGGAGTCTGCCGGGGCCGTCCGCCCCGGCGGGAGAACTGCCGTGAGCCTGCCAAGGGTTGACGGTGAGTTTGCCATGGGGTTGCCAAGGGGTTGCGGCCCCGGTCCCGTCACCCGGGCACGGGCCCGGCCCCCTTACACGTACTCGTCCGCCGGCACCTGGAGGTCCACCGGGAGTTCCTGCCGCCCGGCTATGTCGAGCTTGCGGTAGACGCGGGTCAGGTGCTGCTCGACCGTGCTGACGGTGATGTACAGCTTGAGCGCGATCTCGCGGTTGGTGTGTCCGTGGACGGCGAGCATGGCCACCCGCTTCTCCGACTCGCTGAGGGTGGCGACGAGTTCGGCGAGCCGGCCGCGGGACGACTCCGCCTGGGGGTCGGCCCCGTCGGTGTGCCCGGGCAGGGCCTTCTCGCACAGCACCTCGGCCCCGCAGTCCCGGGCCAGATGCCAGGCCCTGCGGTTGGCCATGGCGGCCCGCGCGGGCTCGCCGGTCTCCTTCAGCACCCGCCCCAGGTCCACCAGCGTCAGCGCCAGTTCGTACTGGTCGCCGGACCTGCGCAGCTCGTCCACCGCCTTGGTGAGCAGCGTCTGCCGCTCCTTCGGCTCACGCAGCTCCGCCTGGAGCCGCAGCGCGACGCCCCGCACCCGGGGGTCGGCCGCGTCCGGCCGGGACAGCTGGTCCGTGATGAACCGCTCGGCCTGCTGGAGCTCGCCGAGCCGCATCAGGGCCGAGGCCGCGTCCGTACGCCAGGGCAGCACCTGGGGCCGGTCCAGTCCCCAGCGCTTCATGCGCCGGCCGATGTCCAGGAAGTCACCGAGCGCGGCCCGGTACCGGCTGGTCGCCAGCGCGTACTGCCCGCGAGCCCGCAGATACGCCAGTCCGTGCACGCTGCCGGCCAGTTCCTCGGGCACCGGGCGGCCGAGCACCGCGGCGGCCGCCTCGGTCCGGCCCATCGCCGTGTACGCCCGGACCAGGGTGCCCGCGATGCCGCTCAGCAGCACGCTGCCGCCCCGGCCGGGGACCGCGTCCAGGGCGGCGGTGGCGGCCGCCCCGGCTCCGGCGAGGTCGCCCCGCCCCAGCCGGGCCTCGGCGAGCAGCCCGCCGAAGACGGCCTGCCAGCCGGTCGCACCGCGCCGCGCGGACTGCGCGGCGAGCATCTCGCACCACGGCAGGGCCCGTGCCGGCCCGCCGAGATACAGCAGCACCCGCAGCGCCTGGGCCAGCGGCTCGACCATGCCCTCGGCAGGCGAGGCACCCCGCAGGAACACCTCCGCCACATGCGCGGCGGCCCCGGCCTCGACCTGCTCCGGCACGGCCCACAGCGCGGCCGGATGAATCCCGAAGCGCGCCGGGAAGCCCGCCGGCTGCCCCGTACCGCCGCGCGCCACGAAGCCCGTGGAGCCCGCGGCAGGTCCCAGGCCTCCCCGCGTCGCGGCACCCGACGCTCCCGCACCGCCGCCGTCCGGACGGCCGTCGGCCTGCCGGGCCGCCGCCCAGTGGGGGAACGCGGACAGCCCGTCCAGCGGGTCCTCCCGCGGTACGTCCCTCAGTCCCCCCGGTACGTCCCTCAGTCCCCCTGGTACGTCTCTCAGCCCCGCCCCCGTCCCCGCCTCGGCCCGGCCCCCCGGCACTCCGCTCGCCGTCAGCCGGTCGAGGGCCTCCACGGCCTCGTCGATGCGCCCCTGGGCCGTCAGCGCGCGGGCGAGGGGGCCCAGGGCGTCGGCGGGCAGGCGGCCCTCGCGCAGCGCGGTGAGAGGACCGGACAGATGGTGTTCCGCGGCGGCGGGGTCGGTGCGCGCGGTGACGGCGGCGAGCCGGATCCGTACGTGGGCCCGGTGGCTGTCGTCGGCGCAGCCCTCCTGGGCGAGTTCCAGGCAGGCGGCGGCGCGGGCGGCGTCCCCGTCGGCGAGGAACTGGCCGACGGCGGCGCGCAGGACCCCCATGGCCCACTCCTCGCCGGTGTGCCGCGCGCCGAGCAGCTGCGCGGCGACGACCGGGGCGGGCGCGCCCATGCCGTGGGCGACGACGGCCGCTCGCCGGTGCAGGGCGCGCCGGTCGGCCGGGTCCATGTGGCCGAGGACCGCGTCACGGGCGGCGGGGTGGCGGAATCCGGGCCCGTCGAGCAGGCCGGCGTCGCCGAGGGCGGCCATGCCCCGGGCGGCGGCCACGGCGTCGATGTCCAGGAGCCGGGCGACGAGTTCGGGGCCGCCGTGCCCGTCGAGCACGGCGACGGCCCGCGCCAGCTCGGTGGTGGCGGCCCCGCACCGGTGGAGGCAGGCCAGGACGGCGTATGTGTAGGGGCCGCCGGGCTGGGTGCCGGGGTCCTGGAGCAGGGCGCGCAGCAGCAGCGGGTTGCCGCCGCTGGCCCGGTGGAGGCGTTCGGCCTCGGCGGTGTCGCGGCCGGCCAGCAGGGTGGCGACGGCGGCCCGGTCCAGGCGTTCGAGGCGGACGCGGACGAAGTTCGGCTGGCGCAGCAGTTCGGTGGCGAACAGCGGGTCGTCGACGGACTCGTGCACGGATGCGGCGAGGACCAGCAGGACCCTGGTGCTGCGGGTCTCGCGCGCGAGGTGCAGCAGATGACGGCGGGACAGCTCGTCCACGTGGTGCAGGTCGTCGACGGCGATCACGACGGGTGCGGTGTCGCTCAGCTCGTGGACGGCGCGGGTGAAGGCCTGCTGCGCCTCGACGCATCCGGCCCGCTCCGGCGATGCGGGCGCGGGCAGCGTACCGGCCGGGGCGCTGCCGACGAGCTGGGCGACGACTCCCAGCGGACGGTCACGCTCCGTGGCCGTTCCGGTGGCCCGCAGGACGACCGCCGCGCGGTCGGCGGCGCGCAGGGCGACCGCCTGGAGGAATTCGCTCTTTCCGCATCCGACGGCGCCCTCGACGAGAACCAGCATGGATTTTCCGGCCGCGGCGCCGTCGAGGGCCGAGTCCATCAGGGCGAGTTCCTCGGCACGCTGGATCAGCACCATATGAATCCATCCCCCATTGGTTCCGAATTTCCGCGGAATTCGCCTTCTTCACCCTGTTCTTGCGGCTGTTCTGGTGCCCGTCCTCAGGGCTTCTCGGCGAATTCGCCGGAGCATGCGGGGAAGTAGGGTCGCGCGGAATCAGGAATCCAGCGTATCGGGCCGTCCGGCCGCCCACGGTGGCCGAAAGTGCCCCTGCATCAATGCGCCACCGTGGCGGGGAAGATCCGCCGCGGCACGTCCACGGGGTGCCGCCGGGCGCGCCACTCCCGGGGGTAGCCGACGGACACCTCCTCGAAGCGGACGCCGTCGTACCAGGTGGTGCGCGGGATGTGCAGGTGGCCGTAGACGACCGCGGCCGCCCGGAACCTCAGGTGCCAGTCGCCGGTGAGCTCGGTGCCGCACCACAGGGCGAACTCCGGGTGGCGCAGGATGCCGGTCGGCTGCCGTACCAGCGGGAAGTGGTTGACCAGAACGGTGCGCAGCTCGGGGTCGCAGGCGGCCAGGCGCCGCTCGGTGAGCGCGAGCCGGGCGCGGCACCAGGCCTCCCGGCTGGGGTAGGGGTCGGGGTGGAGCAGGAACTCGTCGTTGCAGACCACACCGGCCTCGTAGGCCTGCTCCAGGGCCTGCCGCCGGGTGGCCGCGGCGGGGGTGCGGAAGGTGTAGTCGTACAGCAGGAACAGCGGTGCGACGATCAGCGGTCCCTGCGGCCCGCACCAGACGGGGTAAGGGTCCTCGGGGGTGTGGACGCCCAACGAGCGGCACAGGTCGACGAGCCGGCGGTAGCGGTGCTCGCCGCGCAGGTCCTGACGGGGGTCGTCGCGCGGGGTCCACAGCTCGTGGTTGCCGGGCGCCCACACCACCTGGGCATAGCGCCTGCTCAGCAGTCCCAGGGCCCATTCCACATCGGCCAGGCTCTCGCCCACGTCGCCCGCGACGACGATCCAGTCGGCCGGGTCGTCCGGGCGGAGATCCTCGACAATGCGCCGGTTCTCCGGATGGGCGACATGCAGGTCGCTGATGCCCATGAGCTTTCCGTGAGCCATCTACCGGAGGCTAGGCACGGGCCGCCGGCGCCCGTACCCCTAGGCGCCCCCAATACTCAGAGAATCGACGTGGATGCGCACGGTGAAGGGGCTTTCGGCGCGGACTGTGGCAAGGGGATGACAAGTCACGTCCTGTGACTGCCAGTTGGCTGACCGGTGGTGGTGGCGGGGCGCCGGGGATGGCAGCACTCAGGCAGGAAAGGGCGCCGCGGGCCGCCTTCCGGCCGGGGGCGGGGCGCGGAACGTGGCCGGGGCGGCGGTGCCGCGGCGAGCGTGGAGGCAGTCCACCCGTCCGGAGCGAATCGGGGATGCCATGCTCGCGAACCTGCTGCCGACCGGCGTTGCCGTCTCGGAGGCCACCGCCGACCCGGCCGACGCCGGGCTGCACCCCGAGGAGCTGGCGCTGGTCGCGCACTCCGTCGAGAAGCGGCAGCTGGAGTTCGGCACCGTGCGCTGGTGCGCCCGGCGCGCGATGGAGGAGCTCGGGGTGGAGCCGGGGCCGGTGCTGCCGGGCCGGCGGGGTGTCCCGCAATGGGCGCCGGGCGTCGTGGGCAGCATGACGCACTGCGCCGGCTACCGGGCCGCGGCGCTGGCCCGCGCCGGGCAGTTCACGGCCCTGGGCATCGACGCGGAGCCCGACGAGCCGCTCCCCGAGGGGATTCTGGAGTCGATCGCCCTCCCGGAGGAGATGCGCTGGATACGGCAGCTGGAGCGCGCGGTGCCCCAGGTGTCCTGGGGGCGGCTGCTGTTCAGCATCAAGGAGTCGGTGTACAAGGCGTGGTTCCCGCTGACGGGGCAGGAGCTGGACTTTCCCGACGCGTCGGTGACGGTGGACCCTGCGAGCGGACGGTTCCGGGCCCGGCTGGTGCCGGTCGGGATGGTGCTCTCGCCCGCGGGGCCGACCGTGTTCGAGGGCCGCTGGGCGGCGGGGAACGGTGTGCTGGTGAGCGCCACCTGGGTGCCGGCGCCGGCCCGGAACGGCGAAGAGCGCCCCCCGCGGTCTGCCGCGGGGAGCGCTGTGAGCCTGTGCGCGGATCCGTGCGGCTGATCGACGCGGGGACCGGCCGCGGACCGACCATGAGGACCGGCCGCGGGAGCCGGCTGCCGGACCAGCCGCGGGACCCGGCCGCGGGGGCCAGGGCCTTTCGTCTGGATCAGGCCGGATCAGGGAGCGGGGTCTGGTGGTGGGGGTACCTCCCACGCCGTTCAGGCAGTGGGGGAGGATCGCAAGGCGGAGGAGGGCGTCATGGCGGAGCCATGGCAACCGACGACAACGCGGCGAGGCGCGGTGCCAGACCCC
>NZ_BNBC01000021.1:116037-144785 GCF_014654675.1 Streptomyces spiralis
GAACGAGAGGCCCTAGTCCCACCGGTCGTCGTCGGGCGTCGCCAGAGCCGTTCCCGTTCCCACGTCCCACCGGTCGTCGTTCGGCGTCTCGATCACCGCTCCCGTGCTCACGTCCCACCTGTCGTCGTTCGGCGTCTCGAGGGTCGTTTCCGTCACCACGGATGCCGACACGGACATCCCGTCGAACTGCTGGGACCCGTCGCCCGCCGCGGCAACGGCGGTGGCCGGAACGGCCATCAGAGCGGCTGCCAGCGCGCTCAGTGTCACGGTGCGAACGGCGCCGAAAGTTACTCTCATGTATCCCCCATCATGAAGTGGAACGGCGTTACCGTTGCCGCTCTCGGGTGTCCCCGCGGCGACAAGAACACCCTGCCGTGCATCGAACACACAGACCAAGAGCTCCACGCTGGCGTAAAGTTGCCTGGCAGCAATTGCGGCGTCCGGAGGGGGAGATCCAAGGGATGGGACGTGCTGATTCCGACTCAGTATTCGCCGAACTGGACGATGTGAGCGCCGCCGCCTACGGGTACGCGGTCGAGCAGGGCCGATTCGTGCGGGAGGAGATCGCGGGGCACCTGTCCCTGGCCCCTCAGGAGGCGCAGCGGGCGGAACAGGCGCTGCGCAGTCTGCGGCTGCTCCAGCCGATGCCGGGCAGCCCCGGCGAACTCGTGCCGGTGGCGCCCGACGCCGCGGCGGCGGCCCTGGTGGGCCCGGCGGAGCGGCAGATCCGGGATCTCACCAACGCGGTCACCGACATCCGCACCAAGCTGCACTCCCTCACCCCGCTCTACTTCGAGGGCCGGCGGCTGCGCAATCGGGTCGAGGCCTTCGACATCATCAGCGACAAGAGCCGGGTCCAGTCGATGCTGGACCACCTCAGCCGCCACTGCCGGCGTGAGCTGATGAGTGTGCAGCCCGGTGGCGCCCGGCCGGCACACGTACTCGCCGAGGCCCGGATATCGGCCCTGGGCGTGCTCGAACACGGGGCCGCCATCAGGACCATCTACCAGCACACCGCCCGCAACGACCTGCCGACCCGGGCGTATGTGCGGGACGTGACCGAGCACGGCGCCGAGGTGCGCACCGTCGACCAGGTCATAGACCGGCTGATCATCTACGACCGCGAGGTGGCCTTCCTGCCCGAGCGGACCGCCGACGGCCGTCCGGGCGGCGCCGCCATCGTGCGTGAGCCGACGCTGGTGGCGTTCCTGTGTGCGGTGTTCGACTACCTGTGGGACAACGGGTCGCCGTTCGTGGTCGAGTCCCAGCGGGCCGCGGCGGCGCCCGACGCCATCCGGAAGTCGATCATCCAGCTGATGGCCAGGGGCTACAAGGACGAGATGGTCGCCCGCCGGCTCGGCATGGCGGTGCGCACCTGCCGGCGGCACATCGCGGAGATCACCGAGGAGCTGGAGGCGACCAGCCGCTTCCAGGCCGGATTCAACGCCGCGCTCAGGGGCATCCACGACGGCGATCACACCTCCTCGTCCTGATCGCCGGCCGGGTGGCGGGCGGTGTCCTCCCGGTCGAGCGCCTCGGTGACGGCCTCCACGCAGTCCTGGTCGAGCATGGTGGTGATGTGGGTGTCCCACAGGGGGCCGAATCCGGCGTCGTAGACGGCGGCGCTGACGAAGTAGCCGTCCAGCACGACGGTGCGGAACAGCCACTCGTCGCCGGTGCCCTCGGTGCCGTCGGGCCGCTGCACGCGCACCGGCCGCCCGTCGGGCCCGAACCCGAACTCGGTGAAGCGGAACTGCATGCCCTGACCGATGGCCTTGCTGTACGCCTCCTTCAGCGTCCACAGCCGGACCAGGCCCTGGTTGCGTTCCTCCGGCGCCATCCCGGCCAGCAGCACCAGTTCGTACGGCGTGCAGATGTGCCGTCCCAGGCCGCTGTCGTACATCTCGCGGTCGGTCCGCTCGGCGTCGACGCCGATGAGCCCGCGGGTGGTCAGGCCGACGAGCAGCAGGTCGTCGGTGTGGCTGAGGCTGATGTCGATCTGGTCGCAGCCGCGCAGATACGGCCGCCCGGTGGGCCCGTACGCCAGTTCCAGCTCGTCGGGGTCGCCGTCGAGCACGGCGGCCGCCGCGTACTTCAGCAGCATGCGCGACGCGGCGTAGCGGTGGCGCACGTCGGCGTGGGTGAGGTCGAGGTAGCGCGTCCAGTCGCGGCCGAGCAGCGCGCGCAGTCCGTCGCCGGAGGGCAGGTGGCCCTCCAGGTCGCTCAGCCTGGCGTGGACGATCGCGGACCCGAGGGTGGCGAGATCGTCCCTGACCCGGTCCCAGGAGTCGCCCTGCGGGGTCACGGCGATGGGCTCGCCCAGGGGCGGGCCGAGCGCGGACGTACCCGGTGCGCCGTGGCCGGCGGTCATCATTACTCCTTCGCGAATGTGTAGATCTCTTGGAGGGTTCGGGCCTGGAGCAGCCGGTGCACCGGAACCGGTCGGCCGTGCTCCTCCAGGAGCACCACCATCCGGAGCAGATTGAGCGAGTCCCAGCCGGGCAGATCCGCCAGATCGGCGTCCGCCGCCTCCACACCTGCCGTGTCCAGGCCGAGTTCGTCGCGGACCAGAGACAGGAACCCTTCGAGGCTAGTGATGTGCACCGGCCCTCCTCCCCAGTTCTATCCCGTCGATCCGCACGTGTGCGGGGGCTTGAGGGACCGTGTCCAGAACGTAGCCGAACGTGATCTCGTCGTGCTCGAGACCGCCGTGCGTCGCAATGGTGAACCCGCAGGAGCGGTAGAAGTCACGCGCCCGCTCGTTGCGCGCGGTGGGCCGGTACACGGCGTGCACGGCGGTCAGTCCCTCGTCGCGGGCCGCGGCCAGGACCGCCGCCACACACGCCTGCTCGATGCCGCGGGCGAGCACCCGGCAGCTCAGCCACACATTGTCCAGGTGCAGCAGGTCGCCGTCGTAGTGCCCCAGCACGGCCCCGACCAGCCCGTCGTCGCCGAAGCGGTCGGAGCTGCGGGCCGCCAGCAGCAGATGGCGGCCCGGGTCGGCGGCCCGCTCGCGCAGCTCGTCCTCCCCCATCCGCGCCCCGGTGAGGTTGAACCGGTTGGTGCGCTGGGTGAGCTGGGCGAGCCGGGCGAACTCGTGGCCGAGGGGCGGGGACAGCGACACGGCCACGTCCAGTCCGCGCAGGAAGTCCTCGTGCGACCCGGCGTTCTCCCGCAGCGCCCGGCGGCCGCGCTCGCTGTGGTAGGCGTCCGTTCTGGCCCGGTCCTCGTCGGTCAGCCGCAGGGTGTCGAACCAGCCGTCGGCGAGCAGGCGGGTCAGGTGCAGGGCGGGTTCCTCGTCCAGTGCCACGACGGCCGCTTCCGGGACGCCGTGGCGCACCTGGGCGCGCTCCACCGGGGAGTCGTCGGCGAAGACCAGGGCGTCGGCCGCGATGCCCAGGTCCTCCGCCGTCTCGGCGAGGGCGCGGTCCTTGGGCCGCCAGTCGGCGTCGATCCGTACGAAGTCCCGCTCGCGCAGCACCATGTCGGGGTGCCCGCGCAGCACGCCGAGGACCGCCTCCCGGTCGTTCTTGCTGCTCACCGCGAGCAGCACGCCCTGGGCGCCGAACTGCTTCACTCCCTGCTGGAAGCCGTGGAATGCCTCGCCCCGCAGGGTGCCGGCCGCGGCGATGCCGTCGGGGCCGTCGTCGGCGAGGACGCCGTCCCACAGGGTCTGGTCCAGGTCCAGCACCAGGCACTTGCGGGTCATGCCGCGCAGCGCGCGGGCCAGATGGGCCACCTCGCGGGCGTATCCGGCCAGCAGTCCGGCGGACAGCTGCGCCTTGGCGTAGCAGGCGAGGCGTTCGTCGACGGCGGGGCCGCCCGCGCACACCAGCGGCTCCAGATCGACGACCACGAGCCGGGGGGTGCGTTCGGCGAGCCGCAGCAGACGTGTGTTGAACTCCCGCCAGACGACGGACAGTCGGGCCCTGGACAGGTGGTCGACCAGTTGGTGGGTGTGGCGGCGCAGCAGCGGCACGGTGTTGAGGACGAGTGGTCCGGGCACCGCATCGACGATCGAGGCGAGTCGTTTCAGCACCTCGTCGGCCGCCCTCTCGACGTCCGAGGGACGCCAGGGCACGGGCACCTGGGCGAAGACGGTCTCAGCGTCGAGCAGGCACAGCGTGAGGTCGGGGTCCGCCGTCCGCAGCGGACTGCCGGGGTCGCCGAGGTCCCGCAGCCAGGCACCGTGGTCGCCGACCACGGGCCGCAGCAGCATGCCGTGGCGGGCCAGTTCGGCCGTGAGCGGGTCGACGACCGGGGCGACCGTGGACTGCCCGGTGACCGCGACGGTCAGCACGGGGGTGCCCGGATGACGGGTGAGGACGGCGTCGGGGTCGAGCGTGGCGAGCAGCCGGCCGGCGCGCTGGAGCGCGGCCCCGTACGGGCCGCCGTACGCACCGTCCGCGCCGGAGACGCCGTCGCCGCCGTGCGTGAGGGTCTCCTCCGCGAGGAGGCCCGCCACCTGGTCGTACGACGTCTCCAGCAGCCCCCGCGACCGCAGATCGCGCAGCCGGTCCAGTCCCGTCGGGCCCACCGGCTCCCTCTGTCCCGTCGTCATGGTCTCCTCACGCCCTCTCCAGGGCGAAGCCGGCCCTGATCCACTTGCTGGACTCCACCGTCACCGCGAGTGCCCGCTGTCCCGGGCCCAGCCGGGGCAGCAGACGGTCGAGTTGCAGGAACGGCAGCGCGTTGCCGGTGTTGCCGGTCTCGGTCACACAGGAGACCTCGGCGGCCGAAGGCACGGGCAGATGCTCCATGATGCGCGCGGTCATCCGCCCGGACAGCTGCGGGGGCAGAATGTGGTCGACTTCGTCAACTGTCCAGCCGAGCTCGCCCAGCAGCTCCCAGACGATCTCCACGGAGATCGCCGGGACGTGCTCCTCGATCGCCTTGTAGTCCTCGGCGAGCATCCGCCGTTCGGTGTCCCGGTCGCTGATGCCGGACCAGTCGATGAACTGGCCGGGCGGGCGGCGCCGTCCGGCGCACCGGTTGAGCACGCCGCGCAGCGCCACCCCCCGTTCGCCCGGCCCGTCCGGTTCCGCGGTGAGGACGACGGCGCCCGCGCCGTCTCCGAACAGCACGTGGTTGACCAGCTCCTCGGTCGGCATCCGCGCGGCGCTGCGGCGCGCGGCGAGAAAGCGGTGGGTGACGTCGCCGCCGATCAGCAGGCCCGCCCGGCGGCCCCCGGCGACGAGACAGCGGCCGAGGTCGAGCGCCTGGACCGCTCCGGAGCAGCCCGCCTGGAGCTGGTAGACCGGCAGATGGTCCATGCCGAGCCGGTCCGCGACCTCGGTGGCGGTGGTCGGCAGCAGATGGTCGGGGGTGGCCGTGGCGAGGACGAGGAACTCGATGTCGGCCGGGTCGAGCCCGGCCGCCGCCAGGGCCCGCGACCCGGCCTCGGCGCACAGGTCCGCGAGCGTTCTGAGCACCTCGCCGGTGGCCGGGTCCCAGGCGAAGTGCCGGGTCCTGGTGCCGACGAAGAGGTCGATCCACTCCTCGCTCGCGCCCAGCAGCTTCGCGAGGGCGGCGTTGTCCACCGGGTCGCCGGGCAGCGCCGTGCCGGTAGCGGCGAGGTACACCGTGTCTCGGGACATGTTCACCGGTCCTCCCTCATGTGCCTCATGCCGCGCCCGCCATGACCATGTCGTCGAGGAAGTCCGCGAGCGTGCCGACCGAGCGCAGCGCGGGCAGCAGCTGCTGGACGGAGACCTCGCCGATCTGCGGCAGCCGGCTCTCCACGCGGCTCTTGAGCTGCATGATCATCACCGAGTCGAAGCCCAGGTCCTCGTAGAAGCGGGCCTCGCGCAGCACGCGTTCGCGGGGGTGGCCGCCGACCTCCACGACCGCGTCCACGACGGCGGCCAGGACCGGTCCCGCTTCCGTGAGTTCCGGCTCCGCCGGTCCCGGCTCCACGAGTCCCGTCTCCACGAGTCCCGGCTTCTCGGGTCCCGGCGCGTGCTCCGGCCGCGTCGGAGGATGTGGTTCGGGGGACGGTGTTCCGGGGTGCTGCCGCGTCGCCGAAGCGGGGGCGGGTGCCGGGCCGGACTGGCGGTCCCAGTAGTGGTGGTCGGCGCAGAAGACGTAAGGCCGCAGCCGCTCCGCGGCCCGGTGGCCGGGCGCGTAGAGCGCGTCCCACACCGGGTCGAGGCCGGCCCGGTGGAGCGCGGCGACCGTCTCGGCCAGTTCGCGGCCGGTCGCCTCGGGGCCGGGTGCGGGGTGCAGGCCCTCCAGGCCCGCCGCGTGACCGGCGCGTCCCGCGAGGGGCAGCAGCTGGGGGCGCGGGCCGATCTCCAGCAGGTGGGTGGGGAACGTCTCGGCGACGAGCGCGCCCAGCGCGGCGTCGAAGAGCACGGGCTGCGCCGCCTGGTCCGCCCAGTAGGCGCCGTCCAGGGGCTCCTCGCGCAACATCCGGCCGTACCGGGTGGAGGCGAAGGGCAGCGTGGGCGCCGTCGCCTGTACGGACTCCTCGCGCAGGGCCTCGGCCATCGGGGCGGTCGGCGGCGCGTGGAAGGCGTGGGTGACGTCCAGGGGCCGGGCGTCCACGCCGTGGGCGCCCAGCGCGCGTTCGAGACGCGACAGGGCCTCGCGCGGCCCGGACAGGACCGTGTCCGAGGGGCCGTTGAGCGCGGCGATCCGCACTTCGGGCTCCCCCGCGAGGAGTTCGGCGACCGGCTCGGCGCCCGCGCGCACCGCCAGCATTCCGCCGCCGTGGGGCAGGTCCCTCAGCACGGCGGCGCGGCGGACCACCAGACGGGCGGCCTCGTCCAGGTCGAGCGCGCCGGCCGTCACCGCGGCCGCGTACTCGCCCAGGCTGTGGCCGAGCACCGCCGCGGGGGTGACGCCGAGCGCGGCGAGCGTACGGGCCAGGGCGCAGCCCACTGCGAACAGGGCGGGCTGGGCGAACGCCGGCTCGTGCACCCGCTCGCCGCCGCCGAGGATCACCTCGCGCACCGAGGCGCCCAGATGCGGGGCGAGCGCCGCGTCGACCTCGTCGAGGTGCCGGCGGTAGAGGGGCGAGTCCCGGTAGAGGGGCGCGGTCATGCCGGCGTGGACGCTGCCCTGGCCGGTGAACAGGAAGGCGACGACGGGACGGGCCCACGGGCGGGGCGCGGCCGTGGCCGGGAGATCGTCCGCCGCCGCCCCGCGCAGGGCGTCCGCGAGTTCCGCGCTGTCCCGTGCGGTCACCGCGAACCGGTACGGCAGCCCGGTCTTGATCCGGTTGCTGCTCCAGCACAGCCGCGCCGCGTCCCCCGGCGGCCGCCCGGCCACGTCCTCCGCCTGCGCGAGGAGATTGCGCCGCAGCGCCTCCGGGGTGTCGGCGCTGAGCGTGAACACCCCGGTCTCACCGCTCCTCGGCGCAGCGCCCGCGACCGACGCGCCCGCCGGAGCGGCGTACGACCTGGACACGGCGGGCCTGGGTGCCGTGGCCAGCACCGCGTGGGTGTTGGTGCCGCCCATGCCGAAGCTGCTGACGGCGGCGACGGTCTCGCCCGCCGGAAGCCTGAGGGGGGACTTCAGCAGACGCATGCCGCGGGCGGCCAGCTGGAGCTGGGGGTTCTCGCGGTCGGCGAAGCGGCTGGCGGGCACGACCCGGTGGTGCAGGGCGAGGGCCGTCTTGATGAGCGCGGCGATGCCCGCCGCCCCCTCCAGGTGGCCGAGGTTGCCCTTGACCGAGCCGAGCGCGCAGGGCGAGGGGCGTGGCACCCCGTGGACGGAGCCGAGCGCGGCGCACTCGATGGTGTCGCCGAGGACCGTGCCGGTGCCGTGTGCCTCGACGAAGGCGACCTGGTCGGGGGTGATCCCCGCCCGCCGGTACGCGGCCTGCACCACGGCCTGCTGCGACCAGCGGTTGGGCGCGGTGACCCCGTTGCTGCGGCCGTCCTGGTTGACGGCGCTGCCGCGCAGCACGGCGTAGATCCGCTGCCCGTCGGCGACCGCGTCGGACAGCCGGCGCAGCACCACCAGGCCCACGCCCTCGCTGCGCCCGATGCCGTCGGCGTCCGCGCTGAAGGGTTTGCAGCGCCCGTCGGACGCGGCCAGCCCCATCTGCGCGTAGACCAGCCCGAGCGACGGTGACAGCAGTACGTTGACCCCGCCGGCCAGCGCGGTGTCGCACTCCCCCGCGCGCAGCGCGCCCGCCGCCAGATGCACGGCGACCAGGGACGAGGAGCAGGCGGTGTCCACGGCGAGGCTCGGGCCGGTGAGGTTGAAGTGGTAGGAGATCCGGTTGGCGGCCATGCCGTTGCTGCTGCCCGCGCCGAGCTGCGGGGTGGCGCGCGCGGGCGTGCCCATGGTGAGCCGGCCCCATTCGCCGCCCATCATGCCGACGAACACACCCGTGTCGCTGCCGGCGAGGTCGCCGGGGGCCCGGCCGGAGTCCTCCAGGGCCCGCCAGGCGCTGTGCAGCAGCAGCCGGTGGTGCGGGTCCATGGCGGCGGCCTCGCGCGGGCTGACGGAGAAGAAGTCGGCGTCGAAGACATCGGCGTCGTCGAGGAACCCGCCCGCCCCGGGCACGCCGGGGAAGTCGTCCGGGTCCCAGCGCCGCGCGGGGACGGAGCCGATGGCGTCGCCGCCGCGCATCAGCAGGTCCCAGTAGGCGTCGGCGTCCGCCGCGCCGGGGAAGGCGCAGTCGAGTCCGACGATGGCGATGTCCTCCATCAGCGCAGCCTCTCCGACATCCCCGGCAGCGCCGCGCACAGGTAGCCGGTGAGGCTCTCGACGGTGGGATGGTCCCACAGCAGGGTGGGCTCCACCTCGAGGCCGAAGGCGTCCTCCAGGTCGCCGCACAGGCTGAGCGCGGACACCGAGTCCATGCCGTACTCGGCCAGCGGCACGGTGGGGTCGATGGTGTCGGGCGCCCGGCGCAGGTAGAGGGAGAGCCGGTCGAGCAGCCAGTCGTGCGGCGCGGCGGTGCCGGCCGGGGTGTGCCGACTCGTGGGAGTGGTCATCGCGGGACTCCTTCGGTGGGTCGGACCCATGCGCCGGTCAGCCGGGGATGGGGGTGTTGTACAGGTCGTAACTGCTCTGGGCGGCGTGGCGGAGCTGCACCTCGTGGCGGATCCGCGTCTCGCACTCCCGGGGCAGCTCGACGGGGCGGGCGCCGAGCCGCCCGGCGATCCGGTGCAGGGCGGCGGCCGCCCAGCAGGGGTCGGCCAGGAACGGGTCGGGGCCGCCGCGGGCCTGGTACCAGACGCCCAGCACCGCGGCGGCGGCGAGCAGCAGCGCGTAGCGGTCCATGAGGGCGAAGCACGCCGCCTTCGGCCGGGACGGCGCCGCGGTCGCCTCCAGGGCGAGGACACGGCTGCGCAGTTCGCGGAACTCCTCGACCAGCTGCGCGGCGAGGGCGCGCAGGGCCCGCTCGGCCGGCCCGCCGCCGGGGATGCTCGCGCTGACGGCGAGCATCGAGGCGGTGAGGGAGTCCCGCCCGCACGCGAGACTGAGCCGGTCGGTGCGCAGTGGGGGGACCTCACCGCGCAGCTGGAAGAGGGACTCGGGCGCCTCGCCCTGCCGGAACCAGGAACGGCGGGCGAGGCGCGGCATCTGGGGTATGACGGTGGCCTGGCAGGCGACGGTCCCGGCATGGCCGAGGCTGAGGACGGGGACGTCGCGGACGTGTTTCTGGAAGATGCCGAGGGTCCCCTCGCGGGTGTAGAACCCGGCTCCGAGGACGATGGACAGGTCGTACATCGTCTCGGTGAGGACCTTCGGCAGCAGGTACTTCAGCGCGGCCGAGTAGACGCTGGTCTCGGCGGGCAGCACGTGCAGCGCCCGGGTGGCGACGACCGCGAGGCTGTCGTACAGCAGCAGGTTGACGAAGGCGCCGGTGAGCGCGGCGTCGGTACGGGAGCGGTCGGCGCCGGCCGCGTGCCACCCGCCGGAGCGCTCCTGGTCGAAGCGGACGGCGGTGCGCAGACTGGTGTCGACGGCGGCGACGGCCATCGCGGAGACCACGGTCCGGCTGATCTGGAAGGACCGCAGGGCGGTCTCGATGCCGCCGCCCTCCGGGCCGAGCAGCGCCGACTCCGGTACGGGGCAGGCGTCGAAGTCGATACCGGCGAACCGCAGACCCCGCAGTCCCACGGGGGACCGGCGGGGCGTCACCACGGCACGCTCGCGGGGCAGTTCGCGCGGGTCGAGCAGCAGCACCGAGTGGCTGCGGCTGCCGGGCTCGGGGTCGGTGCGGCAGAACAGCACCAGCGCCCCGGCCCGTTCCAGGTTGTTGATGAGGGGTTTGCCGCCGTTCAGCAGGAAGCCGCCCGCCGCCTTGCGGCCGGTGACCTGGCTGCGGACGTAGTCGTTGCTGTGCGCGGTCTCGTGCTGGGCGATGGCCGCCCGGCCGCCGGCCAGCAGCAGGTCGGCGAGGAGGCGGCGCTGGGCGTCGCTGCCGGTGGTCCACACGTCGGAGGCGGCCATGTACGTGGTCACGCCGTAGCCCATGCCCAGGCCCACGTCCCGGCGGAAGACCGGGCGCATGAGGCGCACCAGGGCGTCGACGCGGTCGAGCCGGCCGCCCAGCTCGCGGGGCACGAACTCGGCGGCGAGGCGGAAGCGGTCGAGCAGCGACTCGCCCGCCGCGAACGGCACCGCCGCCCGGTCGGCCGACAGCAGGGCGGCGTAGCCGAGCGGGTTGCCGGGGTCGGTGGGGTCGCCGAGGAGGGTCTCCAGCTCGGCGACCCGGGCCTGCACGGCGTCTTCGCGACTCTCCGCCGCGGGGGCGGTGAGCAGCGCACTCACCACGGCCGGACCCCCTCCACCGGTTCGGGCCGCAGCAGGTCCTCGCCGAGCAGTTCGTCGTCCGCGCGGACCAGGGCGCGTACGTCGGGCGTGAGCACCTCGTACTCGCCGCGCAGCACGCCCTGGAGGAACAGTTCGCGCATGGCGGTCCGCTGGATCTTGCCGCTGGTGGTGCGGCGCACGGTGCCGGGGCGTACCAGCAGGACGTTGCCGGCCGGGATGTCGAACTCCTTGCCGATGAGCTCCTGGATGCGCTGGGCCACGGAGCGCAGCCCCTCGTCGGTGACGCCGGCCAGCCGGATCTCCTGGACGAGGACGAGCTGTTCCCGGTCGGCCTCCACGGAGAACGCGGCACCGGTGCCGAAGGTGAGGGCGGGGCTGACGGATCTCACCGCGCCTTCGAGGTCCTGCGGGTAGACGTTGCGCCCGTTGATGATGACGACCTCCTTCAGCCGCCCGGTGACGAACAGCTCGCCGTCGTCGAGGAGGCCGAGGTCGCCGGTGCGCAGGAAGTTGCTCTCCTCGTTGTTGAGGGTGGCGCGGAAGACCCGCACGCTCTCGGTGGGCCGCTTCCAGTAGCCGCGGGCCACGCTGGCGCCGCGCACCCAGATCTCGCCGACGCTGCCGGGCCGCAGCTCGTGGTGGGTGACCGGGTCGACGATGCGCACGTCCAGGCCGACCGGCCGGCCGCAGCCGACCAGGGTGCGGGCGGCGCGGCCCGCGACGGCCCCGGCGACCCGGTCGCGCTCCAGCTCCGCCTGGTCGAAGAGCCGTTCGGTGTGCGGGGTGCCGGGCGTGCCGCCGGAGACCACGAGGGTGGCCTCGGCGAGGCCGTACGACGGGTAGAGCGCCTCCGGGCGCAGTCCGGCCGGGGCGAACCGGTCGGCGAACGCGCGCAGGCTGTCGGCGCGCACCGGCTCGGCGCCGTTGATCACCAGCCGCCAGCGGGAGAGGTCGAGGGAGGCGACCTGCTCGTCGGTGACCCGGCGCACACACAGGTCGAAGCAGAAGTTCGGGCCGCCGCCGACGGTGACGCCGTACTCGTCGATGGCCTGGAGCCAGCGCACGGGGCGCTTGATGAAGGACAGCGGGGACATCTGCACGCCGTGGCTGCCCAGCCAGACGGGGTGCAGCAGATGGGCGACCAGGCCCATGTCGTGGAAGTGCGGCAGCCAGCTGCCGAAGACGTCCTCACCGGTGGTGCGCAGCACCGTCCGGAGGGACTCCTGGTTGGCCAGCAGGTTGCGGTGCGAGACCATCACACCGCGCGGCTCGGACACCGAGCCGGAGGTGTACTGCAGGAACGCCAGGTCGTCGGGTCGGGCGGCGACGGGCCGGAAGTCGGCCGGGTCGGCGGTGCCGGAGGCGTCGGTGACCACGCAGGCGGCGTCCTGGCGGTTGCTGCGGGCCAGCCACAGGGCCACCTCGGGCGCGCCGGTCGTCTCGGTCAGCACGACCGTCGCGCCGCTGTCCTTCAGCACGGCCGAGGTGCGGTTGAGCCGCTTGCCGTGGCCGGCCTCGCCGGGCATCGGCGCCGGCACCGCAATGCCGCCGGCGTACAGGCAGCCCGCGAACGCCTTCAGGAACTCGACGGTGGAGGAGTACAGCAGCAGCACCGGCTTGCGGGCTACGTCGTACTGCTGGAGGCAGGCGGCTATGCGCCGCGCTGCCCGGTCGAGTTCGCCGTACGTGAGGTGCTCGGCCCGGACGCCGCCGCGCGTGTCGCGCAGATGGATGTGCACGTCCTGGTCGGCGAGCTCCGCCGTCCGCGTCCGGAGCAGCTCGGTGAAGGTGGCGAAGTCTGACTGTGGCATCCCCGGCATCCCCTCGCGTCGGCGTGTCCGTGGATTCGCGGACCACTCGTACCGTGCGATGGTCCGCGCAAGCCCTAAAGGCGCGCCAAAGCGCGCTCCAGACGCTCCGGTAGGGGTGGACAGGGGTCCTCGGCGGGGGTGCGGGGGCCGATTCTCGGTGGTATGGACACTCACGTTCCCGGTGACACGGACATGCGAGCAAGGCAGGGGTCGGCGGTCGTCTTCCCCGGGATGGGGCCCACGCCCTTCTCCGAGGTGGCCAGGTTCATGCTGGTCAACCCGTACGCCAGGCAGCTGCTGGCGACGGCGGACGAGGTGCTGGGCTACCGCCTGACGGACCGCTACCAGCAGACCGAGGGCGACTACTCGGTGTACGGGCAGATCTCCTTCGTGGTGAACTGCCTGGCGCTGGCCCGCTGGGCGGAGGAACGGCTGGAGATCCGCCCGGACCTGGTGGCGGGCCCCAGCTTCGGCGGCCGGGCCGCCTCGGTGTACGCCGGGGTGCTGGACTTCGCGGACGCGGTGCGGATGACGGCGCGGCTCGCCGAGGTGATGGACGAGTACTTCGCCGCCGAGCATCCCGAGCTGGTGACCCAGTCGATGGCGCGGCTGCCCGAGGAGAAGCTGCGGCTGCTGCGCGAGGAGCTTCAGGAGCGCGGCGAGTTCCACGACCTGGCCTGCGTCGTCGACCGCGACTTCTTCATGCTCACGGTGCGCGAGGGGGTGCTGGAGGAACTTCAGCAGCGGATCCGCTCGCTGGGCGGCATGCCGCTGTACACGATGAAGCCGCCGATGCACAGCCATCTGTTCGGCCCGCTGCGCGAGCGCGTGGACGCGGAGATCTTCTCCGGCCTGACCTGGTCGGATCCGCTGCTGCCGGTGGTCGCCGACCAGGACGGCCGGACGCTGACCACGGGCGCCGAGGTGCGCGGGATGCTGCTGGACGGCTTTGTCCGCACGGTGCGCTGGCCCGACGTGGTGGCCGCGCTCACCGGGGCGGGCGTGGACACGCTGCATGTGGCGGGCCAGGACGGCCTGTTCACACGGGTGGCCGCGACGACGCGGGCGTTCCGGGTGCGGCCGGTCACGCCGCAGTCGGTCATGCGGCCGGTGCGGCGGCGGCCGGCGGTGCTCGTCTGACGTTCGCTCCGCGCACGCAAGGGGGCCGGTGCCCGATGGCACCGGCCCCCCTGTGCGTGCCGGTATCAGCGACCGTCGACGCTGAAGGCGTAGAAGGTGCCCTCCGTGCTGCTGCCGGTGGTGCCGCCGCCGGCCGCGAAGCGCGCGTAGCCGTTGCCCCAGTACACGGTGCCGTCCACGATCGCGGGGCCGGCGTTGGACGAGTACGGGCCCTTGAAGTCCCACAGGTAAGCGCCCGTGGCCGCGTTGATCGCGTACATGTGACCGCTGGTGGACGAGGCGTACACCACGCCGCCCGCGATGCTGAGCGCGCCCCAGGCGAATCCGTCCGAGGGGTCCGCGACCTGCCACAGGATCCGGCCGGTCTGCGGGTCCAGGGCCACGAAGGAGCTGCCGCTGATCGTCGTGCCGTCGGCCATCGGGTACGGCAGCTTGTTGAAGTCGGCCTCGGCCAGGTAGATGCGCTTGCCGTCGTAGGCCGTGCCCCACTCGATGCCGCCGACGTGCCCGCCCGGGCCGGCCGCCGCGCTCCAGACGACGTCGCCGGTGGCCGCGTCGAGCAGCCAGTACTCGCCGCTCTTCTCGCCGGCGCCGATCACCTTGCGGTACGTGCCGTCCGCGTTCTTGATGGTGAACAGGTGCGAGCCGTCGCCGAAGTCGCTGTCCTCACCGTGGTTGGTGGGGCAGTTGTTCGGCGGCAGCCCTTCCACGCAGCCGCTGTTCCAGGCGTCGAACTTCCGCGCGCCGGAGGCCCACTTGACGCGGCCGCTGGACATGTCGACGGCCAGCACGGAGTCGACGTAGTTCTTCGGGTCCATGCACTCGCCGGGGGTGCCGCCGGCGCTCTGGCAGTCCAGGACGCTCTGCGGCAGCTGGTAGTTGTTGCCGGTGGTGAAGTACACCGTGTTGGTCGACGGGTCGATGGCCGGGGCGCCCCAGACCGCGACACCGCTGTAGCCGCCCGGCTTGCCGCCGTTGTCCGGCACGGTGTACGTCCGCCACAGCAGCTGGCCGGTCCTGGCGTCCAGGGCGTTCATGCTGCCGCGGAACGTGCAGCAGTCGTACGTCGGGTCGGCGCCCTTCAGCTCCGACTCGCGGGAGGAGACGCCCTCGTAGATCACGCCCCGGTAGACCACGGGCGACTGGGTGAGCACGGCCAGGTACTGGGTGTCCAGCTGCTTGCGCCAGATGAGCCGGCCGCTCTTCGCGCTGACCGCCATCAGGTACGCGTGGTCGTAGTCGCCGATGTAGACGACGCCGTCGACGACGGCGGGGCTGGTGCGGGACACCGAGCCCGCGAACCCGTTGTAGTCGGATATCGGGTACGACCAGATCTGCCGCCCGGTGGCCGCGTCCACCTTGTGCAGGTAGCCGCCCCAGTCGGGGAAGTACACCGCGCCGTCGACCACCGCGGGGGTGGCGGAGACGTCGCCGTGGGTCTGGTACGTCCACTTGGCCTTCAGCCGGCCCGCGTTGCTCGGGCCGATCGTCTTCTCGGCCGGGTTGTAGCGGGTCTGTGCCAGGTCGTGCCCGAACGTCGGCCAGGAGGAGCTCCCGGTGGCGTCGACATCGTCCCCGGTCGCCGTGGCCGGCTCCGTGGAGAGCAGGGCGGCGGCGAGCAGGAGCACGGCCAGCAGCGCGAGTCTGCGCACCGCCCCGCGCCCCGCTCCGACGAGACTGAGCATGGGTCTTCCCTTTCCGTTTCCGTACGTCATCGGTGGTCCGTGTGGGGGGACGTGCCCTGTGCGGGCGTGCCGAGCAGTTCCGCCGCGCGCGCGGTCAGGCGCAGCCGGTCGGTCTTCTTGTTGGTGTTGAGGGGGAACGCGTCGAGCCGGTGGTAGTGGCGCGGGACCATCTGCGGCGGCAGCAGCTCCAGCAGGGCCCGGCGCAGCTCCTGGGGGGAGAGCGGCTCGCCGAGGTAGAAGGTGACCAGTTCGGTGCTGTTGGCGACCGGCACGCCGACCACGACCGCGTCGGCGACCGGGGTGCCGGCGCGCAGGGCGTGCTCGACCTCGGCGAGCTCCACCCGGTAGCCCTGGACCTGCACCTGGGAGTCGGTGCGCCCGAGGTAGACCAGCTGGCCGTCGGGCAGCCGGCGCACCCGGTCCCCGGTGCGGTACCACAGCGCCCCGTCGCGCTCGAGGTACTTGCCCCGGCCGTCCTCCGGGTCGAGGTAGCCGGCCGACAACTGCGGCCCGGACAGCCACAGTTCGCCCTCGTCGGCACAGGCGGTGCCGTCGGCGTCCAGCAGCAGCTCGGCGTGTCCGTCGTGCAGCCGGCCCAGCGGTACGACGCCGTTGACGCCGAGCCGCGTCGACTCCGTCGGCGACCAGCGGTGGCGGTGGGTGGTGATGGTCATCTCCGTCGGGCCGTACACGTTGATCACCGCGGAGTCCGGGGCGGCCTGCTGCCAGGCGTCGGTGTCCTGGAACTGGAGTGCCTCGCCGCCGAAGTACGTCCAGCGCAGCGTGGGCATGCTGCCGGGGGTGAGCCGGCCGGTGCGCCGGGCCAGGGAGATCACGCTGGGGGCGGAGAACCAGACGGTGATGCCGTGCTCGTTCACGAAGGCGGGCAGGTCGCGGTAGGCGTGCGGCGACACCGAGACCAGGGGGGCGCCGACCGCCCAGGCGCACCACAGGTCGGAGACGGCCGAGTCCCAGTTGAGCCCGGCGGCCTGGGAGAAGACGTCGTGCTCGGTGAAGTCGTACCAGGCGTCCATCAGCCCGAAGTAGTGCGCCATGTTGCCGTGGGTGAGGCGCACGCCCTTGGGGCGGCCGGTGGAGCCGGAGGTGAACAGCACGTAGGCGACGTCGTCGGGGCCGGCGGGACGGGGCCGGGTGAGCGCGGTGTCGGGGCGGGGCGTGACGGGGCGGAAGGCACCGGGCACGGACGGGGCGGCCGGCCCGGGGCCCGTCGCGCCGGCGGTGGACAGGGCGGCGGCGGACGGGGTGATGTGCGGGGCCAGGACCGCCAGGTCGCGGGAGCCGACGGGGTGGTGGGCGAGGCGCGGCAGGAGCGCGGCGCCCTCGTCGTCGACGATCAGTGCCGAGACCTCGGCGGACTCCAGCATCGCCGCGATCTTGCCGTCCGGGAAGTCGGCCAGCAGCGGCACCGCGGTGACCCCCGCGTACAGGCTCGCCAGGATGCCGAGGTACGCGGTCAGGCTGCGGCCCGCGACGACGGCCACGGCCTTGGGCGGGCCGCCGGGCGCGGCCAGCAGGGCACCGGCCCAGGACAGGGCGAGCTCATGGGCCCGGGCGTAGGTGACCGTGTCCTGGCCGACGCGCACCGCGACGCCCCGCGGGGACCGCCGCAGACCGCGCAGGAATCGGCCGTGCAGCGCGCTCGACGGAACCCCTTCCCACTCTGCGCCTTCCATCTCTGCTCCTCCTCGTCGGAATTCCGGCAGAAATCAGCCGTGCCGAAAGCGTCATTGACACCCACCCGCACCGGCTTCATTATTCTCGTATGACCGATAACATTTCCGTCGCCGAAAACGGCGCGCTGCTGAATGATTCCTGGGACGGCACATTCGAGGCGGTACTCCGCCCGTATCTGCCGTACCTGTCGTCCGACGAGCCGCTGACCGGGGACGCCGACCTGCCCCACCTGGGGCTGGACTCGGTGGGTACGGTCGAACTGCTCGCCGCCCTGGAAAGCACCTACCAGGTGCGTTTCCTGGACGACGCCCTGCACCGGGAGAATTTCGCCACTCCCGACATCCTGTGGCGCACACTCAAGGCCATGGCGAACCCGAACGCCTGAATTCAAAGATCCCGGCCGGCCCGATTCGGACATCACATTCCCCGATTCGAGCCGGTCGGCTTTTCTTTTTCGAGCCGGCCCGATTTTCGGGGACCCGAACCACAATCGGACGGGGATTCCCGGGCCGGATCAGCCGAGGATCCCCATGAGGCCTTCCTCGATCCGGTCGAGGGGGGCGCGCACATGCGGCAGCGCCAGCGGATCCTCCGCGTCCAGCGACTGCTGCTGCTCCTCGGCCGTCGCGCCGTACAGCATGCTCGTGGCGGCCTTGAACCTCAGGGCGCCCTCGTCGTCGCCGAGCAGATGCCCGCCGAGCACCACGACCCCGAACCGGTCCAGCAGGGAGCGGGCCAGTGAGGGCGAGTCGGTCACCGACTGCTTGGCGGCGAGCTCCTCACGGAGCGGCTCGAAGTCGGGGTAGACGTAGAACGCGCCGACCGGGGGGCGGCAGCGGGCGCCCGCCGCGACACAGATGCGGTGCACCTCGCGGGCGACGGTCCCGTGCAGCCGTGCGCTCGCCGCGAGCCGCTCCCGGATCTCCGGCGGCTCGGCGAAGGCGTACGCGGCCGCCTCCTGCATGGGCCGGGCCAGCGTGGACCAGATCTCGCTGGCCGCGGAGAGCACCCCGGCCCGGATCGCCTCGCCCCAGGGCCCGTCGGGGAACCGCGCGATGCCGATCCGCCAGCCGCCCACCGCGAGGCTCTTGCTCAGCCCGCTGGTGACCACGGTCCGCCGCGGGGCGACCTCGGCGGGGCTGAGGTAGGGGGTGGCGGGGTCGTGCATCACGTCCCGGTAGATCTCGTCCGAGACGATCAGCAGGTCCTCCTGCTCCGCGATGGCGCACAGTTCCCGTACGAGGCGGGGCGGGGCGAGGGTGCCGGTGGGGTTGTCGGGCAGGGTCAGCACCAGGATGCGCGGGTCGTGACCGGCGGCCCGCGCCGCCCGGATCCGCTCGCGCAGCGCGCCCGGGTCGGGGACCCCGCCGCACTCCTCGGGGATCTCCACGGCCAGGGCCCGCTTGCCGGCCAGGGCGGCCTGCGGGGCGTAGGTGTTCCACGCCGGGCGGGGCAGCAGGACGTCGCCGGGCACCACCAGGTCCAGGGCCATCAGCAGCGGCTTGCTGCCCGGCGCCACGACGACCTGGTCGGGTTCGGTGGGCAGCCGGCGGCGGGTGAAGTAGCCCGCCCCCGCGCTCCGTACGACGAGGTCGCCGGCCACCGGGCCGTACGCGGTCTGCCGCGCCCCGGCGGCGACGCGCTCGACGAGCGGCGCGAAGGGCGGCAGCCGGGACTCGCCGAAGCCCAGGTGCACCAGGGGCTCCCCGGCCGCCCGGCGCTGCTCGACGAGCTGGTTGAGCTCCAGGTTCGGCGACATCCTGGACCGGATGGCGGGCATGCCGGCCGTCGCTGTACCGGCCGTCGCTGTGCCGTTCGCTGCTGTGCCGTTCGCGGCTGTGTCGGTCATCTCGGGCTCCTCAGTGGGCCCCGGCGGCGACGGCCAGCGGGCCGGTGTCCGCGGTGTCGTCGCGGTCCTCGGCCGCCTCGGCGGCCCGGGCGGATCCGGTCACGGCCCGTGCGATGTCGGCGGGGGTGTCCGGGTGCAGCCGCAGCTCGTCGAGCCAGGCGGCGGCGGGGTCGTGGAACGCGCGGAACGGGCGGCCCACCAGGGCCGGCTGACGGGCCTGGAGCATGCGCAGCTGGAAGAAGCGGCCCTCCGGGGTGTCCTCCACGCCGTCGACGACGACCTTGCCGGGCGTCGCGGACATCACCGGTCCGCGGACCGTGCGGGCGAGTCCGGGCAGGGTGCGGTAGGCGGCCTGGAAGAGGTCCACGGCGCGGGCGAGCGGCACCTTGAAGTAGTCGTACGGGCCGGTGTCGCGCTCGACGAACATGTAGTACGGCACGCCGCCGACGGCGTGTTCGGCGCGCCACAGGGCGGCGAGGTCGGCGGCGTCGTCGTTGACGCGGGCGATCAGCGGGGCCTGGCAGTAGACGACCGCGCCGGTGGAGCGGATGCGGGCGATCGCGCGGCGGGCCATGTCGGTGCGCAGCTCGCGCGGGTGGCTGAAGTGCGCCATCACGGCGAGGTTGCGGCCGGTGGCGGTCACCTTCTCGAAGAGCCTGAGCAGGTCGTCGGCGTCGGGGTCGGTGACGAACCGCTGGGGCCAGTAGGCGACGGACTTGGTGCCGATCCGGAGGGTGCGGACGGTGTCCACGCCGAGCAGCGGTTCCAGGTGGTTCACCAGCCGCTCGGTGGTCATGATCATCGGGTCGCCGCCGGTCACCAGAATGTCGGTGACGTCGGGGTGGTCGCCGAGGTAGGTGACGAGGCCGCCGGGGTCGGGTGCGGCGAAGCGCAGGTCGGCGTCGCCGACGAACTGGGCCCAGCGGAAGCAGTAGGTGCAGTACGCGTGGCAGGTCTGGCCCTGGCTGGGGAAGTACAGGACCGTCTCGCGGTACTTGTGCTGCATGCCGGGCAGCGGGGCGCCGTCCCGGGTGGTGGGGACGTTGAGCTCCTTCTGGCCGGACGGGTGCGGGTTGAGCCGGCCGCGGATCTGCTGGACCAGGGCGCGCAGGCCCGCCTTGGTGCCCGGGTCGGCGGAGAGCGCCGCCAGGCCCCGCTCGTCCTGCTCGGGGAGCATGCCGCGCTGCGGGAAGACCAGCTGGAACATCGGGTCGTCGGGGACGCGGTCCCAGTCGATCAGTTCGTTCAGTACGTATGCGTTGACCCGGAAGGGCAGCACCAGGGACACCAGCCGGACGGTTTCCCGTACCTCGGTCGGCAATCCGTAGCGATCCGCTATCTCGTCGAGCTGCCGCGGCCCGTAGGCGCGGAAGCGCCCCGTTCCCACGAGGTCGGTTGCCAGCAAGGACATGCGAACTTTCCTCCAGCCTGATGCCCGGCGGGTTCCGGGCTTCGCTCGGAAGCGGTTCGATGCTAGGGAGAGCCGCACTCCAGAGGACCCCTGACCGGACCCCAGGCCCACCCCTTACGACGGGCGGGATCGGCCGGCCGCGGACGGACGCCGAGGCCGCGCGGCGCCACGACGGCGACGCGACGGCAGCACGAGGACGGCACGAGGACGGCTCGACAGCAGCACGAAGGCCGCCCGGGCCCATGAGGCGGGTCCGGGCGGCCTGCGCGGCTTCGGCGGAGCTCACACGGCGCCGGCGGCGGTCGCCGTCTCCTGCGGTACGGCGGCGAGTTCGGCGGAGCGCTCCGTGTCGTTCTTCACCGAGCGCAGCGTGACGAGCGCGAACGCGGCGGCGAGCGCCATGACGAGCGCGCCGGCCAGCGAGCCGACGTGGACCTCGGTGGTGAAGGCCTCGCGGGCCGCCGTCACCAGGCTCTCCGAGGCGGGCCCGGGCAGCGTGTGGGCGACGGCGAGGGCGCCGCCGATGGTCTCGCGGGCCGGATCGAGGGCCTGGTGCGGCACGCCTGCGGGCGCGTCCAGCGCGGAGCTGCCCCGGTAGGCGGCGGCACCGATGGTGCCCAGCACGGCGATGCCCAGCGCGCCGCCGAACTCCTGACCGGTCTGCAGCAGGGCGGACGCGGACCCGGCGCGCTCGGGCGGCGCCTGGCCGACGACCATCTCGGTGACCAGGGTGAGGACGGGCGTGAGCCCCACGGCGAGCGCGATGATGCCGACCAGCATGTACGCCAGGCCGTCGCTCGCCGGCACCCGGGTGAGCATCAGCAGCGCGAACGTGGCGACGCTGAACCCGGTGCCGATGATGTACGCGGGCCTGACGGTCCTGACCAGCACGGTGGCGACGGGCACGGCGGCGCCGACGGCGATGGTGCCCGGGATGGTCCACAGTGCGGCCTTCAGCGCGCTCATGCCGAGCACGTTCTGCAGGTACTGGGTGCTGAAGAGGGAGTAGCCGACGAGGATGAACGAGGCCAGCGTGTTCGTCAGCACGGACGCGCCGAAGACCCGGTTGCGCAGCAGCTCCACGTCGATCATCGGCTGCTCGACCCGGAACTGACGGCGCACGAACAGCGGCGCGACGGCCAGGCCGACCACCACCGAGGCGACCGGGACCAGGTCGAACCCGTCGATCGCGATCTTCTTGAAGCCGTAGATGACCGGCAGCACGGACGCCAGCGACAGCAGCGCGCTGAGCATGTCGAAGCGGCCGGCGAGGGCGGCCCTGAACTCCGGGAGCAGCAGGGGCCCGAGCACCAGCAGCAGCACCATCACCGGCACGTTGATGATGAAGACCGAACCCCACCAGAACCAGTTCAGCAGTGCGCCGCTGACCACCGGGCCGAGCGCGGCGCCGGCCGCCATGCCGGTCGACCACACGGCGACCGCCGTACGCCGCTGGGTCTGGTCGTGGAAGAGATTGCGGATCAGCGCCAGCGTGGACGGCATCAGGGTGGCGCCGCCGACGCCTTGCAGGGCACGCGCGACGATCACCATCTCGGCGCTGGACGCGAAGGCCGCCAGCAGCGAGCCGAGGCCGAACACCAGCGCGCCGAGCAGCAGCAGCCGGCGCCGGCCGATGCGGTCGCCGAGCGCGCCCATGGTGATCAGCAGACCGGCGAGCACGAAGCCGTAGACGTCGATCATCCACAGTTGCTGGTCGCCGGACGGCCGCAGGTCGGTGCTGATGGAGGGGATGGCGAAGTACAGGACGGTCAGGTCCATGGAGACGAGCAGCACCGGGAGCAGCAGCACGCCGAGCGCGATCCACTCCTTCCTGCCCGCCGTGGGCGCGGCGCCCGCGGCGTCGTCGGTTCCGGGCTGAGGGGCAGTCATGACGTGTTCCTCGATTCTGAGGCTGTGGGGGTGGACGGGCGACGGGGTCGGTCGCGAGGGGGCCCGAGGGTGGGTGAGGGGGTCGAGGGCGAGTGTGGTGAATCGGGTGGGTTGATGGGGGTGGGCCGGGCGCAGATCAGGGGTCGTCGGGGCGGATTCAGGGGTCGATAGGGGTGATCGACGACCGCCGAAGGGATCGGGCCGGGGGGCCGAGCGGGAGGCGGCCGGGATCAGGTGGCAGGGATCAGGCGCCCGCGTCCAGGCGGGCCATCAGGTCCCGGCGGTCGGTCTTGCCGTTGGGGGTCAGCGGCAGGCCGGGCAGCAGGTGCATCCGCCGCGGCACCATGTACGCGGGCAGCGTCTGCTTGCAGAAGCGGGTGAGCGAGCCCGCCTCGGGGGCGGCGCCCCGGGCGGGCACCACGAACGCGTTCAGCTCGAGGTCGTCCCCGTCGAGGGGCCGTACGACGACGGCGGCGGCGTCCACACCGGGGAACTCCAGCAGGCGCCGCTCGATCTCGCCGAGTTCGACCCGGTTGCCGCGGATCTTCACCTGGAGGTCGGCCCGCCCGGCGAAGTACAGCTCGCCGTGCTCCCCCCGGCAGGCCAGGTCTCCGGACTTGTACACGAGCTGCCCGGACTCGGGGCACAGCGGGTCGGGCACCAGGGCCGCCCGGGTCGCCTCCGGGTCGTCCCAGTAGCCGTTGAACAGCGACGGGCCGCGCAGATGGATCTCGCCGACCACGCCGGGCTCGGTCACCGGCCGGCCGTCGTCGTCGATCAGCAGCATCTCCGCGCCGGGGTAGGCGAAGCCGATGGAGAGCCGGTCGGTGCCCTCCGGCAGGGGATCGGGCACATCGGTGAGCGAGAACGCCATCGTCTCGGTCGGACCGAAGCAGTTCACCACCCGCAGACCGGGCAGCAGTTCCTGCAGGCGGCGCAGCTCGGGAACCGGGAACGCCTCGCCGGAGAACAGCACGCCGCGCACCTGCCCGGCCAGGGCCGCGAGCCCGTCGGCCTCGTGCCGCAGCACCGACCGCCAGATCGAGGGAACCCCGTCGACCTGGGTGGCGCCGGTCTCGGTGAGGAACCTCAGCAGCCTGCGCGGCCAGTGCAGCAGCTCGCGCGGCACGGGCAGCAGCAGCGCCCCGCTGCCCAGCGCCAGCCCGATGTCCAGCAGCGCGAAGTCGAACTGGAGCGGCGACGTGGTCGCCACCCGGTCCCCGGGGCCGACGATGCCGCGCGCCAGCATGCCCCGGTAGAAGGAGAGCACGCCCCGGTGGCTCATCACCACGCCCTTGGGCCGCCCCGTGGTGCCCGAGGTGAAGATCATGTAGGCCGGGTCGGTGGTGACCGCCTCGTGGCGCAGCCGGGTCCGGGGCGCGGGGGCGCGCTCCACGGTGACCCCCGCCGGGCCGAAGCGCGCCGTGCCGGTCCCCTCGGGTATCCCCTCGCGCCGCCCCTGCACGGTCTGCACGTGCAGCGCGGGCCGCGCCGAGTCGATGACGGCGTGCAGCCGGGGGTCGGGTACCTCGGGGCTGACCGGGATGAAGGTCAGCCCGAGCGTGGAGCAGGCGAGCAGCATCGCCACCGCCGAGGCCGAGTTGTCCGACTCCAGGATCACCCGGTCGCCGATGTCCAGCCCGAGCCCGTCCAGGGTCACGGCGTAGTCGTGGACCCTGCGCTCCAGCTGCCGGTACGTCAGGATGCGGAACCCGCCGTCCCCGTCGTCCTCCAGGACGGCCGGGGACTCGGGTGCGGTCCGGGCGGACGCCAGCATGAACTCGTGGATGCGCTGGGCGGGTTGTACGGGGGCCGGCCGGGCGGCGGCGTGCCCGGCGGCCGTGCCGATCCCCCGGTCGGCGCCTGTCTCGATACGTCCCATGCTCGTGTCGATGCTCACGAGAGTTCCACCTCTGCTCGGGGGGCCGTGCGGCCCGTCAGCCAGTCGTCGACCACCGGAGCCGTGGTGTCCACGTGCTGCTCGACGATCGTGAAGTGGGTGCCGGGCACGGTGACCACGGTGTCCGCGCCCTCCCAGTCGGCCTGCCAGTCGCTGTCCGGGGCGACGGACTCGTCGTCCCCGAGACGGAAGAGGTCACCGGCCCGTACGAACAGCACCGGGGCCTCGGTGTCCTCCTGCCGGTACTGGGGCAGCAGTTCCACGTACCGGCCCATCGCGGACAGCTCGGCGCTGCTGAACGCGCCCAGGGTGGCCGCCTTGTCCTCCACCGCGAACGCCATCTGGTTGAAGATCGCGTCGTTCGCCGGGCCCATCCGGTAGGTGTCCATCAGGACCAGACCGGCCGGCCGCACCCCGTGCACCCGCTCCAGCCGGGCCACCGTGGCGTGCGCCAGCAGACCGCCCGAGGAGAAGCCGAGCAGTGCGAACGGCCGGCCCTCGGCGGCCTCCAGCACGGCCGCCGCCAGGACGTCCACGGCCGCCTCGAAGGACTCCGGCAGCGCCTCGCCCCGCCCGAAGCCGGGCGTGGGGAGCCCCAGCACCGGGACCGACAGCCGGGCCGCGAGCCGGGCGTGCTGGTGCACGCCGCCCGCCACGGTGGGCGTACTCAGGCAGATCAGCCGCAGCCCCGCACCGTCCTCGCCGCCTTCGTCGCCCCGGCTGCCGTCGTTGCCTCGGCCGCCCCGGCTGCCGTTGTTGTCTCGGCCGCCTTCGGCGCCCTGGCCGCGTCGCCCGTACGACACCGCCTGGGGCAGGACGTCGAGGTCGGCGGCCGAGGAGAACGCCGGCCGCAGCGCGGCGACCGACCGCAGCATGGCGAGGCCCGGCTGGAGGTTCCCGGACATGATCGCGTCCAGGAACAGCCCGTACAGCGTGTCGCCCAGCGCGTCGCCCAGTGGGCCGTCCGCCCGGCCGGACCCCTCGGGCCCGGCCGCGGGCCGCTCGCCGTCCGGCTCCTGGGCCGCGTCCCGCAGGCGGGCCGCGACGAGCCGGGCGAACTCCAGCGGGTTGCCGCTGTCGAACACCACCATCGCCGGCAGGGTCAGACCGGTCGCCGCGTTCATCCGGTTGCGCAGCTCCACCGCCGTCAGCGAGTCGAACCCGCACTCCAGGAAGCCCTCCTGCGGATCCAGCGCGCCGGGGTCGCCGTATCCCAGCACCTCGGCGGCGCTCGCCAGCACCTCCTGGAGCACGGCCTGCTCCCGCTCCGCCTCGCCGAGCCCGCGCACCCGGGCGCGCAGCGCCCCGGCCTCGGCGGGCCCGGTGGCGGCGGCGGTGCGCCGCCGTGCGGCGGGCGCCAGGCCCCTCAGCAGCGCGGGCACCTCGTCGGTACGGGCGCGCAGCGCGGCCGGATCCACCCGCAGCGGCACCAGCGACGCCGCCTCGGACGCCACCGCCGTGTCGAAGAGCCACAGGCCCTCCTCCTCGGACAGCGCCGGGGTACCGGTGCGCCTCATGCGCTGAAGGTCCGTCTCGCTCAGCCACTGGCTCAGCCCCGTCGCCGTGTCCCACAGGCCGAACGCCATGGACGTGGCGGGCAGGCCGAGCGCACGCCGGTGCTGCGCCAGCGCGTCCAGGAACACGTTGGCCGCCGCGTAGTTGCCCTGACCGGCCGCCATCACCAGGCCGCCCGCCGAGGAGAACAGCGCGAACGCCGTCAGGCCGAGGTCCTTCGTCAGCTCGTGCAGATGCCAGGCCGCGTCCGCCTTCGCGGCGAGCACCGTGTCCACCTGCTCCGGGGTGAGCGCGCCCACCAGCCCGTTGTGCGCGACACCGGCGGCGTGCACCACACCGCGCAGCGGATGCCCGGCGCCGACACCGGCGATCAGCGCGGCCACCGCGTCCCGGTCGGAGACGTCGCAGGCGACGATGTCCACCTGTGCGCCGAGCCCGGCCAGTTCGTCCCGCAGCCCCGCCGCACCCGGGGCGTCCGGGCCACGGCGGCTGGTCAGCAGCAGGTGCCGTACGCCGTGCTCGGCGACCAGGCGCCGGGCCACCAGGGCGCCCAGGCCACCGGTGCCGCCGGTGACCAGCACCGTGCCCTCCGGGTCCCACGGCGCGTCCCCGCCGGCCGCCGCCGACCGGACCAGCCTCGGCGCCAGCACCGTCTCGCCGCGGACCGCCAGCTCAGGCTTACCGGAAGCGACGGCGGCCGCGATCGCGCGCGGCGACACCTCGTCCCCGGGGTCGCCCGCGACGTCCAGCAGCACGAACCGGCCGGGGTTCTCCGCCTGCGCCGCCCGCACCAGACCCCACACGGGGGCCTGCCGTACGTCGACGTCCTCGCCGTCCTTCACCGCCATCGCGTTGCGCGTCACCAGCACCAGGCGGGAGGCGGCGAACCGCTCGTCGGCGAGCCACCGCTGCACGGCGGCCAGCGCCGCACCGACGGCGCCCCGGACGCCGTGCAGGACGTCGTCCTCGGGCCCGCCGGACGCGGCCTCGGAGACGGCGTCGGAGGCGGACCGGCTCCCGCTCACCGGCAGCAGCACGCTGTCCGGCACCTCCGGCACCCCCGGCGTCTCGGTCCCGAGAGCCTCCAGTCCGGTCGCCACCGGCGTGCCCGGCACCCGAAGGCCCGGCCCGGCGATCGCCCACGGCCCCGGCGCAGCACCTGCCGCGACCGGCTGCCATTCCACGGCCAGCAGCGCGTCACGGAACCCGCCACCGCCCAACTGCTCGGGCGCGACCGGCCGCAGCGTCAGCGCGCCCACCGTCGCCACGGGCGCTCCCGCCGCGTCGGCCAGGTCGAGCCGGACCGCGTTGCGCTGCCCCTCGGCCGGCGACAGCCGCACCCGCACCGCCGAGGCCCCCTCGGCGTGCAGCCGCACCCGCGCCCAGTTGAACGGCAGCAACGCCTGCCCCTGGTCCTCGTCGGCGCCCAGGCCACCGAAGCCCAGCACGTGCATCGAGGCGTCGAGCAGCGCCGGGTGCAGCCCGTACTCGGCCGCCTCCGCCCGCGCCCGCTCCGGCAGCGCGACCTCCGCGAACAGCTCGTCGCCGCGCCGCCAGGCCGCCGTCACGCCCTGGAACACCGGGCCGTAGTCGAACCCGCGGGCCGCCAGCACGCCGTACAGACCCTCCGCGTCCAGCGGCTCGGCCCCGGCGGGCGGCCACTGGGCGAGGCCGGCGGGGGCGTCGGCCGTACCGGCGCCCAGCACACCGTCCGCGTGCCGCGTCCACGGCTCGTCGGGCCGCTGCTCGGGCCGCGAGTACACCCGTACGGTCCGCCGCGCCCGCTCGTCCGGCTCGCCCACCACGACCTGGACGGCGACACCGCCGCGCTCGGGCAGCACCAGCGGCGCCTGGAGCATCAGCTCCTCCAGCACCGGGCAGCCGACCCGGTCGCCCGCCTGCACGGCCAGCTCGACGAACCCGGTACCGGGCAGCAGGATCCCGCCGTGCACGGCGTGGTCGGCGAGCCACGGCTGACCCTCGACCGACAGCCGCGCGGTGAAGGTCACCGCCTCGGAGTCCGGCGCGGGCACCACCGCGGCGAGCAGCGGATGCGTCATCGCCAGCTGACCCACGGCGGTCGCGTCCCCGGTGGGCCGGGCCGGCTCCACCCAGTAGCGCCTGCGCTGGAAGGCGTACGTCGGCAGATCCACGCGGCGGGCGCCGGTGCCCTCGAAGTAGGCGCTCCAGTCGACCCGTACGCCGGAGACATGGAGCCCGGTGAATGCGGTGACCATGGCTTCGGCCTCGGGGCGGTCCTTGCGCAGGACCGGGGCCACGACCGTCTCGTCCGAGGCGAGGGTCTGCTGGGCGAGAGCGGCGAGGACGCCGTCGGGGCCCAGCTCCACGAACGTACGGACACCGGACTCCTCGGCCGTACGTACGGCGTCGGAGAAGCGGACGGCGGCACGGACCTGACCGACCCAGTACTCGGGGGACTGCCAGTCGGTGGCGGTCTCGCCGGTGACCGTGGAGATGGTGGTCATCCTCGGCGCGTTGTACGTCAATTCCGATGCCACGGCGCGGAAGTCGGCCAGCATCGGTTCCATCAGCGGGCTGTGGAAGGCGTGCGACACCGACAGGCGGCTCGTCTTACGACCGAGCGCTGTGAAGTGCTCGCCGATCGTGAGGACTTGGTCCTCGCTGCCGGAGACCACCACGGACGTGGGCCCGTTGATCGCTGCGATGGACACGTCGTCGGTGAGCAGCAGCAGGACTTCGTCTTCCGAGGCCTGCACGGCGACCATCGCACCACCCTCGGGCAACGCCTGCATCAACCGACCCCGGGCCGCGACCAGCCGGGCCGCGTCCACCAGGGACAGCACCCCGGCCACGTGAGCTGCGGCCAGCTCGCCGATGGAGTGACCGACGAGTACGTCAGGCCGTATCCCCCACGCTTCGACAAGGCGGAACAGGGCCACCTCGATGGCGAACAGCGCGGGCTGGGCGTATCCCGTGGCGTTGAGGGCATCGGCGTCCTCGCCCCACATCACCTCACGCAAGGGCCGATCCAGATGCCGGTCCAGCTCGGCCGTCACGCTGTCCAGGGCCTCGGCGAACACGGGGAAGGCGTCGTACAACCCACGCCCCATCCCCAACCGCTGAGCCCCCT
>NZ_BNBC01000021.1:144815-147735 GCF_014654675.1 Streptomyces spiralis
CCCCGTGAACAGGAACGCGAGCTTGCCGGTGCGGCGGCCCGAGGCCGTGGCGACGGCGGGGGCGTTGCGGCCCTGGGCGAGGGCGGTCAGGGCGCGGACCAGTTCGTCGCGGTCGGTGCCGACCAGGCCGGCCCGGTGGGTGAACACCGTCCGCGAGGTCGCCAGGGAGAAGGCGACGTCCGTGGCGGGGATCTCCGGCCGGTCCGTCACCAGGCGGAGCAACCGTTCGGCCTGTGCGGTCAGTGCCTCGGGCGACTTGGCCGACAGCAGCCACGGCAGCGGGCGCGATGCGGTGGTGGTGCCCTCCGCGACGGGGCCCCCGGCGTCCGTGGTGTCCGGCTCCTCCGGTGCCTGCTCGACGATGACGTGGGCGTTGGTGCCGCTGATGCCGAAGGAGGAGACGGCGGCGCGACGCGGGTGACCGTTGTCGGGCCAGTCCCGGGCCTCGGTGAGCAGCTCGACGCTCCCCGCCTCCCAGTCGACCTGGTCCGAGGGGGCGTCCACGTGCAGGGTGCGCGGCAGTACGCCCTGCCGCATCGCCATCACCATCTTGATGACGCCCGCGACACCGGCCGCCGCCTGCGTGTGACCCATGTTCGACTTGATCGAGCCGAGCCACAGCGGCTCACCGGATGCCGGCCGCTCCTGCCCGTACGTCGCGAGCAGCGCCTGCGCCTCAATCGGGTCGCCCAGGGTCGTACCGGTGCCGTGCGCCTCGACCGCGTCGACGTCGGCGGTGGCCAGTCCGGCGTTGGCGAGGGCCTGGCGGATCACACGCTGCTGCGAGGGGCCGTTGGGTGCGGTCATGCCGTTGGAGGCGCCGTCCTGGTTCAGGGCCGAGCCGCGCACGACCGCCAGCACCGGGTGCCCGTTGCGACGGGCGTCCGACAGCCGTTCCAGCAGCAGCACACCCGCGCCCTCGCCCCAGGCGACCCCGTCGGCCGCCGCGGAGAAGGACTTGGCCCTGCCGTCCGGGGCGAGGCCGCGCTGACGGCTGAACTCCACGAACATGCCGGGCGTGCCCATGACCGCGACCCCGCCGGCCAGCGCCAGCGAGCACTCCCCCGAGCGCAGCGCCTGCGCCGCCATGTGCAGGGCGACGAGGGAGGAGGAGCAGGCCGTGTCGACGGTGACGGACGGGCCTTCCAGCCCGAGGGTGTAGGACGTGCGGCCGGAGACCAGGCTGCCGCCGGTGCTGGCCGCCGCCTCCACGCCGAGCGCGTAGTCGTGGTACATCAGGCCCGCGTACACGCCGGTGCGGCTGCCCTTGAGCGAGGCCGGGTCGATGCCGGCGCGTTCGATCGCCTCCCAGGACACCTCCAGCAGCAGCCGCTGCTGCGGGTCCATCATCAGGGCCTCGTTCGGACCGATCCCGAAGAACGCCGCGTCGAACTCCGCCGCGTCGTAAAGGAACCCGCCCTCACGGGCGTAGGTCTTGCCGGGGACGCCGGGTTCCGGGTCGTACACGTCCGGGTCCCAGCCCCGGTCCTCCGGGAACGCCGACACCGCGTCCACACCGTCGGCGACCAGCCGCCACAGCCCCTCCGGGGACGTCACCCCGCCCGGGTACCGGCAGGCCATGCCGACGATCACGACCGGGTCGTCCACCACGTCCCCGCCGGCTGCGGGCAGGGCGGCGCGGGCGGGCGCCGGCGCGGAGACCGTTCCGGCCAGTTCGCCGGCGATGTGCTCGGCGACGGCCTGGGCGCTCGGGTAGTCGAAGATGAGGGTGGCGGGCAGTCGCAGTCCGGTCGCGGCGCCGAGCTGGTTGCGCAGCTCGACCGCGGCGAGCGAGTCGAAGCCCAGCTCGCTGAAGGCACGTTCCGCCTCCACGGCGTCGCTCGAGGCATGCCCGAGCACGGCGGCCACCTGCCCGCGGACGAGATCCAGCAGCACCGCCGCACGCTCGTCCTCGGCGAGCCCGGCCAGCCGCGCCGCCAGTCCCTCCGCCCCGGCCCCCGACCGGGCGGCGGCCCGCCGTACGGGCACCCTCACCAGGCCCCGCAGCAGCGGCGGGATCTCCTCGCCACGGCCGCGCAGCACACCCGTGTCGATGCGCAACGGCACCAGCGCGGGCAGCCCCGACCGCAGCGACGCGTCGAACAGGGCGAGGCCCAGGTCGGACGGGAGGGCGGGCAGCCCCTGGGCGGCCATGCGCTGCTCCGCGAGGTCGAGCATCCGGGTCATGCCGGTGTTGACGCCCCACAGGCCGAAGGCCATCGCGGTCGCGGGCAGCCCCGCCGCACGCCGATGCGCCGCCAGACCGTCCAGGAACACGTTCGCCGCCGCATAGTTGCCCTGACCCGCCGCCAGAACCAGACCACCCGCCGACGAGAACATCACGAACGCCGAAAGATCCAGATTTCGCGTCAGCTCGTGCAGATACCAGGCCGCATCCGCCTTCGGACCCAGCACCCCGCGCATCCGCTCCGGCGTCAGCGCACCCATCACACCGTTGTCCGCCGCCCCCGCCACATGCACCACCGCACGCAGCGGATGCTCGCTGCCGATACCAGCGAGGAGAGCCGCCAGCGACTCACGGTCGGCGACATCGCACGCGACCAGCGTGACCGTGGCACCCAACTGCTGTAGTTCATCACGCAGCTCTACGGCGCCCGGGGCGTCCGGACCGCGTCGGCTGGTCAGCACCAGATGCCGTACACCGTGCTCGACGACCAGGTGCCGGGCCACCAGAGCACCCAGACCACCCGTACCACCAGTGATCAGCACCGTGCCGTCCGGGTCCCAGGTGACCACGTCGTCCGAGGCGGTGGTCCGGGTCAGACGCGGCACCAACACCCGGCCCCCACGGACCGCCACCTCCGGCTCACCGCTCGCCACAGCCCCGGCGAGATCACCGTCGGTGTCGACCAGCACGAACCGGCCCGGGTTCTCCGCCTGCGCCGCCCGCACCAGACCC
>NZ_BNBC01000021.1:147835-149708 GCF_014654675.1 Streptomyces spiralis
TCACCGCTACCGCGCTCCGCGTCACGACGACCAGCCGAGAAGCCGTGAACCGCTCCTCGACCAGCCACCGCTGCACCACCGCCAGCACCCGCTCCGACAGCTCACGGACAGCAACCGGGACGTCAACACCCTCCCGCGGCACACACTCCAACACCACATGCCCAGGCACAGGACCCTCGTCGGCCAACTCCTCCCAGGCCACCCAATCCACGTCAACGACCGAGTCCGCACCAGGCAACGAACTCCACACGATGTGGAACAGCGAGTCGTTGCCGGGCTCGACGCTCAGCTGCTCCGCCGAGACGGGTCGGCCCACGACGGCGCCGACCGTGGCGACCGGAGCGCCGGTGGCGTCCGTGACCTGGAGCGAGAGGCTGTCCGGGGTGGGCTGGGTGATCCTCACCCGCACCACCGACGCACCGGCCGCGTGCAGAGTGACGTCCCGCCACACGAACGGCAGCGTGGTCTCGCCCTCGCCCGCGCCGTTGACCAGGGCCGCGTGCATGGACGCGTCCAGCAGCGCCGGGTGCAGCCCGAACCTCTCGGCCTCGGCGTGCTCCTGCTCGGGCAGGGCGACCTCGGCGAAGAGTTCGTCACCGCGCCGCCAGGCCGCCGTCAGCCCCTGGAACACCGGGCCGTAACCGAACCCGCGCTCCGCCAGGCCCTCGTACGCCCCTTCCAGATCCAGCGCGGTCGCACCGGCCGGCGGCCAGACGGCCGACTCGAACCCGGCGCCGACCTCGGCCGTCTCCGGCGCCAGCACACCGTCGGCATGCAGCACCCACGGCAGATCCGCCTGGTCCTCCCGGCGCGAGTACACGCTCACCGACCGCCGCCCGGAATCGTCGGCGGCCCCGACCACGACCTGTACGGCGGCACCGCCGCGCTCCGGCAGGATCAGCGGCGCCTGAAGCGCCAGCTCCTCCAGCACACCGCAGCCGACCTGGTCGCCGGCGCGCACCGCCAGTTCCACGAAACCGGTACCGGGCAGCAGGACGTTGCCCAGCACCTTGTGGTCCGCGATCCAGGCGTGCGTGCTCGCGGAGAGCCGTCCCGTGAAGGTGACGACATCCGAGTCCGGCGACGGCACCACGGCCCCCAGCAGCGGGTGCCCGGCATCTGCCAGCCCGGCGGAGGCCATGTTCCCTCCGCCGACACCGAGCCAGGAGTTCGCCAGGTACTCCTCGGTGTCGACCCAGAAGCGCCGGCGCTGGAAGGGGTAGGTGGGCAGGTCCACGCGGCGGGCGCCGGAGCCCTCGAAGTAGGCACTCCAGTCCACCGGTACGCCGTTCACGTGCAGTTGGGCGAAGGCGCTGACCAGGGTCTCGGCCTCGTGGCGGTCCTTGCGCAGGACCGGCGCCACGACCACTTCCTCCGCTTCCAGCGTCTGCTGCGCCAGCGCGGTGAGCACGGAGTCGGGGCCCAGCTCCAGGAACGTGCGGACTCCGGATTCCTCGGCCGTACGGACGGCGGCGGAGAAGCGGACGGCGGCACGGACCTGGTTCACCCAGTACTCAGGGGACTGCCAGTCCGTCGCCGACTCCCCCGTGACCGTCGAAATCGCCGGGGTACGCGGCTCCGCGTACGACAACTCCGAAGCCACCGCCCGGAAGTCGTCCAGCATCGGCTCCATCAACAGGCTGTGGAAAGCGTGCGACACCGACAGACGGCTCGTCTTACGACCCAAAGCCGAGAAGTGCTCGCCGATCGCCAGCACCTCATCCTCGACACCCGAAACCACCACGGACGTCGGCCCGTTGACCGCCGCGATGGACACGCCCTCGGTGAGCAGCGGTAGGACCTCGTCCTCCGACGCCTGCACGGCGACCATCGCGCCACCATCAGGCAACGCCTGCATCAACCGCCCACGCGC
>NZ_BNBC01000021.1:149733-150086 GCF_014654675.1 Streptomyces spiralis
GCCACCAGCCGGGCCGCATCCGCCAGCGACAGCACCCCGGCCACATGCGCCGCGGCCAGCTCACCGATGGAGTGACCGACCAGCACATCCGGCCGCACACCCCACGCCTCCACCAAACGGAACAACGCCACCTCGACCGCGAACAACGCAGGCTGCGCATAACCCGTGGCGTTCAACGCCCCGGGATCCTCGCCCCACATCACCTCACACAACGGCCGACCCAGATACCGATCCAGCTCAGCCATCACCTCATCCAGCGCAGAGGCGAACACAGGGAAGGCGTCGTACAACCCACGCCCCATCCCCAACCGCTGCGCCCCCTGCCCCGTGAACAAGAACGCAGTCCGACCACC
>NZ_BNBC01000021.1:150252-150732 GCF_014654675.1 Streptomyces spiralis
TGTCGTCACCAGCGAATAGCCGACGTCCGCCACGTCCGCCGGCACATCCGCCAACTGCCGGGCCTGCGCCTCCAGCGCCTCCGCCGACTTCGCGGACAGCACCCACGGCACCACCACCGGAGGCGCGACAACACCACTCTCCGCGGCCGGCTCCTCCGGTGCCTGCTCGACGATGACGTGCGCGTTCGTCCCGCTGATGCCGAAGGACGAGATGCCGGCCCGGCGCGGACGGCTGTCGGACTCGGGCCACTCCCGCGCCTCGGTCAGGAGTGCAACGCTCCCCGCCGACCAGTCGATCTGGTCCGAGCGTTCCTCGGAGTGGAGAGAGGGCGGCAGCACGCCGTGCCGCATCGCCATCACCATCTTGATGATGCCCGCGACACCGGCGGCGGCCTGCGTGTGACCCATGTTCGACTTGATCGAGCCCAGCCACAGCGGCTCACCGGTCTCCGGACGCTCCTGCCCGTACGTCGCCAGCAA
>NZ_BNBC01000022.1:0-31972 GCF_014654675.1 Streptomyces spiralis
GGTTTGACGTGGGCCATCTCGGTGGCGTGATAGCCGGTGGGGAAGATGTCGGCGAGCATCACGTAGTCGGTCTGCCGGTCGGCGGCGTCCTCGCCCAGACGCAGGGCGTTGAAGTCGCCGTAGGGCACGCGCAGCAGTTCAGCCTGGCCGCCCTGGTAGGGGCCCATGTCGGCGAATCCGTAGGCGGCTCCGGCGAGGGCCGGTTCCGGCTGCATGGTCAGGCAGTAGTTGGTCAGACCCTGCTCGCACTGCTTGCAGAAGCCGCAGGCGATGTTGAAGGGCAGAACCACATAGTCGCCGACCTGGACCTTGCGGACGGCCGAGCCGACCTCCACGACCTGGCCCATGTTCTCGTGTCCCAGGGTGCGGCCGGACTCGAACGAGGTGCGGCCCTCGTACATGTGCAGGTCCGAACCGCAGATGTTGGTAGTGGTGATCTTGACGATGATGTCGCAAGGGTGCTCGATCTTCGCGTCCGGTACGTCCTTCACTGTGACCGTTCGCGGACCTTCATAAACCGCTGCCTTCATGATGACTTCCCTCGGTGCCGCGGCATGACCGCGGCACGGCGATGATGAGACGGCGTACAGAGCCTGACTCCCAGGAGTTGGTGCGAGGGGGTCCGTTGCTCCGGCATGCCTCTGCGGGCCACTCACCCGGTTCAGGTGGAACGGCTGTGCCGCCGCCGGCTTGCCAGGCGGAGCTTCGGCGCTCCGGCGGCGCACCGTGCGGGTCCCCGTCGGCCCCCGACGAGAAACAACCACGCACGATCGATCAGCGAAATCTACGTAGGCGGACGACCACCAACCACCAGTCACCGACGCATCTCCGACTCAGGTCACCAGCTAGTCACCGTCGTCGTCCTGGAGCATGTGGCGGCGTTCCTGTTCGCGCTTGGAGTAGGCGGCTGCCCGGATCGCCTCGTCGCTTTCCAAGCCCGATCCCAGCGCGCCGCCCACCGTGGCGACCGAAGCGACGAACCAGGACAACGTCCAGTAGTCCGTGGCGTGCAGCGGGGTTCGTGTCATGGAAGCGAACACTCGGTCGTTGAGGATGAACAGCGCCCACACCATGTTGACGACGATCAAACCCCCGTAACAGACGAGCACCCCGATACCCACGGTCACGACCGTCGAGGCGTTGTAGAGCCTCGCCCTCTGCCTCGCCTCCCGCGAGACCTCTGCTGAGCGATGCCACAGCTGCGCGTCCACGATCAGCCAGCCGATCATGAGCGCGACAGAGCCGACCATGGCGATCACGAGGCGTGGCGCGCTCAGGGACTCGGCCAGGCTCCAGATGGTGGAGTTCACAGTGGCGACTGCTCCCGTGGCGAGTGCGGCCGCCAGGGCTTTCGACAAGCCCGGCACCAAGCGCCACGGCCGGTTGGCGCGGACCATACCGCCGAGCACCCTCAGGTAACCGCGCGGCCCGCTGACGACGTACCGGAGATCAGTGGTCTCCTCCTCGCCGACCGGGCCCGGGTGTACAGGCGCGAGACGACTGACGAAGGGCCCCAGCAGCGGCTGACCCCGCGGAGGTCCTTGAGCCTCAGTGGTCCGTGGACCCGCCAAGCCAAGCACGGCTTCCTCCACGGCCCGCCGGGCCCTCGTCTGCAGCCGCAAGCCGCCCAGCGAAGGAAGGGACAGCAGCGCCAAGCCGTGTTCGTGACTCAGGTCCACAACGAGCTTGCGCCCATGTGAGTGCAGCGGAAGGCCGGTGAGGGCCACGACGATGTCCCAATTCTCCGCTCTTCCGCGGTCCATGATCCGGCGCATCAAAGTGGGCGGGTCCTCGGTCCCTGAAGTGAAGGGCTCACTGACCACCTCAACCTCGAACCGTCGCCCCTGGCCTGACTTGTCGGCGAGCCGAGTGGGAAGTGTCTGGGCCATACGCTGCGCGATTTCCGTGAGCGCGTCCGGATCCGCAAGGAGCCTACGACCGAAACGTCCTGAGGCGACACCCGCATGACCAGACCCTTCTCGTCGGATACCCCCGCGATCGCAAGTGCCCACACATGCTGCCGAGGTAACGTCGACGCTGCGTGACACGCTGGCACCCGCCAGCAGATGCAGGCGGTACTGCCAGATCTCCTCGTCTTCCCAGCACAGGGCCTACTCCCACCACCGGGCCACGATCGCGTGCGCCACTGCGAACACCCGCTCCGGCCCCGCCCCGGCACGCACCGCATACCGCGCCACCGGCCGCGCTTCGGCGCGGCCCGCGAGCCGGAGTCCGGCAAAGCCCCGCCACCCGGGAGGATCAGAACACCTGCGACGCACAGCAGCACGTCCTGCCCAGGGTCAGCAGGCGGTTGCGGCTGGTAGGCGGGATGGTCCGCGTCAACTGGCCCTGGTTGCTGTTCACTGGCCTCTCCCGAGCGCTCCTTGGGTGTTCGCCACCGCGGCGTTCGGCCTCATCAGCAGCGGCATCTGGGGGCCCCCTTACGCGGAGCCGCTCCGCGACGCGGCGTTCGCCCTGCTGTCGGTCCGCACGCCCGTCCGACTACCCGGGCAGTCGGACGCCTGGGCCTGGCAGGGCAATACAGGGAGGCTAATTGGGCCCGACATGCGCATGCGTTCGCGCGCCCTGTCGGCCAGGCTGAATGGGAAGCCCAGGGACCGGGAGCCACCCCGGCGCCCGCAGCCGGAGGTTGCCGTCATGACCGTGATGTCCATCGCCAGGTTCGAAAGGTTCTTCCGCGCGGCCGCGGGGCTGGACGTCGACAAGAACGATCTCAAGCGCTACAGCGACTTCGTCGACGCCAAGCTCTACGATCTGCTGACCGTCGCCCAGGCCACTGCCAAGGCCAACGGGCGCGACATCATCCGGACCTGTGACCTACCGATCACGAAAGGCCTGCAGGAGAGCATTCACCGCTTCCAGAAGATCGACCAGGAAGTAGAACTCAAGCCGATCCTGGAACAGCTCGCCACCCACCCCGCTCTGGACCGCACGCCCGACGAGGAGACCGAGGCGACCTATCCGGACATCATCGGCGGACTCAGCCTGGCGCTGGCCCAAAACTTCAAGATCCTCCACCCCGACCTGAAAAACCCCCAGACCCAGCACTGGGACGAGGCCCGCGCCGTCTTCGACCTCCTGCTGTGAGGCGCGACCGGACCAGGCAGTTCAGGCCACGGCCAAACAGCGTCAGCGCGTTCTGCTTCCTCTGCTGCCGCAACGACCTGCTGGCTCGCCGCAGGTCCTTGTCCACTTCCAGGGTGCCGCCGAAAGCGGTCATAGTCGGTGAGCCGGCCGAGACCGCGGCGGGTGCGCCGCTGGAGCAGACCGCTAGGCGGCTTGCGGGCATCCGCACGATCCCCGACCGGCTGGTGTCGTCAGCCGATCCCGATGCCCGGCCGATACGCAAGGGCAAGCCCCAGCACCCACGCTGATCGGCCCAAATCTCGGAAGCCGGAAAGCTCAGATTGTGGCGGCTCGATCTCGCGGGGACCATCGAAGACATGGACAGGAACATGTCCGGCGGGTCCGGGGAGCGGCTGCTGGAGGAACTGGTCAGAACAGCCCAGCTAGCATCACCCGCGGAACTGCCCGTGGTCCTGAACCGGTATGCCGAGGCCATAGGTCTGGGCAGGGCCGTTATCTATCTGGTCGACATCCAGCAAAGACTGCTGGTGCCGCTTGCCGAAGGGGAGCCGGCACTGGAGCTCGACACTTCGCTGGCCGGATGGGCCTACCGCACCAACTCTCTCCGAGTGGAAGAAGGCCACTCCGGCGGACTGAACGTATGGCTGCCCCTGGCCGACGGAGCGGAGCGGCTGGGTGTCGTGGAGCTGAACATGACCACCCTGGACGCGCTCAAGCTACGGCGCTGTCGGACGACGGCGCTGCTCCTCGCACTGATCATCACATCCAAGCGCACCTACAGCGACACCATCGCACAGCGCATGCGCACCAGGCCGATGCACCTGCCCACGGAGATGGTGAGGGCTTTTCTCCCTCCCCGGTCGATCGGCACCGGACGGGTCGTTTCGACGGCGGTTCTGGAACCTGCGTACGAACTGGGCGGCGATGCTTTCGACCATGCGTTCACCGAGGACGTTCTGCACGCCACAATCCTTGACGGCATGGGGCACAACCTGGCGTCCGGAATTGCCACCTCTGTCGCCATGGCAGGCTGCCGTAACGCCCGGCGCAGCGAAGCAGACCTGGACGAACTCGCGGGCACCGTGGACGAGGCGCTGGCGCAGTGGCTTCCGGAACAGTTCTGCACGGGTGTCTTCGCCCAGTTGCACATGCCCACCGGTGTGCTGCGCTGGTGCAACTGCGGCCACCCGCCTCCGTTGCTCATCCGTCGCCACCGCCTGCTCCCCAACGCCTTGGAGCGGCCACCTGAGCCTCCGTTGGGTCTGCCCGCCAGTCTCGCCGGGACCGCCCGTCAGGTGCACGACGTCAGCCTCGAACCCGGTGACCGAATACTGCTCTACTCGGACGGCGTCGTAGACTCACGCGACGAGGCAGGCGAAGAGTTCGGCCTGGAACGCTTCACCGACTACATCATCCGGTCGACCGCAGCGGGGCAGAGCGCCCCGGAAGCGCTGCGCCTGCTCATCCACGCCATCCTCGAGCATCGGCACAACAAACTCAGCGACGACGCCACGATCTTGATGTTCGAGTGGCAGCCCCCTGATCCGTGACCGCAAGAGCCGGAGAGCGCGGTGTGACGTCGGCGCTGCGAGGACGTAGACGCTGACGTCGGTGGATGCCGAGGCTGGCTCCGTCTCCGGGAAGCGGCGGGTACGGTGCCGCACATCTGCAGCGCCATACCCGCGCACGCAGGGGCCTCAGGCGATCACTGCGCATGCAAGCGGCTCGGGCTCGTCCGATCGATCACTCGGGTAGGCGGAACCAGGTTCAGCTGCTGTCGGTCGTGATGAGTGGCTGCTGCCACAGGACGCCCTGATCACGGCGATCCAGACGATCATGGTCGGTCTCGGTGTGTCGAGTCTGTACGTCATGCTCTGAGCACGCTTGACCCGCCGCTCGGGCAGCGGCCTCCGCCATACCTTTCTCCCGGTGCGGCCCCAGCGGCACCGTAGGGTCCTCGGCCTGCCCGGTACCCGACCAGACGTCTCGTCCGGGCCCGGGTGCCGTAGGCCTGCTCGGCGCGTCGTGCCGCGCTCATGACGTTCTCCGCCCGGGTCACGGCAGGAGCGCGGCAAAGGAGTTCGGCACCGGTATTTGAGGTGCTGCCATTCGCCGGCACTCACATGGCGCTCCAGAGTTTTCCGTACGGTGCGCACTCCTCGGTGCTCATCTTTACGGGCGTTTCGGCCGGTTTCCAGTCGTCGTCGTAGACGCCTCTGACGATGGTCGGCAGTTGGGCGCCGAACTGTCCGGCCGTCTCGACCGGGAGACGATCCCGAAGCGGTGCAGCACCGCCCGCAGTGTCGCGTCCGGCTAGGTGAAGCCTGTGTTGACCATTTTCATGGTCCTTTCGTCCTGGGCGCCTCACGAGCTCAGTCCGCGAGGTCGGCCCTGCCGAACAGGACGGCGTAACTGGAGGGGAGTTGGCTGATGATCTGATTCAGCTCTCCGCCGGTGACCGCGTCGGCAACGGTGGTCAGGACGGCGCTGGCGTCCCACTGCGCCGTACGCGGCCGGGCGTGGGTGCGCTCGGCGACCCGGCGGTAGAACTCTTCGATCCCGAAGCTCTGCGCCTGCTGCGGCTTGGCACGGTCCAGAACCTGTCCCAGCGGGCCGGGCAGCTGGGATGCGAGGTCCTTGACCTCTCCTGGGCTGATCCGCTGGGCCAGCACTTCTAGCACGGCGTTGGTGACGTCCGCGGCTTCGTCCTGGTCGCTGTATTCGCCTCGCTCGCGCACACGGGCGAGGAATCCGTCGTATTTCATAGCTGCCTTCCTTCAGCCCCGGTCACCCGCTGGTCATGGAGGTCGCCCGGTGCGCTGTCGCGCCTGGCGGGGAACTTGGTCGTGACGACACCGAGCTCGGCAGTGGTGGTCATGCCACGCCTCCTCGTTCAGGGCCATGGACTGTTGCCCTGAAAGGGACAGAACAGGCCGGAATGGACTGGCCCACATGGCGTGGTCTTCTGTGCTGCGCTGCCACCTTCTGGGACACCGCTTTCACTTTCTCCATGAGGGCGACACGATGCTCTGGCACTGCGCGCGTGGGTGCCGAGCGGAGGGAAGCAAGCGATATCCGATGGCCCAGGACGCTGAGCGCTACGCACGGGCATTCGACCGCGAGGACCAGGCGGACATGGGCCGGCGAGCACTTCTGGGTCTGCTTCCCCTTCGGCTGCTGCGCGCCTGGCGTCTGCGGCGTCGAAAGGAAGCCGGTGGGGAGCCGCGTGCCGCGGCTCCGCCGCCGTGAGGGGTTCTGACGCGGGACGTCATCCATGAGTCACCGGGTGTCGAGCCTCGCCGACCCGGCCGCGGTGCCGGACGTGTGTCCGGAACCGCGGCGTTCGCGTCTCAGCCGCTGCTCTCGGTGCTTTCACTCGTCTCGCTGATCTCGATGTGCCGGGGCTTTGCGACCTCGGCCTTGGGGACGGTGATGGCGAGCACCCCGTCCGACATCTGCGCATTGATCTTTTCGGTGTCGACCTCTCCGGGCAGCCGCAGCCGGTACTCGAAGGCTCCGGTGCGGCGCGTGCTCCGGCGCAGGACGCCTTTGCGTTCCTTCTCCTTGATCTCTCCGGTGACCACCAGCTCCTGGCCGTTGGCTTCGACGTTGATGTCCTTGCTCTTGACGCCGGGGAGTTCGATCTCGACGTGGAAGGCGTCCTCGGACTCCGTGACATCCGCCAGGGGTGTCCACGCGACTGCGGGCGCCGCGCCTCCCACCGTGGATTCGATCAGTCCGCTCATCTCGCTGAGCAGTTGGTCGAACTCCGTCAGCGGATTGCGTGCCCAGCCCATGGGCCTGGCCTGCATTGCGCCACCTCGGTGGTGCCGGACGGGCATGGTCATTCCCATCGCCTCCTTCTCGTGATCTCGTTGCCCGCTAGGTGTCATGCGAGCCAAGCGGACTCCTTCGGTCGGGTGTACGGGGAGCTGTCGGTGCCGCCGGGCGCGGCCGTGTGGCCCAGGTAGCGGTGCACGAAGTGGATGCTCATCGCGCCTTCACCGACCGCGGAGGCCACACGCTTCACCGAGCCGCTACGGACGTCGCCGGCGGCGAAGACGCCGGGCAAGCTGGTCTCCAACGTCAGGCAGTCGCGGCCCTGGCTCTGCCACAGTCCGGGAACGGAGCACGCCTGCGCCTCCGCGCCGGTGAGCACGTAGCCGCGCGCGTCAAGGGCGAGCGCGCCGGACAGCCACTCGGTGTGAGGGTCTGCGCCGGTGAAGACGAACAGGGCCCGCACTCCGAGGTGGCGGTGCTCGCCCGTACGGTGGTCGACCACGGTGACCGCCTCCAGCGCCCTGTCGCCGAGTGCCTCGGTCACCTCGGTGTGCAGCAGCACGCGCACCCGCGGGTGGCGCTCGATCTGATCGATCAGGTAGCGGGACATGTGCGCCTCGAGGCTCGGCCCACGGACGAGCAGATACACCTGCGGTGCGTACCCGGCCAGGAAGAGCACGGCCTGGCCTGCGGAGTTGCCGCCGCCGACCACCGCCACCGGGTCGGTACGGCACTGCTGGGCCTCGTAGACGGTCGCCGAGTAGTGGACGCTCGCGCCCTCCAACGGTTCGATGCCGGGTGCATGGAGGCGGCGGTAGCGGGCGCCGGTGGCCAGGACGACGGTACGGGCGGTGATCTCACTGCCGTCGGTGAAGCTGACGGCGTAGTGACCGTCCCGCGGTTCGAGCCGGGCCGCCTCCGCCGGGACGCTGAGCCGGGCGCCGAACTTGTCCGCCTGGAGTACAGCGCGCTCGGTGAGTTCGGCGCCGGAGATGCCGGAGGGGAAGCCGAAGCAGTTGTCAATGCGGGAGGACGTCCCGGCCTGACCACCGGTGGCTATCGCCTCGACCACGGTCGTGCCGAGGCCCTCCGAGGCGGCGTTCACCGCGGCGGCGAGGCCGGCCGGACCGGAGCCGACGATCAGGAGATCGCCGTGGCCGTTGCTCGACGGCAGGGGCGGCAGGCCGATGAGCCGGGCCAGTTCGGCGTTGCTCGGATTGCGCAGCAAGGTCGTGTCCCGCCAGATCACCAGCGGCGTCTGCTCCGGGCCGACGGCGAAGCGGCGCAGCAGCGCCTCGGCCTCCTCGTCCGTCTCCAGATCGATCCAGCGGTGCGGCAGCCGGTTGCGGGCGGCGAACTCGCGCAGCCGCCGGGTGTCGGGCGAATAGCGCGAGCCGATGATGCGGAAACCGGCGCCCTGCCCGACGAGCAGAGCACGGCGGCCCAGGCAGGCGCGCAGTACCACATCCCCAAGGACGGAGTCCCGCGTCACCAGGTCACGCAGCTGTTCCAGGGACAGGGCGAGGATCTCGCCGGGGTCCCTGACCACGGCGGTGTAGAAGGCCACCTGTCCGTTTAGGAGGCCGAGTTCGCCGATGAAGCGGCGGGGGCCGTGTACACGCAGCAGGTGTTCATCGGGCGTGCCGTAGCCCTCGAGGATGGCGACCGAACCACTGAGGACGATGTAAAACGTCTCGCACCGCTCCCCCTCCCGGATCAGCACGTCACCGGCGTTAACCGCGTGCCGCCGGCCGTGCTGCGCCAGGCGGGCCACCTGGTCGTCCGACAGGCGGGGATAGGCGCCGTAGATGTCGGCCGTCTCGAAGGGGACGCTCTCCTCCGCCTCGTCCGGCACACGCGCTGGCCCGGGCCGCCTCTCGTCGCCGGGCATCACACGAACGCCTCATGGACGAAGCACCACCGCCAGTCCTCGCCGGGCTCCAGCGACGCCACGATCGGATGGCCGTCGGCGGCGGCGTGACGGCGGGCATGCCGGTTCGGCGAGGAATCGCAGCAGCCGACGTGGCCGCAGGTCAGGCAGAGCCTGAGGTGGACCCAGGGGGAACGCGTGGCCAGGCACTCCTCGCAGCCCGGGGCACGCGGGGTGACGGGGCGTACGAGGGCGAGGTGGGGGTCGGTCCGTACGGTCATGGCCGATCATCCTTTCCCAGCCGGTGCGCGGCCCGCGATCGACTGCTCCACCCACCGCCGCAAGGCAGGGGCAGGTGCGGCCCCCGACTGCCGGGCGACCGTCTCGCCCTGGTCGAGGACCAGCAGCGTCGGTACCGCCCGGACCTCGAAACGCTGCGACAGTCGCGGGTTCTTGTCAACGTCGACCTTGACGAGTTTGATTCGTCCGGCTAGATCGGTGGCGACCTTCTCCAGTGCGGGGCTGACCATGCGGCAGGGGCCGCACCAGGTGGCCCACAGGTCGACCACGACGGGGACGTCGGCCCGCTCGACGACCTCGGTGAAGTCGTCGTCGCCAGCGTCCACCATCCACGGTAGGGGCTGCTTGCAGTGGCCGCACTTGGGGCGGCCCTCCGCGGCTACGGGCACCCGGTTGGTGCGCCCGCAGTTGGGACAACTGACGGTCGTCGCCTGCACCGTGCTCATGCCGCCCGCGCTCCCTTCACGTCCTCGGGCTGGTCGTAGGTGACCACCAGTTCCCCGGCCTCGGCGTCGACGCGGACCGTCGCGCCGTCCTGGACGTCACCGCGCAGCAGGGCGCGCCCGACCATCGTCTCGACCTCGTGGGAGATGTAGCGGCGCAGCGGCCGGGCCCCGTACACCGGGTCGTAACCCTGGTGGGCAATCAACTCACGTGCGTCATCGGTGAGTTCGACGGTGATGCGGCGTTCGGCGAGCCGACGGCGCAGCTCGTCGAACTGCAGCTCCACGATCCGCTCGATCTGCCGCTCACCGAGCGGCTTGAACAGCACGATGTCGTCGACACGGTTGAGGAACTCCGGGCGGAAGTGCCCGCGCAGCTCGCCCATCACCAGGGCGCGGGCGTCCGGCTTGATCTCACCCTCGGCGGTGGCGCCGTCGAGGAGGTGCTCGGAGCCGATGTTGGACGTCATGATGATCACGGTGTTGCGGAAGTCGACGGTGCGGCCCTGCGCATCGGTGATGCGGCCGTCATCGAGGACCTGCAGCAGGGTGTTGAAGACATCGGTGTGCGCCTTCTCGATCTCGTCGAACAGCACAACGGAGTACGGCTTGCGGCGTACGGCCTCGGTGAGCTGGCCGCCTTCCTCGTAGCCGACGTATCCGGGCGGTGCGCCCATGAGCCGACTGACGGTGTGCCGCTCCTGGTACTCACTCATGTCGAGGCGGACCATGTTCTCCTCGGAGTCGAACAGGGCCCGGGCGAGGGTCTTGGCCAGCTCGGTCTTCCCGACGCCGGTGGGGCCGAGGAAGATGAACGAGCCGATGGGGCGGCGAGGGTCGCGGATGCCGGAGCGGGCGCGGATGATCGCGTCGGCGACGAGCTTGACGGCCTCGTCCTGGCCGATGACGCGCTCGCGCAGGATCTCGTCGAGGCGCAGCAGTTTCTCTCGTTCGCCCTCCTGGAGACGGGCGACGGGGATGCCGGTCCAGGCGGCGACGATCTCGGCGATCTCCTCCTCGGTGACGACCTCGCGCAGCAGCCGGCTCTGCCCCTGCTTGGCGGCCAGTTGCTCCTCCTCTGCCTTCAGCCGACGCTCCAGGTCCTGGAGGCGACCGTAACGGAGTTCGGCGGCACGGTTGAGGTCGTAGGCGCGTTCGGCCTCCTCCGCCTCGTGGCGGACCTGCTCCAGTTCCTGGCGCAGCTCCTGCACACGGCGGATGGCCTGCCGTTCGGCCTCCCACTGGGCGCGTTTGGCGTCAGCCTCGCCGCGCAGGTCGGCCAGTTCCTTGCGCAGTTCCTCCAGGCGAGTTTTGCTGGCGGGGTCGGTCTCCTTGGACAGGGCCGCCTCCTCGATCTCCAGGCGGGTGACGCGGCGGGTAATCTCGTCGAGTTCGGCGGGCATCGAGTCGATCTCGGTGCGCAGCCGGGCGCACGCCTCGTCGACGAGGTCGATGGCCTTGTCGGGCAGGAACCGGTCGGTGATGTAGCGGTGGCTGAGGGTGGCCGCGGAGACCAGCGCGGTGTCCTGGATCTTCACGCCGTGGAAGACCTCCAGGCGTTCGCGTAGTCCCCGCAGGATGGAGATGGTGTCCTCCACACTCGGCTCGTCGACCAGGACCTGCTGGAAGCGGCGTTCGAGGGCAGCGTCCTTCTCGATGTGCTTGCGGTACTCGTCGAGGGTGGTGGCGCCGATCATGTGGAGTTCCCCGCGGGCGAGCATCGGCTTGAGCATGTTGCCCGCGTCCATGGCCCCTTCGGCGGCGCCCGCGCCGACGACGGTGTGGAGTTCGTCGACGAAGAGCAGAATGCGCCCTTGGGCGGCCTTGACCTCGCTGAGCACGGCCTTGAGGCGTTCCTCGAACTCACCGCGGTACTTGGCGCCGGCGACCAGGGAGCCCATGTCGAGGGCGAACACCGTCTTGTCGCGCAGGCCCTCGGGCACGTCGCCGCGGACGATCCGCTGGGCCAGGCCCTCGACGATGGCGGTCTTGCCGACGCCGGGATCGCCGATGAGAACGGGGTTGTTCTTGGACTTGCGGCTGAGGATCTGAGTGACGCGGCGGATCTCCGCGTCACGGCCGATGACCGGGTCCAGCCGCCCGGACCGAGCCTCGAGGACCAGGTCGCGGCCGTACTTCTCCAGAGCCTCATAGGCCACTTCAGGGTTGGCGGAGGTGACGCGCTGGTTGCCTCGGACCTGGGTGAGCGCGCTCAGGAACAAATCCCGGGTCACGCCGTGCTCCTTGAGCAGGCGTCCGGCGGCGGTCGCCGAGCCCTCGTCGGCCAGGGCGAGCAGGAGGTGCTCCACGGACACGTACTCGTCCTTGAGGCGTTTGGCCTCCCGCTCGGCGGCATCGAGCAGGCGGGACAGGCGCTGAGTGACGAAGACCTGGCCGGGTGCCGCGCCCGGACCGGTGACCTTCGGGCGGCGGGAGAGTTCCTCGCGCACGGCAGCGCGCAGCTCCTTCGGCTCGGTGCCGAGCTGTTGCAGCAACCGTGGGATCAGACCGTCCTCCTGATCGAGAAGCGCGAGCAGCAGGTGTTCCCCGTCGACCTCGGTCTGCCCCATGCGGACGGCCGCGGTCTGGGCCTCCTGCAGGGCTTCCTGGGACTTCTGGGTGAGACTGTTCATGTCCATGGGGGTGTTTCACTCCTCGTACCGGCGCGGCGCAGGGCGGCTTCGAGCAGGCTGATGCGGTCCAGAAGGTCGAGCACCAGGCCGATGGATGCGTAGTTGAGGCACAGCCCGGTGCGCAGCCGCTGAACGCGGGCGAGGGCGGCCGGTGCCGTGGGTTCGAACACCAGCCCTCCGGAGGCGTCGCGCTCGGCCTCGACCAGGCCCAGAGCGACGAACCGGCGGATGAGGTCGGGATGGACCCCGGAGCGGCGGGCCACGGTCTGCAGAGAGAGCCTGGGCACCGGCACGATCGCGTACCGGACGCGTGCCGGCGCGGGAGCTGTCAGCCGAGACGCCTGGCGCTCCCCGGCGCGTGGGTCACTCATCGTGTCCTCCTGGGGTCGAACGAGGAGACGGCGGCGAGCTCCTCGAAGAGTGCGCGCTCCCGGTCGCTGAGTGTGGACGGCACCATGATCCGGAGCTCGGCGTAGAGATTGCCACTCGTGCCGCGCGGGTTCGGCATGCCCTCACCGCGCAGCCGCAGCCGCCGGCCGCTGGACGAGCCCGCGGGCACGCTGACCTTCGCCGTCGCCCCGCTCGGCGTGGGCACCGGAACCGTCGCACCCAGCGCGGCTTCCCAGGGTGTGACCGGAAGCTGCACGTGCACGTCCCGGCCGTCGAGGCGGAACTGGGGGTGCGGCTGGATCCGCACCCGCAGGTACAGGTCTCCCGCGGGGGCGTCACCACTGCCCTGCCCGCCCTCGCCCGCCAGCCGGATACGCTGCCCGTCGGTGACACCCGGTGGCACGTCGACCTCGTACCGCCGCGGCTGTCCCGTGGGACCGGCGAGCGTGACGGTGCGACGGCCTCCGCGGTAGGCCTCCTCGACGGTGAGCGGCAGTTCGGCCTCCTGGTCCGCTCCGGGGACACGCACCCGTCCGGCGCCCCCGAAGAACGAGCCGAACAGGTCGTCGATGTCGACGCCCTCCGCGCCGAATCCGCTGGTGGCATACCGGACCCGGGGGCCGCCCCCGGTGGACCAGCGGAAGCCGCCGCCGGGTCCCGCGCCGGCACCGACCCGCTCCTCCCAGTCCTCGGGGACCTTTCGGAAGTCCTCGCCGAAGCGGTCGTAACGGGCCCGCTGGTCGGGGTCGGACAGGACGCTGAAGGCCTCGTTGATCTCCTTGAACCGCTCCTCCGCCGCGGGGTCCTTGTTGACGTCTGGGTGGTACCTGCGGGCCAGCTTGCGATACGCCTGCTGGATCTCGTCCTTGTCGGCGTCTCGCGGGACCCCGAGAACCTCGTAGAAGTCGCGTGCCATGGCCGCTCACTCCCGCTTGGCGACGGTCACGGCGGCCGGCCTCAGCTGCCGATCGGCCTCGCCGTAGCCGGGGCGCAGCACCTGCGCCACGGTGTTCGGTTCGGCGTCGGGGTCCTGTACCACGCCGACGACCTCGTGCCGGGAAGGGTCGAACGGGACGCCGGTCTCGGCGTGACGCTCGTAGCCCAGGCGTTCAAGGGTGGACACGGCCTGGTCGCGCACGGCGCGAACCCCCTCGACGATCGCCCCGGGGTCGGAGCCCGCGTGGTTCAGGGCCAGTTCGAGGTTGTCGATGACGGGAAGGAAGGCCGCGGCCGTGCGGGCGCGTTCGAGCGCGCGCTCCCGGTCCAGTTCCCTGGCGTGTCGCTTGCGTAGGTTGTCCAGGTCGGCGAGGGCACGTCGCCAGCGGTCCTCGACCTCTTTCAGCGCGGCCGCGTACTCGTCCTCGACCCCGGCCGGACCGGCGGCCGCGTCGGGGCCCGGTTCGGGCTCCGTGGTCGGCGGCGCGGGCTCGGGCAGGTGGCCCTGCGGCGGTTGTGCGGCGCCTTCGGGCGGTAGGTCGGACGATCGGTCCTGCGGAGGGATCGGCATGGCGGGTACCTCAGCCCTTGTCGAACTCGGCGTCGACCACGTCTTCGTCGGTGCCGGCTCCGCCCTGCCCGGAGCCGTCTGGCCCGGTGGTGTCCGACGGACCACTCGCCGCCGCGGCTCCGGCCTGGTGGGCGGCGAGCCCGGCGTAGACCTGCTGGAGTTCGGAGATCAGCGGCCTGGTCTTGTCCACTCCGGCCTCGTTCTTGACCGCGTCGCGGGCCTCTGCCACCAGCATCTCGGCGCGGGCCTTTTCGTGCGCGGGCGCGGCGTCGGCCAGTTCGTTCAGGCGCTTTTCGACCTGGTAGGCGATCGCGTCGAGTTCGTTGCGGGCGTCGACGGCCTCGCGCAGTGCCTGGTCCTGGCCTCGGTTGCTTTCGGCCTCCTGGACCATGCGTTCGACCTCGCTCCGGTCCAGGTTGGAGCTCTCGCTGATGGTGATGCCCTGTTCCTTGCCGGTGTCCTTGTCGCGCGCGCTGACGTTGAGGATGCCGTTGGCGTCGATGTCGAAGGTGACCTCGATCTGGGGTTCGCCCCGCGGCGCCGGCCTGATGTCGGTGAGCTGGAAGCGGCCGAGGACTCGGTTGTCGGCGGCCCGTTCGCGCTCGCCCTGGAGGACGACGATGTCGACGGCGGGCTGGTTGTCCTCGGCGGTGGAGAAGGTCTCGCTGCGGCGCACGGGGATGGTGGTGTTCCGCTCGATGATCTTCGTCATCACTCCGCCGCGCGTCTCCACGCCCAGGGACAGGGGGGTGACGTCGAGCAGCAGGACGTCCTTGACCTCGCCCTTGAGCACCCCGGCCTGGATCGCGGCGCCGAGGGCCACGACCTCATCGGGGTTCACGCTCATGTTGGGTTCTTTGCCGCCGGTCAGCCGGCGTACGAGGGCCTGGACGGCGGGGATGCGGGTGGAACCGCCGACGAGAATGACCTCGTCGATGTCGTTCTCGCCGACCTTGGCGTCGGCCATGGCCTGCTGGACCGGACCGAGGCAACGCTCCACCAGGTCGCCGGTGATCTGCTCGAACGTGGACCGCATGATCGAGTCGGTGAGATGCTTGGGCCCGGAGGCGTCGGCGGTGATGAACGGCAGGCTGACCTGGGTCTGGGTGACGGAGCTGAGCTCGGTCTTGGCCTTCTCCGCCGCCTCGAACAGACGTTGCAGGGCCTGCGGGTCCTTGCGCAGGTCGATGCCGTTCTCCTTCTGGAAGTCGTCCGCGAGGTAGTCGACCAGACGCCGGTCGAAATCGTCGCCGCCCAGATGGCTGTCACCCGCCGTGGAGCGCACCTCGACCACGCCGTCGCCGACGTCGAGGATGCTCACGTCGAAGGTGCCGCCGCCCAGGTCGAAGACGAGGACAGTCTCGTGCTGCTTCTTGTCCATGCCGTACGCGAGGGCGGCCGCCGTCGGCTCGTTGATGATCCGCAGCACTTCCAGTCCCGCGATCCGTCCGGCGTCACGGGTCGCGGTGCGCTGGGCGTCGTTGAAGTAGGCGGGCACCGTGATGACCGCCTCCGTGACCCGTTCCCCCAGCTGCTTGGAGGCGTCGTCGGCGAGTTTGCGCAGCACCAGGGCGCTGATCTCCTCAGGCGCGTACAGCTTGTCACGCACCTTGAAGCGGGCCTCGCCGTTCTCTCCCGGGACGACGTCGTAGGCGACGGCCTTGGCCTCGTCGGGGATCTCGTCGAAGTGCCGGCCGATGAACCGCTTGGCCGAGTAGATGGTGCCCTTGGGATTAAGGATCGCCTGGCGCCGGGCCAGCTGGCCCACCAGGCGCTCGCCGGTATCGGTGAAGGCCACCACGGACGGTGTCGTGCGGTTGCCCTCGCTGTTGGGCACGACGGACGGCTCGCCGCCCTCCCACACGGCGATCACCGAGTTGGTGGTGCCCAGGTCAATGCCCACTGCCTTCGCCATGAGGAACTCCTTCCGGTCCGGCGCCTGCGCCGACTCTCCGGATCATGTCGTTCAGGTACGGGTGGAACCTCCGCCGGTGGTCTGCAGCCGCCGATCAGCCGTACAGCCTCATCGGTGACCACCTCGTCCACCACGACCTCGTACCGGCTCGGCTGCATCGAGCGGAGCGAGGCGAAGTCCCGGCGACCGCCCTGCAGGGCGTGCAGCAGCATGCCGAACAGCGCGCCGCCGATTACTCCGAAGATCAGCCCGTACAGGGCGAGGAGCAGGGCGGACGGGACGGGTTCGAGCCAGTTCACAAGGCCGAACAGCCAGCCGATCGGGACACCGGAGAGCGCACCGTTCGCCCGCGGCCCTGTCGTGGTCCACCCGGCCGATCACCTGCTCGACCATGCGCACGTCCTGGCCGGTGATCGCCACCGCCTCCACGGGAAACCCATGGTCGGAGAGGTGATCAACGGTGTGTTCGGCTTCCCGGTACGCCTTGTAGTAGGCAATCGGCCTGCGCTGCTGCTCGGTCATCGCTCAGTCCTTCCTGCCGGCGCGCACGGAGGGTTCCGAACACCTCCCAGGGTGGCGAGCCGAGTGGCTCCACGCCTGCGCCTGGCGAGTCAGAAATGCACGTGTCCGGTCCCCCCACGAGTACGAAGGGAGCTATTCGAGCATCTCGGATAGGCCGGCCCGTAAGCGGGTACGCGAAGCACCGCTCGCCTCCCTGTAGGGTTGGAGAGAAGGGAGTGATCCCATGGTCAGCAGCCGGGCGCACGACCTGTACCGCCGGCGCTCCGACCAGACGGGCAGCATTCCGCGGGACAGCGCCGGGCGGCGCCCCAGGGCCGCACGGAAAGAGCCTCGCCCACCCGCTCCAACCCCAGCCGACCATGTCCTCCCCGAACTGGTGGCGCTCTCCTGCGCCCTGTTCGACACCCCGGACGAGGGCGAGGTCCTGCGCTTGGCCATGGACCACGTAGCCGCCGCAGGTCCATACAGCGCCGAGGCCGGATACCTCAAGGTGGACGACGACCTGGTCCCCAGCCCGAGGAACGGGGAGATCCATGCCCCGGCCGTGGACTGCAGGGTGCGGGAGCTGGCCGGGCAGGACGGCCCTGTGACCGTACCCGGCTGGCCCTGGGGCCGGGCCCTGGGGCTACGCGGACTTGAGAGGTTCCACGGCTACCTCGTGGTGACGTCCCGCTCCCGGCCCACCGAGTCCGAGTACTCCCTGCTCGTCACGCTCGTCCGGCACACCGCCGCTGCACTGTCAGTTGCCTTCGCACACCGCCGCCAACGCGAGGACGCGCTGGAACTACACCGGCTCAGGGAGGAGCGCACAGCCCTCCAGCGGCAGCTGATCTCCGTCGCGGCTGAGCTGGGGTACCAGCGAGCCGTTCACGCGCTCATGGACGACGTGGCTGCCTCGGGCGGCGGCGAGGAAGCCATCACCCGCGCACTGCACGGGCTCACTGGACTCCCCGCGCTGGTCGAGGACCGCTTCGGTCGACTGAGGTCCTGGACCGGCCCTAGCCGACCCGACCCCTATCCGGAACCGGACCCCGTGCGCCAGGACGAAATGCTGCACGCCGTCGCCCGAGAGGCCGGGCCGGTGCGGGTAAAGGACCGGCTGATCACTCTGGTCCGCCCGCATGGCGAGATCCTGGGCGTGCTGGCCCTGGTCGATGCCCGGAACGAGGCCGACGAGCACACCGTGCTCGCCCTGGAACACGCCGCCACGTCACTCGCCCTGGAACTGGCGCACCTGCGCAATTTGGCCGAAGTTGAGCTGAGGCTGCACCGCGAGCTGGTCGACGACCTCCTGGCGGGGATTGACGAAGCGAGCGCCTACGCCCGGTCCGAGGCGGTTGGACACGACCTGCACCGCAGCCACTACGTCGTCGTGGTGCAGTGGTCGAACCGGACTGCGGACGATTCCTTCGCGCAGACCGTGGACCGGGCGGCCTGTGCCGTGGGCATGCGTTCGCTGCTGACCCGACGTTCCGACCACGTGGTCCTGGTCGCGGACGACCGGCCGCACGCCCGCGCGCTGTACGAGGCGCTCGCCCGGGAGACCGGGACACGGTCTGGGACGATCGGGGTGAGCGCCCGTTGCGACTCCCTGGACGACATCCCGCACCGCTACCAGGAGGCGCAGCGCGCCCTGGAAGTGCGCCGCCACTCCCGCGAGCGCTACGGCACGACGTTCTTCGACGAGCTTGGCATCTACCGCATCCTGGGACCCGGCAGCGATTACCGGGAACTGGAGACGTTCGTCCACGAGTGGCTCGGGCAGCTCATCGACTACGACTCCCGGCACCACGCGGCCATGGTGGAGACCCTGTCCCGGTACTTCGACTGCGGCGGCAACTACGACGAGACCGCCGAATCCCTCGCGATCCACCGCAGCACGCTGCGCTACCGGCTCCAGCGCATCCGCGACATCAGCGGCCACGACCTCGCGAACGTCGAGGACCGGCTCAACCTCCAGGTGGCGACCCGAGTGTGCAAGATCGTGCTGGGCGGGCCCGGTTGAGGCGCCCGCGCACCGCGGCGCAGGCTCGGCTGTCCCCATCACCGTGGGGAGCAGGATGCGGCCAGACTGAAGAAGAGGTCGTCGAACCGGGCCGCGTACTCCTCCAACGGCCCCGGCGCAGGCGGACACGGACGGCGAGCGGTCATCTACAGCCCGCACTGCAGTTGACTCCTACCACCGGCCTACGACCAAGCCGAACTGTCGTCAACCCAGGCCACCGCCGGATTTAATGAACTACGGGTAGCTGCGACCATTTCCGCCTCTTTGCTGATCCGCTGTCAGCGCCTGCTCCCCAACGCCCTGGTGCGACCCACCGAACCCCCGATGGGTACGCCGGCCGACCTGGCCGACGGAGCGCGGGCCGTGCATCAGACCGCCCTCGAACCGGGCCACCGGATACTGCTCTATACCGGCGGCGTCGAGGAATCACGTGGCGAAGGCGGCGAGGAGTCCGGCCTGGAGCGCTTCACCGAGTACGTCATCCGCTCGACGGCGGCCGGACAGCACGCCTCGGAGGTCCTCAGCTTGCTCATCCACGCCGTCCTCGACCACCAGCACAACGAACTCAGCGACGACGCGACCATCGTGCTGGTCGAGTGGCAGCCCGCCCAGCGGCCGTGGGCCCGCGCAGTAACCGTTCTCGGCCCGCCCGGCCAGGTCGAAACGCTTGACGGTCTCGCGGGAGCGGCCGCACTCGACCGGCCTGGAGTTGACGATCCACAACGCTGAGTGACGGCAACCGCGCTCCCTACCGGCTGTCACAGGCCAACCGTCCAGCGAAGCCCAATAGCGCGGCGCCGCACGCGCGGGCCTCATCATGGCCGTAGCGCGTCAAGGCTCCGCCGAGTCGGCGGTGTGCCGCGGACGGTCACGCCGGTTCGGTCGTGTCGCGCGGCCGACGGGCGCCGTTGAGCAGAGCATGGCGATGACACCGAGTCGGCCGCTGACACCACGGACGGGTGCGGTGCCACCCGTCCTGCCCACCGAGTGAGCCACGCGGGCCAGGACCACTCACCGTCCTGGAGGAACCATGACCCGAGCTGAAGACAAGGCGCCACCGATCGGTGCCCTGAACGGGCGCATGCTGATGGCGGCAGTGGTATCCGCGATCAGCGGGCTGCTGTACGGCTACGACACAGGCGTCATCTCCGGCGGGCTGCTCCAGATCGCCAAGGAGTTCCACATCGGAAACACCATGAAGGAGGTGATCGCGGCCGCGATCCTTCTGGGTGCCGTGGTCGGCTCCCTCGCCTGCAGCCTGCTGTCCGAACGTGTCGGTCGACACCGCACGATCCTGATGATCTGCGTGGTGTTCGTCCTCGGCAGCCTGGCCAGCTCACTCGCACCCACTGCGGTCGCTCTGGCCCTGGCCCGGGTACTGCTCGGCTTCGCCGTCGGCGGCGCCACTCAGACCGTACCCATGTACGTTGCCGAGCTGGCCCCCAAGTCTATCCGCGGACGTCTGGTGCTCTGCTTCCAACTCGCCATCGGTGTCGGCATCGTCATCGCGACGCTCGTGGGTGCGAGCGAGGCGATCTCCTGGCGGGAGGCGATCGGCGCAGCCGCCGCACCGGCACTGGTGATGCTCCTCCTTCAGTTGCGCCTGCCCGAGAGCCCGCGTTGGTTGGTGCTCAAGTTCGGCCTCAGTCGTGCGGAGGAGGCGCAGAAGGTGCTCTACAGGTTGCGGCCCGACGGCTACGACGTCTCCGCCGAGCTCGAAGAGATCGTCGCTCTGGAGGGACGCCAGCAGCGGACCAGCAGAGGCAACCGCGGTTGGAGCGGGCTGCGGCAGCCATGGGTACGGCCGGCCTTGGTAGTCGGCTGCGGCATTGCCCTGTTCACCCAGCTGTCCGGCATCGAAATGATCATCTACTACGCTCCGACCATCCTGACCGACAACGGCTTCTCCAAGACGACCGCGCTTTGGGTCAGCGTGGCGCTGGGCACGGTCTACCTCGTCATGATGGTGGTCGGCCTGATCATCGTCGACAAGGTCGGGCGCCGCCGGCTGACTCTGGTGATGGTGCCCGGCACGGCGCTCAGCCTGTTCGCGCTCGGCGCCTTCTTCGTCACCGGTCACTCCGGCCGCGCCGACGTGCCACCAATCGTCGCCTGCCTGCTGACCTTCATGTTTTTCAACGCTGGCGGGCTCCAGCTGATGGGCTGGCTGACCGGTTCCGAGATCTACCCCCTGGCGGTGCGTGCGGCGGCCGCAAGTGTGCAGTCGGCCACTCTGTGGGGCACGAACCTGCTGATCACGCTCACACTGCTGACGATGATCAGTATTTTCGGTGTGGGCCAGGTGTTCTGGATCTACGGGATGTTCAACGTCGCGGCGTGGCTGTTCGTGTGGTGGCGGATGCCCGAACTCACCGGACACAGCCTTGAAGACATTGAGAGGCACCTGAAGAGCGGGCGGTTCCGCCCGCGCGACTTCGCTCGCGTCTGACTGCCTGAGCAGGACCATCCGGGGACGCGCGTCCGGCTGGTGCGGTCGCATGCGAGAGCTGATGCGTGAGCCGATCGGGGTCGCCCAGCGCTCCGGTATGCGCAAGCACTTCCACTTCCTTGACAACGGCCGCCACTGGGAGGTCCTGACGCTCAAGAACGGCTTATCCGTATAGCCCAACAGCAACTTGTTGACAAGGTCGGACTGGAAGAAGTTGATATGGGCGCGGACTCAATCTCCTATCACAGTCTGTGAGCATCCGGTAGCGCCGACCGCCTCGCCGGTTGGACCGGTGCAAGGAGGTCGGCACACGGCGTGGAGCTGGACCTACCCAGCGTCGATCCGGAGTCCATCGATTTGGATGTCGAACGATACGTCCTGACCGTGAAGGCCGAACGCAAGCCGGCGTACAGCGACAACACCGACACGGTGATCAGCGAGCGGCCTGCGGGGGCCTACAGCCGACATTTGTTCCTCGCTGACACTCTCGACACCGAGCGGATCGAAGCCTCCTACGAATCGGGTGTGGCGAAGCTGCGTATCCCGGTGGCCGAGCAGGCCAAGCCTCGAAAGATCGCGATAAGCGGCGGCGGCGACCGCAAGGAACTGGGCAGCTGATCAACGAGCCAGCCCGATAGGCCTCGGGTCAACCCGAGGTCTGTCGCCGTCCACGGAACAGGCCGGGCGCCGTAGGGGCTGGTGAGTGGAACCAGTTGCCGTCCGCGCTGAACGTGCCGCCGAGGGCGCCGCTCCAAGCGGCCCTGGTGCCCGTCGGCGGAGCCGCCTGGGAACGGTGGGCACTGGCGGGGCGCGTCCGCCGGGGTTACGAGTCAGGAGCTGGGTGGCTGTTCCGGCTCCCCGTCGTTGGCGGTGAACACTTTGGTGAAGGTGGCTCCGCAGCGACAATGGGAGTGCTCGATCAGTTCCCCGGCTTCGGACACGCTCAGCCCCTGACTGAGTCGCACGTGCACATGATCGGCCATGAGGAGCTGCTTTCCTTGACGTCCGTTATGCGCCTCAGGGTGACGGCTCGTCCCGTTCGATGGCAATGTCGCAGCTCACACCAAGTGTTTGATCTTTGTGTGCCCGCCAGTCTTCCTTTGCCCCAGTTGACGTCCCGGCGGCACCTGTTCGGCGCACCCACAGGCCGCCGGACTGGTCACTGCCTCCCGCTTGCTGTCGCCCGAGTGTCGGTGATCAGCGCGAGATCTATCTCCCGATTCCTGCAGAACCACTCGAAGGATCGAGCTATGCGGCCAGAGCGTGGACCGTGCGGGTAGGGCGCACCTTGGTCAGCCCATGCCGAGCCAGCCCAGCAGGGTCTGGAGCAGAACGACGGCCGACAGCAGGGCGATGACGGACACGCACACGGAGGCCACGACGCGGAAGAGGGGGCCGTTGGCGGCTGCGCCCAGGACGCTGTGGCGGTTGGCCAGGGTGAGGACGTAGGTGAGCAAGATGGGGGTGATCAGACCGTTGACGACCTGGGCCCGCACCAGAAGCTGGATCAGGTTGCCGGGGATCAAGGCGATGGCGGCGCCGATGCAGACCTGAGCCGTGAACAGCCCGAGGAACAGGGGGGCTTCGCGAAAACGGCGGGAGACGGAGCTTTCCACACCGACTGCCTCCGCGACGGCGTAGGAGGTGGACAGGGGGACCACGGCGGCTGCCAGTGCCGAGGCGCCGAGCAGCCCGAGGCCGAAGAGCTGTGCGGCGAAGCGGCCCGCCACGGGCTTCAGCGCCGAGGCGGCCTGCGCCGCGGAGTCCAGCGGTGCCCGAGTGGTGATCGCAGCGGCCGTGGCGATGATGATGAACATGCTGATGGCGTTGGCGAAGATCGATCCGGCGACGGTGTCGGTCCTCTCCCGCGGGTATTCGGCCGGGCCGATACCGCGGTCGGCGACGGCAGCGGCGACGTAGAACTGCATGTATGGGGTGATCGTGGTGCCGATCAGCGCGACCCCGAGCAGCAGGAAGTCCTTGCTGGCGACGAAGTGCGGCCAGGCCAGCTGGGCTCCGGCCTCACCCCAGTCCGGGTGGGCCAGGACGGCGGCGACAGGGTAGGTGAAGAACGCCAGCGACAGCACCAGGAAGATCTTCTCCGCGTACCGGTAGGAGCCGAAGACCACCAGCGCCCACACTCCCGCCGCAGCGAGCGGTACCGCCATATAGCGGGAGGCGCCGAGAAGTTCGAGGGCGGCGCCGATGCCGGCGAACTCGGATACCACCAGGCCCAGGTTGGCGATGATCAGGCACAGCAGGGCGAAGGCGGAGACACGGACGGAGAACTGCTCGCGGATCAAGCCGCCGAGCCCGACACCGGTGTAGGCGCCGAGCCGGGCGCACATCTCCTGCACGACCACCAGCGCGACGGTGACCAGGAGCATGAAGAACAGGGTGCGGTAGCCGTACTGGGCTCCGGCCGAGGCATAGGTGGCGATCCCGCCTGCGTCATTGCCCGCGTTGGCGGCGATCAGGCCGGGACCGGCGACGGCCAGGGCAGTGACCAGGCGGCGCCTCCAGCGCGGCGCGGGCCGGTCCGGCGCAGCCGTGGCGGGTACGTCGGGGGCGGCGGGTGCCGTGGTGGAGTTCCGCTCCATGACCGTGGCCTTTCCTCTCGGATACGTGGGCAACAACGAGGCGCGCGGCTTCGCATCAGGGGACGAGGCGGAAGACGCGGAAGCGGCCGCGTTCGGGTACGAGGGCGTCGACCAGGTCGTCGGCGAGGATCCGGCCGACGGGACGGTGCTGGTCGTCGACGACCACGACGGAATGGCGGCGAGTGTCGGTCAGCCGCGCGATCACCTCGCTCAGCGGCGCGTCCGGGGCGACGGTCACCGGGGCCGGCTCTTGGACGAGGTCAGCCAGCCGGGTGCCGGGTTCGGCGAGCAGCAGCCGCACCACCGGCACGTCGTCCACCAGCGCGCCGTCACCGTCGAGGACGCACACGGCGTCCAGGTCGGCGGCGTGCTCGGCCTGCCCGCGCAGCTCGGCCACCACATCCCCCACTGACCGGTCAGCGGTAGCGGTGACCAGCAGGGACGTCATCAGCGCACCGGCCGTGCCTTCGGCGTAGCCCAACAGCCTGCGCAGCCGGTCAGCCTGCTGGGGGTGCATCGCGCCCAGCAGCCGCGCCCGCTCCCGTTCGGGCACGTCGCGCAGCGCCTCACTGGCCTCGTCGGGCTCCATCTCCTCCAACAGCCGAGCGGCCTGTGCGGTGGGGGCCTCGCGCAGCAGCGCCTCGAGGTCGGCGGCGTGCATCTCCTCCAGCGCGTCCGCGGCCTTGCCGGGCTCGACCATCTGAAGCAGCTCGCTGCGCGGACCGCGGCCCAGGTCCTCCAGCAGGTCGGCCAGCTCCGCCGGACGCAAGGTCTTCAGGGCGGAGTTCGGGGCGCGCAGCCGCACCTGCCTCGCTGTGGTGCCCTCGCGCTCCGGGCCGCCCAGCGCCTGGATAGCGGCCCAGTCCAGCACTTTCTCCGGTGCAGGCCGCCGGTGCAGGCGACGCGGTCCGATGCGGCGCAGCAGGACCTTGAGCCCGACCTCTGCGCCCACCAGGTGCCAGGTTCCGTCCACGCGGGCCAGATACAGGTCCGAGGCGCGGATCACGCGGACCCCGTCGACGTCCACGAGCTGGTGGTCCAGTACATCGTGGGCGAGGCGTACCTCGCCGTCGCGCACCTGAAAGTCCCGCAGGTCCAGCCGGGCCGAGTTCAGCCGCACGCCGTCGGCGGACAGGTCCGCGACCGCCGCGACCGGCACATAGGCGGCCCGGTGGCCGACCTTGACCACCAGCCCGGACACCGCCGGGTACCGTTGGCCGCTCCACCGGCAGATCACATCCAGCAAATGGCCGATCTCCTGACCGGCGGGGTTGACGACCACCACGCGCAGCAAGGCCGTCAACGAGACGAGGGCCTCCCGCACAGCTCTTTTGCCAAGGGCCCCGTCCTCGCGACGCTTCGGCCTGGCCGACTGCGGTTCCATTCCGGGCATGTTGAATACCCTCACGCACGCTTCGGATCAGGCAGACACCAACACGCCTGTGGCTGTTGGCTTCGTCCGCGCGGGGCGGAGTCGTGCGGGCTGGGGGATAGCCCGCCTGTGCTTCCTGTAGTCAGGCTGCCATTACGGCGGTTTCCCGTCCTTCTGGCGGCTCGCCTATCTGGGCAGGTGGAACGGGATGGTCGTGATGACGATCTTCGGCAGTGGTCGCAGAGCCCGCCGCAGTCGGGGGGCGGTCTGGTTGTGGAGGACGCGTTGCCACCAGTGACGCACGACGATCTCGGGGAGGATCACGGTCAGCGTGAGATCGGGTCGCTGGTGGTGCAGGGTCTCGATGTAGTGGACCAGCGGGGCGACGATCGCGCGGTGGGGTGAGACGACGACCTCGAGCGGGAGGTGGTCGCCCCAAGTCGCCCAGTAGCCGCGGAAGCGTTCCGCTTCGGTCCCGGTCGGGCTGAGATGCAGGGCCAGGAGAGGTTGTCCGAGGGAGGCCGCGTATGCCAGGGCGCGCATACCGGCGAGGTCGAGCCGGGCGATGGGCACGATGACCAGGTGGTTGACCTCCTCCGGGCGTTCCTCACTCTCGACTTCCTCTAGTTCCTCCGTCTCGGTGTCCGCTGCCATAGGGTGCATGGCAGCCGGCCGCACTTGCGGTCCGGAACCCGGTGCCGACTGTCGGGGCAGTTCGATGACGTGGGGGCGCAGGGCCAGGGCCTGGGTGCAGAGGTCGTAGTGGCGGCGGATGCGCAGGGCAAGCAGGACGAGGAGTCCGATCACGAGGACGGCGACCCATGCGCCCTCGGTGAACTTGGTGATGCCTGCGGTGACGAAGACGATGGCGGACAGCAGGCCGCCGGTGGCGTTGAAGACCAGGCTCTTGCGCCAGTGGGCCTGATCGCGGTGGCGCAGCCAGTGCACCACCATGCCGGCCTGCGACAGGGTGAACGCCAGGAACACCCCGACGGCGTACAGCGGGATCAGGGACTGCGTGTTGCCGGCGAACCCGACGAAGATTGCGATCGCGGCCAGCGCCAGGGCCAGGACTCCGTTGCTGAAGGCGAGCCGGTCGCCGACGCGCAGGAACAGGCGCGGTGCGTGGCCGCTGCGTGCCAGCAGGAACAGCACGCGGGGAAAGTCGTTGAAGGCGGTGTTGGCGGCCAGCAGCAGGATGGCGGCCGTCGCCGCCTGTACATAGCCGTACATGACTCCGGGGCCGAAGGTACGGCGGGCGAGTTGGGAGAGGACGGTCTCGTTGCCGTGCGGCACCACCCCGTCGAGGTGGACCAGCGCGACCGTGCCGCCGAACAGGATGATCAGCACGGTGACCATCCAGGTCAGCGTCGTACGGGCATTGCGCCACTCCGCCGGGCGGAATGCCGGTACGGCGTTGGAGATCGCCTCGATACCGGTCATGGCCGTGGATCCGGAGGTGAAGGCCCGCAGAACCAGCAGCAGGGTGACTCCTTCCGTGACCGGAAGCCGGGGCGTCGGCATGGGCTGGAATCCGCGGCCGGCCGCGTCGGCCAGCCCCACGGCCACAAGCGTGAAGACCGCGATGATGAACGCGTACGTGGGTGCCGCGAAGGCGGCACCCGCCTGGCGTACTCCGCGCAGGTTCCCCACCAGCAGGACGACGATCACCGCCACACCGATCACCACCGTGCTCGGGGCGAGTGCGGGCAGGGCTGAGGTGATCGCCTCGACCCCCGAGGCGATCGAGACGGCGACGGTCATGATGTAGTCGATCATCAGGCCGGCGGCGGCGATCACACCTGGCACCCGTCCGAGATTGTCGCTGGCCACGATGTACGAGCCGCCGCCGTGCGGGTAGGCGCGGATCGTCTGGCGGTAGGAGACGCCGACGGCGAGCATCATGAAGGCGATGACCGCGGCGATCGGCAGGGAGTAGCGCAGTCCGGCGGCGCCGCCGAGTACCAGCACTGCCAGCATTGCCTCGGGGCCGTAGGCGACCGAGGAGAGGGCGTCCGCCGACAGGACCGGCAGGGCCACCAGTTTGCGCATCCGCTCGGCGGCGATCGCGGTGCCCGCGAGCGGAGGACCCAGCAGCACCCTCCGGACGCGGTGGCCGACGCGTCCGAGCGGCGACGGTGGGGCCTCAGCTTCCTCTTCTGCCTCGACGGCGGGCAGGCCGGTGAGGGGTACGAAGCGACCGAAACGCTTCGGGCGCACGGCGTCCGGGTAGCCGCCGAGGCTGGGATCCACCGGCAGCGCGGACCGCCACGCTTGGGGGCCCTCCAGCACCTGCCCCCACTCGCGTCCGACGTAGCGCAGGATCTTCAGGTCTCGGTCACTGAGCTTCGGCAGCAGGGCATCCGGGCTCGGCGCGCCCCCAGCGGAGGTGTCCGCGCTGTCATTCCCGCTGCCGTTGTCCGTATCCGAAGAGCGACCACGCCCGACTTCCATGCGGATCATGTACCCGATACCCGGACAGGAACCACCTTGTGCCCGTTTGGTCGATCGCTATGCAGCGTACCGGGGCTGAGCAGCGGTGAAGTCCTTGGTGGAGATCGTCTTGAAGGCTTTCGTGGCAGCGTCATGGAGTCCAGTGCTCAGCCGATGAATCGCAGGGTGGTCGCTGCGGGTGACCGGAGCGCCGCGAGGCCGGGTGGGTGAAGACGCAGGGTGAGGAGGGCGACGTCGTCGGGGCAGCGTTCGGTGAGGAGTCCGGCGAGGAGTTCGTCACAGAAGGCGGGCAGGGGTTCGCGGGCGAGGGCAGCGGCGTGCTGGCGCAGTCGGGTCAAGCCAGGCGCTGCAACCGCTCGAAGACCCCGGCCTGTTGCCAGCGGTCCAGGCGCCGCCAGCAGGTCTGTGCGGAGCCGAACCCCAGCTCCAGGGGCAGAAGTTGCCAGGAGATGTCCTGGTGCAGGACGTACAAGATGCCCTGCAGGCACAGCCGGTCCGGCACCGGCCTCGGCCCTGGCGACCACTCCGACCAAGGTGGCAGCAGCGGTTCGATCCGCATCCACAAGTCGTCATCCACGACCCACGGCCGAGTCGTCACACGACACGAACGGCCAGATCATCACATCGGTCACGCCTGACCAGGACACCTCTACAAGATCCTGTTACGAGCTCTTAGCAATGCCCTGCGTGACCGTCGCCCCGCCATTGATGGCGGTGACGCCGTCACTGTCCGCACGCATGAAGATGTCCCACTCCGGAGTGCCGAGGTAGGCGGCCGCGAAATCGCGGCCCCGCTGATTGCGGTCGAAGCTCTCCGAATCGTCCGTGACCTGGCCCGAGTCGACCCGCAGCTTGTCCACGACCGCAGCCAGAACCGTCTTGGTGCACTTCTGCGCGCGACTGGACCCCGCAGCCTTGACCTTCGCCTCATGAGTTGCCGACGCCCCCGCCGAAGCCCCACCGCCACCACACGCAGCGGTCCCAACGGCCAACAGCGCGCCACACACTCCGAACATCAGGCGTCTGCCCATAACCCCCGCACCCCCACTGATCACGGCCCCTGGCCGCCCGGACGTCATGCACGAAACACGCGGGTCCCGCCCAGACGATCAGCTACTCCAGTACGCCCAGCGCCGTATCCGGCCTGCACTTCGAGCACGCCTCCACCTGCAGACGCGTCAACGCATCCAGCGCCTCCGCCCGCGTCACCGGCCGACGCCGCTTCCCCGGGTCCCAGCAGTAGCCCGTATGCACCGCCAGCACGTTGCCCTTGTTGAGACCTACCTCGATGAACCACTCCGGAGGCGGCGGCCGCATCTCGGCACCGCGGCGGCGCTCGGCCTCCCGCCGCTGCTCCGCCGCGATCCACCGGTCGATCTGCTCCAGGGCGGCCGCCGCCTGCTGCACGACCACCCGGCGCGCGAACTGCAGCAGCTCAAGACGGGATGGCTCGGCTTCGTTCACACGTTCGAGCCTAGCTGTCTGGTCTGCGGAAATCCCGCCGGGTCATCCGCGCCTCGTCCCACCAGTACCAGCCATGCGGTGCTAGGTCCGGACGCGGCCACAACGCCAGCCGGTACGCCCGACGCCCATCCGGCGCGTCGTAGTGGGCGACCGCCACACCCCGGTAGGGCTCGCCGGCGACCCGCAGATTGATCCGCACGACGTCGTATGCCCCGTATGTGAACACCTCGACTCCAGCGCCCGGGGAAGGTGCCGTCTCGGCATCACGCGAATCGTCCACATGTTCGATAATAGAGGCGGTGGCGGCATCCCGACACGTGACGGTCAGCTGCCGCTGAGGGCTTCAGTTGGCCTTACGTTCCAGGGACGGGATGGTCGAGCCCTTCGTATGGTTGGGCCGCCCAGGGGCGCCGGGTGTGGCTCTTAGTTGGCTGCCGACCGTGGCTGCAGTGGCTTGGCCGCCCGACGCCCCAAGACGACTCGGCCGCCAGATTGGGAAGTGCGAGCAGATCGCTGTGTAAGGCCATGCCGGCGAGGTCGTCCGTGGCACCAACCGCCCGCACGACGTCTGGAGCGCCATGAACCGGATCTGGGCCGGCATCGACAGCGGCAAGACCCACCACCACTGCCTGGTCCTCAATGAAAGCGGCGAAACGCTGCTCTCCCGCCGTGTCGTCAACGACGAGCCGGAGCTCCTCAAGCTCCTCGACGCGGTATTCGCCCTCGGTGACCAGGTGACCTGGGCCGTGGATATGGCCGGGGGTGAGCCCGCCCTCTTACTCGCCCTGCTCGTCAACCATGATCAGGAAGTCCTCTACATTCCCGGCCGCGTGGTCAACCGGGCCAGCGACGGCTACCGGGGCGAAGGAAAGACCGACGCCCGCGACGCGCTGGTCATCGCTGACCAGGCACGCATCCGCCGCGACCTGAACTCCCTGCGGCCTAGCGACGAGGCCATCATCGAGCTCCGGCTCCTGACGAACCGCCGCGCCGACCTCGTCCGCGACCGCACCCGGTCCATCAACCGGCTGCGCTCTGCTCTGACCGGCATGTTTCCGGCTCTGGAAAGGGCGCTTGCCCTGACCAGTGACGGACCACTCGTCCTACTGATCGGCTACCAGACCCCGGCAGCCCTACGCCGTCTCGGGCTCGCGCGGCTCACCCGGTGGTTGCGTACTCGCGGCGTCCGCACTCCGGAGGGGCTGGCGAAGAAGGCCGTGGAGGCAGCCGAGCGGCAGCACACCGCCGTTCCTGGCGAGGCTGTGATCGCCCAGCTCGTTCGGACGCTCGCCCAGGAGATCCAAGCCCTGAACGTAAAGGTCGCCGAGATCGACCAGCTCATCGAGGCCAGATTCCGGGCCCACGAGCTGGCCGAGGTCCTGGCCAGCATGCCCGGCATCGGCCCGCTGCTGGGCGCCGAGTTCCTTGCCGCGATCGGCAGCGACCTCGCGAACTTCACCAGCCCGGACGCGCTCGCAGCATTCGCCGGCATGGCTCCGGCGCCGCATGATTCCGGGAAGCGGAACGGCAACCTGCACCGGCCCCGTCACTATCACCGGGGCCTCCAGCGAGTCTTCTACATGTCCGCCCTGATGAGCGTCCGCTACGACCCCAACTCCCGGACTTTTTACGACCGCAAGCGCGCTGAAGGCAAACGCCATACCCAGGCCGTGATCGCCCTCGCCCGCCGCAGAATCAACGTGCTGTGGGCCCTGATTCGGGACCGGCGCCTCTACGAAGTCACCCCACCCAAGCCCACCGGCTAGGTTCTGCATCGAAATCGAAGCGACGAGCCTTGTCCGTTCTCGGCAGACTGCAGACATGTCCACCGATGTGAGCGGGATGATTGAGTGCAGACCACTGGCCCGGATCTGGGGTGAGGACGACGAGGACGCGGTTTGGCACGCCGCCATCGACCTCTTCCTGCTCAACACCGGCAACGCCTATGACGCACTCGCCTGCCTCTTCGGCGTTCGCAACTCCTTCGGGTTCCGGCCGCTGGCCGAACACCGTGGCCTGCCGGACGACGCCTCGGACGGGCTGCGGGTTGCGTTCAACGCGTGGGGCGGGCCACAGGACGCACACGGAACAACGTGGATCAGCTGGGCCGAGTTGGCAGCTGCCAACTGGGACGAGACCGATCGGTCCGGCACGCGCAGCCGCAGCACGGTCGCCGGGCCTGGGACCCACTGGGCGCCGGTCTGGGACGTGATGCGGACGCTTGCCGAGCTGCATGGACCAGAACACGTGCGACTCGTGGTTTGGTTCGACTGATCACGGAATCCGTCCCCCGACACAGCTTGACTTCCCTATTGGGAAGCCATTGAGTACTTCAGTTGGCCGCTCCGGCGCCGAGCTTGCTGATTCGCCTTCGAGCCGGGGAAGGAGCCGGGATTTCGTATGCCTGGGGTCTGCTGCTGTGCGGGCGTTGTTACTCACTTTCGGGTGACGGCCCGGGCGCCGCTGGGGGTGGCGTGTCCTGGCGGGCACGTGCCACAGGCCTGTGCCTGCAAGGCATTCGCGTCTGGCGCGGCGTCAACTTCGCGCATACACCGCATAAATGGATGTTACAGGTAAGAGTCACAGCAATATGGACGGCCTGTAACACTGTTCACGTTTCACCCGCATTCTCTGCACGTCGTGGGCAGGGTGTGGGTGTGCGGCCGACCGGCCGCACCAGCACACCGCACACCCCGAGGGCGGCTCCAAGCCGTCGCAACGGGTTGTGCCCGCACGATGCAGGGGGATCCTGTGACCGTTTCTGCCACTGCCCGCCGTCTGACCGCCGCCACGCTGAGTGCCGCGGCTATCACCGCGGCGATCGCTGTGCCGGCGTCCGCGGCCGACCACCGCGCGAACCGTCCGAGTGTGGAGATCAGCCGGGTGCAGTACGACTCCCCGGGCCGTGACAACCGCTCGATCCGCTCACTGAACGCCGAGTGGGTGGAGATCACCAACAACACCCGCCGCTCGGTGAACCTCGACGGCTGGACCCTCTCGGACCGGGACGGCCACACCTACACCTTCCACCACTACCGCCTGGACGGCCGTTCCACCGTCCGCGTCCACACCGGCATCGGCCACGACTCCCGCCACGACCTCTACCAGGACCGCCGCAACTACGTCTGGAACAACACCTCCGACACCGCCACCCTGCGCA
>NZ_BNBC01000022.1:32015-149554 GCF_014654675.1 Streptomyces spiralis
ATCGACTCCGTCTCCTGGGGCGGCCACCACCACCGCTGACCCGCAACCACCGCACGCCGGCGGCTGACCGAGACCCGCACCGGTGGGCGGATGAACGCCGGCGGCGCGCCGGCCCTGACCTCGGCGCGCCGCCGGTCAGCTGGACAGGAAGAGGGACAGCGGTTCCGCTGCCCCTCTTCCTGCTGGCCGGGGTGTTCTATCCGCAGTCGTTGCGGTTGATCTTCAGGGAGCGGCATCGATGGCCCCCGGGGCTTGGACATCGACCACCTGGTGCCGCTCGCGGAAGCTGGGACTCCGGCGCGTACGCGTGGAGCCCGGCGGAGCGGGAGGCCTACGCCAACGACCTGGGGGATGACCGGGCGCTGATCGCGGTGTCCGCCGCCTCGAACCGGTCGAAGGCGGACCAGGACCCGACGACGTGGCTGCCGCCGGCCGTCGGCTACCGCTGTACGTACGTGACTCGACTGGGTGGCCGACAAGATGCGCTGGGGCCTGAACATCGACGCCGGCGAACAGTCTGCACTGGCCGAGACGTTGAACCAATGTCCCGACAGCCCCATCACCGTCACCCTGGCCCGGTAGCCCGGCGCTGGCCCTGCAGCCCAGTGGGCAGTGCACTTGGGGGAGGTTCGGCCGGAGTCGCGTGTGCCCTGTGACCAGCAGCCCGGTCATAGCGTTCCCAACCTTGCCCGGTGCCTGACCCCGCCATGGGCGTGTGGGGCATGTGAGTGGAGGCACCCCTTGCACCCTCCACGCCGGTCGTCGCGCCTTGGGGCAGCTCATGGCCGCGAAGATCGTGGGCGATCAGGTTGTCGAGCCAGTGGAGTCCGCCCGGGCGCTCGACCTCGTGGCGGCACTGGAGGAGATTGTCCGGGCTGCCGAGCGGACGCACGAACGCTCGCGGCAACGGCCATAACCGGCAGTGTGGCCCGACGCCTTGGGAGGCGCCAGGCCGCCTGGCCTACAGGAAGGTCAGCTGCTGCGGTCCGTTCGGATCTTGCGGCGGTCGCCAGGTGGACGGCGGTGCGTCGGGTGCGTTCCGGTTGGTTCGCAGCCACCACGCGAACTGCCAGTTACGGCAGGTCCGGTATCTCCACTGGTCCCGCCTGCGAGCCCAGGCGGGTATTGAGTGCTCGCCCCATCCGGTGATAGGGCGAGCGTTTTCGAGGGTCACCGTGAGGCCCCGCACGAGGGCGGGGCCTTCCCACTGGTGGCCTTCGGTGTACTCGAAGGCCAGGTGTGCGTTCTTCGTCCAGTCCCACGGGTGGGGAAGGGCGCACACGTACCAGGCCAGCGGCGGGTTCTCCGCCGGCAGGGTGATGCTCTGGCGGGGTGCCCGTGGGTTGACGGGGTGGCGGTCGGAGGCACCGAACGATTCCAGGCAGTGGCGGTCGAGGTTCACGTTGCGAACCCCGGCCAGCCACATGATCAGGTATGGCGTGGCGCTGTTCAGACCGACCCTGACAGGCAGCTGTGGCATTACTTGAATCCCCCCTCTTGATGAATGCTAGGGCGTTCCCCTTTCTTTCACCAATTTTACCAAATTTTCCACGAGCTGCTTATGGCGGCCATGCCGGAATTCATTCGGGTAAGGCATATTGAATTCCTCGTCCAAGGCCCTTTCGTAATCGAGGTCGGAAAGCCTGAGAGGGCGTTTGCAGGTGGCCCGGAGCGTGGCGTTGGACCGGCCGACGACCTTCACTTCCCCGAAGTACGCCTCCAGCAGTTCCTGCAGCGACTCGGGGGTGTGGTAGCGGATCCGCATCCACTTGCCCTGCATGAACCGCATGTCGACGTTCTCCTTGTCCAGGAACGACAGGCGGGTGGAGTCGTGCCGGCTGGTCGAGTGCTGCTTCTTCTCGAAGTTCAGCTCGGCGAGCAGGTTGCGGGTGCCGATGCACACCGTGCCGTCGGCCCGGCACAGCGCATTGACGGTGGTGAGCACCCAGTGCTGGTAGTCCAGCGACGTGGTGGCGTTGATGACGGAGTCGAGGACCACCATGTCGTACAGGCCGTGCTCGGCGACCCGCTTTTCGATGGTGCGGATCATGCCGACGACGCTCTTGATGTCGACGGCGTACTTGCCGGGCGTGGTGCGGTACGGCTCGTAGTCGTCGATCAGGTAGCCGTCCTCGGCGCGCAGCTTCTTGGCGTAGTCGCCGTGCCCGGCGCCGAAGTCGACCACGCGCATGTCGGGCTGCTTGCGCAGCCGGGGCAGGGCCAGCTTCTCCCACGTCTCGCTCTTGTAGGCGAGCTTCCCGGCCTTCTTCAGCGAGCTGTACTGGCGCAGCCGCTTGGGCTGCACGATGTGCTGGTTGTAGACGGGCGCCTGGTCCTCCAGGCCGGACCAGTCGTAGACGCCGTACTCGCCGGTGAGGTCCGCGACCAGCTGGGCGGCGTCCAGGGAGGGGCAGGTCCAGGCGAGGATGTCGAAGTGGTTCGCGGCCGCCACCACCGCGTACTCGGCGTTCAGGGCGATGCGGCCCTGGTCGTCGATGACGACGCTGCCCCACGCGCCGTGCCCGCCGGTCATGTAGGAGATGGCCTGCTGGAACGGCTTGTTGCGGGAGTGGGCGACGTTGATGGTCTCCCACGGGATCCACGACCAGGCGCCCACGGGGCCGGGCTCGGCGTAGACGATGCTCGCCTCGGTCTCCACGCGGTTGTGGAGGAGGTTGAACTGGATTTCGTCGGTGAGGCGGACCTTCGTGCCCAGCATGACCGCCGGCGTGTGCGTGATGCCGAGGGCCTTCATCGCCTTGGTTCTCTGGTGGCCTGCGACCAGGGTGCCGTCCGCGTTGAGGATGACCGGCTTGACGATGCCGTGCCGGCCGATGGACACCTTCAGTCGCTCGAAGGCCTCCTCGCTCAGCAGACGCGGGTTGTAGTCGGCGGGCTGCAGGTCAGCCAGCGGATACGCCTCGTAGAACGTGGTCTGGGGTGCGGCGGTCCTCATGCGTCCTCGTCCTCCGCGTCCTCGTCCTCGTCGGCGTCGGGCAGCTCGTCCTTGTCGGGGGCGGGCTCGACGGCGACGTCGGGGGCCTCGGCGGTCTCGGTGTGGGCCTCCTGCAGCAGGTGCCAGCCGAAGCCGAGGTCGCCGCGGTTCTCGGTGGTGTACCGCTCGTAGATCTGGTTGAGGGTTTCCACCTCGGCCGCGGTGATCTGCACGCGCATGTTGGACCACTGCAGGTAGCCCCACTGCAGGTACTCCAGCTTGGCCATCGCGCCGGTGCCCTGCCCGTCGCTCGGCAGGTCGATCGTCTCGGGCAGGGCCCGCACGTCGAGCAGCTTGTCCAGGGCGTCCTGGTCGTAGCCGGTGCCGTCCAGGTCGGGCAGCTCCTCCAGGATGTCGGCCAGCAGCTCGCTGTCGTAGCCGGCCAGGTCGGAGGTGCGGTTGTCGACGACGACGATACGGGCCGCGTCCTCGTCGGTGACGTCGACGAAGGTGGCGGCGATCTGCTCCCAGCCGAGCTGCTTGGCGGCGGCCCACGTGTGGTTACCGGCCAGAATCTCGTTGGGGCGGCCGGTGTGGGTTCCGCGGTTGACGACGATGGCCTTGTACTGGCCGTTGACGCGCAGCGAGTCGGCGATGGCGTCGACGTCGCCGCTGCGCGGGTTGCGGTGATACTCGGCCAGCTCGTCGATCGGGACGGCCAGCGGCAGCAGCGACTCAGGAATGCGGGCGGGCGCAGCACTCACAGCAGGAGCCCTTCGTGTAGGAGCGTGCCCCCGCGCCCTACGCCCGCCCACCCTAAAGGATTAACGGCTCAGCAGGTCCATCTAGCCAAGCAGCCGCCGGTATCTACATCCTCCGTCCGGTGATCACGCAGTCGCGGCAGGAGACCCAGACACTCTTCCGAACCGCTGGCGGACACTACGAACTCCTGGACAGAGCCACTCAGCCTCAGCTGGCTTTCACCGTCCTTGCACGAAGCCTGCGACATCCAAGGCGCTGCGGGCACCCCGCCCGTATACAAGGGATGCGCCAAGGACACCACTCGCGCCGACGAGGGCAGTAGTGGCGGAATCGGGCAGGTTGAGCACTGCGATGGCGACAGCCGCGCCCGCGATGAACAGGGCCGTGATGACCATTCGCACTGGCTCCCAGTCTCGAACAGGCTGCAGGTCCTGGAGATCTTCGGGCGGCAGGAGAGCGCCGCGCTGCCCTCGCGTATAGCCGTCCGCAATCTTCATCAGCAATGTCGAGAGACTGGTCAAGCTGGCGATTGGGGCGACATCGAGCTGTGTCTCAGCCCTCTGGATGGCTGCAACCACCAGGTTCTGGTGCTCGCGTAGTCGCCGAGCCCGGGAGGAGAAGACTGGCACTCCCGCGGCCTGATGTGAACTGGCAACCTGACGCTTGACTGCTTTGAGACATGTGACGAGCCGGCCGGCATTGCGCGGGATATTCCTGCTCCCTTGCCTCCTTATGCGGTCTGCCGCCACTACCGCCGACGCGATGCGCCCGATGAGAGCTGTTTCGCGCGCTACGACCGCCCTCATGCGTCTGTGGGGTACGACCTTCCACAGCAGGCGCGCACTCTCATAGGGGATGCCGATGTAAAGGATGAACGCTGCCTGGACAGTTGCGGTCACGAAAAAGAACGTCAACCCGATAACTGCGGCGTAGAGGAAGGGAGTCCACGGCATGTTGTCGATCCCCGGTACATCTGCATTCTCGTGCTGCTTTGGCGCGTGAAACAGCCTGGTGACAAAGACGGTCAGCCAATAACACAGCTGAGCGTAGAGCGTGAGGAACGCAACGACGGCACTGGCACGCATCAAGCCGATCGGTGTGTTGGCGCCTTTTGACCAGTACCAGCGACGCAGGGCTATCCGTACCTGAACTGGCGGCGGTGGCAGGCCAAGGGCTGTGAGGGCCTTCGTGACTTCGCTCATTTGCTCGGCAATGTACTCCCGGCGCCTCACATTCAGCCGCACAGTCACTCCCCCGCAATGGCTGTCGTGCAGGCAAGCTTACTGCCGTTGCACCGCTGCCGGGGTCCGGCCGGTCATGTGCCCCTCGTGTTGCCGAAGGGAAGGACGGCGGTCGAAAGTCGCTGGCTGTGCGGCGCTCCAGTGGGCTGCCCGTAGCGGGTGACGCACGTTGAGCCCACCGGCGCCTTGCAGGTGGGGCAGTCGACGTCGAGGGCGGGGCGGGAGCCGGCGGCGAGCAGCCGGGTGAGCCGGGTGACCTCGGTGGCTAGCCCGGCCTGGCTGGCGAGCAGGTGCTCCATGCCGGCGCGCAGCCGGGCGGCCTCGTCTGCGGACAGGACGCGGCTTTCGCTCCGGCTAATCAGGTTGCGGAGCTGCTCGACGGTGGGCCGCTCCATCTTGGGTCGGGTCCGCCTCACCGCAAGCCGCCACCGTGGAAGAGATGCAACGCAGCCTCGCTCACGAGTTGTTGCAGCCGCAGATGCCCTGCGGGGTGCACCAGCCGTCGCACGAGTTGCACCAGGTCATGCCCGGAGCCGGCGGGGTGCGCTTGGTGGTCGCGGCCGGGGCGGGGCGGGTGACCGTCACGCCTATCGCCTCCTGCAGGTCGGCGAAGTGCTCGGCGGCGTCGGGGTCGGGCTTGGCGGTGTAGGCCGGGCGCATGGTGACGGGTCTCCGGGGCGGGGTGGGTGGAGGGGGGCCCGGGCGGGTGCGTTCGGCCAGGATCTTGCTCGGCTGTCCGTTGCGTTCCGTGATGAGCCGTTCGTATAGGGCTGGGTCAGCCGTGACCTCGGCCAGCGGTCCGTAGCGTTCCGTCATGAGCCGTTCGTATAGGGCTGGGTCAGCGGCATGGTCGCTGCGATAGGTCGCGGTCATGTGGTTTCTCCGGATGGACGCGGGGACCCGCCCGGCCTGGCGGCGTGGGCGGGTCCAATCGCGAGTGCGTGGAGCGGCGTCCCCGTGTGGCGCCGCATGGGCGGAGCCGGCGCCTGGCGGGTAGGGCGCGGGGGGTTTGCCACCCGCCAGACACCGTTGGGGGATGCCGCATGCCACGGCAGTGCTGAGGGGCCGGTCCCGCGGCTGCAGCCGTTCCCGTTCAGCGAGTAGAACATAACACGGTCGAGCGTTGTGGCACATTTAGCGGGAGGGATCTTCGTCGGGCGGGGCGGTGTCGTCCTGGGTGCCGGACAGGGTGGCGCCGTAGCCGTAGCCGTCGAAGGCGTCGGTGCCGCAGGCGTCGGGCTCGTCGACGAGGAACAGCGCGTCCTGTTTGGGCTTGGTGGGACGGCCGAACTCGTCGGGTGTCATGCGCCGCCAGTCGCGGCCGGGGGTGTTGCTCACGGGGTTCCCTTCGGTGGTCGAAAGCGGCCCCGGCCCTCCCCCAGGCGGGGGCGGGCCGGTCGGGTCAGGCCTTCGCGGAGACGGCGCGCTTGGCCGGGACCTTCGGCCGGGGCGCGATGGGCTTGGGCGCGGCCTTCTTGACGGCGGGGGGCTGCGGCCTGGGTGCGGCCTTCTTGGCCGGGGCGAGGCTCTGGTGTTCGGCGTCGGGGTTCAGGCGGGCGATCTCGCGGGCCTCGGCGTGGGCCTTGGCCTGCCGCAGGTTGAACCGGGCCTTGGCGATGGCGTCGGCGACGCGGTCCATCTGCTCCAGGCGCTTGGTGACCTCGCCCTCCAGGGCGATGGCGAGCTTCATCGCGTCGGCCTTGGCCAGCTCCTCCACCAGTCCCAGCACCTGCTCGATGCGGTCGATGTCCTTGCGGGTCGTGGTGCGCTCGCGCTGCCGCTCCTCGCGCTCCTCAGGGCTCATGTCCTCGACGATCATCGCGACGACCTGGTTCTGCTGCTGCTTGAGCGCGTACGCGAAGTGGACGAGCTCGTTGTCGCCGGCGAAGGCGCCGCCCGCCCACTTCTTGAGGACGGCGGCCTGGTTGCCGGGGGTGAGCGCGGCGATCTGGACGGCGGCCTGGGTGCCGATCGCGCCGGAGTTGACGTGCTGCTGGACCTCTTCGGTCAGGTCGAGCAGCGCCAGGCGCAGCATCACGTACTGCGTGGACTTGCCGAACTCCTTGGCGACGTCCTTGGCTTCGGCGCCCTCGCTGTCGTCGAGGATCCGGCGGAAGGCCTTGGCCTCCTCCATCGGCGTCATGTCGGCCCGGTTGATGTTCTCGGCGACGGACCGCTTGAACCGCTCGATATCGGTGAGGTTGTCGTCGATGACGATGACCTTGATCTCGGTGAGCTCGGCGAGCTGGTGCGCGCGCCAGCGGCGCTCGCCGGCAACGATCTCATAGGTGTCGCCGTCGCGGCGGACCTCGATGGGCTGCATGAGGCCGAACCGCTTGATGGAGTCGGCCAGCTCCTGCAGGGCGGTGGGCTCGAAGTACTCGCGGGGCTGGCGCTCGTTTCTATGGATCTGGTCGATGGGGAGGGTCGTGATCGTCATGGCTCGCTCCAAGAGGCCGTGGTCGGTGCGGGCCGGTCCCTTCCCTGCCCGCTCCTCTTATTCTAGCGCACTGGTGATCTTGGGCCAGATTTTTGGGGGGAATTTTTGCAGGTCAGAGGGCATGCGGAGGGGCGGGCATCGAGAGATGCCCGCCCCATGCGGATGTGGTTTCAGCTTGCCTGCTGCAGCGCCACAGGATCGCCCGTCGGCCCCTCCCGTGGTTCCCCGCCGACCACTACGGCCAACGCGCGTAGAGCTTCGACAGCCTCACCGACACTCAAAGAACGTCGGCCCGACTGCTCAGCCTCGAGGGCGCGTCTCCGTATCCGGGCCGGATCGATCGCCACTGCACTATTCCTCCCCTACGGCGGTCCCCCGCCCTCGATCTCAGCCACATCCACCGACCCCGCAGTCCCCCCTCGTCATGGCCGGCCCCCACCGGCCCGAGGCGAGGAACTACCAGGTCGTATCGAGGGACTGGATCCGGGAGCCGCCGCCGTTGCCGCCGTCGCCCTGTTGGACCAGCCAGGTGGTGTCGTCGGCCTGAACCTGACCCGGCGCGTGATGTGATTCCACGCCGACGATGAGGGCCAGACCAGCGAGCACGACGATCGAAGCAACGCGGAAGGCACGTTTGGTGAGCACTAGTTTTCCCCTGAGGTTTCAACGCTTGGTCGGAGCGGGCAGCACGGGAAGGCGGCAACTGGTCTGCTGAACCGTTGAGTTCGCGCCATGCGCCCGTCAGACCACACCTTGTTACGGGCGCAAGTCATATGCAAGCGTGATCTACACCGTACTTTCACCAGGCTTACAAATCAGGGGATTGAAAGGTGCCACAAGTTCCTGACCTGCCGGATCTGTCCGATGACGTGATCGTCGCGTACCAGCGGGTACTGGACGGCGAGTCAGTGGCGGCTGGGACTCCGGGCCTGGCTGAACTGCTCGCCACCGGGCTCGTCGTGAAGAACTGGCACGCAGGCAACGACACTTACAGCCCCATCGAGCCGAGGTACCCCGCGCTCGGGATGATCGAGCAGGTACACGCCCACATGGACATGCTCACCGCACACCTGGGCGCGTTGCCGGGGTTCCTGGCCACCCTCCGCGACCAGTACCAGTCAGCCCGCCTGCCGAACGAGACCATCCAGCACCTCAAGGGCCGCGGTCTCGTCAACGACCACATCGCCCGCGAACACGCCAGCGCCCGCACCGAGATCATGTCTGCGCAGCCGGGCCCCCGGACCCCGGAGGACCTGGCGTTCTCTTACGACCGGGACCTTGGCGCTCTCAAGCAGGGCATGGCCATGCGAACGCTGTACCACAGCTCAGTGCGCCGCGTAGCCACGGTCGGCAACTGGGCGAAGGCCATGGCCGCTGCCGGCGGGGAGATCCGCACACTCAACGGCCGGTTCCCCCGGAGCATCATCTTCGACCGGCGCGTGGCCTTCGTTCCCGTGCACACCGGCACCAGCGACAACGAGCCTCCCGCCGACGAAGCCGTCATGATCTCCGATCCCCTCGTAGTGGCACGGATCGCTCACACCTTCGACCTGTTCTGGGAACGCGCCGACCCCTGGGATAGCGGGCCACGGGGCGAAGAGAAGGGCCTGTCGACCACACCGTTGCAGCGGGCAATCCTGCGAGAGCTGTGCTTGGGCCGCACGCAGGCGCTGGCCGCGAAGAACCTCGGCATCGGCCCAGCCTGGATCAACGAACAGCTCAGCCAGCTCCGCAAGAAGCTCGGCGTGCAGACCCTGAACGAGCTCATCTACTGGTGGGCGAAGTCACCCGACCACGACGTACAGGACTAAGACGCCCTAGGCACGGTGTCGGCGCGCCAGTGCAGCGTGACCCTGTCGTCCACATCCCGAACCCCGCGCGCCCGCGCGGGGTGGACGAGCACCTTCTCCAACAGCAGGACCGACAGGCTTCGCTTGGAGCTGTGCGGCGCGTGCTCCCACCAGCGGGCCAGGTCCTCGACCCCGCCGATCGGCACATCCACGATCTGCTCCAGGAACCGCAGGCGGGCCCGCTCCTTCTTCAGGCTGTCCCCGATCTTCCGGTCGGCAGCACCGAAGGCGGCCCGCGACAGCTGGCGTCCCTCGTACGGCTCGGCCAACTCGATCCGGGCCTTCTCCAGATTGGTGATCCGAACGCGCACCTCGTCAGCCTCGGCAGCCATGCGCGCACGGGCCTCCTCCAGCGCGGCCTGCGCGCCAGGACGCGCCAACTCGCCAAGGATGTGCTCGGCGACGTAATCCTCCAGCAGCGACGCGGTGATGCGGACCTTGCCACACCCGCCTCGGCCCTCGAAGGTCGTGGGGCAGCGGTAGGAGGGCGTGCCCGCGCTGGTCCGCCCACCAGTCATCTGCTGTCCGCATTGGCCGCACACGCCCAGCCCGCCCGTCAGCAGGTACTCGTAGTCGTCCTCACGGCGCTGACCACTGCGATGGCTGCCAAGACGGCTAGGACGGTTCTCCTGCAACCACACGAACTCTTCTGGTTCGATCAGCCTTTCCCGGCCGGTCTCCCGCAGCTCGCCTGTGTCTGGATCCCGCTCTAGTCCGGCGATCGCAGGATTGTCCAGCAGGCGGCCGAGCGTCATGGTGGTCCACTCACCGCCTAGCGTGCCACGGTGCCCCTCGGCGTTCATCCACGCTGCGACCTCGGCCTGCGACTGCCCGGCACGAAGCCGGCCAACGGCCTCTCGAACGACTTGCCGCTCCTCGGCGCGGGTACGCGTCAGCGCCTGGTTGTCGAAGCCGTACAAGCGCGGCATGCACGCTCCCCATCACTCAGCGGCCCGCGGTCAATCGTGCCGCAGCGGGCCGATCCCCAACGCCTCCCACAAGGCGGCCGTCGGTATGCGAACCGTGCTGCCCATTGCCAGCGTCCGCACAGGGAACTGCCCCGCCTTGATCAAGTCGTACGCCTTGTTGTGACCGATACCCAACGCCCGGGCCGCAGTCACGACGTTGACCGTTACGGGCAGAGCAAGGACCTCTTCCAGGCTCATCCCGCCGTGGTCGGCAGCCGGAGTACTCGTCGTCGCCATATTTGTTGTCGCGTTTCTCCCCCGCGCCAACCTGGGCACACCATACACGGGTAAAGCAAGGCTGTCCCGAACAACATCGGTAAGAACCAGCGCCAACGGTGACCAGTGCGGTTGGGAGGGGCAAGTGCCGGAAAGCGACTTCTGCACAGCGCGTCCTGCAAGTCCCATCGCTGCCGATCCTGTAGGCCCTGGCCCAGGAGCTGAGGGTTCCTGACACAGCTCTGTTGTCCGGGCAGCCGCCGGCCAAGGCTGTTCGTACCCATGTTCGAGTGGCGGGCGCTGTCTCGATTGGCAGCCGCTTCAGGCAAACCCGGCGACAAGTCCTGAAGCTTGTCGCCGACACGGACCGGCCGCTCCGTCGACCGCTCCCAGGCTGCGGCGGCCACGACCGAAAGCCCACCAGTCGCATTGCGGCTCGGGGGTGCTGCCGTGTGTGGCCATCTGCACTCAAACCCGCTGGCACAGGCGCCGGCCGCCTACGCCCGCTTGGCCCGGGCCAAACTAAGTGCCGCCGAGAGGCGGCTGATGTCATCGAGCGTCATCGAAAGGCGTGTGTTTGTCCCGATTCCCTGCGTCTTCGCAGGTCACATTAGGGTCAAAAATCGGGTTCGATTCCCGTCCGCCTCCGTCGCTCTCCCCCGTCCGGCAGCGTCTGCGCTGGTCGTCGACGCGTTCCGTGAGCCCTCGGGAGTCGAGGAACTCCAGCAGCGGCACGGCGACCCTGCGGGTGGTCTCGAGCGCCGTGCGGGCCTCGCTGAGCGTGAAGGGCTGCGGCAGCCGGCTCAGCACCTCGGCGGCCCAGGTGTCCGCCCCCGGCAGCAGGACGACGGTGTCGGTGATCCGCAGCAGCGCGCCCGCCCGTACGGCGGCGGCAACCGCCTTGCGGGTCAGGCCGAGTTCGGTGAGCCGGTCGGCCTCCGGCGCGCGGAAGGGCGCCTTCTCCAGCTCCTGCCGTACGGCGTCGACGGCGGCCCGCACGGGCTCGGGCAGATCGGGGCGGGCGCCGTCGGGGCCGTACAACCGGCCCTGACGGCACAGCAGTTCGGTGCTGCCCGGGGTGCGGGCGAGGGCGTCGACCAGGGCCCGGTCGGGCAGGTTCAGCAGCCGCCGGGCGGCCTCGGCGGGCAGACCCGGCTCCATGGGGTGCTGCCGCGCGTGGCGCTCGGCCTCGGCGGCGAGGCGCTCGCGCAGCCGGGCCCAGTGCGCCGGGTCGGCCAGCCAGTCCCCGGTGACGGGCTCGCCGGGCGCGGGTACGCCCATCGCCAGCAGGTCCGAGCGGCGTACCAGCCCCCGGCGCCGCAGCTCCGCCGTGCCGTCGGGACGGCCGGTCATCGCGGCCAGCTCCGCCGCCCTGGCGCGGCCCGCGCCCCGCCGGGTCAGACGTGGCGGGCGCACGTCGAGCACGACCACGGCGGAAGGCGGGCGTCCGCCGCCCGGTTCGCGCAGCACCGCCCGGTCCCCGACGCGCAGCGGCAGCCGCCGTACCAGGGTCAGTCTGGCGGTGTCGTCTCCCAGCGGTCGGACGGTCACGGGGACCGCCGCGGTGCCGATGTGCAGGGTGACCGTGCGGGGCAGTTCGCCCGCGGGCTCGCCGGTGACGCGGACGTCGATCAGGTCGGTGCGCAGCCAGCGGTCCGGGGTCAGCAGCACCTGACCGCGTCGTAGCTCGCCGTCCCGGTCGCCGTGCACGTTGACCGCCACGCGCGCCACCCCGCTGACGGCGGTCCGCTCCTGCTTCAGGCACTGCAGTCCGCGCACCCGCAGCACCTCCGAGCCGTCCCCGGTCACCAGCCGGTCGCCGACACGCAGGGTGCCGGCGCCCAGCGTGCCCGTCACGACGGTGCCGTGGCCGCGCACCGTGAACGCCCGGTCCAGCCACAGCCGTACGTCGGCGTCGGCGGGCGGCACCGGCAGCGTGCGGGCGAGCCGGGTCAGCTCGGTGCGCAGGCCGTCCAGTCCGGCGCCGGTCACCGCGCTCACCGCGGCGGACGGAACGTGCCCCAGCGAGGTCCCGGCCAGCCGCCGCAGCGCCTCGGCGCGCACCGGTTCGGGGTCGGCGAGATCGCTGCGGGTCACGGCGAGGACGGCGTGCCGTACGCCGAGGGCGTCGAGGATCGCCAGGTGCTCCTGCGACTGGGGCTGCCACCCCTGGTCGGCGGCGACCACGAACAGCACGGCGGGCACGGGTCCGACCCCGGCCAGCATGGTGGCCACGAACCGCTCGTGCCCGGGGACGTCCACGAAGGCCAGGTGCTCGCCGTCTGCGTCCGGGCCCGTCCAGACGAAGCCGAGGTCGAGGGTGAGTCCGCGACGTCGCTCCTCCGCGTGGCGGTCGGGTTCCATCCCGGTCAGCGCCCGCACCAGGGCGGACTTGCCGTGGTCGACATGGCCCGCGGTGGCCAGGACCCGCATGGCGCCCACCTAGCCCTCCACCGCTGCGGCGGTCACCGCTGTGGCGGCCGCCTCTTCGGTGGCCGCCACGGCAGTGGCCGACCGGACGGCCTGGGCCAGCCGGGCGTCGTCCTCCGGCGCCACCGCCCGCAGGTCCAGCAGGCACCTCCCGGCCTCCAGGCGGCCGACCACGGGGACGGGGCCGGTGCGCAGCACGGAGGCATACGGCTCCGGCAGGGACAGCGCGGCGCTGGGCAGGGTCACACCGGGTGCGCCCCCGCCACCGATCGTGGCGGTGCTGGTGACGGCCCGTACGTCCACACCGGCGGCGCTCAGCGGGGCGGCGAGGTGTTCGGCCCGGCGCATGAGGTCGCGCGGGTCGGCGGTCAGGGCCTCGGCGGTGGGGGTGGCGGGGCCCGTGAGGGTCGCCTCCAGCGCGGCCAGGGTGAGCTTGTCCACGCGCAGGGCGCGGGCCAGGGGGTGCCGGGCCAGAGCGCGGACCAGGTCCTCGTCGCCGAGGAGCAGCCCGCACTGGGGTCCCCCGAGCAGTTTGTCCCCGCTGGCGGTCACCAGCGACGCGCCCGCCCTCAGCTGGGTCTCGGCGTCGGGCTCGGCGGGCAGCAGCGGATGGGGGGCGAGCAGCCCGGAGCCGATGTCGACGACGACCGGCACGCCCAGTGCCGCCAGTTCGCGGGTGCCGGCGGCGCGGGTGAAGCCGGTGATGCGGAAGTTGGAGGGGTGGACCTTCAGGACGAAGGCGGTGTCGGGGCCGATCGCGTCGGCGTAGTCCTCGACGCTCGTACGGTTGGTGGTCCCGACCTCGCGCAGCCGGGCTCCGGTGGACACCAGCAGGTCCGGCAGCCGGAAGCCGTCCCCGATCTCCACCATCTCCCCCCGGCTGATGACGATCTCCCGGCCGGTGGCGAGCGCGGTGGCGGCGAGGACGAGGGCGGCGGCGCCGTTGTTGACGACGTGTGCCGCGGCGGCGGACGGCACCCGGGCGCGCAGCGCGTCCAGGGCGGAGCGGCCCCGGCGGGCCCGGACACCGGTCGGCAGGTCCATCTCGACGTCGGTGGGTCCGGCGGCGTCCAGCACCGCCCGCCGGGCCGCCGCCGACAGCGGCGCCCGGCCGAGGTTGGTGTGCAGCAGCACTCCGGTGGCGTTGATCACCGGGCGCAGGCCGCAGGCCGTGGACGGCAGCAGCGCCACCGCCGTGTCCGCGACCTCCTCGGGCGGGAGCGTGCCGTGGCGCGCCTGCTGCTGAGCCCGCCGGACGGCGGCCTTCACCGGTTCCGGCCCGAGCCGCGCCACCGCCGCCTCCAGACGCGGGTCGCGCAGGACGGCGTCGGTGCGCGGGATCCGGCGTCGCGGGTCGGGGCCGGTGCCCTCGGCCCCGCTCTCCTCGGTCTCGCCTCGGTCGGTCTCGCTCCCCTCCGACTCGTTCTGCTCGGTCCTACTCTGCTCGGTCTCGCTCTGCTCGGTCTCGCTCTGCTCCGTCTCGGTCTGCTCCGCGACCCGCTGGTCCACGCAGCCCCTCCGTTCCTGGCCCGGCCTGATGGCGGTGCGGGTACCACGCCCATCGTCTCCCGGTCCCGGCCACCGCCCGCATGACACGCCGGGCGAGGGTCAGGTGCTCAGGAGGCGGTTGAAGAAGGCCCGGTAGCGCTGCAGCGCCCTGCGCAGGTCCTCCGTGTCCACCTTCTCCCCCTGGCTCCACTGGCCCTCCAGATCCTGCTTGTGCCGGGCGAAGGTGGCGGCCAGGGTCTGCATGACGTCCGCGACGAGGGTGTCGGCGGTGTGCACCGCCTCGCGCGGGTCGTCCACGAACCTGCTCTGCACCGCGCGCCACCGCTCCCGGAAGGCCTGTTCCTCGTCCGGGGTCAGCAGCCGAGGGGTGGCCTCCTCGGGGGCGGGCGGCTCGGGCCGGTCCGGGGCCGTGCCCGTGGTGGTGCCCGTGGGCGTGCCGGTGTCCCGGCCGGTGTCCGGGGTGGCCGCGGGCCGCTCGGCTCGTTCGGCTCCCTCGGGCCGTTCCGCTCGCTCGGGTCGCTCCACGGTGGGGCGCTCTGCTCGCTCGGGCCGCTCCACGGTGGGGCGCCGTGTCGTCGCCTCGCCCGTGCTCTCACCGGGATAGACCGGGGTTCCGGTCGAGGAGGAGGTCTCCTGGGCGAGATCCTCGGTGGACAGGCCGCGGCCGAAGCGGCTCGGTTTCTCGTTGCTGTGCATGGCGTTCCGTTCCTCCCTGCCGGGACGGCGGGGCAGGCGGGTTCTCAGGAGGGGGCGGGCTGGGCACGGCCCCCGTCGGAGATCAGTTCGTCGAAGAGCGTCCGGTAGTGGACCATGGCGCCCCGGAGCTGCTCGGTCGTGGCCTTGCTGCTGGTGCTCAGCGCTTCGACCTCGTGGGCGGCGCGGTAGTGCTCGAGCGTGCGGCCGTGCTCCACCGAGAGGTCCGCGGCCTGCTGCTCGAAGCCCTCCGTCGGGTAGCCGCGCTCGTGCATCAGCGCGGTCACCAGCCGGTCGGCGTCGTGCACCGCGTCCTCGGGCCGGTCCACGAATTCTTGCTGGACGTTGCTCCACTCGCGTGTGTAGCGGTCCCGTGAGACGGCCGGCAGCGGCTTGATGTCGAGCGCGTCGTGCCGCTTTTCGCGGGCCCTGAGCTCACGCTCACCGGCCCGCCTGCTCTCGGCGTCCTCGACCGTCCGTTCGTACTCGGGGCCGAAGCGCTCACGGAGGTGACGGCGCCTGGTCAGCAGTGTTGCCGCCACGGCGATCAGGGCGAGCACGACGACGATCGGGATGATGATCGCGAGAAGGGTTCCCGTGGACATGTGACACCCCCTTGGGCATTGGTCCGTCTGCCCCTCCGCGGCCGCATCATGCGCGTGGGCGCTGCTTTGCCCAGGCACATGCCGTGGCTGCCGCCCCGGAACACACCGTCACCGGAGGGTCCCGTTCCGTCGCGTATTCCGGCCGGAACAAAGGGCGTTGCCGTGTTGCCCGGGGCGCCCTCTCGAGATGCCGACCGGCCGAGGGGCGACTAGCGTCTACCGATGAGAGCCGCAAACGGGGGCACGCCCCGTCCGGCGTGGTCTCCACAGCGGGGGCCGTTGCCGCAACGCTCGCCCGTGCGATCCCGCGCGGACGGGACGTGGCGGCGTCGGGCACCGAGACGTGCTTCTCACATACGGCGGCGACACCTCAGACCGCGCCGCACCTTCTCATCCATCCGGCGGGCGCGGCCATCCTCCTCGCGCGGTTCCCTTGCGCGAGACGATGGAAGGAAAGGTACTACCCATGCGAGCACAGCGCGTTAAGCGTCTCATCGCCGTGTCCGCGGCCGGCATCGTCATGGCAGGCGGCGCCGCGATCGGCGCAGCGGGGACCGCTTCGGCTCACGACTCGGGCTACGACCACTCCGGTTACAGCTGGGGATCCGGCGACGACTGGTGGGGCGGCGGCGACCACGGTGACCACGGTGACCACGGCGACTACGGCGGCCACCACGGCTACAACGGCGGCGGTGGAGACCACGGCGGCGACCATGGTGACCACGGCGGCTATGGCGACTACGGCGGCCACCACGGCTACAACGGCGGCGGTGGAGACCACGGCGGTGGCGGAGACCACGGCGGTGGCGACCACGGCGGTGGCGACCACGGTGGCGGAGACCACGGTGGCGGAGACCACGGCGGGTACTGAGCCCTCTGGTCCGAGCGTCGAGTCACCGCCCCTCTGACGCCGAGTCTCCAACCCACTCGGTGAACGACAGCCGCGGTGTGCGGTCCGGTGAGGACCGCGCACCGCGGTGTGTTTCCGTCCGCCTCCGGCGGCTCAGCCGCTGGCGTGCTCCACGCGCATCCGCACCTGGTCCTCCAGCCGCCGCAGGCTGTCGTCGAGGGCTTCCAGGGCGGCGCGCTCGCCCGGGTCGTGACTGTCCTCGAAGAACGACAGGTGGACGGTCACCTCGCTGGCGCCGCCGCCGATGCCGGAGACCTGGAGCCAGCCGGCGTAGCTGCCCTGCTCGCGGGTCCCCCATTCGATCCGCATCTGCTCGCGCTCCGCGCGCATCAGGGCCGAGGTGTCCTGGTCGGTGTGGTCCTCGTGCACGGTGACGGCGGGCGGCTCCTCGACGCGCACGTGGAGGGCGTCCGGCAGCCAGGCGTCGAGCTGGCCGACGTTGGCCGCCTGGTCGAAGACCTGCTCGGGCTGGGCGGGCATCGTGCGTGAACGTTCGTACTCGGACATCACGGCACCGTTCCTCTGCTGCTCGGGGGTCGTACCCAGGAACGCGTGCCCGTTCTGCCGCGGCCGAAAAGGCCACCGCCGAACGGCTCGGGCGTCCGCGTCGCTACGGCGGTGCGGGCCGCAGCGCGGACAGGACCGCCCAGACGACCGAGACGAACGGGACGGCGACGACGGCGCCGATCACACCGGCGACGATGCTGCCGGCGATGACGGACACGGCGACGACGAGCGGGTGCAGGCGGACCGACCAGCCCATCACCAGGGGATGCAGGACATGCCCTTCGAGCTGGCCGATGACGACGATGAGCAGCAGCACGGCCAGCGCCGTGATCGGGCCGCGCCCGGCCAGGGCGACCACCGTGGCCACGCCGAGCGCGACCGGCGAGCCCACCAGCGGCACGAACGTCGCGAAGAACTCCAGCAGCATCAGCGGCAGGGCGAGCGGCACGCGCAGCAGGATCAGGGCGACGCCGACCAGTACGGCGTTGGTGGCGGCCACGATGATGATGCCGCGCGTGTACCCGGCGAAGGCACGCCAGGCGGCGTGCCCGGCCCGGTCCCACACCGGCCGGGCGCCTGCGGGCAGCAGCACGTCCCGCACCCAGCGCCACTGGCGTTCTCCTGAGTGGATGAAGAACACGGAGGTGAACAGCGCGAGCGCACCGGCGGTGACCAGCTCGACGATCCGGCCCAGGCCGCTGAGCGCGCTGTTGAGCAGGCTCGCCCGGTGCGCGGACAGATAGGCCAGGAGCTGGTCCTGAAGGGCGGTGAGCCTTCCGGGACTGATCCGGAACGGCGGACCCTGGAGCCACCGCTCGATCCGGTGGATGCCGCCGCGCAGCTCCTCCGCCAGCTGCGCCCACTCCCCCGCGACCGCCTCGCCCACGAAGGCGAGCAGGGCGGACACGAGCAGCACGCTGCCCACCAGGACCACGGCGACGCACAGCGGCCGTGGCAGCAGACGGTTCAGCAGGTCGGCGAGGGGGCGCAGGACCGAGGTGACGACGAGCGCGATGAACAGGGCCACCGCGACGAGCTGGAAGCGGCCGAGGATCGTGAAGACGCCGTAGACGACGATGCCGACGAGGATGAGCCGCCAGGCGTAGGCGGCGGCGACGCGCAGCCAGGGCACGGTGCGCTCGGCCCGGGGGTGCTCGGTGGCCAGGGCCGCCGGGCCGGAGCGCGAGGGCGGCGGCAGCCGCACGGAGTGCGCCGGCCGGCTGCCCAGCACCACTTTGCCCGGCCGGCGCCCGCCGCGCCGCCCGGACGCCGGACCGCCCGCTTCCGTCACCGCGCCTCCCGTTGCCGCCCGACGGTCACGTCCACAGCACGGTACGGGCCGCCCGGGCGGGTGTCCGGGCGCAACGCGCCAGGGCGCCGGTCATCGGGGGACAGGGCTGCCCGTCCGGCGCAGGTGGGCGCCGGTCACGGCGCGGGCTTCTCCAGCAGGCCCGGCCCGTTGTTGCGGACGTCGTTGACGGCCGGGGAGACGGGCCGGGCGGCCAGATGGCCGCCCCCCGGAGGGCCGAGCAGCTCCCGCAGCCCACCGGGGTCCTGGTGGCCGGGGTCGAGCCAGGCGTCGTAGTGGTCCGGGCTGAGGGCGAGGGGCATGCGGGGGTGGACGCGGCCGGCCGCGTCGGTGGCCTCGGTGGTCAGGACGGTGCAGGTCGTCACCCAGGCGGCGGGGTCGTCCTCCCCCGCCACCTCCGGGTCGCGCCAGTACTCGTACAGGCCGGCGAGCGCCATCACCTCACCGTTCTCGGGGTGGATGAAGTACGGCTGCTTGCGCGTCCTGCCGGTGTCCTTCGCCCTGACCTGCTGCCACTCGTAGAAGCCGTCGGCGGGCAGCAGGCAGCGGCGTTTGGCGAAGGCACGGCGGAAGGCGGGCTTCTCGTGCACGGTCTCGACCCGTGCGTTGATCAGCCGTGCGCCGATCCGCAGGTCCTTCGCCCAGGACGGAACCAGCCCCCAGCGCAGCGCCCTCAGCTCCCGGCGCACCGAGCCCTCCTCCCGGTCCTCCCGCGGGGTGCGCTCCAGCACGGCCCACACCGGGTCGGTGGGTGCGACGTTCCAGCTCGGCTCCAGTGCGTCCTGAGGGCGCCACTCGGTGACCCGGAAGTGCCGGACCAGGTCTCCGGGGCTGCGCGTGGAGACGTAGCGACCGCACATATCGAACCACCTCTCCGACCTGCGGAAACGCCAGATCACGCCATGTCGGTCAGCACCAAATCAGCACGGTGCCGGGTCAGCGCCCGACCCGTCACCTTCACAGCCCGGCCCGTCGAGTCGGGGGTGAGGTGCCCATACGCTTCCGCCGTCTCCTTGATGCTCTTGTGCCCGAGCCACCTGGACACATCCAAGAGTGGCAGACCATGACTGAGTGCGGTGGTAGCGAACCAGTGCCGCAGGCCGTGCGGGCGACCAGTCATGGTCGACCTTCTTGATCGCTTCACGGAACCGGCCGACTACAGTGGACCGCCCAGTCCATTCTGTGGAGGTCGGCATGACCGGGAAGCTGACGGCGAAGGGCAGGGCCACGCGCGGCCGGATCGTCGAGGGAGCCGCCGAGGTCCTGCGGGAGCGCGGTGTCACCGGGACGACGCTGGACGACATCATGGCGCGCACCCGCACCAGCAAGAGCCAGCTGTTCCACTACTTCCCGGCCGGCAAGGACGAACTGCTGCTGGCGGTCGCCCGGTTCGAGGCCGATCAGGTGATCGAGGACCAGCAGCCCCATCTCGGCCGCCTGGACTCCTGGGAAGCCTGGGAGCGGTGGCGGGACGTGGTCGTCGAGCGTTACGAGGCGCAGGGCGACCATTGCCCGCTCGGGTCGCTGTTCTTTCAGATCGGGCGTTCCACCCCCGGCGCGCGGGCGATCGTGATCGAGCTGATGCGGCGCTGGCAGGAGAGCCTGGCGGCGGGCATCCGGGCGCTGCAGGCCGCCGGCAGGCTGCCCTCGGACATCGACGTCGACGCGAGGGCCGCGGCCCTGCTGGCCGCGATCCAGGGCGGTGTGTCGATCCTGCTGTCCACGGGCCGGTCGGCCCACCTGCGCGCCGCGCTCGACCAGGGGATCGCCGACCTGCGCCGGACCGGACGCGCCGGGGACTGACCCCCTGCCCCGGCCTCGGCGGGGCAGGCGCCGACGGTCGGCACCGGGCGTCAGGCGGCGATCACGGCGGCGGTGGTTCGGCCGCCGTCGACGTCGAGCACGATGCCGTGGACGAAGGAGGACTCGTCGGCGGCCAGGTACACAGCCGCCTTCGCGATCGCGTCGGGCGTGCCCATACGGCCCGCGGGAGTGCCTTTCATCATGGTCTCGGCGGGGTGGACCTCGCCGGGGACGGACGGCAGCACGACGCCCGGGGAGATAGCGTTCACCCGCACGCCCCGCGGCCCGAACTCGGCCGCCCAGGCCCGGGTGAGGGTCTCGACGGCGCCCTTGGTGGAGCTGTAGAGGGCACCCACCGGAATGCCCAGCCGCGCGATCCACGACCCCAGGTTCACGATCGCCCCGCCGCCGGCCTCCGCCATGGCCGGCGCGACGGCTGCGGTGAGGAAGAAGGGCGCCTTCACATTGACCGCGTAGACCTCGTCGAAGGTCTTCTCGTCGGTCTCCGCCGTGCTGTCGGCGGGGTAGATGCCGGCGTTGTTGACGAGGACGTCGATCCGGCCGCCGAGGACCCGGCCCGCCTCCTCGGCGAGTGCCCGCGAGGCGGCGGCGCTGCCGTCCAGGTCGGCGCGGACGAAGTCGGCGCGACCGCCGCGTGCGCGGATCCCGTCGACCACCTCCGCGCCGCGCTCGGGGTTGCGGCCCGAGACGACGACATGCGCCCCCTCGGCCGCGATCTCCTCCGCGATCGCCCGCCCGATGTTGCTGGTCGCCCCGGTCACCAGGGCGGTCTTGCCTGCCAGCCGATTCGGCATGGTCACTCCCTCAGCAGGTCGTTCCGTGTGGACCCGAGCGGCCGGACCGCGGGTGCCGCCGCGACCGTCGGGGCCCTGGAGGACCAGGGCAGTGCCACTGTGCGGCAGGAAAAATGGACCAGCAAGTCCAGAAATAATGCCGACTCAGTCCTTGCCGAACCGGGCGGTGAGCCTCTGGCGCAGGAGAGCACGCTCGCGGGCAGTGGTGGCAGCCCAGCTGCCCTCCGGGGTGAGGCCGGGGTGAGACAGGGCCCACTGCAGGCAGGCGGTGGCGATGGGGCAGCGCCGGCAGGCAGCCTTGGCCCTGTGCGGTCGCGTACTCCGGGGTCCCTGCCGGTGCCGCGGTCGTGGACGAAGGTCTGCGGCTGTGCACGGCAGGCGGTCGGGGTCGGCGAGCAGGGGAACGGGATGCGTTCGTCGGCACAAGACGTGCGCGGAAGCCTGGATCACTGCCAACCCTGCCCAGGCCCTGTTTGGGCCGGTTCGTGTCCGATCCCCAGCCCTCCAAGGGAGGCGAGTCCCAGACCGAGGCGAGTGATCCGCAGGGTTGTGCGGCCCAACGGCACTGACTCGTCCGCTCGCATCCGCAGCTCCTTCCTTCCGCGAGCCACGCCCTCACCCGTCGAGGCGCAGCGGGAACGGGCTACGAGCCGAACGGGGAAAGGCTACGAGCCGAACGTCAGGCCGGCGCCGCAGCCGTCGTCACGATCCTCACCGAGGTCCGGATGAACGCCGGGCGCGCGAGCACGCCGCTACCGGCTCGTGCTGACGAAGGCCGAGGTTCGGTGCCCGGGCGGAAGGATTCCGAGACGCGCCACGGCCGGAAAACGGGCGCCGGGGGCGAGCACCTGCGTGCTCGACCCCGGCCAGGCCGCTGCGCGTGGCCGGCCGGATCGCTCAGGAGCCGGTCCGCAACGGCCACGTGTCCATGGTGGTTACGGTCATTCAGACGCGGCCGGCAGGACCTCGATGGTCTTCGAGGTCGTGATCGGCGTGAGCGAGCTGTCGTCGGTGTAGGCGCGCATCGAGTCGTTCGTCACCGACACGGTCACCGAGCCACGGCGCAGCGCGGTCAGCGTCCCGGTCTGCGGGTCGAGGATCGCGACCTCACCCATGTCGCGGGCCTGGTCGATGGCGTGCTTGCCACTGCCGATCGCCAGGTTGGACGAGCCGCTCCAGTGGACCGACATCGGGTACCGCAGCGGCACCACGCGGGTGCCCGTCCCCACGCCCTGCGGCTGCACGATGCTGCCCGAGAGCTGCGCGGTCCTGCCGGCCTCTACCGAAGCCGGGGTCTTGAGCGTGATGGACTGCGCGAAGGCGCGCACATCGGCCTCGAGCCACTGCTCGTTCGCGCTCCGGTCCGCGTCGACGGACCAGTCGACCCACCCGGTGAAGCCACCGCGGTCCGGCGTGCCGTACGGGTCCTTGCCCGACGACGGCAGCACCATGTACGGGACGCCTTCGAGGCGGTGGACATCGGCGATCTGGGCGTGGGATCCGACCATCGCCGCGCCCTTGCCCGTGGCGCCACGGAAGTCCGTGAGCATGTGCTCAACGAGCGCGGCCTCGTCGCGGTCGCCGAGCTGGCTCGACTTCGTCTCGGCGGGGTCGTCCACCGGGTGGTGGGCGAACACCATGACGTTGTTGACCGAGTCGTCGTTCTTCGCGTCGGCGAGCGCCTTCTGGAGCATCGGCAGCTGGTCCCATGCCGTCCCGCGCAGCGACCCGACGGAGCTCGCGAGCAGGATGAACCGCGTGCCCTTGTGGTCGAACGTGCGGTACGGCCGGCCGAACTCCTTGGTGAAGTTCGTCAGGTCCTGCTGGACGTTGTCGAGGCCGTAGGACTCGTGGTTGCCCGGCACGTAGTAGCAGGGGACCGAGCCGGACTTCGGGTCCGGCGTGCTGTTCGCCGCCGGCTCCTGGCCGACCGGTATAAGGTCGCACCCGGCGTCGGTGAGTACCTTGCGGGCGAGGGAGAGGTCCTGCGGCAGGCCGCGGTCGGTGATGTCACCGTTGAGGACGATCAGGTCCGGATCGGTCTTGCGGATCCGCTGGATGGCGGCCGTGGCGACCTGGGTCAACGCCGGGTTGTCGGCGGTGAACTGCACGTCCGACAGCGTGGCGAACCTCCACGTGTCGCGGCCCTTGAGCAGCGAGCCGTCGTCGGAGACGAGCGGGTCCGGCTGCAGGTCGGGCTGGGCGGGCAGGTCGATCGCCGTCGGGACGTCGGCCTCGATGCGGTCCAGGACGAACGTGCCCGCCTTCTGCTGCGCGGTGCTCGTGTTGATGCCCTGGAAGCCCGAGATCGCGATCGGGAACTTCGTGCTCGCCGGCAGCGTGAACGAGGCGTTCTGCCAGTTGTCGCTCGCGGTCAGGCCGCTGCCGTAGACGCCGTTGCTCTTGCCGTCCGCGTCGACGTAGCTGATGTAGGTCAGACCGTTCGGCACGCTGATGCTCGACTTGAGTCGCATCCGCAGGCGAAGCGGTTGGCCGGGCACCGGAATGCGTCCGGCCGCCGATGCCGTGGTGATGCCCACGTTTCGCATCGCGTCGAAGTCGATCCGCAGGCCGTCGGGGTCCGCCGAGAACGTTGTGGCCGCGGTGCTGTTGTTGCGCCAGCGGGCGAGTACGTCGTCGTCGAAGTCGTAGACCGTCTTGGTCTGCACGCCGACCGTGATCGGGAGCTGGACCGACTTCCCGCCGACCGAGACCTTGAGGACCGTGCCCGCGTCGGTGAGCGGGGTGATCTTCAGCTTGCCGTCCACGGACTTGATGTCCACGACGCTGTGGTCGTAGTCGAGCGAGAGGTCCTGCGGGTCGATCGGAGCCGTGTAGCCCTGGGCGTCGCGTCCGGTCACGGAGATGGTGACAGCGTTGTCAGGCGTCGCGTCGGGGATCGACAGGCGCTGGGACGACATCTCCACGCTGTTGACCGGGCCGAGGACGGAGACCTTCTCCTGCGCCTGCTTGTTCCGCACATGCGCGCGGACGGTGATCGCGCGATGCGCCTGGGCCGGGGCCGCGAGACTGCCGCCCTTGACGGCTGCTCCGTTCGCGGTCCACAGCACGGACTTCGGGTCGACCGTCACCGGCGTCTCGTGGTTGTCGACGCCCTCCGCGACGAGGCGGCGGTGCATTCCCGGGAAGACCTTCACACCGCCGTCGGCCGACGCCGCTCCAGGAGCGGGCTTGACGAGGAGCTGGTCCAGGTGGCCGTCGCCCTTCGCGACGAACACCCCGACGCCGTTGGGGTCGTTGCGCTCGTGGCCGTCGGACGGGACGTTGCGGACGGTCGCGGCGTCCTCGCCGAGCGCGCGGGCGACCATCGTGCTGGAGCCGCCGCCGTCGAGGTTGACCGCGGTCTCCACGCCCATCGCGGCGAGGTCACGCGCCTCCTTGTCGATCCCGACACCGCCCTTGCCGGTGCCGCCGGGGCCGTCCCAGGTGGCGAGAACGAGCGTCCTGCCGCCGTTCCTGAAGCCGAGCGCGGTGCGCGGGGCGATCGAGGTGTCGAGACCGCTGACGACCTTGCCGCCGGAGACGATGGTGCCGCCATGGCCGAGCGCGAACTTCATCGTCTTGGCGGCGCTGTCGGCGAGATCGTAGTCGAGCTTCACCGAGTCGCCGGGCTTCAGCGCGCGGAGCGCGGTCGCTGCGGCGCCGCGCCCGACGAGCACGAAGCTGTCGTCCGCGATGGTGCCCGAGCCCGCGGGACCGTTCGGCGTGACCGACACGACCGAGCCGTTCTTGACCAGTACCTCGGCGATCTGGTCGTTGGCCACGCCCGTCAGGCCGCGGTTGCGGCTGTAGTCGCCCCACGCCGACGTGAACGCGATCAGACCGTCCGCGGGGACCCCGCCGCCGTTCGCGGCGTTGAGCGACAGCACCTTGTGGTCCGCACCCGCGAAGTTCGCGTTGGCGTTGACCGTGAGGTCCACGAGCCGGGCGATGCCGTCCTTGGTGACGCCCACGTGCTGACGGCCGCCGATATCGGCGGACTTGATCAGCTTCCCGTTCTGGACCTCGCCGCCGAGCGCCGCGTTGGAGTTGCCGATGTCGAAGAACTCGCCGTTGACGCCGGCGACGGCACCGGCCTTGTCGGCCGCCTCGCTGAGCGGTCCGCCGGACGCGACCGGTCCGGAGGTCAGCAGGTCCGTGCCGACCGCGCGGTTGGTCAGGTCCACGGTCAGGAACTGCGCGTCGTACCAGCCCTTCTGGTCGAGCGCCTTGACGTGCTGGAGGCCGATCCCCGGGCCGATCTGCTCGGACGTGCTGGTCAAGGGGATACCGCCGGTGACCGGCGCACCGGTCACGGGCGCACCGGTGGTCTGAGCACCGGTGACGGGCACACCGGTTACGGGCACACCGGTGACCGGATCGACGTTGGCCGGAGCGACGACGACCGGCGCGACCGGGCCGCTGTCCGCGTACGCGACGGCAGATGCGGCGGCCATTGCGGTCGCTGTGGCGAGTACGACCAGCCATGGTCTCGTGCGCCGATGGTTCAAGACCATCAATCTCATGGGTACCTCGGGTAAAGAGAGGAAGCGGGGGAAACTCCCCCGCTACGCCCATTTCGATCATGGACGCACAACCGATCACAAAGGGCTACCCGTACGTGAGAACGACGCCGACACAAGTCTTTGGTGAACATTGGCCGTAAGTTGCCGCTTGTTGCTGTGATGCGCCCGAGAGCGCTTGCCGTGTCCGCCTGATGAATTGACGCCCTGTCGGCGGGCCCCGTTGTCGGCTGCGTCGGCCCGGACGGCGACCCCGACGACCCGTCCAGCGCAGCGACATGGACATCGTGAGCCACCCGGTCTTCACGAGGATCTGCGTGGGACGCTTTGGTCGACGGAGGGGCGGGAGACCGCCTGGCACTGCTCCTGGACGACCAGCACACCGACGGCGCGGTCACCATGGACGACCCGGACGCGGACCAGGACGGCGGGATCGAGCAGGTCGAGGCGCACGCGGAGGGCGCCCAGGCGGCAGGCGAGGCCGCCTGCGCTTCGATCGACCTCCGCCGTGCTCCCGCCGGTGCGCAGCTCGCCGAGGCGACGCTCGACCCTGATCGGCCTGTGCCAGAGCTAGCGTGCGACTTCGCGCCGCACCCCAGCTCAGACACCAGCCGCCAAAGCAGCCCGCCGGTTCAGGGCGGAGCCGCCGATGGTCGAGCTGCCCGCGGACGTTGCCTACGTCGTCCGACTAGCGCCAGATGAAGCCGCCCGCGTTGGCCATCATGAACGGTGCCGATGACTGACAATGCCGGGATGACCCGACCCAGAGTCCGTGTCGCCGCATACGTGATCCGGCATCGTGCCGTCCCCGAGCTGTTGGTGTTCGACCATGTCGGTATACCGGAGGCCGGCACCCAGGTCCCTGCGGGAGGAGTCAAGTCGGGCGAAGGACTGGAAGACGCGGTTCTCCGAGAGGTCGCCGAGGAGACCGGTCTGCTGACAACCACAGTGGTCCGGCAGATTGCCGTGGAGGACAAGCCCCACCCCGACACGGGTCAGCCACGACGAACCGGCTTCTTCTACCTCCAGGCACCCGCGGACACCCCCGACGCGTGGGAGCACCACGTCCACGGCGACGGCGACGACGCCGGCCTCACTTTCGCCTGCCGGTTCCTCTCGCTTCCCTTGAGGCAACCACTGGCCGACGATCAAGATGCATGGCTGGGCCGCATCGACCCGCGATGGACCACCGATACCCGTTACAGTCACTAATCAGCCGCCGAACCCACACGCCGGATAAGTGAGCCGAGCTGTTTCAGACGCTGCGGGCCGCGACCCGGTGGCCGCCGCAGTGGTGGTGAGGTCTCTGATGATGCTGGGCGTGATCGTGACGGTGCCGGGGCTGAGCCACTTCTTCGGCAGCCGGTCCCTGGGCCCAGCGGGCTGGACGATCGCGCTGACGTCGGCGGCGGAATCCGCAGTGTTGCCCACCGTGGCGACCGACGTGACCCGTCGGCTGGGGCCGGGGAACGTGGCACTCCGGAAAGGGAGAGTTCACCTTCAGGTCATGTGACTGCCGCCTGCCGGATGCCGTGGGACCGGACAAAGGAGAGGTACCCAGCACAATCCTCATGAAAGACGGCCGATCATGCCGCACATTCTTGCCAAGATACTGACCCAGGTGGCGGTCGCCCTGCTGGAGGCCGCCCTGGTTCGTCTGTCCGCCCAGCTCTGGAAGACGTTCACCGCCGGCCGACAGTCGGCCACCGCGCACGCCTGATCGGTCATGCGCATCTGACCACCTCATCCTTCCACCTCGTTCTCGTTCATTGACCTCCAAACATGGAAGGTGCCCGAAGGCCACCTCCTCTCCACGCGGTCCGCTCAGCATGTCCATCTGGTTGCCTTGCACTGATGGGCTTGTCCGGAGTCTGGCGTGATCGGCGGCCGGCGGTCGGCGGTCGGCGGTCGGCGGTCGGCGGTCGGCGGTCGGCGCATGGTTGCCTGACGTGGCCGGTGGCGACGTTGCCCCTGGCGGGAAGAAGATTGGGGTGAAGAGCGCGGGCGCGGTCTGCTGGACTGCGGGGCATAGGCGCGGAGTCCCCGCACAGCGTCCTGGCCCCCGGGCCGTGACGTGCCCTGGGCCCGGCCGGCCCGTGAGGATTCGCGAGGCCGCCAGGCGCCGGAGACCGTTTCCCGGGTCCAGGCCGGAGGAGGATGTGACTCGGCAACCCGGCCCGGGTGTGCCGGGAAGTCGATTCGGCAGTGAAGAAGCCGCCCCGTGATCTATTACATGCTCAAGTACGTCCTTCTGGGACCATTGCTGAGGTTGCTGTTGCGGCCGCGGGTCGAGGGTCTCGAGCATGTTCCGACGCAGGGTGCGGCGATCGTCGCCGGGAACCACCTGTCCTTCGCCGACCCCCTCCTCATGGCCGCGGTACTGAAACGGCGCATCACGTTCCTGGCCAAGGCGGAGTACTTCACGGCGCCGGGTCTCAGGGGCCGGCTGACCGCGCTGATCCTTCGCCGTACCGGGCAGATCTCGGTGGACAGGTCGGGCAGGGCGGCAGGACAGGCAGCCCTCAGCGAGGGGCAGGCGGTACTGGCGCAGGGAGAACTGCTCGCGATCTATCCAGAGGGCACGCGCTCCCCCGACGGCCGGCTGTACAAGGGCAAGGTGGGGGTGGCGGTGATGGCTCTGGCGGCGCGGGTTCCGGTGATTCCGTGCGCGATGGTGGGGACGTACCAGATCTGGGATCGGGCACGTGTCCGGAAGAGACACCCGCCCGTCACGATCCGCTTCGGGGAACCGCTGGACTTCTCGCACTTTGCGGGGACGGCGCACCAGGAGACGGTGCTGCGGGCCGTCACCGACGAGATCACGTACGCGATCTTGCGGCTTTCGGGCCAGGAGTACGTGGATCTGTACGCGGCCGACGTGAAGGCCGCACAAGCTCCGGGGCGCCGGGGAAGCTGAGGTCTCCGCCGCCGTTGGGCGCGCTCAAGACTGGGGCCTCGAAGGCCTCCGAACCGGGCGAGGTGGTCCTCAGGCAGCCAGTCGTCCAGCGACGGAGGCAGCAGCAGGACCTGATGCGGGTCGAACGCCCGGAACCGCTTGTCCACTGTCACCCATGCCGTCGGCTCCCCCGCTCGGGCAGCTGGACCGGCTCCATGGCGAACAGCCCATCACCATCGCGCATGCCCTGATCATCCCGTACGAACAGTCACGCACCGCGGGTGGGCTGCCGTCTGATCGGCACGCATCACGGCTGTGGCCGCGACGCCCCGATCAACGAGACCGCCGCGCTCAGCAAGCCGATCTCGCGGGCAGTCAGGTTGGGGTCGTCCCGCCGGAACCGCACTGCCTGATCCAACGCCTCGGAAGGCACAGCGCCGACGCCGGCCAAGAACGCGGTGAGGAACGTACCGGCTAGCGCGGCCTCCTCCCGCACGGAGTCGACCGCGACTTGCGCCACGATCAGTGCGGACACGGCGACATCGAACTCAGGCGGACCCTGTCCGGAGTTACGCCAGTCGATCACAACCGGTCCTCGCGCTTCGAGCATGACATTCGCCGGGTGCAGATCCAGATGCACCTGGCGGTCTCCGGGCTTGTGCGGCATCTGTGGCGGCAACGCGTGCAGGCGCGCATGCAGGCCGGCCAGCAGGTCCGCAGCCGCCACCGCGGTGATCTCCCCGGAGCCCAGCGCCTGCAGCATGGTCGGACCGGTGAGCCGTTCGAGGACCAGATCACCACCATTCGCCGAGTAGACCCGTGGCACCGGGAATCCCAACCCACCCACATAGGCCATCACAGCGGCTTCAGCGGCCACGTCCCCTTCATCCCGATATCGACGCAGGACGCGCTGCGAGTCGAGAGCGTAGACATCAGCGTCTCGGCCAGCCGCTAGCAAAACGAACTCGGTCACACCGTGACTCTACTGGCGTTACTGACCCATGCTCCTAGCCGGCGGCAGTGACGTTGTGGCCCAAAGAGCTGCTCTACCGGCCCACCCTGCATGGCTGAGTCCACCGGCCGGCGGGGCGGGACACCGTGCCGGCTCGCGCCCGTACAGGCGGTGCTGGAACGGCGGCCGCCGGAGGCAGCAGAACACCGATGCCTCGATTGCAGCGACGACCGGGGCATTGAGGAAGCGGAGGATGGTCGGCGAGAAAGTACCGGACCGCGCAATCCACTTGACGTTCGTCCGGTCGACGGCCCCGGAGCCTTCCGACAGCACCCCGGCGCTGGTCTCCCGACAGGCGGCGCGGGAGCCCGCCCGATTCCCGTTCATGAGCCACCGCCGTGAGCTCCGGTTCGGGACGCGCCGCAAGGCGGCCCGAGCGCGCCGGCAGCCCGACGCAGTACGCGCAGAACGCTCCCGGCCCAGAGGACACCCACCACACGATGACATCGGCGAACTCGATCTGGTCGATCAGCAGGTCGCTGGTTCCGGCCGCGACTGCGTGATGGTCACGCCAGATGCCCATCGCTCTCGTCGGCACCGGCTGGTGCTCCACGGAAGCGCAGTCAGAGCTGCCTTCAGGCCGTCGGCTTTCGCTGCTCAGCTTGCCCGCCACCTTGCAGCGCCGCGATCCGGCACACCGACCGCCCGTGCCAGGCGCTTGTCCTCCCAACCGGTCTGGCGGTGCAGGAGGTGTGGTCAGGGTCCTCTCTCCTCCCAGGCGGAGCCAGGGATGCCGGCGAGCTTTGCCATCACGGCCGTGGCTGCGACCGGCTACGCGATCCTCGTACAGCGAGCCGTCCCCGCTTCCCCCCTCGGACCACGCCGGCCGGCGACCAGCCAGTAGGGATTGGACCTTTCACCGGTTCCAGCTTTCGTCGTACGGATCTCGCGGGGTCGGCACCGGTTTCGCCTCGGTTACCTGCAGGTACGGGATCGGGCGGTTGTTCACCGGATCCTTGGTCTGCTTCGGGGTGTATACGCCCGTCACTTGCAGCCATGCGTCCGGTCGCAGGACTGGCGGAATGTCGCCCATCAGGGCGAGCTTCACCGGCTGGGCGTCCGCGGCGCAGCAGTTCAGGGCCATCCGGACCAGGTACGGCGCGCCTTTGGTGTCCAGGGCCACGAAGCCCGTGATCCGTACCTTTCGGTTGCGCAGCGACCGGCCGTGGTCGTACACCGCGCGCCCCGCGTAGTCGACCAGGCTGATCGGCACGGGGTCCGAGGCCGGAAGCTTCGCGTAGCCGTACGGCTGCTGCAACGCCGTACCGGTACGCATCGCGCTGTAGGAGCCGAGTGCCGGCGGCGCCACCAGCATCAGCGCGAAGAGGGGGACCAACAGCAGCCATGAGATGCGCGCTTCGCGGTGCCCGTGATCATTGTCCACACGGTGGTCATGTTCGTCACCGGGGTCAGGGCCGTCGTCGTGGACCCGGTGAGCATGCGCGTCCTCGCGTCTGTCCTGCTGGGCGTGTCGCCTCCGGCCCTTGAACTCGTACCAGACCGCCGCCGGCGCCCCAACCATCAACACCGCCCCCGCCGCCAGCAGCAGCGGCCGCAAGCCTGCCTTCACGTACCGCAGATACAGATCCGTGAACCCGGCATGCAGTAGTACCGCGCCGACCAGGAACATGACCACCGCCTGAACCTGCCGGTTCACAGGAGCACCGCCCCAGTCACGACCGCTCCCGCGATCGCCAGCACGAAAGTGGCCGGGGCGAAGCGGAGAGCGAAACCACGGCCGAAGGTACCCGCCTGCATCGCGAACAACTTCAGGTCGATCATCGGGCCGACCACCAGGAACACCAGCTTCGCCGTCAGCGAGAACTGCGTCAGCGAGGCCGCCACGAACGCGTCCGCTTCCGAACAGATCGACAGCACTACGGCCAAGACCGCCAACGCGCCTACGGCTGTAAAGGGATTACCCGCCGCCGTGCGCAGCCAGTCCGCCGGGGCCACCGTCTTGAGCGTCGCAGCCGCCATCGCGCCCAGGACCAGGAAACCCCCTGCGTGCATCACGTCGTGCCGGACCGAGTCCCAGAATGCCGCGCCCTTGCTCCGCCCGTCGTACCTCGCGTGTGCCGGCGGACGCAGCCAGTCCGTGCGGCCCAGTCGCTGCCACAGCCAGCCCATGGCACAGGCGACGAGCAGGCCGGCCGCGAAACGGCCCAGCACCATCTCCGGCCGGCGCGGGAACGCCACCGCCGTCGCCGTCAGCACGACCGGGTTGATCGCCGGCGCGGACAGAAGGAATGCGAGTGCCGCCGCGGGAGTCACGCCACGACGCACCAGCGCCCCCGCCACCGGGACCGACGCACACTCGCAGCCCGGCAGCACCGCGCCCGCCATGCCTGCGACCGGCACGGCGAGCCCTGGGCGGTTCGGCAGTGCACGGGCGAAGAACGAGGAAGGGACGAAGACCGCGAGCACCGCGGACAGCAAGACGCCCAACACCAGAAACGGCAGCGCCTGGAGCACGACCGCGACGAACACCGTCATCCAGCTCTGCATCACCGGAGCGGCGAGCGCCGAGCGGATCGGGCCCTGCACCACGACGACCAGGAGCAGGACCGTGATCAAGGCAAGGGAGGAGTTCACGTGCCAGCCATCACCGGCCATACGATCCCCGCCGGTACGCTCACCCGCGGTCTCTGCCGGTCGTTCCGGGCCGTCCGGCGCCCGTACGATCGCGTCCCGGTCGTCCGTCGCGGTCGTGAGGGCTGGTCTTGTGGTGGCCACGGGTGCGACACCTCCGGCGGGCTGCGCTTGTCGGTCTGCCTCGCCCCTGACTACGACGGCCACAGCACAGACGTTCAACCCGCTCTGGAACCACCCGCACCATGTGCAGTCCAAGGCCACTCCAGCACCACGCAGACAGCCAGTGACACCACACTCCCACTTCGCGAGCGTCGAAGGAACACGGACCGCAGTGCGGCAGGCCCGTGTCCTCACCCTGTCATTCCGCCCCGTCGGCACCCCCCGAAATTCCCCACCCGCGCTCTTCTCCCCGGTTGATTGCGGACTCGACGAGGAGGCTACCGGCTACCAAGCCAACTGTGGCGCGCATCACATCGGCCTCATGTCACGGACTGGCTCGCAGCTTCCATCCACTGGTCGTCAACAGCGAGCGGAGGAAGGCAGAGCGATGAGCGAACAGCACGAAACCGGCACGGTGACCACCACCCACCGCGTTCTGATCCTGGGCGCGGCTATTCGGGCATGTCCGCAGCTGTCCAACTCGCGACCCGGGTCAAGCGGCGCGAGGACGTGCGGGTGACCGTGGTGAACGCGCAGGAGCGGTTCACCGAGCGGCTGCGGTTGCACATGACGGCGACCGGGCAGCAACTCGCCGAGCTGAGCATTCCGGAGCTGTTGGAGGGGACGGGCGCACAGTTCGTGCGCGGCTGGGTGACGGCGGTGGACGCGGACGCACGTACGGTACGGATCGACGACGACCGGGTCCTGCATTACGACACGCTGGTGTACGGATTGGGCAGCGTGGCCGACACGACTGCGGTGCCGGGCGTCGACGACCACGCGTACACCCTCAACAGCCCCCAGGACGCCGAGGTGCTGGCCGATCGGCTGGCGCGGCTCGGCAGCGGCACGGCAGTGATCGTCGGCAGTGGGCTGACCGGCATCGAGTCGGCAGCGGAGATCGCCGAGCGGCACCCGGAGCTGAACGTCGTACTGCTGGGCCGGGACGAACCCGGTGCGGCCATGACCCCGAAGGCCAGGAGGTACCTGCAGTCGGCGCTCGACCGCCTCGGCGTCCGCGTGCGCAGCGGCGTCGAGGCGGTGAAAGCGCTGCCCGGGTCGGTCGAGCTGGCGGACGGGCAGAGCGTCGCCGCCGATGTAGTCCTGTGGACGAGCGGTACGCGGGTGTCGCCGCTGGCAGCCGCCGCCGGACTGGCCGTCGACGAACACGGCCGTATCGTCACCGACACCGCGCTGCGTTCGGTGTCGCACCCCGATGTGTACGCCATCGGTGACGCCGCAGCGATCCGCCAGGGCTACGGCGTCATGCACGGCACCTGCCAGGGCGGGATGCCGACCGGCGTGCACGCCGCGGTGTCGATCGTCCGCACGCTGAAGGGCAAGCGGCCCAAGCCGTTCCGCTTCGGCTACTACCACACGCCGGTGAGCCTGGGCCGGCACGACGCCGTCGTGCAGTTCACCCGCCCCGACGACAGCCCGCGACGAATTCATCTGACCGGCCGGATGGCGGCCCGGTATAAGGAGACGGTGACTGCCTCGCCCTGGCCGACCTTCGGCCGCATGAAGAAGATGCCCGCCTCGGGCGCGTTCTGGCCGCACGGCGGTCGCTTCACCCCCGTCGCCGAGGATGGCGAGTGAGCGCCGACCAGCAGGTCTTCCACGAGTACCGCAAGCTGCTGTTCTCCGTGGCCTACCGCGTCCTCGGCTCCGCGGCCGACGCCGAGGACGCGGTGCAGGACGCCTGGATCAAGTGGTCGTCCGCCGACCGTGGCCAAGTTACCGACCCCAGAGCGTACTTGACACGGATCGTGTCCAACTTGGCGCTGGAACGCCTGCGTTCCACCCGGCACAAGCGCGAGACCTACGTCGGCCCGTGGCTGCCCGAGCCCATCCTCACCAGCAGCGACACCGCCGACGCCGTCACGGACGCCGAGTCGGTGTCGATGGCGATGCTGGTGGTGCTGGAGACGCTGAGCCCGCTGGAGCGCGCGGTCTTCGTGCTGAAGGAGGTCTTCGGCTTCAGCCACGCCGAGATCGCGGAGGCGGTGGAGCGGTCCGAGGCGGCGGTACGACAGGCCGCGCACCGTGCGCGTGAGCACGTACGGGCCCGCAGGCCCCGGTTTGCCGCCGACCGCTCTCGGCAGCGCGAGGTCACCGAGCGGTTCTTCGTCGCCGCGACCGGTGGTGACATCAACACCCTGATGGAACTGTTGTCGCCGGACGTCACCCTGTGGACCGACGGCGGCGGCAAGGTCCGTCAGGCGCTCAAGCCGGTCGTGGGAGCGCAGACGGTGGCCTCGTGGTTCGCGGCCATCGGCACGGTCACCTACCAGGGTGTCCAGCCCGCCGACATCCGCGCCGAGCTCGTCGAGATCAACGGCGGCCCCGGCATCGTGTTCAGCACCCCGGACCGGGTGATCGCCACCGTCACCTTCGACTTCGAATTCGACGGTCGCATTACCGCCGTCCACAACGTAGCCAACCCCGACAAGCTCCGGGCCATCACGGACGGCACCGCCCACGACGTAGCGACGCGGTGAGCGTTGGGCGGGAACTGCCCTCGGACGGCAACCGAGGGTCGGCCCGGAAGGGCCGCTCACCCTTTTGCGCCATCGGCCCCAGCGTGTGTCGGCCCGTGCCCACGACGCGTCCCACTGCCGCACCCGGTACCTGGACCGCACATATCAAGCCACCCACGGAATAAAGTGCACATTATGAGTGCGAACAGTGACGAAGACGCAACGAACCCGGAAGAGGCCGGACAGAGCGAGGACGCCGAGCGCCGGGCGACCGAGAAATTCATCGGCGATCTGCTGGCGAGGGGCGAGGCGGTGTTCGAGGGAGAGGAGCCGACGCCGAGAACGACGCACGTCGTCGGGCGCGGAGACGACGGCCGGCTCACCGTCCGCCGCCTCCGCTTCTTCCACTGATCCAGCCGATACCGCTACCCGCTCAGTCGAAGCACTTCCGCACGAGGGCGAGGCCCTCGCCGGTCGAGCTCCGCGTGATCTGGTGCGTCTTGAGCCGCGAGGGGTTGTCGTCGCTGAACGCCACATCGGAGCGGTGCTCCTCGGGCACATGGACACGGCCGCGACGGAAGAGGTCCTCCAGATACGACGCGGCGACCCGCTCGGGGTCGGCGGGCCGGAGTGTGCCGCCGGCCGGGTCGGAGCCGGCGATGCCGAACCGTCGTTCCGCCGCGGGGGCGGAGAGCGTGAGGGCCTGGGTGACGCCGTACGTCGCCCCGTGGACCGTGACGGCCGTGAGACCCTCGTCGTCGCCACCGCCCGGCGTCGCCTCGGCCATTCCGGCACCTCGGCGTGCCAGCTCCGGCTCGGTGATGGACGCGGCGGCGTCGAGGGAGAGAATGCCGTGCCGGATGAACGCCGAGCGCAGGGACTGGCCGTACTTGCCGCCGTTCCTGCGCTGGTCCGCGGCGATCATGTGACCCGCCACCTGTGCGTAGTAGGCGGACACCACGGGCGCCGCCACGACAGCGTCCACCAGCAGCTGTCCCGCGATCTCGGCCGCCGCGGCCAGGCCCGCCTGGTCCTGCAGGTCCTGCTGCCGGAAAATCCCGGCCACGACCTTCAGGAACGCTCCGCTGAACACCCTGGAGAACGAGTGCGGCTCGCTGGAGAGGGTGTTCGCGGGACCGTTCGGCGGCAGCTCCACCGGGTCGCGGTAGAAGAAGCTGTTCGACAGGTTGCGCAGGCAGTCCCGGTCGACCGCGTTCGGGTGGCCCTGGCGGATCGCCCAGCCCAGTTGCTCGGCCATCCTCGACACTCTCGAGGACAGTTCGAGGTCGCCCTGGGTCTCGGCCAGTACCGCGATCCGCAGCGACTCCAGCCCGAGTGAGCTCAGCAGGGCGCTGATGTCACCGAACGCTTCGTGGAGGGCAGCCGCCTCCGCACTCGCCGCATTGAACAACTGAGGGCGCAGGGCGTCGAGGATCGCGTGCCCCGTCTCATGCTCGACGACCTCGTTGCTCTCGCACGCGGCGACGGTGACGCCTCCCACGGTGCGGCGGAAGAACCACAGACCCCTGCGGTCGTAGAAGGCGTTGAGGTCGTCTCCTGCGTTGAGGTGTGCGGTGAGAGCGCGGCCGACCATCGGATGCCATTGCGTTCCGGCCGGGACGAGTGGACCCCAGGTCCGGCTGGCCCTGCTGAGCGCGTCGGCCGCCACCCAGTACCGGAATGCCTCGCTGCCCGGCCCGGCACTGTCCGGCTGCGGCGCCGCTTCGGCGATGGCCGTCGGAAAGGGCTGTGTGTCGAGTTGTGGGATGGGATGCGGTACGGGCATGTTGACCAGCGGAGGATTTCCGGGGTCGTCCTCATAGACCAGAACCGTCGGCATCGTGGCTTGCTGTTGCTGCACCGTCATGGAGCCTCCCTGGGCGGAGAGTTTGCAGATGGCGGAATCCCCCCAGGGAACCGTTGGCCAGGGGTCCCTCGTGTTCAGTACGGGGTCATGGCAGCCCGCTGTCAATCCCGACACCGGGGGTGAGGCCCCACTCCGGCCGGTTGTGGCAGCGGACAACCGGGCGGGCACTGTGGCCCACGGCCGGTGTGTACGGGCCGGCGCACTGGGCGACGGACAAGCGGCCGAACGGGTGACGCAAACCAATGCAGGCGTTCGACGGCCTCCAGATCCCACGTCCAGAGGAGCCTGGATGGCGATGCCATGGATCAACGGTGACGATGAAACCCGAGCCCATGGCGCGGCGGCAGGTCTCCTGGGTCCGTGCTTCGCACGTGCGGTTTCCCTGATGCGGTGGCCGCAGGAGGTGATCGCTTGAAGACTCCCCCCAGGCCTCGCTCCAACTCGCGCCTGAAGGCGCGTCGGCCACCGCCGAGAACCCCGCGGTCCCGGGTGACCATGGCGGTGATCGTGCTGGTCCTCCTCCTGACGACCCTTCCGCTGAGTTTCTTCGGCATTGATGACTTCTTGCATGCTCTGACCTTCCCCGGGCGGGTCACCGGGACGGTCCTCATCGCGGTCGCGCTCGCAACGTTGTTGGGGGCCGCCGCGGCCCTGGACCACTGGCTCTGGCGCAGCTTCCCCTACTCCGGAGTGGTCGCGCTGATCGGAGCGTTCGCGGCCTTTCTGACCAACCTCTTTCTCCTGGTCGAGACGACGAAGGACGGCGATTCCACGATCGTCCCGGCGCTGTTCGCAGCGCTCACGGCGGGTTCGGTCTGGGCTGTCTACGCGGTGTGGCGGACATCGGTCGTGATCCCCGCTCCGAAGCGGGTGGCCGTGGCGCTGATCGTTTCCTCGGTCATCGCGATCGCCAATTTCGGTTACCAGAACCTGTACCAGCCGTACCAGCGTGAGACCAGGCCCCTCCTCAAGTTGTCCACGGGTAAGCCAGACGTGAGTCAGGACGGGAAGGCGTTCGCCGTACCGGTCGACATCACGTTCGAGAATCACGGCACCGTCGGTTTCTACGTGCTGGGCACCGAATTCCATGCCATGGCCGAACACGTGCCGCTGAGCAAGACGGACCGGCTCCGCGAACAGTGGCGAACCGACGCCGAACAGTGGGCCAATTCCCAGGAAATAAACCCACTGTCCCGCCGGGAGATTCACCAGCCGGGGCAGTTGGTCCAGGCGCAACCGTGGATGGACCCTGGAGTGTGGATCGATCCGGGCGACGTGTTCTCCATGCGAGTGGTGGTGCAACTGCCCATCGACACGCCGTACGACCAACTGGCGATGTATGCCAGCGCGAGCCTTGCCCGCAAGGACCAACTCGACCTCGAGCCACCGCTTCAGTTCAAGGCGTATTCCTGGAAGGGGAGCAACGTCCCCGTATGGGTGAAGAAGCAGGAGAAAAACGGTCTCGACACCCTCGTCTACCAGGCCAGGGTGCACGAGAACAACGCGATCGACGAGTTTACGAGGGAACCACGATACGTGAGCGTCTACTGGGAATTCGGCGCGCACGGCTCCAGTGTCCTGTCAGCCGTTGCACCACAGGGTGAGGAGGACCACAAGGTGAACGGGGAGGAACAAAAAGAGGTGATAAGCCGGTACGGTCTCGTCGACGTCCTCGCGGGCCCGGTCGAACGCACCCTGTGGGACATCAAGAGCCGGCAATGACGGGAACGGCCGGGCGGACCGCGCCGGAGCACTGGTCCAGGCGCTCCAGCCACATCACCAGAGCCAGCGAGCTGTTCACACGATCGCAGGCGTAGGAGTCCCCGATGCCGAGCTGGGCCTCCCGCACCGCCTGGCACAGCGTCTCGACATCGAACATCTCCGGGATCAGCGGATGCCGGGCGGTGCGGCACAGGTCGATGAGTTCGTCTCCGTGGGTCCGCAGGCCGCGGACGTAGAGCTCGTTGAACGGGGTCTTGACCGCCCTGCCACGGATCCGGGCCGGGAGCAGGTCCGCCATGGCCTCACGCAGCACCGACTTGGGACGACCTGGATCGAATGCGACGTCGACGGGGAGGCGCCGCATCGTGGCGACGACCTCCGGGTCGAGGAAGGGGTGCGTGAGGAAGAACCCGTCCTGTCGCGCTCGGTGCCAGGACAGCGGGTCCGGAGCGGCGAGGTAGTTGGCCGCGTCGTAGAGCGACTGTTCCGGCTTGCGCCCGTACACGAAGCGGCTCTCCGCGATGCTGGCCTCACGGTAGCCGTGGGCGCGCGCGAATCCGGAGCGCAGCCACCGGGGGCGGTTGAAGGTGCCGAGGCCGCCGAGCGCCGTTCCGCCGCGGACGAGCGCTGTGATCCGTTCGGCTGCCAGCGGAAGTGCCGGCTGTACGACGTATGCCTGGACGATGTCCCTCGAGCCCCGATCGCTCCCCGCGGCCCAGGCGTGCGCCTGCCCGGCCATCTGTCGGAGCCGTCCCGTGCGGGCGAGTCTGTGCAGGTGAAACGGGTTGGCGTCGACTATGGGATCGGCCCCGCAACCGGTCAGCAGGGTCTCACAGCCCAGCTCGGCGGCAGCGGCGTGAAGCCTGGCCCAGAACGGGGCGCGGAAGGCGTGCGCATGAGGCTCGTCCGTGTCTCCCGCGTGGTGCTGGAAGTCGTCGAAGTCGGCCACGTCGTCGGCGTCGACGAGCACCGGTCGGGCCGCCGGGGCGTGACGGCGGATCTCCTCCAACGCCGCATGCAGGTACGGCTGCTCCCCCGCCAGCTCTCCCCCGGAGAAACGCCCGGCGAGCAGGACAAGGTCCCCGGGGTCCGCCCGTCCCGCGGCCGGCAGGTCCGCCGCGAGCAGCGCGACACTGGTGGAGTCGGTGCCGCCGGACACGTGGCATGCGGTCTTCGCGCCCATACGGCGGCCGACGGCGTGCTCCAGAGCGAGGCGCAGGTCCTGGGCGGCGGTCCGGCGGGCGTGGGGTCCGTCCGCTGCCGACACGGGCGGATCGGGTGCCTGACGGCCGCGTCCCAGCAGCCGACTGCGCATGCGCCCGGTGACCGAGAGCTCCACCATCTCGCCGCCGAGGACACGGTGCACCCCGGCGAACGGGGTGAGGTCCGTGTGCTGTTGCGCCATGTTCCCGGTGAGGTAGCGGCAGAAGTAGCGCGGTTCCAGCTCAGTGACGCTCCCCAAGGCGCGGGCCGAGGTGCCCACGGCGCTCACCCGGCCACCGGACTCCCTGAGGAACAAGGGGATGCGCGCCTGCTCGTCCCGCATCACCAGGATGCGGTCGCGGCACGCCAGAACGGCCGCGTAGTCACCCGCCGGCAGCGGGAGGGCGGCGCCCCGCCGGCCGAAGTCGTCGAGGAGGCGGCGTGCGCACGCCACTCGGTCTCGTGTCGAGCCGACCCAGCCGACGACGGCGGCGACGCCGACCCGCGAGGTGACCGTCGTGACGAGTCCCTGACGCTCCATGGTCTCGTCGGTCCAAAGCTTCGGTGCGCCCCCCACCCACTCGAGGCGGAGCGCATCCATGTCACTGTCCTCCGCAGTCGATCGAGAGCACCGGTGTGAACGCGTGCCCGCGCGGGTCGGCGTCGGGGATGCTCAGCCCGGCCGAGGTCGTCCAGGCGTGCATGGCGAAGGGGTGTTCGCGCACCCCGACGTGGAGCGTGGCCTTCAGCCCTCGCCGCCGCAGCAGGACGAAGGCCGTCACGGCCTCGGACTTGCAGTCGCCGTTGACCAGCCAGCTTCTGCGGCTGTGGGACTGCACCGCTCGTTTCAGTCGTAGCACCTCTTCCGCGGGGGCAGGGTCCGCACGGATGTAACCCGGAGCCGCCAGGGACAGCAGCCGAAGGGCACCACCGAATCCCGTGGCCCGGATCAGCAGATGTACTCCACGCAGCCACGACCCGACGCCGATGTCCGAATGCTCCTTCGGGCGGTGGTCAGCGCACCCGGCGCGAACCAGTTCGGTGACAAGTTCGCCGTGCTCCCCCGGACTTGACTCACCGAACGTCTGGACATCCGCCGTCGTCATCCCGAGAAAACGCGTCCGCTTCCAGTCCGCGATCAGCACACCGCTGGACATCCGGGTGACACGGCAATGCGGTGACAGAATTCGTGCCATGGCCGCCAGGGCATCGGTGTCGGCATCGGCGTCTTCTGTCACCGCACATCCTCCCGGATTTCCGTCGTGAACGGTGTCAGCCGTGGTACCCGTGACCGTCGTAGAATCCACCGCTGAAGCCCCGGATCCGACGGCCGTTGCCGAGTCGGACGAGCCGATGCGGCTTGTGAAGCCGCAGCAGTCGGAGAAACATTCGTCTACCTCCAGAATCAGGCAGAGGCCATCACTTCCAGGTTCCCTCCGCACCGATGGGCCCGCAAGCGCGATGCGCTCCGGGAGAGTTTCATGCCGTCCGCAGGACGTCATTGAACGAGTGACCACCGGGCACCACGCGGTAGTTGCGATGCCGCAGCAGCGGGAATAGGCTTTTGTGTAGGGCGCATGTACCACCGCCCCACTGGTACCACCGCCTCACTGAAGGGCGCTCAGCCGGCCCGGGCAGGGTCCCATGATCCCGTGATGTGCGGAGCGATTCGCGAAACCTTACGAACGCGGGCTGGAGTCAGGGGACTCGGCGGCGCGGACCGGCGCGTTGGACCCGTGCGGTCGACGCGAGGAGAACATCATGACCACCGCCGGTGCGGCAGCACCGCACAGGACTCCGGCCGAGTTGCAACTCGGTGGCGTGGAGTCGGAGAACCACCCCTGGAAGATCCGCTTGGTGGATCACCCCAAGCGCTACGAATCGGCGTACTTCCGCGCGGCCAAGAAGACGGTGCACAAGATTCTCGCCGAGATGAGCGATGACGACCTGCCTTACGGAACCCGGCCATCCGGAACTCAGCACTGGGAGATGCACCACGGCGGCAGCCTGTGGGTGAAGGGGGAGAGCGGCTGGCGGATGTACCGCGCCAGGGTCGGCATCGAGTGGAGCATGCAGTTCTGTGCCGAGCCGTCGAGGGTCGACCGGCTGCGCCGGGACGCGGCCGAGCTGGTCGACGCGTTCCCCCTCACCCTGCCTGCTCTGGCGGCGCTGGGGTACGAGGAGGCGGCGGACCTGCTCCGCACTCCGGTCACGGACGCCGATGGCGTCGAACGGTGGACCGACTGCCTGTTCAACTCCTCCGTGCCGATGAGCCACGGCAACCACCAGGGAGTCCTGCCGCAGGTTCCCGGGGAGCACCACTACCCGTGGCCGGTGAAGGGCGCGGACTTCGTCCGGTACGAAGACTTCGAGCTGTGGGTGACCCTGCCCGACGGGACGCACGGCGCCGTCGCGCCGGTGGACCGACGGGGCTCGGGCGACGGCCACGTACGCCTGGTCCACGTGCCCGAGGAGAGCGAGGCGGCAGCGGCGTTCGTCGCGGCACAGGAGCAGGGGAAGATGGCGGTGCTGCCGCCCAACAGCTCCGTCGCGTTGCAGGCCTTCGCCCGGCAGATCGAGCCTGAGCGGCGCACTGCGACCGGCCCGCTGGTCACCTCGTCGCGGCGGACTCGTGCACCCCGGCGGGCCTCGGGCCGTCCCCGGTAGTCGAGGAGCGGACATGCCGCGCAGTATCGTCATCTGCCTCGACGGCTCGGGGAACCAGGTGGGTGCCAGTCACCCCACCAACGTGGTCAGGCTGTTCGAGATGCTCGAGGCGGACCGCCCCGAACGGCAACTGCTCTACTACGACCCGGGCGTGGGAACCATGTCGTCGGCCACCGCGCGCGGACCGGCCGGCCGCTGGCTCTCACGCATGTGCGGACTGGCGTTCGGCACCGGGCTGAAGACCAACCTCGCCGAGGCCTACACCTACCTGATGCGGCACTGGCAGCCGGGCGACCGTGTGTACGTCTTCGGGTTCAGCCGCGGCGCGTACACAGCTCGCGCACTGGTGGGGATGCTCAACAAACCCGGACTCATGCGCCCCGGCTCCGAGAACCTGGTCACGTACGCCGTGGGGAAGTACGCGTTCAACCAGGACATCGAGGCGAGCCAGGAGCAGGTCGCCCGCTTCTCGCACGCCTTCTGCCGCAGGACCGAGACCGAGCCACTGTGGGCCACGGTGAAAGAGAACAACCCGCGGCAGGTCTCGCACCACGCCCTGCCGGTCACCTATCTCGGCCTCTGGGACACAGTGAAGGCAGCCGGCGTACTCCGGTTGGGCAATCTGCGCTGGCCCTACACCCGCCAACTGCCGAACGCCGCCCGCATCCGCCATGCCGTCTCCCTCGACGAAAAGCGCCGCCCTTACCGCGAGTATCTCGTCACCGCCCGCGAGGGCCCTCTTCGGGACACGGCTCAAGAGGTGTGGTTCGCAGGGGTCCACTCCGACGTGGGCGGCACCTTCGCACATCCCGCGGGCGCGCCCTTGCTCTCCTCCATACCCCTGAAATGGATCGTCGACGGCGTCCGTGAGGAGCTGGACTTCGCCCCCGACGCCTACGACGAAGCCTGCGCCCTGACCGAGGACTTCGCCGACGCACCCGTCCACGACAACGGACCGCTGTGGATCCTGGCGGGCCGGCGCACTCGGCCCGTACCCAAGGATGCCCTGCTGCACGCGAGCGTCAGGCTGCGGTGCGAGCACGATCCCGGCTACCGCCCGGATCTCCCCGGTCCGCATGAGGCCGGACGCTGGGCCGACCTCGACTGGACCAAGACGACATGACAGAGCGCCAGGTCTTCGACCGACCGATCACAGAGCCGCGTCGGTACGAAGAGCGGCGCCCGTACGAAGAGCGGCGGGGCGACGCAGTGCGGGAGCCGGCCCCGACACGGTGAACCAGGCAGATTCTGCGACGGTTGCCGACCGTGGCGCATGTTCCTGCGATGCCCGCCCCGGAGCGCCCCTGTCCAACCGCTTGCGCCGCCGGGCCATGCCTCGGCGCAGAGAGGAAGCGAGCCGTCATGGTCGCTTTGTCCAACGTCCGCTTCGGCAAGACCAACGAGGACGTACGCATCGTGCAGAAGGCCCTCATCGCCCGAGGGCACAGCATCCCGGACGGAGCCACCGGCACCTTCGGAGTCCAGACGAAAGCAGCCTACCGGGCCGAACAACTCGCCCAGGGCTTCGAAGGAACGGACGCCGACGGCATACCCGGCTGCACCTCACTCACCGACCTCGGCCGCCACGCCGGCTTCACCGTCGACTGCACCGGCGCCACGGCCCCCGGCACGGACGGCAGACTCACCCTCCGCCAGGTGACCTATCGCGATCCCGACGACGACTTCGGGGAACCGGCCATGCGGCGTTACGCCAGGACGGCGTGCGAGCTGACCGGGATGGATCCGAGGTTCGGCGTCCCCGCGCTGGTCACCATCACGCGGCGCGAGTCCGCCTACAACGCCCCGAAGCAGCGGGTGAACACACGGGATTCCAACGCGCGGGGTCCGATCGTGTCCGACGGCCACCGGCAGAACTGCTCGCGGGGAGCCACTCAGTGCATTCCTTCCACGTTCGCCGCATACCACCAGGCCCACACGGCCACCACGCCCTACGACGTGGTCGCGGACATGTGCGCGACGATCAATTACGTGCGCGACCGATATCACGTGAACCGGTCGGGTTCGAACTTCGCGGCCCGTGTGCAGCAGGCGGACCCGCACCGGCCACCTCACGGATACTAGGAGCACGTCATGGTCGCCCTGTCCAACGTCCGCTTCGGCAAGACCAACGAGGACGTACGCATCGTGCAGAAGGCCCTCATCGCCCGAGGGCACAGCATCCCGGACGGAGCCACCGGCACCTTCGGAGTCCAGACGAAAGCAGCCTACCGAGCCGAACAACTCGCCCAGGGCTTCGAAGGAACGGACGCCGACGGCATACCCGGCTGCACCTCACTCACCAACCTCGGCCGCCACGCCGGCTTCACCGTCGACTGCACCGGCGCCGCGACACCGACCGGAGGCGGCCAGGGGGCCGGCCGACGACACGTGTCGTCACCTGTGCCCGGTCACCGGGTGACCTTCGACTTCTTCGCCCGCGGCCCCTACGCCTGGAAGCCGGACGGCGTGGGCCGGCACACCGGCCAGGACTTCGCCGCTCCCCCCGGCGCTCCCGTGGTCGCCGTGCGTGACGGCACCATCGTCTGGTCGAACGGTCAGGGGGGTGCCTACGGCCAGTGGATCGGGCTGCGCGCGGACAACGGCCATGTGTACACGTACTGCCATCTCTCGCTACGGCAGGTGGCGAAAGGTCAGGCGGTCACCGCCGGCCAGCAGCTCGGCAAGGTCGGCAGCACCGGCAACGCCACCGGACCGCATCTGCACTTCGAGATGGCGAAGAGCTCCAGCTGGTCCTACGGCAACGTCGCGAGGCCGAGCTGGTGAGCGGCGCGGTGGCGGGTCTTACGGAGTGGTGACGGGACCGGCGCGTTCGTGCGGTGCGGTGCCGTCGGCGGCCTAGCGTGGGCCGTATGCGCGTACTGGTCACCGGCGGTGCCGGGTTCATCGGGTCCCATGTCGTTCAGGCGCTGACGGAGCGCGGGCACGAAGCCGTGGTGTTCGACGTGAGCACGGCCGCGGGTGCGGACGTGCGGAACCCGGAGGCGGTCGGCCGTGCGCTGTCGGGGGTGGACGCCGTGTGCCACCAGGCGGCGATGGTCGGCCTCGGCAAAGGCGTCCTGGACGCGGCCGAGTACGTCTCCCGCAACGATCTCGGCACCGCCGTCCTGCTCGCCGCGATGGCCGAGGCGGGCGTTCGGCGCCTGGTGCTGGCCGGGTCGATGGTGGTGTACGGGGAGGGGCGGTACGAGTGCGGGGAACACGGCGTCGTACGGCCGGGTCCGCGGGCCGTGCGGGACCTGGACGCGGGCCGGTTCGAGCCGGTGTGCCCGAGGTGCGGGCGGGAGCTGCGTCCCGGACTGGTCGGTGAGGACGCCCCGCCCGATCCGCGGAACGTCTACGCGGCGACCAAGCTGGCCCAGGAGCACCTGTCGGCCGCCTGGGCACGGTCGACGGAGGGGTCGGCGGTCTCCCTGCGCTACCACAACGTGTACGGGCCCCGGATGCCCCGTGACACCCCGTACGCGGGTGTCGCGTCCTTCTTCCGCTCCGCGCTGGCCCGGGGTGAGGCGCCGCGCGTGTTCGAGGACGGCCGGCAGCGGCGCGACTTCGTGCACGTACGGGACGTGGCCGCGGCCAACGTCGCGGCGCTGGAGGCGGAGCCGCCGCGGGGCCTGCTCACCGTCTACAACACCGGAAGCGGCGAGCCGCACACGGTCGGCGCGATGGCGCGGGCCCTGGCCGCCGCGTACGGCGGGCCCGAGCCCGTCGTCACCGGCGAGTACCGCCTGGGCGACGTGCGGCACATCACCGCGGACTCCTCACGGCTGCGGGCCGAACTGGGCTGGAAGCCCGAGGTCCGCTTCGAGGAGGGGATGCGGGAGTTCGCCGACTCGCCCCTGCGCGACGAGAAGCCGAACGGCCACATGTCGTAGCCGAGCGGCTCCCGCGCCGATCGGGTGGGGTCCGGGGTCAGGTCTCCGCGGTGGGGAGGGTCACCTCGAAGCGGCACCCGCCGGGGATGTTGCGTACGGCGGTGTGGCCCTGGTGGGCCTCGACGATGCCCCGGACGATGGCGAGGCCCAGGCCCGCGCCGGCCGGGGGCGTGCGGGCGTGGGTGCCGCGCCAGCCGGTGTCGAAGACCCGGGGCAGGTCCTCCTCGGGGATGCCGCCGCAGCCGTCGCTGACGGACAGGACGACGCCCTCGGGCGAGCGTTCGGCGGCGACGGCGACCGTGCCGTCGGCGGGGGTGCGGCGGATCGCGTTCACCAGCAGGTTGCCGAGCACCCGGCTCATCTCCTTGCCGTCCACCTCGACCGGCACCGGCGCCACCCGGTCGCCCACGAGGCGCACGCCGTGCTCCCTGGCCAGCGGGTCGGCCCCGGCGAGGGCGTCGCCGACCAGGTCGTACAGCGAGATCCGGGAGCGGGTCAGGGCGAGGCTGCCGGCGTGGATGCGGGAGAGCTCGAACAGGTCGCCGACCATGTCGTTCAGGCGCTCGACCTCGGCGCGGATCTGCTTGAGGTAGCGGTCCGGGTCGGTGGCGACCCCGTCCTCCAGCGCCTCGGACATGGCGCGCAGTCCGGCGAGCGGGGTGCGCAGGTCGTGCGAGATCCAGGCGACGAGCTCCCGGCGCGAGGACTCCAGGGCGCGCTCGCGCTCCCTGGACTCGGCCAGCCGTGCGCTGGTGGCGGCCAGCTCGCGGCTGAGGGACTCCAGCTCGGCGGTCGCCGGGGTGCCGGGCGCGGAGAAGTCGCCGCCGTCGCCGAACGAGCGGGCGGCCAGGGCGAGTTCGCGGCTGCGGGCAACCACCCAGCGACCGAGTAGCAGCGCGGTGACCAGGGACACCACTGCTGCCATGGCCACCACGGTGGTGACGACGGACAGGTCGTGCTCGGAGAGGAACATCGCCTGCGCCACCACCAGAGTGCCGGCGAGCATCGCGCCCACCGCCACGCCGGCGACCACGGCGAGCGAGGCGGTCAGGGAGCGCCGGCGGATCAGCCGCAGCACACCGGCCCCGGCCAGGCCGGTCGCGGCGGCGCCGAGGAAGGCGTACAGGGCGATCAGCAGGATGTCGCGCACGGTCAGCTCCCTTCGCCCTCGTGTGCTTCGTCCTTGTGTGCTTCGCCCTCGCGTGCTTCACCCTCGTGCGCGGTGGGGTCGAAGCGGTAGCCGACGCCCCACACGGTCTGGATCAGGCGGGGCCGGGCCGGGTCGTCCTCCACCTTGCCGCGCAGCCGCCGGACATGGACGGTGACCGTGGACAGGTCGCCGAAGTCCCAGCCCCACACCTCGCGCATCAGGTCCTCGCGGCTGAAGGCGCGGCCGGGGTGCCTGAGGAAGAAGGCGAGAAGGTCGAACTCGCGCAGGGTGAGGGCGAGCTCGGTGCCGTTCTTGGTGGCGCGGCGGGCGGCCGGATCGACGGCGAGTCCGGCCGCGGCCGGTGGCCGCGACACGGCGGCGGGCCGGGTGCGGCGCAGCACCGACTCCACACGCAGGACGAGTTCGCGGGGGCTGAACGGCTTGGTCACGTAGTCGTCGGCGCCGACCTCCAGACCGAGGATGCGGTCGTCCTCGTCGCCGCGGGCGGTGAGCATGATGACCGGCACCGGGCCGCGTCCGCGCATCCGGCGGCACACCTCCAGGCCGTCCATGCCGGGCAGCATCAGGTCCAGCACCACCAGGTCGGGCCAGTGCGCGGCGGCGCGGGCCAGCGCGGTCGGCCCGTCCCCCGCCCGGTCCACGACGTGGCCGGCGCGGTCGAGGTACCCGGAGACCACCTCGGCGACGGTGGGGTCGTCCTCCACGACCAGGACGCGGGCGGCCGGGGCCGGACGGCGGCCGGCGGTGCCGGGTTCGGCGGTTCCGGGCTCGGTGGTCCGGGGCTCACCGGTGCCGGGCTCACCGGTGCCGGGTTCACCCGTCCGGGGTTCGCCGGTTCCCGCGTCGTGACCGCCCGCTGAGGGCTCGTACGGCTGCTGCATGCGTCCAGCCTGGCACCACGGCCGCCGCGGTGCCGCTGCCGGTGGCTTCGCGGCCTCCGACGTCCGCGTTTCGTAAGGAGCCGACATCCGTTATGCCTGTTTTGCGTTCGTAGGGTGAGAGCCGTGACGACCTCTCCCACACCACCGGACGTCGACGTGGTGCTCCCCTGTCTGAACGAGGCCGGCGCCCTGCCCTGGGTGCTCGCCCGCATCCCCGAGGGCTGGCGCGCCCTGGTCGTGGACAACGGCTCCACCGACGGCTCGGCCGAGCTGGCGCGTGAGCTGGGCGCGACCGTCGTGTCCGAGCCGCGCCGCGGGTTCGGCGCCGCCTGCCACGCGGGGCTGACCGCCGCCACCGCCGAGATCGTGTGCTTCTGCGACTGCGACGGCTCGCTCGACCCGGCGCTGCTGGTGCCCTTCGTCCGCGAGGTGCGCACCGGCACGGCAGACCTGGTGCTCGGCCGGCGCCGGCCGCGGGGCCCGGGAGCCTGGCCCGCGCACGCCCGGGCGGGGAACCTCGTGCTGGCCCGGATGCTGCGCCGCCGCACCGGTCTGCGCCTGCACGACCTCGGCCCGCTGCGGGCGGCGCGCCGGGCGCCGCTGCTCGCCCTCGGCCTCACCGACCGCCGCAGCGGCTACCCGCTGCAGATGGTGGTGCGCGCCGCCGACGCGGGCTGGCGCGTCACCGAGCACGACGTGCCGTACCTGCCGCGCACCGGCGCCTCGAAGGTGACGGGCACCTGGCGCGGGACCTGGCAGGCGGTACGGGACATGCGCCGGGTGCTGGCCGAGCCGGGCCCGCACAGCGCCCCGGGTGCGCCCGCGGCCCCGCACGCGACCCGAGGAGTGCCCCGGTGACCACACTGCTCGTCATCGCCAAGGAGCCGCTGCCGGGGAAGGTGAAGACCCGGCTGACACCGCCGTTCACCCCTCGGGAGGCGGCCGAACTCGCCGAGGCGGCCCTCGCGGACACCCTGCTCGCCGTGGCCGCGACCCCCGCCGACCGCCGCGTCCTCGTTCTCGACGGTGCACCCGGCCCCTGGCTGCCGCCCGGCTTCGACGTCGTACGGCAGTGCGCGGGCGGCCTGGACGAACGGCTGGCCGCGGCCTTCGCGGGCTGCACCGGTCCGGCGCTGCTGATCGGGATGGACACCCCGCAGGTGACCCCGGAGCTGCTCGGCGTCGACTTCGCCACCTGCGACGCCTGGTTCGGCCCCGCCGAGGACGGCGGTTTCTGGGCCCTGGGACTGGCGGAGCCGGATCCCGCGCTGCTGCGGGGCGTGCCCATGTCGACGCCCGTGACCGGCGCCGTGCAGCGGGACAGGCTCGTCGCGGCGGGCCTGCGGGTGCGCGACCTTCCGCTGCTGCGCGACGTGGACACCGCCGCCGACGCCCGCGCCGTCGCCGCCCGCGCACCGCACGGCCGCTTCGCCGCACGGCTCGCCCGCTGCACGGCGGTCACCGGCCGATGAGCACCGCACACGAGATCGCCGCACCGACGACCGGTACGGCCGGCACCGGGACGGCCGCACCGGCGTCCGGGGCCGAGTGGGCAGCGACCGGGCACACAGGGCGTGGCGTCGGGGGCACCGGAACGGCCGACGGGCCGACATGGACCGCAGGCGGGCGCGCAGGGTCCGCCGAGGGGCCCGCTCGGACCGCCGATCGACGCGCGGGCACTACGGACGGACGCCCGCGGATCGCCGACCGGCACGCAGCAACCACCGACGGACCCGAATGGACCGCCGACGGGCCCTACTCCGCCGCTCTGCGTGCGGGTCGGGGGCCGCTGTTTCTGCGGCGGGCCGACGGGTGGCTGCTGCCGCTGGAGGTGGAGCGGTGGTGTGCGGAGCCCGACGCGGTGGATCTGGAGGTGCTGGGCCGTTGCGAGGGCGCGGTGCTGGACGTCGGATGCGGGCCGGGGCGGCTGGTCGCGGCGCTGGCGGCGCGGGGGCGGCCCGTCCTGGGCATCGACGTGAGCGAGGCCGCTGTCGCCCGCACCGTGGACCTCGGCGGTCCCGCGCTGCGCCGCTCGGTCTTCGAACCGCTCCCCGGTGAGGGCCGTTGGGACACAGCCCTCCTCATGGACGGCAACGTCGGCATCGGCGGCGACCCGCGCGTCCTGCTGCGCCGGCTGGCCCGGCTGCTGCGGCCCGGCGGTCTGCTGATCGCCGAGGCCGCGCCCGTGGACATCGACGAGCGCGTCGAGGTCCAGGTCGTCCACCGGGCCGACGTGGCAGGCGGCGCGGGCGCCCCCTTCCCCTGGGCGCGCGTCGGCGCCCCGGCCCTGCTGCGCCACGCCGGGCGCGCGGGCTGGCGGGCCGTCGATCAGTGGACGGCGGGCGGCCGGTGCTTCGCCGCCCTGCGCAGCCGCACCACGAGGACCAGCGCCGAGCCGCCGAAGAGCACGGCCGTGATCAGCAGCCAGCGGGCGAGGAAGCCGTCCGGCGACAGTCCGGTGGTCAGCCGGTAGCGCCGCCGGTCCACCTGCCCGGCGATCAGCGGGAACCACACCAGGAGCAGCAGCCCGGACAGGACCGCCGGGACCCGCACGTACGCCACCCACGCGCGGCGGCCGGCCCGGCCGGCGGCCCGCAGGGCGGCGCGGTCGGCCGCCGCGTACAGCGGCAGCAGCACCAGGTCGTGCAGCAGCGCCGCCCCCACGAACCACAGCGCCACCCCGAACCAGTCGCCGGCGAACAGGCGCACCCCCGCGTATCCGGCCAGCGCGAACGAGCAGGCGAGCAGCACGAGCTGCAGCGGGCTCCCGAGCGGGAGGCGCAGGGGGCGGAGGGCGTGCGGGAGGCGAGGGAAACGCGGGGTCATCACAGGTCTCCGAAGGTCAGCCGGGCCACCCACTTGGTGTTCATCACACCGGGTGCCGCGGGCACGATGACCCGGGCCGGGTAGCCGTGGTCCGGGGTCAGGTCCTCGCCGTTGGCCTGCAGGGCGAGCAGGGAGAGCGGGTCGCGCACCTGGTTGGCGCGCAGGCCGGCCCGGCGGAAGGCACCGTGCCGCTGAAGCGACTCCACGAAGACGTCGGGCACCCCGGCCGGGTCCTCGTACCCGACGAGCGCCGCGAGGTCGCGCAACCGGACGCCGCGCCACCACTGGTCGGAGGTCGACCAGCCCTCCACGCAGGCGATGGGCAGCGCGGAACTGTGCAGGGGCAGGCGGAGCAGATCGGCGCGGGCGAGCCGGACGGTGCCGGTGCGGCCGGTGACGACCAACCGCCACGCATCGTCGCTCGTCTCGGCCGCGTCGATCCCGGCGTACGCGGCGGTCTTGTTGATCTGGAACCCGCCCGGGCCGCTGCCGGGTTCGGGCCCGCCGTGCGGGGCCAGCAGGGCGGTCCGCCGCAGCGGTCCGTCGAAGCCGCGGCCCGCCGTGGTGGCGAAGAGCAGCAGCGAGCCGCCCCCGACCAGCCACAGCGCCCCACGGCGCGAGACGCTGGGCGGGTCCGGCCGCGGGGACACCAGGTCCCCGCCCTCGCGCGGCGGCGCGGGCTCGCCGCCCGCTGCCCGCGCACGGCGCACGTTGCGCAGCGCCGCGGGCAGCTTCAGGGCCACGTGGACGGCGAAGGCGGCGAAGAACACCCAGGCGCCGTAGAAGTGCAGCGGGTAGAACGAGCCGGGGAAGACGTAGTCCAGCTGGACGTTGAGCACCCCGGTGGTGAACTCGAACAGGACGCCCCCGACCAGCAGGAGCAGCGAGATCCGTTCCAGCGCGTGGGTGAGGGACCGGGCGGGCGGCAGCGCGAACAGCCGGGGCACCACCGACCAGAGCTTGGCCAGCAGGACCGGGATCAGCGTGATCCCGAGCGTCACGTGGACGTTCTGGGTGAGCCGGTACAGCCAGCTCGGACGCGTAGGCCAGTCGAAGAGGTAGAACCCGAGGATCCCCTTGCCGGGGGTCTGGTCGTTCACCGGCGTCAGGCCCGGGTTGTAGGCGGCGTACGACACCAGGCCGGTCACGAAGAGCACGGTGATGCCGACCAGCAGGACCAGCCCCAGCACCGAGGTGAACCAGGGACCGCGCAGCGGGCTGCGCCAGAAGCCGGGAGAGGTGGGGAGCCGTCGATCGCTCATGTCCCGACGGTAGGCCGCTCCCGCCCGGAAAGGCGGCGCGCGACCCATGACGAATTCCTGACGTCCGGGCCGCCGACCGGCGCATACGCCGTCCGCCGCCCTAGCGTTCCGGTGTGATCCGCACTCATCTCCGCGAGCCGCGCGTCCCGCGCGACCTGTACGCCGTCGCGGCCGCCGTCCTGCTCGTCACGGCAGCGGTCCTCGTCGGCCGCCCCATCCAGTCCGCCCACCACACACTGTTCGTCCACTGGCCCCCGCTGCTCGCCGATTGGGACCCCCACGTGGGACCGGGGACACCGGCCGCCGTGCTGGTGGCCGCGGCGGTGGTGATCTACGGGCCGACGCTCGCCCTGCGGCTGCCGTGGCGGGCGCTGCTCGCCGCCGCCTGGGGCACGGCCATGGCCTGGACCTGGTCACTCGCCCTCGTCGACGGCTGGCAGCGGGGCGTGGCCGGCCGGCTCACCACCCCCAACGAGTATCTGCGGGTCATCGGCCGCTTCCACGACATCCCGGCCACGCTCCACGACTTCACCCACCACATCGTGATCGGCCCCCCGTCCCCGTGGCCGGCGCATGTCTCCGGTCATCCGGCGGCAGCGACGCTGACGTTCGTGCTGCTCGACCGCGTCGGGCTGGGGGGCGGCGGCTGGGCCGGCGCCTGGTGCATCACCGTCGGCACCACGGCGTGCGTGGCGGTGCTGGTGGCGGTGCGGGTGCTGGCCGGGGAAGGCCTGGCGCGCCGGGCGGCGCCGTTCCTGGTGGCCGCGCCCGCCGCGGTGTGGGTGGGCGCGTCCGCCGACGGGTACTTCTCGGCCGTCGCCGCCTGGTTCGTCGCGCTGCTCGCCCTGGCGGTGCGGGGAGGTGCCCGCCCCGGGTGGAGGGCGGCCGCGGCCGTCGGGTCGGGGCTGCTGTTCGGCCTGACCTGCTATCTCTCCTACGGTCTGACGTTGTTCGCGCTCATCGGGGCGGGCGTGGTGCTGCTGGGGCGGGCACGGCCGCGTACCCTGCTGCGGGGGCTCCCGCTGTTCCTGGCCGGGCTGGCCGTCGTCCCCGCGCTGTTCACCGTGGCCGGATTCGACTGGTGGGAGGCGTACCGGCTGCTGGTCACCCGCTACTACCAGGGCGCGGGTGGCATCCGGCCGTACGGCTACTGGGTGTGGGCCAACCTGGCGTGCACCGTGCTGATCACGGGCCTTGCGACGGCGGCCGGACTGGGCCGGGCGGGCGCCGTACTCGCCCGCCGTCGCGTCCGCGCCACCGACGGCGATATTGGCGGCGACGACAGTGGCAGGGACACCGACCGCACCGACCGCGACTGCGCCGATACCGCGGCCGGTTCCGTGACCGGCTCCAGGTCCGGCTCGCTGATCGACTCCGTGATCGGCGCCAGGGCCGAGGCCCGGCTCGCCGTGCTCGTGTTCTCCGCCCTGCTGGCGCTCCTCGTCGCCGACGTCTCCGGCATGAGCAAGGCGGAGACCGAGCGCATCTGGCTGCCGTTCGCGATGTGGCTGCTTCCGGCCTGCGCCCTTCTGACCCGTCCCCGTGCGTGGCTCGCCGCCCAGACCGTCCTCGCGCTGCTGCTCAACCACCTGTTGCTGACGGGCTGGTGATCACCCCTCAGCAACAGATGTCGAAGAAGGTTACGAATATGTATCGGACATTTCACGCCTCAACCTTCACGCCAGGCACACATGTTCGCTAGGTTGGCGCCCAGGCCGCACGATTGCCTCCGGCGAGTCCCGTCGGATCGTGCGACCTCCGCCGAGTCCGGTGCGCCTCCACGGCGGCCGGAGCCGAGCACCCGATCGACATCGTGGTGAGTCGGGCCACGTGCGGCCTACGGAAGGAGCACGTCTTCCTTGGCGCCGGAACGCATCTCGCGCTCGGGAGGCATCGGCCTCCCCGGCCCGCGCGACTCCTCCCCGTCGACGGCCCGGAACGACGACGGGCCCAGCCGCGCCGAGGTCCAGCGGCGGGTCAGCAGCCTCTACGACCGGGCCGAGACCGCCACCGGCAACTACAACGCGACCCGCGCGATGAACCGGGGGCGGCGCACGCGGGTCTCTCCCGCGCCGCAGGACGCCTCCGAGCTGTCCGCGTCCGCGCTGGACGGCGTGGCCAGGCGCTGGTTCGACACGGCCCGCGCCCAGCTGGGTCCGTCCGTCCCGGCGGCCCTGCCGCCCGACCGCACGCCACGGCCACGACCGCGTCCGGTCGACTCCCCTACGGCGGAGGCCGGGAGCGGTCCGGGTGACGGCTCGGGCCGCCTGCCTGCCCTCGGCCCCGGCGCCCGGCCGGGCGCCCCCTCGCCCCTCCTGGAATTGACGGCGGGCCCGGCAACGCCCATGACACTCCGTCAACTTCCGGAGCTGACCACGGGACTGCCGACGCCGACCCCAGCCCCGGCCCCGGCCCCGGCCCCGGAGAGTGACGTACGGTCGTTGCCCGCCGCGCCGACCCCGGAGCCGTCGGCCGCGCCCGGCACCGGCCCCGAGGTGTCCCGTGCTCTGTCCGGCTCCGTCGCCCGGCCGCCGCAGCCGGCGCTGCGACCCGCCAAGGACCGGCTCCGCGGGAAACTCTCCGACGCACGCGACCTGTTGTCCCGGCAGGCCGCAGCGCTCCAGAGCGCGCCGCCCGCCGTCGAAGCCCGGCCGGCCGAGGAGCCCTGGCCCACAACACCTCAGGACCCCTGGCCCGCCTCCGCCTCGGAGTTCGCACCCGCGGCGCCGGAGACGGGTCCGGCCCTCGCCGGCCCGTACACCTGGGCGGACGCCGGCGCGGACATCCGGCCGGACGCCGGAGTCGACCCGGCGTACGACTCGGGCAGCGACTCGGCGTACGACTCGGGCAGCGACTCGGCGTACGACTCGTCCGCCGGCTCGGCGTACGAGCGGAAGGCGGCCCGGGCGCTGACGTTCGCCCGCGCGCAGATCGGCAGACCGTGCGTCTGGGGCGCGACCGGGCCGGGCTCCTACGACTGCTCCAGCCTCACCCAGGCCGCCTGGCGGGTCGCCGGGGTGGCACTGCCGCGCACCGCCCAGCAGCAGGCCGCGTCCGGCACGGCGATCGACCTCGCCGAACTCCGGCCCGGCGACCTGGTCTTCTTCTACGGCGACGCCGTCCATGTGGGGCTGTACACGGGCAACGGCACGATGGTCCACGCCCCCACCCCGGGGGCGTCGATCCGCGAGGAGTCGATCTTCTTCGCGGGCCCCCAGGCCATCCACGGCGCGAGACGGCCCGCCTGAGGAGCCGGTCCTCGAGCCGCGCCCGCGCCCGCGGTGGTCACCGGCTCTTGCGCCCGACCCCCGCGTACACCCAGTACTGCGACGGGTTCTCGGGGACGTCCTCCTGCCGGTCGGGGCGCCACAGCGGGACATGCACCAGGCCGGGTTCGACCAGGTCGAAGCCGTCGAAGAGGGATGCGATCTCGTCGTGGGAGCGGGCGGTGACCGGGGAGGTGGCCCGGTCCCGGTAGAGCTGCCCCACGGCGGCGGCCGTGTCCGGGCGGTCCTCGTCCGTGGCGTGGGTCAGGGCCAGCCAGCTGCCCTCCGGCAGCGCGTCCCGGAAGGCCGCCACGATCCCCGCCGGGGCCTCCTCCCGCGTGATGAAGTGCAGAATCGTGATCATCAGGACGGCTACCGGCTGCTCGAAGTCGATCAGTTTCCGTACGCCGGGCGAGGACAGGACGTCGGCTGGGCGCCGGATGTCGGCGGACACGATCGTCGCGTCCGCGTTGTCGGCGAGCAGCGCCTCGCTGTGCGCGACGGCCACCGGGTCGTTGTCGACGTACACCACCCTCGCGCCGGGCGCGCCGGCCTGGGCGACCTCGTGGACGTTGCCCTGGGTGGGGATGCCGGAGCCGAGGTCGATGAACTGGCGCACGCCCGCGTCGACCAGGAAACGCACCGCACGGCCCAGGAAGGCGCGGTTGGCGCGGGCCAGGGTGCGCACCTGCGGGTCGATCGCCGTGAAGGCCGCCACCGCCTCCCGGTCGATGGCGAAGTTGTGCTCGCCACCCAGCATGGCGTCGTACATCCGGGCCACGCTGGCCTTGCCCGGATCCACGTCCCGCGGCAGCACGTCCTCGTCCCGCATCGCCAACCAACTCCCCATGTTCTCCACCGAACTTGACCAGGGATCATATAGTTGCCCACGGCACTCTCCACCGCTACCGGCCCCACCCGGAAGGCAAACGACCCTGCGTAACACCGAACGCAGTGAACCCACGGAACCCGACGGCACTCCCCTCGTCGCGCCGCCGCGTCGCCGCGGCCACCACCGCGGGTACTTCTCGCCCGCCGCCGACGCCATCGGCAGCGAGCTCGACCTGGGGCTGACGGGCCGTCATGTCGTGCACGCCCTCGCACCGGGGTTCTGCGACGCGGCCTCGGTGTACCTGCTGCAACGCTGGCTGCTGGAGGAGCAGCCGCACAGGACGGCCGATCCGCCGCAGATCGAGGCCCGCCGGCTCGCCCTGCGCGTGGGGTCCGACGCCTCGGAGGAGTGGGAGCATCTGCTGCCGGCCGGCGAGGTCCTGGTCTTCCCCCGCGAGACGCCGTACGCGCGGGCCGTCGCCGGCGGGCAGTCGCAGCTGCTCGACGGTGTGGACGGGCACACCCTCGAACGGCTGCGCAAGACCGGTCCCGGCGACGCGGGGATGGAGTCCCTGCTGAACTGCGTGTCCTTCCTCATCGTCCCGCTCCGGCTGCGCGGCACGGCCGTCGGTTTCATCGCCTGCACCCGCGGCCCGGACCGGGAGCCCTTCGCGCGCGGCGACGCCGTCGCCGTCGAGTCGCTCGGCGCCCGGGCCTGTGTGGCGCTCGACAACGCCCGGCGCTACGAACGGGAGCGCCGCACGGCGCTGGCCATCCGCCGCAGCCTGCTGCCCGACACCGGTCAGGCCTTCGCGGGCTGCCGGGTCGCCCACGGCTACCGGCCCGCCGGGCAGGACAACGTCATCGGCGGTGACTGGTACGACGTGCTGCCCCGGGCCGGCCACAGGCTCGGCATGGTCGTCGGCGACGCCATGGGCCACGGGCCGGAGTCCGCCGTCGCCATGATCCAGCTGCGCACCGCCGTCCGTACCCTGGCGGCGCTGGACATCGGCCCGACGGAGCTGATGCACCGGCTGGACGCGGTGGCCGGCGCCACGCCCGGCGCCTCCTTCGCCACCTGCATGTACGCGGAGTGGGACGCGGATCTGCGCACCTGCACCTTCGTCGGGGCGGGCCACCCGCCACCACTGGTCCGCGGGCCCGGCGGCCCGGCGGCGCGGGTCGAGCTCACCACCGCGGGCCTGCCTCTCGGACTGGGCACGGACCGCTACGAGCCGACGGTGCTGCACCTGTCCGAACCGGCCCTCGTGCTGCTCTACAGCGACGGGCTGGTGGAGTCCCGTACCAGTGACATCGACGAGGGCATCTCCCGTCTCGCCCGGACCCTCGACGCCGGCGCCGCCACCGTGCCGGACCTCGCGCACCCGGACGCCCTGCCGTCCCTGTGCGGGCGGCTGTTGACGGAGTCCGGGGCCGACGGCGGCGACGACCGGACGCTGCTGCTGGCCGAGCTGACTCCTGGGTGAACGAGGCGGCCCGCCGGGCTGCTTGTCGCATGAGCGGACGCGTCCGTTCGAGCGGTCTCCTCACCTGATGCGGTGAGGGAGCGGGCCACGGCGCGTACGGACGGGGGGCGACCGGCGTTGCTTCGGCATGGACAGCACTTCTCGGGCCGTGCCGCCCTCCCTCGGCCACCCGCCGGCGGACCGGCCCTACGCGGAACTGACCGGCGGCCCCCATCCCTCCGGAGTGCGCTGGGCGTCGTTCGCGGAGGCCGGCTCGCCTCCGCCCTGCGCCCCGGCGGGGCGCGAGCCCGGCAAGCCGCTGCTTCGCCCCTGGGGCACCGGAGCGGGCGGACTCCTCCCGGACAGGGGCAAGGGAGCGGGCGCGGGGGCAGGTGCGGGGTCGGCGGCGCGAGCGGCGGAGGCGGCGGCGATGCCCGGGACGGTCCCCGCGGTGCCGGTGCCGCGCGGGATCCTGGTCCTGTGAGGCCGGCCGACGTGACGGCGGTGCCACCACGGCGCCCGCGTACGTCGGCGTGGCCGCGTACGTCGCCGTGGCCGCGTACGTCGCCGTGGCCGCGTCCTGTCACCGAGCGCGGCAGGGAGGCATGGGAGGACGGAGACTGCCCCTGGTGCCGCGCGCTGCTCGGCCCGGGACTCGCCCTCGCCGAACCGGGCATCGGGCACGGGAGCGGCCGTTCCCGGTCGCGGCGGGCGGACCTGCCGGCCTGGGTGCACCGCGCCCGCCTGGTCATGGTGCCGATGGCGGCGCTCACGGTGGTGGCCGCGGTCCTGGTGGCGCTGGCCTGACCCGCCCCGGACCGGCCTGCCGACGCGGTCACCGTGCACGCCCTGCACGCCAGGCCCGGCGCGCGGCTCCTCGGTCGCCCGGGGTCCGTCTCAGTCGCGGAAGCCGATGTGCACGTGGTCGTGGTGCGTGGCGTCGCTGAAGAACTGGTCGGGCGTGGTGCCGCCGGAGAGCTGGACCAGGCCGCCGACGTCGTAGGAGCCGGCCGCGGCCGCGCCGTGCATGAAGCGCTCGAGGGAGCGGGGCGTGCGCGGGTCGACGACCGCGTGCCCGTCGATCTGCCGGACGTCGAAGGCGCGCCCGCGCGGGTGGTCGCTGGGCCTGCTGGTACCGAAGACGTCCAGCGGATGCCCGGAGCGGACCACGCTCACGTACATCCGGTACGTCCCCGCCGGGCGCCGCATCGCGGTCAGGACGCTGTCGTGGACCTGGCCGCTCCGCACGTCCGCCTGGGCCGCGGGCGGCAGCACGATCCGGGAGTCGGCCAGCACCTCGCGGACCCCGGCCCGCGGAGCCGCCGAGGGAGCACCGGGGCGGGCGGGGTGCAGGGCGGTGACCGTCCATCCGCTCACGGTCCGCGCCAGCCGTACGTCCACGGTCGTGCCGCCCGCCCGGACCGTGGCGCCGTGCCGGGTCCATTGCCGGCACACCACGAGCACGCTGGCCGAGTCGGCGAGGATCCCGCCGTACTGGGCGTCGATCACCTGCAGCACCGCCTCGTCGGCGGAGGGCAGCAGCGGGCCCGCCTGTGCGACGAGGGCGGTGGGCAGGTGCAGGGCGGCGACCTCGGCCCTGGCCGCGGCGGGGCCGCCCTTGCCGGTGTGCCAGGCGCCGATCGCCTCGACGAGTTCGACGGCTCGCCGTTTCACCTCGGGGTGGATCTCGGTGGGGCCGGGGCGCCACGGCGTGGTGCGGGGCAGCGCGGCGGGCACGCTCGACGACGACCCGGCCGGGGACGGGATTGATCCGGTCGGGGCGGGGGTGGCGGTCCCGGCGCGTCCGGCGGTGGTACGGCCGGTGCAGCCCGCGACGCCGAGCAGCGCTCCCGCCGTGGCCGGCAGCACGGCGCGGCGCTCGACGGGCCGCGCCCCGGCGTCCGGCCGACGGGTCATTTCCTCAGTGTCCGTCGGGCGCACGCCGACCGCCCGCCCGCGCCCGTCTCCCGCGCCCGGCAGGGGGATTCGGTGGCCGGTTCCGGTGGTGCCAGGTGGGTACGGGGTTGTTATGACGCCTGTCATGACGCATGCTGCTCCGGAGCCGACGAACGGAGATGATCCGGCATGACCGACGTCCTGGCACGGGCGCTGTGGGAGCGCTACGAACCGGTCCACGGCCTTGTGTACTTCGCGCCCGAGGCCCGTCGGGCGGCGGACGCGCTGGGGCTGCGCGGCTTCTGGATGGGGTACTTCGCGCTGCGCGCCGCCCCCCTCGGCGTCGTGCCCGCTCCCGTCGTCACGAGCTCCTTCTACGTCTTCCACCCGGACCGCGTGGCGCGGGCCCTGCCGGACGCCTGGCGGTACACGGCCCCGGCCGACGCCCTCGCGGCCCGGCAGGAGGCGGTGGACGCCGCCCTGACCCGCCTGCTCGGCCGGGACGCCGTCACCGGTCCGCAGCTGACCGAGGCGGCGGACCTGGCATGGCGGGCGGCCGCGGCGGCCGACACCGCGGGACGGGTGCTCGGCGCCGCCAACCAGGCGCTCGCCCGGCCCGCGCTGCCGCACGTCCGGCTCTGGCAGGCCCTGACGACCCTGCGCGAACACCGGGGCGACGGACATGTGGCCGTGCTGGTCGCCCATGGCCTCGGCCCCGTGGCCGCGATGGTGCTGAAGTGCGCCGCCGGCGAGTCCGACGCGACGCTGCTGCGGGAGACCCGCAAGTGGGACCTGACGGCCTGGCGGGCGGCCGAGGACGATCTGCGCGAACGCGGCTTGCTCGCCGGGGACGGCACGCTGACCGCCGCCGGAGCCGCCGTCCACACCGAGGTGGAGGCACGGACGGACGCGGCCGCCCGGCAGCCGTGGAGCGCCCTGGGCACCGACGGCGGCGCGCGCCTGGCCGATCTCCTCGAACCGCTGGCCAAGACGGTGCTGCACACCGGCCTGATCCCGGCCGGGAACCCGGTGGGCCTCACCGGCGCCCTGTGGAACGCCTCACCCGCCGCCACCGGGGCCACCGGCACCGGCAGCGGGTGAACCCGCCCCCGGCCGGCGGCAGTCGACGTCGGTCGGCCTCGACCGGCGTCAGTCCGTCTTCCCGCGGCCGGACAGCGCGTCCCTGATCCGGTCGACCATGCCGGCGCCGGGAGCCAGGAGCTTGTTCGCGGGCGGTGTGTCCGGGGCCGTGGGGTGCGGCCTCGTCGGGGCCGTCTTCTTGGCGGTGCGCACCTTCTCGCCGAGCTGCTCCAGGTCCTCGGGGGTCGCGGCCTGACGCAGCTGGGGGAAGAGGTTCTGTTCCTCGTCCGTCAGGTGTTCCCGGATCTCCCGCATCAGGCGGCCCATGAGCTCGTCGAACCGCGCCTCGTCGGGGCGGCAGCCCTCCAGGTCCTTCATCGTCCGCTCGGCCTCCGCGTGGTCCTGGATCTCCCGGTCGGCGATCGCGTCGCCGTCCGGCACCCACCGGCGGACCGCCGGGTACAGGTACATCTCCTCGGCCACGGAGTGCCGGACCAGTTCGATCGTGGCCTGGTCCGCCAGGTTCTTGCGCCGCTTGTCGCCGGCCGGGAGGGCCTCGATCTGGGCGAAGATCTCCTCGACCTCGCGGTGGTCGGTGGTCAGTTCGTTGATGACGTCTCCGCCGTGTCCCATGGCAGCGCTCCTTGGTGTTCGAGGGTGGCGTATCGGATGGTGTGGCCCCCGGTGGACCGCCGGTCGGGTTCCCGCGCCGGTCCGCGCCACACCGCCGTCCTCCGCCGCCACACCACCGGCCGCCACACCACCCGCCGCCACGGCCGCCGCCGTACGGCGGTTCGGTGCGTGTACGCCGCTGATGACGAAGCCGCTGCGCGGACGGGCCGGAACACGGCGCAGCGGGATCCGGAGGTCCTGGTCGGGGACGTCGTACTCCAGGCGGGCCAGGCGCACCGCGAGGGACTCCAGCAGGCCGAGGACGACCCCCTCACCGGGGCACCGGTGACCGGTCCACGGGTCACCCCCACCCTGCGGGATCAGCTCGTCGCGCTGGGCCGGGTGTTCCAGGAAGCGCTGCGGCCGGAAGGCGTACGGGTCGCCCCAGAGGTCCGCGTCGTGGTTCTGCCCGTAGACGTCGAGGAGCACCATGCCGCCCTCGGGAACCGGCTGCCCCTGCCAGGACAGGTCCCGGACGGCCAGGCCCCCGAGGAAGGGGGCGAACGGGTAGAAGCGGCGCACCTCGTGGGCGAACGCGGCGGCGTAGGCGGCATCGCCCTCACGCAGCCGTGCGCGCGTCTCGGGCCGGCGGTGCAGCGCGTGGGCGGCGAACGCGACGAACCAGCTGACGGCGGCCGTGGGACGGAGCACGTTGAGCAGCTCGACCGCGGCCGTCCGCGGTGGCAGCGACTCCCCGTCGGCGTCACGGTGTCGGACGACCCGCTCCAGCATGGAACCGGCCGGGGCCGCGGCACGGCCGGAACGCACGTCCCGTACCAGACGGGTCAGCCGCTCCTCCTGCCGGGCGCGGGCGCGCCGGGCCCGCCAGTGGCCCGGTCCCAGGGTGGCGAAGCCGTCGACCATCGCGATCAGGTCGCGGGCCGTCGCCGCGGCATCCGTGTCCGCGTGCGTCTTCGCATACGTCTCCGCGTCCGCTTCCGCCAGGGGGACACCGGCCCAGCGGCACACACCGCGCGTGAGCACCACGGCCGCCTCGTCGAACAGCACGACGCGGTCGCGCCGCGCCCAGCCGGCCGCGGCCTCGTCCCATGCCGCCGCGGCCTCCTCGACGACGCCGGCGATCCGGGCGGCGTGCAGCAGCGGCAGGAACAGCCGCTTGCGCTCCCGGTGTTCCTCGCCGTCGAGCGTGTGTACGGCGTCCTGACCGAAAAGCGTGTCCAGGACGGGTTCCGGGATCGCGTCGTGGCGGCGGACGTTGCGCTCGTCGTAGAAGAAGCGCACGGCTTCCGGACCGCGCACGGCGAGGGCGGGGCGGCCCATGAGCCGGGTCCGGACCGCCCGCTCGGTGACCACCCGCGGATTGCTCTCCCGCATGCGCCGAGGCAGCCAGGCATAGCCCCCGGCGAACAGGGAGAGCGTCTGGTCGGTCAGGGGCCGTGAGGGGCGTCGAAGGGCGTCCATGCAGGCCCGAGTGCCCAGGGCGCCCTGCGGGAACCCCGGTGCGGGATCCGGACCCCGGGAACGATCAGCTGACGTCAGCGGACGTCAGCGGACGAGCCTCAGGTCGGTGATCTTGCGGGTCTTCAGGTCGGAGCGGACGTCGATCCGCGTCACCTGGGCGTCCCTGCGGTCGCTCCAGACGAGCGTCACCCTGCTGGTGGCTTGGCCCGCGCCCGACCCGGTGTAGGCCACCTTCCACTTCACCGGCACGTTCTGGGCGAACAGGATCCCGTCCGCGTGCTCCCTGGCCTCGTAGGCGGCCACCTTCCGGCGAGCGTCGGCGGACAGGTAGAAGCTCTTCAGCGCCTTCAGGCTCGCGCCGGCGGCCGGGTCCTCGCCGTCCCAGACCGTGTCGATGTAGGCGCCGTAGAAGTCGGCGACCCGCTGGGTCACGGCGCGCGGGTCGCCCTGGGCCGTGGGCACGGATGCCGTACGGCCGGCGCCGTCGGTGGTGTGGGTGGTGCCGGTCCCGGCCAGCGCCGGCGTCACGGCGCCCAGGCAGAGGGCCCCGGCCAGGGCGGAGGCGGTGACAAGACCGCGGCGGCTGCGCACACGCGTGGACATATGGGTGCTCCCCCAGCGAATGGCGGGCCGGGCGGTTCCCGGCCCTGGTCGGCAGGTAAGACACGGCTCGGCACACGTCGGTTCCGTAATGTCCCGGAAGATTGGCGATGTCCCGAAACAAGAAAAAGGTTGTACTACATTTCGGCCGTCCGCAGACCGGAGCGCACCCCCTCCGCGTCCCTTCGGCCCCTTCTCGCGGCTTCTTTTCGCCCCTTCGTGTACGCCTCTGTCGCCCCTTCGGCGGACACGCTTCCCGCCCGTCCCTCTCGATTGCGCGCGTCCGGCCCGGGAACTCGGCGAACGCCGTACACCAATACGCCCCATGCCCCGCACCCCTTGGAGAGGACCATGAGTCTGCTGCGCCTGGCCGGTCGGCCCCTGCTCGCCTCCATGTTCGTCGTCGGAGGGATCAACTCCGTCCGCAAGCCCCAGGACGTGGCCCCGGCCGCCGAGCCCGTCGTACGGCCGATCCGGGCGCGCGTGCCGGTGCTGCCGGAGAGGACCGAACACGTCGTGCGGCTGAGCGGCGGCGTGCAGGTCGCCGCGGGCGCCATGCTGGCCGTCGGGCGGCTGCCCCGGCTCTGCGCGCTGGCCCTCGCGGGCACGCTGGTGCCGACCACGCTGGCGGGACACCGGTTCTGGGAGGCCGACGACCCCGCCGAGCGCTCCCAGCAGCTCGTCCACTTCCTGAAGAACCTCTCCATGCTGGGCGGCCTGCTGATCGCGGCGGACGACAGCGGCGGTGCGCCCTCGTTGCTGTGGCGCGGCCGGCGCACGGCCCGTGAACTCCAGCGGGAGGCGGGCCTGGTACGCCGCACCGTCCGTGCGACCGCGGGTCCGGCCGCCACGATCGGCGGCATACGCGCCAAGCTGCCCGGCTGATCGTTGGGACACGCCATGAACGACCAGGGACGCTCCATACCCTTCCTTACGGGGCTCGCCGGGCAGAACGGCTACACCTTGCTCGGGATCTACCTCAACGACCATCTGGCGGGCGCGACCATGGGCGCCGAGCGGGCCCGGCACCTCGCCACCGCGTGCCGGGGGTCCGACCTCGGCGCCGCGGTGGCGCCGATCGCCACCGCGATCGCCGAGGACCGCAGGAGCCTGCTGGCCGTCATGCGGCGGCTGGAACTGCCCGTGCGGCGCTACAAGGTCTACGCCGGGCGGCTCGGCGAGCGGGCCGGACGGCTGAAGAGCAACGGCTCCCTGCTCCGGCGCTCGCCGCTGAGTTCCCTACTGGAGCTGGAACTGCTGCAGATCGGCGTGCAGGGAAAGATCTGCGCCTGGGACACGCTCCGGGCGCTCGCCGACCACGAGCGGCGCCTCGACCCGCACCAGCTCGACGGGCTCCTGGATCGGGCCCGGGAACAGCTGCGCACGATCGACGACCTGCGCGCGCGTCGGGCGGCGGAGACGTTCCGGGGCCCGTGACCGGGACCGGCGCGGTATCGCCCCTCCCCCATCACTTCACTCCCGGCCGCCGCACCGGCAGGCAGGGGTGGGCTGTTCGGGGATTCTGCGGGGGTGGCAGCGCGCGGTGCGGGAGGAGTCCCGGCGCCAGTCGAGGACGGCGATCGTCAGGGCTGCCAGCATGGCGACGAGAGCGGCGCCCACCGACAGCGCCACCGCCTCCCGGAAGTCCCTGCCGCTCGAGCCGAGCACCAGGTAGAACAGGCCCGGGAGGGCGGCCGTACCCACGGCGCCGCCCAGGCGCTGGCCGGTCTGGAGCGCGCCGCCCGCCGCACCGGCCATCCGCACCGGCACCTCGCGCAGCGTCATCGTCACGTTCGGGGAGATCACGCAGCCACTGCCCAGTCCGCCGACGAAGAGGGCGGGCGCGGCGAGCCACGTCATGACGTCGGGCGGGGCGGAGCGCAGCACCAGCGCCGTCGCGGCCAGCCCCGCCATCACCGCCACCAGCCCGCAGACGGTCAGCAGCCGGCCCAGCCGCTCCACCAGCCGCCCGGCCACCACCGCCGCCGCGGCCGAGCCGATCGCGAACGGCGTCACCGCGAGACCGGAGCGCAGCGGCTCGTAGCCGAGGCCGTTCTGGAAGAACAGGGCGAACACCAGCCACACCCCGCTGAATCCCACGAAGTACAGCGCGCCCAGCGCCGTCCCCAGGGCGTAACCGCGCGTACCGGTGAGCAGCCGGGGATCCAGCAGGGGCCGGCCCTCGCGTGCCGACACCCGCCGCTCCCAGCGCGCGAAGCAGGCCAGGAGTGCCAGGCCCACCGGGAACAGCCACCACAGCCGGCGCAGTCCGCCGCTCTCGGCGAAGACCAGCGGCAGCATCCAGGCCAGGACTCCGGCGCCGAGCAGGGCCACGCCCGGCAGGTCGAGGCGTTCCCGGCGGCCGGGGGCGACACGGGGCAGCAGCCGCAGCCCCAGCAGCAGTGCGACCGCGCCGACCGGTACGTTGACGTAGAAGATCCAGCGCCAGCCCTGCGCGCCGTGCGCCAGTGCCAGGATCAGGCCGCCGGTGATCGGTCCGACGGCGCTGGAGACGCCCACCGTGGCGCCGAAGAGCCCGAAGGCCCGGCCGCGTTCGGCGCCGCGGAACATCTGCTGGATCAGGGCGGAGTTCTGCGGGGCGAGGCATCCCGCGCAGGCGCCCTGCGCGAGCCGGGCCACGACGAGCCAGGCGATCGTGGGCGCGGCGCCCGCCGCGGCGCTGCACAGCACGAACCCGGCCAGGGCGCACAGGAAGATGCGGCGTCTGCCCACCGCGTCACCCACTCGGCCCGCCGGTACCAGGGCGAGGGCGAACGTGAGGGCGTATCCGGACACCACCCACTGCACGGAGGACGCCGAGGCATGCAGGTCGCGCTGCATCGACGGCAGCGCCACGGCCACGATCGTCACATCCAGCAGGCTCATGAAGCCCGTCGTCAGGGTGACCCACAGGGCCTTCCAGCGTCCGGGGTCGGCCGGGCCGCCCGGCGCGCCGCCGCGTCGGCCCGCCCGCGTGTCCCTGTCCACGAACGCTCCTCCTGGTTGCGGCCCCGGCACGCACCGTTCATCTCGTTGCGGCGTGCCGAAGTGGCGCGTTCCCCTGTGAACCGAGGTGGAACACCTCACCTGGAAAGGGCGGCGTCACTGCTCCACCCGGACAGACAGCGGCTGCCGGACGGCGGCGGAGGTGTTTTCCTCGTGAGGTGAAGGCAACTCGGCCCGCACATCCGCACAGTGCCGTCCCCCGACCGCAGCCTGCTCCACGGAACGGGAGTTCCGGATGACCACCTCACCGCACCGGACGCCCCGCTCACGGGCCCCGCGCATCGGCCTGCTGGGCTCCTACGGCGGCTACAACATCGGCGACGAAGCCATCCTCCAGTGCGTCCTCGGCTGCCTGCGCGGTCACCGTCCCCAGGCCCACCTGATCGTCTTCAGCCGCGACGCCGAGCACACCCGCGCACACCAGTCGATGGCAGACGAGGTGGTGCCCTGGGAGGGCGTGCCGCAGAGGCAGGTCACCGACGTGCTCTCCGGCCTGGACCTGCTGGTCCTCGGCGGCGGCGGCATCCTCTACGACGGCGAGGCGCGCCGCTATCTGAAACTGGTGCGGGCGGCGCAGCTCCGTGGCGTCCGCACGTTCGCCTACGCGGTCGGCGCGGGCCCGCTGCACGAGAGCGACGACCGCGAGGCCGTGCGCACCGTACTGGCGGCCATGGACGAGGTGGTGGTGCGCGACCAGGAGTCGCGGCTGGTGCTGGAGGAGGTCGGGGTCGAACGGGATCTGGTCGTCACCGCCGACCCGGCGCTGCTGCTGCCGCCCGAGCCGTTCACCGCGGAGATGATGCGGCAGGAGGGCGTGCCGGCGGACGCCCGGCTGGTGGGGATGTCCGTGCGCGAGCCCGGCCGGGCCGCGGAGAAGCTGGACGAGGGCGACTACCACGCGCTGCTCGCCGACGTGGCCGACTTTCTCGTGCGCCGCCTGGACGCCCATGTGGTCTTCATGCCGATGGAACGCCACGACGTCCGCCACGCGCACGCCGTGCTGTCCCGGATGACCGCGCCCGACCGGGGCCGGATCCTGCACAGCGCCTACACGCCCGGGCAGGTCCTGGGCCTGATGAGCCATCTGGACCTGGTGGTGGGCATGCGCCTGCACTTCCTGATCTTCGCGGCCGTGTCCGGCCTGCCCGTCCTGCCGCTGCCCTACGCGGGCAAGGTCTTCGACTTCGCCCGCCGGCTCGGGGCCCCGGCGCTGGTGGGTGTGGCCCGTGAGCAGGTGGGGCTGCTGCTGGCGGAGGTGGACCGGCTGTGGGACGAGTTCCCGCAGCGCCGGGTCGACCTGGGCGCACGCGTCCGCGCCCTGCGGGAGCTGGCCGGGGAGACCTGCGCGCGGTGCGGGGCTCTGCTCGACGCCATGGACCGGGAGGGCGACGACGACCGGGCCGTGGATGCCTCGGACAGGTCCGCGGGCACCGACCCCACCGGCCCCGGCAGTTCCACCGTCGGCCCCGACAGCCCCACCGGCCCGGGCAGTCCCACTGACCCCGCCGGCCCCGCCGAGCCCGGCAGCGGCACCACGCGCCCCGGCAGCCCGGCCGATCCCGTGGGGGCGGCCGGCGCTCCCGTGGGCGACACCCCGGTGTCGACGCCCCACGGCCTGCATCTCCTGCGTCCCGCCCCCGGGACCGGGCCGAGGCCCGGACCGGAGCCCGGGACCGTGCCAGGTGCCGCACCCGATCCCGACCCCGGCGTCGTACCGGATCCCGAGGACGGCGTCGTACCGGATCCCGAGGACGGCGCGGTGCGCAGCGGCGGAGCCGGGCAGGAGGCGTGATGCCTGTTCTGCGCCGCCCCGAGCAGCCGCGTACCGTCACCCTCCCCGCGCGCTCGGCCCTGCACGGGGGCCGCACGGACGTCCTGGTGGTGGGCGGCGGACCCGCCGGCACCGCGGCCGCGTGGGCGGCGGCCGACGCCGGCGCGGAGGTGGTCCTGGTCGAGCGGTACGCCTTCCTCGGCGGCAACGCGACCGTCGCGCTGGTGATGCCGCTGATGTCGTTCCACAACGAGCACAAGCAGGCGGTCTTCGGCGAGAACGGCGCGGGCGACCGGCTGCTGCCCACCGACCACGGCGAGGGCGAACCGGTGGTCGCCGGCTTCCTGTGGCAGTTGCTGGACCGGCTCACCGCGCGCGGCGGCTGCATCCCGCCGTCCCTGGAGACCGGCTACACCGTGCCCTTCGACCCGGAGCTGTTCAAGCTGGTCCTGCTCGACATGCTGGACGAGGCGGGGGTGCGGCTGCTGTTCCACTCCTTCGCGTCGGCGGCGCTGCCCCTGGACGATGGCTGGCGCGTGGTCTTCGAGACCAAGTCGGGCCCTGTGGTGATCGACGCCGGTGTGGTCGTGGACGGCACCGGCGACGGTGACGTGGCCGCCTCGTGCGGGGCCCCGTTCGAGGTGGGGCGCCGGGAGGACGGGCGGGTGCAGCCGATGACGCTGATGTTCCGCATGGCCGACTTCGCCCGGCCGGGGTTCTCGGAGTACGTCCGGTCCCACCCCGACCAGTGGCGGGGCGTCCACGGGCTGTGGGACCTGGTGCGGGAGGCCACCGAGGCCGGCGAGCTGCGGCTGCCGCGCGAGGACATCCTGTTCTTCGGCACCCCTCACCCGCGTGAGCTCGCCGTCAACAGCACCCGGGTCACCGGCGCGCTGGGCATCGACGTGTGGGACCTCAGCCGTGCCGAGTGGACGGCCCGGCGCCAGCTGGCCGAGATCGACCGGTTCCTGCGCTCACGGGTGCCGGGCTTCGAGGAGGCGTACACGGTGCAGAGCGGCACCCAGATCGGGGTCCGGGAGACCCGCCGGGTCATGGGCGACTACCGGCTGACCGGCTACGACATCCTGGACGCCCGGTCCTTCCCGGACGTCGTCGCGCACGGCGCCTACCCCATCGACATCCACAACCCGGAGGGCAGCGGTACCGTCATCAGGCGTGTCCCCAGGGGCCGGTTCTACGACATCCCGCTGCGCTGTCTGCTGCCGTCCGGCACCGACCGGCTGCTCGTCGCGGGGCGCTGCATCTCCGGTTCGCACGTGGCGCACTCGTCGTACCGGGTCATGCCCATCGCGATGGCCACCGGGCAGGCGGCGGGTGTCTGCGCCGCGCTGGCCACCCGTCTGGGCCGCGGCCCGCGGGACGTGCCGTACGCCCTGGTCCAGGAGGAGCTAACACGTCAGGGCGCCCGACTGCGGGTGCCGGAAAGCGGTCCGCTGCCGACGGGTGAAATGAGCCGACCGGAGAAATAATGGGTGTGAGGTTTCCGGAGGGGGGTACACGCTGCGAAGCCCGTCTTGATCACGAGACGGTCACGGCAGGCGACGCGTCGGCTCAGAGGGAGGACACGCACGATGGCGGTGACCACAGAGGTAAAGGTGACTCCGGCGGGGACGGAGCTGCCGGAGGTGGCCGACCCCTCGCAGGTCGCGCCGAGTGACGCTCGGGCGCTGTCGCGGCTCTTCTTCGAACGGCTGGCGACCCTGGAAGAGGGCACGCACGAGCACCAGTACGCCCGCAACACGCTGATCGAGATGAACATGTCCCTGGTGCGCTACGCCGCGGGCCGCTTCCGCAGCCGGGGCCCCCAGGAGATGGAGGACATCGTCCAGGTCGGCATGATCGGACTGATCAAGGCGATCGACCGGTTCGAGCTCTCCCGCGAGGTGGAGTTCACCTCCTTCGCCGTGCCCTACATCGTCGGCGAAATCAAACGTTTCTTCCGGGACACGTCCTGGGCCGTGCACGTGCCGCGCCGGCTTCAGGAGGCGCGGGTGGAGCTCGCCCGGGCCACGGAGGAGCTCGGCAGCCGGCTGGGGCGCAAGCCCACGACGCAGGAGTTGGCCGAGCTGATGAACCTGCCCGAGCAGGAGGTCGTCGACGCGATGGTGGCCTCCAACGGCTACACCTCCGCCTCGCTGGACGCCGCCGTCGGCGGCAGCGAGGAAGGCGAGAGCGTCCTGGCCGACTTCATCGGCGCCGAGGACATGACCATGGAGCTCGTGGAGGACGTGCACAGCCTGGCCCCGCTCCTGGCGGACCTCGACGAGCGGGACCGGCAGATCATCCACATGCGGTTCGTCGAGGAGCTCACCCAGGCACAGATCGGAGAGCGGCTGGGCATCTCCCAGATGCACGTGTCCCGTCTGCTCAGCCGCCTGCTCGCCCGGCTGCGGCAGGGAATGCTCGCCACGGGCTGAGCGGACACCGGGTGCAGGGGCCGGACACCGCCGTCCTGGGGAGGTGGGCGGTGTCCGGCCCCGTTTCGTGTGCTCACCGAGGCGGGGCTTCGTGTGCTCACCGAGGCGGGGCGTGGACGTGGACGTGGACGTGGACGAGCGTCCGGCGGGTCAGCGTCCCGCCCGGGTGCCCGTACGGCCGTCGCCGACCAGGGTCTGCTGGGCGTGCGGGACCACACGCGTCAGCCGGACCACGCCCCACGCGATGAGCCCGGCCCCCACCAGCTCCGGCAACAGCCACACGCCCGTACGGACGTGCTCGCCGAACAGCATGACGCCCAGCAGCAGACTCACCGTCGCGTCGCCGATGGTCAGCGCCGGCTGGGAGGCCGCCAGCGACCCGGCCTGGAGGGCGTTCTCCAGCAGCAGCAGCGAGCTGACGCCGACGACGGCGAACCCGTAGGTCTGCCAGGTGGTGAGGAAGGCGTCGAGGCCCTCGGCCTCCAGCACGCCGCTCGCGGACTTCAGCATGGCGGCGGTCAGGGCATTGCCGATGGCCGCGGCGGCGGCCAGTACGGCGGCCCGGAACAGCGGGGAACGCCCCGGGCGCGCCAGGACGACCGCCGCGGCCATCGCCCCCAGGCACAGGATCAGGGCGGGGACCCAGCGCACCATGGACGCCTGGTCCTCGGCCCCGGAGGGCGAGGCCGCGACCAGGACCAGCACCAGACCGCAGACGACGCCGGCCACGGCCCACCATCCGGCGCCGGGCAGTCGGCGGTGCATCAGGGCGCCGGCGGCCAGCAGGGCGAACGGCAGTTCCATGATGAACAGCGGTTGCACCAGCGCCATCGGCCCGTTGACCAGCGCGAGCGCCTGGAACATGGCCGAGGCGAGCACTCCGCAGATGCCGGCCAGCCAGACCGGCCGCCGCGCCAGGGCGAGCAGCAGCCGCAGTCCGCCGCCCTGCGCGACGGTGGAGGCGGCCTTCCGCTGGAAGGCGGTGCCCATCGCGTTGCTGGCCGCCCCCAGGACGGCGAAGCCCACGGCCAACCCGATCACAGCTCCACCATGCCCGACGGAACGCGTCCCGTCCTGCCGCGGTGCCGGCACCCATCACTGCACCTTTGCCAACCCATAATCGAGCCTTATGACCTCATAGACCGGACCCCCGTACCAACTTAGGTTTGCCTTAATTTAGGGTTGCCGTCGAGTCGCCTGTCACCGCTCGAAGGGAACCTGATCATGCCCCGCCCCCTGCGGGTAGCCATCGTCGGAGCCGGCCCCGCCGGTATCTACGCCGCCGACGCCCTGCTCAAGTCCGGCGTGGCCGCCGAGCCGGGCGTGTCCATCGACCTCTTCGAACGGATGCCGGCGCCGTTCGGACTGATCCGCTACGGCGTCGCCCCCGACCACCCCCGCATCAAGGGCATCGTCACGGCGCTGCACCAGGTGCTCGACAAGCCGCAGATCCGGCTCTTCGGCAACGTCGACTACCCGGGCGACATCACGCTGGACGACCTGCGCGCGTTCTACGACGCCGTGATCTTCTCCACCGGCGCCACGGCCGACCGGGCACTGCCCATACCCGGCATCGACCTGGACGGCTCCTACGGCGCCGCCGACTTCGTCTCCTGGTACGACGGCCACCCGGACGTGCCGCGCACCTGGCCGCTCCAGGCCGAGAAGGTCGCCGTGCTCGGGGTCGGCAACGTCGCCCTCGACGTGGCCCGGATCCTGGCGAAGACGGCCGACGAACTGCTGCCGACCGAGATCCCGCCGAACGTGTACGAGGGCCTGAAGGCCAACAAGGCGCTGGAGATCCACGTGTTCGGTCGGCGCGGTCCCGCGCAGGCGAAGTTCAGCCCTATGGAGCTGCGCGAGCTGGACCACTCCCCGAACATCGAGGTCATCGTCGACCCCGAGGACATCGATTACGACGAGGGCTCCATCGCCACCCGGCGCGGCAACAAGCAGGCCGACATGGTCGCCAAGACGCTGGAGAACTGGGCGATCCGCGATGCCGGCGACCGGCCGCACAAGCTGTTCCTGCACTTCTTCGAGTCCCCGGCCGAGATCCTCGGCGAGGACGGCAGGGTGGCCGGCCTGCGCACCGAGCGCACCGAGCTCGACGGCACCGGCAACGTCAAGGGCACCGGGACCTTCAAGGACTGGGACGTCACCGCCGTCTATCGCGCGGTGGGCTACCTCTCCGACCCGCTGCCCAAGCTGCCGTGGGACGACGAGACGGGCACGGTTCCCGACCAGGGCGGCCGGATCATCGGCGAGAGCGGCGAGCACGTGCAGTCGACGTACGTCACCGGCTGGATCCGCCGTGGCCCGGTGGGCCTGATCGGCCACACCAAGGGCGACGCCAACGAGACGGTCGCCAACCTGCTGGAGGACTACGCGGCCGGGCGCCTGCACACCCCCGCCTCCCCCGGCCCGGAGGCCGTCGACGCCTTCCTGGCCGAGCGGAACGTACGCTTCACCACCTGGGAGGGCTGGTACCGCCTCGACGCCGCGGAGAAGGCGCTGGGCGAGCCCCAGGGCCGCGAGCGGGTGAAGATCGTCGAGCGCGAGGACATGCTCCGGGCCAGCGGGTCGTAGCACCGGAACGGCAGGCAGGCGGGCAAGCAGCGGCCGGGGTGCCGCGTGCCGCGCACGGGACCCGTACCCCCGCGCACGGGGTGTGCGCGCCCCACTCGGCCGCGCGCCCGCACACCTGTGTCGCCGGACGGTGCCAGCGACCACAATGGTCGGCGGACGGGGCCCGCCCACCATCCGCATCGGGGCGTGCCCCGTCTGCGGTGCCGGAAGGACACCGGACCCCGCGCGCGAACGAGCCGTACCCCGGGATCGGGGTACGGCTCGTTCGGCTGCTGCCCGTCAGGGGCTTCCTTACTTGGTCGCGCACGCGTTCCCGGCGGCGGGATTGAGCACACCGATCACGTCGACGGTGGTCCCGCACAGGTTCAGGTCGAGGTCGACTGGGACCTGGATGACGTTGCCGGAGACCAGGCCCGGGCTGGTGGAGGCGGTGCCCGTCGCGCTGGCGCCGTCGTCGGCGACGGCCGTGCCCGCGCCCGCCACCAGTGCCGCACCCGCCAGGACCGCGGCGGCCGTCATTCGGATCCTCATGAGAACTCCTGTCGCTCGAAGTAGCAGGTGCCTCCACAGTGAGGGCGTCAACCGCCGCGGCACCATCACCCCACGGCCGAACGGAGTAGACATGTCAGTCTCCCCGGGCGTCGGTTGGACCGAACGGGGAACCTGGTGTGCTGCCGTACGGGCGACGCCGCAGGCAGATCGAGCGCGCGTCAACGTCACGCCGCGGCGTTCCCGGCCGACCGGCGCGCCCGGCGGCCCCCGGCCGGCCGATCATGATCCGCTCTGGTTGATACTGGAAAGCGCACGCCGTCCCCGCCCGCAGATTGGCCCATGTCGAACTCTTCCTCCTCCTCTCCCGCGGCCCCGCCCACGGTGTGGTCGGCGCGCGGCCGCCACATCGGTCCCGGCGCGGCGGACGCCGTACGGCGCCACCTGGAGAAGCTCAAGGCCGACGACGTCATCCACAGTCATCTCGAACCCGACGACGCCGACCCCGCCCGCGAACACGTCTTCGAGGCCCGCTGGCTCGCGCCCGGCGAGGTGACCGTACGCGCCCGGCTCGCCCTGTCGCCCCACCGCGGCTCCGCCGAGGAGCGGGACTGGGTGCTGGTGGCGGAGGCCGAACGGGCGTGGGACCCACGGTGGCCGTCCCCCGCGGCCATGTTCTGGCCGCAGCGGCCCGACGCCGGCTGGGACCGGGAGGCCGTCACCGGACTGCGCCTGGGAGACGTCAACCCGCTCCCGGACGACGACAAGGAGCTCCGGCGCGTGCTGCGGCACGCGGTACGTGACAGCTGGTGCGTGCATGTCGTCGTGCACGAGGCCATGACTCCCGACGAACGCGGCCGTGCGACGCTGCTGGGGCCGCTGCCGGAGGGCCTGCGGCACCGGGTCGTGGAGCACCGTGCCGCACCGCAGCGCCTCAGGGCCGTCAACTGGGTGCTGGACGACTTCGGCACCCGGGTGCCCCGCGGCGGCGCCGTCGTCCTGCCCGGACACCCGGCGGCGCCCGGCTACGAGGCGCAGGAGTTCTCCGTGCGCAGCGTCTTCCTGGACGGCACCGAGCCGGCCGATCTCCTCGACGCGATCACGCGGTTCGCCGCGCTGCAACGGCCCTTGCCGGACGGCGCCGACGACGCCCTGACCGCGCTGCGGGAGCAGTGGCACCTGAGGACGACGGAGGAGGAGCTCGCCCACGCCCGTGAGCTGGTGGCCATGTACGCCGAGGCCCTGGAGGCGATGACGAAGTCCCGGGACCTGTACCGCGAGGCGGCCGAGCGGGCCCACGAAGCCCTCGCCGTCCTCCGCGAGGGCGGGGCCGAGGGCGTGCCACCCGCGCGGAAGCCGCCCCGTTCGGGCACGGGCTCCCCGTTCCGGCAACTGGCGCGTGGCCTGGAGCGGCTTCGGGGCTCGGCCCTGTCGCCGCGCCCCGGCACGGTCCCCGAGCAAGAGGACTCCGGGGACGCCGCCCCCTCATCCGGCCCCTCGGACCGCCCCACCGGATCCTGACCCCGCCCTCCGGCACGCCCGCACGGACGTTCCGGTTCAGCCGGAGGGCCGTGGAGCCGGATGCCTCTCGGCCACCTGCACCATCAGCAGCAGGGAGAGGGCGGCCAGCGAGGCCAGGGACGCGCACACCGCGGTGAGCCCGGCGCTCGCCGGCGGAGCCAGGGTGATCGCCAGTGCCCGGGACAACTCCGCCGGGGCGAACCGGCCTTCGACGTACCAGAGGGCGGCCAGGGCTCCTGGCACCACCGCTCCCGCGACCAGCACCACCACCCCGGGCCGCAGGGCGAGCGCGAGGGCGAGCATCCCGCACAGCGCGGAGGCCGCGAAGGTCATGCCGTAGGCGTAGACGGGCGCGCCCTCGCGGCGCGGGAAGTGGGCCGCGCCGCACACCACGAGTGCCGCCGCGGCCAGCCAGCTGGGCCAGAACGCCAGCCGGCCCTTCCACCCGCCGGAGCGCCGTGTGCCGCTGTCCGTTCCTTCGGCCTCGGGCGCGTCCGGGACTCCCGAGTGTTCGCCGGTTCGGGTCGCCGCGGTCATCGGCTCCTCGCCGGGGAGCACCGGCGTCTGGCCGGCGCCGTGGGGCTGCGCGGGGTCCCGGTCGCGGGCGAGCCGGCCGATCAGTTCCACGAGGTCCTCCGAGCTGCGGGCGTCGGTCGCCGCCCGGACCGCTTCCCGTCCGCAGTGCGGCAGTTGGGGTTCCCGGTGCAGCAGGGTCACCAGCCGGGTGACGTCCTCGACGCAGCGGTGTTCGACCGCGGCGCGGATCGTGTCGTCGGCGCTGTCGGCCGGATACGGCGGCCGGGTCAGCTCGGCGACCAGCCGGGCCACCTCCTCCACGGGGCGGTCCACCGCGACCGCGCGCAGTACGGGGCCGGCGGCGTCCGCGTACTCCCGCGACTCCCGGAGCAGGGTGACGAGCCGGGCGACCTCCTCCACGCTGCGGTCGCCGACGGCGGCCCGCATCAGTCCGCGTGCCGCGTCGCCGTCCACGCGCTCACCCGCGCCCTCGCCGCCGCCCGCCGTCCCGCCGGGCGGTCCGGCCCAGGGGACCTCCTCGGTGAAGGAGATGACGGACTGGTCCGACTGGGGTGGTGAAGGGCGGGTGGTCATCTGGGCTCCAGGGGAGGGGTGCGGCCGCTCCTGCAACCCCGAAGTGCGGCACGCGACTTACCCTGACCATTACAAGAGCCGGCTCTGCCCGTTCGCCACCCGGGTGCGCCACAGGGGTGAGCGGGCCGCAGAGCGGGCTCGCGCGGGTCCCGAGCGCCCTGACTACGCTCCGTAAGGAAACCATTCACCCGTTCGATTCGTATAAGTCTCGGGAACCCGAAACGAAGTCAGCGGGCCAAGCGACGCCGCAAGGACGACCACCGCTTGATCGCGGCTGCACCGACAGGGGAGAGACGATGCAACCGTTCGCGCTCAACTACGCACGTCCGGCCGTGGAACGCGAGGCCGCCACGCCGTACGTCTACGACTCCGGACTGCAGCTGAACGTGCTCCTCGACGGCCGGATCGCCGCCTGCGACCACGCGCTGCTGAGGGAACTGGGCACCACCACCTCCACGGCGGGCTCCAAGACGCACTTCGACGACTGAATACGGCCGGCAACGATGACCGTACTCATCCTCACCGGCGAGGAGGACGTGACGGCGGACATGGTGGTGGTGCACCTGAACGCCTCCTCGGTCCCGGTGGTCCGGCTGGATCCGGCCGATCTGACCGCGGGCGCCGCCCTCTCGGGCGAGTATGTGCACGGCTCCTTCCGCGGCCATCTGTCCGCCGGGGGGCGGCTGGTGAGCATGAACGGCCTGCGGTCCGTCTGGGTGCGCCGGCCGGGAGTCCCGGCCGCCCGGGCGCCCGAGCCCTCGGCCTGGCTCACCGAGGAGGCGTCACAGGCGCTCTACGGCATGCTGCGCGGCAGCGGGGCGCGCTGGATGAACCATCCCGACGCGGCACGGCGTGCCCGGCACAAGCCGTGGCAGCTGAGGCTGGCGCAGCGCTGCGGCCTGCCGGTGCCGGCCACGCTCATCACGACCTTTCCGCAGGTGGCCCGGGAGTTCGCCGAGCGGTTCCCGGATCTGGTGGTCAAGCCGGTCTCCGGCGCGCATCCGCAGGACCCGCCGAGGGCGGTGCCGGCCAGCCGTGTCGCACCGGACACGGACTTCGCGGCGGTGGCCTACGGCCCGACTCTGCTGCAACGGCGGATCGTCAAGCGGGCCGACATCCGGCTGACCGCGGTCGGCGAGACGCTGCTGGCCGCCCGGAAGGCGACCCCGGCGGACGCGGACCCGGACGAGGTGGACGTCCGCTTCGCCTCCTCCGCCACTGACTGGCTGCCGGTGGAGGTGCCGCCGCGCGTGGCGGCGACCGTGCGCCGCTATCTGAAGGAGGCAGAACTGGCGTACGGCGCCTTCGACTTCGCCGAGGACGCCGACGGGACCTGGTGGTTCCTGGAGTGCAACCAGTCGGGTCAGTTCGGGTTCGTCGAGGTGGAGACCGGCCTGCCCATCGCCCGCACCATCGCCGCGTGGCTGGCCCGCTCCGCCCCGGGGGAGCCCGGGCATGTCGACGACCGGCGCACCGTCGCCCCTTGACCGACGGCGGTGCGCCGCGTCGGCACTCAGTGCCATGAAGTGTCGCGGAGGTCCCGGACGGTCGCCCCGGACGTCACACGGCCAGGGACAGGTCGTCCGCCCCGTCGGGGTCCGTGGGGGCCTGTGCCGCGCGGCCGGCGGCGAGCAGCAGCGCGTCCGCCCGGGCGATGGCGTCGTCGATGCTGGTGGTGCCCATCATGACGCACAACGTGTAACTGACGTCCTCCAGCTCCCGAGCCGTCTCGGCCCGCTCCCTCTCCGCCTGAGCGATCTTCAGCGATGCGTACCGAGTCAGCAACGTCCTGACGACCTTCGGGTCCGGAACCAGCACGGAGCGCCCCTCTCTCGAATTTTTCCTGCGTATGCCCCAGGCACGCCGTGCCATGCATACCGACCGCCTAGCGGCACATGATTGTCCGGATTCCGTCGATTTCCGGTGGATCAACAGTGGATCGACGTCGGGGACCCGTCGGCCGTCATCGGCGGCGGTCCTCGGATCTGCCGCGCACTCTGGCGCGGCGCTCCCCCGCGGTCATGCCGCCCCAGACGCCGTCGTACTCACTGTTGCGCAGGGCGAAGGCCAGGCACTCGCGCAGTACGGGGCACCGTCGGCACACCGCGCGGGCCTGTTCCGTCTGCCGCAGCGACAGAACGCCGTCCCCGAGCGGGAAGAAGAGTTCGGGGTCCTCGAAGCGGCACGCTCCGTGCTCGCGCCAGTTCATGGCCACTTCTCCGTCGCACCGCTCGTGGTGCGGGACGCGTGGAGCGGCGCGCGACGGACTCGCGCACCGCGCTCGATTCCTTGGGTGACGCTCACCGGGGCCTCCGCTGAACACTCGGCCGCACATGTCCGGGCAGCTCCCGTCTACGGCGTCTCGGCGCCGCACGACCCGGCAGAGGTATCCGCAATATAGGTGCTTTGAGGGCCTTCGGCCAAGATTGTGTCAACGGCACGCAGCAGCCGGGCAGAAGAACAAGCCGTCATGAGCCGCCCAGGGCGCACGGCTTGCGGCGACGGCGGTGGTTCGGCGGGGAAATCTCCGCGCCCGCGCGGGGACCCGGGCTGCCCGGGCGCACGGCGAGGTGCCGGCCCGGGGTCGACGGTGAACTGCCGGCGTTCGCACGGCCGGCCAAGGCTTCGGCGCTCGTACGATCGGCAGGGCGTCCGCGCCCGCACGGTCGGCCAGGAGGTCGGCGCCCGCTCAGTCGGCGAGGGCGTCGGCGAGCTCGCCGGAGACCCGGGTGATCTCCCGGTCCTGTTCCGCCAGCAACGTCCGCAGGGCACCACGTCGGGCCCGGACGGCCTGCCGCGCCCTGCGCTCCCACACCACGGGGTTCTCACGGTGGTTGAGGAGTTTGGGGTAGACGGCGGCGACGGACTCCCACTGGCGGGCGTCGGCGATGTTCTTGAGCAGCTGGAGGATCTGCGCCCGGCAGGTCACGTGCGGCAGCTGGGCGAGCTCCCACAGGAACGGGACCGTGGCGGCGGTCGCCTGTTCCACCACGAAGCCGTACTGGCAGATACGGGTGCGCAGGTCCTCCAGTGCGGCCCGGGCGGCCTCCGCCTCTCCACGGGCCACGCTGCGCAGCAGCTGGGGGATGGCGCTCGCGGGACCGGTGGAGTCCCTGATCTCGCTCCAGGGCACCTGTCCCAGTGCCGAAAGGGGCGTGGTGGCGGCCACGCCGGTCGGGGTCGTCGCGCGGTCGGTGCGCTGTGTGCTCGGCTGCTCCGTCGGTGCGGTGCGCATGGCGTCGGGCCTTTCCGCGGCGGGCGTACGGGGGGGGAGGGTGGGTCAGTGGGGCGGGCTGGTCGGCAGCCTGGCCCAGACGGTCTTGCCCTGCGGCGGTCTCGGGGTCCAGCCCCACTCCTCCGCCAGGGCCTCGACGATGCCCAGTCCCCGGCCGTGCTCCGCCAGGCCGGGGCCGGCCGGGCGGGTGGGCACGGGGCGACTGCCACAGGGGTCGGAGACGGTGAGCACCAGATGAGCGCCGTCGAGGGCGAGCCCGAGCCAGACGTCCGTGCGCCCCTCAGGGGCGAACGGCACCGCGTGCGTCGCGGCGTTGGCCGCGAGCTCGGTGACGACGACGGCGGCATCGTCACCGCAGTGGTCGAGCGACCAGCCGGACAGCGTCCGGCGCGTGAAGGCGCGGGCGCGGGCGAAGCCCTCCCGGCCGCACTCGATGCGCAGCGCCGCGGCCGCGAGCGCGCCGGGGACCATGTCCGGCGCCCGGCCGGACATGGTCCCCGGTGCTGCCATGGTCGGCGCGCCGGGCGTTCCGAGCTGCGGGCTCGCGGGTGAAGGCACGGCATCTCCCTGATGCGACGTCACCGTGTGGCGCCGACCGAGGGGTTGACGCCACGGCTATTATCCACGCTGACGGCGTCCGCGTGCAATTGCACGCGAAATTTCTCGTGAAAATGCTCGGCGACGGGAAGAGTCCGGTGGGACGCGGCCGGCCCCGGCAGCGGGCCGGGCACGCCTCACGGCGGAACGTGAACAGCAAGGAGAATGCGGTGCCACCAGTGCGCAACGGAGTGCGGGCCAGTTCCCTGGACACCCGATGGATCAAGAGCAGGCACAGCAACGCCGAGGGCAACTGCGTGGAGGTCGCCGCCCTCGTCGGCGGGGACATCGCGGTGCGCAACTCCCGCGACCCCGACGGCCCCGCCCTGGTCTACACCCCCGCGGAGGTGGCCGCGTTCCTGGCGGGCGCGAAGGAGGGCGAGTTCGACCACTTGCTGTGAGCTGCGCCCCTTACGCGGTGAAGCGGAAGGGGTGTAACGACTTGCGCTGACGGATGCGCTCCGCAGCGGGGCGGTGCGATAGTGTAAACCTCAAGTCTGCCGGTCCACTGGGGAGTCAGGATGTCAGCCGAGCCGCATCGCCTCTCCCGCCTCGAACCGTATCTGGACCGGTCAGAGCCGGCCCCGACGCTTTTGAAGATGCTGGTCGGTGTCCAGCTGGCGGGTTTCCGCGAGGACGCCGGTCTGTCGCAGGAGCAGGCGGCACGCGAACTGGGATTCAGTGCCGCCAAGCTCTCCCGCATCGAGTCCGGCAAGGGACGCCGTCCTCCGGCGGAGGCCGACGTCCGCGCCCTACTGCGGTTGTACGACACCGACGACTACGAGTCCTCCGTCCTGCTGAAGCTGCTGCGGCGCGCGGGCGAGCCCGGCTGGTGGCAGCGCTACGACAAGCGGCTGATGCCCGAGTGGTTCGACCGGCTGGTCGGGCTCCAGGAGGCGGCCGCCGCGATCCGCACCTTCGAGATCCAGTACGTCCCCGGTCTGCTGCAGACCCCGGCGTACACCCGGGCCGTGGTGGAACGCGGGCTGCCGACCGCGTCCGCCGGCGAGGTGCAGCGGCGCGTGGAACTGCGCACCCGCCGCGCGGAGTTGGTCACCCGCCAGGACGCACCCCAGCTGTGGGCGATCATCGACGAGTCGGTGCTGCTGCGCGTGCTGGGCAGCCGGGTCGTCATGCGCGACCAGCTCACCCGCCTCGTCGAGATGGCCCAGCGCCCCAATGTGACGCTGCAGGTCGTGCCGTTGGACGTGACGAACGCGTCCGCGCCCAACGTCCCGATCACCTATCTCCGCTTCGGCGGGCTCGACCTGCCCGACGTCGTCTACCTCGAGCACATCCGCAGCGCCAACTTCCTCGAGGACCGCGACGAGACGGAGGAGTACCGGATCGCGCTCGACCGGCTGGCCGACGAGGCACTGACGCCCCTGGAGTCCCTGGCGTTGCTGCGCAAGACGATGAAGGACCGCTACGCGGCGCCCTGACCGGCACCGGCACCCCGTCGATCGCACCACCACCGCGCCGTGCGCCGACCCCGGCGGGGTTCCTAGCGGAGCAGTCCCAGACCACCGAACTCCACCCACTCATGGGTGAGCTGACGGGGCGCCACCTCGGTGTCCGGCCGCCAAGTGGACACCTCCACCAGCCCCGGTTCGAGGATCTCCAGGCCGTCGAACCACTCGTACACGTCCTTCTGCTCGCGCACCCGGCCCCAGTGACCCTGCGTGGCCTGGTCCATGAAGTTGGTGACGAACTCGCGGACCTCGGGGTCCTCGCTCACCAGTTGACACATGAGCATGATGCTGCCGGGCGCGAGGTGTGAGCGCACGCGCTCGACCACCGCGAGCGGGCCGTCGGTGTCGCTGTCCGGGATGCAGTGGAACACCGAGTTGAACAGCACGGCGACCGGCTCGGAGAAGTCGATCAGCCGCTTGGTGTCCGGGTGCGCGAGGATCTCGTCGGTGCGGCGCATGTCGGCGTGGATGACCGCGGTGCGCTCGTCCTGCTGCAGCAGGGCGCGACCGTGGACCAGCACCATCGGGTCGTTGTCCACGTACACCACGCGCGTGTCGGACGAGACCCGCTGGGCGACCTGGTGGACGTTGTCCTGGGTGGGCAGGCCGGAGCCGTGGTCGAGGAACTGCCGGATGCCGTACTCCTCGGCGATCACCCTGACGGCCCGCTGCAGGAAGCGGCGGTTGTTCAGGGCGAGCCGGCGCGTGCTGGGGACGACCTTGTCGAGTTCCTCGCACGCGGCGCGGTCCGCCGCGTAGTTGTCCTTGCCGCCGAGGTAGTGGTCGTACATGCGCGCGGCGGTCGGCACGTTCTCGTCGATCTTCGTGGACAGCTGGTTCTCCGTAGGCATCGATCCCCCAGATTCGCCGAATCCACCGCGCCAACTGGGCCGGTCTGACAGAGAGTACATCGTAGGGAAGCCGTGTTCGGCCGAACCAGTCCACGAACGAACGACAGCACGGAACATCCGCCCGAACTGCCCGATCGTCACGAAGTCTTCACTTCGAAAGGCACTCGACGACGCCCTCAACAGGCTTGTTTTCGAACGGACTTGCGGCAAACGGCGCACGGCCCGTCCGACGTCCCGACCGCTGTGACACGCTCGGTCACGACAGGACAGGAGGGGGACGGACCCGGTTCCGTCCCCCTCGTTCGACACCACGGAGAGGCAGCGGCATGCGCATAGGACTGCTCGGCACCGGCCCCTGGGCCCGGATGGTCCACGCTCCCGCCCTGAGCGGGCACGACGAACTGGAGTTCGTCGGCGTGTGGGGACGACGGGCGGACGCCGCCAAGGAGCTGGCCGGACGCCACGGCACCCGCGCCTACGACGACGTGGACGCCCTGCTGGCCGAGGTGGACGCGGTCGCGGTCGCGCTCCCGCCGGACGTGCAGGCCGATCTGGCGGTGCGTGCCGCACGCGCCGGGTGCCATCTGCTGCTGGACAAGCCCCTGGCCGCGACGGTGTCCCAGGGCCGCGCCGTGGTCGAGGCGGCCCGGGAGGCCCAGGTCGCCTCGGTGGTCTTCTTCACCACGCGGTTCCAGACCGGGCCGGAGTCCTGGATCGCGTCGCAGGCCGGGCAGGAGGGCTGGTTCACGGCGCGGGCCGAGTGGCTGGGCGCGGTGTTCACCGGTGACAGCCCGTTCGCCGACTCGCCGTGGCGGCAGGAGAAGGGCGCGCTGTGGGACGTGGGCCCGCACGCGTTGTCGGTGCTGCTGCCGGTGCTGGGCGACGTACGCCGGGTTGCGGCCGCCGCGCACGGGCCCGGGGACACCGTGCACGTGGTCCTCGATCACGCCGGCGGCGCCTCGAGCACCCTGACCCTGAGCCTCACCGCTCCGCCGGCGGCGGCAGGGGCCGCCGTGGAACTGCGCGGCACGGCCGGGGTGACCACCCTTCCCGAGAGCTCCGAGGAGGCGGTCGCCTCCTTCGCCCGGGCGGCCGACGCGCTGCTCACCGCCGCGCGCACCGGGCGCCCGCATCCGTGCGACGCCGCGTTCGGCCTGCGGGTCACGGAGATCCTCGCGGCGGCGGAGTCACTGCTGGCGCGCTGAAGGCTGGTGCGGAAGGCCGAGCGGGCGGGCGGGCGCCCGCACAGGATTAAGGGGCTCTTAAGCGCGGATTAAGCGCCGACCGCCGCCGACCGCGTTACCCAAGTAGGCGCGGATTCAAGGACCTTGGGTCGGCGCCGCGGCGGTTGCGCGTTCCGCGGTGCTGCGTAGCATCGGGGACCCCGACGGCGGTGAGAGCGCTCTCACCGCCTGCCGCCGTCGCTCCCCCCATGCACGTGTCGCTCCAAGGAGGCACCCCCACATGGCCCCTCGCCACCAGCGCACCCTCGGCCGCAGGAAGTTCCTCGCCGCTCTCGGCGGCGTGGCGGTGGCCGCGCCCGCCGCCGCCGTGATCGCCCCGCACGCCCTGGCGGGGACGCCGTCGCAGACCGCGGCGGCCGCGGACACGCTGCCGCTGACGATCGTCAACAACACCGGTTCCTTCGGCAATGCCTCCGTCCACGTGTACATCGTGGGCAACCAGGACGGCCGGCAGGTCAGGGTCACGCCCGAGGGCACGCTCGCGCCGATCGCCGTCTCGGACAACGGCGCGGACGGCTTCACCGACTACGCGATACCGCTGGCCGGCAGCGGCGAGACCCGGCTGTCCCTGCCGCGGATGTCCGGCCGGATCTACGTGTCCCTCGGGCAGAAGCTCAAGCTGCGGGCCGTCACCGACGGGGCCGGCAACCCCGCCCTGCAGTACCCGGCGGGCTGGGTGTCCTCCGACCCCAACTATCCGGTGCTGCACGACTGCGCCGAGTTCACGTACAACGCCTCGGGCATGTTCTGCAACACGACCATGGTCGACATGTTCAGCGTGCCGCTGAGCATCCGCCTGACCGGCGCCCGGGACCAGACGACCGGCACCCTGCGCGACGGCGGACGGGCGGCGGCGTTCGCCGCCGTGCGGCAGGCCGAGGGGTTCGGGAAGCTGGTCGTGGACGACACCCGGGTGATCGCCCCGGGCCACGGACTGGACGCCGGACTGTTCGCCAAGGACTACTTCGCCCCGTACATCGACGAGGTCTGGAGCACGTACACGGGCAAGGACCTCACGGTCGCCACGGCCGCGGGCACGTTCACCGGCCGGGTGCGCGGCGGGAAGCTCGTCCTCGCGGGGCCGGCCACCGTCTCCTTCGACCAGCCGACCACCCGGGACGTGCTGTTCTGCGACGGCGCGCTCGCCGCGCCCAACGACGGGACGACCGGTCCCGTCGCCGCGGTGGTCGGTGCCGGTTTCAACCGTTCCACGCTGCTGGCCTCCGCAGCCCAGCCGGTGACCGACGCCTCCTCCTTCTACCGCACCGCCGTCACCAACCACTACGCCGCCGCCATGCACGCGGCCACCGGGGACGGCCGGGCCTACGGCTTCGCCTTCGACGACGTGGCGGACTTCGCCTCCTACATCCAGGACACGGCCCCTTCGAACATCCGCCTGACCCTTACCCCCTTCTAGATTCCACCGGGGGGTCTCGACGTGCGGCCGGGGTGGGGGCGTAGCAGCGTGGTGGTGTGGTGAAGGTGCCTGTTCCGGCGGCGCGCCGGGATCCGCACCGGCGAGGCTGGCTGCGGGGCGCGCCGCCGCCTCGCTGGGTGCGGGTGCTACCGCTCGCGCTGATCGTCGTCGTGGGCTCGGTCACGCTGGCGAGCCCGAACCCGATCGACGTCGGCTTCCTGCTGGGTGCGATCCCGCCGCTGGCCGTGATGTCGTACGGTCCGCTGGCGACCGCGGTGATGGGCTGCGTGGTGGTGGCCCTGCTCACCGTGCCGGTGTTCGGGCTGGACCACCCGGGCAACACCGACCTGGAGACGATCTGTTTCGTCGCCGTGCTGAGCGTGTTCCTCTCCTATGTGCGCAGCCGCCGGGACGCGCAGCTGAACCTGGAGCGCATGGTCGCCGAGGCCGCGCAGCGGGCCGTGGTCCCGCCGCTGCCCGAGCGGGTGGGCACGGTGCGCTGCGCGGGCCTGTACCGGGCCGCGCAGCTCGGGACGCTGGTCGGCGGGGACTTCTTCGACGTGCGCCGGGGCCCCGCGAGCGGCGTACGGGCGGTCATGGGCGATGTGCAGGGACACGGCCTGGCGGCGGTGTCCACGGTCGCCGCGCTGCTGGGGAGCTTCCGGGAGGCGGTGCTCGACCGGCCGGACCTCACGGCGGTCGCCGCCGCCCTGGACCGCCGGCTCATGGTGGACTCGGCGGAGGTGCGGAACGCGGAGCTGTTCGCGACCGCCGTACTGCTGGAGTTCTCCGGCGACGCGCGGTCCGTGCGGATGGTGACGTGCGGCCACCCTCCCCCGGTCCTGCTCCGGGACGGGAAGGCCACGGAGATCGAGCTCGTGCCGTGGACACCCCTGGGCCTGGGCCTGTCCGACGGGGTGCCGCACCAGGACGGGCAGGTCCTGCCGCTGCGGCCGGGTGACATGTTGTTCCTGGCCTCGGACGGGGTCACCGAGGCCAGGGACGCCCACGGCGCGTTCTACCCCCTGCTGGACCGCCTGCCCGGCCTCGCCGACCGGGACCCGGCCGTTCTCGCCGGTCATGTGCTGGCCGATCTCCTGGCGCACAGCGGCACGCTCCGCGACGACGTGACGATGCTCGTCCTGACCCCCTGCCCGCGGGACGCTCCCTGACGGGGCTGGTTAGGGCGGCGGGGACGGAGCTGGTTCGGTCGACGGCGACGGCGCCGGCTCAGGCGGCAGCGGCACAGCCCGCGGCGCAGAGCTCGCCGTGTCCGGGAGCGGTGCAGTCGGCGGCGACGGGCCGAGACGGCACCGGGCGCGGCGCGGCCGGTACGGTGCCGCCGATCGTGACCGGCAGCACGCCGGCCGCACGCTCCGCGGGGGCGCGGCGTGCGCGGCGGTCGCGCAGGACGGCACCGGTGCCGATGGCGCCGGCGATGAGGACGCCGCCGATCACCAGTGCGCCCCTCGCCCCCGCGGTCTGCATCAGCACACCCAGCAGCGGTGGGCCGACGAGGCTCCACCCGGTGCTCGCGGTGCGCCACACGCCGAGGACCCGGCCGCGCATGTGCGCCGGCGGGTCGGTCTGCAGGACCGTCGTGCCGGCGGTGTCCGAGACGGACTCCACCACGGCCATCGGGGCGACGAGCAGCAGCAGGACCCACAGGGTGGGGGACAGACCGGCGGCGATCTGGAGCACGGCTCCGGCCGCGGCGAGGGCGCCCACCAGGCGTACGGAGGGGCTGCGCAGGCGTCCGGCGAGCACCGCGCCCGCCACACCGCCCACGGCCAGCACGCTGGAGACCGTGCCGAAGGCCCCGGCGGCGCCGCCGAGCGGTCCGGTGACCAGCACGGCCAGGGTCAGGCCGTAGTTCCGGCCGAAGACGCTGCTGAGCGCGGTGATGCCGGCCAGGGCCACGAGCCGCGGGCGGCGCAGGAAGAAGCCGAGGCCCTCGCGCGCTCCGGTGCCCCGCCGCGCGGGCGATGCGGCGGCCCCGTCCTGCCGGGACCCGTCGGCCGTCCGCTTCCGTTGCCGGGGCGCCGCGGCCGGCGCCTGCCCTGCCTCCGGGTGCGGTCGCAGGAAGGGGATCACCGCGGCGACGGCCAGGAAGGACACTCCGTTGGCGGCGTACGCCGCTCCGGGTCCCCACAGGCCGACCACCACGCCGGCCAGCGCGGTTCCGCCCACGCGGCCGGCCCCGCTCACCACCGAGCCCAGGGCGATCGAGGAGGGCACGTCCTCGGCGGGCACGAGATCGTTGCCGAGCAGGGCGCAGGCGGGCGCGTCGACGGTGGCGATCAGTCCGGTGACGGCGGCGAGCACCATCAGGATCGGCACCGTCAGGTGGTCGGTGACGACCAGCCCGGCGGTGAGGAAGCCGACCAGGGCGAGCAGGGCCTGGCTCACCGAGGCGGTGAGCCGGCGCGGCCAGGCGTCGACGGCGGCGCCGCCGAGGAGTCCGAGCAGCAGCCCGGGCGCGGCCTGTGCGGACAGCGACAGGCCGGTCGCCGCCGCGGAGCCCGTGAGGTGGAGCACCAGCAGGTTCTGCGCGGTCAGCTGCATCCAGGTGCCGGCGTTGGACACCAGGTTGGCGGCCGACCACCAGCGCATGCTGCGGTGGCGCAGCGACCGCCACGGGGCGCGGTCCTCGCCGGCCGTCGCCCGGCGGTCCGGGCGGCGGAGAGAGGGCAGGAGCACGCGGCGCGGCGCGGCCGAGGGCTGGGGGGAAGGAGCAGTGGTGGAAGAAGCCACAGAAAGTCGTTCTCTGTCGGAGACCGGACGGCTTGCCGTGCTGTGCCGCCAGGGGCGGCTCGACGGTGAGACGTGGCCCGGCACAGCGGCTGCCCATCTTCGCCCAAGGCAGGGGACAGTCGACGATCACACCGCTTCCCGGCGGCCGACACGTGCCCCAACTGGCTGCCGGCACAAGTGAGTTCGCGTTGTGGTGGTGTTCCTCACAGGCCGCGCCGCGGACAGAGACCTGGAACACACCGCCGGACGAGACAGGGCTCCGCTGTGAGATGCGCCTCTGTCCCTCTCTCCGGAGGAGGCCGGACCGGTCCCCCGCTCCGGTCCCGCCTCCGCGGTGTGTCGAACCTACGTCGCTCTCCGCAGCCGTCGACATCGCGCCAGTGCCCTCTCGGCCGGCCGGAGGGCTCACCCGTGCACAACTGAGTCCGCTATGCCCTCGTTCGTGCACACCGGCGCCTTCGTGGTCCTCATACGGGCCCGTCGAGGGCGGGCGGTTCCAGGTCGCCCACCACGAGATGGGCCAGGACGACCTCGTACAGGTCGCTGCCGGTGTCGAGGAGCCGTCGTTCCAGAACGGGCTCGACGCCGCGGACGTGCTCCCGCACCGTCTGCGCGTGGACACCGAGCAGCCGTGCGGCGCGCTCGGCGTTGCCGCCGGCGGCGATCCAGGCGCGCAGGGTGCCGCGCAGGTCACGTGTGTCCGCCGTCAGCCGCCCGAGGAGCTCGTGCGCCCAGGTGCGCAGCGCCGGCCCGGACAGCAGATCACCGAGGCGTACGGCTCGGTCCCGCGGTGCGGGGGTGGCGGCGGTCTCGTCGTGGAGGCCCGCCTGGGTGTTCAGGGCCAGGTGGACGGCGGCGCGGACGGTCAGCGGGGAGAGGTCGGTGCCGAGCAGCCGCTCCAACCGCTCCATCCGGGCGCGGACGGTGTTGCGGCTCACACCGAGGATCCGCGCGGCGCTCACCGCGGTGAACTCCAGCCCCAGCCGCACGGTGGCGACCAGCTCGGCCCGGGTGTGGTGGGGCAGGGCGTCCAGCGGCCGCAGCAGCCGGTCCGACCAGGCGCGCAGCGCCCCGGGGTCCATCAGGCGCTCGGGGTGGGTGCGCTCGGCGTACACGGCCGTGCCGTCCGGGCGGAACCGGGCCAGGGCGAGGGCGCTCACCGCCTGCCCGTACGCCGTCGCGGTCCGGGCGAGACTGTGCCGGGCGCTGCCGCCGAGGAAGGTGCGCGGGCGCCCGCCGACCAGCGAGCGCAGGGCCGGGCCGGTGGTCTCGGCGGGGGCGACCACGATCACATGGCCGTCCACCGCCGGGCAGCGTACGACCAGGGCCTGCCCGCCGGTGGCGTCCAGGCAGTCGGCGGTGAGCCGCTCGCGCTCCTCGCGGTGCGTCTCCAGGACGTAGACGTGCGCGGTGTCGGTGTCGAGGAGACCGGGCCACGGGCCGGCGGACACCCGGCGGGCCGAGACGGTGTCCTCCACCATCAGCAGTTGCAGGACCGCCAGCCGCAGCGCGGACGTCGCCTCCTGGAGCCGGCGTCCGGCCTCGCCGCTCTCGCGGGCGCGCAGCAGCAGCTCGACCACTCCCGCCGTGTGGCTGAGCACGTCGGCGGCCTCCCGGTCGAAGGGTGCGGCACGGGAGACGGCCAGCACACCGGCCGGAGGCGAGTGCTGGCCCCCCACGCGCACCACGCGCAGGTGGCGCCGCTCGTCCTCCAGCGCGGCGGAGGCGAACCGGCCGGAGACGACGTCCGCGACCAGTTCCTCGGCCGGCGGCAGGGGCCGGCCGGCGAGCAGTGCGCCGCCGCCGTCCAGGAGGCAGGCCGTGCCGTGCACGGCCTCGGCGAGCCAGGCCACGACCTTGCCCACGTCGCGCCCGGCCGGCCGCAGCTGGCCGAGAAGCTCCTCGGCCCATGTCGTACGGCGGCTCTCCCGCCCGCCTGCCGTGACGGCACCGTCCTCCTGGCCGGCCATGTCGGCCCCTGCCCCCTCTCGTCGTGCGCCGCGCTGACCTCGGCGTTCTCGGTCTGGGACGTTACCAGCGGCCTTCGCCGACCGCCCGGGCCGAGCGCTGTGACGCATGCCTCGGGACAGCGGGGAGCGCGGGAGGAGGGAAGGGGGCTTCGCCGGCGCTGCACGGGGGGAGGTGAGCGGCCGGCGAAGCCGCACGCCCGGGGCCGGGGGGCCGCCTCCGAGCGGTACACAGCTCTGGTTCCCCGGTACGGGCCGTGTAAGCACGCGAAGTTGACGACGTTTCGGCGTGTCGCGCATCGGTCGGACGGGTGGCACGTGTCATCAGGCGGGTCGCCCATGTCACTGGGCCTGTCACACGTGTCACCGAGCCCGGTGCGCGGCCACGGGCCTCGGGGCAGGCGGTGCAGGCGCGGGGGCAGGTCCGGGGCGGGGGCAGTCCGGGGCGGGGGCAGTCCGGGGCGGGGGCAGTCCGGGGCGGGGGCAGTCCGGGGCGGGGGCAGTCCGGGGCGGGGGCAGTCCGGGGCGGGGGCAGTCCGGGGCGGGCGCGGCGCGCTGACGGCCGGACAGCGGACTGCACGGCGCCCGCCGGGTGCACGGCATAAGCTCGGCGAATGGCGAAGTACTTCGACGTGCACCCGGACAACCCCCAGCCACGCGCAATCCGCCAGGTCGCCGACGGCGTGCGCGAAGGGGCGTTGATCGCGTATCCGACCGACTCCTGTTACGCCCTGGGCTGCCGGCTGGGCAGCCGCGACGGCATCGACCGGATCCGCGCGATCCGACAGCTGGACGACCGGCACCACTTCACGCTGGTGTGCCAGGACTTCGCCCAGCTCGGCCAGTTCGTACGCATCGACAACGACGTGTTCCGTGCGATCAAGGCCTCCACACCCGGCAGTTACACCTTCATCCTGCCCGCCACGCGTGAGGTGCCGCGCATGCTGCAGCACCCGAAGAAGAAGACGGTCGGGGTGCGCATCCCCGACCATGTCGTCGCGCAGGCGCTGCTCGCGGAGCTCGGCGAGCCGTTGCTGTCCAGCACGCTGCTGCTGCCCGACGAGGACGAGCCGATGACCCAGGGCTGGGAGATCAAGGACCGGCTCGACCATGTGCTGGACGCGGTGGTCGACTCGGGCGACTGCGGCACCGAGCCGACCACGGTCATCGACTTCTCCGGGGGTGAGGCCGAGATCGTCCGGCGCGGCGCGGGCGACACCTCACGGTTCGAGTAGCGACACCTCACGGTTCGAGTAGGGCCACGGCCACGGGGCCGGCGCGGCACCGCACCGAGTGGTGTGCGGCGGCCCCTCGCTCGGCCCCTGCTGAAGGTCACGTGATGTCAGCGGGCCGCGTCACCAGGGGAGTTCGACCCGGGGTGGCGGGTGCGCTGATCGCGGGCCCCCCTCCTCGGCGCGGCCACGGCGTTGTTACGGTGCACCGCGTGTCTGACTCCTCACGCGATACCGTCGAAGGCGCCGGCTGGAACGCAGCCGAGCGCGGCACCTACCGGGAGCTCATGCCCGCGCGGGTCGAGAAGCTGTCCTGGCTGAACCCCCGGACGCTGTGGGCCGCGCGCAACGGCGTGGTCGCGTCCTGGTTCGGGGACCCCACGGGCCGTACCCGGAGCCGCTGGGTGGCTCAGCGGGCCGCGGCAGGCGCCCCGGCGGACAAGGTGATCCGGCGCACGGAGGCGGATCGCTTCTCCTTCATGGTCGTCGGGGACACCGGCGAGGGCGACGACTCCCAGTACGCCGTGGTCCCCGGCTTCTTGAAGGCCTCCGAGGGCACGTCGTTCGCCGTGATCGCCAGCGACGTGAACTATCCGGTCGGCAGCACGGACGACTACGGCACGAAGTTCTTCCGGCCGTACCGGGACTACCCGGCGCCGATCTACGCCGTCCCCGGCAACCACGACTGGTACGAGGACCTCGGCGCCTTCATGCGGGTCTTCTGCGACGACGCCCCGCCGCTCGCCCCGGAGCCGAGGCCCCGCCCGCTGAGCCGCGCCTGGTGGCGTGCGCTGCTGTGGCACCGGCCGCGCCCGGCGGACGAACGGCGCCTGGCCGACGCGCGGAAGCTGCGTTCCGCGCCGGGGCAGCAGGCCGTCCAGCCGGGCCCGTACTGGGCGATCGACGCCGGGCCGGTGCGGATCGTCGGCATCGACACCGGCCTGCTCGGCACCATCGACGCCGAGCAGGGCGCCTGGCTGCGGGAGGTGTCCCAGGGGCCCCGCCCGAAGATCCTCGTCACCGGCTCCCCCCTGTACGTGGACGGCGAGCACCACCCCTGCGCGATAGAGGGCGGCGGCACCGTCGACGACGTCGTCCGCGCCCCGGAGCACCACTACGTGGCGGCGATAGGCGGCGACATCCACAACTACCAGCGCTACCCGGTGGACGTGGACGGCCGCACCGTCCAGTACGTGGTCTCGGGCGGCGGCGGCGCGTTCATGCACGCCACCCACACCATCCCGCGCGTGTCGATCGGAAACGTCACGGAGTCCGACTTCCGGTGTTATCCGCTGCGCGGCGACTCCCTGGCCTTCTACAGCAGGCTCTACGGCCGCCGGCTGCGCATGCCCCGCCTGTTCACGATCAGCGAGGCCGAGGGCATGGCCGTCATCGCCGAACGGCTCGGCATCCCCCTGACCCGCGCACAGAGCGACCCCGTACGGGTCACCCGGCGGGTGCGCCTGATCGCGAGCCTGCTGGGCACCGCCCGGCGCCCGGACCGCAGGGCCCGCTTCCGCCTGCCGGTCCGCAAGCTCTACACCCGGCTGTTCTCGCCCGGCTCGGCCACGTACAGCCCGCCGTTCTTCAAGTCGTTCCTGCGTCTGGACGTCACACCGGAAGCGGTCCGGCTGCGCTGCTTCGCCGCGACCGGCAACCTCGCCCAGGAGATCGACCCGCCGGTCGAGGACGAGGTGACCATCCCCCTGCGCTGAGCGGCGACCGGCCCGTCACCAGCGGCCCGGCTGGCTTCCGGTGATCGGCTCGGAGGCCTTTCCGTCCACCCCGACCGGCACCTCCCCGGAGAGCATCACCCGGTGCATGATCCGGGGCAAGCCGAGATGGGCGTTGTCGCCGGGCGCCAGGTGGACGGTGGCCCGGTTGTCCCAGAAGGCCACACTGCCCGGCTCCCACCGGAACCTGACGGTGTACTCGGGCCGGACCGCCTGCTCCAGCAGCATCTGAAGGATCGCGGCGCTCTCCGCACGGGAGACGCCCTCGATCTGCTCGACGTAGTACCCGTTGACGAACAGCACCCGCTCCCCCGTCTCCGGGTGGACGCGCACCAGCGGATGCACGGTGGCGATCTGACGATCCAGCAGGTGACGGACGTACGCGTCGTCGCCGGGCCGCGGCTGGTAGCCGACCCCGAGCCGGTGTTCGGCGCGCAGCCCGTCGACGAACGCGCGGACCGGGGCCGACAGTCCCGCGTAGGCGGCCGCCAGGTTGGACCATGTGGTGTCGCCGCCGTAGGGCGGGACGGTCTCGGCGCGCAGGATGGTCGCGGCGGGCGGGTCGACGCGGGCGCCGTGGTCGCAGTGCCAGCCGCGCAGCAGTGTGTGCCGGCGCCGCTGGAGCCACTCCTCGTGATCCATCCCGAACCGCCCGCCCAGCTCCAGCCGGTCGGCGGTCGTCTCCACCTCGGGAACGTCCGGCGGTGACGCACCGCCCCGCCTGCGCAGCACCACGGGCTCGCCGAAACGGCGGGCGAACGCCACATGGGCCGCGTGGTCCAGCCGCTGCCCGCGGAAGAACACCACCTTCCAGCGCAGCACCGCCGCCCGGATCCGCGCGACCACGGCGTCGTCGAGGTCCGCGGCGAGATCCACTCCGGTGATCTCGGCGCCGATGTGCCCGGCGACCGGCTTCACCTCGATCCCCTCGGTGCCCTCCGCGCCCTCGGTGCCCCGCGCGCCCGCTCCGCCCGTGCCTGTCGCCGTCATCTGCGCTCCGATGGTCGCCCGTCAGGTTCCACAGAAATCGTGACAGGCTTTCCGGCGGGCTGCGACAGGGCGCCGCTACACCGAGAACTCCCGTATCACCGTGTTCCGGAACACCGCCGTACCGCCCGCGGCGAACAGGGCCAGCCGGTCGTCGACCAGGTACGGGAACACCTCCGTGGAGTGCACATGGCGGCCGTCGTCCACGAACATCTCCACCGAGGTGCGGTCCACCAGGACGCGCAGCCTGACGGTGCGCGCGGACGGGTCGAAGGGTGTGCGGCTCTCCTGGCAGGCACCGGAGACGTCGGGGTTGACGGTGGCGCGGCGGTTGAGGAAGGCGTAGTCGCCCCAGACTCCGGCGTCGATGTGGCGGTTTCCGTCCGGGGAACGGCGCAGTTGCAGGCCCGCTCCGGTCAGCCGGTCCCAGGTGATCTCGCAGCTCACCTCGTAGGAGATGCCCCGGTGGTCGAGCACGCGGGTGCCGTCGACGGTCAGATCGCCCAGGCGGGTCGTCCGGGAGACGTAGGAGTCCAGCGCGGCGACGGGCCGGGAGGCCAGGTAGTACGTTCCGGAGGGGTCGCGCTCGAGCGTGACCTCGCGGACGATCGAGTCGGTGCCGTTGAAGCCGTCGCAGTCGATGGTGGGGGCGGTGTGGGCGTAGTCCCAGTTGTTGAGCCAGCCCAACGCGTACCGTGCGCGCGGGTCGGGGGTGCCGTCCGGCCGGTGCTTGTCGAAGGTGACGGCGGCGTACCAGTCCCAGCCGTGGTCGAGCCACTGGGGTTCGGTCGTGTCGGTGGTGAAGGAGCCGCCGTCGAAGGAACCCGTCCAGTAGGCATAGGTGTTGGGCAGCCCGGCCGGTTTGCCGTTGGCGCTCAGGCCCAGGACCCACTTGTCGGTGCCGTCGCCGGCGGTGATGCGGAACAGGTCGGGGCACTCCAGGACGCCGAGCCCGTCGTGTGTGAACGTCCCGGCGGGCGTCCATGTCCTCAGGTCCGCGGAGTGGTGGAAGCCGATGGTGTGGCCCTGCGCGAGGGCCATCACCCAGCGGTCACGTTCCTCGTCGCGGATCACCTTCGGGTCGCGGAAGTCGGCCACGCCGGGGTTGGGCAGGACCGGTTCGGTGCCGTGATCGGTGAAGGTGCGGCCGCCGTCGGTGGAGTAGTACAGGAACTGCTCCTGGTGGTCGGTGCCGCCGCCGGGTGACATGGTGACCAGGGCGACCACCGCGCCTGCGCCGAAACCGGCGGTGTCGTGCGTGTCCACCACGGCGGAACCCGACCAGACGTCCCCGTTGGGCGTGGTGTCCTTGGGCACGGCGATCCCGCGGTCGGTGAAGGAGACCAGGTCGGTGCTGGTGGCCAGGCGCCAGGCGGTGCCGACGGCGCCGGTGAGGTAGTCCGCGTTGTACAGGTAGTAGTAGTGGTACTCGCCGTCGATCCAGACGGGGCGCTGGGGGTCGTTCTTCCACTGGTCGGGGACCGTGAAGTGGTACCCGGCCCGGTAACTCGCGCAGGTCCCCTCGGACTTCGGCTTCTTCGCGGCCGATGCCGCCGGTGCAGTCGGTGCAGTCGGTGCAATCGGTGCCGAGGCTGCCGCCGGTGCGGCCGTGGACGGCGCCGCGGGCAGGAGCGCGCCGGCCGCGCCCGCTGCCGACCCTGCGAACAGTGCCCTCCTGGACATCCCACGCATCACAAAGATTCCTCTCGTCGCGACGGCTCGAACGGACCAGGAGGACTGTAGACCTAACTCGTTAAAGGTCAAGGGGCGCATGACCTCTTGACAGGGGCCGAGCAGGGTTCCCATCATCTGGGCACCGAACATCTAACACGAGTTAGGCATCCCCGATGAGCGACTCGCACCTCTCCCGGCGCACCCTGTTCCGGTACGGCGCCTACGGCGCGGGGGCCGCCGCCCTGGCCGGCACCGCCGCGAGCTGGGACCGGCTCACCGGAGCCGACATCCCCGGCCGGGACGACGGCGCCCTCGTCGTCGCCACCCTCGGCTCCGCCTTCGACCCGGCCGCCGTGCGGGCGATGCGCGAGGGCTTCCGCGCCCTGCACCCCGACATCGACGTGCGGGTCAACGCCGTACAGGCCGTCGACTGGTCGGACTTCTTCGCCAAGATCCTCACCCAGATCGCCGCGGGCACCGCCCCCGACCTGGTCTACGTCGCCACCGAGGGCGTCCAGCTGTTCGCCCGGCGCCTCGGGGTCCCGTTGGACCACTGGGTGAAGCGGGACGCGGCCGAACTGCGCGAGTACTTCGCCGACGTCCACCCCTCGCTGGTGGAGTCGATGATGTACGAGGGGAGCCTGTACCAGCTCCCGGTCGAGTTCAACGCGGCCGACTTGTACCTCAACAAGCAGGTGCTGAAGCGGGCGGGGGCCGAGTTGCCGCCGGCCGACTGGACCCGGGACGACTTCACCGCGCTGCTGCGGCAGATGAAGCGTGCGGGCGACTCGCACTTCACCCCGTACTTCTGGACCAACCGGCTGTGGGGCGGTGTCGTCCCCTGGCTGTTCGCCAACGGCACCGATCTGCTCGCCGAGTCCAAGGCGCCCGGCGGAAGCTGGCTGTGGGACAGCTTCTACCCCGCCGCCCAGCGCGCGGGCCGGGGCGGCGGCTTCCGGTGGACCACACCGCAGGCCACCGACGCCCGGGTGGAGGAGGCGTACGACTATCTGGCCTCCCTCGTCCAGGAGGACCTGTGCACCCGCCCCGAGGGGGGCAACGGCAGCAACCTCGTCGGTGTGTTCTCCACCGGCCGGGTCGGGATCACGCCGGCCGGCGGCTTCTGGGCGGGCGGACTGCACCTGGCGGGGATGCGGCCGGCCGACTACGACGTGCAGTACTTCCCGCGCTGGCGCACCCAGCGCCACCAGTTCGGCGCCGCGGGCTACGCGCTGCTGCGCACCTCGAAGAAGCAGGACGCTGCCTGGGAGTTCATCAAGTACGCCGTGCGCCGGGACACCCTGACCCGGCTGTTCCGGGCCAACCAGACGACCCCGGCCCGGCGTTCGATGCTGACCGAGTCCCGCTACACGCAGACCGGTCCGGCGCACTGGCGGGTCTTCTACGACACCCTCGACCGCTTTCCCGACACCGGGCCCATACCGGCCCCGCCCCAGGTCGCGGAGGTGACGGAGGTGCTGCTCAAGCACACCGGAACGGCTCTCGCCTCCCCGCGCGCGGTGCGTCCCGCGCTGCGCCGGATGCAGAACGACCTGGAGAAGGCCATGGAGCGTGACGTATGACGAACATCCAGATCCCGGCCGTACGGCCCCGGCCGGCCGCCCCGTCCGCCGTCGCCGCCCGGCGTACCGCCCGTGACCGGGGCACCCGGCTGCTGGCCGCGCTGTTCCTGGCTCCGACGGTCGTCGGCATCGTGGTCTTCACGGTCGTGCCGATCGCCGGCTCGGTGGTGCTCAGCCTCTTCCACTGGGACGTGATCGACTCCCCGTCCTTCGCGGGCGGCGCCAACTACCGTGAGGTGTTCGGCGACTCGACGGTGCTGGTGTCCTTCCGCAACACGCTGGTGTTCATGGTGCTCGCGGTCGCCCTGCAACTGCTGATCGCGCTGGTCCTCGCCCTCACCCTCAACGGGCGGATGCCCACCTGGCTGCGCTCGGTGTTCCGCTCGGCGTTCTTCTTCCCGCTGGTGCTGTCCGCCGCCTCCATCTCGGTGGTGATGAAGTACCTGTTCAACCAGGACTTCGGGGTCGTGAACTGGCTGCTCGGTCTGGTCGGGGTCGCCCCGGTGCCCTGGCTGACCTCGGAGCACGCGGCGATGGCCACCGTGATCCTCGTCTACGTCTGGCAGCAGTTCGGCTTCTCCTTCCTGCTGTTCGTCGGCGGTCTGAACAACATCCCCAAGGAGATCCACGAGGCCGCGGCCCTCGACGGGGCGACGGGGCTGCGCAAGCACCTGGCCGTCACCCTGCCGCTGCTGTCGCCGACCCTGCTCGTCGCGTCCGTGGTCGGCATCATCAACGCGCTCCAGGTCTTCGAGCAGCCGTACGTCCTCACCGCCGGCGGGCCCGGCGACGCCACCCGCACCGTCGTGATGGTCATCTACGAGAGGGCCTTCGAGCAGCTCCGCTTCGGCGAGGCCTCCGCGGTGGGCGTGCTGCTCTTCGTACTGATCATGGCGGTCACCGCCCTGCAGTTCCGGCTCAGCCGGCGCTTCGTCCACTACCAGTGAGCCGGGTGAGTCCCATGAGCCAAGCAACCCTGTCCCTCAGCCGTGCCCGGCACTCCCTCGCGCCGTGGGCGCGGATCGCCGGGCTGACCGTGTGCGCCCTGCTGACCCTCGGGCCGGTCGTCTGGACCGTCTCCACCTCGCTGCGCACCCCCGCCCAGTCCTTCGAGCTGCCGCCGCGGATCATCCCCACCCACCCCAGCGCCGCGGCCTACCGGGGGGTCTTCGACCAGCTCGACGTGTGGCTGCTCGCGCTGAACTCGACCCTGGTGACGGCGCTGATCGCGGCCGGCCAGATGGTCACGGCCGGGCTCGCCGGATACGCCTTCGCCCGGCTGGAGTTCCGCTTCAAGAAGCCGCTGTTCGGGCTGGTGCTGGCCACCATGATGGTGCCGTTGCAGGTCACGATCGTGCCGGTGTTCCTGGTGCTGAAGTCGATGGGTCTGACCGACACCCTGCTCGGCCTGATCGTCCCGGCCTTCCCGACCGCCTTCGGCACCTTCCTGATGCGGCAGTACTTCCTGGGCATGCCCAAGGACCTCGGCGAGGCGGCCATGCTGGACGGCGCCGGCCCCTGGCGGGTCTTCCGCTCCGTCTACGCCCCGCTGGCCGCGCCCGGTCTCGCCATCGTCGGCGTGCTGGCCTTCAACTACCACTGGAACGAGTTCTTCCGCCCGCTGATCCTGGAGACCTCCGGCCAGAACTACACGCTGCCGCTGGGTCTGGTCTCCCTCCAGGGCAACCTCGGCACCGGCTCCGTCTCCGTGGTCCTCGCCGGTGTCGTGCTGTCGATGATCCCCGCCGTCGCCGTCTTCGTCGTCGGCCAGCGCCCTCTCCGCGAGGGCATCACCTCCGCAGGAGTCAACCGTTGAGCCTCGCCGCTCCGTCCACCACCGGTCCGCACGCCCCGCGCTTCCGGGTCCGTCCCGCCGCCCACTGGATCAACGACCCCAACGGGCCGTTCCGCTGGCACGACCGCTACCACCTGTTCTACCAGCACAACCCGGACGCTCCGGTGCACGGGAACATCCACTGGGGCCACGCCTCCAGCCCCGACCTCGCGCACTGGGAGCACCATCCCCTCGCCCTCACGCCGACGCCCGGCGGCCCGGACGAGGCGGGCTGCTGGTCGGGGTGCGTGGTCGACGACGGAGGCACACCGACGGCCGTCTACACGGGAATCGACCACGATCACACCGGTGTGGGCGCGATCTGCCTGGCCCGGGCCGCCGACCCGGACGACCCACGGCTCCTGAACTGGCGGCCGCTGCCCGAACCCGTGGTGCCCGGACCGCCGGAGGACCTGGACGTGGTGATGTTCCGCGACCCGTTCGTCTTCCGGCACGCGGGACGGCGCTGGGCCCTCGTCGGCGCCGGACACGCCGACGGTACGCCGTCCGTCCTGCTCTACGACTGCGACGACCTGACCCGGTGGCGCTTCGCCGGGGTGTTCCTGGACGGCCACGACCCGGTCGCCCTGGACGCCTTCGGCGACCGGGCCGTCGGCTGGGAGTGCCCGCAGCTGCTGCGCACCGCCGATGGCACCTGGGTGCTGGTCGTGTCGCTGTGGGACGGGGACCCCTGCTCCACCGGCTACCTGGCGGGGACGCTGCCTACGTCTTCCGACGGCGGGCCGCGTTTCGAGGCGCGCGCCGCGGGCCGGCTCGACCACGGCCGTGACTTCTACGCTCCCGCCGTACTGCAGGAGGACGACCGGGCCCTGATGTGGGGCTGGTCGTGGGAGGCGCGCGGGCAGGACGAGGTGGCGCGGGCCGGCTGGGCCGGGGTCCTCACCGCGCCACGGGTCGTCGACGTCCGGCCGGACGGCTCGCTGCGCGTGTCCCCCGCGCCGGAGCTGGACCTGCTGCGCGCCGCCGAGCCGTTCGTCACGGCAGCGGACCGCCCGGACCGCCCGGTCCGGCTCCCGGAGGCGTACGACCTGACGCTCACCGCGCGCGCCCCGACGACGGCGACGCTGCTGCGGTCCGCCGACGGGAGCGCGGACCTGACCGTCCGCATCGACCCGGACGCGGGAGCGGTCACCCTCGACCGCGGCACCCGTCCCCGCGCGGGCCGCGAGGGCTCCGGCCCGATCGCGGTGCGTCTGCCGCGGCGGCGCGAGATCACCGTCCGCGTTCTCGTCGACGGCTCGCTCGTCGAACTGTTCGCCGAGGACCGGGCCATGGTCACCGAACGCGTCTACCGGCGGCCGGACGACGTGGCCGAACTGGTGGTCGAGGGCACGCCGGCCGCAGTCACCGGATGGGAGCTGGTCCCACAGAGGCACGGCTGACCACCGGGCAGGCCACACGGCGCGTGGTGGCCGGCGGGGTGCGGCCGGTGCCGATGGCGTCCAGGAGCAGCCGCGCCGCCGCCTCGCCCATCGCCCGGTGCGGCAGGGCGACCGAGGTGAGCGGCGGGGTGAGGAAGGCGGCCATGTGCTCCTGGTCGTCGTAGCCGACCACCGACAGATCGGCGGGAACGTCGATCCCGAGCCGGGTCGCGGCGTGCAGGACGCCCGCCGCGACCCGGTCGTTGTAGCAGAAGACGCCGGTGGGGCGCTCCCGTGGGTCGGTGCCGGCGAGCAGCCGGATCGCGCCCTCGTACCCGCCGGAGATCTCGCCGCCGGTGCGGACCACCCGGTCGCGGGGCACGGTGATGCCCTCGGCGCGCAGCGCGTCCCGGAAGCCGCGCAGCCGCTCCGCCGACGCGATGTCGTCGAGCCCGCCGACCACCGCCAGCCTGCGGTGCCCCTGGTCGAGCAGGAGCCGGGCCGCACTGCGGCCGCCGGCGCGCTCGGCGGGGACGACGGCGGGCAACGAGTCGTCCTCGGGCAGGCAGTTGGCCAGCACGGAGTGGGTGCGGTGCAGGCCCTCCGGGACGCGGACCCGGCGCAGCGACATGGCCGCGTAGATGATGCCGTCGACGCGTCGGTCGAGGAGCTCCGCGACGGCCGCGTCCTCCTTGGCCGGGTCGCCGCCGGAGTCGATGGTGAGCACGAGGTGGTCGTCGGCCCAGGCGGTCTCCATGGCACCGCGCAGCAGCCGGCCCGCGAACGGCGAGGAGGCGATCTCGTCGGTGACCAGGCCGATCACGGCCGTACGGCGGCGGCGCAGGCCGCGCGCCACGGGGTCGGGACGGTAGCCGAGCCGGGCCGCGGCCTGCCGGATGCGCTCCTGGGTGGCGGGCGAGAGGTTGCCCTCGGCCCGGCCGTTGAACACGAAGGAGACGGCGGTGTGCGAGACACCGGCGAGCCGGGCGACGTCCCGTGACGTGGGCCGGGACGCGGCCCGCCCGCCGCCCGTGCCGTTCCTGTCCTCGGCGCTGGTGCCCATGCCGTCCGCCGTCCTCATCCCCGTTCCCCGCCCGTCCGGTCGATCGCCCTCACCCTATCGGCGACGGAGCCGGCGGCGCCGGGCGGGAGGGGCCGCCCATACTGGCCGTACGCCACCGCCAACGGGAAGGTTCCGACGTGATCAGCATCCCGGCGCACACCCTGAACGACGGCACGCGGATCCCCGCGGTCGGTCTGGGCACCTGGCCGATGAACGACACCGAGGCCGAGCGGGCCGTGCACGACGCCCTGGGGCTGGGCTACCGGCTGGTCGACACTGCGGCCAACTACCGCAACGAGACGGGTGTCGGCCGCGCGATCGCCCGCAGCGACGCGCCCCGCGAGGAGATCGTGGTGACGACGAAGCTGCCCGGCCGGCACCACGGGTACGAGGAGACCCTCGCCTCCTTCGAGGAGTCCCGGCGGCGCCTCGGTCTCGAGTACGTGGACCTGTACCTCATCCACTGGCCGCTCCCCCGCGTCGGGAAGTACGTGGACTCCTGGAAGGCCATGATCAGGCTCCGTGAGGACGGCCTGGTGCGCTCGATCGGCGTCTCCAACTTCACCCGCGGGCACATCGAGCGGCTGGAGAAGGAGACCGGGGTCCTGCCCTCCGTGAACCAGATCGAGCTGCACCCGCTCCTTCCGCAGGAGGAACTGCGCGCCTTCCACGCGGACAAGGGCATCCTCACCGAGAGCTGGAGCCCGCTGGGCCGGGGTTCGGGGGTGCTGGACGATCCGGCGGTCGTCGCGGTCGCGGAGGCGCTCGGTGTGACGCCCGGCCAGGCGGTGCTGCGCTGGCACACCCAGCTCGGCGCGGTTCCCGTCCCGAAGTCGGCGAACCCGGGGCGGCAGCGGGAGAACCTCGACCTCTTCGGCTTCGAGCTCGCCCCCGACCAGCTCGCCGCGCTCGTCCACGAGGCCCCGCGGCGCCTGGGCGGGGATCCGGAGACGTACGAGGAGTTCTGAGCGGCGCGGCCCGGCGTCGCTCCGGCGGCGCCGGGTACTCGGGTGGCCGGTGACCTGCGCGGAGCGCGCGAAGGAGGTTCAGGTGGCTGCGGACGAACGGCTGCGGGAGTACCGCGGCAAGCGCGACTTCGAGCGGACCCGGGAGCCCTCGGGGCAGGGGCCGTCCGGCGGTGCCGAGCCACGGTTCGTGGTGCAGATCCACGACGCGCGCCGGATGCACTTCGACTTCCGGCTGCAGGTCGACGACGTGCTCAGGTCCTGGTCGGTCCCGAGGGGGCCCTCGGACGACCCGCACGACAAGCGGCTCGCGGTGCCCACGGAGGACCACCCGCTGGAGTACGAGGACTTCGAGGGCGTGATCCCGAAGGGCGAGTACGGCGGCGGCACGGTGATCGTCTGGGACCGGGGCACGTACGAGCCGCTGAGCCACGACCGCAGGGGGCGGCCGGTCGACTTCGCCGAGTCGCTGGAGCGCGGGCACGCCACCTTCCGGCTGCGCGGGTCGAAGCTGCACGGCGAGTACGCGCTGACCCGCTTCCGCGGCGGCCGGGACGACGCCGAGGAGGAGGCGTGGCTGCTGGTGAAGAAGGGCGGCGGCCGCAGCAGCGGACACGGCACGCCCGACCCCCGCCGCGCCCGCTCGGTACGCACCGGCCGCACACTGGCCCAGGTCGCGGCGGAGAACGGCGAGGGGTGACCCGGCGCCGGGGCGGGATCCTGGCCGCGCGGTGGGGCCGGATCCTGGCCGGGCGTGCTCGCTGCTCAAACCCGCGAGGTGCCCTCGCTGCCGGGCCCCGTGCCCCGTGCCGCAGCGGGCTCGGCATCGCAACCGCACCGGGGGCCCTGAGCACCGCACCCCGTGCCGGGCGCGCTCGGCACCGCCGTTCTCGTCGGCGCGCCGAGTGCCGCGGCCGGTCAGGGGCGCGGTGGGGTGGTGGCGTGGTCAGCCGGAGGGGAGGGGCTGCTCGCACCAGATGGTCTTGCCGCGGCCGGTGGGGCGGCTGCCCCAGCGCTGGGTGAGCTGGGCGACCAGGAGGAGGCCGCGGCCTCCTTCGTCGTAGGCGTGGGCCCGGCGCAGGTGCGGCGAGGTCGAACTGCCGTCGGAGACCTCGCAGATCAGCGCCTGATCGCGGATCAGCCGCAGCTGGACGGGGGGTTCGCCGTAGCGGATGGCGTTGGTGACCAGTTCGCTGACGACCAGTTCGGTGACGAACGCGGTCTCCTCCAGTCCCCAGGCGGCCAGTTGATCCGCGGCGGCCTGGCGGGTGGCGGCCACGTGCGCCGGGTCCGGTGGGACGTCCCAGGTGGCGATCCGGTCCGCGCCGAGCGCGCGGGTACGGGCCAGGAGCAGGGCCACGTCGTCGCCGGGCTCCTCCGGCAGCACGGCCTTCAGCACTCCGTCCCCGAGGTCCTCCAGCGATGCGGCGGGGGCGCACAGGACCCGGCACAGTTCGGCGGTGGCGCGGTCGACGTCGCGGTCGCGGTGCTCCACGAGGCCGTCGGTGAACAGGGCGACGACCGAGCCCTCGGGCAGCCGTAGCTCGGTCGCCTCGAAGGGCAGGCCGCCGACGCCGAGGGGTGGTCCGGGGGCCACGGTGACCGGCGCGGCGTCTCCGCCCGGCGCCACGACGACCGGTGCCGGGTGGCCGGCGGTGGCCAGGGTCAGCCGCCGCGAGACGGGGTCGTAGACGGCGTAGAGGCAGGTGGCGCCCAGCTCCGGTACCTCGCCGCCGTCCTGTTCGTCGGCCAGGTGGGCCACCAGGTCGTCGAGGTGGGTGAGGAGTTCGTCCGGGGGCAGGTCCACGTCGGCGAGGGTCCGTACGGCCGTGCGCAGACGTCCCATGGTGGCCGACGACTGGATGCCGTGGCCCACCACGTCGCCGACGACCAGGGCGACCCGGCTGCCGGAGAGCGGGATCACGTCGAACCAGTCGCCGCCGATGCCCGCCTGCGAGCCGCAGGGCAGGTAGCGGTGGGCCACCTCCACCGCCGTCTGGCCGGTCAGCCCGCGCGGCAGCAGGCTGTGCTGCAGGGCGAGAGCGGTGGAACGCTCGCGGGCGAAGCGGCGGGCGTTGTCGATGCAGACGGCGGCACGGCTCGCGAGTTCCTCCACGACCACGGCGTCGTCGGCGGCGTAGGCGTCCGGCTGGCTGATCCTGAGGCCCACGGCGACCCCCAGGGTGGTGCCGCGGGCCCGGAGCGGCACGGTGATCATCGAGTGGGCGCCCCTGCGGTAGGGGCGTCCCGCGGGGTCCCGCGTGTCGCGATCCGTGATCCATCCCGTGAACTCGGGCTGGTCGGCCTGGCTGAGCACCGCCCGTCCGACCCGCATCGCCCGTGTGGCGGCCGAGTCGGCCGGGCGGACGTCGCTCTCGCCCACACGTATGGCCGCCTCCGGTGTGCCCCGGGTGACGGAGCTGTGGGCGACCCGGCGCAGCACGATCTCGTCGGCCGCCGCGTCCGGCGGTTCCTCGGCGCCGAGGACCCACTCGAGGAGGTCGACCATGGCGAAGTCGGCGAACTGCGGCACGAGGAGTTCCACCAGTTCCTCGGCGGTGCGCACCACGTCGAGGGTGGTGCCGATGCCCGCCGCGGCCTCGTTCAGCAGGGCGAGACGGCGCCGGGACCAGTACTGGTCGCTGCTGTCGAGGGCCGCCAGGGCGACCCCGGTCAGGGTTCCGCCGGCGTCCCGCACGGGCCACATCTCGATCGTCCAGGCCTGCTCCCGGTCCAGGGCGGGGGCGCTCGCGAAGCTCTCGTAGCGGGCCGGGCGGCCGGTCTCGGCGACCCGGCGCAGATGCTCCAGGAAGCCCCGGTTGGGCGCGGTGTCCTCCACGCTGTCCAGGTAGGGCCTGCCGAGCAGGGTCTCCTCGGGCACGCCCATCACCTGGCAGGCCACCTCGTTGAGCCGCAGGTAGTGCTGCCGGGTGTCGAAGACCGACATCGCCACGGAGGCCTGCTGGAACGCCTGTCCGGCCAGGACGTGCTCGGGCGGGGTCTCCGGTCCGGCGGTCACGACGAAGCCGTCCGGCCGGCCGTCCGCGCCGAGTACGGGGCAGGCCCGCAGCGCGGTCGTCACAGGGGAGCCGTCCCGGTGGCGCAGGACGGCGGGGCCGGAGAGCGCGGTCAGGGCCCCGGGCGGCGGCTCCTCGGCGAGCAGGGCGCGCACCGGCCGCCCGACCGCTTCCTCGGCCGGGTATCCGGTCAGCCGCCGGGCACCTTCGCTCCAGCCCGTGACGATGCCGTGGGCGTCGACCACGGCCGTGGCGGAGACCTGCTCCATATCCTCAGAATGAGGCGGTTGTCACACCACATCAAGCGCGGCGGGCGGCGGTCCTGGCGACCCCGCGGGCCCACAGCACGAGGGGCAGTTGCAGGGGCAGGCGTCCGAGGGCCGCCGCCTTCTGCGGGGCGGGGCGGTGCCGCCAGTCGACCGCCATCTGCACATTGGCGGGGAAGACGCCGACGAAGAATGCGGCCGTGGCCAGCGCCGCGGTCCTTCGGGTCCGGGGCAGCGCCAGGCCCGCGGCCAGCGCTATCTCTGCGGCGCCGCTGGCGTAGGTCCAGGTGCGGGGGCGGCCTGGCAGGGCGCGCGGGATGGTCGCGTCGAACTGCCGGGGAGAGGCGAAGTGGGCGACACCCGCAGTGGCCAGCAGGCCGGCGAGCAGCAGGGGTGAGCGATCGGACCGGGGCACGGTTCCTCCTCGAGGGTCTGCCGCGGGATCCTACTGGACGGTCGGTATGCGAGACTACTGAACGGTAGGTATGTGAGGACAGACCTCTCCCCTCCGCTTCTCTCCGCCCTCTCCCCCGCAGCCACCGTTCAGGGGAAAGTGATCCGGAGGGCGCTTGACGGCGGACCGGTTCGTCGACACCTCAGCCGTGACCCTGCCGCTGATCCCGCCCATGCTCGCCACGCCCGGTTCGCTGCCCTCCCCCGCGCAGGACGCGCGCTGGGCGTACGAAACGAAGCAGGACGGCCAGCGCATGGTGGCGTATCTGCCCGGTGACGGCTCCCTGCTGCTGCGGGCCCGCTCCGGCGAGGAGATCACGGCCGCCTATCCCGAGCTGCGCCCGCTGGGCCGGGCCCTGGGCACCACACCCGCGATCCTGGACGGCGAGATCCTGGCGCTGGACGAGGCGGGCCGCGCCAGCTTCCAGCTGCTCCAGGGCCGCATGGGGCTGGCCCACGCCCCCGGCCTCGCGGCACGCCGGGCGGCGCGGATCCCCGTGCACGCGGTGCTGTTCGACGTGCTGTACCTGGGCACCGAGCCGCTGATCCGGCTGCCCTACGTCGAGCGCCGCGAGCGGCTGGAGGCGCTCGGTCTCGACGGGCCGTACTGGTCGACGCCCGCTGCCGTCTTCGGCCACGGCGCCCAGGCCCTGGCCGCCACCCGCGAGCACGGCCTGGAGGGCCTGGTCTGCAAGCGGCTGGACTCGGTGTACGAGCCGGGGGTGCGCTCCCGGGCCTGGATCAAGATCCGCAACATGCGCAGCGAGGACGTCGTGGTGGGCGGCTGGCTGCCCGGCAAGGGGCGGCTGACCGGGCTGCCGGGCGCCGTGCTGGTGGGGCAGCGCGGGGGCGGGAAGCTGCGCTACGTCGGCAGCGTGGGCACGGGCTGGAGCGAGGCCGAGCGCTCCGAGCTCGCCGCGCTGCTCGCGGACCTGGCGACCGACGTGTGCCCCTTCGACCCCGTACCGGCCGCGCGCGGGGCCCACTGGGTGCTGCCCCGCCTGGTCGGCGAGGTCCGCTACAGCGTCCGCACCCGCGCGGGCATGCTGCGCCAGCCGTCCTGGCTACGGCTCCGCCCGGACCTCGCCCCCGAGGAGTCGGCGGCAGACCTGCCGGACGACCCGCTGAGGTAGCGGCGCGGTGGTGTCATGCGCGGCGTCCGGTGAGTTGGGGGGTTCACGGAAGGTCTATCGTGTGCCGCATGGCCGTGCCTGAAATGATCCGTGTCGTCTCCCGGGACTCGCCGATGGCGTTGGCTCAGGTGGAGCGTGTCCGTGCCGAGTTGGCCGCCCTGTACCCGGGTGTGCGCACCGAGGTGGTGCCGGTGAAGACCACCGGCGACAAGTGGCTGGGCGAGCTGGCCAAGGTCGAGGGCAAGGGCGCCTTCACCAAGGAGGTCGACGCCGCGCTGCTGGCCGGGGAGGCGGATCTCGCGGTGCACTGCCTGAAGGACGTGCCCGCCGACCGGCCCCTGCCCCCGGGCACCACGTTCGCCGCGTTCCTGAAGCGGGACGACATCCGCGACGCCCTGGTGCACCCCGGCGGCCTCACCCTCGACGAGCTTCCGCCCGGCACCAGGATCGGTACGTCCGCGGTGCGCCGTATCGCTCAGCTGGCCGCCACCCATCCGCACCTCACGTGCGTCCCGTTCCGCGGCAACGCCAACCGGCGGCTGGAGAAGCTCGCGGCCGGGGAGGCGGACGCCCTGCTGCTGGCAGTGTCCGGTCTGGAGCGCATCGGACGGCAGGACATGATCAGCGAGGTGCTGCCCCCGGAGACGATGATGCCACCGATCGGCGCGGGCATCCTCGCCCTGCAGTGCCGCGAGGGGGACACCGAGCTGATCGAGACCGTCAGCGCCCTCGGTGACGCCGACACCTACCGTGCCGCCACCGCGGAGCGCATGTTCCTGCATGTGCTCCAGGGGCACTGCAACAGCCCGATCGCCGGGTACGCGCAGGTCGACCGCAGCGGTGAGCTGTCACTGCGGGCGTGCGTGTTCACCCCCGACGGCAAGACCCGGCTGAACGCCCACGAGTGGGCGGGCCGCCTGGACGCCGCCACGCTCGGCACCTCGGTCGCCGTGGCCCTGCTGCGCCAGGGCGCCCGCGAGATCATCGACGGCATCCCGCACTGAGGCGAGCGAGGCGACCCGGGCGCCTGGTCCCGGCCCAGCACGACCCGGCATCGATGCGCGGCGCCGGGGCGGTGCCCGGTCGCGTCAGCCGGCCGTGCCCGGTTCGGCCTGGTCGCGCAGGAAGTTGCTGATCTGGTGCACCAGCCCGCCCTGGGCGCCCGCGCAGGCCGCGCCCGCCGCGACGGACTCCTCGTGCGCACCGATGCCCCCGGTCCACATCCGCCGGTCGGTCCACTCGTCGTCGACGCGCAGCTGGACCTGGACGTCGACCTGGGACAGGGACGACTCCGGGCCCGCCGCGTACAGCACGGCGGTGACCCGGCGCAGCGGGTAGACGTCGTAGCCCTCGATGAACTGCGAGTTGCGCCAGTCGACGAACGCGCCCTCACCGTCGGGGCCGATCCGCACGTCGATCTGGCCGTCCTCCAGGTGGACGCCGAAGCTGCGCGTGCCACGGTTCTCGACGGTGACGCGGATACGGAAGTACGTCAGCCCCTCGGCCGCGTCGTCGCGTCCGCGCGGCGGCTCGGCCGGCTCCAGGCGGTGGACGCGGACACGCAGACCGGCATGCCCGTCGTACTCCTGCCAGTCCCCGACCACGTTCGGCTCGTACACAATGCACCTCTCGACTACCAAGAGCTGCTTCCTATCTGTGGGCCGAGCACACTGTCAAATGTGTCGAATGCGGCGTGGCCTGGGAATTCGCCTGCAATTGATCGCTGATCAAGCCGTGTGCTGGAGAAACCTCCGATTCGGCCCTTCCGGCCGCCTCCGCGGGCGTGCCGCACATCACGCCGTACGGCCGCCCGACGGATGGGTGAGCCCCCGTCACCGGGCGAGCCGGCCGAGCAGGCCGGAGGCCGCGGTGATGCCGAGCGCGGCGGCCACCACGAGGACGACGAAGTCGAGGGCGAGATGCGCGGAGGTGCCGAGCAGCAGTCCACGCAGCGCGTCGACCTGGTAGCTGAGCGGGTTGGCCTTGCTGACGGCCTGGAGCCAGCCCGGCATGACGGCCACGGGATACAGCGCGTTGGAGCCGAAGAACAGCGGCATGGTGATCGCCTGCCCGATGCCCATGAGCCGGTCGCGGCTGAGCACGATGCCGGCGATGGTCATCGACAGGCAGGAGAAGAACGCGGATCCGAGGATCACGGCGGCGGCGACGCCGAGCAGCCGCAGCGGGTTCCAGGTCAGCGCCACCCCCAACAGGGCGGCGATGACGATCACGACGATCGCCTGGATCAGCGACTTCACCCCGGCCGCGAACGCCTTGCCGGTGACCAGGGCCGAGCGCGGGGTCGGGGTCACCAGGAGCTTGTTGAGGACACCCGCGTCCCGCTCCCAGATGATCTGGATGCCGTAGAAGATGGCGATGAACATGGCGGACTGGGCGATGATGCCGGGCGCCATGAAGTCGATGTAGGGGATCCCGCCGGTGGGGATCGCCCGGATGCGGGTGAAGGTCTGACCGAAGATCAGCAGCCAGAGGGCCGGCTGGACCGCGCGGGTGTAGAGCTCGGTGCGGTCGTGGCGCAGCTTCTGCAGCTCCACGGCGCACATGGCGGCGACGCGGGCGGGCAGCAGCCGCCAGCCCGCGCGGGGCCGCGGGGGCCGCACGAGAAGGCCGATGCCGCTCTCCCCGGCCGGCTCAGCCGAGACGGTGGGCGGTGCGGCGGGTGCTTCGGACATCGCGGAAATCTCCTGAGGTGTCGTCGAGACCGCTGCCGGCCACGTCACGGAAGACGTCCTCGAGCGTGGGCGGCGGATCGGTGGCCGGGGCGCCCTGGGCGCGGCGCCGTTCGCCGAGGCCCTGCCGCAGTTCGGCGGGGGTGCCGAGGGCCCGGATCCGGCCGCGGTGCATCAGGCCGACGCGGTCGCAGTACTGGTCGGCCTCGTCCATGTAGTGCGTGGTGACCAGGACCGTCATGCCGGTGGCGGCGCGGACGGCGTTGATGTGCTCCCACACTCCGGTGCGGGCGATCGGGTCGAGGCCGATCGTGGGCTCGTCGAGGATCAGCAGGCGGGGCGCGCTCACCAGGGCCTGGGCCAGTTCCAGGCGGCGGATCATGCCGCCGGAGTACGTCTTGGCCAGCCGGTCGGCGGCGTCGGTCAGGTCCACGGCGGCCAGGGCCTGGGCGACCCGGGCGGCGCGTTCGCGGCGCGGGACGTCGAAGACCCGCGCGAACAGGGTGACGTTCTCCCGGCCGGTGAGGGCGGCGTCGGCGGACAGCTGCTGGGGGACGTAGCCCAGCAGGCGGCGTACGGCCATCCGGTCGCGGGCGGGGTCGTGGCCGAAGACGCGGACCATGCCGGCGGGGACCGGCAGCAGCGTGGTGATGCAGCGGATCGCCGTGGTCTTCCCGGCCCCGTTGGGCCCGAGCAGCCCGAAGACCTCCCCCGGGCCCACGGCCAGGTCCAGGCCGTCGACGGCCTTGGTGCCGCCGAAGGCGTGGGCGAGTCCGGTGCAGGTGACCGCGTCGTCGGCCGCGGCCCGCTCGGCGGCGGCCCCGGCGGTGTCCGGCGTCATGGTCGGTCGGCCTCCTCACGCAGGTTGTCGGCCAGCCGGCGCAGGGCGGGGATCGCGGCGCTCAGGGCGTCCCGGTCGGCCTGGTCGAGCCGGTCGACCTGGCGGCGGACCAGAGCCGCGCGGCGCTCGCGCCAGTCGCGCAGGCGGGCCCCGGCGGCCTCGGTGAGCAGCAGGCGGGCGGCCCGCCGGTCGGCGGGGTCCGTCTCGCGGACCAGTTGCCCGTCCCGGACCAGCCGGTTGACCAGTGTCGACACGGAGTTGCCCGCCAGGTGCAGCTCCTTGGCGGCCTCCGAGACACCGATGCCGGGGCGGGCCTCGACCAGGCGCAGCAGTTCCACCTCGGCGCCGCGCAGCCGCGGCACGGTCAGCCCGGCGCGCAGCCGGCGCCGGATCGGTCGCAGGACACCGACGAGCGCGTCGGCCAGCTCCTCGGCGTAGGCCTGCGGTTCCACGTCGGTCTCCGGCTCCATGCCGGCAGATTACCTCTGTGACAGAGGTAAGTGCCCCAAGAGACGGTCAAGACCGGCGCGACCGCCGGGCCTCACGGCGATTCACGCATTGATTGAATTTGGTAATTGAAATTCGATATTCAACGCGACAGCAATTCCGAACCCACGGTTCGACGCATCAGAATCATCCGGTCGCACAACGTCACCGAATTCTGGAATTGTTTCGGAATCGCCGGCTTCGGGAATGCCCATTTCAGTGCTTCGGACAGGAGGCACGTCCGTGGGAGCCGGCGCGCCGGGCCCCGATGTCTGTCTCCAGGTCCGAGCCACGCGCCTCCCGCGGTGTCCGTCCATCGAGCACCTGCTGAGGGAGGCGCAGCGTATGCGTACCACCGGCAGAACGAAGTCCCATCCGCATGACGACGCCCCCGACACCGCGGCGGCGTTCGAGCGGCTCGCACGACTGCCGGACGGCCCCGAGCGCAAGGCGCTCCGGGACGAGCTGGTCCAGGTGTGGCTGCCGATGGCCGAGCGGATCGCCGTCCGCTTCCGCGGGCGCGGCGAGGCCCTGGAAGATCTGTACCAGGTGGCGGCGCTCGGCCTGGTCAAGGCCGTCGACCACTACGATCCGGCGCGTGGCTACGCGTTCGAGGCGTACGCCGTGCCGACCGTCACCGGGGAGATCAAGCGGCACTTCCGCGACCACATGTGGACGCTGCACGTGCCGCGCCGGGTCCAGGACCTGCGCAACCGGGTGCGGCGCGCCGCGAAGGAGCTGGCGCAGACCACCCCGGGCCGGGCGCCGACCATCAGCGAGATCGCCGAGTACACCCATCTGAGCGTCAGCGACGTGCGCACCGGCATGGAGGCCCTGGACTGCTTCGCCGCGCTCTCCCTGGAGGCGGAGGTGCCGGGCACCGAGGGCTACGCGCTCGGCGACGGCCTGGGCGAGGCCGACCCGCGCTACGACCTCGTGGTGGACCGGGTGGCCGTCAAACCGTGTCTGGAGGCGCTGCCCGAACGCGAGCGGATGATCCTCTACCTGCGCTTCTTCCGGGGTATGACGCAGAGCCGGATCGCACAGCAGCTCGGGATCTCGCAGATGCACGTCTCACGGCTGCTCAGCGGCTGCTTCGCCCAGTTGCGCGAGGAGTTGCTCGCCGAGACGCTCTGACCGCAGGCGCCCCGCTCCCCCGGTCGATCACCGTCCCCCCTGACCGCCCGGTCGGGTGATCGGGTGTGGGCCGGGCCGCCGTTTCGGCGGCATCGGGAGGGTACTCGGCAAGCGCCCCAGGGCGTTCCCGTCGGACACTGGTGTGAGACCGGTGGCCACCGGTCGACGAAAACCAGGACGTGCAATGAACCACGACGCGACACCCTCCAGCCACCCCGAGCCCGGCGTCCTCTCCACCCACTCGGTGTGCGGCGCGCCCTGCTGGGTCAGCCTGACCAGCCGCGACCTGGAGGCCACCGAGGACTTCTACCACGCCGTGCTGGGCTGGGACTGGCGCTCGACGGCCAAGCTCGGTGAGCACTTCCGTATCGCGCTCGTCGACGGTGCGCCGGTCGCGGGGATCGCGGCCGTGGCCTCCATGTGGCAGATGGCGGTGGCCTGGACCCCGTACTTCGCCGTGCCCAGCGCCGACGCCGCCGTCTCGCGGGTGCAGGAACGCGGCGGTACGGCGGCGGTCGGGCCGATCTCGCTGCCGCCCGGGCGGGCCGCCCTGCTGGCCGACCGGGACGGCGCGACCTTCGGGATCTGGGAGGGCGAGCTGTTCACCGACTGGGAGACGTGGCGCAAGGCCGCGCCCGCCTTCATCCGGCTGCACACGCGCGACGCGTTCGACGCCGCCATGTTCTACGGCGAGGTCCTGGAGTGGGCCTCGGACCGGCCCGGCTGCTGCGAGGTCCGCTACGAGGGCGAGGAGGTCGTGCTGCGCAGCCACGGCGAGGTCGTGGCCCGCATCGAGTCGGGGGCCCTGGAGGCGGCCCCCGACCCCACGATCCGCCCCCACTGGCAGATCCACTTCCGGGTGGCCGACGTGGCCGCCTGTGCCCGGGCCGCCGAGTGCCACGGCGGCAGCGTCCTGCGCGAGGGCGCCGAGGAAGCCGTGCTGCGCGACGCGGACGGCGCCCAGTTCACGGTGACGTCCCGCCGGGAGATCTGAACCGGCCGCCGGGAGAACCGGCCGCCCGGAGATCCGAATCGGGGGTGGCGGTCCGCGGCCCCTCCCGGAACCGATCCCGGGAGGGGCCGCGGTTCCGGGAGGGGCCCGGGCTCTTCGCTCAGCGTGCCGTCCTCGGCGGCCGGGACAGCAGGACCAGGCTGCGGGGCTCCACGAGGAGGTCGCCGGCCGGCTTGTGCTCGGCCTCGTCCGGGGAACCGTGGGGTTCGGCCGTGTCGAGGAGCGTGGTCCAGCGGTTGCCGTAGGCGCGGCCGGGCAGGCGGAAGTCGACCGCTTCCCAGTAGCCGTTGAGCAGCAGCAGGAACGAGTCGTCCACCACGCGCCGCCCCTTGCGGTCGGGCTCGGCGATGGCGTCGCCGTTGAGGAAGACCATCAGCGAGTGCGCGTCGGAGCGCCGCCAGTCCTCCTCGGCCATCTCCCGGCCGTCCGGGAGCATCCACACCAGGTCCGGCAGCGGCTGGTCGTCGTCGGTCGCCGTCTCGCCCTGGAAGAAACGGCGGCGGCGCAGCACGGGATGGGCGGCGCGCAGGGCGATGACGTACCGCGTGAACTCCGCGAGCTCCCGCTGCTCGGCGGTCAGCCGCCAGTCGATCCAGGAGACCTCGTTGTCCTGGCAGTAGGCGTTGTTGTTGCCACGCTGGGTGCGGCCCAGCTCGTCGCCGTGGCAGAGCATCGGGATGCCCTGGGAGAGCAGCAGCGTGGCCAGGAGGTTGCGCTGCTGGCGGGCGCGCAGGGCGAGGATCGCCGGGTCCTTGGTCTCCCCCTCGGCGCCGCAGTTCCAGGACCGGTTGGCGCTCTCCCCGTCCCGGTTGCCCTCGCCGTTGGCCTCGTTGTGCTTGTCGTTGTACGACACCAGGTCGCGCAGGGTGAAACCGTCGTGCGCGGTGACGAAGTTGACGCTGGCGCGCGGCCGGCGCCGGTTGTGGGCGTACAGGTCCGCGGAGCCCGTCAGACGGGAGGCGAAGTCGCCGAGCGTGTGCTCCTCGCCGCGCCAGAAGTCCCGTACCGCGTCCCGGTACAGGCCGTTCCACTCCGACCACAGCGGCGGGAAGTTGCCCACCTGGTAGCCGCCCTCGCCGACGTCCCACGGCTCGGCGATCAGCTTCACCCGGCTGATCACCGGGTCCTGCTGGATCAGGTCGAAGAACGCCGACAGCCGGTCCACCTCGTGGAACTGCCGGGCCAGGGTGGCCGCCAGGTCGAAGCGGAAGCCGTCGACGTGCATCTCGGTGACCCAGTACCGCAGGGAGTCCATGATCAGCTGCAGCACGTAGGGGTGGCGCATGAGGAGGCTGTTGCCGGTGCCGGTGGTGTCGTAGTAGTGCGCCCAGTCGCCGTCGACGAGGCGGTAGTAGGAGGCGTTGTCGATGCCGCGGAACGACAGGGTGGGGCCCTTCTCGTTGCCCTCGGCGGTGTGGTTGTAGACGACGTCGAGGATCACCTCGAGCCCGGCCGCGTGCAGCGCCCTGACCATCGACTTGAACTCGGCGACCTGCTCGCCGCGGGTGCCGCGGGCGGCGTAGCCGTTGTGCGGCGCGAAGAAGCCGATGGTGTTGTAGCCCCAGTAGTTGGCAAGGCCCCGGCCCTGGAGCACGCCGTCGTGGACGAACTGGTGCACCGGCATCAGCTCGACGGCCGTCACGCCCAGCGAGGTCAGGTGCTCGATCACCGCCGGGTGCGCCAACCCGGCGTAGGTGCCGCGCAGTTCGGGCGGCACCTCGGGGTGGGTGCGGGTCAGGCCGCGCACATGCGCCTCGTAGATCACGGTGTCGGAGTACGCCCGCCGCGGCGGGCGGTCGTCGCCCCAGTCGAAGGCCGGGTCGGTGACCACGCCGAGCATGGTGTGCCCGGCGCTGTCGGCCGGGTCGGGGCCGTGCGGGGCGCGCTCGTAGAGGGAGGGGTGGTTGTCGGTCCGCCCGTCCACCGCCCTGGCGTAGGGGTCCAGGAGCAGCTTTCTCGGGTTGCAGCGGTGGCCGGCCGCCGGATGCCAGGGGCCGTGCACCCGGTAGCCGTAGCGCTGCCCAGGGCCGACGCCGGGCAGGTAGCCGTGCCACACGAAGCCGTCGGCCTCGGTCAGGGGGACCTGGCGGCGGTCGCCGGCGTCGTCCACGAGGACGAGCTCGACGTGTTCGGCGACCTCGCTGAACAGCGCGAAGTTGGTGCCCTCGCCGTCGTACGCGGCGCCCAGCGGGTAGGGGTACCCGCTCCACACGGGAACGGGTACCCCTTTATGGCGCCCGCGCGCGGTCACCGGGCCTCCTCCAGGACGGCCTCCTTCAGGACGTCCTCCGGGCCGCTCAGCGGAGAGGCCAGCGCGGCGACCGGCATGGCACGGGGCGTCTTCAGGCCCTCGCGCAGGGTCGGCTCGGGAGCCCTCGGGACCAGCGGGACACGCACCCCGGCGCGGGCCCGCTGCGAGAACCAGATGACCTTGCTGCCGGTCTCGGAGGCGCAGCACCCCCAGCCGTCGCTCGTCGCCGCGATGCGGGCCAGGCAGCTGCGCAGGTCCTGGTCCGGGCGCAGGTCGTGGTTGTTCTCCCCGACGGCGGTGATGAGGTGCTGGCCGGTCCACCACATCTCGATGGATGTGTGCTTGTCCCGGGCGTGCTCGTCGATGGCCTTCAGCAGCATCTCGGCGCCGCCGCACACAGGTTCTACGAGGTCCTCCAGGTCCCAGAACCGGAGGTGAGCGGCCAGGATGCGCCTGACCTGTCCGACCCGTTCCGGGCTGACTTCCACGTCGAGGTGGTAGTAGCAGGGCACTGCGGTCTTCATCGTCGTTGGCTCCTCACGGCGAGGCTCGCGACTCCCTCAAGGCCCCTGTGTCGGGCTCAGCCCCCGAGTACGAAGCGTGAGCACGTGTTGCCTCTGAGTCAGATCCCACAGTGAGCGCGCTACGCCATTCGTGCAACCCGAGCGGTCGGGAAGGAGGCGTCGAGCGCTCTGGCCAGGACCGCGGCGAGCAGGCGAAACACGCTGGTTGAAGATCCAACAGGACGGTGGGTCGTTGAACGTGCACCATGAGTGAAAGTCTCGAGCGCCGTGAACGGGACCCGTGCCTCCGCGTACGCGGTCACCGCCCCGACCGTCGGGGAAACGTGCCCATCGAGCGCATCCGAAAGGTGAACGGCGCCATGCTGCTACCCGCCAAGGCCGAAGTCGCACGGCATCTGCGGCAGTACCGGGCGTGGGAACGCGCGATGCTCGCGTCCCCCGACGACCGCAGGGTGCGGGCCACCTTCGAGGATTCGGGCTACACCCTGTGCGTGCTGATGGGCAAGCGGTGCGCACGGGAGGCCGCGGACGCCGCGGAGCGCTATCTGCGCACCAACCTCGTCACCTATCTGCGTGAGCAGGGCAGCGGCCGGCCGCACGTCGGTGTCGTCACGCGGCGCGTCGGCCGGCGCACGGCGAAGGACAGGCGTTCGCCCGCCGGGGCGTAGGGCCCACCGGGCACAGAGCCCAGCGGGGCACACGGCTCAGCGGGACACGGAGCCCGCGGGGGCGTGGACTCCACGCCCCCGCACGCCTTCCCCGGGCAGCACATGCCGGGGACGGTCCCCGAGAAGGACATGCCGAGAAGATGCGGGTTCCCGGCCGGGCGCGAGCCCGGCCTCAAGCACGGTGGAGGTGACACCATGAGTTCGACCCCGAGTTCGACCTCGGTCCTCGGCCGCATTCCGGTGCGGGACGTCCGCCCGGCCGTGGAGTGCGGCCGTCGCCCGGCCAAGGCGGTGACGGGCGAGACGTTCCAGGTCACCGCCACCGTGTTCCGCGAGGGCCACGACGCCGTGGCCGCCAATGTGGTGCTCACCGATCCGGAAGGCCGTCCGGGTCCCTGGACGCCGATGCACGAGCTGGCGCCGGGCAGCGACCGCTGGGGCGCCGAGGTCACCCCCGACGCGCCCGGGCGCTGGACGTACCACGTGGAGGCGTGGAGCGATCCGGTCGCCACCTGGCGGCACACCGCCTGTATCAAGGTGCCGGCCGGCATCGACGCCGGGCTGGTGCTGGAGGAGGGCACCGCGCTCCTGGAGCGTGCCGCGGGCGCGGTCCCGCGGGGGCCGGAGCGCGATACGGTGCTGGCCGCCGCCGAGGTGGTGGGCGACGACTCGCTTCAGGTCATGACGCGGCTGGCGGCGGCGTTGACGCCGGAGGTGGACGCGGTGCTGGCCCGGTATCCGCTGCGGGAGCTGGTCACCGCCTC
>NZ_BNBC01000023.1:0-34712 GCF_014654675.1 Streptomyces spiralis
TCGGACCTGATGGCTTCCGGTGCCCTGCGGATCTTGAGGGAACGGGGGCGCACGGTGCCGCAGGATGTGGCGGTCGTAGGCTTCGACGATCTCACCCCCATCGCCGAGACCACGGATCCGCCGCTCACGACGGTGCACCAGGACATCGAGCCGCGCCAGTTCGGGGTGGCTTCGCGGGTGAGTCGTCGGCTTATGAGGTCGATCGTCGCGACGTGGATTATGGCTTCGGAGCGGTGGGTGTGGGTCTCGTAGTCGCGTGCGAGTCGGCGGTGGTGCATCAGCCAGCCGAAGGTCCGCTCAACCACCCAACGTCGGGGGATCACCTTGAAACCTTTGACACCGGGGTTGCGTTGGACGACTTCGACGTCGATGCCGAGTCGGGTGCCGTGGTCGATGGCTTTCGTTCGGTAGCCGGTGTCGGCCCATGCCTTGGTCACTCGGGGATGCGCATCGGCGATGCGGGACAGTACATGCATGCCGCCGGTGTTGTCGGAGACGCTGGCGGCGGTGACCCAGACCGCCAGCAGCAGGCCAAGGGTGTCGACGCCGATGTGCCGCTTGCGACCTGCGATTTTCTTGCCTGCATCGATGCCCTGGCTGGCCGCGGGCACGTTGGCAGAGGTCTTGATGCTCTGTGCGTCCAGCACGCAGGCACTCGGCTCGGCATCTCGGCCTTCGGCCTGGCGGGCCAAGCGGCGCAGGAGTCCGTTGAGGTGGTCGAAGATGCCTTCCTTCTGCCAGGCGGCAAAGTATCCGTAGACGGTTTCCCAGGGAGGGAAATCATGCGGCAGGCAGCGCCACGGGATGCCCGTCCGATCGACGTAGAGGATGGCGTCCATGAGGCGGCGCAAGTCATGCTCGGGCGGCCGGCCGATGTCCGGGCCCCTGCCTCTCCGTTCCGTCCGCCATGCTGTCAGCGTGGGTTCCAGAAGTGCCCAGCGGGCGTCGGACAGGTCGCTGGGATACGGGCGCCGTCGCGTCATGTTTCCGTAGTACTGTCCGGCACGGTGTCTCTCCAGGGCGCAAATGATGCCAGCAGGGGGCGCCCCGGGATCAGACAGGAGCGAACCATCCCAACCGGACCGGCGAACGACGTCAGCCGTCACACCTGCCACATCAAGCCCGGCTGCCCCCATCTCCCCACACCAACTCGCCCCTAGAGCAGCACCAAACACCCCCTCCGGGACAAAACGCTCTTTCAGTGCTTGTTTCTGAACCCGCTGCCTTCTGGGCGAGGTCGCCCAGGGGCGTTTGAAGACGGCTGCTCAGACGCATCCTTCTGCCATTGCGGCGAGCGTTGGCAGGAAGTGGTGGGGGATGGCCAGGTCGTCAAGGGGACAGCGGGTTCTGCCCGGGCATCCCGTCCGCGAGGAGATACCCCCCGGACCGCGCCGCGTCGGCCGGTCGTGGGTGACGGGCCTCGCCGTGGTCTGCGGCAGCGTGGTTCTGGTCGCCTTTGTCACCGTGGTGGCGCCTCGCGTCCTGCTGAGCTGGGATGCTCCCTCGACACCCGCCGCAGACCGGGCGAAGGCGGTCAACGACATTCGCGGCACCCTGCTGCAGGGACTGGCGGGCGTAGCGCTGCTGATCGGTGCGTACTTCACCTGGCGGCAGTTGGACGTCAGTCGCCAAGGACAGATCACCCAGCGCTTCACAGCAGCCGTGGAGCAACTGGGCAGCGCCAGCCCGGAAGTACGGATCGGCGCGGTCTTCGCCCTCGAACGCATCGCCTATGACTCGCCGGACGATCGCGGGCCGATCGCGGAGGTGCTGTGCTCCTTCGTGAAGCGCAACGGAACGGCAGTTCCGCTCAGCGAGCGGCCGGTCCCCCGTGATGAGGCGCACAAAGGCGAACTGGCACGTATCCATGGTGGGGAAGAACCGCTCTCCGTGCGGTCCCCCGACCGGCAGGCTGCGATGACGGTCCTCGGCCGCCGGGCGCCGGCGCCGCGTTTTCAGGAACTGCGCCTGGACCGGATCGACCTTCGGGGGGTGCGGCTGGCCTTCGCTGACTTGGCCGACGCCGACCTGCACTACTGTGACCTCTCAGACGCACGCTTGACCAGTGCGGATCTACGACGTGCGGATCTGACCGGCATTTGGCTGGCCGGCGCTGCACTCATCAACGCAAACCTGTACCAGGCCGACCTCCGGACTGCGGTCTTGTGGCATGCCCGGCTCGATGGGGCGGACCTGAGCGCGACGGACCTGAGCGGCGCCGATCTGACGGGTGCGGTGGTCAAAGGCGCGCGATTCGAACTGGCCGATCTGCGTGGCGCTGACCTGACGGGTACCGACCTGGATGCGACCACCCTGACAGGCGCAGTGGGTGACGCCACGACGATCTGGCCGACAGGATTCGACGCCGCCGCCGCTGGCCTCGTCATGGCCCGGAGCGACACACCACCGCTGCGTCCGCAGTCGTCCCACGAGCTGTCCCGGTGAGCAAGTCTCCTCGTCGCCCAGCAGAGTGATACTCAGGCTGCCTGCCAGGTGCCACTCGATCGCCTTCATCTGGTCGCTGAGGTAGGCGGTCCAGACGCTCTTGGGGAACAGGACCCGGTGCGAGCCGAGCGCGCCCGTGATCATCCGGCGGAAGACCGCATCACACTGGCCAAGCTGCTGGCCCGGTGACGAGCCGCTCTGGAGAGGGCCCGCAGACCGCCACGGTCTACCGCGCCGGTCTCCTTATTGCGGGCACCTTCCTTTCCAAGCAGACGAGCCCGTGCTCGCGGGACAATGCAGCGGCGTACTCGGATACTTCCTCAGCTTTGCTGTAGGACATGAGCAGGTGCACGATCAGACCAGATGCCTCATCGATGACCGGGGGCGACGCCCACACGACACTGCGGTCGACGTCGTCCGGGTATCGCGTGACGAGGGCTTCCACATACGCCACAATGCGCGGCGCCGGAGGCACGGCGACATCGTCCGACTCCAGATAGCGCTCATAGAACTCGTCATATGCCGAGCTCGCAGCACGGTTGTCGAATGGACGGTCGCCGTCCCACACAGCAAGGTCGTGGCTCGCGGGCGCATCGTCGCAGGCAACAGCTCCACCGCCACCAGCATGTTTTGCAATTACTCTGCCAGTGATCCGTAGGAGAGCTCCTAGGCGGCCGGGGTGAGTTCGGCGCGGCCGAACAGCAGGGCGTAGCCGGTGGGGAGCTGGTGGAGGATGCGAGTGAGCAGGTCGGGGCCGGTGTAGGCGGCGACGGCGGAGAAGACGGTGCCGGTGTCCCAGCGGGTGGTGGCCAGGGAGGCGCCGGTGCGGGCGGCGAGGTCCTTGACGAAGGCCCAGCCGGTCAGCGGCTGGGGGTCGGGGATCTGCGTGGTCAGCACGCGTGCGGCTTCCAGGGGCAGGCAGGCGGCCAGGTCGACGCGTTCGTCGCCGGTCAGCTGGCGCCCCAGTCCGGCAAGAACCAGACGGACGGCTTCGTCGGCTCTCTCGAGGGTGGGGTAGGCGCCCTCGTAGCGGACCTTCTCCAGCATCTGCTCGTATGCCGTCCCGTACGGCTGCTGGGTCGGTGCGTGCCGATCGGAGATCACTGGGGTGGTTGCCTTTCTTGCTGTGGCCGGTGTTCGGGCACCGGCGTGCGGGATGGTCAGGTGGGCTGGGGGCGGCCGAAGAGCAGGTCGTAGCCGGCAGGGAGCTCAAGCAGGATCTGGCCCAGCAGGTCCTCGTCGGCTGCGTCGGCGACGGTGGACAGCACGGCGCTGACGTCCCAGGCCGCGGTCTGCTCGGTGGCGCCTTCGATCCACGCGGCGGTTGCGCGGACGAACCGCTCCGGGGACAGCGGCTCGGCGCTCTGCAGCGGGTTGAGCAGGATCAGGGCAAACGCCTCAGGCAGGCGCGCCGCCAGTTGGGCGCGGACGTCGCCGACCAGGTGTGCGCCGAGGAGAGCGAGCACCACACGAGCCGCGCGCTCGGCTTCCTCCAGAGTGTCGTACTCGCCGCGTTCCTTCACGTGGCCGAGGAACGCTTCGCGTCGCAGAGTCATCTCGGCCGCCACCCTTCCTTCTTCCTTCTTCGGACTGCCGAAGGGGTGCGGAGGGCGGGGTGAGGGAGAGATCGGGTGAACGCCCTCCGCACCCGTCCGGCTGATGTCAGCCGGAGATCTCCTTGCGGCCGGATCCGACGCCGATGGAGATCTTGCGGGGCTTGGCGCGCTCGGCGATCGGGATGCGCAGGGTGAGCACGCCCGCGTCATAGTCGGCCTGAATGTGCTCGGTGTCGAGGGTGTCGGCGAGCACGATCTGGCGGGAGAAGACGCCCAGCGGCCGCTCGGACAGCTCCACCTGCACGTCGTCGCCCGTCGCCACCGGCCGTCGCTCCGCCTTGACGGTGAGCATGTTCCGCTCGACGTCGATGTCGATCGCGTCCGCCGTGACGCCCGGAAGGTCGAAGGCCACCACATACTCGTCGCCCTCGCGGTAGGCGTCCATCGGCATCGCCGACGGACGGGACCAGGTGCCCGGGCCCATCAGATGCTGCGCCAGCCGGTCCAGCTCACGGAAGGGGTCAGTGCGCATCAACATCGTGAAAACACCTCCAGCAGGTTCGGGCGTTGCTGCCAATGCGCCTCACTGACACCGTTGTAACATGTCGTCCAATGGATGACAAACGCGATGTCATCTAGATGATGACAACAGAGGGAGGTGCCCGTGACCACAGCCGACCAGCCGTCCACGACCAGCACGAATGCCCACAGTCCGGTGTCGTTCATCGCCGCCGCGGCGGCCCTGCACGCCATAGACGACGCCCTGCGCGACGCCCAGCGAGTGTCCCCGGACGCCCCGGATGAGCCCGGTCCCGGGCCGGAGCAGGCGCTTGCCTCCCTGATGCTGCTGCGACGGGTGCGCGAGCAGCTCGCCGGATGGGAGAACGGCCTGATCGAGACCGCCCGCGACGCGGGAGCCAGCTGGGCCGACCTCGCCCACCCTCTCGGCGTCGCCAGCCGGCAGGCCGCCGAACGCCGCTACCTGCGCGGCCGCCCCGGCCCCGCCGGAAGCACCGGCGAACAACGCGTCCAGGCCACCCGCGAACGCCGCGCCGCCGAACGCACCACCGCCACCTGGGCTCGCCGCAACGCAGCTGACCTGCGCCGCATTGCCGGCCAGATCACCGCCCTCACCGACCTGCCCGCCGCGGCCCGCCTCTCCCTCAGCCAGCTCCACGCGGCTCTTGCCCACGACGACCCCGCCGAGCTCATCCGCCCCCTCAACGCCGCCCGCCCTCACCTGACCACCACCCACCCCGACCTCGCTGCGCAACTCGACACCCTCACACCGCCCTGAACCCACCAGTTGCCCCAAGGCGCGCAGACACCTGCCGTCACGTGACACAACTCTGCGCCTCTTTCAGCTGAGGAGATGCAGTGCGGGAGCCGGGCCAGGGCCTGGTGGGGCCAGTCCTCCCAGAGTGAGAGGAAGTCGGACAGCTCGGGGCTTTCTTCAGGTGCTGGTACGGAGTGCCGTCCAGCATTCCGCTGGTGGGGGCGGAGAGGTAGTCGCCGAGGCCCCGGCCACTTTCGGTGGCCTCGCCGACGCGCCCGGCGGTCGGCGTGCCGGAGACTCCCTCGTTGCCCTGGATACGCAGGAGACCGCCCTGGACCGCCATCGTGAAGTGCCTGTTCACGGGTATTGCCTCTGTGAGTGATCACACTGGAGATTGCTCGGTGCACGGCTGTACGAGGCGATCGGCGGCGCTTGCACCGCGACACGGCGTACCGAGCCGCGGATCGCCGCGCAGATCTGGGACGCGCTCGGGGACGCACAGACAGTGCTGAACGTCAGGGCTGGCACCGGCTCCTGCGAAGCTGCTGATCGCGACGTGACCGCGGTGGCGCCATCTGCGGTCATGCGGGGGCAGCGGCCCGCTGGCTCGGCGCCGTGCGCGGCCGCCGCCGCGGAGAGCCTGCCGTTCGAGGGCCCCGGACGGCCTCCCGCTATTGCGGTGCGATGGCTTTGATCCAGTCCTCGGCTGCGACCACATCTGCCCACTGCGGGAACAGCTTTTCGGTGAGCATCCGGTGCACCTCGGGGTCGGTGTCGAGGCAGGCATCCGCCAGGACGGTGAGGCCGAAGTCCAGGTCGATGGCGTGCCACAGGGTGGACAGCACTACAGCGCTGGTGGCGATGCCGGTGAGAACCAGGCTGTCGATATCGCGAGCCCTGAGCACCAGGTCGAGGTCGCTGCCCGAGAACGCGCTTCCCCGCCTCTTGGTGACCACGACGTCGCCCTGCTGGGGCGCGACGTCGTCATGGATCTCGGTGCCAGGGGCCCCCTCGGTGAACAGGCCGGCCCGCACGGCGTTTGTCATCACCCTGTTGCGGGGGCTGACTTCTGGATCGCCCGGCCGTAACCCGAGCACCACGTAGATCACGGTGATACCTGCAGCCCGGGCACCGTCGATCGCCCTGCGCAAGCGCGGCAGATATCCGGAGCCGTCATCGGCGATGGCCACGACGTCCCGTTGGACATCCATCACCAGAAGTGCGCTCTTCGCCATGCTTGCCGTCCCTTCTCCGTCGGGAAACAGGAGCAAGTCTGGTGGATCAACCGAGCTGTGACGGAGGTTTCGGAGATCCTTGCAGCGTCACGCCGCAGCGCGCCCACGACCGGTGTCAGTTCTCATCGACGTTTTCTTGCCCTGCGATCACCAAATGCTGTCCGAACTCGGTGATAAGCGGTGTCGCCCCTCAGTTACGAAGCCACAGCCTGGGGTATGGGGCTCGCGGTACGTCGGCCACGTCTGTCGGCTCCGGCGCCGCAACGGGCATGCAGCATCTCTCGGGCCGCGGACTGCTGTGCGGCTGCCTGCGGCCGGGCTCGGCACCTCCTGCGCGGAGTGCAGCGTCCCCGCTGACCCGTGGATCCTGCGGGGCCCGTCACAACCCGCCCCAGCTACGGCCTGAGATTCCCACTCCTCGGCGGCCAAAGGGCTCGAGGCGGCCGCCCGGCACAGCCACCGCTCCGCCGCCGTGCGACGTGCCGCCGAAGGTTGAGTGGCGAGAAGGAGACCCTCGGGGAGTGTCGGAGCGGAATCTTTGACGGTGGTGCGGCGATCTTGATGTGCGGCTTGGGCGAGGACGGTGTACAAGCCGCGAGGTTCGGCGCAATGTCCGTCACTGGTGCTGCGGGCGCCATTCGAAGAGCAGGATGGTCGCGTCGTCCCGCAGTTGGTTGCGCTGGTGGTCGAGGAGGGCGTGGATGAGCAACCGCAGTACCTCGGCCGGGCGCTGGCCGGCGGCGGAGGAGCGGATGATGAAGTCGGTGAACCGATCGAGGCCGAACTCCGCGCCGTCCGTGTCGCGTGCTTCTATGACACCGTCGGTATAGAGCAGCACGCAGTCGCCCGGTTCCAGTGTCGTCTCGTGGACCTGTCGGGCGGCCGGGGCGAGTTGGCCGGCCAGGCCGATCGGCGGCTGCGGGGGGCTGTCGAGCGCCCCGTCGAGCACCCGCTCGGCACGGATCAGCAGTGGCGGCGGGTGACCGCAATTGACCCAGCGCAGCACGCCAGTCTGCGCGTCGAGCCGGCACAGCACGCCGGTGCAGAACTGGTCGGGCAGCCACTGGGCGAGCGCCTGGTCGACGGACTCGACGACGTCGGCCAGGTCGCAACCGCCGCGGCGGGCGTTCCGCGCCGCCGCCATGGCGACCGACGCGGTCAGACCGGAGGTCAGATCGTGACCCATGGAGTCGAGGATCAAGGTGTGGAGCACGTCCTTGACCACGGAGTGGTCGAAGGCGTCGCCGGCGACGTCGTACGCCGGTTCCAGGACCGCGGTGGAGACGCACCTGCTGCTACCGATCGTGCGGGGTGGCAGGAAGGCCCGCAGCATCTCGGTTGGCAATCGCATGGTCGCGGTGCGCGTGCGGGCGGCGAGCCAGTCGCTGTAGGCGCGCTTGGAGGTGATCAGCATGGCGAGCAGATGGGCCAGGATCCGGCTGCGGCGCATCCGCGCCCCGTCGAGCGAGGCGGTCCGCACCGCCAGGACGCCCAGCCGCTCCGCGCCGTCGACCAGAGGCATCCAGACGATCACGCTGTCGTCGGCGTCGTCCACCCGCGGGGAGACGGTGCGGTACGCCCAGCCGGCCAACGAGTCGGTCACCGGTAGCGGCTCCAAGGTCTCGTCGAGTGGGATGAGCAGCCGTTGTTGCAGGTCGACAAGGTAGATCAGCGCGGTGTCCAGGCCGAGGGCCGAGGCGCACCGGTTCGCCAGGGCGGGCAGTTCGACGGGCAGGGCCGTCTGGGCCTCGATGATCAGCTCTTCCAGCAGATTCTCGTCGACGGCGGTGTCGGTACTGGCGGGAGCGTGCGGTGGGTCCGACAAGGGGATCACCCCTTCCGTGCCCAGTCTCACACCGATCCCGGCCTCTCTCACGTGAGGCATGATCGCACCGGGTGCGGCCGCGGCGAGGGCTGTTCCGTGTCACCGTGGGCACCAGTCCGGTCCGCCAGGACAGCGTGCCGATCAATGTTCCCTGGCACGAACTCACTGATCATCAACCTTCGCCGGCAACGGTGAATCTTCACTGGCACAGGACACGGGCCACCGAGCGGTTCCGTACCGCTGGCGGGCCTCGTTCAGGGCGTGTGCGTGCACGACCGGCCCCGCGGGATGTGACGGGTGGGGTGTCCTGATCGATACGGGTGACGCTGCCGGGACGGGTACGAGGTGCCGCGCCGCGGGCGGCCGCCGCCCTTGCCGGTGTCCCTGAGATTCTCCGCCGCCGCTGGTGTGTGCCGTGTGCGGGCGGGTAGGCGGGCGAACCGGATGCTTTCCATCCGAAGGAGGACGTACTCCCTGCCGCTGAGAAGCGGCTCGCTCATGAGGCAGTTCGTTCGCGGCCGCGCAGTGGTGGCCGCGGAAGGAGGGATCATCGTGAAGAAGCTGATGCGTCGGATCGCCACCGTGGGTGTGTCCGCCACAGTCGCCGGAGGCGCCTTGCTCGCCGCGGGCAGCTCGGCGACGGCGGCCACTGCTCAGACCACCCGGCACGTCCCCGCCCGGATCACCACGGTGAAAACCGGCTCCGGCCACGGCTGCCACCACCGCCGCGCCACGCGCGCCACCCACCGGCTCCCGGATGCCTGGGTCGCGGGCCAGCTGGCGATGTTCGAGCCCGCGGCCGCGAAGCGGCTGGCAGTGTTCGACCCCTGGGTCAAGGACCAGCTGGCACTGTTCGCCGGGACCGCTCGGTAGGCGTGGGAACCGCCGGGCGCCTCAGGCGGTCTCGCCGAGGAGACTGACCAGACGGTCCAGGACGTGGGGCCAGCCGTTGCCCATGCCGTCGTACGCCTGTCGGCCCATCGGCGAGTCGAGGTCGAAGCCGGCGTGGGTCAGGCGCAGGCGGGTGCCTTCGCCTTCCGGCTCCAGCCGCCAGGTGATGGTGGTGTCGAGCGAACCCTCGGCGAAGCGGTAGACCAGCAGCCGCCGGTCCTCCACCTCGGTCACTTCGCAGGGCTGCTTGCCGAAGTTGCCCATGTCGAGGGTGAAGCGGTGGCCCACGACGGCCTTGACGTCTCCCGCGGCCCACCAGCGGGCGTGGAGCTCCGGATCGGTCAGGGCGTTCCAGACCGCGGCCGGGGGATGGGGCAGAAACCTCTCGAGATCGATCGCGTTGTTCTCGGTCACTTCTCGTTCTCCTCGTCCAATAGATCGGCCAGCGCGTCCAGGCGCTGGTTCCAGTAGTGCTCGAACGGCCGCAGCCACTCGCTCACCTCGGCCAGCCGGGCCGCCTGCAGGTGGTAGAACCGGTGCCGGCCACGCGGCTCCTCGCGCACCAGTCCGGCGGTGCGGAGCACCGCGAGGTGCTCGGAGACCGCCGGCCTCCCGAGCTCGAACATCGCGGCCAGCTCACCCGTGGAGCGTGGTCCTTCACGCAGGCTTTCCAGCAGTTTGCGACGCACTGGGTTGGCCAGAACGCCGAACACGTCGGCAGGCATGACGAAACTATAGGTCGGAGATTCCCGACGCGTCAAAGATTTCCGACGAATATTGGACGGGGGCCTTCGAGCCTTCCGGCCTTACGGCCTTGTGGATCGAGGACCGCGAGCGCCGGCCGCTCGTCCCGACCGGCCGGCGAGGCGCGGCGTGGTCAGCCGCTGATCGTGTGACCGTGGTTCCGGCGCTGCACGTACAGCCGATGCTGCGCCGGCCCGGTCCATTCCAGCCGTACGACACCGGGCACGGCGGCCTGGCCGATGCGTGAGGCGTCCGACCAGTAGCCGAAGTTCGGGTTGCGGAAGAAGGTCGCCCACAGCCCGCCGTGATGGTCCGTGAAGAAGTTGTTGTGGCCGATGCCCACCCCCGCGGTCCACCGCTCGGAGTACGGGCCTTCCAGGGTGTCCGCGACGGCGACGACCGCGTCGTACTGGTACTGCGTCCGGCCCGGTCCGCCGGTGTCGTAGGCGTACCTCGTGCTGCCGTCGGGATTGACCGACGTCCAGTCCCACGCGGTCTGGACGAGGTAGTACTTGCCGGCGTACCTGAACACGTACACGCCTTCGCGGTACGGCTCCGGTGAGTAGGGCGCCTGCTGGAACTTCGGCAGGTTCGTCGTCGGGACGATGTCCTCCATGTCGTCCCGGAACCTGGCGTACAGGTCGTTGTGCAGCACCAGCCAGGCGTCGTCGCCCTCGGAGTACAGGCTGCCGTCGATGTGGTGGTAGGCGCCGGGCTCGATGAACTTCGGCCCCCCGATGAAGGGGTCGCCGAAGGGCTTGTCGTGGTTGCCCTCGACGAGCCGGTACGGACCCTCGATCCCGCCCTCGCTCACGAGCAGGAACGAGCCGACCTTGCGGGAGTGGTCGCCCATGCAGGCGACGATGTACCACGTGTCGCGGAAGTAGTGCAGTTCCGGGGCCCAGACCTCGCCGCGCTTGCCGAACTGGTCGTCGTACCAGTACTCCTGCCAGGGGGCCACGACCGTACGTCCGGGGCGGTTCTCACCGGCGAACTCGGGCGACCACACCTTGCCCCGCTCGGCACCGGGCCGGATGCCGGTCGTGTCGACCAGCCTCCACGGCCCCTTGAGGGACGGCGACACCCAGACGAAGATGCCGTCGTTCCAGGGGGCGGCCGCCTGCAGTCCGGGCACGCGCGTGGTGCCGGTGGCGACGTAGACCGGGCGGCCGTCGACCACGAAGCAGTTGACGTAGGTGTCCCGCATCCAGACCTGGCCCCGCTCCTCGTCACGAGGGCGCAACTCGAGCGGGAGGACGAAGGAGTTGTCCTCACGCGGCCACAGGTCCAGCCGGGTGTCGGCGAGGCCGTAGGGCTCCGGGTCGGGCCAGTTCGAGGGGTGGCGCCCCGACGGCGCGGCCTCCGCCGGTCCGGTCGCCGCATGCGCGACGGCCGCGGGCAGGGCGGCCGCCGCTCCGAAGCCTGCGACGCCGGCCAGCAGAGTCCGTCGGTGCAACCCGCTCTCAAGGCTGGTCATCAGTCATCTCCTTCGCCGTCCGGGATGCCGGTGCCATGCCGGCGTGCCGTCCCTGGTCGGCACGCCGGACAGCATGTGAAGGGACATTTTTTCCGTCAACACCCCGAACAAATGATCCCGGGCGTCCGACGCCTCGACGCCCGCATGTGGGGCGGTGTTTCCGCTGGTCCTGCGGGGGCTCGGTCGACCGGTCCGGAGAGTCACGATTGGATAACGCGCGGTTGGCGGCGTGACAGGTGGGGGAGGGGTCGACGGCAGCACCCGGACTCGTCCACAGCCGCCTCCCGCCCCGCTGTGCAGGAGAAACGTGCAGGCCGAGGGCCCTTCCTGAGGCGACGATTCATGGTGAGGCCGCACGAGGTGGCCACGTACACCAAGACGGGCCCGCATGTGTCCCCAGCCCCGGTCCGACACCGCGCACCTCCCCGCACTTTTTTCTGTCGGACTGTTGACGGAATTTTCCGGCCTCCCTACGTTGACGGCCATGCAGATGCCCACGGGAGTGCACGCACTGGTCAGGCGGACCCATGAGGACCGCGTGCTGCGCGCACTGCAGGAGAACGGAGCCATGAGCCGTGGCGAGATCGCCCGGGTCGTCGGCCTGTCCCGCACCACCCTCTCGGAGATCACCGGCAGCCTCCTCCAACGAGGTGCCATCGTCGTCGTGGACACCGATGCCTCCCGACGCGAGGGCAGTGGGCGGCCGGCCGAGCGGCTGGCGCTCGACCCGGCGTCGGCGCAGTTCATGGGCGTCGACTTCGGCCACCGGCGCGTCCACGTCGTCATCGCCGACGCCTCGCACGAGGTCATGGCCTCGGGGTCGGTCCGGTACGACGACAAGGCGTCCTGGCCGACGCGGACCGAGCTGGCGCTCGGCCTCGTCGACCGGTTGAGTGCCGAAGCCGGCGTCCACTTCGGGGCGCTCCAGGGCGTCGGTATCGGCGTGCCGGGGCCGTACCCGGCGCCGGACGCGGCCTGGCCCCGCGCGGCGTCAGGGACGACGGTGCTCCGCCCGGCCCCGGACGGCGTCGACGTGGCCTTCGCCGAACGCTTCGACGCGCCGGTGATCGTCGACAACAACACCCGTCTCGCCGCCCTCGCCGAGGCCATCAGCGGCGCCGACAGCGTGGCCGACCTGGTGTACGTACGCCTGTCCGACGGCGTCGGGGGCGGACTCGTCGTCGGCGGCCAACTGGTCACCGGCTCGGCCGGGCTGGCCGGCGAGCTGGGCCACGTCACCGTCGAACCGGCGGGCCGGCCCTGCCGCTGCGGCAAGCGCGGCTGCCTGGAGACCGTGGCCTCGGTCCCCGGGATACTCGCCGCCTGCTGGGAGTTCGGTCTCCGCCTGGAGAACCTCCAGGACCTGGCGGCCGCCGTGGCCGGCGCGCACCCGGTCGCGGACCGGGTGCTGCGGGAGGCGGCCGCCGCACTGGGACGCGTCGTCGGAGCGGCGACGATGACCCTCAATCCGGCGAAGGTCGTCATCGGCGGCGAGATCACCCGGCTGGCGCCCGTCATCGTGGAGCAGGTCGCCGCCACCCTCGCCGGCGAGCTCTTCCCCATCGCGTCGGCCGGTCCCGTGGTCGAGGCGGCACGGCTCTCCGACGACGACGGCGCCCTCGGCGCGCTCGCCGCGGTCTTCCACAGTTCACCCCTCCTGGCGAGGTATCCGGAAACCGCCGAAGTGAAGAGCGGTTCCCGCGTACGCAACTCCACCGACGAAGGAGCCGCCCATGTCCGTCCTTGACAAGCAGGGCGCCGGCCGGCGAAACCCCGTACCCGAGAAGACACCCGGAACGTCCGCCGACTCCGACGGCGCGGACGGCAGCAGGTCGGCACCGCGGCGTTCGCCGTCGGGCCGGCGGTGGCGGTCCGCGGCCCTGAACGCCGTGTCCGTCGCGCTGGGCATCGCGATCTGGTGGACCCTGGCCTCCGCGGGCTTCAAACTGCCGACGCCGCCTGAGGTCGTCTCGCGGGCCGGGACCCTGATCGACAACGGGACGCTCGGCAAGGACGTGGTCGCCAGTCTGACCCGTGTACTCATCGGCTTCGCCCTCGGCACCGCCGTTGCCGTCCCGGTCGGCTTCCTCATGGGCTGGTACGGCGTGCTGCGCAGTCTGATCGAGCCCTGGATCCAGTTCTTCCGGACCATCCCACCGCTGGCGATCATCCCGCTGGCCGTCGTGGTCATGGGTATCGACGAGACACCGAAGATCTTCGTCATCTTCCTGGCCGCGTTCCTCGCGTGCGTCATCTCCACGTTCCAGGGCGTCGTCGACGTCGACCGCACGCTGATCAACGCCGCCCGCGTCCTGGGAGCCAGGGACGCGGTCATCTTCGCCCGTGTCGTGGTGCCCGCCTCCACGCCGTTCATCCTCGTGGGCATGCGGGTGGGCCTCGGCTCGGCCTGGGCGACCCTGGTCGCCGCCGAGCTGGTCGCGGCACAGCAGGGCCTCGGCTACCGGATGCAGAACGCCGAGCTCTACTACGACCTTCCGACGATCTTCGTCGGACTCATCTCGATCGGGATCCTCGGTCTGCTCATGGACCGCATCCTCCTCCTCGCAGAACGCAAGCTCACCGGATGGCAGGAACGCCGATGACCAGTAGCGCGGCCAAGATATCCGTCCAGGGCGTCACCAAGACCTTCGCACTGGGACGCACCACGTTCACCGCTCTCGACGACCTCTCTCTCGACATCGCTGACAACGAGTTCGTCACCGTCGTCGGCCCCTCGGGCTGCGGCAAGAGCACCCTGCTGAACGTCCTCGCCGGCCTGGAGGAGCCGACCACCGGCCGTGCTCTGGTCGACGGCGTACCGGTGTCCGGGCCGGGACCCGAGCGCGGTGTGATCTTCCAGCAGTACGCCCTCTTCCCCTGGCTGACCGTCCGGCAGAACGTCGAGTTCGGCCTGCGGACCGCGGGCGTGCCCAAGGCTGAACGCCGCAGGCGCGCGGAGCACTTCATCAACCTGGTGGGGCTGGAACAGTTCGCCGACGCGCTCCCGAAGACGCTCTCCGGCGGCATGCGGCAGCGCTGCGCCATCGCTCGCGCCTACGCCGTGGGCCCCTCGATCCTGCTGATGGACGAACCGTTCGGCGCGCTCGACGCCCTGACCCGGGTCAAGCTCCAGGAGCAACTCCTCGACACCTGGAGCAAGGAGAAGCGGACCGTCCTGTTCATCACGCACGACGTCGACGAGGCCGTCTTCCTGGCGAACCGCGTCATCGTCATGGCCGCCCGGCCGGGACGCGTGTACGACGTCATCGACGTCCGCTGGGACGGCCCGCGTGACGAGGAGTTCCGCCTCAGCCCGGAGTTCGCCGCCCTGCGCAACCGCGTGTGGCACTCCGTCTACCACCAGGACGGCCGCACGGCCGCCCCCCAGCCATCGACGACGATCTGACCGGAAGGACATCCCACCCATGCCGCTCACGACCTCCCGCAGAGGGTTCACCGCAGCGGTCGCAGGCCTGGCCGCCGCCGCTCTCCTGACCGGCTGCGGCAGCGACTCCTCCTCCGGCAAGGGCGGTGAGAAGGTGCGCATCGGCTACATCGGTGACTTCAACGGCACCAGTCTGATCGCCATCGCCGACGCCAAGGGCCTGTGGGCCAAGCACGGCCTCTCCGCCGAGAGCAAGGTCTTCACCAACGGCCCGCTGCAGATCCAGGCCCTGGGCACCGACAACCTCGACCTCGGCTACATCGGCCCCGGCGCGATGTGGCTGCCGGCCTCCGGCAAGGCCAAGGTCATCGCGATCAACACCCTCGGCAACGCCGACCGCGTCATCGCCCAGCCCGGCATCACCTCGATGCAACAGCTCAAGGGCAAGACCGTCGCCGTGCCCGAGGGCACGTCCGGCGACATGATCCTCACCCTCGCCCTGGAGAAGGCGGGGATGAAGAAGAGCGACGTCAAGACGGTTCCGATGGACCCGTCGACCATCGTCTCGGCGTTCTCCTCGAAGAAGGTCGACGCCGCCGGCTTCTGGTACCCCGCGGCCGCGACCATTAAGAAGCAGGTGCCGGGCATGGTCGAACTGGCGAAGAACTCCGACTTCGCCGACCAGGTCTCCTTCCCGACGGCCTTCGTCGCCGCCAACGGGTTCGTCTCCAAGCAGCCGGAGAAGGCGAAGAAGGTCCTCGCAGTGCTGCGGGAGGCGATCGCCTACCGCTCCGCGCACACCGACGAGGCCATCAAGCTCACCGCCGACAAGCTCGGCATCCCCGAGGCGCAGGTGAAGGCGGACGCCGCCAACGTCGAGCTGCTCGACGTGAACAAGCTGGACGCGCTGACCAAGGACGGCACCATCGACAAGTGGCTGAAGAGCATGAACGACTACTTCGTCCAGGCGGGCAAACTCGATCACCCCCTCGACCCGAAGAGCTACTACACCGGCGACCTCTTCACGGGAGCGGGCCAGTGACCGCTTCCAGCACGCCCAGCACGCCCAGTACCTCCGGCAGCATGCCCGCCGCATCCGCCGCCACCGAGGCGTCCAGGAAGAACGTCCTCTTCCTCATGACCGACCAGCACCGGGCGGACACCCTCGGCGCCTACGGCAACGGCCTCGCGCACACTCCCGTCCTGGACGAACTCGCCGCCACGGGAACCCGCTTCGACCGCTGGTACACCCCCACCGCGATCTGCACCCCGGCCCGGGCCAGCCTGCTGACCGGTCAGGCACCCTTCCGGCACAGACTGCTCGCCAACCACGAACGCAACGTCGGCTACCTCGAGGACCTGGCCGAGGACCAGTTCACCTTCTCCCGGGCGCTGAGGGAGCACGGCTACAACTGCGGCCTCATCGGCAAGTGGCACGCCGGCAACCGGCGGACGGCGGCCGACTACGGCTTCGACGGCCCCGAGCTGCCCGGCTGGCACAACCCGGTGGACCATCCGGACTACCTCGCCTACCTCGCCGAACGCGGTCTGCCGCCCTACGAGATCAGCGACCGCATCCGTGGTGTCCTGCCCAACGGCGGCCCCGGCAACCTTCTCGCCGCCCGGCTGCACCAGCCGGTCGAGGCCACCTTCGAGCATTACCTGGCCACCCGGGCCATAGAACAGCTCGAGCAGTACGCCGCCGACTCCCGCGAGCACGGCAGGCCGTTCTTCCTCGCGCTGCACTTCTTCGGCCCGCACCTGCCCTACATCCTGCCCGACGAGTACTTCGACCTGGTCGACCCGGCGGACGTGGAACTGCCCCGGTCCATCGCGGAGACCTTCCACGGCAAACCCCCCGTGCAGCGCAACTACAGCGCGCACTGGACCTTCGACACCATGCCCATCGAGACGACCCGCAAGCTGATCGCGGTCTACTGGGGCTATGTGGCGTTGATCGACCGGCAGATCGGCCGCGTCATGGAAGCCATGGAGCGGCTCGGACTCGTGGACGACACCGCCGTGTTCTTCACCTGCGACCACGGCGAGTTCACCGGCTCCCACCGGCTGCACGACAAGGGTCCCGCGATGTACGAGGACATCTACCGCACACCCGGCCTGCTCCGCGTCCCGGGCGCGCCCGGCGGTGTCGTACGCTCCGAGTTCGTCAGTCTGCTCGACTGCACCGCGACGATCCTCGACCTGGCGGGCATCGACCCGAAGCCGGCGACCGACTCGCGCAGCCTGCTCCCGCTCGTCCACGGCGAGGCGGTGGAGTGGGACGAGGACATCGTCTGCGAGTTCCACGGCCACCACTTCCCGTACCCGCAGCGCATGCTGCGCGAGGACCGCTACAAGCTCGTGGTCAATCCCGATTCGGTCAACGAGCTCTACGACCTGCGGACCGACCCGGACGAACTGCAGAACGTCTACGCCCATCCCGAGCATGCCGAGGTCCGCTCACGGATGATGCGCCGCCTGTACGACGTCCTGCGGGAACGCGGCGACAACTTCTACCACTGGATGACGTCGATGTACGACGTCGGCGAGGTGGCTCACGACCCGACGCTGAGCGGACTCGACGAGTCCACGTACCACAAGCAGCAGCCGTGACGGCCGGCCCCGCGATCGAGGACCTCGACCCATGACCCGCGAGCACCACTCCTGCTGCACGCCGTCCGGCGCACCGGCAGCCATCGCCGTACCTCCGCCGGCAGTACCGCCGACGCCGGGCCCCGCCGTCGGCAAGCGCTCGACACGCGGACAGGTCCGCCTGCCGGGCGGTGAGTTCGCCATGGGCGACGCCTTCGGCGAGGGCTACCCCGCCGACGGCGAGACACCCGTCCACGCGGTGCGGCTCCAGCCCTTCCACATCGACGAGACCGCCGTCACCAACGCCCAGTTCGCCACCTTCGTCAAGGCCACCGGCTACGTGACCGACGCCGAACGCTACGGCTCCTCGGCGGTCTTCCACCTCGTGGTCGCCGCTCCCTCGGCCGACATCCTCGGCACCGCCGCCGGGACCCCCTGGTGGATCAACGTCCGGGGTGCCCACTGGCGCCGCCCCGAGGGGGCCGGCTCCGACATCACCGGCCGGCAGAACCACCCCGTCGTCCATGTCTCCTGGAACGACGCGACCGCCTACGCACAGTGGGCCGGCAAGCGCCTGCCCACCGAGGCGGAGTGGGAGTACGCCGCGCGCGGAGGCCTGGCGGGCCGCCGCTACGCCTGGGGTGACGAGCTCACCCCCGACGGCCGGTGGCGCTGCAACATCTGGCAGGGACGCTTTCCCCGCACCAACACGGCCGAGGACGGCTACGTCACCACGGCGCCGGTCAAGGCCTACCGTCCCAACGGCTTCGGCCTGTGGAACACCGCCGGAAACGTGTGGGAATGGTGCTCCGACTGGTTCTCGCCCGCCTACTACGCCCAGTCACCAGCGGAGGACCCCCGCGGCCCGGACACCGGCGCCGCACGGGTCCTGCGTGGCGGTTCCTATCTGTGCCACGACTCCTACTGCAACCGCTACCGGGTCGCCGCCCGGTCCTCCAACACCCCGGACTCCTCCTCCGGCAACCTCGGCTTCCGCTGCGCCAACGACGCCTCGGGACGGTGACCGAACGGCCCCTGGCTACGAGCAATTGACAGGGGGTCAGCCGCGAGGCAGGAACAGGCGGGAGAGGGCGGTGGTGGCCAGGAGGAGGGCCCCGACGGCGAGGAGGCCGACGCGCATGCCGTCCAGGGAGAAGCCGCCGCCGGGGCCGGCGAGCAGACTGCCGAAGAGCGCGACGGCGAGCGCACCGCCCGTCTGACGAAGGGAGTTGAGCAGTCCCGACGCGGTCCCCGCGCGCTCCCCGGGGACGGCGTCCAACAGCAGCGCGGTCAGCGCGGGCACCGCCACGGCCCCGCCTACGCTCAGCGGCAGCAGCAGGACCAGCACCAGCCACAGCGGCGTGTGCGCGGCCAGCGGCAGCAGGGCCACCATCGCTCCGGCGAAGATCAGCTGACCGGCGACGATCACCGCCCGCCGCCCGATCCGCTCCGCCAGGCGCGGCGAGACCAGGTTGGTCCCCGTCACCACCGCCGACATCGGGACGAACATCAGCCCGGCCGCGACCGCCGACATCCCGCGCAGCTGCTGGTAGTAGAGACCGAGGAGGAAGATCCCGCCGTAGAAGGCGGCGTTGACGGCGAAACCGACCGCGAGCGCAACCGCCACCCGGCGGTCCCGCAGCATTCCCAGCGGAACCATGGGCTGGCGGTGCCGGCCCTCCACCACGACGAAGGCGTACCCGGAACCGACGGCGAGCGCGGCGGCCGCCAGGACGGGGATGCTGGTCCAGCCCAGGTGGCCGCCCTCGATGCCCGCGAAGGCAAGCCCGGCCAGGGCCAGCACGGCCGTGAGCTGACCGGCGCCGTCCAGCGCGGCCGGCCGGCGCGGGGAGCGCGGCACCCGGGCCAGCAGCCCCAGAATCACCGCGCCCACCGGGAGGTTGAGCAGGAAGACCGCCCGCCAGCCGGCCCAGTCGGTGAGCAGTCCGCCCAGCACCGGGCCGGCGGCCATCGCCACCGAACCGCCGACCGTCCACAGCGCGATGGCGCGGGCGCGGGCCCGGGCGTCGTCGTAGGCCTGCCGGATCAGCGCCAGCGAGGCGGGCATCACCACCGCGGCGGCCCCGCCCTGCGCCACGCGCGCGGCGACCAGCACGCCGATCCCGGGCGCGAGCGCGCAGCCGAGGGAGGCGAGGGTGAACAGGGCGACTCCCCAGGCGTAGGCACGGCGCGCACCCGATCGGTCGGCGAGGGCACCGGCGGAGAGCATCAGCGCCGCGAACATCAGGGTGTAGGCGTCCACCACCCACTGCAGGCCGGCCATGCCACCGCTGAGCGAGTCCCGGATGGCGGGCAGGGCGATGTTCACCGCCGAGACGTCGATGGTGATCACTGTGAAGCCGAGAAGCGAAGCGACCAGCTCGACGCCGCTGCGCCGTGGCGGGGCGGGGACGTCGCCGGCCGGCGCGGATGGTCGGGCCCGGCCCGGCCCGCGTCGCCGTGGCGCGGACGTGTGCGGCTCGGCGCCGCGCTCGTCGGCGGACACGGTGCTGGAGGACGGGCGGGAGGTGATCGGCACGGTGGGCTCCTCGGCTGCGGCAGGCCTGGTCGACGTTCATCAGGGATCGTCGGGCGGGCGGCCGCCGCCGGCCGGGGCCGCGGTCCGGTGTCAGTCACCCCCTGGGCCCCGGCGGCCGGGCCGCCCGCTCCGGGATCAACTCTCCGCCCGACCGCGGCCACCCGGCAGACCGCGCCGTTCCCGGGTGCCGCGTTCCAGGCCCTGACACGGCCCCCCACGTACCTGGCGCGCCTGAGACAATGGGCCCATGGCAGCAGCGGACGCGCGAGGCACGGAGCTCGGCAGGTACCTGAAGGCCCGCAGGGCACAGGTGCGACCTGAGGAGGTCGGACTCCCCGCCGGCGCGGGTCTGCGCCGTACCCCGGGGCTGCGCCGGGAGGAGCTGGCCGCGCTGGCCGGGGTGAGCGTCGACTACTACATCCGTCTGGAGCGCGGCCGGGAGACCAACCCCTCACCCGCCGTCGTGGACGCCCTCGGCCGCGCCCTGCGGCTGCGCGGCGACGGCTACGAGCGTCTGCACGAGCTCGCGGAGCTGGCCTCCGGCCGGGTCTCCGAGCTGCCGGCCTGCTCGGACCACACGGTCCGCGGGTCCGTGCTGCGGATGCTGGACTCGGTGCGCCCCCTGCCCGCCTACGTCGTCAGCCGCTACAACCGCGTACTGGCCGCGAACCCCCCCGGCCGGCGGCTCCTGCCCGGCCTCTGGGACTGGCCGGAGGAGCAGCGCAACCTGACCCGCTACCTCTTCCTCCACCCCGTCGGCCGCACGCTCTACGAACCGTGGGAGGAGACGGTCGCCCACTCGGTGGCGCATCTGAGGGCGGTCGCCGGGGCCGACCCGGACGACCCCGAACTGACCGCGCTGGTCGGTGAACTGGTCCTGAAGTCGCCTGACTTCGCGCGGCTGTGGGAGCGGTACGACGTCTGTGAGCGCGGAGGCGGGGAGAAGACGTTCCGGCATCCGAAGGCCGGGCGGATGACCCTGACGTACGAGGTCATGCGACTGGCCCGGACCGGCGGCCAGCGGATGGTGGTGTACCAGGCGGCCCCCGGCACCGCGGACGAGGAGGCCATGTTCCGCCTGGAGTCCGCGGACGCCCGGCCGGAGCTCCCCGCAGGCCACCCGCAGCAGTCCCCGGCCGCCGAGCCGTCCCGGGCCCCGGCCGCCGTCGCCGCCGGGTGAGGGCTTCGCCGAAGTCGACTGCACGGCCCGGAGCACCGGTATCCCGCTCGGCGCGGACCAACCGGGGCGGGCGTTCGCCTCGGATCGCCCGTACTGAGAGCGGGCCGAACCGGTCGTCGCGAGCTCCTCGGCGACTTGAACCTCTTCGGCCTCTATGACGTGACGGGGCGTTCCTGCCGCTGCTGCTGCGCTCCCGGGAGCGATCGTCAACAACCTGTCGATCAACGGCCTCGCCGCCTTCCGGCCGGTCCCGGCCTACTCGATGCTCGCCCCCGACCAGCCGCGCGCGGCTCTCGGAGCCGCCGCCGGCGAGGAGTCGAAGTCGCGCAGGCAACGGGTGGCCCGCAGGCGCCGGCGCACGGTCCACCTCCTTCTCCACCCAGCCCGAGTACCCTGCGGCCGCCCCCCACGCTGTGCCGGGCGGCCGAAGGCTGGTGCCGGGCGATGGGATCGCGTCGTACGCGGGAACACATCCCATGTGAACGTATGGGGCAAACGGGACGACATGGTCGTGCACGAGAGGGAACCGTTCAACGCCGAACCGCCGCGCATCGCGCTCGCGGGGCTGCCGGAGACGCCCGTCGACACCTTCTACGGCCGTAATCACGGCCCGGTTCCGGACATCGATGCGGCGGCGTGGCGCCTGCGCGTGGACGGTCTGGTCGAACGGGTGCTGGAGTTGTCGCTGGACGACCTGCGGGCGCGGTTCCACGCGGCGGAGGTCGTGGCGACGTTGGAGTGCGCGGGCAACCGGCGGGCCGGGCTGACCGAGGTGCGTGACATTCCCGGCGAGGCTGCGTGGGGCGCGGGCGCCATCGCGACGGCCCGCTGGAGCGGGGTGCGGCTGGCCGATGTGCTCGCCGCGGCCGGTCCGGCGCAGCAGGCCCGGCACATCGCCTTCGCCGCTCCGGACGTCTCCCGGCTCGCCGACCCGCCGCAGCCCTATGGTGGCTCCATCCCGGTCGGCAAGGCGCTGGGACCGGAGGTGCTGCTGGCCTGGTCCATGAACGGCCGGCCGTTGCCCCGGGTGCACGGAGGGCCGGTGCGGGTGGTGGTGCCGGGCTGGATCGGTGCCCGGAGCGTCAAGTGGCTCACCGGCATCACGGCCCAGGACCAGCCGTCAGGAAACTACTTCCAGGCCACCGCCTACCGCGTCCTGCCGGCCGATGCCGACCCGTCGAAGGCCGGGCCGGGTGAGGGCATCTCGCTGGGGCCCCTGGCGCTGAACTGCGCCGTTCTCAGCCCTGAGGACGGCGCGTGCCTGCCCTCGGGGCCGACCGAGATCACCGGCTATGCGCTGGCCGGTGACGACCGCACCGTTGCGCGGGTCGACGTCTCGCTGGACGGCGGCGGCTCCTGGGTGCAGGCAGAACTGGACGAGGCGCCCGGGCCGTGGGTGTGGCAGCACTGGCGTACCCGCCTTACCCTCGGTCCAGGCGCGGTCGAGGTCACCGCCCGCGCGTGGGACTGCACGGCGGCGGCCATGCCGGAGTCCCCGGCCCAGCTGTGGAACCCCAAGGGTTATGCCAACAACTCCTGGGACAGAGTCCGCCTGACGTGCCGCTGATGTGCAGGACCGCGATCCACAGGGTCAACGCACGGCGGTCGGCAGATCCGCCGCGACGAGGGCGACGGACTCTCGGACGGTATCCAGCGCCGCTGTCCGTTCCTGGTCGGTCATGTGGGCCGGCCCGTAGGTGACCACGGGGTCGAGGACCTGGTAGCCGACGAACTCCAGCATGCCGCGGTGGATGTGGAACAGGAACTCGTTCATGGGGCCGAGAGCGCCGCCGGGTCGGAACGACTCACTGGACCCGCCGGTCGTGAGCAGCAGCATCGCGCGCTTCCCGGCGAGCGCGGCGTCGTCGAAGAGACCGTGGTCCCCGCCGAAGACCCCGCCCATCACGAAGACCCGGTCGATCCAGCCCTTGAGGATGGCGGGCAGCGAGAACCACCACATCGGGAACGACAGCACGAGCAGATCTGCGGCGAGCAGCCGGTCGAGATGTTCCCCGACGGTCGTGTCGAGCGACCCGTCCTTGACCGCGCGCATCTGCTCGGCCTGCGGCTTGAAGTGGCCGACCACAGGTGCGAACTCCTGGCGGTCGAGGACCGGGGCCCATCCCTCGGCGTAGAGGTCGAGGACGTCGACTCGGTACCCGGCCTCACGCAGGGTCCGGGCCGCCGTGGTCATCTGGGCGGTGCTGAACGAGTGGGGCTCGGGGTGGGCGTGGACGATCAGGGCAACGGGGGCAGCATCGAAGGTCGACATGAGTCGATCGTATCGACATATTGCGATGTGTCAATCAGACGGTGGCGCCGAACGCCCGTGCCACCTGCGCCAGCCGCTCCTCGTCGCGCCGGTAGTGGGTCCACTTGCCCACCCGGGTGGGGCGGACGAGCCCCGCCCGCTCGAGCGTGCTCATGTAACTGGAGACGGTCGACTGTGCGAGCCCCGACTTCGCCTGGATGTGCGTGACACACACGCCGACCGACCGGCGGTCCGCGATCGGCTCGTACTCGCCGAAGTGCGCGTCGGGATCCTTCAGCCACTGCATGATCTGCAAACGGGCGGGGTTGCCGAGGGCCTTGAACACCTCGATCAGATCACCCGCACCCGATTCCGTCGTCTCCGTCGTCGCGGCCACGCGCCACCCCTCTCGCTCTGCACTCCGACACACCACGATATCTCGATATCAGGTGCCGGCAGCGGCCGAGGAGCCGCGCCCGGCACCCGCCCGGTGGCGGCCGTGATCCGCGGAAAATGCGGGACACATTCCGGGGACAGCCTGTCAACGGCACCGGCGGGCGTTGAGCCGGGCGGCCTGGCGCGTCAGGTGGTCGCGCTCGGCCAGGTTGGGCGCCTTGTGGGCGGCCTCGGCGTACAGCCGTGCCGCCGTCGCCAGGTCGCCGTCGCGCTCGTGGAGGTAGGCCGCCACCGCGGCATGGCGGGGCAGCGAGGCGTCCAGCGCGGCGAGCGCCGCCAGCCCGGCGCGCGGCCCGTCGGCCTCGCCGACGGCGACCGCACGGTTGAGCCGGACGACCGGGCTGTCGGTCAGGCGGGCCAGCTCGTCGTACCACTCGACGATCTGCACCCAGTCCGTCTCCTCGGCGGTAGGCGCGTCCGCGTGGAGAGCCGCGATGGCCGCCTGGGCCTGGAACTCGCCCAGCCGGTCGCGGGCGAGGGCCGCCTGGAGGATCTCGACGCCCTCGGCGATCGACTTCGTGTCCCAGCGGCTTCGGTCCTGCTCGGCGAGCGGCACCAGGCTGCCGTCGGGCGCGGTCCGGGCGGCGCGCCGGGCGTGGTGGAGCAGCATGAGGGCGAGCAGCCCCGCCACCTCGGGGTGGTCGATCGCGGCCGCGAGCTGCCGGGTGAGCCGGATGGCCTCGGCGGCGAGGTCGACGTCGCCGGAGTAGCCCTCGTTGAAGACGAGGTACAGGACGCGCAGCACGGTGGCGACGTCGCCGGGCCGGTCGAAGCGCACTCCGGAGACGGTGCGCTTGGCCCGGCTGATCCGCTGCGCCATGGTCGCTTCGGGCACCAGGTAGGCCCGGGCGATCTGGCGGGTGGTGAGCCCGCCGACGGCGCGCAGGGTGAGTGCGACCGCCGACGAGGGGGTCAGCGACGGGTGGGCGCACAGGAAGTAGAGCTGAAGTGTGTCGTCCACCGCGGGCGCCGGCCCGGGCGCCGGCTCCTCTTCCACGAGGTCCTCACGCCTGCGGCGGGCGGTGTCCGAGCGGTTCGCGTCGAGGAACTTGCGCCAGGCCACGGTGACCAGCCAGCCCTTCGCGTCCCGCGGCGGGTCGGCCGGCCAGACGCGCAGTGCCTCGACGAGCGCGTCCTGCACGGCGTCCTCGGCCGCCGCGAAGTCGGCTCCGCGCCGGACGAGGACGGTGAGCACGCTCGGCGTGAGGCTCCTCAGCAGGGCCTCGTTCATCAATGGCACTCGGCGATGCCGGGCGTCGCGGTCAGGAACGGGCGCAGCTCCAGCCACTCGTGGATCGGCTTGCCGCCCGCCCCGGGGGCGGCCGACAGCTCCCCGGCCAGCTCGACGGCGCGCTCGTGGCTGTCGACGTCGATGACCATCCAGCCGGCGATGAGGTCCTTGGTCTCGGCGAACGGCCCGTCGGTGACCGGCGGGCGCCCCTCACCGTCGTAGCGGACCCACGCTCCCTCCGGGGCGAGTGCCTGGCCGTCGACGAACTCCCCGGTCTTCTCCAGCCGTGCCGCGAAGTCGTTCATGTACTGGATGTGCGCCGAGATCTCCTCCGGCGTCCACTGGTCCATCGGCACGTCGTTCACGGCGGCCGGGGCGCCGCGGTAGTGCTTGAGCAGCAGGTACTTGGCCATGGTGGTGCTCCTCGGTCCTGGTGCGACCCATTGTGGTCGCGTTCACCCCGGGGACGGAGCCCGTCACGGATTCTCGACATCGCCGCCCGAAATTTTTTTGACCGGTAAGTTCCGGGGGTGTTCGGTTCCGTCGGACGCGGCTCGACCGGCGCGACCGGGACCGGAGCGACGGAGGTTCGTCGTGGGGGGAACATTGCTGGAGCCATGGGGAGCGCATGACCTGCGGCATCCTTTGCATGACCCGGAGAGGCTCGACCGCTGGTACCGGTGGTCGCTCGCCGTCCTGCTCGCCCTGTCGGCCGGGCTGAGTGGGCCTCTGGAAGCTGGACCGTGACGCGTCGTCCTGGCGGGACGAGACCGTCAGCTACGCCGTGGGGAAGCGTTCCCTGAGCGAGCTGTGGCTCCTGGTGCAGCACATCGACGCCGTCCACGGCCTGTACTACTTCCTGGCCCACGTGCTGCTGGCCGTACGGGACGACGGCGTGCCGACCCTGCGCGTCCTGTCGGTGCTCGGCACGCTGACCGCCGTGCTGGGAGTGCGCGCCATCGGCAGCCGGCTCGGCGACCCGGCGACCGGGTTCCTGGCCGGGGTCGCCTTCCTGTGCGTTCCCCAGGTGCAGTTCTACGCGCAGGAGGCCCGCTCCTATGCGCTGGTGAGCGCCTCGGTGGTGTGGGCGACGTGGTTCTTCGTGCGTGCGCTGCAGGACGACCGGCGACGCTGGTGGACCGGATACGCGGGGTTGCTCCTCCTGGCCGGGTGGCTGCACGTTTTCGCCCTGCTGGTTCTCCTCGCGCACGCCGTGACGCTCTGGCGCGGCGGGCACCTGGGCCGTCTCGGCCGGCGCTGGCTGTCGGTGATCGCCTTCGTCGGTTGTGCCGTGGCTCCGCTGGCGGTGGTCAGTGCCGGTCAGGCCTCGGCGCAGCTGGACTGGCTGGGCCGACCAGGACTTCAGGACTGGCTGGGATTCGCGGTACCTGCCCTGGTGGCAGCCGCCCTGGGCCGGCTGCTTCGCCGGCACGGCGGGGACCCGGCCGGAGCGGCGACGCTTCCACTGATCGGCGTCCCGCTCATGGTCGTCCCGGCCGGCTTCCTGCTGACCGTGTCCGTCGTTCATCCCTGGTACGTCGACCGCTACGTGCTGTACTGCATGTCCGGGCCGGCCCTCCTCGTCGGCGGAGCCCTGCGGCACTGGCAGTTGATCCTCCGGGCGGAGGCGGATCCGGCGCGCAGACGGCGCCGGCTGTACGCCAAGGCAGCCACGGCCTGCGCCGTCCTCTCGGCGCTCGGCCCCTGGTACTGGCAGATGCGCTCCCCGGCGAGCCGCACCGACACCGTGGAGAGCTACTGGGGACTGACGGTCAGCGCGCCGGGAGACCCCGAACCGGTACTGTTCGAGCCCGCCCGCCGCCGTGCGTGGATCCTGGCCCGGCCCCGGAGCTTCGGGCCACTGGACGACATCGCGCTGACGCGGACCCCGGCTGCCTCCGGCACGCTGTACGGCGTCGAGGCGCCCCCGGACGTCATCCGGCAGCGCATGCTCCGGCACCGCGAGATCAACGTCCTGCGCGATCGTCCCGGACAGCCGCAGGACAACACGCCCGCGGAGATCACCAAGCGGGACGTCCTGCGCCGGCACTACCGGCTCTGCTGGGTGATCCCGGTCAACGGCGGTGAATCCGCGATCTTCATCCGCCGCGACGCCGCCCCGACGAACCCTCTGTGCGCGCCCGGGCGCGACATCTACAGCTGACCCTCTCGAGGACCCCTCGCGGCCGTCGTCGGGGGCGGGGTGCGGGCACCCGGGATCTGTACGACGGCCTCGGTGCCCTGAGTTTCGGCGGCCCGCAGGGTCACCGTGCCACCGGCCTCCTGGACCGCTTTCGCCACGATGGCCAGCCCCAGCCCGCTTCCGGGCAGGCTCCGGGAGGTGGGCGAGCGCCAGAAGCGGTCGAACACGTGCGGCAGTTCATCGGCGGCGATCCCTGGCCCCTGGTCGCGTACCGTGAGCCGGCCGTTGCCGAGCCGGAGGCTCACGACCGCCTCCGGCGGAGAGAACTTCACCGCGTTGTCGAGCAGGTTCACGATGGCTCGCTCAAGGGCGGCGGCATCAGCAATGACGTACCACTCGTCCAGGTCACTGGTGAACCGGACCTCGTTTCCCCGGGGTCTGACTCGCTCCAAGGCCCTCCTGGCCACCTCGTGCAGGGGAACGACGGCGTATGTCGCCCTGCCCTGCTGAGCGTCGGACCGGGACAGCTCCTGGAGGTCGGCGATGAGGACGGCGAGTTCCCCGGTCTGCGACTCCACGGAGTCGAGCAGGTCGTCCAGTGCCCCTTCGGGGAGTTTCCGGCCCGATCTGTAGCTTTTGGCCAGGAGCTGGATGTTCGCCCGGAGCGAGGTCAGCGGGGTGCGCAATTCGTGTCCCGCGTCGGCGATGAGCTGCTGCTGGCTCTCCCGGGAGGCCGCAAGGGCTTCCGTCATGTCGTTGAAGCTCCTGGACAGCCGGGCGATCTCATCACCGCCGTCGACAGGTATCCGGACCGTCAGATCCTGGGTGCGAGCGATGAGCTCCGCCACTCGCGTCAGATGCTCCACCGGCTTCAGGCCGCCGCGGCTGATCGCGACACCGGCGGTGGCCGCACCGACGACGCCGACCCCTGCGAAGCCCAACAGCGCCAGAGCGAGATTGTTCAGAGGTTTGTCCACCACATCGAGAGGCTGCGCGATGGATACGGCGTAGCCTCCGGAAAGCCTCGCCGGCATGGTCGGCCGGGTCGTCGACACCCGCATGCTCTGCCCGCCCTCGGACACCGTGTCGTGTATCGCCGAACCGAGGAGTCCCCGTGCCACGGCGATGTCGGTGGCACGGATCTCCAGCTTCTTGTTGCCGGGCGCGACGCACGCCGTTCCGTCCGATGTGATGACCTGCACCACATAGGGGGTCGGTGTCTCGTTCCGTTGTTCCGGCCCGTGCAGTTCGGCACCGCACAGACTGAGCAGTTCCTGCACATAGCCGGGCGACGCCTGAACGTTCCGCAGATTCGAGTCCAGTTGGTGCGCCAGCTGCTGCTTGGTGACCAGCCATGACGCTATCGCGACAGCACTGACGGCCACGGTCACCGCCACGGCGGCGGACAGCCCGAGCCTCAGTCGCAGGCTCAGGCGCCTGAACGCGTTCCTCATGTCAGGAGTCCCCCGGATGTTCCTCGGCCGCCCCTCACTCGCAGAGGCGAGAGGGTGACCTGAAGAGTGTGGGTCCTCATGATGAGAATCAGCTGAACCGCCCAGGCCGCGGCCGCCGGCGGACTGCCGCCGGACGACGGTCCGCCGGCCGACTCGACCGACAGACCACCGTCCGGCGGGGTGTCACGAGCGCCGGCACGCGTCGGCGCTCGTGACCGTCGAACTCGGCAGTCTCACGCCCGCTCGCGACGGCAGGGTTCTCACGCCACCGTCGCCTGGCCGTACGGCACCAGCCGGACCGGGCCGACCAGGCCGTACGCCTGGCGTGTCGTCGTGCCGAACACCGCCGGGTCGGCGACGCGCAGCCGGTTGATCAGGGGGACGGCCACCTCGACCTCGATGGTGTTGGTGCCGCGGCGCAGCCACGGGCCGACGTCGAGGACGGGATGGACGCGGTCCACCGGGTCCATCGGGGTGCCGTTGACGCTGACCCGGCAGGTGTCGCTGACCTGGCCGAGCTCCAGCATCGCGCCGGTGTCGCCCTGCCAGGTGTCCGGCAGGGTCACGGTGGTGCGGTAGCGGCCGATGCCGCCAACATCGGACAGCTCCGTGATCTGCGACCAGGGAAGAAGCGCGTCGAGGGACAGCGTGTGGGCGACGGTCCGCGTACTGGTCGCCCGGTCGCCGGGCTGCCAGTCCTCCACCTCCAGGGTCCAGGCGGCCGGGGTGACGGGGTCGGGCACCGCCGCGATCTCCGAGACGACCGTACGGCCCTGGGACAGGCGTGTGGTGAAGGTTCCGGCGGCAGCGGCGCGGACGACCAGTCCGCCGTCGCCGGTGAACAGCGCCTGGTCGGCGTCGGTGGTCACGGCGTGCGGCCGGTCGCCGTGCCGGTCCCCGAACGACCCCGGCTTCGCCAGGGCGACGATCAGGGTCTCCCCGGGTTCCAGGGCCACCCGCAGGGTGACCGAGTCACCGTCGTCGCCGTACTGGCCGAGGCGTACGGCCTTGCCGCTCCACGCGTCGAGCACGTACGGCACCGTCGTGCCGCCGTGCGTGCGGCGCAGCGTCACCTCGTGGTCGATCCGGGCGACGGGCGGCTTGACGTTCTCGGCGTGCTTGCCGTTGCACAGGTAGTAGAAGTCGGCGTCGGCGGTGACCCGGTGGGCGTTCAGCAGCGTGGAGGAGGTGCCGTGCACGACGTCGGGGATCACCCCGAGCGCGGCGAGGGCATCGCCCACCAGAGTCTTGTCGCTCACGCGCCGGACGTTGGGCAGCGCGAGGAGCTCGTCGAGGACGCCCTGCAGTTCCGCGGTCTCGCCGGCCGCCGGCACCCCCGGAGTCAGCGCCGCGTCGAACGCGCCGTACACGACGGTCGCCAGCCCCGCCTTCGCGAACTGCAGCAGCTTGCGGGCGTCCGCGAGGGCGAGCGTCGGGGTCGAGCCGTAGAAGAAGTCGCTCTCCAGGAACAGCGCCTTGTACGCGGGACCGTCCGGAGCGAGGCGCCCCCCGCGGACGGTGGCGCTCGGCAGGTCGAGCAGTGGGCTGCTGAGGAACTGGTGGCTCCAGCCCAGCGGCACGCCGGTGGAGGTGAACCAGGAGGCGCCGATGCCGGTGGCCGAGTACCCGGTCTGCCGGAACACGGCCACATCGGCCCGCGCGGTGCCGGACTGCAGGACGCGGTGGACGCGCCCCAGGTAGCCGGAGACGTCCTCGGCGTGCCGCCAGGTGGGCTGCCGGGGTCCCCAGGACTCGCCGTAGCCGGGCGCGCCGTTGTACGGACTGAACGCGGCGAAGCCGGGCCAGCTCACGCCGGGGACGGTGGCGTAGGAGAAGCCGTGCAGGACCGTCTGGTTGACGCCCGCCGCGTACGCCCCGCCCATGGTGCGCAGGATCCGGTCCCAGGTGGTGCTGTAGGCCGTGCCCGCGTACGCGCCCGCCTCGCAGGACAGCACCGGGTGCCCGGCCATGTCCCGGCCGCCGGCCAGGCATCGGTAGTCGTCCAGGTTCTTGAAGCCGAGCGACTCGCCCTCGGGGATGTCGAGGAGGGCGGCGGAGGCGATGGAGTCGGTCTGCAGTCCGTACGGCTGCGACCGCAGCTGCATGCCGAGGCCGTGCGCCCAGTCGCGCAGCGCGGCGATGTGGTGGCGGTTGAAGAGGATCGACACGGTCTCCCAGAAGTCGTGCCGTATCTGGCGGGTCAGTTCCGCCTCGAAGGCGAAGACCTGGTTGCTGTTGTCGAGCACGATCGCCGGGAGGTACGGCGCGAGGGCCCGGCCGGTGTGCTCCTCGAAGGCCTTCGGCAGGTCCGGCGTCCACTGCAGGCCCTTGGTCTCCAGCTCGATGGAGTCCTCGAAGAAGGCGCCGCCGGCGGCCTTCAGCAGCTGCTTCACCTCGCGGGTGAGGAGGTTGTCCTCCCAGTAGCGGGTGATCGCGGCGGTGCCGGCGGCGCTGAAGTGGTCGACGACATAGGCGGCGGGGGAGGAGTGCGGGCCGCCCTCGGGCTGCTGGGCCGAGCCGCGCTGCCAGTAGGAGAGCACCACCCAGTCGCCGTCGGCGGGCGCGGTCCACGTGAGGCTTCCGCCGCTGACGCGATCGGTCAGGTCGGTGACGGAGTCGGCGTCGAGACCGGTCTCCTTGCGCGTGGAGTTGGCGGTGTTCACCCGTGCCGCCTGGACGGCGACGAGTCGCTGCTCGGTGACGCCGGAGGGCGCCGCGTGCACCGGGGCCGGGACCGGGCCGTCGTAGGTGGCGCCGCCGGCCAAGGACGCCTTGCCGTAGGCGAGTTCCTTGGCCGCGGCGTCGTCCTGCGGGGTGACGCCGGGGACGGCGGCGGGCCAGCTCGGGCCGATGGTGAGGTCGATGGTGAGCCCCCGGCGCGCGGCCCGCCGCAGGGCGGCCTCGACGCCCTCCCGCCACGGCTTGCTGCCCCAGCCGTGGCGGGCGGTGTCCAGGACGGACGTGTCGCTGATGCTGTGGTGCACGGCGGCGATCTCGGCGCCCCCGAAGCCGGCGTCGGCCATCTGGTCGATCTCACGGGCGACTTCGTCGGGGTCGACCAGGCCGTCCGGCCACCACCAGCGGAACTTGGGGCGCACGGCGCGGGCCGGCCGGGCGAACCAGTCGGCGTCGAGGGCCGCGTCGGTGGCGGGGGGCGTGGCGGGAGCCGCGGTGGCCGCCGCGGCGGCCGGCGACGGAGCCGAACCGAGGGCGACCGTGGCCCCGGCCACCAGACCGGCCGCCAGCACCGTGCGGCGTCTTGTCCCGCGCCCTTGAGAGAGGGATTCGTGCATGATGTTCCGCCCCAAAGCTGTTACTGGTGAGTTGGTGGTTGAATCGTTTCAATCCCGATGAGTGCCGGAACGCTAAGTCCGCGAGGACAGTGGCGTCAAGATCCGTGACAGCTGTCGGTGCGGGATCCTGAGCCCTGAACACGCCCCGTCCGACTCCCGGTCCCGCCTCGTCGGCGCACTCCCGCCCCCTACCCGTCCCGCTCACGTACTCCGGCCCCGGTCCCGTCCCACCGGCGTACTAGGGTTCACACGGACAACATCGGCGGTCGAGGGGGCGGTCATGTCGGAGGCACTGGTTCTCGGGGGCGGCGGTGTCGGCGGGATCGCGTGGATCACCGGGCTGCTCGCGGGGCTGGCGGACGCGGGTCAGGACGTCACCGGAGCCGGGCTGATCGTGGGCACCTCGGCCGGTTCGGCCGTGGCGGCCCAGCTGGGCAGCGGGCTGACGCTGGAGGAGTTGTACGCCCGGCAGGTGGATCCCGCGCTGCAGGCGACCGAGATCATGGCCGAGATGGATCTGGACCGCTTCGCCGCGGACCTCGGCGCGGCGCTCGGCGAGGCCACCGGCGCCGAGGATCTGCGGCGCAGGGTCGGTGAGTTCGCGCTCCGCGCCGCCACCGTCCCGGAGCCGGAACGCCGGGCGGTCATCGAGTCGCGGCTGCCGTCGCACGCATGGCCCGCGCGCGAACTGAAGATCGTGGCGGTGGACGCGGACAGCGGCCTGCCGCGCGTGTTCGACAAGGAGTCCGGGGTCGGCCTGGTGGACGCCGTCGCCGCGAGCTGCGCGGTCCCCGGGGTCTGGCCGCCCGTGACGATCCAGGGACGCCGGTACGTCGACGGCGGCGTCCGGTCCATCGCCAACGCCGACTACGCGGTCGGGGCGTCCCGCGTGCTGGTGATCGTGCCGATGGGAGCGGCCGAGCCCTTCCCCAGCGAGAAGCCGCTGGAGCAGGCGGTGGAGGAGCTGGGTGCGCAGGGCGCCGAGGTCGCGCTCGTGGAACCGGACGAGGCGTCGCGCGCCGCTGTAGGCGACAACGCGCTGGACCCGGCCACACGCCGGCCGGCCGCCGAGGCCGGGCGCCGGCAGGGGCGCGGACTGACGATCGAGTGGATCCGCGCACTGTGACGCGCGGCGAAGCCCCGGACGGTCCGTCCCCTTCTCCGCGGGAGCCGTGAGACACGGCTTCCTGCGGGAGCCGTGAGACAGCGGCTTCCCTGCGGGAGCCGTGAAACGCGGACGTCGCCGTGCTGGGCGCCATGCAGGTCTCCGTCAGCGGACCCCGAGGCGTTCGGTCAGCTCGGTGAGCGCCTCGCCGAGCGGCAGCGCCACGTGCGCGTGCGCCATGTCATCGCCGCGCGTCGGGCCGAGGTTGATGATGGAGACGGGCTTGCCGTCCTTCGCCGCGCGCCGCACGAACCGCAGTCCCGACAGCACGGCCAGCGAAGAGCCGAGGACGAGGAGCGAGTCCGCGGCGTCGACCAGGTCGAAGCAGCGCTGTGTGCGGTGCTTGGGCACGTTCTCGCCGAAGAACACGACATACGGTTTGAGTACGCCGCCGCACCGCTCGCAGGGCACGACGCGGAACATGTCGACGAGCTCGTCGGGCAGCTCGACGTCGCCGTCGGGGTTGACCGGCAGCTCGGCGGCGCCCTGCGCCGAGAGGAACTCCCCGTTGGCGGCGAGCAGTCGGGCGTCGAGTTCGTCGCGGGGGCCGGTCGTCCCGCAGTCGAGGCAGACGACACGGTCCAGGCTGCCGTGCAGTGCGACGGCGTCCTTCGTCCCGGCGGCCTGGTGCAGCCCGTCGACATTCTGCGTGATCACGGCGCCCACGTGCCCGGAGACGCGCAGCGCCTGCACGGCGTGGTGCCCGGCGTTGGGCCGGGCGGCCGCGATGGCGCGGCGCCCGACGTACCCGCGAGCCCAGTAGCGGCGCCGGTTCGCCTCGTCCGAGACGAAGTCCTGGTAGGTCATGGGGGAGTGCCGCCGGTGCCGCCCGGTCACGCCCCGGTAGTCGGGGATGCCGGACTCGGTGGAGATCCCGGCTCCGGTCAGTACGGCCACCCTGCCGGCGGCGAGTTGCCCGGCGATCTCGTCCATCCCGCCGGCGGGACGAACGCCGGTGTCGGGCACGGGGCCGACTATCGGGCGCATGCGCATACATGCAGCTTAGACGTCTCCGGGTGCGACGTGACCTCGGTGGGGAAGTCGGCGAGCGGCGACAACGCCGCTGGGGCCCCGCACGTCCTTGGGGCAGGGGGAGTGCATGCCGGACCCCGCGGCTGCGCCGTGGTCCGGCGGGGCATCCCGAGCGGGGTGCTCCAGGGTGGGGTCCCCGGGGTGGGGCCCAAGACGAGAACCCCGGCGCGATTACGGCGCGCCGGGATTCTGTGTCGTGTGTCTGTTTGCAGGGCCCCGGCCCGATTACGGCGGGCCGGGTTCTGCTTGGCCGGTCTCGTGCGATGCGGCTGGATCAGTCGTCGTCGTTGTCGTTGTCGTTTCCGTTGTTGTTGCCGTTGTTGCCGCCGTGGTCGCCGCCGTTGTTGCCACCGCGGTCGCCGCCGTGGTCGCCGCCGCGGTCGCCGCCGCGGTCTCCACCCCGGTCGTCGCCGTAGTCGTCGTCGTGGCGGTCGATGACCCGGAAGCTGCCGACCACACCGTTCCTGACGTGCACGCCCCTGACGTCCTTGGGCGTCACGCCGAAGCTGGTGCTGTGGGGGCCGACGGTGGCGATGGGGGCG
>NZ_BNBC01000023.1:34798-63298 GCF_014654675.1 Streptomyces spiralis
CACAGTCTTGCGGCTGTCGTTGCGGATGTTCAGGCTCGTGGAGCCCAGGCCGCTGACGATGACCGCGCAGCCCCGGGTGTGGGACGAGAAGGACCGCTCGTTGATGTGGATCCAGCCCCGGTCCTCGTGGTGGCGGTTGCCGCCGCGGTTCCCGTGGTTGTTGTTGTTGCCTTCGTTGCCCTTGCTGTTGTTGTTGTTTCCGCCCTCGCCGCCCATGGGGGCCTGGACGGGGGCCTGCTGGATCGCGGCGGGGGCGGCCTCGGGCGCGGAGGCGGCCGAGGCGTAGGTGATGCCGGTCGCGGCCAGGGCCGCGGCGGCCGCGAGACCCGCGGTGATCGCGTGGGAGCGGTTCATGATCATGGCACTGCTTCTCCTGTCTCCAAGTCAGAGCGTCCGGCATTTGCGGCCGGTGTGATCGAACGTAATGACGCCCCCCATGGCTGTCATTTCGGGCAGAGCGGAAGTGCTGGAGGGAGAGGGCCGATCGGGGTAATCCGGACTCCCGCACGCCGCCTGACCGTGAACTGACGGAACCTCAAATCCCCAAGAGATTTAGCAGATTGACTGACAATTAGCCCTTCGAGGTGATCTCCTGACGCGCCCTCACCCCTCGCGAAGGCGGGTCGCTGCTTGACACGCGGGCTGCCGTACGTCACGGGGGCAGCGTGTGTCCGGCGACACCCCGCGGGCCGGAGGGGGCAGCGGTGGGATCTCCGGCTCGCTCTCGGCGCCGGGCATGGCCCAGGGACGCCGATTGAGCAGGTGGGAGAGGCGTTGGAGAATGTCCGGGAACAGGAGAAGGAGCGTCCAGGGCCGGGGCGCCTTCGGCGGTGGGCCCGACGGCGCACGCTCCCTCCGGCCGGCGCACGGAAGGCAGCGGACATGACCGAAGCCGACCCTCCGTCCGAGGAGCTCGTGCGGGCCGTTCGAGAGGCCGGCGTCACCGACGAGCGCGTGCTCCAGGCCGTACGGGCGACGCCTCGCGCGGCATTCGTCCCCGCAGGCCACCAGGCGTACGCCTACGACGACGTACCCCTCCCGATCGGGCACGCGCAGGTGACCACACAGCCCTCGCTCTCCGCCATGATGATCGCGGGCCTTGGCCTGAGCGGGGACGAGCACGTGCTGGAGATCGGTACCGGCCTCGGCTTCCAGACCGCGCTGCTCGCCCGGCTGGCCGCGGATGTCGTGACCATCGAGATGTGGCCGGACATCGCGGAGGAGGCCGGGCGCAACCTCGCCCGGCAGGGGATTCGCAACGTAGAGCCGCGCGTCGGGGACGGCAGCGGTGGGGTGCCGGACCGCGCCCCGTACGACGCGGTCATCGTGTCCGCCGCGTTCCCGGAGGTACCCGAGCCGCTGGCCGGGCAACTGCGCCAGGGCGGCCGCCTGGTACAACCCATCGGGCCGGGCGGCCGGGAGCAGGTCGTGTGCTTCCTGCGCACGGCGACGGGGCTGGAGCGCGAGCGCATCCTCACACCCGCGCATTTCGTCCGCCTGCGGGGGCGGTACGGCTTCCCCGCCTAGGGGGCGTCTCGTCGATCAGGCCGGGCTCACGGGCCTGCGCGACGCGGGTGACATCGGACGACGGGGGTGCCCGGGCGGGACCGGGCACCCCGAAGGGTCATGCGGTGGAGGCTGGTATCCGTTCCCGGACCAGGGAGTAGAGCACCACCGAGACGGCCATCACGCCGGCCGCGGTGAAGACTCCGGGGGCCCAGCTGCCGGTGGCGTCCCGCAGGACACCGCTGACCACCGGGCTGGCCACCGCTCCGATCTCGGCGACGAGGTTGAACAGGCCGAACAGGGAACCGCGGTGCTCCTCGGCGGCGAGGTCGCCCAGCATGCTGTGCACGATGGGCTGCAGGGCGTTGAAGAAGAGGCCCGAGCAGAACAGGCACAGGCCGAGCAGCAGCAGGGACGGCTTGTCCGCGAGCAGACTCGCGCCGAACGCGCCGGCCAGCAGCGTGTGGACCACGGCGCAGGTCACCGCGAGGGGCTTACGGCCCTTGCCGGCACGTACTCGGCGGTCGGCGATCCAGCCGCCCACGGGGAAGCCGATGATGCCGGCCCCCGCGTTGAACGCGGCGGTGAGGGCGGCGGAGGTGAGGCTGCTGTGGGCGGCCTCGGCGACGATCTGCACCGACCAGAACGAGAAGAACCACAGGTTCCACATGACCGCTATGAAGCCGGTGTAGACCAGCCACACATTGCGGTTGAGCAGGGCCGCCGCATGTCCGGCCCGCACGATGCCGCGGACCACGATCGTGACCATCGCCGCGAAGAGCACGCCCGAGCCGATCGCGGTGAGCCACTCGGACCAGCCGAACGCGTCGGCGGCCAGGAAGAGGGCGATGATCGCCACGGCGGCCGGTATCGAGTAGGCGATCAGCCGCCGCAGGGGCGCCCCGAGCCGGAGCGGGCTGTCGCCGCGGGCCCGGAAGAAGGCCCAGGTCGCCGCCGCCACGAGCAGGGAGCAGACGCCGAACACGTACAGCGGCATGCTCCACGCCCGGCCGCCCATGCCCCATGAACCGGCGCCCCAGTCGATGAGATGAGGGGTGGCCAGTACGCCCACGGTCAGACCGATCGACAGACCGGACAGGACCACGCCGAGCCCCAGGGTGCGACGCGCGGGCGGGGTGTGAGTGATGATCAGCACCCGGTCGTTGGAGTAGAAGACGCCCTCGCCCAGCCCGGTGAGCACCCGGGCCACCACGAACCCGATCAAGCCGCCGGCCAGCCCCGACGCCAGGGTCATCAGCCCGGCCCAGAGCAGCGAGACGACCAGCATCTCCCGGTGTCCGTAGCGGTCGCCGAGGCGTCCGCCCGCGTACTGGGTGAGCATGTAGCCGGTGAAGAACATCGACCCGATCAGGCCGCCCAGCGCGGCCGGATGCGAGGTGTCGCCGATGAAGCCGGCCTTGTTCTCGATCATCCAGGAGATCACCGGGCCGGTCACCGTGCGGTCGGCGTAACTGACCACCCAGCCGAAGAGCAGGAAGCCCCACAGATGGGTGTGGTGCCCGGAGAAGAGCGGCGGGCGGGCGGTGCCGGCCGACGGGCGGGCCGGCGCGGCGGTGCCGGTGCCGTCGGGCAGGGTGGGATCCGTCATTGCGTCCCCCTTGACGCGGAAGTGCCGACCTTGGAGCGGGGTCGGAAAGCGCTTGCTATGAGCTGTTGCCCGCCAAGATTGCAGCAGTGACCCCGCAGGTCAACGGTTGACTTCACGGCCACGCGGAGATACGGGACACGGACGTGCCGGGTGCGAAAAGCCCGGCCGGCCGTGCTTCCCCGGCAAACCGGTGGCGCCCCCGTGGCGGAACCGCATAGCTTGTGTGCCCATGCCCGGTGATCCGAAGATGCCGCCGAATCGACACGACCTCGGTCGGCTGTTCGACGAGGTGCCGGAGCTCTACGACCGGGTCCGGCCGGGATACCCCGACGAGCTGTTCGCGGACCTTGCCCGCGTCACCGGCCTGGACGAGACGTCGTCGGTGCTGGAGGTGGGCTGCGGTACCGGTCAGGCGACGCGCTCGCTGGCAGCGCTCGGATGCTCGGTGACCGCCGTCGAGCCGGGCGGGGGAATGGCCGCACTGGCTCGCCGGAGAACCGCAGCCTTCGGCAACGTCCGCCTCGAGACGTCGACGTTCGAGGAGTGGGACGACCGGGGCAGACGCTTCGACGTCCTGGTGGCCGCGTCCTCCTGGCACTGGGTCGACCCGTCGATCGGCTGGCGGCGGGCCCACGACGTGCTGCGTCCCGGAGGCTGGATGGCACTGCTCGGCAACGTCGTCGTCCGCCGGCCGGGAGAGCCGGAGGTGTACGCCGAGACCGCCGATCTCCACGAGCGGTTCAGCCCCGGAAACCCGGGCTGGGGGCATCCGCCGCTGGAGGACGACGTGCGCGGCACCGACAAGGGCTGGGGACTGGTCGACGACCCCGGCGGCCTGTTCGGGCCGACGACCGTGCGCTGGTACTCGGCCGTCCAGTGGCTCGACGGGGCCGGTTTCGCCGATCTCCTCCGCTCGACGTCCCTGTACCGAGGACTCGCCCGGGACGTCCGCGAGCCCCTGCTCGACGCCGTCGCCGAGCGCATCCGCACACGGATGGGCGACCGGGTACCGCGTCGCTATCTGAGCGTCCTCCGCGCCGGACGGCGCGCCGGGTGAGCACGGGCCGCACCGCGCTCGGCAGGCCGGCCGCGTGCCCCGGCCCTTCTACGGCGTGACGGCGGTGGTCCGGCGCTCCTGTGCCTGGGCGTAGGCCATCAGGCCGAGCAGGACGGCGAGCAGGACGGCGGACGACCCAATGGTGCCGAGGTCCAGGCCGCCATGGGCGGCCGGCTTGGTGAGGAAGTCGCCGGCGGTGGCGCCCAGCGGACGGGTGAGGACGAAGGCGATCCAGAACAGCAGCACGTTCGGGACCGCGGGCACTTTCATCAGCACCGCGAGGACGGCGAGCATCCCGGTCACCAGCAGGGCACCACCGGCGTAGCCGAGGCCGGAGCTGTCGGACAGGTAATCGCCCATGGAGGTGCCGAGAGTGTTGGACACGAGGATCGCCGACCAGAACAGGGCCTCGCCCTTGAAGGTGACGATGTCGCGGATCTGGAACGTCATCCCGCTCAGCTTCCAGGCCAGGAAGACGGCCAGGAGGATCGAGACCAGGATCGCCGCTCCCGCCGGGTAGCCCAGGCCGAGGCCCTGCGGGCCCCAGCCGAGTGACGTGGCCCCGTCCCCCAGGTACTTCGCGCTGGCGTCGCGGTTCATGAAGTCGGACATCGTGGTGCCGGCCATGCTGGTCGACAGGATCACGGTCCAGTAGAAGAACGGGTTGTAGCGGCTCGAGCGCAGCTGGACCACCAACGTCACCACGAAGATCAGGAACAGGGCGATCGTGGTGAGGAAGTACCCGAGCTTCAGGGTCTGAGCGAAGAGGTCGCCCGCCGTCTCGCCCAGGGTGGTCGCGGCGATCTTCATGATCCAGAACGCCACGGTGACCTCGGGCAGCTTCTTCATCACCGACTTGGTCGTACTCGACGTGCCCGCCGCGTCGAGGCCGGTGAGGACCTCCCGTTTCTCCACTTCACCCACTCCTGTCGGGTCGTAACGGCAGACAGGGCACCCGCAGAAGAAGCGGATGCCCTGAGATGAACCGGCCGTCAGGTGCGGCCGGGACCGCCGACCCCGGCAGAGCGGGTCTGCACGGCTCCTGAACCCCACTGTTCCCGCGACTCGGGCCGCACCTTGCGTTGCTTGCTCCGGTCGGGTGACGTCCCTACGGGTGATGGACACGGAGACGACCGGGCGGCGCCGACCGACCGTCCCCGGGCCGGTCGTCTTCGGACGGAACGGGCCACGGAGCGGCGACCGTACGGCCCTGTGCGGCCCCGTGCGTCACTCTTCGTCACCCGCGGTCGATCTCCGGTCGTATCTCCACCGTGAAGACCGCATCCGCGTCGGGGCCCTCCTCGCCCCGCCAGACGAGGATCCGCACATGCTGGACGTCGGGGGCGGCGTTCGTCTTCCATTCGGCCACCAGGGCCGTGGCGACGAGGGCGGCGGCGTACTTGGCGTCCTCGGCGGGATCGTCGGTGGTGATCCTCCCGCGCCATCGTTCGGGGTCGCTGCTGTAGGGGCGCCAGCCCGCCGAGCCGTGCGGTTCGTCCACCCGGTACACCCAGTCCGTCTCGGTGCCCATACACCGATCCTGCCACCGAGCCCGCAGGGTGGGTGCCAGGGGTGGCCCAGGGGTCGAGCGCCGAGCGCCCGCCGGCGGCACCCGCTCTTCCCTCGAGGCGGGTGCCGTCGTGCGTCGTCAGGCCCGCACGGGTCTAACCGGCCATGGACGAGTCGTAGGGAGACGACGCCGGAGCGGGCTGCGCTCCGGGGGTCAGGCCGAGGGCGACGAGAGCATCGGGCAGGCCGCGTCCGACGCGGGCCGCGTCCATCGTTCCCGGTGCGGCCAGGGGTCGGCAGCTGGAGGAGATGATGTCGAACAGGTGCTGTACCCGGCCCGGCCCGCGGGGCAGCAACTGGCCGTGGAAGTTCTCGTGGTGGGCGAGGACGAGGGCCGCGAGACCGGCGACATGGGCGGAGGCCGTGCCGGTGCCGTCGAGGGCCGTGTATCCGCCGCGCGGCGCGCACGAGAGGACCGCCACGCCGGGGGCGGCCGCGTCGACCCCGGGGCCGTAGCAGCTGAACGGGGCCGCGCAGAGTCCCTCCGGTGTCAACTGCGGTCCGCAGTGGGTGGCTTGGGAGGTGTCCTGCGGGTAGGAGCCGTAGGCACCCAGCGCGCCCACGGCGAACACGGTCGGCAGTGAGCCCGGGAACGCGGTCGGCCCGCCGGTGTCGCCCGCCGGGGCGACGCAGGCGATGCCCGCCGCGGCCGCGTCGGCGAGTTTGCGTGCGACCAGCGCCGAGGGGTAGGGGGCGGCCACCGCGATGTGGGCGATGTCGACCTCCCGCTCGATGCAGTGGTCCACGGCGGCGATCAGGTCGCTGAAGCGCCCGTCGGGCAGCACCCGGCAGACCTCGATCTCCGCGTCGACCGCGATGCCGATGACGCCCTTGCCGGTGTCCGCCCCGGCGATGACGCCCGCCGCGTGGGTGCCGCTGCCCACCGTGTCGTTCGCCCAGCCGTCGTCCGTCCCACGGACGAAGTCGGCACCCGAGCGCACCCGCTCCTTGAGATCGGGGTGCTCGTCACTGACGCCCGAGCCGATGAGCGCGATCCTGATGCCGAAGGCGCGGAACGTGGGCGGCAGCCGGTCCAGCCGCATGGCCTGCTGGCCCCAGCCGTACTGCTGCCGCTGCTCCATTTCCGGGTACACCTCGGCCAACGGGGTGAGGGTGACCAGGTTCTCCTTGGTCGCCGAAAGGTCGGGCCGGGGGATCCAGCAGTCCGCGTACCCGCTCGAGGGGCGCACGTACAGGGACTGGACGGACTGCTCGGTCTCCGTCGCCAGGGAGACGGTGACCGTGCCGTCGGCCCCGGTGAGGCCCTGGCACGGCCAGGTCGACCCGATCAGGAACACCCCCGCACCGGCCAGCGGTTCGCCGTCCGGGCCGCATACGCGCAGCGAGATCTCGACGGGCCGGTCCAGTGGCATGACCAGTCCCGGATCGCGCAGCGGCAGCGTGCCCGAGATCTGCGTGGTGACGGGGCCCGTCGCGGACAGCGGCAGCGTCGCGGACAGGGGCAGATCGGGTTCGATGTGCACCGGCAGCGATCGCATCGCCGGCACCTGGGCCTCGGCCGCCTCGACGACGGCGATCTCCGGACAGGAGGGGTGCACTCCGGCCGACCGGAGCTTCTCGGGCGTCCCGAGCCTGCGGACGACCGTGACCTCGGGCATCCGCTCCAGCGCGTCGCACACCGCGTCCATGCCGAGTTCGGGGACCCCGGGCGGGAGCTGATGCTGCGCCAGCGGCGTCACCATGTACCGCTCCCGGCGCGGCCGCACCGCGATCGGTGGCGGTGCGCCCTTCTCACGTGGCCCCGCTGCTTTGCCCTCGGCGCCCGGCCCACCGGCCCCCGCGCCCCCGGACCCGCTCGCGCGGTTGTTCCCGGGCCTTTCCTTGACCATTGCGTCCACCTTCACCACGGCTATGTCGTCCTTGTGCTCCTGATCCGGTGCGGGGCGGCTCGCGCTTCCACGGTGATGCGGTGTGCCCGGGAACCGGTCCTGGGCACACCGCATCGCGCGCCGCCGGGTGTCAGCCGATGCCGAAGGGCTGGCCGCCCATCGGGCCCATGCCGTAGCCGGGCTGCGGGTACTGCGGGAACGGCTGGCCGAACGACTGCGGGCCGTACCCGCCGGTCCACGGCTGCTGACCGCCCTGCTGGTGCTGACCCTGCTGGCTCTGCTGGAGGAGGGTCACGATCGCGACCGGCAGCGCCTGCTGCACCGACTGCTCCACCGCGTGGCGGATGCCCGTGTGCAGCGTGTGGTGCAGCGCGAGGGCGATGTACGGGTGCGCCTGGTGGGCCAAGCCCTGGTGCTGCAGCTGCTGCTGGACCTGCTGGATCTGCTGCAGCGTCTGCTGCATGCGCTGTGCCACCTGGTGGCTCGCCTGCTGGCAGGCCTGCTGGATCGACTGCTGGACCACCTGCGCGATCTGCTGCTGCGGGCCGCCGATCTGCGGGCCGTACTGCTGCAGGGGTTGGCTACCGGTCATGACCGACATGAATGCTCCGTTCAATGCCTGGGATGGCCGACATAAGACCTATGTCGGCTTTGTCGGAGAACTCCGACGCCCTGAAGCTAAGTTGGCCGCGCCCGCCCCGCAATCGGATGGCCGCCTCCGCGGGCGACGGGCGCGCCCCCGACCTGCCAGGAGGCGGGGCCCGGCCTCCCGGGACACGCCGCCGGTCGGGTGAATCCGGGCGGGCCGCGGGCCGTGCCGCGGGCGGTCACCGGGCAGTGCGCGACGGCCACCGCGGGCCGTCTCGCTCCGGTGATCGTCGCCCCGGACCCGTGCGGCTGCGCTTGATCGTCGACAACGTTCTGATCTGCGAGGTCTTCGACGCCAGCGCCACCGCCCCGCACCTGCGCCATTCGAAGACCACCGACGAGCGCGGCCGCGGCCTGTTCCTGATCTCCCGGTTCACCCGGCGGTGGGGCACCCGCCACACCCGTGACGGCAAGGTCATCTGGGCCGAACAGTCCCTCGCGGAGCCCGCCGGGTCCTTCACGGAGTCCGCCGGGTCCCTTACCGAGTCCGCCGGGTAGCGTCCCCGTGCCACACCCACTGATCGCCCCTGCGCGGTCAGGGTCGGCACCGGCCGGCCGCCAGGCGCCCGGCGGCGGCCGACCGGCCACGGTCGCCGGCGTGCGCTGTCCGGCCCTGTCCGTCGGCGGCACACTGGAGACACGGTGCGGCCGCCGCGCAGCCTCCGGGCTGGCCGGGGGCCGCCACCTGCAGGCAGCCTCCCGGCCGCCCGGCCGGGAGGCGGATCAGTACGGCGGGAGCGGAGATGGCTGAGGCTTCCCGAGCGGCCGCGCGGAACGGATCCACGAGTGCGGTCTGCCAGATGGACGAGGCCGGGTTGCACCGCCTGCTCGCCGGTCTCACCGCGGTCCGGGACGGCGACTTCCGTACCCGGATCCCCGAGGACGGCGGCGGGCTGCTCGGCGAGATCGCCACCGTCTTCAACGGCATGCTGGAGCAGCTGTCGCGGTTCACCTCCGAGGTGACCCGGGTGGCCCGCGAGGTCGGCAGCGAGGGCCGTCTCGGCGGGCAGGCCCAGGTGACGGACGTGCCGGGCTCGTGGAAGGACCTCACCGAGTCGGTCAACGCCATGGCGGGCAACCTCACCACTCAGGTGCGGAACATCGCCCAGGTGGCCACCGCCGTGGCAGGGGGCGACCTCTCCCAGAAGATCACCGTGGACGCCCGCGGGGAGATCCTCGAGCTCAAGGAGACCATCAACACGATGGTCGACCAGCTCTCGGTGGTCGCCGACGAGGTCACCCGGGTGGCCCGCGAAGTGGGCACCGAGGGCAACCTCGGCGGCCAGGCCACCGTCCGCGGGGTCTCGGGCACCTGGAAGGACCTCACCGACAACGTCAACGTCATGGCGTACAACCTCACCGGCCAGGTGCGTTCCATCGCGCAGGTGGCCACCGCCGTCGCCCGGGGCGACCTCTCCCAGAAGATCGTCGTCGAGGCCCAGGGGGAGGTGGCCGCCCTCGCCGGGGTCATCAACACCATGGTCGACACCCTGTCCGCGTTCGCCGACGAGGTGACCAGAGTGGCCTGCGAGGTGGGCACCGAGGGCATCCTCGGCGGCCAGGCCCGGGTGCCGCACGTGGCGGGCACCTGGAAGGACCTCACCGACAGCGTCAACTCCATGGCGAACAACCTGACCGGCCAGGTCCGCAACATCGCCCAGGTCACCACCGCCGTCGCCGAGGGCGACCTCACCCGCAAGATAGACGTGGACGCCCGCGGCGAGATCCTGGAACTCAAGACCACCATCAACACCATGGTCGACCAGCTGTCCTCCTTCGCCGCTGAGGTGACCCGGGTGGCCCGCGAGGTCGGCAGCGAGGGCCGCCTCGGCGGGCAGGCCGAGGTGGAGGGCGTCTCCGGCACCTGGAAGCGGCTCACCGAGAACGTCAACGAGCTGGCCGGCAACCTCACCCGGCAGGTCCGCGCCATCGCCGAGGTCACCAGTGCCGTGGCCGAGGGCGACCTCACCCGCTCCATCACCGTGGACGCCTCCGGCGAGGTCGCCGAACTCAAGGACAACATCAACGCCATGGTGAAGTCCCTGCGGCAGACCACCCGGGCCAACCAGGAGCAGGACTGGCTCAAGACCAACCTGGCCCGGATCTCCCGCCAGGTGCAGGGCCGCCGCGACCTCGACGACGTCGCCAGGCTCGTCATGGACGAGCTGGTGCCGCTGGTCTCCGCGCAGTACGGCGCGTTCTTCCTCTCCGAGGGCACCCTCGAAGGGCTACGGCTGTGCCTCATCGACTCCTACGGACGCCCCGAGAACTCCCCTCGCCCCACCAGGTTCCGGCTCGGCGAGTCACTGGTCGGCCAGGCCGCCCGCAGCCGGCGCACCATAGCGGTGGACGACGTACCGGCCGACTACGTCACCGTCTCCTCCGGTCTCGGCAGCGCGGCCCCCGCCAGCCTCATCGTGCTGCCCGTCACCGCGGAGGAGCAGGTGCTCGGCGTCATCGAGCTGGCCTCCACCGGCCGCTTCACCCCGCTGCACCGGGACTTCCTGGACCAGCTGATGGAGATCATCGGGGTCCACGTCAACACCATCATCGCCAACGCCCGCACCGACGAGCTCCTGGGCGAGTCCCGGCGCCTCGCGGGCGAGCTCCAGGCCCGTTCGGAGGAGCTCCAGGTCCGCCAGGAGGAACTGCAGCGCTCCAACGCCGAGCTGGAGGACAAGGCCGCGCTGCTGGCCAGCCAGAACCGCGACATCGAGACGAAGAACCTGGAGATCGAGCATGCACGGCAGGAGCTCGAGGACCGGGCCCGGGAGCTCGCCCGCGCCTCCAAGTACAAGTCGGAGTTCCTGGCCAACATGAGCCACGAACTGCGGACCCCGCTCAACAGCCTGCTCATCCTCGCCCAGTTGCTGGCCCAGAACCCCGGCCGCAACCTCACCTCGAAGCAGGTGGAGTACGCGGAGGTCATCCACTCCGCCGGGTCCGACCTGCTTCAGCTGATCAACGACATCCTCGACCTGTCCAAGGTCGAGGCGGGGAAGATGGACATCAGCCCCGAGCGCTTCCGCCTGCGTCAGCTGCTGGACTATCTGGAGACGACCTTCCGCCCCGTGGCCTCCCAGAAGGGTCTGGAGTTCCAGGTCGTCACGGCCACCGAAGACACCTCCGAGCTGGTCACCGACGAGTCCCGGCTGCGCCAGGTGCTCCGGAATCTGCTCTCCAACGCGGTGAAGTTCACCGAGGCGGGCCGGGTCGAGCTGCGGATCGAACCCGCCGAGACCACCGACGCCGATCTGCCCGACTCCGTCCGCCACAGCGGGCCGGCCCTGGCCTTCCGGGTCAGCGACACCGGCATCGGCATCCCGGACCAGCATCTGGAGAGCATCTTCGGCGCCTTCCAGCAGGCCGACGGCACCTCCAGTCGCAAGTACGGAGGAACCGGACTGGGTCTGTACATCTGCCGCGAGATCGCCTACCTGCTGGGCGGCTCCATCCACGCCCGGAGCACCCAGGGCGAGGGAAGCTGCTTCACCCTGTACCTGCCGACCGTGCATCCCGCGGTCCAGGGCGCGCTCCACCTCACCGCGGAGCTCCCCGCCGAGGGCACGCTGGTCCCCGCACCGGACACCGGTCCGCAGGCCCCGGCCGAAGAGGCCGATCCGCTGGCCGGCCGCACCGTACTGGTCATCGACGACGACGCCCGGAACGTCTTCGCCGTCACCGGCATCCTGGAACTGCACGGCATACGGGTCCTGCACGCCGAGAACGGCCGGGAAGGCGTGGAGACAGTGGCCGACGAGGACGTCGACCTGGTCCTGATGGACGTGATGATGCCGGAGATGGACGGCTACGCCGCCACCGCTGCGATCCGGGCCCTGCCCGGGCCCCGCCGTGTGCCGATCATCGCGGTCACCGCCAAGGCCATGTCCGGCGACCGGGAGAAATGCCTGGCCGCGGGAGCCGACGACTACGTGCCCAAGCCCGTCGACGCCCAGCAGCTGGTCCACTGCATGCGCCGTTGGCTCGACCTGTGATGTGCTGGTGGGGGATACGCGGCGAGCAGTCGCCCGCGGCGTACCCGCCCGAGGAGCAGTGCCATGGCGGAGCAGCAGCACGAGCCCGAGCGGCAGCGGTCCCCCTCCGGATCCGCCGCGCCTCCCGCGGGGCGCGGTGAGACAGGGGTGGCCAGGCTGGCGGCCACCGTCCACCGGCTGAGCGCCGAGAACCGCGCCCTGCGGCAGGAGAGCGAGGCCCGGGTTCTGGTGGAACTCGCCCAGGGCGTCCTGGTGGAACGGCTCAACTGCGCTCCGGCCGAGGCCGCGCGGCAGCTGCGACGGCTTGCCTCCGACGCCCGGACGGCCCTGCCCGAGCTGGCCGCCGACATCGTCGGCGAGGCCGCCTCGGACACCATCGCCTGCGCCGCCGCGGAAGTCCACGCCGCGCAGCCCCCGACCGGCACCGGCCGGACGGCGGAGGAAGCCGCGGAGCCCCGGATCCAGGGGACCGCCCTGCGGCTGCGCACGACGGAGGCCGCGGCCATCCTGGCCGGTGACGACACCCAGGCCCTCGCCCGCGCCCTCCTCGACCGGGCCCTGCGGCCACTCGGCGCCACCGCCGCCGCCGTCTGGTCGGCCGCCCCCGACGGCTCGCTCACGCTCGCGGGAGAAGCCGGGTTCGGCCCCGCCGAGGCCGCCCGCTGGCGCTACGTCCCGCCCGGAGTCGGCGCCCTGGCCCAGCGGGCCGTCACCGAGGACCGAACCCTGTGGACCGCCGAGGCCGGCGGCTCGCTGCCACCCACTCTCGGCGGTGGCACCAGCGGCACACGAGCAGTCGTACCCGCCCGGGACGGCGGTCGGCGCGTGGGCGTCCTGGAGATCCACTGGCCTGGCCCCACCGGTCCCGGCACCTACCCCGCACTGCCGCGGCAGCTGGACGCCCTGGCGCGGCTGTGCGCCCTGTCGCTGTCCGGCCACGATGTGGAGCCGGGCAGCCCGGCCGACGGGACGGCCGGCTGCCTCGTCGCCCTGCTCGACGGTGTGCTGGACTCCGCCGCGCTGCTACGACCGCTGCGGGACCGCGACGGCCGGATCACCGACTTCGTCATCGAGCACACCAACGCGCGCTTCACCGACCCCGCCGGCCGTCCACCCTCCTCGCTGACCGGGCTGCCGCTGCTGGAGGCATATCCGCTGTTCGCCGCGGACGGCGGGCTGTTCGAGCGGATCAAGCGGGTGCACGACACCGGGACCCCCTACCGCGACCAGAGCACGGTGCTCACCTTCCCCGGCAGCCCCGCGCCACCACCCATGGTCGCCGCCGTGGGGCTGGCCCGCTTCGGCGACGTGGTGCTGCTCAGCTGGCGGCTCCCGGACGGCGACGCCCGGCGGGCCGACCTGCTCCAGCACGCCCAGCGGGTCAGCGGGATCGGTGCCTTCGAGGAGAACCTGACCACCGGTGAGATCACCTGGACCGAGCAGCTGTCCACCCTGTACGGGCTGCCGACGGGCACCGCCCCGGTGCCGCTGCACCAGCTCCCCGGACATGCGCACCCGGACGACGCCGGCGCCGTGAGGCGCTTTCTGCGCACCGTGCTGCACCAGCGCGAGGAGAGCGCGGTCACCTTCCGGCTCCGGCGTGCCGACGGGGTGGTCCGCCACCTGCGCCTCGTCGCCGAACCCGTCTGCGACGCCTCCGGGCTCCTGGTCGCGGTACGCGGCGCCTACCAGGACATCTCCCGCCTCTCCTGGACCGAGGTCGCGCTGGCCGCCACCCAGGACAGACTGGCCAGCGCCGAGGAGCAGGCCGCGGAGCGTCGCCGCCTGGCCCGGCAGCTGCAGCGGGCGATCATGCCCCCGACGGTCCAGCCGGTCTCCAGGGCAGGTCTGCGGGTCGCCGTGCGCTACCGCCCGGCGGAGGAGGACCAGCGGGTGGGCGGAGACTGGTACGACGCCGTCGTTCTGCCCGACGACAGGGTGCTGCTCACAGTCGGTGACATCGCCGGCCACGGCATCGCCGGCGCGACGGGCATGGTCGTCCTGCGCAACGCCCTGCGCGGCCTGGCCATCACCGGCGCGGGGCCGGGCCGGCTGCTCTCCTGGCTGAACACCGTCGCCTGCTGTCTCACCGAGCAGGTCACCGCGACCGTCGTCTGCGGCCTGTTCGACCCCGTCGCCCGCACCCTGTGCTGGGCCAATGCGGGACACATGCCCCCGGTTCTGGTCGGCGGAGGGAAGGCCGAAGCCCTCACACCGCCCGACGGACTGCTGCTCGGCGCCGTCGACGAGGCCTCGTACGAGGAGACCCAGCACGAGCTGCGGCCGCAGGACATCCTGCTGATGTACACCGACGGCCTGATCGAGCGCCGTGACGGGAACATCGACCAAGCCCTCCGAACGCTGCTCACCGCCGCCGGCCGCGCGGTGGACGGCCTCGAGGACTACTTGGACCATCTGCTGTCCTGCGACATCGCCGACACCGACGACGACATCTGTCTGGTCGCCGTCCAGCCGACCTGATCGGCCGAGGACATCGTCGATCGGCTGGGCGACGCATCCGGCACATGGCGGGGCCGCCCGCGGTCAGGTTTCTGACGGCGGGCGGCCTCGTCTGTCGTGGGGTCAGCGGCGCCAGTAGTAGTCGTCGCAGTCCCGGTGGTTGCGGTGGTTGTCGTACCGGTCCCAGTCCCAGCCCCAGCCGTCGTAGCGGCAGTCGTCGCGGTAGCTGTGACGCCAGTAGTCGTAGCGGTTGTTGTAGCAGTGCCTCCGCAGTTCACCGGTGTGGTGGTAGTTGTAGGCGCGGTGGTTGGGGGCGTGGTTGTGCATGCCCAGGTGGACGGCGGGCGCCACCGCCTTCACCGTCGGCAGCGGGGCGGCGGCTGCCTCCATCGAGAGGGGGGCCATGACAGCGCCGGCCGCCAGGAGCGCGCCTACGGCTGCCTTAGCAATGGTCTTCACCTGATCTCCTTTCGAACATCAGGGCCGGTTTTGCCCTGGTGCGGAACGTGACGCTACATCAAATCGATCGCAATTCCCGGGCGGGCTGAGTCGCCGTCAATGCGTGAAAAGTGAGCCTGAGATGTGGAAAGTTGCAGCTCAGCGGGCGTGGTCAGGGAACTCTTACGGGAATGCACGCGGGTCCGCGAGTGCTGCATCCGACCAGGTGAATTCACGGACGACCAGGGGGGTTTGTAATCGCACAGAGAAATAGGTCCGACGGTGTTAATGCATTCCTTGAAAATGCCCCGTCTTTTTTGGAGTGGTGCAGTGAGAAAGCGTGCCGTGGTCTGGCGGGCGGGGGCGAGGGGACGTGTCGGTGCTGCCCTGGTTGTCGTGGAGCGCCTTTCTCGACGGAAGAGGCGTGCCGGCCCGCTGCGGTGGCGGCGGTGTCGAGCCGGTTGCGTGTCGCCCTGTGTCGGGTGTGCGGCGTGCCGTGTGGAGGCGGTTCTCGCCCCTGCTCGGTGAGGGGAACGGGTGCACACTTCTGAACGAATGTCTGAAATGGAAGGTTTGCGGTGACGGTTCCTTTTCGGCTACTGTCCAGGATCTCTGGACGATCCGTCCGGAGACTCTGAACGGCGGGGCCGGCGCAGCGACTTCCGCCCGTTTCCCGTGACGGGCGTGGACGGACGCGACAGCGCGTGTTCCGTCCGTCCTTTCGGCAGTGTTCGTGAACGAGTGGGATCCGGTGAGCAGTTCGTATCCGGCGGCACTGCGTGTGCGTGCTGAGCAATTGGTCGGTGACGGGCATTCGGTCCAGGAGGTGGCACGGGAGCTGGGTGTTTCCGTGCAGACCGTGTACCGGTGGCGGCGCGTTCGCGTGTCCGCATCGGAGCTGGCGCGCGCCCGCGCTCGTATCGGTGAGTTGGAGGGGGAGATCGATTTGCTACGGGAGGCGATCGCCGTGATGAAGCAGGTGGTGCCCCCAAAAGGCGGTACGAGGTGATTGCCCGTGTGGTGGCGCGGGGCTTTCCGGTGCGCAGGGCCGCAGCGCTGCTGGATGTGTCGGAGTCCGGGTATTACGCCTGGCGGGCACGCACTCCCTCCCCGCGGGAACTGCGCCGGGCCTGGCTGACCGAGGTGATCGTCGACATCCACCGGGAATCCGGGGGCGCGTTCGGGTACCGCCGGATCGGGCAGCAACTTCTGTGCCGTTACGGCGTCAGCGTCAGCCACGCGACCGTGGAGTCGCTGATGAAACGAGCCGGGATCTGCGGGAGGACAGGACGGCTGCACGCACCGGACCGGCAGTCGGGAGCCCGTACTCCGGGAGACCGCTGGATCGTCGACGTACAGGCCTTCACCACACGCCGGCGTCCTCTGTACTCGGCGGTGGTCCTGGACGCCGCGTCGCGCAGCCTGATGGGCTGGAGCACCGCGGAGTCGGCGGACCGGCTCCTCGTCCACCGCGCTGTCATGGCGGCGATCACCCGGGCCGCAGGCACCGTGGGAGCCGACGGGGGTGACGGGGCCGACGGAGGTGACGAGGCGGGCCGCAATGCCCAACGCAGCCCCATGGTCTGCTCCTTCACCGAACGTGCCCGTGCGCTGGGATGCGCGCCCGCGCACGGAGCAGCGGGCAACTGGTACGACCATGCCGTCGTCAACGCCTTCTGGGACAGCGTTCACCGCGAACTTGACGGGCCGTCACCCTGGCCCGACGCACGAGCCCTCGAGGACCGGCTCAGCAAGACCTTCGACCACTTCGCCCGGCCCGCGTGAGTCGTCGGCCGGTGCAGCTCCACCCACTTCAAAGGGGGATCAATTGGATACGACGTCATCTCTGCCCATCGATGGAGCCGGCCTCCACAGCGGGCAGCACTCCTCCACCACCCAGGCCCATCGGGTGCAGCTCTATGGTGTGTTGGACTCGGTGTGCCGGCCGCTGGACGCCGCTGATGTGCAGGCCGTCTTCCGGCTGGCCGAACTCGACGGTGTCACCGTGCAGGCGGTCATCGACTGGATCAACGCGGCACGGATGCTTCCGCGTCCCCTGTGACGTGCCTGAAGGCACCCGCCCGCCAGGAACGCTCGCGCGCCGCTATCGGGTCTGATCGGCGCGCAGCAGCGATTCGACGAGGACGGCCACGTGCCGACGGTCGGTCGGGCTGAGTTTGTGGACGCTGGCGATGAGAATGGCCACTTCGGGGTCGGCGGCCTCAGGCGCGTCGTGGAGGTAGAAGTTGACGCCGGCGGCCTCGGCGGCGGCCCGCTGCACAGGCGGGAGGGGGATGCCCAGGCCCTTTGCCAGACCTTCCAGTGTGGTCTGCTGGGGCATCTGCGCCAGTCGCGCGGAGGTGGCCAGGTGGTGGACCGTTGAACGGGAGATGCCGCCGCGACGCGCCACATCGCTGTAGGACCAGCCGTTCTGGTCCAGCTTGTGTTTGATCATTTCCTGCAGTGTGTTGGGCACGCCGGTTCTTCCTGTGCAGAAGCAGTCACCGCCTGTCGTTGAGTCTAACGGCGCTGCCGCCGGGACGTTCTGCACCTTTTTCCCGTCCGGGACCGTGCGCTACCCTGCCGTCCGGCTGTGCCCTGTGTGGGGGCGTGGGGGGTTTCTCGTGGTGTGGCCGGTGTTCAGTGGCCGTCCGCCGTGTCCCGGTCCGGGGATGCGGGGCTCGGGATGAGAGGTCCGTTGGCGGTGAGGATGGACGTCAGGGGGTAGGGCGGGCTGCCGGTGCCGTGGAGGGTGAGCAAGGGTGTGTCGTCCTCCTGGCGTTGGCCGTGGTAGTGCCATGTCTGGCCGTGACGGTCGGTGTGGGGGAGCGCGAGGTCGTAGACGCGGCCTGCGAGACAGTAGGGCTCGGTGGCTTTCTGGGCCGCTTCGTCCAGCAGGCGGGGCACGGCGTCCGCGGTGAGGTGGATCTCCACGCCGTCCAGGTGCCCGGTGGCGGTCTGGGCCCCTTCGGCGCGGTGGGTGGGTGCGTTCACCGGTGCGCCGATCGCGGTCAGCCAGTATTCCCAGTCGGCCAGTGACAGGGCCTGGATGTGGACGCTGACGCGTTCGTGATCCGCGGTGATCCGGGTGACGTCGAGGCGGCCGGCGTGTTCGGTCCGCAGCCTGGCTGCCGTTCGGGCGGCCGCCGACGGCTCCCGCTCCTCGCTGCCTGCCTGCTGCCCCGGATTCTCCTGGCCTGCGTGCTTCTCCCGCTCCTCGTGGCCTGCCTGCTGCCCCTGATCCTCATGGCTTGCCTGCTGCCCGTCGTCGTTGTGGCCATCGCGGGCCATGGTGCTGTCGTGAGTGCCGTGCGATTCCTCTGTCCGGGTGCCGTACGCGGTGGTCGGGGCGTTGTCCGGGGCGTTGTCCCGGTCGGGCATGTGCGGGCTGTTGTGGGGGGCGTAGAGGAGGTGCAGCGGGTGGGACGCGTCCAGGGTGCTGGGTGGGATCTGGCTGGTGGGGGGCGTGGTGATCGCCTCCCACAGGGCGGTGGGTGCCTGCGGTACCAGGCGCGCCGCGGCTTCGGTGGCCTCCGCGCCACCGGGGTGGGTCCGTGGCAGGGCCTGCTGCCTGTCGTGCTGCTCCCGCAGATGCCTGAGGGCTTCGGCGCCGCCGATCTCGACCAGGCGGCCCTGTGCGTTCAGATCGGCGATGAAGGCGCGGGCGAGTTCACCGAGCCGTGCCATCAGTTCCTGCTCGACGTCCATGTTCTTGCCGAAGGTGGGGCTCATGCGGCGGCTCCCGCGTAGGCCTTGCGCAGGGAGCCGAGGGCGCGCCATTGCAGAGTCTTGACGGCGGCGTCGGTGGTGCCCAGGGTGCGGGCGGTCTCGCTGACGGACATCCCGCCCAGGAACCGCAGCCGGATGACGGCCTGTTGGCGGGGTGTGATCTCGGACAGGGCGTTGTGCAGGTCGTCGAGGGCGAGCGAGGACAGGACGGTGTCCTCGGGGTTGCTCACCAGCGGCGCCCAGGCGTCCGTCAGGAGGGTGCTGTGGTCGACGAAGGTGAGGTGGCGTGCCGCGGCGGTCTTGAAGTGGTCGGCGACCACGTTGCGCGCGATCGTGCACAGCCAGGCACGGATCGACTTACCGGTCCAGGTGAAAGTGGCGATCTTGGCCCATGCCTTCATGAAGACGTCCGCGGTGAGGTCTTCGGCCAGGGCGGAGTTGGATCTGACGCGTTGGCCGATGAGCGTCGCGATCAGTCCGTAGTGCCTGCGGTACAGCTCGGCGAACGCCTCGCGATCGCCTTGCTGGGCCCGGATGATGAGTGCTTCTTCCCCCGTGGTGCCGCCGTCCGGGGCGGGGTGAACCTGAGTGGTCAAGGGTGCTCCTGATCGTGGATATATGGGATTTTTCGGGCGGGCCGAGCGGTGCGACGCCCCGTGTGCGGGCCGCCGGTGGCCGAGGGCGACCCGGAGCCGGTTGCCGTCATGGCTGGGTCGCCGGTACGGCTGGGTCGGCGCGGCCGGTTCGCATCCGGATGCGGGCCGGCCGGGTTCCTGATGTCGCGGGCGGTGCCCGTCCGGTCAGGGCGCGTGGTGTTGTTGTGAAAGGCTGCTGCGCTGAAGGGTCTGTATGTCGTCGTAGACGAGCGCGTCGAGCCGGACGCGGTATGCGTCTCGCAGCGTCCACAGTGTGGCCAGGCTGGGCTGTTTCGTTCCGGCCGCCAGCCGGTGGAGCGTCGATCTGCTGATCCCGGTGCGCTGCGCCATGTCGGCGACACTTTGGTCACCGAGCTCCCCGGCCTTTGCCAGGAGCGTGGCCATGTGGAGGCGGAGCATGGTCAAAAGACCCCCTCAGCAACGTGCAGCCGTGTGGCTAACCCACACGCGTGCAACATATGCAAGTTGCCGGGCATAAGTGACGCAAGGGTATTTTGATTCGCACACAGATACGAGATTCGCGATGTGGCCTGCACAAATGCCGATCTAGGTTGTGACCTGCAAAGGTGCACGCGTGCAACTGGCGTGTGCCATCATGCCTTCGCGCTACTCTCCGGGCATGCGGAGTGTGGAAGATTCCCCCCACGAAAGCCGGACCGACCGGCAGGCCCAGGCGCGGCGGGTCGGCGCCTATCTCACCGGCGCGGCGACAGCGGCCGGATATGACGTTCGCCGGCGACAGGGCGGCCGGGCGCAACTGGCGGTCGCGACCGGCCTGAGCCTGACCACCGTCAGCCGGACACTGGACGGCAAAACCCTGCCGTTGCCCTCGCAATTGACGACCTGGGCAACGGTCCTCAACCTCGATCACCGCAGGATTCTGGTGGAGAGCGGCCTCATTCCCGAACAGCGCGGGCCTCAAGCGCCGCGACGGGAGATCAAGGAGACCGCTTCGCGGACACTTTCTCCGGAGGAGGCCATGACCGCATGGGGCATCACCGATCCCATCATCCGCAGGACATTGAACGGGAGCATCGTTCACGCGATCGAACTCCAGGAGGAGATCGACGCGGCCGAGGACCCAGGGCCTCTTCCGACGAGCAAGCACACCTGGCGGGGACGCGGATGACCCCGCTTCTCGCTCAGGCGGTCCTTTCACGGATCTTCGGATACCGGCCGGTCGTTCCCGGCGCCAAGTCGCCGTCCCGGTAAGGGACGTCATCGCCCGGCTGACCTGGCACGGCCGGCTGTCTGGGCCGTACGGTCCGTGTCATACGGGCCGTACGGCCGGCGGCCGCCAGGCATCCGTGTCCCCACCGGCCTGCGTATTCGAGCATATGCACACCCGCCGGGTGCGCCCACCCGGCCGTGGCTCTCCCGCTAAGCTCGGCGGAATCTTCTCGAAATCCGGTGGCTGCAACGCGGTTCACGGTCGCGGGAAGAGCCGCAAGAGCCGGAAGAGCCAGAGAATCCTCCTGCCGTGCCAGGATCCGGTGCCTTGGAAAGGCCATGCTGGCGAGAGGGGTAGCAGGTGCTTGTCGTCCAAGGGGCCCCCGTGACCGCTGCCGTGCGCAGCAGCACCGGCGAGGCGGTGGTTCTGCTTTCCTCGGACGCGCTCCGGCGGGTGCCGGAGGCGACGTTGGCCGACATGTTCAAGGCTGCCGCCGCCGTTCTCAGTGCCGCGGAACTTCAGGCCGTTCACAAGGCCGTTCCCGAACTCGGCACAGGTCTGCCCGATTTCCATGTCCGTGTCGAAGGAACCCTGCTGACGGTCTACAGGCTCACCGTCAGCTGAGGATCTGAGTGCGGCTGAAGGAACGGGATCTTTCTCGCTTTTGCGCTGCCTGACGCCGCCGCCGTGCCGCGGCCGGCTGGGAAAGTCGTACAAGAACCGGCGCAAGCGCCGCGAGAACTCAGCCTCCATGCCGCCCTGTTGGGGCGATCGTTGCTGGTGGGGGCAGGGGAATGAACAGCAGTGCGACTCTGAACGAATGTCGGAGTTGGATTGTTTGCGTTTTTCCTTCCCTTTCGGCTACTGTCCGGGGCCTCCGGACAAACTGTTCGGAGACTTTGGACGGCGGACGGTTCTCCCCCCATACCGCCGTTCCCGACTCCGCAGCCGGGTTTCCGCATGACCCGGCTGCGGAGGAAGGGATTTCGGTGCCGTCCGCTTCCTGACGGCGTGATGGTGGCAGATGGATCGCTGCTCACTCACTGTCAGCCGGATTCGCGCCGGCAGGTGCGAAATGAGGCACTGAGTGCGGCTTGGCGGACGCGTTCGCCCCGTAACTCACCGGTGCTCGTTTTGCTCACACACCCATTGAATGGCATGGAAGGAGATTTTCATGAACATGGAACAGCTCGAGGCCGAGACCGCGGAACTGCTGCCGGGGCGTGAGGCGCTGGGCAAGTTCTCGTTCAACTTCGCCAAGTGGTCCACCGTCACGAGGAAGGTCGCGCACGTGGACGCGCACAACGAATCGGCCGCGCTGAACCAGTGCTCGCCGTACGCGGTTGCGCAGTCCGAGGCCGCGCAGTCCATCAGCGTGCAGCAGTAACGGTCAGGGCCGGGCAGGGGCCGGGTTCGCACTAGGACGGACCCGGCCCCGCCCGGCCCATCTGCCGGAGACCCACTGATCCACGCCTGCTTCTCGCCGGCGGCCCGTCCCGCAGGGCATGCGCACATGTGCCGGAACGTCAGATGCGCCCAGAAGGAAAACCGATGACGGCGTTGGAAGACAACAGCAGACTCACCTCGCTGCCTGCCCGTGTCCCACCCCCGGGGTCGTCCCGGGAGCCGGCTGCCGCCACCATGGCGCCGGACCCGCCCGCCGCCACCATGGCGCCGGAGCCGCCCGCCGACGCCGGACGCACGGCCGCCCCGGCGTCCACCGCGACCGCCGCCTGTGCCTCCCCGCACGCCGCGCCCGTGCCCAGGCTGAGCCAGGGGCTGCAGTTGCTCGGCGAATACCAGGGATCGGGTTTCACCGAGCGTCGATACATCGTCCGCCGAGGTGACGGGCAGGTCATCCAGCTCTCCCGGCTGCTGTACCTGGTCGTCGCCGGAGTCGACGGGGTCCGCGACGCCGAGGCCATCTCCCACCGCGTCAGCGGCCGCTACGGGGCCGAGGTCAGCACCGAGAACATCGTCCACCTGGTGGAGCACAAACTCACCCCGCTCGGGATCACCGTCCCCTTCGACGGTGACGCCCAGGAGGTCTCCGCGCCCCGCTCGGATCTGCTGCTGGCGCTGCGCGGCCACAAAGTGATCTTCCATGAGGCACAGGTGGCCCGGATCGCCACCGCACTGGCATGGCTGCACCATCCCCTGGTGGTGGCACTGGTGCTGGCCGGCGCCATCGCCATGGACGTATGGCTCTTCGCCGTCCACGGAGCCATCACCCCGGTGCTCCAGGTGCTCGAACAGCCGCTGTGGATGCTCATCCTCTTCGCCCTCACCGTGGCGAGCCTGCTCTTCCACGAGTTCGGGCACGCCTCGGCCTGCCGGTACAGCGGGGCAGTGCCCGGGAAGATCGGCTGCGGTATCTTCCTGATCTGGCCGTCCATGTACACCGACGTCACCGATGTGTACCGGATCGGGAGGACCGGTCGTCTGCGCACCGGGCTGGGCGGCGTCTACTTCAACGTCGTCTTCATGCTGGCCCTCACCGCCGGCTACCTCCTCACCGGCCAGCCCTTCTTCCTGGCAGCGATCTACCTCGCGCATTTCGAGGTCCTCGAGCAGCTCTTCCCGGTGGTGCGGCTGGACGGCTACTACATCCTGGGTGACATGGCCGGGGTGCCCGACCTGTACGGCAAGGTCAAGCCGATCCTGCTGAGCATGCTGCCCGGTCGCCGCCAGGCCGCCGCACAGCTGGTCGGCCTCAAACGCTCGGCCAGGACCGTCGTGACGCTGTGGGTCCTGACCATGGTCCCGCTGCTGCTCGCCGAGGCGGCCTACGTGTTGTGGAACCTTCCGCGCCTACTGGCCACCGCGGTTCGCGGCGTGAAAGGCCAGTGCCTGGGAACATATGCGGCCTTCACCGACGGGCACATCGCGGCCGGACTGGTCGCGGTGATCGGCACGCTGATGCTGCTGTGCCCGCTGGCCGGGGGCGCCTACCTGGCAGGAAGGCTGACCGCCCGCCTGTGGCGCGCCGCCGCGCGGGCGAGTGAGGGAAGGCCGGTGGTGCGTGTGGCCCTGGCCGGCGCGGTCGCCGCGGCCTGCGCGGTACTGGTCACGGCCTGGGTGCAGGGTCTGACCCCGCAACCGCTGCCCGAAGCAGCGCCCGTGACCCCCGCCCTGCAACCCGGCAGACCCACGCCGCCGGCCCCGCACCCCTCCCCGGCACATCCCGCCGTCGGCGGCGTGCCCGGGCAGAGCCGGCTCGCGGAAGGCCGTCACCCCGCCGCGACCGGCCGGCCCACCCCGACAACCCCCTCGCCGACCGCCTCCGGGCCGACCCAGGTGCCCGGCACCGGCACACCGTCCCCCGCAGCGGAACGGACCGGGGCTCCCTCCACGACTCAGGCCGGCCCCACTTCCACCACCCCCGCATCCGACCCGTCCCCGAGCCAGAGCCGGAGCGGGTCCGCATCCCCCTCCACCTCTCCCTCCGGAACTCCCTCCGATACCTCCTCGCCTTCGCAGCCTCCCCCCACCTCGCCCCCGCCCCCGCCCTCGGCGACCGGGCCCTCGTTCCCCAGCCAGTCCTGAACCGTGTACCACTACCAACCTCTTCGCAGGAGCAGACCATGCACCACCGCAAGCCCCGCACCCCCGGCGCCGCGCAGTCGGCCGTCCGTGTCGCCGTCACCGTCACCGCCGGTCTGGTCATGACGGCCGTCACCACCTCAGCGCGCGCAAGCACCCCCGGCCGTGTCGGCACCTCCCACGGCGTCGCCATCGCTGTCGATGCCGCGCACAGCCACGCGGACCGGGCTCACGTGAACCAGTTCGACGAGTCCTTCTCGGTCCACACCTACGGCCCCTCCATCGCGGTGACGGCCAACAACCGGGCCACCGCCGTCTCGGCAGGATGCTCCCTCGCGCGGCCGTGCCGTTCCGTCGCGCTCTCCTACCAGATCGTCACCACGGCCGGCCGCAACGCCCGCCTGATCAACGCCACCAACCTCAGCAGGTCCGTCAACGAGCACTGCCCGGCCTGCCAGACCTTCTCCGCCGCCTACCAGTTCGTCGTGGCCACACCCCGGCAATTCAGCCTCAGCCGGCAGGCACGCGACGAACTCGCCGACATCGAGCGCAAGGTGGAGGCACTCAAGGCGTCCCGCTCGCCCATCGTCCAGATCGCACGTCAGGCCGAGGAACTCGCGGCGCACGTCAAAGCCGTCCTCGACCGCGAAGCGGCCCGCGCACCACGCACCAGCGGCACCGACGACCCGTTGGCCGACTTCATCCCGAAGGTCACCATGCACCGCTACGTCCGCTGAGCACCCCGGCAGCCGGCAGGCATCGTGCTCCACGAGAGTCCGGGCGGGCCCGGGGACCTGGCCTGGCGCCCCGTCAGGGTCGGCCGGTGAAGGACCGTCAGGAAGTGGCCGGGGCAGCGGACGGCGCGGTCGCCGCTGAACTCAGGCCGGTGCGGAGCGGGTCGACCGGACGATGAGGGAGCGGAGCTCTTCCACGGCTCGCACGCGCGCTGCGCGCAGTTCGGGTGAGGGGAGTGTGGCCGCGGTGATGGGGACGGGGCGCGGGGTTCGGCCGAAGCGTTGCTCGATGTCGCCGATGAGGGTGGGACTCAGCCCCCACTCGCCGCCGATGACGATCGTCCGCGGGTCCGCCAGGGAGACGAGTGCGCACAGTACGCCGCTCACGGCCCGGGTCAGAGCGGTGCGGATCCGCTGCGCCTGCTCGTCGTGACCCGCGATGATCTCGTGGACCGGAAGTACGTGCTCGCGCGCCGCGCACCGGCGGCAGCACTGAGTGCGCGGCTGACCCGTCGTGGCGCGACGTCCCTCAGTCGCCGGAGCCCGGGCCGTACAGCGCGGCGATGTCCTTGGACGTCGCCCAGCGGCTGTAGGTGGGCGACTGAGGCCAGCCCTCGGGCACGTCCTGCCATTCCTCCTGCCGCCCGTACGGCAGCAGGTCGATCAGCGCGAAGCTGTGACTGAGCTGCTCGGTGCCCCGGCCGTTGGTGTGCCAGGTGCGATAGACGGTGTCGCCGTCGCGCAGGAACACGTTGACCGCGAATCCTCCGTCCGGCGGTGCGCCGACGTCGGTGCCGAAGGAGCTGTGGGCGGTCGAGTACCACGTCATCCGGTTGCCGACCCGGCGCTTGTAGGCGAGTGCCTCCTCGATCGGCCCCTGGGTGACGATCACGAAGCGCGCATCGTAGTTGTCCAGGAAGTCCAGGCGGGTGTACTGCGAGGTGAACCCCGTGCAGCCCGGGCACTGCCATTCCTGGCCGGCGAACCACATGTGGTTGTAGACGATCAGCTGCCTCTTGCCCTCGAAGACGTCCACCAGCCGAACGGGGCCGTCCTCGCCCTCCAGGGTGTAGCCGGGCATCTCGACCATCGGCAGGCGACGGCGCTCGGCGGCGATGGCGTCAAGTTCCCGGGTCGCGGCCTTCTCCCGGGCGCGCAGCGCCTCGAGCCGGCGCTCCCACGTCGCGGCGTCGACGACGGGGGGCAGGGCGTGGCTGGTCATGTTTCCCTCACAGAGCTCGTACGCGGCTGGTGCTTGTACAGAGGCAGACTCCGCCGGGCCCCGAAACTCATCGGCGCCGGCTGCTGACGCGTCCGGAGATGGGCGGCGGCCCCCGATTGACGTGGATCAGTCCGGCCCGCTATCTTCCTGAACATGTTCAGTGAACGCGTTCAGGAGCCGTGGGCATGATCTCGCGCAGAGAGCAGCGGGAAGCCACCCGCGAGCGGGTTCTGGGTGTGGCGGAGCGCCTGTTCGCCGCCCGGGGGTTCGAGTCGACCACCGTCCGGGAGATCGCCGCGGACGCCGGCGTGAGCGTGGGCACCGTGATGGCGGTCGGCGACAAGGCGGCGATCCTGGTCGAACTGTTCGACCGGCGCATCTCCGCCCTGCACCGGGCCCGAGAGGAACGGGGCGAGCCGCGCCCGGCGGCTCCTTCCCCCGGTCATCTCGTCGAGGAGATCGTCGCCCTGTTCGGGCCGTTCGTCGATCTCTTCACCAGCGACCTCGAGCTCGCCCGTCACTACGCGGCGACCCTCGTCACCGGCAAACACCAGGCGGGCGTCTTCGACGAACTCGCCGCGGTGCTGCGGCGCGAGATCGGCGACGTCCTCACCCGTGCCGGATTCGCACCCGAGGCTGCCGCGCGGGGCGCGAGCGCGATCCATCTCGCCTACCTCGGCACGCTCTTCATCGGTGCCGGGACCGGCGGGGCAGATGTGAGCGGGCCGCTCGAGGACTTCGTCCGTGTCGTGGAGTTCATCACCGAGAGTCAAGGAAGTGAGCAGCGATGACCATGATCCCGGGCCCTTGGTGGCCGCAGGCCGTCCTCGCCGGAGTCCTCGCCGTGGACGCCGTGATGTCCATCCGCCCGCCGGCCTTCATCCGTGCCTGCCTGAACGGGGTCGAGTTCCCCGAGGACTGGTGGTGGACGCTGATCGTGATCAAGTTCCTCGCCGCCGCGGGGCTGATCACGGGCATCTACGTGTCCGGCATCGGCGTGGCCGCCAACGCGGGCGTCGTCTGCTACTTCCTCGCAGCGGCCTTCGCGCACATCCGGGCACGCTTCCTCAAGTCCGAGTTCTGGCTCAACTGCCTTGGCCTGCTCACACTCTCGGCGTTCGCCCTCACGGTGTCCTACGCCCCCGGCCTGTGAGCGCCGGCGCGATGTCCCCCTGCGCACGTGGTCGGGTGCTCGTGCCCAGGGCCACACGCACGGCTGGTTCCGGGTGCGGTCACCTGGAGCCCATGATGCGGGCATGAAGATTCCCGACCGACGGATCGAACTGTTCACCGGCACCGGCAGCGAGCACCGGTTCAGCGGCCCGGCGACCGGCGACGAGCGGAGCATGCTCGCGGCTGTGCTGGACGCGCAACGCGCCACCTTGAAGCTGAAGTGCTCCGGGCTGGGACCGGAGTTGGTGCAGCGGTCCGTGGCTCCGTCCTCGCTCTCGCTGCTGGGACTCGTCCGGCACCTCGCCGACGTGGAACGCCGCTGGTTCCGGGCCGTGCTCGCCGGACACGACGTCGAACTGCGGTTCTCCTCGACGGACGTCCCCGAGGGCGACTTCGACGGCGCCGTCCCCGACCCCGAGGTCGTCGCGGCGTCCTGGGCGGCCTGGCACGCCGAAGTCGCCTTCGCGGAGGCGTTCGTCGCCGAGGCTCCGGACCTCGACATCGAGGGCCACGACGCCTGGCGGGGCACGGTCTCCCTGCGCTGGGTCCTCATCCACATGATCGAGGAGTACGCCCGTCACAACGGACACGCCGACCTGCTCCGGGAGCGCATCGACGGAGAGGTCGGGGTGTGAACCGCTCGCCGTGTGACCACCAAGTCGTCTGACCACCAAGTCGTCTGACCACCAGGTCAGGTGACCACCTGGTCCGTCGGCAGGCCCGTCGAGGCCGCGAGCCTGCCCCCGGTGCCGTGTGGAGCACCTCCCGCTGGGACCCGTCGACGTCGGCGGTGAGTTCCTCCTCCAGGGCCCGGGCCTCGCAGGCGCAGGCGGACAGGAGCTCACGGCCCCGGTCGGTGAGGGTGAGGACCTGGCGGCGGCAGACGGCGTTCGCCAACTTCTTCGCCAAGCGGGCCAAGTACCCGCGCTTCAAGTCGCGGAAGAAGTCGCGTGCGTCGGCGGAGTACACTCGCAGCGCCTTCAAGTGGTGCGACGGGAAGCTGACGCTGGCCAAGATGGCGGGGCCGCTGGACATCCGCTGGTCGCGTCCGCTGCCAGAGGGTGCGGAGCCGTCCACGGTGACGGTGTCCCGGGACGCGGCGGGCCGCTGGTTCGTGTCCCTGCTGTGCGAGGACACCAT
>NZ_BNBC01000023.1:63323-146422 GCF_014654675.1 Streptomyces spiralis
ACCCCGGCCCCCGCCACCAGCTCGGCGGTCGGCCTGGACGCCGGGATCACCTCCCTGGTGACCCTGTCCACCGGGGAGAAGATCGCCAACCCCAAGCACGAGCGGCGTGACCGCGCCCGGCTGGCCCGCGCGCAGCGGGAGCTGTCGCGCAAGGCGAAGGGCTCGAACAACCGGGAGAAGGCTCGGCGTCGCGTCGCCAAGGTCCACGCCCGGATCACTGACCGGCGCCGGGACTTCCTGCACAAGCTGTCGACTCGGCTCGTCCGTGAGAACCAAACGGTCGTGATCGAGGACCTCACCGTCCGCAACCTGCTGAAGAACGGCCGCCTCGCGCGAGCCATCTCCGATGCGTCGTGGACGGAACTGCGCTTGATGCTGGAGTACAAGTGCGCCTGGTACGGGCGTGAACTCGTGGTGATCGACCGCTTCTTCCCCAGCTCGAAGCTGTGCGGGGCCTGCGGCACGGTCGCGGCGAAGCTGCCGCTGAACGTCCGCCAGTGGACGTGCGACTGCGGCGCGGTGCACGACCGCGACGTGAACGCGGCACGCAACATCCTGGCCGCCGGGCTGGCGGCGTCTGCCTGTGGAGACGGTGTAAGACCTCAACGGGAGTCATCCCGGACGGGGCGGTCGTCGATGAAACAGGAAACCCAGCGGGCGACCGCTGGAATCCCCCGCCTTTAGGCGGGGGAGGAGGTCAACTTCGCGGGAGTGGCACAACCACCGGGCGACGCCGCCCTCGGTGCCGCCCGTCGCAATACGGGCATGCTGCTCACGGCGAGCGGACTCGCCGTGGCGCATCTGGTGTCGGCCCAGTGGCTGCTGACCCACGGACCGAGCCCGTCCCTACTCGGTGCCGGAGCGCAACTCCCGGATGCGGACCAGGTTGCCCGCCGGATCACGGAACGCGCAGTCGCGCACGCCGTACGGTTGGAGCATCGGCTCCTGGACCACCTCGGCGTCGGATGCCTGCACCTTGTCGAAGGTGGCGTCGAGGTCGTGGGTGGCGAGCAGGATCCACCCGTAGGTGCCCTTGGCCATCATCTCCAGGATGGTGCTGCGCTCCGCCTCGGTGATCCCCGGGTCGGCGGCCGCGGGCGCCAGGAGGATGGACGTCTCCGGCTGAGAGGCGGGGCCGACCGTGATCCAGCGCGCCTTGCCGTGCCCTACGTCGCTGCGGACCTCGAAGCCGAGGATGTCGCGGTAGAAGGCCAGGGCGGCGTCCGGGTCGTCGTGCGGCAGGGAACTCGTATGAATCGTCAGGTCCATGGGCGCCACGGTAGCCGTAAACCCCTTGCGGGACTTCTCGATTCCTGATCCCTTCGGCCGGGAGACGCCACGATGGCCTCACGCCGCCAAGAGTGCACTTCAGCGTGCTGATCGGTGCGGTCGGTGGAGGGGGCGGTCACATCGCCCCGACCGGCTCGGCCGGATACGAATCCCCATGACGGCCAGCAGGATTCGGGGCGTTGAGCGGGCGTCCGACGAGGGAGTCGAGGATGTCGCGTGCGGCGATCAGGTCGTCGATCGCCGTGTCGATCCGGCGGCGCTCGTTCGCCAGGCCGTCGATGAGTTCCGGGCACCGTCCCGACAGCACCACGGTGTCGTCGACGGCACAGGGGAGGATCTCCGCGACGGCGGATGTGCCGAGTCCGGCGGAGAGCAGGATCTGGATGCGCCGCACGACGGTGACGCTGTGTTCGTCGTACTCGCGGTATCCGTTCGGCAGGCGCGCGGGGCCGAGCAGTCCTTGTTCTTCGTAGTAGCGCAGCGAGCGCCGGCTCACGCCGGTGCGTCGTGACAGTTCACCGATCCTCATGTGGGGCAGTCCAGCAGCGACTTGACCTTGACGTCAATGTGAAGGTTTAGCGTTCGAGACATGACCTCACCCGTTGACGAGACCGCCCGACCGACGCCTGTGACCGTCCTCGGCCTCGGCCCGATGGGCCACGCCCTGGCCTCCGCCTTCCTCCGAGCCCGCCATCCGGTCACCGTGTGGAACCGCACGCCTGGAAAGGCCGGAGACCTCCTCGACCGGGGTGCGGTGGCCGCCGGATCGGTGCGGGACGCGGTACAGGACGGACACGTGATCATTGCCTGTCTGATCGACTACGACGCGGTGCGAGCCGTGCTCGAACAGGCGCCCGCGGATTGGGGGAACCGGCGCCTGATCAACCTCACCAGCGGCGAACCGGCCCAGGCCCGCCGGATGGCCCGGTGGGCCTCGTCACGCCGCATCGACTATCTGGACGGTGCGATTCTGACCCCGACCTCCGCCGTCGGCACTCCCGCGGCCGCCGTCCTGTTCAGCGGCGCCCGCCACGTCTACGAGGCCGTCGAGGAGACGATGGCTGCCGTGGGCGGTACCGCGGTGCACCTGGGCGACGATCCCGGTCGGGCAGCCGCCTACGAGGTCGCGCTCCTGGACATCTTCGTCACCTCGGTCAACGGCATCGTCCACGCCTTCGCCCTGGCGTCGGCCGAGGGCATCGAGCCCGAACGGTTCGCCGCCTTCGCCACCGGGATCGGCGGACTCCTCCCGGAGATGATCACCCGTTTCGCCGAGCAGATCCGGACCGGCCGGTACCCCGGAGACCGGTCCACGATCGCGTCCGCGGCGTCGGGGATCACGCACATCATCAACGCCGCCACCAGCCACGGCATCGACACGGGCATGCTCACCGCGGCGAAGAGCGTCCTCGACCACGCCGTCGCGGAAGGCTACGGACCCCAGAGCCTGGCACGCCTGACGACCGTCCTGAACAAGACCGGCCGCCCCTGAACCCGCTCTGTGGAGCTCGGGCGCGCGGCCCCTGCTCCTCGACGACTCTTGCCGCGCCGGCAACTCGGGGGCGTCACTCCGGGTCCCTGAGCCGGGGCGGGATCCCGCCTTCTATGTCCAACCTGTGTTGTTCCTAGAATGGCCGGGTGGAGGACATCGACGCGATCGCGGCGTTGCAGGATCCGGTGCGGCGCCGCCTGTACGAGTACGTGGCGGCACAGGGCCGCGAGGTCGGCCGCAACGAGGCCGCCGAGGCGGCCGGGGTGACGCGCACGCTCGCCGCGCACCATCTGGAGAGGCTGACCGAGGCCGGGCTGCTGGAGAGCGGCAGCCGCCGGCTGACGGGGCGCTCCGGGCCGGGGGCGGGCCGCCCCGCCAAGGTGTACACGCGAGCACGGGCCGAGCGGGCGGTGTCGCTGCCCGCACGCGACTACCGCACCGCCGCCGAACTGCTCGCCGAGGCCGCCGAGCAGGCGGGGTTGGACGCCGGGCTCTGCGCGGCCGCACGCCGGCGGGGCGAGACCCTGCGCGACTCGGCGGCGCCCTGCGGCAGTCTCGAACAGGCCATGGAGATGCTGGCCGCCCGTGGCTACGAACCGCACCTGGAAGGCGCCGAGGGGGCGACCGGGGCGGCCGCACGCGTCGTCCGTATGCGCAACTGCCCCTTCCACGCCGTAGCGGAGCGCTTCCCGCCGCTCGTCTGCGGCATGAACCTCGCGCTGTTGGAGGGGCTGCTCGGCACGGACGGTCCGCTCCGCGCCCGTATGGACGCCCGGCCGGGGGAGTGCTGCGTGGTGGTCGACGACTCTAAAAACAATATCGATTGACATAGAAACGACGGCCTGCTGGGATGACGCCATGACCGCATCCACGCATGCCGCGCACCTCGCCGAGCTCAACGTCGCCACGCTCCGCCACCCCCTCGACGACCCGCGTATGACGCCGTTCGTCGAGATGCTCGATCCGGTCAACGCCGCCGCCGACGAAGCGCCCGGCTTCGTGTGGCGCCTCGTGGAGGACGGGGCGGCCGACGCCACCGGCCTGCGCCCGGCAGGGCAGGACGTCATCGTCAACCTGTCGGTCTGGGAGACCCAGGAGGCCCTGTGGGACTACACCTACCGCAGCGGGCACCTGGAGGTGATGCGGCGGCGCCGCGAATGGTTCGAGCGGCACGTCGAGTCCCACCTGGTGCTCTGGTGGGTCCCGGCCGGTCACCTCCCTACCGTCGGCGAGGCCCTGGAGCGGCTGGCGGACCTGCGGGCGCACGGGCCGTCCCCGCGCGCGTTCACCTTCGCCTCCTCCTACACCGCCGCCGAGGCCGCCGAGCACCTTCGCGCCGACGCCGCCGGCGCAGCCTGAGCAGGCCGCCCGGGACGCCCGACCGGCTCCGGCCGGGGTGCTCGGGCCGCGTGCGCCTTGCCGAATTCGCCGAGTCCGTCCGGGGCTTCTGCGCCTGTCTGGGCGCGTGCCGGCCCGATGCGACCTCGACTCGGCTCAACTGGTCAGCGTGCCCTGGTGGAAGTACATCCGCCAGCCCGTCTCCGTCAGACGCCACAAAGAGCTCCGCCATGCCCTACGGCCCTGGTTGTCGGCGAAGTAGGTCAGATGAACGATGCCTGGAGCGAGTACCACTCCCGACATCTCGCTGACCTCGACCGGAGACTCGGGGGACACCGAGCCACCGCTCGTCACCGTGAGGATGGACTCCGCGTCCCAGCGGCGCCCGGAAGCGCCGATCTCGGTGAACTCCGGATCCAGAAGTTCCAGCACACGGGCCGGCGAAGCCCGCACCTCGGGGTCGAGAAGCCGCATCTCCCCATCGATGGCCGCTCGAACGGCCGGCTCACTCTCATCCGTCATGCGGAAACCCTACGGACCCGTCCGCTTCGCAGCGGACGCCGGGTGAAGCCTTGCGGCGGCCCGGCGTACCGCCGTGCATGCCCGCCGCGCAGGCGGGTACGACCGTACGGGGGTGTCGCGGACGCGGCCGAAGAGCGAGGAGTGTCGGAAGTGATTCGAAAGCTGCAGGCCGTCGCGCTGGACTGCGACGATCCGGCACGGCTGGCGCAGTTCTACGCGGAGCTGCTCGGTGGCCGGGTGGTCGCGGACCCGGAGGATTCCGACTGGATCGAGGTGCACGGGTTCGAGGGGACGCCGCTGGCCTGCCAGCGGGTGGACGGCTACCAGCGGCCCGAGTGGCCCGGCCAGCAGCGCCCGCAACAGCTCCACCTGGACTTCGACGTGGACGACCTCGACGGGGAGGAGAAGCGGGCGCTCGCCCTCGGCGCGACGGTGCTGGAGCGGACGGACCAGCTCCGCCCGGAGGCCAACTGGCGGGTCTACGCGGACCCGGCCGGCCATCCGTTCTGCCTCTGCTTCCACTGATTCCACGGAGTTCGTTCAGGCTGTTCGCGAAGGTGTGCCGGTGACCTGACGGGGCCACCGGCACACGTGTCTTCCCCGGACGGTTCAGGTCACGGGTTGGGGCTCACGTCCGGGTGCAGGCAGTTCCATGTCTTCGGGCCGACGATGCCGTCCTTGGTGATGCCGCATCGTCCCTGGGCCCACACGACGGCGGCCTTGGTGGCGGAGCCGAAGATGCCGTCCTCCGCGAGCCCTCGGCCGTAGATGTTGAGCAGGCACTGCGCGTGGACGACGGCCTTGCCGGTGTCTCCCGGGTAGAGCGTCGGGTGAGCCAGGTCGTAGGGGCACGCGCTGTCCGCCGCAATGGCCGCCGGAACGGGGGCGGGAGCGGCGATCGCCGGGGCGGCGCCGGTTGCGGCGGCCCCGAGCACGAACGCCGAGAGGGCGAGGGCGGCCCGCTTGGTGAGCGTCATGAGCATGGTCCCTTTCTGTGACTTGAGGGCATCGGCGCTTCGAGACGTGCGCTTGCTTCGGGTGCGTACCGGCGACTCGGGCTCGGCCGGCCGGGCCGTCTTCCGGCCGCTTCGCGTGCTCCGTTCAGCAGCGCGGGATGCCGGGCCTGGGGTCGGCGCCGGTGTTGATGTGCTGGCCCGGGGTGTATCCGTCGACCCAGACCTCGTACTGCCAGGTCGTGGTGTAGTACCAGATGTTGTTGCCCGAGACCGACTGCCCGACGTAGTAGCAGGAGATCGACAGCGGCTGCCCGGCGAAGAGGTTCCTCTTCACCCGGCAGGTCGTCTTGGCGCAGGTGTACTGCTTCGTCGCCTGGGTGGTGTAGAAGACGTCGTCGCTCGCGGTGTCGGCCTTCTTCGGAGCCGCCTGCGCGGGCACGGCCAGGGCTCCGAACGCGAGCGTCGTACCGAGTGTCGCCGCCGCCAGGGCGTGACGCATGCTCATGAGCACTCCTTTGATGAAGCAGGTCTGATTCCAGGTCCACTTACCGAGAGGCGTTGCCGTTCGGGCCCCGCCTCCGTTGCGGCCCGTCCCCGCCGCGGGCCGCACCGCCTTGTCGCGGCCCCCGCCCCGCGAGCGGCCCCCCGCCGGCCGGGTCACCGGAGCAGCCGGGCATCACCCTGCACGGCCGGTCCTGGAGAAACCTTGGCCAGATCTCGAATTGGCTGCTCCGAGCCGCTTTGGCAGCGTGGACCGCGACCGAACGGGGGAGCGGTGTGATGGCAGTGGAGTGCCGCGTACTGGGCGACATCGCGGTACGGGTCGACGGCAGACCGGTGGAGTTGGGCCCTCCGAAGCAGCGCTCCGTCCTGGCGGCGTTGCTGGTCGATGCTCCCCGCACGGTGCCGACCTCCCAGCTCATCGACCGGGTCTGGGGCGACCGCGTGCCGCAGCGGGTCAGAGGCACGCTGTACGGATACGTCAGCCTCTTGCGGAAGGCTCTGGAACCCGCGGGCAAAGACGCCTCCATCACCAGGAGCTCAGGGGGCTACGCCTTGGAGGTCGATCGACTCGCCGTGGACCTCCACCGGTTCCGCGCTCTGGTGCGGCAGGCACGCGCGGTCGAGGACGCCGGTTCCCGCGCGCAACTCTTCGAAAACGCACTGGAGTTGTGGCACGGAGAGCCCTGCGCTGCCTGTGATACGCCATGGTTCGGCACGCTCCGCGAAGGGTTGCTCAGGGAGCGGTTCGCCGTCACGTTGGACTTCAACGACGCCCGACTGGACCTCGGTCTCCACGGAATGCTGCTGCCCCAGCTGTCCGCCCTGGCACAGCAGGACCCCTTGGACGAACGGGCAGCCGGACAACTCATGCTGGCCCTGTACCGCAGCGGGCGGTCCTCCGACGCCCTGCGCCACTACGAGTCCCTGCGCCGGCGCCTGGCCGAGGAGTTGGGCACCGACCCCGGCCCGGAGCTGCGCCGACTGTACCACCGGATCCTCACCGACTCCCCCGTCCTCGCCGCCCCCGCCCCGGGCTCTCTCTCCTCTGTCTCCTCTGCCAGGACGACGCACCTCCAGGTCTCTCAGCGGGCTGACTCGGCGGAAGCCCCGTATGCGACAGCGGCGGACCGTCCGGGCGACAGCGATGACCAAGCTCCGGGAGAGCGGGACGGGGGCGACGGCCAGCAACTCGTGCCCCGCCTGCTTCCCCCTGCCCCCGCGCTGTTCGTGGGCCGGGACGAGGAGCTGGCGGCCGCCCGCCGACTGCTCGGCCAGGTGCCGACGGGTCCGGTCACGCTCCTGGTGACCGGACCGGCCGGGGTCGGCAAAACGGCCTTCGCCGTCTCCGCGGGGCATGTGCTGGCCTCTCGGTTCGCCGACGGCCAGCTCTATGCGGACCTGCGGGCCTTCGACGACGAGCAGGTCGAGCCGTTCACGGTCCTGGGGGCCTTCCTACGAGCGCTCGGCGTACGCGGCGGTGCGGTGCCACCGGACCTCACCGGCCGGGTGCACATGTACCGCACCGTACTCGCCCAGCGGAAGACACTCGTCGTGCTGGACAACGCCGCGGACGCGCGGCAGGTGAAGGACCTCATGCCCAGCGGGGCGCGCTGCGCCGCCGTCGTCACCAGCCGAACCACCCTCCCGGACCTGAGCGGCCACCGGATCCCCCTGGGAGTTCTGGACTCCGAGACGGGACTCGCGCTGTTGCGGGAGATGATCGGTGCCGACCGGACCCGCGCGGAGTCGGACGCGGCCAGGGCCATCGTGTCGACCTGTGAGGGCCTTCCCCTGGCGGTGTGGGTGGCCGGTGCGCGGCTGGCCGCGCGACCGCACTGGCCCCTGGGCAAGGTCGCCCGCGCACTGGCGGACGAGCAGCGCAAGCTCGACGAACTCGCCGTCGGCCATATAGCCGTACGGGCCGGCCTGGAACTGACGTACCGGGCGATGACCCCCACGAACCGGCACGCCCTGCGCATGCTCGCCCTGCTGCCGACACCGGACTTCTCCGTCTGGGCCCTGGCCGCGCTCCTGGACCTGGACCTGCACCGCGCGGAAGCGGTGCTCGACGACCTCGTGGAAGTGCATCTCGTGGAGGCCGGTTCGACGGGGCCGGCCGGTACCCGTCACCGGCTGCACGACCTGGTGCGACTGCTGGGCCGCGAGAGGGCGGAACGGGAGGTGTCGCCGCGGGACCGGGCCGCCGCGCTGTCCCGGCTGCTGGGGGCGAGCCTGTATCTGGCCGATCGGGCCGCGGACAGTCTCAGCGTCGACTTCCAGGGCATCTCACAGACCCACCTGGCGTCCTGGCGGCCCACCCCGACCGACACCGCACAGCTCCTCACCGATCCGTCGGCCTGGTTCACCGCCGAGCGCCAGTTCCTGATCTCCGTGGCGGACCAGGCACTCGACAGGGACGAGATCACGGCGGCGGCCGCGCTGGCCACCGCGCTGACCACGCTCTTCCAGATCGGAGGCCACTTCGACGACTGGGAACGGCTCCAGGGCCGGGCCCTCGAGGCCGCCCTGCGCGGCAACCACCAGCACAGTGCCACGCAGCTCCACCGATGTCTGGGTGAACTCACCACCATTCTCGACCGGTATCCGGAGGCCCTGGACCACTTCGAGCAGGCGCTGACGTTGGCCGACGGAGCGGACCCGGCCTATCTGGCCGGCGCCACGGCCGGATTGGCGTACGTGCACCGACTCCTCGGTCGGTACGCCTCAGCCGTACGCCACTTCGAGCAAGCGGCGGAGCTGGCCCGCATGGCCGGAAACGTCAACTGCCTTGTGTACGCCACCAACGGCATCGGTGTGATCGAGCTTGAGCAGGGGCGTGTCGAGCCGGCCATGGAGCGGTTCTCGCAGTGCTTGCGCGTGAGCCGGGACGCCGGCTACCGGCCCGGTGAGGCGCAGGCCCTGCGCTGTCTGGGGCAGAGCCACCGCGCACACGGCGACTACCAGGCCGCCGCGGACTGTTTCCGGCAGGCCGCCTCGATCAGCGAGGGACTCGGCGACCGGCTGACCGCGACGCATGCCACGTGCTGGCTCGGCGATGTGCTGGTGCGGCACGGCGCGCAACGGGAGGGGCGTCGATTACTGGCCCGTGCCCTGTGGACCTACCGGGAATTCGGGAATCTCTGGGGCGAGGCGGCGACGCTCTACTCGCTCGCGGAGGCTCAACTCGTCGCCGGCCGCGTGGCGGCTGCCCGTCGACGCGCTGAAGCGGCCGCCGACCTGTGGCGGAGGATCGGCTCCCGCACCTGGCTCGCCATCGGCCTCGACACCCTGGCCAAGGCCCACACCCTGGCCGGGGACACCGCGGCCGCGTCCCGGGCTCGCGACGAGGCGGCCGAAGTACGCAGAGCCTTGGCAACCACCTGGCTGACCTAGGGGGTGTCTCGTCGATCAGGCGGGATCAGGGAGCGGTGCCAGGCGCCGCGAGCCCGGCATGATCGGCGAGACACCCCCTAAGGGCCTCTCGTTTGGATCAGGCCGGGCTCGCGGGTGTCCTGGCACAGTGCCTCCGATGTGGTGATGACCATGGCCACTGTCGGCAGCGCGGAGGTACCCGGCCTGGCCGTCCGCCTGGGACGGCGCCTGCTGGTGCACAGCATGCACAAGGGCTGCCGAACCGATCCTGCGGGACGTATCCGGGAAGTGGCCGAAGCCAAGCTGACCGACCCGAACCTCACGCCCGCGGAGGCGGTGTGGCCGCGGCGCCGTCTGGCCGGTGGCCGGGAGTGACCGCCTTGCGCCGCGAGGGAGCGGACGTGGTCCGCCGGGAGCCGGGCTGATTCCCGGTTCGGCCGCTGGGGTGGTGGCCTCGTCCGTCAGGGGCGGGTCTGTTCGCGCGCCGACGATGGAGCGATGACGATGAGCTCAAGGATCCCTCATCCAGGAGGAAGACCTGATGCTGTCCCTTCGTCGTGGCCGCCCCCGCCGCCTGCGACCTCTCGCCGTGGCCTCTACGGCCCTGACCTGCTCCCTCGCCGCCGGCGTGCTGACCGGGTGCGGCGGCGGTGGTGGCAACGGCTCGACGGGCAGCAGAACTCCCAGCACGCCGAACACGGCGTCGTTCACCGGATCGCCGCCCTCGGCGCTGGCCTCCTCAGCCTCCTCCGCAGCCGCTTCCGCCCGTGCCTCGGCCTCCGCGGCCGCCTCCTCGGCATCGGCGCGGGCTTCCGAGTTCGAGGCGTCGGTGTCAGCCGAGAGCGCCCGCAGGGAGGCGACGGCCGAGAAGAAGCTCAAGGGCGTCAAGGGACAAGGGAACGCGCTCTCCGAGGTCGGCATGTCGGGCATGCCCAAGGCCCAGACCGGTGGCGTGCTCGCCGTCCTGGTCAACATCACCAACAAGACGGACCGCAAAGCGTCCTACGCCGTACAGATCGACTTCGAGGACAGCAACCATCACGTCGTCGAGACCAGGTACACCGGCGCCGAGAACCTCGAACCGGGCCAGAAGCAGCAACCCATCGTCTTCAGCCGCCAGCCTCCCGAGCGGAAACTGACACCCCGTCTGGCCAAGGCCCAGCGGTACTGAGTGGTCCACGCTGCGACGGCTCTCAAGACACGAGCCCGGATGTCGGAGCGCAGGGCCACCGGCGCCCCGGACGGCCTCCCGCGCCCGTGCACTGGCGGCCCGCCTGGGACGGGCGGCCTGCCCGCTTCACTGGTGAACCGGGCGTCTCGGAGGGTCAGGTCGTCGGCCTCTCAGGGCCGGTCCGAGTGCCCGGTACAGGTGGATGGTCAGCGCGGTTGGCGTAGTCCCGCGACGAGGAGTGCGACCACTCGGCGCGCGTCGTAGCGGGGGTCGCTGTCGGCGCCGATGCAGAGGTTTCCGATGCCGCGCATGAGGTGGTAGGCGTCGATGTCGGAGCGGATCTCGCCGGAGGCGGCAGCGGCGTCGAGGAGCTGGGTGCACACCGGCAGGAGACGGTCGAGGAAGTAGGCGTGCAGCGTCTCGAAGCCGGCGTTGTCGGTCTGCAGTGCGGCCGCGAGGCCGTGCTTGGTGGTGAGGAAGTCGATGAAGAGGTCGACCCACCGTTCGAGGGCGGCGTGAGGTGTGGGGCCGGCCGTCAGCAAGGCCGGCCCGGCCTCGGCGCAGGCGTCGACCTGGTGGCGGTAGACGGCGATGACGAGGTCGGCCCGGGTGGGGAAGTGACGGTAGATCGTGCCCATGCCGACGCCGGCCTCGGCCGCGATGTCACGTACCGGCGCCTCCACGCCCGAGGTGGCGAAGACCGCGGCGGCCGCGTCCAGCAGGGTCTGCTGGTTGCGCCGGGCGTCCTTGCGTTTGGGCGCGGACGCGCTTTTCGGGTTCTGGCCGCTGTCGTTCACGGCGACGTTCCTTCCGTGCGGCTTGCGAACCGGAACAGCGCTCCGTATTGTTTGCGGAGCGAGGTTCCGTTTCGTTCATGATGGCAGACCGACGGTCCGGCGACCAAGCCGTCCACCGGCGTCATTCCCACACCCGGAAGCCGCGCGGAAGTCGCGCGGTCGCCCGGCGCTCGATCTCGATGTGGCCGAGCGCGAGCAACGTTCCTCGCTCACTGCTCGGCCCGGCCGTCGGCGCCGCCGACCACCGGGCCCTGCGAACCATGAGTGCGATGGAAACCCAACGGAAGGCACGTCCATGCCCGACTCGAACACCGCGCGGACCCCGAAGAGCCCCGGCGCTCCCGCCATGGTGATCTCCGCGAAGCCGGTCGTTCTGCCCGCCCCGGGCCGCGGTGAGGACCTCCAGGTCCGCATATCCGCCCCCGCGATCGGCGACGATCTGCCCGTCATCGTCTTCTCGCACGGCTTCGGCTCGTCGATGAACGGCTACGCGCCGCTGGCGGACTTCTGGGCGGCCCACGGCTTTGTGGTCCTGCAGCCCACCCATCTCGACTCCAGGACGCTCGGCCTGCCCGCCGACGACCCCCGTACGCCCAGGATCTGGCGCTTCCGCGTCGAGGATCTCAAGCGCGTGCTGGACGGACTCGACGTTCTGGAAGCCTGCGTGCCGGGCCTCGGCGGGCGGCTCGACCGCGGCCGTACAGCGGTGGCCGGCCACTCCTGGGGAGCCCAGACGGCGAGCATGCTGCTGGGCTCGCGTGTCCTCGGCCCCGACGGCCTCCCCGGGGAGGACATGTCCGACCCCCGTGTGAAGGCGGGTGTGCTGCTCGCCCTGACCGGTCTGGGCGACGACCTGACCCCGTTCGCCGCACAGAACTTTCCCTTCATGAAGCCGTCCTTCGACGCCATGACCACACCGGCTCTGATCGTCGCCGGGGACAAGGACCAGTCCCATCTGTCCACTCGCGGGCCGGACTGGTTCACCGACCCCTACACCTACAGCCCGGGGAGTAAGAGCCTGCTCACGCTGTTCGGGGCGGAGCACTCCCTCGGAGGCATTCCCGGGTACGAGGTCGCCGAGACGACGGACGAGAGTCCCGCGCGCGTCGCTCTGATCCAGCAGCTCACCACGGCCTTTCTGCGCAGCGCCCTCCACCCCGAGGACACCGGCTGGAAGGCGGCGGCCACCGCACTGGAGGACGACCCCCACCCATTGGGCAAGCTGCAGAACAAGTAGGCGGGCTCTGGTCGTGTGCCGGGTAACCGCAGGACGCCGGGCCGGGTGGCCGGACACGATGCGGCCATGATTGCTCACCTTCGACGTGCCCCGGACCCCGACTTCCTCGACAAGCCCGGCTTCGAGCAGTTGGGTCTGCACCGCATCTCGCTGGAGGTCTATGCCTTCAACCCGCGGGCTCGACGCGTCTACGAGAAGGTGGGGTTCCTCGCTGAGGGCGTCCTGCGCGATGCGCTGCTCTGGGAGGGCGAGCGGGTGGACGCGGCCGTGATGTCGATTCTCGCGCCGGAGTGGTCGCAGCACCGGGGCCGGCCGGAGACAACCGGGCACATGTCGGCCTGACCGTGCCGCTCGTATCCGACGACGATGCCGGCCACCGCCGGGGACGTGACCGGCCGTCGGATCCTGGGCGCGGGCTGCGACTCACTCGGCACCGGCGGGCCGGCGGGTGTCCAAGTCCGGGAAGAGGGTCGCGGCCACGTGCCGGGTGTCGGCGTACTCGACGACGGAGGTGATCCGGCCGTCGCGGACGGTGTAGATGCCGATGCAGCGGTTGTCGTACGTGCCGCCGTGGACGGTCTTGGCCCTGGCGGTCCATTCGGCGACCACGCGGTCGCCTTCGGCGATCGTGCTGACCAGTTCGATCTCCAAGGTGCCGGGGACGAAGGCCGGTCCCATGCCGCCGAGGAAGTCGTTGACGATCGCGTCGCGGCCGCGCCACACCCCGGAGACGGGGAGGTCGCCCGGGTAGTGCCAGGTCGCGTCCGCGGCGAAGCTGTCGTGGATGACGTCGGCGTCGCCGTCGCGGACGGCCTCGACGTAGCGGATGACGACGGTCCTGGGGTCGGTGCTGGTCATGGTCGTTCTCCTTCGGTGGTTGTCGGTTGCCGGCCGTTCGGATGGAGTTCAGGACAGGGTGAGCACGGCCTTGCCGCGGATGCGGCGCTCACGCAGGTCCGTGAGGGTGGTCGCGGTGTCGACCCAGCCCGCGACACGGCCGATCTCGGGGTGCAGGCGGCCTTCCGCGGTCAGCCGGACCAGCGCCGCCAGGTCCTGGTCGAGGCGGGTGTCGGCGTCGAGGTAGTGGAAGTGGCGGATGACGGCCGACTCCGGGCCGCTGAAGAAGTCGAAGAAGTCCAGCGTCGCGGGCGTACGTGCGGCCTGCCCGAACCAGATGAGCGTGCCGCGCCTGGCGAGCCGCGCCAGAGCGAGGGGGAGGGCCCGGCCGCCGGTCGACTCCAGCACGATGTCGTACGGACCGCGGGCGTCGGCGACATCGTGGACGATCTCGGCGGCGCCGAGCTCGGCGAGCCGGGTGCCGCGTTCGGGGTTCCGGGTCACGGCGGTGACCTCGGCCCCGGCGGCGGCCGCGAGCTCGGTGACGTAGTGGCCCACGCCTCCGGACGCACCGGTCAGCAGCACACGCCGCCCCAGCACCGGCCCCGCGGCCCGAAGCAGCCGCAACGCGGTGAGCCCGGCCAGTGGCAGCGCCGCGCCGGTGAGCGGGCAGACGGAGTCCGGCAGCACCGCCAGCGCGTCGGTCGGCACCGCCACGTACTCCGCCCAGCCGCCCGCCATGGGGTGGCCGACGACCCGCGCGATCCCGGCCGGTCCGCTGCCGTCGGCGGCCGGCTGGACCACCAGCCCCGCGACGTCCTTGCCGGGGCGCTCGCTGGGGACGGGCTTTTCCAGCTTGAACGTCTCACCCCGGTTGACCGAGAACGCCTCGACCCTCACCAGCGCCTCGTCGGGGCGCGGTGTGGGCTCGGGGACGTCGGCGAACACGACCGGCTCGGCGGGATCCCCGGTCGGTATGAGGGCCTTCATCGTTGTCATCTCCTCGGCGGGCTTCGCGGGTCACGCCCGGTGGGGCGTCCGGAACCATCCGACCCGGCGGGGCGGTGACTCGGCCAACAACGAAGCCGCCCAGCCGACAACGTGCGGTTGTCGCATAGGGTCAGCGGCATGGATCTCGACCTCGCCCTGGTCCGCGCGTTCGTCACGACCGCCGGGACACTGCACTTCGGGCGGGCCGCGGAAGAGCTGAACACCAGCCAGCAGGCGCTGTCCAAGCGCATCGCGCGGCTGGAGGAGCTGCTGGCCGTCCGTCTGTTCGAGCGCGAGGGCGGCACCCGGCTGACCGAAGCGGGCGAGCGGTTCCTGCCCGCGGCGCGCGAGGCGCTCGCGGCGGGCGAGCGCGCGATCGCGGCGGCCACCGGCGCCGTACCGGTCGTACGCATCGACACATGGGGCCACCTGTACGCGCCGATGCGCACGGTCGCCCAGGCGGTGCGGGCGTTCGGCCCGGTGCGGCTGGAGCCCGGTCCCGGACGCGACTGGCCCTCGGTCGCGCAGGCACTGCTGCGCGGCGACACCGACCTGGGATTCGGCCGGGTGCATCCGCTGCCGGGCGGCCGCGAGGCGGAACTCACCCAGCGGCTCGTGCGGCTGGAACCCGTGGACGCGGTGGTCGGCCCGTCCCACCCGCTGGCCGACGCCCGCGCACTGCGCCCGGACGATCTGCGCGACAGCACCCTGTGGTGCCCGGCCGAACTGACCCGCCTGGACTTCCTCCGCCGCTTCGCCGACGCCTTCCGGATCACTCGGCGACAGGACGGTCCCAACCTCGGCCTGGACCACCTCGTCCAGCACATCCGTGCCGACGCCGCGTGCTTCACCCTCTTCCCGGCCGACGCGCCGCTGCCCGACCATGCCGGCCTGCGCTCCATCCCGCTCGTCGAGCCGACCCCGCTGTACGCGTGGTCCCTGGCCTGGCGCGAGCCCTCCCGCCACCCGCTGCTCGACACCCTGCTGCGCGGCTTCACCGAAGCCGGCCGCGCGCGGCGCTGGCTGGACTACACACCGCAACGCGACTGGCTCCCCGACACCGACCACGCGAAACTGGCGGCGCACTCCGGGCTCGGGCTCGGCGTGGTGGACAACGGCCGACAGGACGACGCGAGTTCTCGGCCCTGACGTTGCAGGAGACGACCGGGCACGCGCACAGCGCGCCCGCGCGACGACCCGATGCGGCCGGCTTGCCCGGCACTGGACCGCTCGATCCCGTGCCGGGCCGGCCTTCGTCCGCCGTTCAGTTCGCCATGCCGTCGAACATGCCGGGCTCGTACGAACCCCCCGGCTGGTGCACGATCACGTTCATCCGGGTGGCCGCGTTGATCAGCGAGACCAGGCAGACCAGCGCACCGACCTGATCGTCGTCGTAGTGCTTGCGCACCTCGGCCCAGGTCTCGTCGGAGACGCCGTTCTCGCCGAGCCGGGTGCCCTCCTCGGCGAGCGCCAGCGCGGCCCGCTCGGCCTCGGTGAACACGGTGCTGTGGCGCCAGGCCGCGACCAGGTTGATCCGCAGAACGGTTTCACCGGCGGCCGCCGCCTCCTTGGTGTGGATGTCGACGCAGAAACCGCAGCCGTTGATCTGGCCGACCCGCAGCTGAACCAGTTCCCGCAGGGTCTTCGGCAGCGTCGACTGCTCCAGGACCGACGAGACGTTGTAGAACCGCTTGGCGACCTTCGCGGCGGTCGGGCTGTCGAACAGGTTGAAACGAGGTTCCATGACTTCTTCCTCACTCGGGCACGCTGCGTGCCGCGCGGATCGTCCGCACGGCGTCGTGACGGGCATTCAGATGCCGCCGCCCCGCTTCCTGTGACACCGGGGCCGTGTGACGAGCGCCACGTGCATGGGTGTCACAAAGCCGTGGACACCGGCGTCTTGTGTACGTCACGGTCGACGGCGAACGGGAGGAGCCGGCCATGGACGAGCGCGGCGAAGGAAGCAGCGGCACAGCCGGGCCGCTCCCTTCAGGCACCCGCATCGACGGTGCCACCGAGGCGTTCGTCGCCCACCGCGGCCTGCTGTTCACCGTCGCCTACGAGATGCTCGGCTCGGCCGCCGACGCGGAGGACGTGCTGCAGGAGACCTGGATGCGATGGGCGGGCGTCGCCTTCGACACCGTGCAGGACCAGCGTGCCTACCTGGTCCGGATCACCACCCGCCAGGCGTTGAGCAGGCTGCGTACGCTGCGCCGGCGCAAGGAGTCCTACGTCGGCCCCTGGCTGCCCGAGCCGTTGCTCACCACGCCCGACGTGGCCGAGGACATCGAGTTGGCCGACAGCGTCTCGATGGCGATGCTGCTGGTGCTGGAGACGCTCACGCCGACCGAGCGGGCGGTGTTCGTCCTGCGCGAGGTGTTCGATCTGGAGTACGACGAGATCGCCGAAGCCGTCGACAAGAGCCAGGCCGCGGTCCGTCAGATCGCGCACCGGGCGCGGGCGCACGTGGCGGCGCGCAGGCCGCGCGAGGTCGTTTCCCCGGCCGAGACCCGAGAAGTGCTCGAGGCCTTCCAGCAGGCGGTCGAGACGGGCGATCTGCAGAGCCTGCTCGACATCCTCGCGCCGGACGTCGTCCTCCTGGGCGACGGCGGCGGAGTCGTACAGGCCGTGCCGGCCCCCGTCGTAGGGGCGCGCCGCGTGGCCGAACTGGCCGCGGGGCTGGGCCGATTCGGCGCCGCGGCGTCGCTGCGGCCGGCACAGGTCAATGGCTACCCGGCGCTGATTCTCCGGCTCGACGGCGAGATCGACACCGTCGTGGCGGTGCATGTCGACGACGGCCTCATCACCGGGCTCTACGCCGTGCGCAATCCCGTGAAGCTGTCACGCGTCGAACAGGCGACCACCCTGTGCCGCTAGGGGGTGTCTCGTCGATCATGCCGGGTTCGCGGCGGCTGGCACCGCACCTCGCGGCGTTGTCGTCGGTCGCCGATGCTCCGCATCGACTCCCTCCTCCGCCTTGCGATGTTCCCCCACTGCCTGAACGGGGTGGGAGGTGCCCCCACCACCAGCCGCCGCTCCCTGATCCGGCCTGATCGACGAGACACCCCCTGGAAGGCGCGCCCGGCACTGCGGGGGCGCCTTCCGGCGGCGAGATCCGATACGGCCCCCGGGACCCCCTCGCGCGTGCTCGCCTGACTCGTGTGCCATGGGACGTGCACAGCCCGTTCGGCGCGACGGCGGGTCGGTCCCGGGGGTCCTGCCCGTCACAGGCTGCCGGCGTCGATGTTGCCGTAGCCGGTGGTGGCGTGGATGCGCAGGTCGGCGGCGCCGTCGCTGTTCCTGAGCGCGTTGTGGATCCTGCCGTAGCCGGTGCCGGCGTCCAGGGACGCGGACACTCCGGCTGCGGCGCCGACCGAGACGTCGCCCATCTGGGTGCTCAGCACGACCGCGCCGCGCAGGGCCTCGGTGATGCGGATGTCGCCCTGTCCGGTGCTGATCTCCGCGGGGCCGCCCAGGCGGCCGACCGACACGTCGCCGCCGGAGGTGGTGACGCGGACGCTCGCGGCCTCGTCGATCTTGACTGCGCCCTGCGCGCCCTCGAAGGCCACGTCGCCGAACCGTCCCACGCCCCGCAATTCGGAGCAGGACGACTTCACCGCGACCCGGGAACCGGCGGGCAGCTGGACGGTGACCTCGACGGATCCGGAGGGGCCGAAGTACTGGTTCTTCGCCGACGGGGCCTGGATCCGCAGAACGCCGTCGCCGTAGGTGATTTCGGTCTGCCCCGCCGCCTTCACGTCGCGGCCCTTCGAGGCGTTCGCGGGCAGGACCTCGACGGTGGTGTCGGCACGGTCGGCGGCGATGAACTGCACACGCCCGGCGGGGATGTCCACGACGGCGGAGACCGGGGCGGCGGTGTCGAACTTCTGCATGGTGCTCTCCTTCTGCGCTGTTCGTTTCTGACATCGCAAACGCTACGTTGCGTTCCCTGGTTGGGCAACGTGCTTGTTGCGTCTAAATGCTATTTATGCAGGTGGTAGACAGGTAATCGTTGCAACGATCGTGTTTTTAATGCAACGTCAGCTCACTCGACCGTTGCGTTGGGCGGAGAGTGAACGCTATGTTTGGCCGATCGAGGAAGCGTGGAGGGAGACCGTGATGCCGGGAGGCAGACTCACCCAGCAGGAACGCCAGCAGATCGCGCTGGGGGTGGCCGACGGGCTCGCCTACGCGGAGATCGCCAGACGTCTGGGCCGTCCCACCTCGACGATCACGCGTGAGGTGATGCGCAACGGTGGCCCGACCGCCTACCGCGCCGACCTGGCCCACCGCGCCACCGAACGCCGCGCGCACCGGCGCAGGCAGACCGCCCCCCGCGGCCCGCAGATGCCCGAGCAGGCGCACGGACGCGACGCCGAGGCCGTGCGCGAGTACGAGGAGGTGTTCACCACCCTCCTGATGCAGCAGGGCCTGCCCAAGATGATGGCCCGGGTGCTGACCTGCCTGTTCACCACCGACGCGGGCAGCCTGACCGCGTCCGAACTCGTCCAGCGCCTCCAGGTCAGCCCGGCGTCCGTCTCCAAGGCGATCGCGTTTCTCGAGAGCCAGGGCCTCATCCGCCGGGAACGCGACGAACGCCGCCGTGAGCGCTACCTCGTCGACGACGATGTCTGGTACCAGTCGATGATCGCCGCGGCTCGGGCCAACGCCCAGCTCGCCCAGACCGCGCGCCAGGGTGTGGGCATTCTCGGCGCCGACACCCCGGCGGCGGTCCGGCTGGAGAACATCGCCCGCTTCGTGGACTTCGTCGGTGAGAGCATCGCCCGCGCCGCCGAGCAGGCCCGCGAGATCCTCCACACGAAACCCGAGACGACCTCCGGCGGCACGGCCACGCCACGTCCGGACCACGGACAGCCGGCCTGACGGCCGGTCCCTCCCGACCAACGGCCCGTCCTCATCGAGGACCTCGGGCAGAGGCTTCCGGGCGAGCCGAGGTCAGGAGCGCTGGAGCTGTGGGAGGTCCTTGACGAAGACGATCCCGTCGGTGTCCGCCAGGTGTGCCGGGTCGAGCGGGGCATAGCCGAACCAGGGGGATACCCGGGGTGCGGGCCGTGCGTCGTCGAGGGCGGTGGCCAGACGGCGGGCGTCGATGACGCAGCGGTCCTCCGGGAGCGCGTACAGGAGTCCTTCGACGGTGTCCGGAGGCGGTGCGTCCACTCCCTGGTGCCGGATGGTGCCGAGTGCCGTCGCCACGAAGGCGTACTCCTCGCCGAGCCGTGCGCTCACCAGCGCGCCGGCGCTCCACCACTCCACCGCCCCCTGCCACATCCGCATGGAGCTCTGCTCCCGCTGGAGATGGGAGTTGTGGGCGTGGACGAGCACCAGGCCCCGAGCGGCGAGGTCGAGGAGGTTGTGGGCCATCATCACGTCCCGCAGCGCACAGAGCCGGGTCATCCGGGCCGGTGAGGTGTCGGCCATCCCGTAGTGGTAGCGCAGCAGGCCGGTCGCGGTGCGCCCGTAGAGGCGCGCCCGGTCCCACTCCTCCCGAGAGGACACCGCGAGCAGGTGCGGTGTCTGCGCGTCGAGCAGGGCCACCAGATCGTCGGCGAGCAGCCGCAACTCGCCGGCCTCGGCGGACCGCCCCACGGAGCGGGCCGGGTCCACCATGGCGGCGGGTTCGGTCCACCGGCCGTCGCCGCCGAGCAGGCGGTCGAGCGTCTCCCCGGTGCAGGGGAGCAGGTCCGCCTCCACCCGGGCCGCGAGATAGCCGTGGAGTGCGGTGAGGGACTGCCGGGGGCTCGCGGCACCGGTGATCTCCAGCGGGCCGTCGAAACCGGCGAAGCGGAGCCGCTCGGACGCGGGCCGGCCGTCGTTGTAGGCGCGCATCCAGCGCACGAGCTCGCGGTTGGCCGCGGAGGCGCCCCAGCCGTGACTGAACCCGTGCTTCATGACCTCGTCGAGATCGCCCCTGCCCGAGGTGACGTAGTCGTCCACGACCAGGCCCATCATGCAGTCGCTCTCGATCGCGACCGTCCGGTACCCCTCCTGCTCGACAAGCTGCCGGAACAGTTCGTTGCGCACTTCGAGCAGCGTTTCCTCGCCGTGGGTGGGCTCGCCCAGCGCGAGCAGCCGGGGCCGGGCCGGGAGCAGCCGCATGACGGAGGCAGCCTCGACGGCACGGGCGGTGTCCTTGATGTCAGTCGCCATGCCTTCAACGGTATCGTTGAAGGCTCGGTTGAAACTTTTCCACGCTATCGTCGGGAAACGTGGGACGAAACCTTCAAAGCGGTGAGCGGCTCAGGCCGGTCGATCTGGCGCGCCGGCACGGCCTTTCCACGCAGGCGGTCAGGAACTACGAGGAGGCCGGCATCCTTCCGGCCGCCGGTCGTACACCCCACGGCTATCGCACCTATACGCCGCTGCACGCGCGGGCGCTACGCGCGTTTCTCGCCCTGGTGCCCGCCCACGGTCACCCGACGGCGACGTCGATCATGCGGGCGGTGAACCGGGGCGCGGCCGATGAGGCGTTGCGTCTCGTCGACGAGAGCCACGCGCAGCTCCTGGACGACCGCCGGACCCTCGAGGCCGTCGAGCGGGCCCTCCGCGGTCTGGAGCTCACCGCGGCGTCCCACCCGGACACCGCGTCCCGCTCCGACACCGCGTCCGGGCCCGACGCCACGTTCATCGGGCCGCTGGCGGAGCAGCTCGGCATCCGGCCCGCGACGCTGCGTACCTGGGAGCGCGCCGGACTGGTGCGTCCGCGCCGCGACCCGCGGACCGGGTATCGCGTCTACGACGAGGCCGATGTACGGGACGCCCGGCTGGCTCATCAGCTCAGGCGCGGCGGCTACCTGCTGGAGCAGATCGCGCCGCTGATCGCCCAGGTGCGCGCGGCCGGCGGGCTGGAACCGCTGGAGGCCGCGCTGGGCGACTGGCGCGGCCGGCTGTCCGCCCGGGGCCGGGCGATGCTGACCGGGGCCGCCGAACTGGACGCGTACCTCCGCGAGCGCGGATGAGATGCCGGCCGTCAGCCGAGGAACATGCCGAGCACCGGCGAGGAACATGCCGAGGGCCGGCGCCTTACGGCACCGGCCCTCGGTTTCAGCAGCAGGTGTACGGCAGGTCTCGCCCGCCGGACCTCAGATGGCGCGAACGCGTGCGGCCTGCGGGCCCTTGGGGCCCTGAACGACCTCGAACTCGACCTGCTGGTTCTCCTCGAGGCTACGGAAGCCGTGGCCCTCGATCTCGGAGTAGTGCACGAAGACGTCCGGACCCTCGGCCTGGGCGATGAAGCCGAAGCCCTTCTCCGCGTTGAACCACTTGACGGTTCCCTGAGTCATTTTGTTGCTCCTTGCAGGGGCTGCGTACGGAACCCGCACCGTGCGGTGTCCCGGGCCGGCCTGGACGCTACTTCTCCAGTTCCCTGAAGGAAGGCGGCGCCCGCGACGTCGTTCTTCGCGAGCGTGCGGTGAAACACAGACACAAAAACTACGACCGATGAGTACAACCGGCCCCTCGCCGGATTCATTCCCACCGCTGAAGAGCCTGGTCAGAACGCTGACCTTGCACGTTGAGCCTCACGGCCCCGCGGGCCGGCCGTGCCGTTCCGAGGTCGCCCTGGGCCACCGCGGCGGCCCTGCAGCCCCCCGCGGAGGCGGCACCGGCGCCCGATGGTCGGGATGCCGGTGCCCGGCGGTGCGTCAGTCGCGCGAGAAGAGCCCGATGCCCTCGGGGATCGGGCGCTCGGCACCGCCCGTCGGGTGGTTGCGGACCACGGGGGCGCCGGAGACCGGGTCGCGGGTCACCAGGGTGGAGGAGCCGCCGCCGTCCAGGTTGACACCGTCGTCGGCGCCGACGTCGTGCAGCACCCCGGCGAGCTCGGCCACGGTCAGGCCGGCACCGCTCTCCGCGCTGCCGTCGAGCACCAGCAGGTACAGCGTCCGCCCATGGTCACCGATGGCTGCCCCGGTCCTGGTGGCCACGGCCTTGGTGTCCAGGCCGGGCAGTGGCTCACCGTCGCGCAGCACCGGGTAGCCGCCCACCGCGAATCTCAGTCGCTTGCCGCTGGTGGTCCGCAGCCTGTCGGAGACCCGTACCCGCTCTCCCACCTGGAGCGAACGCAGCTGCGCCGCCCCCGCCTCCCGGCCGACCAGGACCACCGACTCGGGGTCGACGGCACCGGCTCCGATGGAGTCGGACTCGGACACCACCCGGCCGTCCTTGACCGTCACCTCGTAGGCGTCGGTGGTGCAGGCGGCAGCGCGAACGGTGTCGGTGCCGCACACCGCGCGCCGACGCGAGACGTCACCCCACAGGGAGTTGAACGCTCCTATGCCGCCTTCGGGGATGGCGTACTGGTTCAGCCCGGCGAGCCCGAACCGCTCGCCGTGCCGGCCCCGGACCGTGCCGTCGAGGCTCAGCTCGTCCAGCCGGGCCTTGCGGTCGTAGCCGACGCCGATGACATCGCGGGTCGAGGTGCCGGGCGGCAGGGCGGGCCCGAAGCGCTGCCCGTTCGGCACGGCCGCCTTGAGCGGCACACCGTCCGCGATGGCGGGGCCCACCGCGGAACCGGTCGCCTGCACTCCGGGGTGCTGCGTCTCGTCGATGTTGAAGAAGTCGGCGTTGATGCCGGCCACCGCCTCCTGGGCCGCGGCCAGTTGGGAGAGTTTGGCGCGTGCCGCGACCTTGCCGGGGGTGAGCAGACCGACCGACACCCGCGGGTCGCTCAGGTCGGCGGCGACCACGTGGCCGGTCACCGTGCCGTGCGAGGCCGTCAGAGAAAAGGCCCGGTAGGTGATGCCCGGCGCGATCTGCACGTCGCCCGCCAGCCGGACCCGGTCGACCGCGTTCGCCGTGCCGGCCCCCGCACCCAGAACCGTCGCGCTGATCGCGAGCGCCGTCACCGCCGAGGCGGCCGCCGCACGCAACCGCACTGCCTTTGATGTCATGTGATCTCCCGTCAAATGGGCCCCGGCCGGGGCACCCAAGGAGACTGTCCACGCCATGACAATCGAACCGGGGAACGACGTGAGGCGCCGCGCTGACGGTGCGGCGAATGCCCGGGACTCGGTGGGTGTCGTACACCAGGTCTGCCTACTGACGGTCAGTCAAGTCCTTCGGCGCTGCACTTCTGTGCGCGTAGCATCTGCGTGCCCGCCTCCGCCCCGCCTCCGACCGGATCCGGCCGGGCACACGGCGGCGTTCGCTCATCGCCGCGTCCGTGGCGGCACGGCGTGCCGGACGGGTCGCGGATCAGGTGGTGTCCGGTGCCCGGCCGTCGTCCGAGGGCGCACGCTTCGTGGCATCGGGCAGGTAGCTCGCCAGGCCGCGCAGGATGATCTCCAGGCCGATGTCGAACCTCTCGTCGGAGGAGTCCGTCACCATCATTCCGGCCAGGGCGCGCAGGTGGGGGAAGTCCTGTGCGGGCAGGGACGCGAAGTAGTCCTGCATCTCCTCGGCCATCTCCCGCCAGTCGGGGCGGGCCAGGGAGGTGTCCTCACCGCTCTGCTCTGCGGCCCGGTCCCGCCACATGCCCTCCTCCAGGACGAACCCGTCGATGTAGGTGGAGATGAGATCACCGGCCTCCGCCGCGATCCGGTCGGGCAGCCCGGCGGTACGGAAGATGGCGAGCAACGACTCGACGTACGGCAGCAGTTCGGCGGTGAAGGGCACGTGGGCCATGGAGATCCTGGCCATGTCCCGGTGGGACAGCAGGCGTCGGCGTCCTGCGCGGGCGTAGTCGCGTACCTGCTCCTGCCAGCGGTCAGGGTCCGGTCGGGGCAGTTCGAAGCCGTCGAAGAGCCGGGTGTACATCAGCTCCAGGAGGTCGTCCTTGGAGCTGACGTGGGCGTAGAGGGCGGAGACCGTGACCCCCAGTTCGGCCGCCACCTGGCGCATCGACAGTCCGTCGAGCCCTTGCCGGTCCAGCACGGTGAAGGCGGCCTCGACGATCCGCTCACGTGACAGCGGTGTTCGCGCGACGGCGGCGCGGGTGCGAGCGGGGCGCTCTCGCTCCCAGGGGGAGGGCGGGGGAGGTGCGGGGGTGCTGTCGGCCGGGTCGGTCATGACTCCAGTCTAGGCATGGGCAGAACAGTGTTCTCCTTCGGCGAGCGGCGTTCATGCGGGGTCGGAGGCGGCGAGACCCAGGGCTTGACGCGATATATCTTGTCCAGCCGTCGAAGTTGCGCTATATCTTGGTTAACGCCGTTCTCTCGGTGAGCACTGTTCTGCTACGGTGAACAGTGTTCGCTCCTCCGCGACGTTCGGCCATCCGTCTGCACGGGCCGGATCAGCGGCCCGGACAGTCACATCCATTCGTCCCACCGCGCTCCCGGGTCACCACCCGACGCGGTTCCTCTGCGAGGAGTTTCGATGTCCACCACCGGTGTCGCGCCCGACGAGGCGCTCACCGATTCGCCGGCGCCCTACCGGTGGCGCTGGGCTGCCCTCTTCGTGATCCTCGCGGCCGAGGTGATGGACCTCCTCGACGCCGTTGTCACGAACATCGCCGGCCCGTCCATGCGGGCCGACCTCGGCGGCGGTGCCTCCACCCTGCAGTGGCTCGCCGCCGCGTACACCCTGTCGATGGCCGTCGGACTCGTCACCGGAGGGCGGCTCGGCGACATTCACGGCCGCCGCCGGATGTTCCTGGTGGGTGCGGCCGGCTTCACCCTTGGTTCGTTGCTGTGCGCGGTGTCCGTGGCGCCCGAGATGCTGATCGGCGCACGCGTCGTGCAGGGACTGTTCGGCGCGGTGATGCTGCCGCAGGGCCTGGGCATGATCAAGGAGATGTTCCCGCCGAAGGAGTCGCAGAAGGCCTTCGGCATGTTCGGCCCGGTCATGGGGCTGTCCGCGGTGTGCGGGCCGATCCTTGCGGGCTGGCTCGTGGACGCCGACTACTTCGGCACCGGCTGGCGGATGATCTTCCTGATCAACCTGCCGCTGGGGGCCGCGGCGTTCCTCGGCGCCGTGCGCTACCTGCCCAGGGGCCGGTCGAGCGACAAGCCGCGCCTGGACATCCCCGGCATGCTCCTGGTCTCGCTGGCCGCGCTGCTCATCATCTTCCCCCTGGTCCAGGGGCGTGAGTACGACTGGCCTGTGTGGACGTTCGTGATGATGGGCGCCTCGGTGGCCGTCTTCGTCGTCTTCGCCGGGTACGAATCGCGCCGCAGCAAGACCGGACGGGACCCGCTGGTCGTCCCCAGTCTCTTCCGCAAGCGCGGGTTCAGCGGCGGTATGACCCTCGGGCTGGTCTTCTTCTCGACCATGCAGGGCTTCATGCTGGTCTTCAACCTCTACACCCAGATCGGGCTGGGCTACTCGCCCCTCAAGGCGGGATTGGTGATGGTGCCCTGGTCGGGCGGCATGATCGTCGGCTTCGGGATCGCCCAGGGTGTCGCCCGGTTCGGACGTGCCGTCCTTCAGGTGGGCGCGCTCGTCATGGCGCTCGGCGTGTTCGGCGTGTGGCTCACCCTCGAGATGGTGGGCAGCGGCGTCGGCCCCTGGCAGCTCCTGCCGTCCCTGCTCGTCACCGGCATCGGGATGGGCCTGCTCATGGCGCCGTTCTTCGACATCGTGCTCGCGAGTGTCGAGCAGCACGAGACCGGTTCGGCATCCGGCACGATGACGGCGATGCAGCAGCTCGGCGGCGCCTTCGGCGTGGCCGTCCTCGGCACCGTGTTCTTCGGCCTGCTGGGCGGCGGGATCGCCGGCGCCGTCGACCACCGCTCGGACGACCTGCGGCACCAACTGGCCGCCGTGCACATCGCTCCCGCCGCTCAGGACCGCGTCGTCGCGGACCTGCGTGCGTGCTCCTCGGACCGCGCCGTCGCCAAGGACCCCGCAGCGACCCCCGCGTCCTGCGCACGCCTGGAGAAGGACACCCGGGCCGCCGTGACCTCCCCTCAGGCCGGGGCGCGCGTACCCGCCGCACTCAAGGCCACCTCGCAGTCGGCCTTCCGCAGCGGCTTCGGCTCGGTCATGAAGACCGTGCTGTGGATCGTCGACGCCATGCTCGCCCTGACCTTCCTGCTCGCGTTCCTCCTGCCGCGCCACGCACGCCCCGAGGGATCAGCCGGGCACTGAGCCCCGGCCGGGCCGGCAACGCCGAACGGGACGACGACGCAACAAGGACGCTTGCGCAGATCACGGGCAGCACCGTGATCTGCGCAAGCAGAGCCGCCACTTGCCACGCCCGGCCACCGGGGGGAGTGGACGGATGACGCACCGGGAGCGCCGGCCGACGCCTGACCCAGCAGGTGGCCCCGCGAGCCGCGTCGCGTGCCCGCTGTGCCGGCTGGGAAAATCGACGGCGGTTGTGCGGGCGTGATGATAGGCATCCAGCGTGGCGAAGACACTTGAGTTCCGCGTTCTGCTGCGGCTGATCGACGAACGCTCGGTCGCGTTCCGGGGCGCGGTGTCCTCGGCGCGCCTCGGCTGCGCCCCGGGAGCGCGAGGCACCGCTCGCCTGGTCGGCCGAGTCGACGGAGCATGGGTGTCCGGCGACCGGGCGAAAAAATCGGTGGTGAGGCTGCCGTTCGACGGAGGTGGCCTGCGCGGATGATGCGTGCGGAGCGAGCCATCGCGACGGTCGTCGGCTCAGCGGTGGGTGACGCGCTGGGAGCCCCTTTCGAGTTCGGTCTCCCGGGTGCGTTCTCTGCCCGGTTCCCGGAACCAGGGTGCGGCGGCGAGATGTGCGGAGGCGGCGGTTGGGAACCGGGCGAAGTCACGGACGACACGCAGATGGCCGTTCTGGTCGCGGAGTCGCTGCTGCAGCGCGGCGGACTGGACCTGCCGGACGTCTTCGCCCGCTTCCAACGGTGGGCGGCGGCTGAGCCCAAGGACATCGGCCTGCAGACCGAGGACGTGCTGACCAACGGCATGCCGTGGGATCTGGCTGCCGCCGTGCATTTCCAGGTCAACCACCGAGCGGCCGGAAACGGCTCGTTGATGAGGGCGTCGACATCCGCGGTCTACTTCGCACCCGGGCGATCGACCTCGGCGGTGACACAGACACGGTCGCCGCGGTGACCGGGGCTCTCGCGGGGGCGTATCACGGACTGGATGCGATACCTGCCCGGTGGACCGAGCCCTTGCACGTCCCCCTGCCAGGGTTCGACGGGCGGGTGCTGCGTCTGGTCGATCTGATCGATCTCGCCCACCGCCTCGGGGCCGGTACGGACTGACGCAGTCATCGGGCGAGCCGCGGGTCCAGTCTCCGTGGTTCAGGGTGGTGCAGATGGGGCCGGTGTGACGGTTGATCAAGGTTCTGCGCTTTGTCATTGGGGCCTGACGGGCCCTCAGGACAGGTAAGTGTCGGTCCGGCCTGATCCTCAAGTCGCGCATGTGCAGCGCGCTTGAGCGGTCCAGGCCGAAGGACTCCCTTGGGGGAACCTTGACGAGAAGCACCATGCCCGGGCGCCTACTGGCCAGGACCGTGGGCGTTGTCGCGGCGGTCACCGTCGCGCTCACTGCTGCGCCGCTGTCGGGCACCGCGCAGGCCCACAGCGCGGAGTCGGGAACGCTCAGTTTCAGCGGCGAAGCGGGGGAGCCGATCTCGGGCGGTCAGTCGTACGAGTACACGGCTGGCTCGGTCCAGCTGTTCGATGTCCAGGGCAGCAAGGACGAGAACGGCCTCACCGTCGCGGTGGATGCGGAGCAGGGCACTCTCTGGCGTCTCCTCATCGCCGCCCCCGACGGGCAGAAGCTGACGGAAGGCACCACGTACACCGGGGCCAGGCAATGGCCCGACGCCCAGCCGGGGGACCCGGAGCTGCAGTTCAGCGGGACCGACAACGGGACCGAGAAATGGTGCAACACCAACTCCGGCTCGTTCACCATCGAGCACATCGCCTTCGGTCCCTACGGCTACGTCCGGGCGCTGGACGCCACCTTCGAGCAGTACTGCAACGGATCGACGGTGCCTCTGCGCGGTGAGGTGCACGCGGTCATGCCGGAACCTCCGGCCGAACTCACCGTGGGAATGACCACCGACCCCGATGGCACGGTGGACACCCGCGACGGCCGGATCACCGTCGGTGGCACCGTGACCTGCAACAAGCCTGCGAGTGTCGCGTTGACCGGGCAGGTCTTCCAGATCCAGAAGAACGGCACGCCGAGCGCGTCGTACGAGACAGCCGTGGCCTGTACCCCGGGGGCGCCCGTCCCGTGGTCCGTCAGGCTGACCAGCCAGACACCGGACACCTCGTTCCGCCCCGGCACCGCGACGATGCGCAGCAGGGCCCAGGCGGACGACCGGGACTACCCGGTGACCGCCGACACGGGGCAGCAGGAGTCGGAGGTCACGCTGTCCAAGGCCTGATCTCGGCGCCATGAGGCCGGCCGGCACCACCGGTCGCGGGCGACGGGGCCGAGCCGCCCCGTCCGCTCGCGCGTGCCGGCCGGCATAGGCGCCGATGATGCCGGCACGGCGATCGCGCCTGCGCCCGGCGTGGTCGCCCGGGAGTTCCGGTACAAGATCGATCCCAGCCCCTGCCCCAGCCGCTGTCGGAGCACGGCGCGGCGCGTCGACCGCGAGACGTACGTCACAAATCGGGTGGGGCTGTCACACTTCGGGAGCGTGTCTCGTCCTCCCGGCATGAACGAACCGAACGCTGCCGACGAGGTGGCGGCCGTCTTCGAGGAGCTGCGCCCCCGCCTGGTCGGCGTGGCCTACAGCATCCTCGGAACCCTCTCCGAGGCCGAGGACGCGGTCCAGGAAGCCTGGATCCGCCTCCACGGTTCGGAAGTGGCCGCCATCGAGGACCTCACCGGCTGGCTGGTGACCACCACCTCCCGGATCGCCCTCGACGGTCTGCGCTCGGCCCGCGCCCGCCGCGAGGCCTACGTGGGACCGTGGCTGCCCGAGCCGGTGGAGACCGCACCGGACCCCGCCGACTCCGTCAGCCTCGCCGACTCCTTGTCCTGGGCGCTGATGGTGGTGCTGGAGACCCTCTCCCCGGCCGAACGTGCCGCGTTCGTCCTCCATGATGTCTTCGGGCTGTCCTTCACCGAGGTCGGCGCTGCCCTGGGCCGCAGCCCGGCCGCGTGCCGCAAGCTCGCCAGCCGCGCCCGCGCCCACGTCGAGCAGCGCAAGCCGCGCTTCGACGTCGACCCGCAGGCGCACCAGGAGATCGTCGGCGCGTTCGCGGAGGCCGTCCGCACCGGAGACATGGCCGGCCTGACACGGCTGCTCGATCCGGAAGCGGTGCTCACCACCGATGGCGGCGGGGTGGTCCGCGCCGTCCTCGAACCGCTCCGCGGAGCCGACGACATCGCCCGGTTCTTCGCCCGTGGCGCCCGCTTCGCACCGGACCGCGAATTCCGCGTCACCCGTGTGAACGGCGGTGCCGCGCTGCTGATGATCGATGACGGCCGCCTCAGTGCCGTCGTCGCGCTCACCATCAGCGAGGGCCGCGTCACCAGGATCGACGCGGTCCGCAACCCCCACAAGTTCCACGGCCTGCACCCCCTTGGCGAGGCCGGGAAGTGAAAGGAAACACACCACACATGGAACCCCGCTTCAACTTCAACGACACCGAGTTCGGCCGGACGTTCTACCGCAAGTTCGGCGCCGCCGCGATGGCGGTCAACGACTCGCCCCTGGCAAAGACCGTCCAGGAACTGGTGAAGATCCGCGCGAGCCAGATCAACGGCTGCGCGGCCTGCACCGACATGCACACCAAGGACGCCCTGGCCGCGGGTGAGACCCAGACGCGGCTCAACCTGATCGCGGTATGGCGGGAGGCGACCGTCTTCACCGAGGCCGAGCGCGCCGCGCTGGCCCTCACCGAGCAGGGAACGCGCCTGGCCGACACTCGCGGCGTGGACGACGAGACCTGGGAGGCCGCGCGGAAACACTTCGACAATGAGGAACTCGCCGCGCTCATCGCCCTGATATCGGTGATCAACGTATTCAACCGCTTCAACGTGATCGTCCGCACACCGGGCGGCGGCTACGAACCCGGCCAGTACGCGTAGCCCCTCGTGGACATGGAGGGAAGACCCTGACGCTGGTCACCAGGCCGGGCGTCATGATCGATACCGGTGGTCTGCAGCTGGCGCACCGCAGGGTCAAGTACCGTCAGTCTCCGGCGAGTCCTGATGTGCCGGTCGTTCTGCGAGTCGAGTTGGCCGGTCAGAAGGCTTCACGGCCGCGTGGTGGTACGGCCCGCGCGGCGGACGGTCGGGCAGTGGCTGCTGCGCAGGCCCACGTGCTTCTCCGCAGGTGAGTGACCCCTCGTGGTGAGCGGGTGGCCCGGGCAGGGTGAACGGCGGACCTCAGGCCTTCTTCAGCAGTAGCTCCGTGTTGCGGTCGCGCGGGTCGCCCTGAAGGCTGAGGGAGCCTTCGCGCGCGTTGAACGAGAGTTCCCGGTAGAGGGCGGCGAGGCCGGTCTGGGACAGGTCGGTGAAATCCGTGCGGTGCGGGGCGGCGGACTCGATCAGGGTGGTGTGCAGGGAGAGCGTGCCGTCCTTGTTGTCCACCAGCTCGATGATGCGGGCCAGTTGCGGGAAGTCGACGTGGGAGGCGGTGGAGATCTCCCAGAAGGAGTGGCCGCCGCTGCCGGTGTGCGGGGTGATGGTGTTGCGGTGCACATGGCCGTTGATCCAGGCGACCACGTTGCGGTGCCGGCCGAGCAGGGCGAGCAGTTCGTCGCCGTTGTGGCGCTTCTCGTGCGGCCGGGCGGGGTCGGGGCGCGGGGTGGTCATCGAGGTGCTGGTGTAGTGGCTGAAGACGATGGCGTACTCGTCCTTGTGTGCGTTCAGCGTGCGTTCCAGCCAGGCCATCTGGGCCGCCCCGATCGAGCCGCTGAAGTTGCCCTGAGGGTCGGTGGTGTCGAGGCTGATGCCGACGACGTGGTCGGAGACGCGGAAGGAGTAGTACTGGGTGCCCTCCGCGAGGTTGGCCTGTGTGTAGCCGTGGCCGACCGGGCCGGGGCCGGTGTACGCCGGGTCGAGGTGGGCCTCGACGTACTCGGCGGGCGTGAACAGGGCACGCCGCTCGTCCGGGGTGACCCGGCGCATCGCGCGGCTGTGGGACTTCAGCAGGTCGCGCAGGCCCAGGCCCTTGGGGTCGGAGCCGTCGTTGATGCTCTGCTGCAGCTTGCGGGCCTCGGCCGCGGTCACGGTGAACAGCTTGCGGTCGCCGGTGGCGAACTCGGTGAAATAGGAGTCCCCGTGTCCGAAGCAGCCGCCCAGGACGGAGTCGTGGTTGCCGACGGTGGAGTACCAGGGGAGGTTCAGGCCGGGACTACGCACCTCGCGGGTCGCGGACCGCAGGAAGCTCTCCAGGTGCGGGAAGCCGCGTTGCTTGTACTGGTCGCGGACGGTCGCTTCGGGCTGCCAGTACAGACTCAGGCCGCTGCTCGACGCGCCCTCGTAGTGGCGCGGATCGCCCGAGTCGGGGGTGATGCGGCCGCCGCTGAGCACCTTCAGGTACCAGTCGAGCTCGATGCGGGAGTTGTTGTCGGTGTTGTCGCCGGTGGTGATGGCGAACTCCAGGGGGCTGCCGGTGACCGGCGCGCCGCGCAGCGCGTTGACCCTCTCGACCAGGGAGATCGCGCCCTGCACGGTGAGCGCCTCCTGCGGGCGCCAGGCGTGCGGCGAGCCGGCCTGAAGGAACTCCGTGCGCAACGGGTGCTGGCTGTCCATCACATGGAGGTCGGTGAGCTGCACGAACGCGGCGAGCGCGGTACGCCGCCCGGCGCGACCCGCCTTGGGGCCGGCCAGTTCGCCGCGCACGACCCGGCTCCAGCCGGGGCCGTCGCCGAGACGGCGGTAGCCGGAGCCGTTGCGGGCCGCCGCGACCGTGGCGAGCGTGGTGCCCTTCGTGTACGGGGCGAGGGGCGCGGCCGGCGCCTGCCGGGAGTGGGCCGCGGGAACCTCCCTCCGGGCAGGGTCGGCGGCGGCCCGGCCCTCCCCGGGCCGCAGGGCGAGTCCGACGCCCGCGGTGAGCGACGCCGCCCCGGCGGCGAGGAGGGTGCGACGGTCCAGAGCGGCCTTCGTGGCGACAGAGCGTGTGCGCGACATGTGCGGTCTCCCCGATGCGAACGCGTCAGTGAGCAGTGGTCGCGGGGCCGTCGCCGTCGCGGACGTCCCGCTCGCTCTGGATCGTCGGCACCGGCGGTGACCTGCGCGCGAACGCGGACGCAACACACGACGCCGATAACCGTACGTGGATGTTGAACCACCCAGGGTGTTCACGGCCGCTCGTCGGACGGCCGTGGGGCGGTCACTGCGTGTTCATGCCGATGGGTAGCGGCCTCGCCGCTTTTGAGTGGCATCGACGGGCCTCCGGCCGGCCTCCGGCGGGGCCTCGGGTTATCCCCACCCGGGATCCGCCGGTGGCCACCATGGTTCGCGACGACCGTGATCCGTAGCTTCGAGGCATCGGTTCGAAAAGATCGCGAGAGGGCGGACCATGAGGCTGCGCAAGGGCAAGGGGCGGAAGACGGATGACCGGCCGGAGGCCGAGGAAACATCCGGTCTCGCCGTCGAACTGCGCGGCGTCCGGCGGCAGTACGGCCGCGGCTCCGGCGCCGTGCACGCCCTGGCGGGTATCGACCTCGCCCTGCCGCGCGGCACGTTCACCGCGGTCATGGGCCCTTCCGGTTCCGGCAAGTCCACCTTCCTGCAGTGTGCCGCCGGCCTCGACCGGCCGTCGGCCGGCTCCGTGCGCCTCGGCGGCACGGAGATCACGGGCATGCGCGAGAACCAGCTCACCGAGTTGCGACGCAGCCGCCTCGGCTTCGTCTTCCAGGCCTTCAACCTCCTGCCGTCCCTCACCGTCGAGCAGAACGTGCTGCTGCCGATGCGCCTCGCCGGGCAGCGCCAGGACCGCCGCCGGGCGGCCGAGGTGCTCGCGCGGGTCGGGCTCGCGCACAAGGCGCGGTGTCGTCCCGGCGAGCTCTCCGGCGGTCAGCAGCAGCGCGTCGCCATCGCGCGCGCCCTGGTCACCAGCCCGGACGTGATCTTCGCGGACGAGCCCACCGGCGCCCTCGACACCGGCACCGCCACCGAGGTCCTCGGTCTGCTCCGGCAGGCGGTGGACGCTCTCGAGGCCACCGTCGTCATGGTCACCCACGACCCGGCCGCGGCCGCCTGGGCCGACCGCGTGCTGTTCCTCGCGGACGGCGTCTTCGCCGGCGGCCTCGACCGCGGCTCGGCGGAGCAGATCGCGGCCCGGATGGCCGCTCTCACCTCCCGTACGAGCGCGATGGCGGGGGTCGCGGCGTGAGGAGCTTCGCCCCCAACGGCCTCGCCCGTGCGGCCGTGCGCTTCAAACCCGCGGCGTTCGCGGGCACGTTCGTCGCGCTGATGATGGCGGCGCTGATCGTCTCCGCCTGCGGCATCCTCCTGGAGACGGGCGCCCGCGCCTCGGTGCCGCCCGAGCGGTACGCGAATGCCTCGGTCGTCGTGGCGGCGGACCAGTACGCCCGCCTCGTCACGGGCAGCGGCGACAGCCGGTCCGAGTCGGCGGACCCGCTGCCGGACACGGCGCGCGTGGACGCCGCGCTGGCGGACAAGGCGGCCCGCGTGCCCGGCGCCGAGGCGGCGGTGCCGGACTTCACGTTCCCGGTGCGCCAAGGACACGGTGTGCTGACGGGCCACGGCTGGGGATCGCACGCCTTCACCGGAGCCGCGCTCACCTCCGGGGCCGCGCCCCGAACCGGCGAGGTCGTGCTCGACGCCGCCGCCGCGCGGGCCGCGAAGGCCGGCGTCGGCGACACCGTCACGCTCGAAACCGCCACCGGGCGCGCAGGCTTCCGCGTCTCCGGGCTGGCGAGGGACGGATCCGGCGACGTGGCCGAAGACGCCACCGCCTGGTTCGCCGACGCCCGGTCTCCGGCGCTCGCCGGGCATCCCGGCAAGGCCGACGCCATCGCCGTACTCGCCGAGGACGGGGCGGACACCGACGCCCTTGCCGCCGGTGTGAAGAAGGCGCTCACCGGCTCCGGCGCCAAGGTGCACACCGGCGACGACCGCGGCGCCGTCGAGGACCGCGGGCTCGGGTACGCCAAGGAGACGCTCACCGGGCTCGGCGGGTCCTTCGGCGGGATCGCGGCCGTGGTCGCCGTCTTCACCGCGTCCGGCACGGTCGCGCTGTCCGTCGCCCAGCGTGCGCGGGAGTTCGCGCTGCTGCGCGCCGTCGGCGCCACCCCGAGGCAGATCCGCCGTGCGGTCGCCGCCGAGGCGCTGCTCGTCGCGCCGCTCGCCGGGCTGGTCGGCTGCCTGCCCGGGATCGGGCTCGCGCACTGGTGGTTCGGGCAGTTGAAGGACCGCGGGGCCGTTCCGGATGCCGTGAATCTGCACGTCTCCTGGATCCCGCTCGTCGTCGCCGTCGGCACGGGGCTGCTGACCGCGCTCGCCGCAGGCTGGGCGGCCGGGCGCCGGCCCTCGAAGACCAAGCCGGGGCAGGCGCTCACCGAGGCGTCGGTGGAGCGGCTGCGGCCGGGAGTGACCCGTACGGTGCTGGGCCTGGGCGCCCTGGTCGGCGGCGGGTTCCTCACCGTCCTCGCCGCCCGTTCGGCCGGGGACGACGCCGCCAACGCGGCCCTCGGCGTCGTCATGCTCTTCATGCTCGCCGTCGCGCTGCTCGGCCCGCTGGTGGCACGGCTGTGCGCGGCGCTGTTCGGACTCGCGCTGAGCGGCGGCGACGCCACGGCCTGGCTCGCGGCCGCCAACTCCCGTACGAACGCCCGCCGGCTGGCCTCCGCGATCACCCCGATCGTGCTCGCCATGGCCTTCGCCTCGACGCTCGTCTTCATGCACACGAGCGAGAGCCATGTCGCCGCGCAGCAGCTGCGCGCCGGCGTCACCGCGGACCACGTGGTCACGGACCCGGCCGGGCTGCCCGCCGACGCCGTCGGCCGGGCCGCCCGCGCGCCCGGCGTCGAGGCCGCCGTGGGCCTGCTCGACACGCAGGTGCTGGTGCCGGTCGGCTCCGGCGGCGACCGGTGGCTGGCGGGCTCGGCGACGCAGGGCATCTCCGGCTCCGGCGAGCAGCTCGCGAAGGTGGAGGACCTCGACGTGCGCAGCGGCAGCCTGGACCGGGTCGGCAAGGGGCGTGTCGCCATCGACAAGACGCTCGCCGCGTCGGCCGAGGTCGAGGTGGGCGACAAGCTGCCGATGTACCTTCCGGACGGCACCAGGACCAGCCCCGAGGTCGTCGCCGTCTACGGCCGCGGGCTCGGCCTCGCGGCCGTGACCATGGACCGCGCCTCCCTGGCGCCGCACGTCACCTCGGGCTTCGACAGCACGCTGCTGGTACGGGGCGGAGACGCGAAGGCCCTCACTCCGCTCGGCAAGGTCACCGACGCCTCCGGCTACGCCGTCGAGCAGGACACCGACCGCGAGCTCAACGCCTGGGCCAACTACACGATGGCCGGCGTCCTCGGCGGCTTCGCCGCCGTCGCCGCCGTCAACACGCTCGTGATGACCGTCCTCGACCGCCGCCGCGAGCTCGGCATGCTCCGACTCGTCGGCTCCACCCGGCGCCAGGTGATGCGGATGCTGCGCTGGGAAGGCCTGCTGGTGGCGGTGGCCGGTATCGTCCTCGGCACGGCCATCGCCGCCGCGACGCTGATCCCGATGATGCGCGGCCTCACCGACGAGGCCCCCTACGTGCCTCCGCTGGTGTACGCGGCGTTCGCCGGGGGCGCGGTGGGACTGGGCCTCCTGGCGGTGACCCTGCCGGCCAGGGTGGCGCTACGACGCCGAGGCGCCGAGAGGCATTGACGACCGTCCCTGGGGGGTGTCTCGGCGATCATGCCGGGCTCGCGACCAGGCCGATGCCAGGGGGCAACAGTACGACCGCAAGCCCCAGGCCCAGACAGCCGACGTCCCCGCCGCCGAGCGCACGGGTTCCCCGTGGGGCGTCGAAGTCGAACCGCTGCGCGAGCTGCATGACGTCGCGAGGGGGCGCCTGTCCATCGCCGGCCTCTCCCATGGATGCACCGTCCTCTCCCGTTCCCGTGCTCCTACCCGTGTCAGAGGCGCGGGGCACTCCGGCCGCTCGGCGAACCGCCGTCGCTCGGGTCCTGACCGCTTGCTTCCCGCACGTACGCTGCCCGCCTGCCTGTGGGCCGGGCGCAGACTTGTCCTGTGGCCCAGGGAAGGACGGTGCGACATGACGGCTCGAGCGCCGGCCGAGCAGGAGTTGGCCCGCTCCTGCACCACCGCTGACGGCGGAGTCCGGTTCGGCGTGGTCGATCTGTCGGTCGACCACCTTCCGGATCGCACCGCCGTGCTCACATACCAGCTCACCGTGGAACGTCGGCGGCGGCCGAGTGAGCGTTGGACGGTCGCTCTTCCCTGGCACGACAAGTCCTTCGCCGACGTCCTCACCTCATCGGCCCCGGACCCCGACCGACTCGGGCAGCTGGTGCATCTCGTCCGGGCGCTGTTGGAGGAGTGGTGGGACACCAAGGATCACAACCGGCGGTCGGCGAGGATGGGGCGCCGACTCTCCTGAGCTGACGGCGTGTTGCGGGCTACCGGCGGCTGGAGACCGCGTAGTACTGGAGGTCCTGCACGCTGACCGTGCGCCGTACCGGAAAGCGGGTCGTGACCGCGGCGACGGTGTCCCCCGCGCGGCGGACCACGGCCTCGGTGCGGCCGGAATCCAGGGGCAGGTCCTGGGCGTGCACGCCCACGGGAGCCCGGTAGGTGTGAGGGGAGGTGCCCACCCGCACGGAGACGGTGGCGGGCGCGGTCAGGAAGGTGAGCAGCTCCACCCGGTCGCGTGGGGGAGCGGTGCCCGGTCGCGGGCGCATCAGCTGCGGCTGGAGCGAGGCGGCCCCGGCGTCCGTGAACTGGACACGGGAGGTGACGTACACGGTGTCGCGGACGATGCGCGGCCACGTCCCGGTCTTGAACCGGGTGAGGTAGTAGGAGGAGATGTCAAGGTAGGTGTGGCCGTTGTGCAGCGAGGGGGCGAACTGACTGCCCTCCGAGTAGTCGTTCCAGGTGGTGAGCTGCACCCAGTCGGCGCCGTCGGAGATCGCGTGGTTCCAGGTGGACCGCAGGGTGGCGGTGTTGCCGGCCTCGTCGTAGACGCCCTGGTTGGGCCGGGCGTCCTGCACGGACACGGCCTGCATCCACTTCTTGCCCAGCGAGTGGGCGAGCTGGATGTCGCCGGGGATGTTGTTCTGGCGGGTGTAGCTGCGGTTGCCCCAGGAGGAGAAGGCGTGGCTGATCGGGGCGAACCGCTCCGCGTTGGCGCGGAAGTCCAGGAAGACCGGGACGAGGGCGGTGGCGATGCCGTGGTCGCGCAGTCGCGCCATGACCTGGCTCCACCAGGCGGGGTCCTGGGCCTCGGCCTTGAACGGGGAGACCACGAGGCGCCCGTCGGCCAGCCGGTACGCGGACGGCTCCGCGGCGAGCAGGGCCAGTTGGTCGGCGAGGGTGCCCGGGTCGGTGTGCAGGGACGTCATGTCCGGCATCAGCACGATCCGGAAGCCCGGGTCGACGCGGTGCGCCGCGCGCAGGAGCAGGTCGACGCGCTCACGGTTGACGCCGGTCAGGGAGAGGATGTCAACGGTGAATCCGTCCAGCCCGGCGTCCCGGGCGGTCCTCACCTCCCGTTCCAGATTGGCCAGCTGCCAGTCGCCGGCGGCCGGCGGCACGGGCAGCGGCCGGTCGCGCAGCAGCCCGCCGTAGGAGGCGTGCCTGCCCTGCTCGCCCTGCGGAGTGAGGTAGTTGCGGGCGTAGTAGTCCTGCCCCGCGGGCCGGTTGTCGAGGGAGAGCGGATACGGCGGGAAGTAGTGCGCGAACACCAGATGCGTGCTGTCGCTCAGCACATGGGGGTTCGGCAGGTCGAAAGGAAGCGCGGCGGCACCGGTACGCCGGGTGCCGGTCGCGGTGTCCGTGCGGTCGAGTGCCAGCCCGGTGCCCGCGATCAGTGCGATCAGCACCAGTCCGGCCAGGGTGCCGAGTGCGGTGCGCCGGCGGCCGCCCGGCGGCCTTCGGTGGGCGCGCGTCGGACGAGCGGCGTGATCCGTCATGGGTGTCCTCCGCGGGCGCCGGTGGCTTCCGGTGCGAACTCTAGTGCGCCGGGTGGCCCGTTGTGCGGCGAACCGCACCGTACGGTCCGCTTCGGCCGTGATCGCCGCCCCGTCGGAGCGTCGGGACGCCGAGCCGGTGGGCCTCGGCGACCGGGAATGCGGTACGCCCGAGAAGCCTGCCGTGACGCCCAACACACCGAAATTCCCTCCCAGATGTGCCAAGTGCGCTGCATGACGTGTCATGTACTCGTATGGTTCGCGGAACAACAAAACATGCGTGCGAGCCCGTTCGGATCCGGGGAAGACCGGCGGGCTCGTCGAGGCAGGGGTCCGTGACCGGGCCCCGGAGCCGGGGGGTACATGAGAAGATCCAGGCGGCTGAGCGCCGCCCTCGTCCTGTCCACCGCGGCCGGCCTGGGCCTGGTGGCCCTGCCGCAGCCGGCCGCCGCACTGACCCCGCCCGTCGCCTTCACCGCCGACGACCTGCCGACCTGGCAGACCAACGGCATCGTGTGGGCCCTGGCGGAGGCACACGGCACCGTCTTCGCGGGTGGCACTTTCTCGCAGGTGCGCCCGCCCGAGGGAGGAAGCGGCACCGCCCAGAACGTGGTGAACTTCGTCGCGCTGGACGCGGCGACCGGCGAGCCCACGTCATGCAAGCTGTCCTTCACCATCGGCAGCGGCACCGCGACCGTGCGGGCGCTCGCCGTCTCGCCGGACAAGAAGACGCTGTACGCGGGCGGTTACTTCGGCGCCGTCAACGGCACGCAGGTCAGCAGCCTCGCCGCCATCGACATCGCCACCTGCACACCCAAGGCCGGCTTCCACCCGAGCGTCTCCGCCACCGTGCGGGCGCTCGCCGTCACCGACGACACCGTGTACCTCGGCGGCGACTTCTCCTCCGTCGGAGGCAGCGCCCACGCGCGGTACGCGGCGGTCGACGCCACCAGCGGCGCGGTCAAGCCGTTCCAGGCCGACGTCGACGAGCCCGGCCGTGCCGTCGCGGTCACCCCGGACGGCAAGGACGTCGTCCTGGGCGGTGACTTCTTCACCGTCAACGGCGCGAACTCGCACGCCCTGGCCGTCGTCGACGCGACCACCGGCGCCAACGTCCGCACCTATCCGGGATTCATCGAGAACAACTCCGTGGTCAAGTCGATCGACACCGACGCCACGGGCTTCTACACCGGCAACGAGGGCACCGGCGGCGGCGTCTTCGACGGCCGTATCGCCCTCGACCTGTCCACGCTCGACCAGCGGTGGCGCGACACCTGCCTCGGAGCCACCCAGGCCGTCAAGTCCTACCAGGGCGTGGTCTACAGTGCCTCGCACGCCCACGACTGCTCCAGCGTCGGGGAGTTCCCCGACGGGCGCCGCCACCACCTGCTCGCGGAGCCGACGACCGGCACCAGCAAGCTGGGCTGGTTCCCGGACACCAACGACGGTCTGGGCGAGGGCATCGGCCCGCGCGCCATGGTGGTCTCCGAGACCTCCGACAACAAGTACATGTGGGTCGGCGGTGAGTTCACCACCGTCAACGGCTCGCCGGCCCAGGGCCTCACGCACTTCGCGGCCTCCCCGGACACCGGCGCGCCGTCGGTGCCTTCGGCCAGCGCCGAGTCCGTGAAGCCGACGGAGGCCCATGTCCGCTGGCGGGCCAGTCTCGACACCGACGACACCAAGCTGACGTACAAGGTCTACCGCAACGGCGGTGCCACGCCCGTGTACACCGTGGACGGCGACTCCGTGGAGTGGTCGCGCCCGCAACTGTCGTTCACCGACACGAACGTCACCGCCGGCTCCACCTACACCTACCGGGTGACCGCCACCGACGGGGCGGGCAACACCTCGGCGCTGTCGTCCGCGGCCACGGTGACGGTGCCGACCTCCGCCCAGAAGTACGCGGCCCGGGTGCTCGACGACGGCGCGACCCTTTACTGGCGCTACGACGAATCCGCCACTCCGTTCGTCGGCGACACCTCGCCCGGCGACCAGAGCGGCATCCACCTCAACGGGCCCTCGCTGCGCCAGACCCCGGCGGCCGTGACGGGTCCGTCCACCGCCATCGGCTTCGACGGCACCGACCAGCAGGTCTACAGCGACAAGCGCACCACGGTGCCGAGCCAGTACTCGATCGAGACGTGGTTCAAGACCACCACCGACCGGGGCGGCAAACTCGTCGGGTTCGGCAACAACACCACGCAGGCCAGCAGCAACTACGACAAGCACATCTACATGCGCAACGACGGCCGGCTGGTCTTCGGCGTGTGGACGGGGACCGCCCGCATCATCACCTCGCCCGACAGCTACAACGACGGCACGTGGCACCATGTCGTCGCCACCCAGGGCACCTCCGGGATGGCGCTGTACGTGGACGGCAGCCAGGTCGGCACGCTCGGCGAGACGAACAACCAGAGCTACACCGGCTACTGGCACGTCGGCGGCGACAATCTCAACGGGTGGCCGAACCAGCCTTCCAGCAGCAACTTCGCCGGGCAGATCGACGAGACGGCGATCTACCCGTCGGTGCTGAGCGCGGACCAGGTGCAGAGCCACTACACCCTGGCCTCGGCCCCGGCCGACAGCGTGCAGAGCGTTCGAGCCTCGGACGACACCTACGTCAACGCCGGTGCCACCGGGACCAATTACGGCACCTCCACCTCGCTGGCGGTCCGCGGCAGCTCGGCGTACGAGACGTATCTGCGCTTCGACCTGCCGGCCGCCCCGGCCGGTACGGTGCTCAAGAGCGCGCGGCTGGCGGTGAAGACCACCACGCTGAGCAGCGCGGGCAGCACGGACGACGTCTCCGTGCGGCCGGTCACCGGAAGCTGGACGGAGGCGGGAACCACCTACACCTCCAAGCCCGCCGTGTCCTCCACCGTCGTCGGCACCCTGAGCGGGGCCACCGACCTCTCGACGGTCTACTCGGCGACCCTCGACACCGCGGCACTCTCCCCGGCCCTGGGAGGCGCCTACGACCTGGCGCTCACCAGCACCGGGACGGACGCGCTGTGGCTGTGGTCCAGTGAGGCACCGGCCGCGGAGAACACCCCGCAACTGGTGCTGACCTTCGGGGCGCCGTAACCCTCACCGCAGTCCCCGTGTGCGGGGCACCGGACCGTCAACCGGTGCCCCGCACACCCCAGTCCGCCACGCTGGGATCACCGACACCCTTGACACCACCCGACTACAGAGGGAGCATCCTCCCGATTCACTGACAACGTTGTCGGCAGTCCGGGCGGGAAGCGGACGCGCCTGATTCCGGCGCGCCTTGACATACCGTCAGGCAGGAAGGGCAGGAGCCGTGCCAGGCTCATCGATACGTCAGACTCATGTGGGGGACCGGCGCCGTCCGGGACGGCGAGCTCTCGGCGCCGTCGCGACGGCCGCCCTGGTGGCCGCAGCGACGGCCATGACCGTCACGCCCGCCTCGGCGGCAGCGGGCCGGGGCGAGGTCAAGGACCCGGTCTCCTACGTCAACCCGCTGATCGGCTCGTCCAACGCGGGCAACACCTACCCCGGCGCCGTCCGGCCGTTCGGCATGCTGGCGTGGAGTCCGCAGAACTCCCGCGGCAACCAGGTCTCGACCCCCGCTCCGGGCGGTTACCAGTACAACGCGACGAAGATCCGGGGCTTCAGCCTCACGCACCTCAACGGCGTCGGATGCTCCGGCGCCAACGGTGACATCCCGATCATGCCGTACGTCGGCGACGTCGACTCCTCGCCCACTGCCGACACCACCGACTCCAAGTACGCCAGCACCTTCTCCCACGCCAACGAGACGGCATCGGCCGGCTCTTACAAGGTGGGCCTGGACAGCGGCGCCTCCGCCGAGCTGACGGCCACCCCCCGTACCGGCTCGGGACGGTTCGGCTTCCCCGCGGACAAGCCCGCCAGCATGCTGTTCCGCACGTCGAACTCCGAGAGCGGCAGCACGGCCGCCGACGTCCACGTGAACGCCGCCGACAGGACCGTGACCGGGTCGGTCAGCGCCGGCAACTTCTGCGGGCCGCAGAGCGCGAACAACCGCAAGGATCTGTACACGCTCTACTTCACCGCGCACTTCGACACGCCATTCGCCAAGTCCGGCACCTGGACGGACGGAAACCTGCAGCTGGGCTCCACCTCCGCCAAGGGCGGCACGGGCTTCACCTCGTCCGGCAACCCGGTGGCAGGCAAGGGCTCGGGGGCCTACGTCACCTTCCCGGCGGGCACCACCCACGTCCAGGTGAAGGTGGCCGTCTCCTACGTGAGCCCGCAGAACGCGGAGGCCAACCTCCGTGCGGAGAACCCGCCGGCCAAGACCTTCGGCGCCGTCGAGTCCCAGGCGAAGGCGGCCTGGAGGAAGGAACTGAGCAAGATCGAGGTGAGCGGCGGCAGCGACGCCCAGCGCACCACCTTCTACACCGCGCTCTACCATTCGATGCTGGAGCCGACCCTCACCAGCGACGTCGACGGCCGCTACCTGGGCGCCGACCGCAAGCCGCACAGGCTGGCCAAGGGGCAGAAGGCGCAGTACGGCACCTTCTCCGGCTGGGACCAGTACCGCGCCCAGGTGCAGTTGATGACCCTGCTGAACCCGAAGGCCGGCAGCGACTACGCCCAGTCCCTGTTCAACTACGCACAGCAGAGGGGCGGCGAGTGGGACCGCTGGCTGCTGGAGAACGGCAAGACCAGCGTCATGTCCGGCGACCCCTCCGACCCGGCGCTCGCCGGCATCTACGCCTTCGGCGGTCATGACTTCGACGTGAAGGGCGCCCTGAAGTCGCTGGTGACCGCCGCGACCGTGCCCACGGCGAACGACTCGGACAGTGCGGGCTGCAACGTGGAGTGCGTGGGGCAACGCCCCGCGCTCGACAAGTACCTGACCCTCGGTTACGTACCGTCCGACGGCTGCCACTGCTGGGGCGGCGCCGCCGAGACACTGGAGGACGCGGCGGCCGACTTCGCCCTCTCCTCGCTCGCCGGCCGGATCGGCGACCACGCCACCGAGAGGAAGTTCCTCGACCGCTCCGGCAACTGGACCAACGTCTTCGACCCCAACGCCACACCGCAGGGCGGCTACATCCGTGACCGCAAGGCCGACGGCACCTGGGTGGGGACGTTCACCCCGGGCACCGGCAGCGGATTCGTCGAGGGAACCAGCGCCCGCTACACCTGGATGGTCTACTCCGACGTGGCGGGGCTCGCCAGTGCCATGGGCGGCCGCGACGCGGCCGTCGCCCGCCTCGACTCCTTCTTCCGCACCCCCGACGGGGCCTTCGACTTCTCCGCCGAGGACGGCACGCGCTACGACCCGACCAACGAACCCGACATCAACGCGCCCTACCTCTACGACTACCTCGGAACGCCGTACAAGACGCAGGAGACGGTCCGCGCGGAGATGGACCAGCTGTGGAACGACACCCCCGGCGGTATCCCCGGCAACGACGACGCCGGGACGATGTCGTCCTGGTACGTCTTCTCGGCGCTGGGCATGTACCCGCAGGTGCCCAGCCGTGCCGACATGGTGCTCTCGGCACCGCTGTTCCCGCACGCCGTGATCCACACCGGGAACCACAGGACCATCACGGTCAACGCGCCCGCCGCGTCCGCGGACAACCTCTACATCCAGAGCCTGAGGACCGACGACAAGAAGTCCGACAAGCCCTGGGTCCCCGCCTCGTTCGTCACCCACGGCGGCACCCTGGACTACACCCTCGGATCCAAGCCCGACACCTCCTGGGGCAGCGCCAAGGCCGATGCGCCGCCGTCCTTCCCGGGCGGCGGAGTGAAGTTCTTCACCGGCCTCACCCCCTCCAAGCTCAAGGCCGAGCCCGGTGGTGACGCCGCCACCGCGACGGTCAGGGTGCAGGCACTCCAGGAGCAGGACACCGAGGTCCACTGGACCGCCACACCCCCGGCGGGCATCACGGTGACACCCTCCCAGGGCGAGTTCACGGTGCCGGGCGGCGGATCAGCCGGCGCGAAGGTCTCCGTCTCGGCCGCTGCCGGGACGAAGGAGGGCTTCTACACCGTCCCGGTGACGTTCACGTCGTCGTCGGGTACGGCGCTGCCGAAGACGTCCGCATCGGTGACCGTCGCCGCCCGGAACAGCATGCTGTGGAACGTCAACAGCAACGGAATCTCGGCCGACGACACCGACCCGCAGGCCAACTTCGACGGCGAGGGCTGGAGTTACTCGGCCACCGCCCTCGCAGCCGTCGGCGTGGAACCGGGCGGCACCGTCTCCTCCGGCGGCTTCACCTTCACCTGGCCCGGGGCCGCCGCCGGTGACCCCGACAACATCGAGGTCGTCGGAGGCGGTCAGGTGCTCGCCGTACCGGCGGCCGCCGGCGCCACGAAGCTGAGTTTCCTGGGCAGTGCGGCGGAAGGGGCGGCGAGCGGCACGGTGACGCTCACGTACACCGACGGCACGACCCAGCAGGCCCAGATCGGCTTCAGCGACTGGACGCTCGGCGGCGGTTCGCAGAAGCCCTCCTTCGGCAACACGGTCGCCGTCACCACCGCCTACCGTGACGTACAGGGTGGCGGCAAGGACCCGGTGGCCACGGACGTCTTCGCCACCGCGCCCGTCGCGCTGGAGGCGGGCAAGCAGCTCGCGAGTGTGACGCTGCCCGCCACGACGAACGGCGGCGTGATCCACATCTTCGCGGCGGCGACCGCCTGACCGCCGATCCGACCGGTTGCGGCCACGCACAGGCCTGCTCAGCCCTGAGAAGGGTTGAGCAGGCCTTCGCCACGTACCAGTTCGGTGGCCAGGAGGTCCATCAGGAGACCGTCGTGCCAGGTGCCGTCCGGGCCACGCTCGTACTGCCGCATGATGCCGACCGGCCGGAAGCCGACCTTTGTGTAGCAGCGGATCGCCGCGGTGTTGTCGGCCGCCGGATCGATGATCAAACGGTGATAGCCGTGGACATCGATGAGATGGCAGGCCAGAGTCCGCACGGCCTCGGTGCCCAGGCCCCTTCCATGCACCGTGGGATCGAGGAAGAGATCGATGCCGGCGTGCCGGTAGTCCGGCTCGTCCTCGGCGTACCACTGGATCATGCCGATGATCCGTTGTCCGTGGTCGATGGTCAGGGGCCGGGTGCCGGGGTCCTCCAGATCGGCTGCGATCTCTGCCTCGAGTTCGTCTCCGCCTCTCCAGCGTGCACGCACTTCGGGCGTGGCCCGGATGGCGGCCAAGGCACGGAGGTCTTCACGGACGGTGGGGCGGAGGATGAGGGAGGCCCCGCGCAGCACAGTCATGACCGGAACCTTACGTGACCGGCGGGCCTCGGATCGGCTCGGTGCCGATGCCGGATGCCGGTTTCCGCCCCGGTCGGGATGCGCGTCACCAAGTGTGACTGAGCACCTTGTGGGTTCTGCCGTCCTTCCGATGAGTACCTGTACTCATGCCTGGGCGCTTCCTGTGGCCCACCGTGGAATCACCGACCCGACCGACCCGAGGGAACGCCCGATGCCGACTGCCGCTCGCCCACGCCGTCTTCCGCGCCTGCGCCGGCTCCTCGGCCTGGCCACGGACAACTGGCTCGCCCGCATCTATCTGGCTGTGCTCGCCGCCTCTGTGCTGGTCATGTTCCTTTCTCCGGAGAGCACCCTCGCCGCGAGCCCTCTGGTACTCACGGCGCCCCTCTCCTTCGTGGGCGTGGTCCTCCCCTTCGGGCCCGGCACGGAGGGCGGCGGAGCGTCCGAGGTGCTGGCCACCGGTTACTGGGTCGCATGGCTTCTGTTGTGCGCACTTGTGAACGCCGCCGTGCTCGGTGCCCTCGCCGCGCGGTCCGCGACCCCCGAATCGCCCGGCGCGCGTGACTCCCTCCCGCCTGTCCCGGACTCGTCCGGACAAGCGGCGAGAGACATGGCGCGTTCTGCGCGGGCCCGCCGTCGAGGAGCTCGGGTCCTGCTGATGCCCGCGGTGGACAACTGGCTCGCGCGCGGGTATCTCGCCGTGGCCGCGGCGTCGCTGGGGTTCTTCCTGTACGCCGTGTTCGTGTCGCAGGACCCGGGATTCGCCGGGATCTGGCCGCTCATGGCCACCGCACCGCTCAGCATCCTCGCCCTGCTGGTGGCAAGCCCCGCGGAGTACTCCTCGTTCTCCTGGCTGAGCCCGCTGATCTTCTCCGCCGGTGTCGCCGTGTCCGCGTTGCTCAACGCCGTACTGCTCGGCCTGCTCGCACACAGGCTGCGGGCGCGGGAACCACGCTCGGCCACCTGAGCGACGCGCGAAACAGCTCGGGCCTTTCCGGGTCGACGGGACCGGAAGGGGCCATGACGGACGCCGGTTCCGTGCACCGGCATGGACGAGGCAGGGCCCCTGTCCGCGGGCAGTTCTGCGGACGAGGCCCTGCCAGGTGTCGGGGCGTCAGGAGACGCGTCAGCTCTTGGCGTTGAGGACGGGGTAGTAGCCGGAGGCGTGGCCCGTGGCGGTGGGGTGGTAGGACTCCCAGCTCGGGGAGACCACCAGGGAGTGCAGCCAGTCGTCCCCGGAGCACAGTTCGTGGCCGTTGAAGGTGGAGCGGACGTCACCGAAGACGAAGCCGTGGGCCGCCGCCCGGCCGGCGATGACGTTGTCGAGGACGTCCGCGGCCTCGTCGATCTTGCGGTGCTTCGTGTCGCTGAGCCCGACGCAGAAGACGCCGAGCGTGTACACGTGCGGGTACCCCAGAACGACCACCTTGGCATTGGGCGCCTTGGCGCGGATCGCGTTGTAGGTGGCGTCGAGGCGGGCGGGAAGCGTGTTCTGGGCGTAGCTCTCGGCCTGGTTGACCCGGTTGACGCAGTCGGTGTCGGAACCGGTGACGCAGGTGGTCATGACGTCGGAGAAGCCCGCGTCGTTGCCGCCGATGGTGAGGGAGACCAGTGTGGTGGAGGAGTTGAGGGGCCCGAGCTGGGAGTTGGTCACATCCGTGGTCACCGCTCCCGAGCAGGAGGTGTCGGCGAACGCCGAGGGGGCGTGGGCGTTCTTCCACAGGTACGGGTAGGCGTTGAAGCTGCGGTGGCAGCTACCGCTGTTACTGTCGTAGTTCCCGGCGCCGTTGCCGGCGGAGTAGGAGTCCCCCAGCGCGACGTAGACCGGTCCGGCGGCCTGTGCGGGAACGGCCAGGGTCAGGCTGAGCAGCGTGGCGAAGCACAGTGTGGCGAGAGCTGTCAGGGACTTGATGGGTCTCACGAAACCTCCCGAAGCAAGAGCCGGCTGCCAGGGGTGGGGCAGCAGGCGGGTGACTGGAACGTCGTGTTCATGGCAGGACCGCGCGGACTTGCGCGTCCTGGCCATGCCTTGGGTGCGGGCAAGTCGAACGTGAAGGGCCGCCGTGCTGAGGGGCGGTGGGCGCACGACGGATGACGGAGCATCCGGTGTGTGTGCTGTGAGGGAGTGATCAGCTGAGCATCAGTGCGGGGTGACGCCGTACGGGCTCAGCACCTCGGTCATGGCCCGGAACGGGGCGATACTGTCCGAGGTGCAGGTGTCGCTGCCGCCGGAGAGCGGACCGCTCGCCGTCGTGCCGTCGAGCGGGGGAACGCCCAGATCGGCGGGCGCAGCACACATGTTGGTCTGGATGAGGCGGCAGACGCTCTGGCCGCTTGCGTGGTTGACGGTGGCGCTCAGGGCTCGGGCGGTGCCGCCGTGGCCATGGTGGGGGGCCCGGTCCGGAGTCGGGGGCCCCCGTCCGGGCGGCGCCCGGGATGCTCGGTGGCCTGTGTCGTGAGCGCTGCCGCCGCCGACAGGTGGGACGCCGTGGCGATCGGTCCGGCGGGTGGTGTGGTGTTGGACGTCCTGATCCGCACGCGTTCCTCCTGAAGGTGGGGAGGTCGGTCAGCAGGTACGACAACGGCACGGGAGTTCGCCGAGCCCGCAGGCTAGGCATGCTCCTGACAAGTTCAATACGAGAGTATTCCGGGGTGCGGGGCGGTCGGCAAGGAGTCGGCGGGGAGAATTTACGCGCGTAGCCCCGGGACGTGTCCCAAAGGGACATCAACCCCCTTTGGGCGGCGCGCAGATGAGCCGACGTCATGGCCCGGTGGCCGAAGCCGCCGGCGTCACGCCCCGACGCGGGACAGCTGCACGTCTATGTGCTCCAGCAGCATCTCCAGGGCGGCCGGGAAGGCGCTGTGCGGCATGCGCCGGGCGAGGAGATGCGCGGTGGCGGCGATGTTGGGATGAGACTCGGCGGGCAGGCGCGCATACGTGGACCGCCACATCTCCTCGTCCCGCGTACGAGCCTCGTCCGCCAGCGCGAGGGATCCGGCGTCGAGCGCGGCGAAGGCGAGACTCTGGTCGATGAACGCGTGGTACACGCCGACCGCCACCGGGTCGGGCAGCCCGGCGCCGCGCAGGATGCCGAGGATGGTCTCGTCCACCGCGATCTCGCGTGGTCTGCCGGTGACCCGGCTGGCGGTGAGGACGGCGGCCTGCGGGTGGGCGAGGTAGGAGGCGTGGATGGCCCGCCCCAGAGCACGCGGGTCCGCGCGCCAGTCACCGGTGGACGTCCAGCTGTCCAGGGCCCGCCCCATCAGCTCGTCCCCGATGGCCCGGGCCAGATCGTCCATGCCCGCGAAATAGCGGTACAGAGTGCTCGGATCGGCGCCGAGCGCCGCCCCCAGACGGCGTGCCGTGAGCCCGGTGCTGCCGTGCTCGCGCAGCACGCGCAGAGCGGTGCGCACGATGATCTCCTCGGACAGCACGGTGCCGCCGTGTGTACGCCGGCGCCGCTGACGCGCGGCCTCCGGCACGACTTGCTTGGCCATCTCCGCCGCACCCTCCTCCGGCCCGCCTGCATGCCGCCCGTACGCCACCTGCAAGCCGACTCGCCTCGAGCTTATGCCAACGCAGTTGACCTTACAGTCCCGCGTCGCGTTGCATCGACCCCGTCCGGAGGCACTCGCCTCCGGGAACGAAAGGTGTGTGACATGCGCGTACTTCTCGTGGGTGCGGGTGGCGTGGGGACGGCCGTCACCCGGATCGCGGCTCGCCGCGAGTTCCTCACCCACATGATCGTCGCCGACTACGACCTCTCCCGCGCCGAAGCCTCGGTCGCGGCGCTGGGGGAGCGCGGTGCCCGGTTCGGCGCACGGCGGGTGGACGCCTCGGACTGCGACGCGGTCCGCCGGATACTCCTCGAGGAACGGTGCGACGTGCTCCTCAACGCCACCGACCCCAGGTACGTGATGCCGCTCTTCACCGCGGCTCTGGAGGCCGGGGCGCACTACCTGGACATGGCGATGTCGCTGTCCGCCCCGCACGTCGCGCGTCCCTACGAGGAGTGCGGTGTGAAGCTCGGCGACGAACAGTTCGCCCTGGCCCGGCGCTGGGAGGACGCCGGACGGCTGGCGCTGGTCGGCATGGGTGTCGAGCCGGGGCTGTCCGACGTCTTCGCCCGGTACGCGGCCGACGAACTCTTCGACGACATCGAGGAGATCGGTGTCCGCGACGGCGCGAACCTGACGGTCGAGGGCTACGGCTTCGCACCGTCCTTCAGCATCTGGACGACCATCGAGGAGTGCCTCAACCCTCCGGTGGTCTACGAAAGGGACCGCGGCTGGTTCACCACCGCCCCGTTCAGCGAGCCCGAGGTCTTCGACTTCCCCGAGGGCATCGGGCCGGTGGAGTGCGTCAACGTCGAACACGAAGAGGTTCTGCTGATCCCTCGCTGGGTGGACGCGCGCCGTGTCACGTTCAAGTACGGCCTCGGCGACGACTTCATCGCCAAACTGAAGACCCTCCACGAGTTGGGACTGGACGCGACGACCAGGGTGACGGTGCCTGGGGACGACGGGCCCGTACGCGTCTCCCCGCGCGACGTCGTCGCCGCGTGCCTGCCCGACCCGGCCGGACTGGGGGAGCGGATGACGGGCAAGACCTGTGCCGGCACATGGGTCAAGGGCACCAAGGACGGGTCGCCGCGTGAGGTGTACCTCTACCACGTGGTCGACAACCAGTGGTCGATGCGCGAGTACGGCTCGCAGGCCGTCCTCTGGCAGACGGCTGTCAACCCGGTCGTCGCCCTGGAACTGCTGTCCACCGGCGACTGGTCGGGCAAGGGCGTCCTCGGCCCGGAAGCTCTGCCCCCACGCCCCTTCCTGGACCTCCTCACCGCGTACGGCTCTCCTTGGGGCATGCGCGAAGAGAACTGATCGCAGGCGAGGAGTGTCAGGGGCCACGCCCTCATGGCCGCCCGGACACGGCGAGGGCAGGGAGCGGGTGACCGCATCCCTGCCCTCGCTCTCCCACCTGCTGTGTGGGCGGTCGTCATGCGCTGCGGACGCGCGGCCTCCTCACGGGTCGCCTACGGCGCCACGTCCTCCAGCCGCTGTCCGCTCGTCTCCTCCGCGCCCGCCGCTGCCGTGACCGACCCCGCGAGGGCCACCACCGCCAGGGTCACGAAGACGGTGCCGAGCGCGCCGTCCGCGTAGACCGCGCCGACCACGATCGGGCCGAGGATGACGCCGACGCGGTTCAGGGCGCCGCCGACGCTCGAACCCAGGGCCCGCATGCGGGTGGGGAACAGCTCGGGGGTGTACAGATACAGGCAGATGTTCGCGCCGAAGAGGAACACGCTCCCCAACGAGGTCCAGACGAGCACGCCCGTCGCGGAGCCGCCGGAGAAGAGGCCGAGGAGCAGCAGGGCGACCGCGGAGCCGCCCAGGCACCACATGAGCGTGCGGCGGCGGCCGGCGCGGTCGACGGTCAGGGCCACGACGAGGCAGCCGACCAGGCCCGCGCAGGACGTCACGGTGGAGTAGCCGAGGGCGGTGGACAGGTCCAGGCCGAAGTGGGTGCGGTAGATCGTGGGCAGCCAGGACGTGATGCCGTAGTTGACGAAGTAGCCGGCGAACCACAGGGCGCCGACGACCAGGGCACGCCTGCGGTAGCGGCCGGAGAGGAGTTCGCGCAGGCCGCCCCTGCCCGCGGTCCGGTGTGCGACGGGGGCCGGGGGTGCGGGTTCGGGGAGGGGGCCGCCGGTGATCCCCTCGACCTTCTTCTCGATCGCGGCCATGGTGTCGAGCGCCTGTTCGTGGCGTCCGTGGTCGGCGAGCCAGCGCGGCGACTCCGGCACGTACCGGGCGACGACGAGGCACAGCACGCCCGGGATCGCGGCGAGCCCGAACATCCAGCGCCAGCCGAGCAGCGGCACCAGCCACGAGGCGAGCAGCGCGCACGCCGTCAGACCGGCCGGGAACACCAGCTCGTACAGCAGGACGAATCGGCCCCGCTGGTGGGTGCGCGTGATCTCGGCGATGAAGGTGGCCGCGACCGGTACCTCGCCGCCGATGGCCAGTCCCTGGACGAACCGGGCGGCCATGAACGGTGCCGGTGAGGTGCACAGGGTGAGGGCCAGGTTGCACAGGCTGGACACGGCGATGCAGACCGCGATCACCTTCACCCGGCCGACGCGGTCGGCCAGGCGGCCGGACAGCAGCGCGCCGGCGAGCATGCCCACCGAGCCGACGGTCATCAGGGCGGTGGTCTGGCCGGTGCCGAGGTGCCACGCCGCGCGCAGCTGGGGCAGGGCGTAGGCGATGAGCAGCTGGTCGAAGGCCTCGAAGAAGGTCACCGCGCCGATGACCAGGCGGACGGTGACGTGCCAGCGGCACAGGGGCAGGCGTTCGAAGCGGGCGCCGATGGCGGCGGCGAGCGCCGCGGTGTCCGGGTGGCGGCCGGCGGCGGCATGAGGGGCGTCGATCGTCATGGAGAGGTCCTCCGGCTCCCGCGCGGCGTGTCGGGGGACGAGCCAGGGCGCGCGAGAGGGTTCGGGCCGTACGGGGCGGGGCCGGGCGGCCCTGCGCACGCGTGGCAGTGAGGGACGGGAGGGGGGACGGCGGGTCGGTACGGGTGCCCGGGCGCGCCGGCGGATCTCGCCGCCGGCTCGGTGGGATGGCCCGATTGGGTAAGGGCTGAATCTCTTAGTGCTTAGGTTCTACCGTCTGGGTGTCGGGGGCCGTCAAGGGTTCGTCGTCGGCTGGGAGGAAAAAGTTGTCCAGCCCGACCCCTTGCGAGCGAGATATTTAAGCCCTTAGATTTCTAGCGCTTCGCCATTGCGGCTCCCGGCCCGAGAGCCGGCCGCCTGCGGAGGTTTCCCCCACCACCCATGTCCGGAGGTTCCGCCATGCCGCGCATCCCAGCCGACGAGATCCTCATCGCGGGCGAGTTCAGGCGCGGCGCGGGCGGGCCGATCCGGACCGTGAACCCGGCCGACGGCACCCTGATCACCACCGTCCACGCCGCCTCGCCGGCCGACGTCGACGAGGCGGCCGGCGCCGCCGCCGAAGCCGCCGCCCTGCACACCTGGCGCGACCTGCTGCCCCACCAGCGCGCCCGCGTCCTGTACCGGATCGGCGACCTGATCGAGGAACACGCCGCCGAGCTGTCCGCCCTGCAGACCGCCGACACCGGCAAGACCCTCACCGAGACCCGCGCGCTCGCCCTCAGCGCCGCCGGCACCTTCCGCTACACGGCCGCCGCACTGGAGACCGCCGAGGAGTCCCTCACCCCGGCCCGCGGCCCCTACATCACGATGAGCGTGTACGAACCGATCGGCGTGGTCGGCGCGATCAACCCGTGGAACTCACCCATCGCCTCCGACGCGCAGAAGGTCGCCCCGGCCCTCGCCGGCGGCAACGCGGTCCTGCTCAAACCCGCCGAGTGGACACCGCTGGTCTCCCTCGCCTTCGGCCGCCTGGTCCACCAGGCCCTCACCGAGGCCGGCCTGCCGACCGCGCTGCTGTCCGTCCTGCCGGGCAAGGGCAGCGTCGTCGGAGACGCCATCGTCACCCATCCGCTCGTGCGGCGCATCGGGTTCACGGGCGGCACCACCACCGGCCGGTCCATCGCGCACGCCGCCGCCGGCAAACTCGTCCCGGCCTCCCTGGAACTCGGCGGCAAGTCCCCGACGATCGTCCGCGAGGACGCCGACGTCGAACAGGCCCTCGCCGGCGTCATGTTCGGCGTCTTCTCCTCCAGCGGCCAGTCCTGCATCGCCGGCTCACGGCTCTTCGTGCACCGGTCGCTGTACGACTCCTTCCTCGGCGAACTCGTCGAGCGGGTGGGCAAACTGCGCGTCGGACCGGGCACCGACCCCGGCACCCAGGTCGCCCCGCTCGTCCACCACCGCCACCGCGACGCGGTCGCCGCCTACGTGGACCTCGCCCGCGCGGAGGGCGGACGCGTCCTGTGCGGCGGCACGGTCCCGGAGGGCCCGGAGTACAGCGCCGGCGCCTACTACCTGCCCACCGTCATCGACCACCTGCCCAACTCCGCCCGGATCTGCCAGGAGGAGATCTTCGGCCCGGTCCTCGTCGCCCTGCCCTACGACGACGAGGACGACCTCGTCCGGCAGGCGAACGACAGCGTGTACGGGCTGGCCTGCGGCATCTGGACCCGCGACGCCCGCGCCGCCTGGCGGCTGGCACGGCGCATCGACGCCGGCACCGTCTGGATCAACACCTACAAGCAGTTCTCCATCTCCACCCCGTTCGGCGGGATGAAGGACAGCGGCCTCGGCACCGAGAAGGGCCGCGACCTCATCCGCGCCTACCAGCGGCAGAAGTCCCTGTACTGGGGCACCGACGCCACCCCCCTGCCCTGGGCCAACTGACGCACCCCCGGAGAGACCCCACCATGACACACCCCCCTCGTCCGCCGATCGCCCACCTGCGCGCCCTGCGCTCGGTCGAGCTGCTCACCCCGCACTTCACCGAGGCCACCGACTTCTACGAAGAGGCGTGGGGACTGGAGGTCGTCGAGGCCGAGCACAGCGCGAGCTGGCTGCGCGGCACCGGCGAGGAGCACCACGCCCTGCAGCTCACCCGCGCGGACCGGATCGGTCTCGGCCGGCTCGTCTTCGCCGTCGCCACCCCCGCCGAGATCGACGAGGCGGCACGCCGGCTCGAGGCGCGCGGCATCACCCCGGTCACCGGACCCGGACCGCTCGAGCAGGTGGGCGGCGGCTACGGCCTGCGGTTCCACGACATCGACGGCCGGCTGATCGAACTGTCCGCGGACACCTGGGCGGTCGCCCCGCGCGGACGCGACGGCGCCGTGCCCGTGGGCGTCACCCACGCCGTCCTCAACACTCCCGACATCGACGCCTCGGTGGCCTTCTACCAGGACGTCCTCGGCATGCGCGTCTCGGACTGGTCCGAGCACCGGATGGCGTTCCTGCGCTGCAACACCGACCACCACTGCATCGCGTTCAATCAGGCGGCGTGGGTGTCCCTCAACCACGTGGCCTACGAGATGGGCTCGGTCGACCACTTCATGCGCGGCCTCGGACGCCTCCGCCACCACGGCATCACCCCCGAGTGGGGACCGGGCAGGCACGGCCCCGGCAACAACACCTTCTCCTACTTCACCGACCCCACCGGCCTCGTCTGCGAGTACACCTCGGAGGTCGCCCAGGTCGTCGAGGACACCTGGATCTGCAAGGTGTGGCGGCGCACCCCCGAACTGTCCGACCTGTGGGGCACCGCCGGGCCGCCGTCCAGGCTGATCCGCGCCCACATGGCCGGCACCCCCGACGGCAGCCCCGTCGTCCCGCCCCTCGACGCCGACGCCGAAGGAGTCCCCGCATGAGCACCCCCACACCGCGCCGCGTCGGCCTGATCGGCTGGGGCGCCATCGGCCGCGTCGTCGGCGGCGCGCTCGCCGCGGGCGAGATTCCCGGCGCCGAGCTGGTGTGCGTGGTCGACAACCGGCCCCTCGGGGACTCCGCGCCCGTCCCGCAGTACACCGTCGAACAGGCCCTGGACCACTGCGACCTGATCGTGGAGGCCGCCGGGCAGGGCGTCGTGCGCGAGTGCGGCGAGACGATCCTCGCCTCCGGCACCGACCTGCTCGTCGCCTCCACCGGCGCCCTCACCGACGACGAACTCGCCAAGCGGCTGCTGCACACCGGGCCCGGCCGCGTCTACTTCACCGGCGGCGCGGTCGGCGGCCTCGACCTCCTCCAGGCCGTACGCGCCATGGGTCCCCTCGACGAGGTCCGGCTGACCACCACCAAGCTGCCCTCAACCCTCGAACAGCCCTGGATGGACGAGCAGTTGCTCACCCGCATGCGATCGGCCACCGGACCGGTGGAGGTGATGGCGGGCACCGCCCGGGACGTCCCCGTGAAGTTCCCCAAGTCGACCAACGTCGCCGCCTCCGTAGCCCTCGCCGTCGGCGCCCCGGACGCGGTCCGCGTCAGCGTCGTCGCCGACCCCACGGCGCGGCACACCTCACACGTCATCGAGGCGAGCGGCGCGCACGGCACCTACCGCTTCGAGGTGCGCCACCTGCCCGACGCCGCCAATCCGGCGACCAGCCAGGTCGTCCCGTACGCGGTGCTGCGCTCCCTCGCCGCGCTCGCCGGACGGACGGGTCAGATCCTGTGACCGCCTACGACATCTCGGGCCTCCACCTGGAACAGGCCGGCGACAGCGGCCCGCTGCTGCTGTGCCTGCACGGCATCGGATCCTCCTCGGCCGCCTTCGCCCCCCAGCTCGCGGCGCTGAGCGACACGTTCCGGGTCGTCGCCTGGGACGCCCCCGGCTACGCCAAGTCCGCCGACGCGCAGCGCCCGTTGACGATGGACGACTACGCCGACGCCGCCGCGGACGTGATCCGCGCGCGCGGCGGCCGCGCCCACGTCCTCGGCGTCTCCTGGGGCGGCGTGATCGCCCTGCGGCTCGCCGCGCGCCACCCGGACCTCGTCGAGTCACTGATGGTCCTCGACTCCACACCCGGCTCCGGCACCGACCCCGACAAGGCGGCCGGGATGCGCGCCCGCGCCGACGAGCTCGCCCGGCTCGGGCCGGAGGCCTTCGCCGCCGCCCGCGCCCCACGCCTGGTGTCCGGCGACGCGCCCCCGCAGCTCGTCGAGCGTGTCACCGCCACCATGGCCGCCTCCGTCCGCCTGCCCGGCTACGGACACGCCGCCGAGGCCATGGCCGCCACCGACCTGCGCGGCGAACTGCACCGCATCACCGCGCCCACCCTCGTCCTGTGCGGCGACAAGGACCACGTCACCGGTCCCGACAGCTCACAGGTCCTGGCCGGCGGTCTGCACAAGTCCGCCTACGTGATCGTCAAGGACGCCGGTCACCTGGCCAACCAGGAGCAGCCCGAGCGTGTCAACGCCTGGCTCCTGTCCCATCTGCACATCGCCACCGACTACCGCACACCCCACCAGAAGGGCTGAACCCCATGCCTGTGACCACCACCGAGTACGACAACGGCGGCGACCTCGCCAAGTACACCGACTCCCTGATCGCCACCAAGGACTCCCGCGAGCCCGACTGGAACACCCTGTCCTTCCAGGAGAAGGCCGGCCCGCAGTACCGGCGGGCGCAGATCCGCTACGTCGGCTCCGGCGCCACCGGCAACCACGACAACGACAACCGGATCATCCCCTCCGGTGGCTTCACCTTCTCCAACATGCTGCTGCCGCCCGGCGCCGAGGGCCCCGCCCACACCCACCACGACGTCGAGGAGGCCTTCTTCGTCCTGGAGGGCGAGGTCCGCGTCGGCATCCACCGTGGCCCCGACGAGGTCGAGTACCGCACCCTCGGCTACCGCGACATGATCGTGGTCCCGGCCGGTGTCACCCGCTCGCTGAAGAACGAGGGCGAAACCGACGCGCTGTTCTGCGTGATCATCGGCACGCAGAAGCCGCAGGTGCCGACGTACCCCGAGTACTCGCCGCTGTACGGCGTCACCCGTGACTGAGCCGTCCGAGCCGTCCGCCCGGCGGACCGTCGTCGTGACGGGGGCGGGCCGTGGCCTGGGGGAGGCCATGGCCCGCCGGGCGGCGGCGGACGGCTTCCGGGTCGTGGTCGGCGAGCTGAACACCGCGTGGGGGGAGCGGACCGCCGAGGCGATCCGCGCGGCGGGCGGCGACGCGGAGTTCGTCCCGCTGGACGTGGCCGACCCCGCCTCGGTCGCCGCGCTCGCCGACCGGCTGGCCGCCTCCGGCCCCGTCTACGGCCTGGTCAACAACGCGGCCCTCGCCAACGGGGTGGGCGGCAAGGAGTACCAGGACATCGACGTCGAGGTCTGGGACCGGCTCATGGCCGTCAACGCGCGCGGTCCCTGGCTCGTCGCCAAGCACCTGCTGCCGCTGATGACCCGACCCGGCCGCATCGTCAACATCGCCTCGGACGCCGCCCTGTACGGCTCACCGCGCCTGGCCCACTACATCGCCTCCAAGGGCGCGGTCATCTCCCTCACCCGGGGCATGGCCCGGGAGCTGGGGGAGCGGGGCATCACCGTCAACGCCGTCGCGCCCGGCCTCACCGAGGTCGAGGCCACCGAGACCGTACCGGCCGAGCGCCACGCCCTGTACGCCGCCAACCGGGCGATCTCCCGGCCGCAGCAGCCCGAGGACCTCCTCGGCCTGGTCTCCTTCCTGCTCGCCGAGGAGTCCCGCTACCTCACGGGACAGGTGATCGCCGTCAACGGCGGATTCACCATGCACTGAACCCCGCCACCCGGTCCGTCCTCGATCTGTCATCGATCTGTCTGCAAGGAGTACGTCATGGATCTCGGCCTCGCCGGCCGCACGGTACTGGTCACCGGAGGCAGTTCCGGCGTCGGCCTGGCCACGGTCCGCGCCCTGCTCGACGAAGGCGCCCGCGTTGCCACCTGCGGCCGCGACGGCGACCGCCTCGCCAAGGCCGCCGCCCGGCTCGGTGCCGGCCAGGAGCGGTTGTACACCGGCGTCTGCGACGTCCGCGACGCCGACGCCGTACGCCGCTTCACCGACGCCGCCGTCACCCACTTCGGCGGCGGCCTCGACGGCCTGGTCAACAACGCGGGCCAGTCCCGCATGAAGCGCCTGGACGACACCACGGCCGAGGACTGGCGCGACGAGCTGGAGCTGAAGTTCGCCGGCGTCCTCAACCCCCTTGCCGCCGCGCGCAGTCACCTGCGCGCCTCGGACGCCGCGTCGGTCGTCAACATCAACGCGGTGCTCGCCAAGCAGCCCGAGACCCGCCTGATCACCACCAGCGCCGCCCGCGCCGGCATCCTCAACCTCTCCAAGTCCCTCGCCCGGGAACTCGCCGCCGACGGCATCCGCGTCAACTCCGTCTGTCTCGGCCTGATCGACACCGGCCAGTGGACCCGCCGGCACGCCACCGCGGACAGCGGCCTGACCTACGAGGAGTGGCAGGCCGAGCTGGCCGCCGACCGCGGCATCGCCCTCGGCCGGCTCGGCCGCGCCGAGGAGGTCGCGTACGCCGTCGTCGCGCTGCTCGCCCCGCGCGCCTCCTACATCACCGGAACCAGCATCGACGTCTGCGGCGGAGTCGGCCGCGGCGTCCTGTGAGGAGCCTCCCCATGCACCACGGGCAGTACCACAACGGAGGCGACCTCCTCGTCGCCCATCTGAAGTCCCTCGGCATCGACACCGTCTTCGGCATAGTCTCGGTGCACAACCTGCCGCTGGTCGAAGCGGTCGACCGCGAGCTGCGGTTCGTGCCGGTGCGCCACGAGGCCACCGCCGTCAGCGCCGCCGACGGCTACGGGCGCGCCCGCGGCTCCATCGGGTGCGCGCTCACCTCCACCGGCACCGGCGCGGGCAACGCGGCCGGCTCCCTGATCGAGGCCCAGTCGTCCGGCACGGCCGTCCTGCACGTCACCGGCCAGGTCGAGTCGGCGTACCTGGGCAGCGGGCGCGGATTCATCCACGAGACCAAGGACCAGCTCGGCATGCTGAAGGCCGTGTCGGCGTACGCGGCCACCGTCACCTCCCCGCACGACGCCGGACGGCTGCTGCGCGAGGCGTCGGCCGCCGCGCTCGGCGCACCCGGCGGCCCCGCGAGCATCGAGTGGCCCATCGACCTGCAGTACGCCGCCCAGCACGACGAGGGCGAGCCGGTCCCGGCCGCCACGGCGCCGGTGCCCGACCCCGCCACCCTCGCCGCCGCACGCGAGCTGCTGGCCTCCGCCCGGCGTCCGCTGATCTGGGCGGGCGGCGGAGCCACCGCCGCCCGCGAGGAACTGTTCGCCCTGCTGGAGGCCACCGGCGCTGGCCTGCTCACCTCCAACTCCGGCCGCGGCAGCGTCCCCGAGGACCACCCGCTGGTCATCGGCAACTTCGCCACCACCCCCGCCGGCCGCGCCCTGCTCGCCGACGCCGACGTGCTCCTCACGATCGGCACCCACTTCCGCTCCAACGAGACCGCCGACTACACGCTGAAGCCGCCCGCCGCGCACATCCAGATCGACCTCGACGCGGCCGCGCTCGGCCGCGTGTACCCGGCACGGCACGCCCTGCACGGCGACGCGGCCGGCGTCCTGCCCGCGCTGACCGAGGCCGCCGTACGCGCCGACGCCGACTGGTCGGCCCGCGTCACCGCCGTCCGCGAGGACGTACGAGCAACCCTGCACGAGAACATCGGCCCCCAGGCCGCCGTCTGTGACGCGCTCGCCGCCGCCCTGCCGCGCGGCGCGGTCGTCGCCCGGGACGTCACCATCCCCTCCTCGTCCTGGGGCAACCGGCTCCTGCCGATCCACGACCCGCGCGCCAACGTCTTCCCGCGCGGCGGCGGCATCGGCCAGGGCCTCGGCATGGGCATCGGCGCCGCGCTGGCCCGGCCGGAGCAGCCGACCGTCGTCATCGCCGGCGACGGCGGCCTCGCGGTACACCTCGGCGAACTCCTCACCGTCGCCCAGGAACGCCCCCGCCTGACCCTGATCGTCTTCAACGACGGCGGCTACGGCGTGCTGCGCAACATGCAGGACAAGTACGGCGAACGCCGCTCCGGCGTCGACCTGTTCACCCCGGACTTCGCGCCGCTCGCCGCCGCCTGCGCCCTGCCCTACGCACGCATCGCGGCCGAGGCGGACGCCGCACCGGTCCTCCAGGCCGCCCTCGCCTCCGACGGCCCGACCCTCGTCGAGGTCGACCTCGACGCGCTCGGCCCGATGAAGAACCCGTTCACCCCGCCCGTCACGATCCCCACCGCGTAGGGAGGCCACCGCCATGACCGCCGACCGCGAACACGAACTCGAGCTTCTCGTCCGCCGCATGACCTGGGAGGCGGACGGCGTACTCTCCGTCGACCTGGTCCACCCCGACGGCAAGCCGCTGCCCGCCTGGACCCCGGGCGCCCACCTCGACCTGCACGCGGGCGGGCACGTCCGCCAGTACAGCCTGTGCGGCGACCCCGCCGACCCCACCACGTACCGCCTGGGGATCCTCGACGAGCCGTCCTCGCGGGGCGGTTCACGTCACGTGCACACCAGGCTGCGCCCCGGCCAGAGCGTCCGCGTGGCCGGCCCCCGCAACCACTTCGCCCTGGAACCCGCCGCGTTCTACGTGTTCCTCGCCGGCGGCATCGGCATCACCCCGATCCTGGCGATGGCCCGCCAGGCCGACCGCGACGGGGTGCCCTACCGGGTCGTCCACGGCGGCAGGTCCCGCGCCACCATGGCGTTCGGCGCCGAACTGACCGCGCTGACCGGCGGCGAGGTGACCCTCGTACCGCAGGACGAGCAGGGCCACATCGACCTGGCGGCCGCCCTGAAGGACCTCCCGGACGACGCCCTGGTGTACTGCTGCGGTCCCGAACCGCTGCTCAAGGCGGCCGAAGCGGCCTGCCCGGCCGGACGGCTGCGCATCGAACGGTTCGCCGCACCCGCCACCGTGGCACGCGACGGGGACGACTCCGCCTTCGAGGTGGAGTGCCGCACCTCGGGAGTGACCCTGACCGTCGACGCCGCCACCTCCATCCTCGAAGCCGCCGAGAACGCGGGCCTGACCGTCGACTCCTCCTGCCGCGACGGCATCTGCGGCTCCTGCGAGACCCGCGTCCTGGCCGGCACCCCCGACCACCGAGACCACCTGCTCAGCGAGGCCGAGCACGCCGCCGGCGAGACGATGATGATCTGCGTCTCCCGCTGCGCCTCCGACCGCCTCGTCCTGGACCTGTGACCCGTACGGAGAGCGAGAGATCCATGACCACACACGCCGCCGCCTGGCCGTACCTCGACCCGCACCAGAGCCGGGACCACGAACCCACCCCGTACGAGCTGAAACTCGCCCGCACCCTCGAGGAGATCTTCACCCACGACGGCCACGAACTGGCCGACGTCGTGGCCGGGCTCAACGCCCGCCAGGTCCACACCCCCGGCGGCGAGCCGTGGACCGAGGACACCTTCCGCGCCGAGATGCACCGCCTGGGAGCCTGACATGACCCTCTCCACCCGCGACACCGCCGCCCACATCCTCGCCCACGGCCTGCGCAACCAGTGGCACCCCGTGGTGCCCTCCGACTTCGTGAAGCCGGGCGGCCTGCGCAAGGTCACCGCGCTCGGCGAGGACTGGCTGCTGTTCCGCAGGGCCGACGGCACCCTGTCCATGCTCGCCGACCGCTGCCCGCACCGCGGCGCCCCGCTCTCCCTCGGCAAACACCTCGGCGACCGCGTCGCCTGCTGGTACCACGGCGTCGAGGTCGACGGCTCCGGCACGGTCACCGCTGTGCCCGGCCTGCCCGGCTGCAACCTGGAGGGCAAGACACTCGTCACCTCCCTGCCCGTCCGCGAGGTCGGCGGCGCGATCCTCGCGTACTTCGGCGACGAGGAGCACCCCGAGCCGGCCGACCTGACCCTGCCCGAACCGCTCACCGACCCCGGCATCTCCGCCATCCTCTGCTACGCCGAGTGGAACGTGCCCTGGCGCTTCGCCATGGAGAACCTGCTCGACCCGATGCACGGCGCCTTCCTGCACCACGAGTCGCACACCATGTACGACGGCGACACCCAGGCCAAGTTCCGCATCCGCGAGACCGAGCGGGGCTACTTCTTCGAGAAGACCGACCAGCGCGGGGTCAACTTCGACTGGGTCGAACTGTGCCGCACCGGCGTCGACTGGGTCGACCTGTCCATCCCGTACCCGCCGTCGGCCGGGCCGGGCGGCCCGTTCGGCATCGTCGGCATGGCCTGCCCGGTGGACGCCGAGCGCACCGGCGTCTTCTTCTGGCGCTACCGCAACGTCTCCGACTGGCAGCGCGACACCTGGCGCTTCCTGTACAAGACCCTCATCGAGGAACGCCACTGGGAGGTCCTGGAGCAGGACCGGGTCATGCTGGAGGCCATGCCCGCCGACGCCGACCAGCAGGAGAACCTCTACCAGCACGACCTCGGCGTGGTCCGGCTGCGCCGCCTCTACCAGGCCCAGGCCAGGCAGCAGTCCAAGGCGGGTGCGGCGGACCCGGCCGCATGAGAGCGACATCCGCCGCACGGCGGTGGCCGGGCGTCCTGAGCCTGCTGGTGATCGTCCTGATCAGCTACGTGGACCGGGTGAACGTCTCCGTGCTCGTCACGGACAAGGCGTTCACCGACCACTTCGGCATCACCGGCGACACCGTCACTCAGGGCGCCCTGACCACCCTGTTCCTGACCGGCTACGGCATTGCCGCGTTCCTCCTGACCCCGCTGTACGAGACCGCGCTCGGCGTACGCCGCGGCCTGTTCGTCAGCGTCGGCCTGTGGGCGCTGCTGACTCTCCTCTCCCCGTACGCGTCCGGCGCGCTCGTCCTGGTCGTGTGCCGGGCGCTGCTCGGCGCGAGCGAGGGCCCGCTGTTCTCGCTGAAGACCATGTACGTGCGCGAGCACTTCCCGCCCGAACAGGCGGGGAAGCCCAACGCGGTCAGCTCCATGGGGGTGTCGCTCGGCACGGCGGCGGGGCTGCCGCTGGTCACCTACCTCGTCTACACCCTCGACTGGCACACGTCCTTCCTGCTGCTCGGCCTGCTGAACGCGGCCGTCGGCATCCCCCTGGTGTGGCTGTTCATCAAGGGCAAGGGCGCGGGGGCGCGGGAGCGGACGTCGTTCGGCCGGACCCTGAGGCTCGCACTGCGCACACCGCGGCTCGGGGTGATCCTGCTCATCGAGATCGCCACGCTCGCCTATCTGTGGGGCTCGACGGCCTGGCTGCCCTCGTATCTGCTGCGCGAGCGGCACTTCTCGATCGCCGCGATGGGCGCCGTGTCGTCGCTGCCGTTCCTGATGAGCCTGGCCTCCGGCTTCCTGGGCGGCTGGCTGCTGGACCGGCTGCCGGCCCGGCGCCTGCCGGTGCTGTTCGTGGCCGGCTCCCTCGGCACCGCCTGCTGCGTCGTGTTCGTCATCGGCGCGGACACGGCGTGGGCGGCGGCGACCGGGTTGATCCTGGCCAACGGCTTCTGGGGACTGCAGGGACCGGCGATCCCGACCCTGGTCCAGAGATGCGCACCGGCCGGCTCGGTGGGCAGCGCCTACGGGACCGTCAACGGCGTCGGGAACCTCGTCTCGGCGCTGATGCCCACGGCGATGGGCTGGGCGATCGCGCTCGGCGGCGGGAACGGCTTCGGCGCGGGGTTCGCTCTGCTGGCCGGGACGCAGCTGGTCACACTGGCGTGCGGGACCTGGCTGCTGCTCCGGCCGGCCGGCGCTCAGCCCGCCTCCTCCTCCGGCTCGGCCTCGTCGGACTCGACGATGGAGCGCTCCAGCTTGGACAGCAACCGGGCCAGCTGACGGCGCTCGGCGGGTGAGACCCCGCCGAGCATCCGCCGTTCGTTCTCCAGGTGCTCGGCGAACACCTCGTCGACCTTGCGCAGCCCGGCGTCGGTCAGGCGCGAGTAGACGACGCGGCGGTCGTCGGCGTCGCGCTCCCGTACGAGCAGACCGTCCTTCTCCAGCCGGTCCAGGCGCAGCGTGACGCCCGCCGAGGAGATGAGGCCGGAGGCCGCCAGCTGTCCCGCGGTCAGCCGGTACGGAGCCCCGGACCGGCGCAGGGCCGTCAGCACGTCGAAGCCGGCCACCGACAGGCCATGCTGCTCGATCTGCGAGGTCAGCCGCGAGTGGTACTGCAGATAGGCACGGTGCAGCCGGGCCAGCACCTCCAGCGGCGCGGTGTCGAGCTGGGGCCGCTCGCGCGCCCAGTCCTCGACGATCCCCGCCACGGCGTCCGGTCGCCGCACCGCCCTGCGCTGAGTCATGTCATCCCCTCGCGGCTCGCTCCGTCGCGAGGCGCGGGCTCCCGTGCCCGCGCACCCGCTGAAATCTTAGCCCTGAGAGAAGAAGGCCACGGTCAAGATCCACTTTTCGGGTCGCGCTCCACCGCCGGGCCCATCACCGGCACGCCGAAGTTGAACGCCTGACGAACAGTCGGCGTCGATCACGGCTGGACCCGCCGAATCACGCGGCCGGTCCGTACCGTCGGGCTCGTGGGATGGCTCGAGATCACCTTCACGGCCGCCGGCCTGGTGCTTGGCATCGTCTCCATCGGCACACCGTTCATCGCCGACCGGCAGGCCCGCCGCAGCAGACGCATCGGCTTCCGTAAACAGATGGACATCGCGATAGGCCACAACGGCCACGCCGACGGCGTGGATCCGCGCCTCGGCCTCTTCAACGACCTGCCCGCGATGCGCGATGCCACCCTGGTTCTGCTGCGCATCGAGAACGACGGATCGCGGCACGTCGAGGAGTCCGACTACATCGACCCTTCCGCGCAGTACGGGCTCACCGCGGAGTTCCCGGGACGGAGCATCCAGGCGCAGGACGTCACGCTGCCCGACGAACACGCCAACCTGATGGGCTACTTCGAGAACCAGCCAGGCCTCCTGGTCGCGGGCCCGAGCACCCTCCGCATCCCGCGCGTCCCGCTCAAACCGGGCGCCCACTACAAGATCCTGGTGCTGCTGACGGGCGGCCAGGAGGGCGCTCCGGTCGCCGTGACCGGCGACATCAAGGGCGGCAAGCTCCATGAGAACCACAGCCTGACGCCCGACGAGAAGCCACCGGTGTTCAGCAAACAGGCCCGTTGGACCACCGTCGTCCTCGGTCTCGCACTGATCGCGGCGGCCACCCTGCCGCTCGCCGTGCCGGCCCCGCTGCCTGAGGACTGCGAGTCGGGCAGGCTCAGGCTCACCGGATCCACGGCGTTCGAACCGGTGCTGGACGAACTGGCGCAGAAGTACCGCGACCACTGTGACGGAAAGCCGGACATCACGGTCGCCACGCACGGCAGCCGGACCGGAGTGCGCGAACTCGCCCTGTCCGGTGGCCGCCGCCGACAGGGCGCGTCGGTGATCGCCTTCTCGGACGGCCCGCGCCCGGCGAGCTACACCCAGCTCAGCGAGAGCCGCATCGCGGTGTCCCTGTTCACGCTGGTCGTGCACGACGACGTCCGGCTCACGAACCTGTCCGTGACGGACGTACGCCGCATCTACCGCGGCGAGATCCGCAACTGGTCGCAGCTCGCAGGCCCCGATCTGCCCGTGGTCCTGGTCAGCCGCACCTCCGGCTCCGGCACCCGCTCCGCCCTGACCACCCGCGTCCTCGGGGGCGCGGACGAACCGCCGGCGTCATCGGACGACTGCGTCAACCGAACGGTCCGCGGAGCGCCCGTGCTTCGTTGCGAGCTCGACTCGACGGAACAGGTCCTCGAGACCGTGGCCCGCACCCCGGGTGCGATCGGCTACAGCGAGCTGCGCGCCGCCTCCACTCCGGAGCGGCCTCGGGGACTGCACCGCCTCGATCTCGACGGGCACGCCCCCGACCTGGACCGCCTGGAGTCGAGCGGCTACCCGTACCGCGAGATCGAGTACGCCTACGCCTACGGCCGTCCTCCCGCCGATTCGCTGGCCTCCAGTTTCCTGGCGTTCGCCGTCGACAACGGAACGGGCAAGGGAGTGGTCGCCACCCACGGCCATCTGCCGTGCGGAACACCGGTGGGACTGCGGATCTGCGGCGCGATCGACTGAACCTCGCGTACGGCCGGCGATGAGCCGGGCAGGAGCCGGACTCGCGACGGGAGACGACCGTCACCGCTCACGGAGCCGGCCGCGCGTATGCGGGGCCGAACCCGCGCCCGGTGTCCCGGTCCGGCCACCAGGCGCGGTATGTGGGTGCTGGTCGCTCAAGAGGGCCTGGGTCCCGCGGCGCGGCGCAGCCGGTTGGCGATCGCCAGTCCCAGCCCGTCCTCCACGGGCAGGGACGCGACGATGAGGTCGCACCCCTGCTGGTCGAAGTCGCGCAGGAGTCCGTACAGGCCGCGGGCGTATGCGGCCGGCGAGTCGGGAAGGGCCACCACGGCGTGCGCCTTCACCGGGGTGCCGGCGAGGTCGGAGGGAAGGAAGACGCCGACCTGGTGTCCCAGCTCCTGCGCGCGCTCCGCTTCGGCGACGACCTTCTCGGGCTCGACGAGGACGACCCGCGCCCGCGGTGCGTAGTGTGACGGATGCTGGCCCGGCACCCGGATCCGGCTTGTCGAGGGGACCGAGAGCCGGTGCCCGAGCACCGCTTCGAGGTCCTCGCGCGTGACCCCGCCGGGCCGAAGGATGCTCGGGACCTCGCCCGTTGCGTCGACGATGGTCGACTCGACGCCGACCTGGCAGGGGCCGCCGTCCAGGACGAAGTCCACTCCGTCGCCGAGCTCGGCGCGGACGTGGTCGGCTGTGGTGGGGCTGACCTGGCCGAAGCGGTTGGCGGAGGGGGCTGTGACACCACCGCCGAAGGCCGCGAGCAGTGACAGAGCGACGGGGTGGTCGGGCACGCGCACGGCCACCGTCTCCAGTCCGCCGGTCGCTTCCAGGGGCACCCGCCGGCCTCGCGGCAGGACCAGCGTCAGCGGTCCCGGCCAGAAGTGCTCGGCCAGCAGGCGTGCCGTCGCGGGCACGTCCTCGACCCAGTCGTCCAGGTGCTCAGCGCCGCCGATGTGGACGATCAGCGGATGGGAGGGCGGGCGCCCCTTGACCTGGAAGATGCGCGCGACCGCGGCGGGGTCCTCGGCGTTGGCGCCCAGACCGTAGACCGTTTCGGTCGGGAAGGCCACCAGACCCCCCGCCTGCAGAACACTGGCCGCCTTCTCGATGTCACTGGTTGTTGCCGACACCCTCGCATCCTCTCACCGATCCGCTCCGGCCCGTTCCGTGGCCCCCATCGACGCATAACGACGAACCGGGTCCGACGGCACCGCCCAGGGTCAGGGGGCGGTGGGGACCGCCACGTCGAGGCCACGGGCGGCGACGAGTTGCGCGCTGCCGTCGGCGAGGCGGTAGCACAGACCGACCACGGCCGCCCGGCCGGCGGCGACGCGCTCGGTGAGGATACGGGAGCGGTCCAGCAGCAGGTCGACGGTGGTCCTCACGTGCTCGGCGAGGACCTGGTCCGCCTCGAGACGACCAGCGGCCCGGGCAGCGAGCACGCTGGGGGTGACGCGCTCGACGACGTCCCGAATGTATCCGGCGGGCGCCTTGCCGTCCTCCAGCGCCGCGCACGCGGCGCCCACCGCGCCGCAGGAGTCGTGACCGAGGACCACCACCAGCGGGCAGTCCAGCACGTCCACCCCGTATTCGATGCTGCCCAGCACCTCGGCGCCGACGATGTGGCCGGCGGTGCGGACCACGAACAGGTCACCCAGCCCGCGGTCGAAGATGATCTCGGCCGCCAGCCGGGAGTCCGAGCATCCGAACAGCACCGCGAAGGGATGCTGGACCGGCGCCGTCTCGGCGCGCCGGACGGCGTCCTGGTTGGGGTGCTCGGGGGTACCCGCGACGAAGCGCCGGTTACCGGAAAGCAGCAGATCGAAGGCTTCCGCGGGCGTCAGGGAGGGAGTCTGGGTGGTCATATCGGCAGCATACGAGCAGGCACCCCTGCCTGCCCTCACCGGCCGCCGCGGGACGTGCGGCAGCGTCCCCGGCATGGTGAAGAGTCCCGACGTGTCGGCGGCACTGGGAGGCGGGCCGGCCGACCGCTCGCAGGCCTGGGACTACGTGCGGTGGTTCGCGGGTCACTGGACAAGGCGCCCTCTGCAACCCGAAGACGGTGGCCGACAGCCTGTACGACGCCTGCGAACTGCCGGACACGCTGGTGCCGAACCTTCGGAGTTCCTACTCCCGTGTCGACCTGCCCGACCATCCGATGTGGGCGAGCGAGGAGGACTCACCCGTGCGCTGGTATGCGGCCCCCGGCCGGTTGCTGCGCCGGGACGGATTGCAGCATCACTGCTGGATCCATGCACGCGGCCGCACGGTCGCCGATCTTGAGATCATCCGCGCGGACCTCCCTGGATCATGGGTTCGCTGAGCCGTTGCCCGCGGCGTATCGATGGCCACCGGAATCGGGTCCTCGGGCCTGCCGCCGTGCCGGACCAGCAGGTCCATGTTTGTCATGCGGTGTGTTCGAGGATCGCGGGGACGATCACCGCCCAGTCCGCTCGCTCGACCCCGTGCCCGGCGTCCTCCAGGACCAGTAGCCTTCCCCCGGGGATCTGTTCCGCGAGTGCCTCACCGTGCCGGAGCGGGAACAACGGATCGGCGGTCCCGTGGATCACCAGCGTGGGCACGGCGATCGAGGCCAGGGACGCCTGCGGGAGCTCGCCGTCCGGAAGCGAGTCGTGGTTGCGGGCGGCGGCGAAATCGTGAGCACGCTCGACGTCGCGACGGACGAGGCCGCGGGCGGCGGTCTCGTCGAACGGGCGCCGACCCCCCGCGAGGACGCGTACATAGGCGACCTGATGATCGATCGCCGAGTCGGCATCCGACCGATTGACGTGCGCGGTCGCGACGAACTGTGTGAACTCCTCGCTCGGGGGAGGAAGAGTGCGGTCACCCGGTACAGCGGAGGACGTGCTGATCAGAACGAGTGAGAGGACGCGACGGACGTAATGGAGCGCGAGCAGCTGCGCGAGGGCCCCTCCGGCCGAGACGCCCACGACGTGCGCGGCCGGGACCTCGTGGGCGTCGAGCACACGGGCGGCGTCACCGACCAGGTCCGCGCCGGTGTATTCGGCCCGGCCCGGCCCGTAGGTGACCGATCGGCCGGTGTCACGGTGGTCGTAACGGATCACGAAACGCCCGCCCTCGGCGAGCATCCGGCAAAAGCCCTCCTCCCACCACAGCATGGAAGCCCCGGTGCCCATGATGAGCAGGACGGGCGGATCCGAGGGGTCGCCGAAGGACTCGGTGCACAGCTCGATACCATCCGCCTGGATGACGCGCTCGGCCATCACTGCGTCCCTTCTCCTGTCCGATACATGTCGAACGCCCCGAGCGGAAGGCAGGGTGAGCGTCCTGGAGCCCACAACCATCCACACCGGCCGGCTGACACTCCTGCCCTTGGCGATCGAGCACGCCGAAGAGATGGCCGCGGTGCTGTCCGACCCGGACCTGCATACCTTCATCGGAGGTGCTCCCGCCACCGCGCAGGCACTGCGCAGCCGCTACGAACGCCTGGTCGCCGGCTCGCCCGATCCCAGTGTCTCCTGGTGCAACTGGGTCGTACAGCTGCGAGATGCGGACTGCTTGGCCGGCACGGTCCAGGCGACGGTCACCGCCGACGGTCACGGAGGCGTGGCGGAGATTGCCTGGGTGGTGGGTACTCCCTGGCAGCGGCGTGGCATCGCCACCGAAGCGGCCCAAGGACTGGTCGCCTGGCTCCGGAGACACGGCGTGCGAACGGTCATCGCCCACATCCACCCCGACCACAAGGCGTCCGCCGCCGTCGCCACCACCACCGGCCTGACCCCCACCGATCAATGGCACGACGGAGAGGTCAGGTGGCAGCTGACGATCGGTGCTGTGGCCTGACCTGACGTCATGGTGCCATCGGCAGCGGCCAGTCGTGCCGCCACCAGGGCCGGCGTCTCAGCCGATGCGAGCTCCTGTGCCGCTGACGCGGACGCCCGCCTCACCCGGTCGCAGCGTCACCGTGAGCTCGCCGGGGCGGCCCAGGTCCTCGCCCTGGTGGAGGGTGAGGACGGCGTCGTCCGGGACCAGGCCGAGCTCACGGGCGTACGCACCGAAAGCGGCGGCCGCGGCACCGGTCGCCGGGTCCTCGACGACGCCGCCGACGGGGAACGGGTCACGCACATGGAAGACGCCGGCTGACTCCCGCCACACCAACTGGACCGTGGTCAGGTCCAAGCGGCGCATCAGCGCTTCGAGGCGCGCGAAGTCGTATGCGAGGTCTGCGAGGCGAGCGCGCGTGGCCGCCGCGAGAACGAGATGGCGGGCGCCGGCGAACGCGATACGGGGCGGGAAGGCCGGGTCCAGATCGGCGGCCGGCCACCTGAGCGCGGCGAGCGCCTCCGTGAGGTCGGCGGCGGCGATCTCCTCGATGTACGGCTCGACGCTGGTGAGCGTGGCCCTCACCGCCCCCTCTTCCTCGACGACCTCCACCGGCACGGTGCCGGCGCGCGTCGCGAACACCAGATGTCCGGGGCCCGTCCGCTCGGCGAGCGCGATCGCGGTCGCCACGGTGGCGTGCCCGCAGAACGGCACCTCGGCCTTGGGGCTGAAGTAACGGATGCTGTACGCCCGCCCCTCCTGGCCGCCGGAACCCTCCGGAGGCGCCGTCAGGAACGCGGACTCCGAGTATCCCAGGTCGGCGGCGATGGCCAGCATGTCGCCGTCGTCCAGCCCGGAGGCGTCCAGGACGACACCGGCGGGGTTTCCGCCGTCGGGGGAACTGGAGAAGGCGGTGTAGCGCAGCACCTCGGGCCGCGGCGCATTCGTCGTCATAAGCGTGGCAACCGGCCGGAGCCCACGGCTATTCCTGCACGGCGATGCCCGGTACGAGGCGACGCGCGCCGGGAGCCGGACGAGTCCGTTCAGCACAGCGCGTCGGCGATGCGCGTTGATCCGGTGGATCCCGTGGTCACCGGGCGTACGTCCGGTTCCGCGTCCTGAGCCGGAAGACGGCCAGCCCCACGGTGCCGACGCCGCGGCCCAGGCCGGCCCGAGGGCGGGATGCCCCCACAGAGCGGTGTGACCGAGGGAGCCGCCGACGGCGAACTGCATCGGACCGAAGGACGGGAACCACTGCGCCCAGGGCGGATCGAGCGCGATCCGACGGTGGCCCGTCGTGATGGACGTGCGACGCAGCTGGTGTCATGATCACGCTGTCATCGGGCGTGGGCCCGGTATGCAGGGGAGGAACCGTGAAGCCGTACCTCGCCGTGCCCCTTGCCCTGTTGGCACTGCTCATCGCCTCCTCCGGCGTCGCGGCGGTCACCAGCGGCTGGGTGCTTCCCATGAACCGGCGCCATGTTCGCGCCCCGCGGATCCACGGCTGGGGTCAACTGGTGGTGGCCTTCGCGCTGTGCTGGCAGCTGGCCTTCGGGTTGATGATCAGCGACTCGGGCGCTCGGCCGTCGGGAACGCTGATCGGCGCCGCCCTTCTCCTTGCCGGTATCGTCGTCATGATGGTGGGTCAGCTCGCCGGTGGTGACCGGAAGGGCGGCGGCACACCGTGAGCCTCGGCGCTGCGGGCCGGTGCTCCGGGACATCGGACATGTCGGCTCTCGGCCTCTGTTGGACAAAGACGCGAGGCGGCAGCCGCTCGGCCGGAAGAAGTGTGACACCCATGCGCCGCAGGCGTCGGCCCTCGACCCATGCCGAGCCGCACCTCATGGCGCACCTGCGGACCACGGTGTGGGGCCCCGCCGAGTTCGTCGGGCTGCCGCCCGCGCGGCTCCTCGGAGCGGGGATCCTCGCGGGAGGCCTCGGCGCCGCGGCGATCGTCGGCACGTCGGTCCTGGACGGGTGGGCCCTTGCCGGCCGACGGCGAGGCGGGACTGGTGTGCGCGGCGGCCCTCGCCCTGTACCTGTCGTCCATCGGAGCCGGCCGTGCACTGATCTGTCACTGCCCTGCTCGGCGTGTGCCTCGCGCTCCAGGCGCCGCAGGCCGCCGCCGGCGTGGTGCTGGCGGAACGGGGGCGGGTGGAGTCCGTGGTGGTGACGTCCGTCGATGACGGCCGGGCGGCGGGCGGTCGGCACGCCCGCTACCTCTGCTCGGTGACGGACCGCGACGGCGTCCCGCTCACGATCCGCATCTGGCGCGGCTGCGGGCAGGAGACACGGCCCGGGGACGCGCTCGCCGTCGTCTACGACCCCGAGGGGCGGGTGCCGCCACGCGGTGTGACGACGGAGGGGCACGGACCGCTGCGCGACCTGGCACCGTGGGGCGCGGCCCTCATCGCCGCGACCGTGACCGCCGTGGTGCGCTCGTACCGGCTTCCCGCCTTCCTGCACGGACCCCGATAGCAAGAGCGTCTGCCGGCATGTCGCCCCGGCGTGCCTCTGAGCCGGCTCCCTTCCGCGACTTGTACCGCCTGCCTGTACCGCCTGCGCAGGATCTATCGCCGCACGCTCTTGGACAGGTACATCGACGACACGCCGTAGCCGTTGCGTCGATACAGGGCAATGGCTCCCTCGTTGTCCCCGACGACGTTCAAATTGAGCGACGTCCTGCCTTCGCGGGCAACGAGCTCCTCGGCGGCGGCGAGGATCGCGGATCCGTACCCGCGGCGCCGGAACGGCGGGAAGACGTTGATGTCGTACAGCCAGGCTGAGCTGGTGGTGCCCGAAGCCTGGCGCGGATCCGGACCGATCCATGCGTTCCCCACGACCTCGCCCGAACCGTTCTCCGCCACCACGAGATGATGGCCGGCCGTGTCGAGTCCGTCCGGGAGGAACCGGGCTGTGCCCTGACGAGCCCGCTCTCGCGCCGGCTCTTGGGGCATGAACTTGCTGAGTTCACGAGCCGTCTCGGCTTCACGATGCTCGGTCGCCGCGTCGTACTCCGACGGCGTCATTCTCCGCAAGGTCACCTTCTGCGCGTCCATGCCGCCATCTTCGACCGGTGACCGGTGACTCGGCCAGACGGCCCTGCCGTCCGCGGTGGTCCGGCCGCCGGGTGGGCAGCGAATGTCTCACATGCCACTCATGTCCCCGCCGGTGAGGCCCGGAGCCAGCGCCGGAACCCAGAAGACGGCGACGGCCAGGGCGATCGAGGCGATCCCCACGGCACGGGCCACCAGGCGACCGGCCGGAGCGAGTTTCTCGGCGGTGATCACGGCGGCCAGTACCACCATGGCCCACAGGTTCATCACGCCGAACAGGGCCAGCAGCGTCATGAGCGACCAGCAACAGCCCAGGCAGAAGGCCCCGTGGTGGGCTCCGGCGCGCAGATCGCGCGAGCGCCCCGGGTACGAGGCGTAGCGCAGCATCAGCCCGACCGGCGAGCGGCACTTGGCCAGGCAGCGGTCCTTGAGGGGAGTGAGCTGGTAGACGCCGCCGACCGCGAACACGGCCGCGGCCACCGCGGTCCCCGCCGTGGCGGGAAGGCTCGCCGCCCGGCCCAGGCCGGCGGCCAGCGCGTACGCCGGCAGTCCGGCCGCAGCCCAGACGAGCAGGTAGGCGACGGTGAAAACGACCATACGCGGTGTCCGGCGGACGATGATGGTGCGTGCGTACAGCGCGGCGACGGACGCCGTGGCCGGCAGCATCATCGCGGCCATCATCAGCGTCCACACGGCCAGGAAGGCGGGCAGGCCCAGGCCCATGGTGCCAGGCATCGCCTGCATGCCTCCCCAGCGCGTCACCACCCATACCCAGGCAGCGGCCGCCGCCACCAACAGCAGTCCCACGGGGCCCGCCGCGCGGCGGACGGCGACCGGCCCACCGGTCACGCGGACCACGTGAAGGGGGCCGAGTGCCCGTTGCCGCCGGTGAAGTCCCAGGACCGGCCGTACACGCCGTCGCCCGTCGCCCGGGTGGACCGGGCGATCGTCAGCGTGCTGTTCACCGGGTGGAACATGCCGGTCAGGCCCATCACCGGGCCGTCCTCGCCGAACTGTGGCGCGATCTGGTCCTCGATCTCGATGTCGATGGCGTCGCCCACCCGTGCGGCGTGGCGGCGGCCGTCGTCGCGGTAGTCGATGGGGACGCGCTCCACCCCGAGGACCTCGCCGATGAGCGGAGTGAGCGCCGCCATCGGCCCGCCCGCCTGGCCGGAGAAGACCTTGCTCAGCGCCTCCGCCTGGTCGTCGTCGGCCGAAGCGTCGACGTACAACGCCACCTGCCAGCCGCCCTCGGCCATCACCCGGGGCGCGTCCACGAAGACGGCGACGTTGCGGCCGGAGACGTCCACGCCTTCCACGTTCCCGTCGTCCACGTGGAAGGCGAAGGTCACCTGGCAACGCTCGTGATCGGCCGGTGCGGCCAGGCCCGAGGTGGTACAGGGGCAGACCACGTCGCAGTTGCAGCTCTCCAGATAGGTGCCGTTCAGATTCCAGGGCATGGCTCTTCCTGCCTGTGTCGCGTCCCCCCTCGGCGAAGAGAGTGCATCGGGAGGACCTGTCCTGCCCTGGTGCTGCTCCCTTCCAGGCTATTCGCGGTGACGACACCGCGCAGACCGGATCAGCTCAGAGAGTGCGGGAGGGTCGCGAGAGAGCGCGTGCCCGCGGGCGACGGTCGTGGTCTGCCGCTCACCGAGGCTGTCGAGGACGAGCACGGCGGACGGCTCATTCTCCGACACGCCGGGGCGGGCGGTGTCGTCCCGCCCCGGCACGATGGCGACAGGCGTTCCTTGATCCGCTACCTGCGCCAGGGCCCGGTCACCGCGAAGGTTGTGCCCGGCGTGTAGCAGTTGACGTACATCGTGCCGCCGTCGGGGGAGAATGTGACACCTGCGAACTCACCCCATTCAGGGGCGTCCGGGGTGCCGATGTTCTGCCGGCCGCGCGCCATCGCGTACACCTCGCCGCCGCGGGTGACACCGAAGACGTGCTGGGCGCCGTTTCCGTCCTCGCACACCATCAGTCCGCCGCTGGGGGTAAGGCAGATGTTGTCGGGCGACTCGCCGGGCAACTGCACATCGGTGGCCGGACCGAAGACGATCACCAGGGTCAGGCGGCGCCGTTGCGGATCGTAGCGCCAGATCTGGCCGTAGTGGTCGGCCGCCGAGCCGTCCGTGCTGCGGGCGAAGGACGACACGAAGTACACGCAACTGCCGCTCCAGTAGCAGCCCTCCAGCTTCTGCGCGTGGGTGATCCCCTTCGGGCCGTAGTCCTGCAGACGGGTGGGGGTGGAGGCGGCCAGGGGGTCGGGTACGTCCACCCATTCGACGCCGTCGAAGACCGCGCCGGTGTCCTGGATCGTCGACAGGTCCGGTGTGCCGGGCACCCGCATTGCCTGCAGCCGGCCGCCCGCCCGCAGAGAACCCGTGCCGCCCAGCGGCTTGTCGGGCAGGAAGCGGTAGAAGAGGCCGAACGGCTTGAGGAAGGCGTCCTCGGTCTCGTAGACGACACCGTTGCGCGGGTCAACGGCGATCGCCTCGTGCTGGAAGCGGCCCATCGCGGTCAATGGGACGGCGCCGGTGCGGTGCGGGTCCGTGGGATCGACCTCGAAGATGAAGCCGTGGTCCTTGGCGTAGCCGTTGGTGCCCGCCTTGTCCTCGGTCTCCTCGCAGGTCAGCCAGGTGCCCCAAGGAGTATGGCCGCCCGCGCAGTTGACGGCCGTGCCGGCGATGGCGACCCGCTCCGACAGGACGCGGTTGCGGGAGTCCAGTGTGAGGGCGGTACAGCCGCCCTTGCCTGCCGGGTCGTAGGTGAGACCCTCGACGGCCGGGACCGGGATCTTCGCGGTGGCGCGGTTCTCGTGGTTGCGGACGAGGTGCGTACGGCGGCCTCTGCCGGCGAAGGCGGCCATGCCGTCGTGGTTGGACGGCACAAGGCCCTCACCCGACCGCAACTGGTCGCCCTCGCGGGAGAGCACGGTGTAGCGGAAACCTTCCGGCAGGTCGAGCAGGCCGTTCGGGTCCGGAACAAGGGTGCCGTAGCCGGTGTGGCCCAGGTTCTGCGCGGCAGCGGTGCCGGTGAAGAGTTCGGACAGCGTCCCGGTGAAGGCGATGCCCGCTCCCAGGGCGCTCGCTCGGGCCAGGATCTGACGTCGTGTTGCGGACATGCGGCAGCAACCTTCCTGCTGGCGGACAGGAACTGTGACCCCGCTGTGTCTATCATCTGGCGCGGGCCCCGTGAACCACGCCTGTTGCACGTGTCACTTATCGGCCTGACCCTGCCTCGGCGGGGCGCCGTTCTTCGGGAACGGCCGGCTGATGAGCTCGTGCGCGGTAGGCGGCGGACGCGGGCGCACTGTCAGTCCGGGTGCGCGGCTCCATGCGAACGTCCCCCGCTGCGGGGAAAGTTGTCGAGACCGCCATGCCCCGGGATTGAGCGATGTCACGTCAGTCGAGTCCGTCGAGGGCCGAGCCTCGCCACCGAGGACGGTCGGCCCGCGTCGATCGACCCTGCGATCTCCTGGACATGGGCCGGGGTCGACCCGGCCCACCTGTGGTGCTCTCCCTGTGGTGCTCCCCGCGGCCGCCGGAGGCGAAGCGGTTCTTCGACGTATGCGCGGAGCTGACCGGCCTGGACGACGACGGGCGAGCCCGGATGCCGCTCGTTCAGGTGCGGCAGCTCCTGGCTGTCATCGCCCAGTTCGACCACGACGGGGGCGCGGCGCAGCAGGTCCGTGCCACCCTCGAGCCGTTTCGCCGATGACGTTCGTGCTCGTCCCTGTTGTCGACCGGTTCGCTCACGCCCCGCCGATCGGTTGTTCGGCCCAGATCGTCTTGCCCGCGCGCGTGTAGCGGGTGCCCCAGCGCCGGGTGAGCTGGGCGACCAGGAACAGGCCGCGGCCGCCCTCGTCGCTCGGCCTGGCCCGGCGCAGATGAGGGGCGATACTGCTGCCGTCGGACACTTCGCAGATCAGAGCACTCTCCTTGATCAGCTGAAGCCTGATCGGGCCGGTGGCATACCGGATGGCGTTGGTGACCAGTTCGCTGACCACCAGTTCCGTGACGAAGGCTTCCTCCTCCAGTCCCCAGGCGCCGAGCTGGTCGCAGACCCGTTTGCGCGCCTCGGCCACGACGGAGGGGTCACCGGTCAGGTCCCAGCCGGCTACGTGGTCACGATCGAGGACCCGCGTGCGGGCGAGGAGCAGAGCGATGTCGTCGTCGCGTGGGCCGGGACACAGCGTGTCCAGCACGGTGTCGGCCAGCTCCTCGAGCGAGGAGGCGGGCTGGGAGAGAGCGCCGCGCAGCGCAGCCACACCGTCGTCGATGTCGCGGCCGCCGGCCGTGACAAGACCGTCGGTGAACAGGGCGAGCAGGCTTCCCGCGGGCAGGGTGAGCTCCGTGGCCTCGAAGGGCAGGCTGCCCAGGCCGAGCGGAGGGCCGACCGAGACGTCGACGACCTCTCCGGAGTCGTCCGGGCGGACGAGCAGCGGGGCCGGGTGACCGGCACGGGCCAGAGAGCAGGTGCCGGACACCGGGTCGTAGACGGCGTACACGCACGTGGCGCCGATGTCGCCGGGGATTTCACCGAGGGCGTCCGTGTCCTGCTCGCCCTCCGCGTGGGTCACGATGTCGTCGAGATGGGTGAGGAGTTCGTCGGGCGGCAGGTCCAGGTCGGCCAGGGTGCGCACCGCCGTACGGAGCCGGCCCATGGTGGCGGAGGCGTGCACACCGTGGCCTACGACGTCACCGATGACCAGGCCGACTCGTGCCCCGGGCAGCGGGATCACGTCGTACCAGTCGCCGCCCGCCTGGACCTCGCCGCCCGCGGGAAGGTACCGGGCGGCTGTCTCCGCGGCCGGGTGAACGGTCGGTCCCCGCGGCAGCAGGCTCCGCTGGAGCGTCAGCGCGATGCCACGGTCCCGGGTGAACTGGCGGGCGTTGTCCAGGCAGATCGCCACTCGGCCGACCAGGTCTTCGGTGATGGCCAGACATTCGGGGCCGAAGGGCTCGAGGGACGTGGCACGCCGTCCGAACACCACCGCCCCGAGGGTGGCGCCGTGGGCTCGTACCGGCACGGCGATCAGCGAGTGCACCCCGCCGGCACGGATCTGCTCCGCGTGAACGGGATCGTCGGCGAGCCAGCGGACGATCTCCTGGTCGGTGACGGCGTGCTGCACCGATCGGCCGTCGACCAGGCACTGTGCGACGGGCGAAGACCGCGGATAGCGGTGGAGCGCGTCCGGGCCCTGGACCTGAGCGTCCCGTGCGAACGCCGTCCGGTGTGCCGCCCGGCGCAGCAGAACAGGGCCGGAGGGGACAGGTCCGGGCGCACCGCCCTGGAAGACCGACTCCAGCAGGTCGACACTGACGACGTCCGCGAAGCGCGGCACGACGACCTCGGCCAGCTCCTGGGCGATGCCCTCCACGTCCAGGCTGGATCCGATACGGGTCCGGGCCTCGCTCAGCAGCGCCAGCCGCTCCCGGAAGTCGTACTGCTGCGAGAAGTCGGAGGCCGACACGGCCACCCCGCGTACCCGGCCGGCCGCGTTCTTGAGCGGGAAGATGTCCATGAACCAGGCGTGCGCCTTCGGCTCGCCCGGCGTCCTGACGAACGGCTCCGTGTATTCCGCCCGCCCAGTCCTGAGCACCCGACGGATCCTCCGCTCGATCTCCTCGTACACCGACCCCGGGACGATCTCGGCCAGGAAGCGCCCGCGCATCTCGTCCTCGCCGTACCCCATGATCCGGGACATGGCGGTGTTCAGCCGCTGGATGCGGGCCTCGTGATCGTAGAGCACGAAGGCGGTGGGATGCTGGTCGAAGGCCCACTTCACCAGGGCGCCGTTCCCGGCTTCCTCGCCGCTCTCCGGTGCGCCCCCGGCCACCAGGACGAACCCGGCGGGCTGCTCGACCGACCCCAGGGGGAACAGACGCACCCGCGTGTCCAGAGCCCTGCCGTCGCGGTGCCTCACCGCTGTTGCGTCGGCGGTGACCAGGTCGGCCAGTGGAATGCCGATGGCGTCCTCCGGGGCGTAGCCCCACAGCGCAGGCGCACCGGTACTGCAGTGCGTCACCCGCCCGGTCGAGTCCGCGACCACGATCGCTTCGGGTGCGTCGCAGTGGACGTCTGCCGACGCCGGAGCCAGTCGGCTGGGTCGCATGTTGCGCTTCATCGTCGTGCACGCCTTGTTCTGCGCCGATCACCGGCTATCACCACGATGCTCCGGCAGCGGGCGGTCGGCAAGGCGTGCGGCCTCGCCGCTGCCGGGGATCGAGCAAGAATGTACGTTCGTACGCTCTCGAGTGTACGGTCGTACGCATGACGACGGACCACTTCGCGGGCGACCCGCGTACGAACCTGGAACGCATGCTGGCGGGCGACCTCTACATCGCCGACGATCCCGAGATCACCCGCCGCCAGCAACGGGCCGTGCGCCTGGCCGCCCGCTACCAGGCCGCCTACGCCGACGACATCGACACCGCCCGGCCGCTGCTCGCCGAACTGCTCGGCGCCCTGGGCGATGAGGCGCACGTGCGGCCGCCGCTGTACGTCGACTACGGCAGCAACGTCACCGTCGGCGCGCGCACCTTCGTGAACTACAACCTCACCGCGCTGGACGTCGCGGCCATCACCATCGGCGAGGACTGCCAGATCGGTCCCAACGTCCAGCTGTTCACCCCCACCCACCCCCTGGAGCCGCAGCCGCGCCGGGACAAGCTGGAGGCCGCCCGGCCGATCACCATCGGCGACAACGTCTGGATCGGCGGCGGTGCCATCGTCCTGCCCGGCGTCACCATCGGCGACAACTCCGTCATCGGCGCCGGAGCCGTCGTGACCAAGGACATCCCCGCGAACGTCGTCGCCGTCGGCAATCCGGCACGGCCCGTGCGAACCCTGTGACGCCGCTGCCATGGCCACGGGACACACCGATCCGCAGCGCCGCGAGCGCATCATCGCCGCGACCCTGGACCTCATCGCCGACGAAGGCGTCGCAGGAGTCTCCCACCGGAAGATCGCCGCACGCGCCGGCGTGCCCCTGGGGTCGATGACCTACCACTTCAGGGGCATCGACGACTTGCTCCGTGAGGCGTTCCGCCGCTTCACCGACGACATCGTCGCGCTGTTCGACGCCCATCTGGCACCTCCGACCGACCGCGGCCAGGCCAGGACCGCGGTGGCCGACCTCATCCACGCGCTGTTGGGGGGAAGCCGACGCGACCTCGTCCTCACTCAGGAGCTCTACACCCTGGCTGCACGCCGGCCCGCCTATCGGGCACTCACCCAGGAATGGATGACCCGCAGCCGAGTCCATCTGGAAAGGCACTTCGACCCCGTCACTGCCCGCCAACTGGACGCTCTCATCGAAGGACTGACACTGCACCGCGCCCTGGCCCAGGAATCGCAGGACCACGCCTTCACCCTGGAAGCCGTCACCCGCATCACCACCACTGGTCGGCGCGCCCCCTGAGCGCCCGTGCGGCACAGGGCCGCCTCGCCCCGCAGGCCGGCGGACTGCGTACTGCGGACTGCGGAACAATAAGAGGCAGTGCGGAAGCGGTGGTCGGTACGGGGGAGGCGTGATGGACTCGGCTGCGGCAGGCCTGCTGGCGGCGGTTGTGGGCGTGGGAGGCACGCTGGGTTCGGCGTGGCTGACCCAGCGCCGTGGCGACGCATCGCGCCGCGATGAGTGGGAACGCCTCGAACGCACCCGCCGCGCCGAACTCGCCGCGCAGCGGGCGGAGTCGGGTCGGGAGGTCCGGAGGTCGGTGTACACGGAGTTCAATGCCGCCGCCCGTCACTACCTGGCGACGCTGAACGATCACGCGCACGTACTGGGTATCGGGTACGACCCGCAGGAGTCGTTGGCCATGGTCGAGACGGCTCGCGTGGACTATCGCCGCCGGTACGCCGAGGCCCAGATGGCTGTGCCGGACACGGTGCTGGCGGAGGTGGGACGGGTCGACAGCGGCCTTGGCTCGCTGTACGGCATCCTCGCCCGCCTCACCCGCGACACGGGACGCGAGGGCGACGACCTCGAGAACGTACGGGACAGGATCAAGCAGGGCTGGCGCGACCTGTCCAGGATGCGCGCCATGATGCGTGCGGATCTGGGGGTGACGGGGCCGTCACACGAGTGAGCGCGGTTCGCGGCGGCAGTGGAGGAAGAGGTGAGGCTCTGGCACGGCGTCAGGGTGAGACGGGGTGAACAGAAGGCTCTCCTGGGACACCACCGTCAGGCCCGCCTCGGTGACCATCGCGGCGAAGTCGTCGGCGGCGAAGCTCGTCACCCGTACCTTCTGGCCCATGAAGACACCCTCGACGTCCTCCACGTCCAGGGGCACCGTCGCGACGGCCAGGCTGCCGCCGGGCTTCAGCGCCTGCACGAGCCGCCGCAGGAGCCGAGACTGGTCGTCGCGCGACATCTGCAGGAGCGAGAAGTACACGCAGACCGCGTCGAACGAGGCATCGGACAGGGGAAGTTCACGGATGTCGGCGCACTGGAAGGAAGCCCCGGGCACCTGCCGGCCCGCGAGTTCCACCATGACCGGGGAGACATCTACGCCGAGCACCTCGTGCCCCGCCCCCACGAGGGTCTCCGCCGTGGGCCGGCCCGTTCCGCTGCCCACGTCGAGCACCCGACCGCCGGGCGTGAGCCGGCCGAGAACCCACTCGAGCGACGACCGGTGCGCGGCCGACCCGGCGAACGCCTTCTCGTAGTCGGCTCCCAGAGCATCGAACACCACCGCGGCCCGAGAACCGCGCTCCTCGTCCATCAAGAGGCCTGCCCCTATCGCCGGTCGACGTCTCAAGGGCATCGTCCCACCCGCGAGGTGGCCCCACAACGCCCCCGCTCCGCCGGCACGAAAGGATCGGGCCGGTCAGCCGAGCGCGGCTGCCTGGTGGTGACACACCCAGGATGAGCACACACTGCCCGTCGTGCCGCCGCAGCCGCAGGATCGGTGCCATGAACAGCAGCGCGCAGATGAAGGCAGTGACCATCCCCGAGTTCGGCGGGGCCGAGGTGCTCCGCGTCGCGGGCCGCCCGGTCCCCGAGCCCGGACCAGGCCAGGTCGCCGTCGACGTGGCGTACGCGGGCGCCAACTTCGCCGAGATCCTCTACCGGCGCGGCGTGGTCGATGTGCCGCTTCCCTTCGTGCCCGGCATCGAGGTGGCGGGACGGATCCGGGCCGTGGGCGAGGGGGTCGAGCACCTGGTCGTCGGGCAGCCGGTGGCGGCGCTCACGATCGTCGACAGCGGGGGCTACGCCGAGGTGGCGGTCACATCGGCGGACCTGGTCGCGCCGTTGGACGGCCTCGGCCTGTCGATGGAGGTCGCCGCGGCAGTGCCGTCCAACAGCACCACAGCGTTCCTCGTCCTGGACCGGGTGGCCCGGATCGAGCCCGGACAGAGCGTTCTGGTCCTCGCGGCGGCCGGCGGCGTGGGCAGCCAGCTCGGTCAGGCCGCCCGCCTGCTGGGCGCCGGCCGCGTGGTCGGCGCCGTCGGCAGTGCGGCCAAGATCGACACCGCCAGGAGCTTCGGCTATGACGAGGTGATCCTGCGGGACCGGCTCGCCGACGCCGGCGAGTTCGACATCGTGGTCGACATGGTCGGCGGCCCGGCCCGCCGCGCCGGCCTGGACCGGCTGGCCCCGATGGGCCGCCTGGTGGTGATGGGCAACGCCTCGGGCGCCGAGGACGTCGGAGTCCCCGCCAACGAACTGTGGTTCACCAACAAGACCGTCTCCGGCTTCAACCTGGCGGCCTTCTCCGCGGCCTTCCCCGACGAGACGGGCCGGGCGCTGCGCCGCGCGGTGGCGGCCGCCGCGGCGGGGGAGCTGCGGGTCCAGGTCGAGACCCTGCCGCTGGAGCGGGCCGCCGAGGCCCACCGCCGCATCGAGTCCGGGACCACCACGGGCAAGCTGGTGCTGGCGGTCGCGGCGCCGTGACCGCCCGCGACGAGCCCCGTGGTGCTTCACCGCATTCGGACACGTGTAGAGTGGTGTCCACGACGCGGGGTGGAGCAGCTCGGTAGCTCGCTGGGCTCATAACCCAGAGGTCGCAGGTTCAAATCCTGTCCCCGCTA
>NZ_BNBC01000023.1:146454-147838 GCF_014654675.1 Streptomyces spiralis
GAAGGAGAAGGGCCCGGAGACGATCCGGGCCCCTTTCCATTCACTGCTCCCGCGCCACCGGGCCAGGACAGGGGCGCCCCGCCGGGACGGAGAGCGCGATGCGCATGCCGCCGCCGCGGTACTCGCCGGTGGTCACCGGACCGGTGTACGTCGAGTAGGGAATCAGCGCGGTGCGCCGCCGGGTCGCGGTGTCGACCGCCGCCACGCCCTCCGCCGTGGCCACCCAGGCCGTCCCGTCGCCGCCGAGCGCGATCCCGTACGGCGCCGTGCCCACCTTCACCGAGTCGGGTCCGGCCGCCTCGCGATGCCGTGACGGACCGACGAAGGTCACGGTGTCGGCGCCGAAGTCCGTGACCACGAAGGTCTCCCCGGCGTCCGTGGACGCCTCGGGCATGCCCGGGCGTGTCGCGGACGGTGAGGTGGAAGACGCGGCCGGAACATCGGAACCCGATGCACACCCGACCATCAGCGTGGCGGCGGCAAGCGCGCCGAGGGCACCCGCCCCGAGGGCACCCGCCCCGAGGTGACGCGCCCTCATCCCTCGGCCTCCCGCAGCACGGCCGCGATCCTCTGGAAGCCGCGGCGTTCGGCGTGCGTGCGGGCCGTGACGCCGTCGGCGTCAGGGAGCAGCGGGTCGGCGCCCGCCGCCAGCAGCACCTCCACCACCTCCTGGTGGGTGCGGCCGCCGTCGCCGAGGATCACCGCCTCCAGCAGTGCGGTCCAGCCCAGCCGGTTGACATGGTCGACGTCCACAGCCGTTTCCGCCAACACGGCCCGTACGTAGGCCACATGGCCGCGCTCGCTCGCCGGGATCACCGACACCCCGCCGAACCGGTTGGTCAGCGTCACGTCCGGGCCGCCGGGCAGCAGCGCGCGCATCATCGCCACGCTGCCGGTGACCCCCGTGACCAGCCACGGGCTGTCCTCGCGGGAGTCCTGCGCGTTCACGTCCGCGCCCGCGGCCACCAGCACCCCGGCCACCGCCACATGGTCGGCGAGGGCGGCACGCAGCAGGGGCGTACGGCCGTCGGTGTCGCGCGTCTCCAGATCCGCGCCGTCGGCCAGGGCCGCCCGTACCGCCTCGGCGTCGCCGCGGTGTGCGGCGTCCAGCAGGGCGAGGTCGGCCGCGGAAGGTGCCTTCCTGGTCACGATGTAACTCCTCCACATGGTCAGGACGGGCGGCAGGGCCGCACGGCGGGGCGGTCGCCCGCGCCGAGCCGGCCGACGGCATGCGGCCGGAGGGGGTCCGTACACCGCCGGAATGGCCTGCCCGGTCAGGCCGGTGCTCACTCGAGGGTCTCCTGTCGTGTCCCCGGCGTCAGTTGGCGTCGGCGATCGCCGCGATGCCGGTCTGGGCGAACTTCTCGTCCAGGTCGCCGGAGGG
>NZ_BNBC01000024.1:0-80291 GCF_014654675.1 Streptomyces spiralis
GAAGCTAAGCCTCACAGCGCCGATGGTACTGCAGGGGGGACCCTGTGGGAGAGTAGGACACCGCCGAACAATTCTTCGGGAAAGGCCCACGCCGGATGGCGTGGGCCTTTTCTGCGTTTATGCTCGGCTGTATGCGCTATGACCTCGTCATCTTCGACAACGACGGCGTCCTCGTCGACAGCGAGCCGATATCCAACCGGCTGCTCGCCGCCTACCTCACCGAGCTGGGGCACCCCACCTCCTACGAGGACTCCATCCGCGACTACATGGGGTCGGCCATGCACCGGGTGCACGACCTCGTCCTGGAGCGGACGGGCAGGCGGCTGCCGGACGACTTCGACGACGTCTTTCACGCCCGGGTCTTCGCCGCGTTCGAGCGGGAGTTGAAGCCGGTCGCCGGTGTCACCGGGGTGCTGGAGAAGCTGACGGCGGACGGGGTGCCGTACTGCGTGGCGTCCTCGGGCAGCCATGAGCGGATCCGGGTGGGACACCGGACGACCGGACTCGACCGGTGGTTCGAGGAGGAGCGCGTCTTCAGCTCGCAGGACGTGGGGCGCGGGAAGCCGGCGCCCGACCTCTTCCTGTACGCGGCCGGGCGGATGGGCGTAGAACCCGAGCGGTGTCTGGTCGTCGAGGACTCCCCGCTCGGCGTGGAGGCGGCCGTTGCGGCCGGGATGGACGTGTTCGGGTTCACCGGGATGACGCCCGCGACCAGGCTCGCCGCGGCCACAAAACTCTTCTCCACCATGGGCGAGTTGGCTGACCTGCTGATATGACCGGGGCCATCGGCTCGGGGCTGACATTTGTCATGCGGACCTCCGGACGATCGTTTCTACTGGAGGACCGCCCTCAGCCGCGAAGCTGAGGGCATGACGACGAACACGAAGCGCGCGAAGCTCGCCCCTCTGCTGGTGGATGTGGCGGTGCCGGTCGGTGGGTACTACCTGCTCAAGGACGCGTTCGGGATGAGCACGCTCGCGGCCCTGGGGTGGAGCAGTGTGGTGCCCGCCCTGCGGACCGTGTGGAGCGCGGTCAGGGAGCGCAGGCTCAACGCGCTCGCCGCGCTCATCCTCTTCGTCAACGTGGTCGGGTTGCTGCTCAGCCTCGTGGCCGGCGACCCGCGGCTGATGCTCGCCAAGGACAGCGGGGTGAGCAGCGCGATCGGCATCGGGATCCTGGTGTCGGTGGCACTGGGCAGGCCGATGATGACCGAGGGCATGAAGCCCTGGCTGCTGAAGGGGGACGCCGCGCGCGAGGCCGCGTGGGCGCGGCTGGTGGCCGGCTCGGCGGATTTCCGGCGCGCCGAGAAGGTCTTCTCGGTGGTGTGGGGCGTGGTGCTGCTCGGCGAGTGCGTGGTGCGCGTCGTGGGGGCGTACACGCTGCCCGTGGACACCATGGTGTGGCTCGGGAATGTGATCATGATTGCCGCGATGGTGATCGGGTTCCTTGTGAGCGGCGCTCTCGCCGCCGGGCCGATGACGCGGATGCTCCTCGCGGAGACGAGCCGCGCCGACCGCACCGCGATCGACCCCACCGCCACCGCCACCGACCGCACGACTGTGACCCCTCCCTCCGCTTCCGCACTCGCGGTGGCCGGTGCCGCCGCCGAGTGACCCGGAGAAGCTGAGCAGAATTCATCTTTGACCGGATCTACCCACCGGTAGCCCGGGGCCCTACGCTCGCCGCCATGACAGAAGTGCTGCGGCGCGGTAGGGCCTCGTTGGCGTTCAGCTTCTTCGCCCAGGGCGTCACCTTCGCCCTTCTCGTGACGCGCATCCCCGCCATCCAGGACCGTTACGGCGTCTCCGACGCCCTGCTGCCCCTCTTCCTGGCGGCCGTGCCGATCCTGGCCGGAGTCGGCAGCGTGACGACCGAGCAGCTGGTGAGGCGGGTGCGGCCCAGCCGGTTGCTGCGCTGGTCCCAGCCGGTGGTCCTGCTGGCCCTGCTCGGGGTGGGGGCCGGGGACCGCCTTGTCGGGATGGCCGTCGCCCTCGCGGCGTTCGGGCTGGCCGTGGGCGTGCTGGACGCCTCGATGAACATGCTCGGGGTGAGCCTTCAGCGGTCGTACGGGCGCAGCATCATGCTCAGCTTCCATGCCGTGTACAGCCTGGGCGGGATCCTGGGGGCCTCGCTGGCCTGGGTCGGGGCGCACTGGCATCTGGCGCTGTGGGTGTCGTATCTGCCGGTGGCGGCGGTGCTGCTGCCGGCGACGCTCGTCGGGAGCCGCTGGTACGTGGACGGGGATCCGGCGCCCCCGGAGGAGCCGGGCACCAAGGGCGGGGGTGTCGTCTTCAAGCTGCTGCTCCCGCTGTGCCTGGTGATGACCTTCGCCTACATCGGGGACTCGACCGTCTCCAACTGGAGCGCGAAGTATCTGAAGGACGTGCTGGGCAGCTCGGAGCAGCTGGCGACCGTGCCGTACAACGTGTACATGGTGACCACGCTGCTGGGGCGGACCATCGGGGACTTCGGGGTGCGGCGGCTGGGGGCCGTGACGGTCGTGCGGCTCGGGACGCTGGTGGCGGCCGGGGGGTTCGCGGTGGTGGCCTCGGCGCCCGGGGCGTGGGTCGGGATGCTCGGGTTCACGCTGCTGGGTCTGGGCCTGTGCGTGCTGGTGCCGCAGACGTTCGCGGCGGCGGGACGGTTGTTCCCGGGGGCCTCCGACGCGGCCGTGGCGCGGCTCAACATCTTCAACTACGTGGGCTTCCTGGTCGGCTCGCCGCTGGTGGGCGCGCTGGGCGACGCGTGGAGCTATCGCGGGGCGATGCTGGTGCCGATGGCGTTGGTGCTGGTGACGTTGGTGTACGCCAGGTCGTTCGAGGCTCAACCGGACCGATACGGTGGCGGTCATGAGCGGCCGCGCACAGCTGATGTGGGACGAGGCAGTAACGGGGTATGACTTCGGGCGGGACCATCCGATGGATCCGGTCCGCTTGGCCCTGACCCGGAAACTGGTCGGCGCCCTCGGGCTCGACCGGGAGGCGCATGTGGTGGCGGCCAAGCCGGCCGGGGAGTCGACGCTGCGGCTGGTCCACCGGGAGGACTACATCGAGGCGGTGAAGGCCGCGTCGGCGGATCCGGCTTCGGCGGACGGGTCGTACGGACTGGGGACGCTGGACGATCCGGCCTTCGCCGGGATGCACGAGGTGTCCGCGCTGATCGCCGGGCAGTCGGTGGGGGCGGCGGAGGCGGTCTGGCACGGGGACGCGTCGCACGCGGTGAACTTCGCGGGCGGGCTGCACCACGCGATGCCGGGCTCGGCCTCGGGGTTCTGCGTCTACAACGACGCGGCGCTGGCGATCGCGCGCCTGCTCGAACTGGGGGCCGAGCGGGTCGCGTACGTCGATGTCGACGTGCACCACGGGGACGGGGTGCAGGCGGCGTTCTGGGAGGACCCCCGGGTGCTGACGGTCTCGCTGCACGAGCATCCCCGGACGCTGTTCCCGCAGACGGGCTGGCCGGAGGAGACGGGCGCCGAACGGGCGGAGGGGTCGGCCGTGAACGTCGCGCTGCCGGCGGGGACGGGGGACCGGGGCTGGCTGCGGGCGTTCCACGCCGTGGTGCCGGAGCTGCTCGCCGACTTCCGACCGCAGGTGCTGGTGACGCAGCACGGCGCCGACACGCACTTCGAGGACCCGCTGGCGCACCTGGCGGTGTCGCTGGACGCGCAGCGGGCGGTGCAGCTGGCCTGCCACGACCTGGCGCACGAGTACGCGGACGGGCGGTGGGTCGCGCTGGGCGGGGGCGGATACGCGGTGGTGGAGGTCGTGCCGCGCTCGTGGACGCATCTGGTGGGGATCGCGGCGGGGCGGCCGGTGGAGCCGGAGACGGTGATCCCGGAGAGCTGGCGGCAGGAAGTGTACGCGCGGACCCGGCAGTTGGGGCCGATGCGGATGACGGACGGGCGGTGGCCGGTGTCCTGGGCGGACTGGGAGGCGGGGTACGACCCGGCGGACCGGCTGGACCAGGCGATCCTGGCGACTCGGCGGGCGGTGTTCCCGTTGCGCGGGTTGCTGGCGTAGGCGGTCGAGTCCCTGCCGTCATCTCCGTGTTAGGCCGACCGTGGGGTGTTCCGTGGTTCCCGGGACGCCCCCGCTCTTGGTCCGCCACCATCGCACTCGTGTTGAACACCGCCGCACTGCGTGCCCATCTGGTGGGTGCCGGACTGGCCGGGGTCGTGGCCACCACCCGGGAGTCCAGTCTGCGCAGCTATCGGCTGTTCGCGGCCCGGGACCCCCGGACGCTGATCGGAATCGATCCCGAACTGGCGTGGGGGCAACGGGATCTGATCGAGTTGATGGCGCGAAGGTGCGGGGTTTCGGCCGATCCGCGGCACACCGTCGGCCGTGACGTGATCGACCCGGAGCTGACGCTCGCCGCCCTGGGGGCCTTCGCGGACCGGCTCCGCGCGGTCGCCCGGCGCGGCGCGTGCGTGCTCCTGGGCACCGGGCACCCGCACCGGCTGATCGGCTTCTACGCCGCGCTGGCGGACGCGTTGTCGGCGGCGGGATGTACCGTCCTCACCCCGGCGCAGGGTCGCTGTGTCGACATAACGACCCGGTTCGGTCTACGCACGTTCCGTCTCGCATACGTACGGGGCGTCGGGCTGGTGCGGCCGGCCGGGAGCGAACGCCCCGGTTGTGAGACCGGCGCACACTCGCACTCGCCGCTCCCGGTTCGGCTGGCGCTGGAGGCGGCCGCGGACGCCGGCGGCCCACTGCCCGAGCTGGTGATCGGGGACCACGGCTGGGTCTGCGGAGCAGGTCAGCTGGGGTTCGAGGCCATGGGGCTGGCCGATACGGACGACCCCGCGTTGTTCGTGGGGCAGGCGGAGGGGCGCGTGTCCGTCGTCGTTCCGCTTGATGACGCGGTGCGGGCCGCCTACTACCGCCCGGTCACCCGCTACGTGCTCGATCGAGCGTGTCTGTCACAGTAGGCCGCCGATGGGTGCACCTCTTCCCCACTTGCATCACCCGCCCCTAGTCTGGGGAGTGAGCACGCAGCGACGAAGAGTCACCGGAAGGGGAAGCCGGTGGCCGTCGAGTGCGGAAGGTGCAGGTGTGTCATGGCTGCAGCTGGCGAGAGGCCTCTGAACGAGGTTCAGTTCCTTACCGTGGCGGAGGTCGCCTCGGTGATGCGAGTGTCGAAGATGACCGTGTACCGGCTGGTGCACAGCGGTCATCTGCCCGCGATCCGGGTCGGGCGGTCCTTCCGCGTCCCGGAGCAGGCGGTTCACGAGTACCTCCGTGAGAGCTATGTGGGGGTGGAAACCGCCTGACGGCGAGCGACCAGAAGATTGCCCGGAGGGATCCGTATCGGCAGCACAGGGCACTTCCGGGTCCCTCCGGACACCTCGATTAACAAGAGCGGCGCTCCTGCGGGTAGGCTGACCCCTCGTAGGTCGTGTGGGCCCATGGCGCCCAAACACCGAGTGATGAGAAGTGAGCGAGGGTAGTCGTGGGCTCTGTTATCAAGAAGCGGCGCAAGCGGATGGCCAAGAAGAAGCACCGCAAGCTGCTGAAGCGCACGCGCGTCCAGCGTCGCAACAAGAAGTAGTGACGTCCGTCGCGCCGTGATCATGTGATGATCCAGTGCGCGGCATCGCGAGAGCGTGAGTGCGGCCCCCCACCCCCCGGGTGGGGGGCCGCACGCGTTCCTCACCTGGTGGGGGCATTTTCGTCACTTCGTGCAGCCGGCGGTCATCACAGCGCAACAGCGACCCGATAGGTTGGCGTCCACGGGGAACGCGGTGTGCGACACGAGGGAAGGCGCTGATCGTGGGACAGGTCGTGCTGGTGACCGGAGTGGCCCGCCGGCTCGCGGGCCGGTTCGTACGGCGGATCCAGCGTGATGCGCAGGTGGACCGGGTCGTCGCCGTGGACGCGGTACCGCCGGAGCATCATCTGGGCGGCGCCGACTTCATCCAGGCGGACATCCGGCAGGCCACCATCGCGCGGGTGCTCGCCGAGACCGGCGCCGACACGGTCGTCCACATGGACGTCACCGGCACCGCGCTGGGCGGCGGCAGCCGGGCGACGGTCAAGGAGACCAACGTCATCGGGACCATGCAGCTGCTCGGCGCCTGCCAGAAGTCGCCGAGCGTCAAGCGGCTGGTGGTGAAGTCCAGTACCAACGTCTACGGCTCCGCCTCCCGGGACCCGGCGGTGTTCACCGAGACCACTCCGGCCAAGTCGCTGCCCAGCGGCGGCTTCGCCAAGGACGCGGTCGAGGTCGAGGGATACGTCCGCGGTTTCGCGCGGCGGCGGCCGGACGTGGCCGTGTGCGTGCTCAGGTTCGCCAACATCCTCGGGCCGACCGTGGATACCCCGCTGGCCTCCTACTTCGCGCTGCCGGTGCTGCCGACGGTGTTCGGCTACGACCCGCGGCTGCAGTTCGTGCACGAGGACGACGTGATCGAGGTGCTGCGGATCGCCTCGCACGAGGCGCGCCGGGGCACGCTGAACAGCGGCACCTTCAACATCGCCGGTGACGGTGTGCTGCTGCTCTCGCAGTGCTCGCGGCGGCTGGGCCGTCCCACGGTGCCGCTGCTGCTGCCCGCCGTCACGTGGGCGGGCTCGTTGGTGCGTACGCTGGGTATGACGGACTTCTCACCGGAGCAGATCCGGCTGCTCACCCACGGCCGGGTCGTGGCCACCGATCAGATGCGCGACACGCTGGGCTTCACACCCAAGTACACGACCGCGGAGACGTTCGCGGACTTCGTCCGCAGCCGCGGCCCCGGACTGCTGCCGCCGGAGGCCCTTTCGGGGGCCGTCGACCGGATCGCCGCGCTGTCCCTCCGGGGCAGCGGCCACCCCCCGACGCAGAGCGCCAACTGAGGAGCGCAGCAACGATGGCGGACGCCAAGGTCATTCCGTTCGACGACGACCGGTCCCGCGGGGGCGCCGGAGCACGGCCGTCGCGGCGCCGGAGCACGGGGAGCCGGCGCTCCGGCGCCGAGCCCGCGGTCGTCCGGGAGGTGCAGCCGCTGCCCGCCAGGGTGGCCGCCGCACCGGAGGGCGGTCCCGAGACCGGTGAGAGTCCGCAGGACCGGCCGGCGCTTCAGGCGGGGCCGTCGCTGCCGTCGCCGCCGGCGCGCGAGCCCGGGGAGGGCGAGGGCGTGCGCGGCGGCCTGGAGCGGCGTGTGGCGAGCGGTCTGTCGTTCCTGCGCCGGCGGCTGACCGGGGAGTACGACGTCGACGACTTCGGCTACGACGCCGAGCTCACCGACCAGGTGCTGATGTCCCTGCTGCGGCCGGTGTACGAGAAGTACTTCCGGGTCGATGTGAAGGGCATCGAGAACATCCCGAAGGCGGGCGGCGCGCTGATCGTCGCCAACCACTCCGGGACGCTGCCGCTGGACGGGCTGATGATGCAGGTCGCCGTCCACGACCACCATCCGGCCGGGCGGCATCTGCGGCTGCTCGCCGCCGACCTGGTCTTCGTGCTGCCGGTGGTCAACGAGCTCGCCCGCAAGCTGGGCCACACGCTCGCCTGCACGGAGGACGCCGAACGGCTGCTGGGGCAGGGCGAGCTGGTCGGGGTGATGCCGGAGGGGTTCAAGGGCATCGGGAAACCTTTCAGCGAGCGCTACAAGCTTCAGCGGTTCGGCCGTGGCGGTTTCGTCTCCACGGCGCTGCGGCAGGGCGCGCCGATCATCCCCTGCTCGATCGTCGGGGCGGAGGAGATCTACCCGATGATCGGCAACGCCAAGACCCTGGCCCGTCTGCTCGGCTTCCCGTACTTCCCGCTGACGCCGACGTTCCCGTGGCTGGGCCCGCTGGGGGCGATCCCGCTGCCGACGAAGTGGACGATCCAGTTCGGCGAGCCGATCCCGACGGACGGGTATCCGCCGGAGGCGGCGGAGGATCCGATGCTGATGTTCAACCTGACCGACCAGGTCCGTGAGCAGATCCAGCACACGCTGTACAAGCTGCTGGTGCAGCGCAGGTCGGTGTTCTTCTGAGTGTTCTTCCGAGTCCGGCGGTGCCACGACGATGGGGGCGCCCTCGTGCTGAGGGCGCCCCCATCGTCGTGGACCGGTCTTCGCCTGTGCCGTACCCCTTCGCCGTACGCCTACTTCGCGTCCTCGCTGTCGATGCCGAGGCCGGGGAGGAGGCCCGGGAGAAGGGGCGGGATGGTCACGTCCGGGCCGCCGGCGGGCGGCTTGCTCTCGGACGGCGAGGCACTGCCGCTGGCCTTCGGCGGGTCGAGCAGGCCGCCGGTGGTGCCGCCGAGCAGGCCCTCGGAGGTCTCGCCGCCGGAACCGGCCGAGGTGCTGGGGCTGCCGCTGTGGGACTGGTGGCCGCCCGAGGGTGTTCCGGTGCCGGGCCGGGCGGACCGGTTGGCGCCGGGTGGCTCGGTGGAGGAGTGAGCACCGCTTCCGTGCTGCGTGCCGCTGCCGTCACCGGAGGCGGGGGGCTGCGGGAGCAGTGACTGGAGCGGGGCGACCTCTTGGTCTATGGCGTCGAACACCGACGACACCTGGTCACTGACGTCGCCGAGCTGCACCGGCAGCTTCTCGCGCAGGGCGCCCCAGGTCTCGCGGTGGGACTTGGAGAACGTGGAGAGGGCCTGGATGGGGCCGAGGTGGTCGGGGTCGCGCTCGTACGCCTCGTGCAGCAGGCGGTGGCCTTCGGACGCGTCGTGCTGCATCCCGGTCAGGGTGCGGCGGATCTCGCCGAGGGACTCGTGGTCCAGGTGGCCGCCGCGGCCGCGGTCGAGGAGCCGGCGGGCCTCGTTCAAACGGGTCGAGGCCAGGTCGAGGTAGGCCTGGCCCTGCTCGTCGGCGCCGTCGGTCAGGTAGTTGAGCTTGAAGTCCTCGATGCCGCGCTTCAGGCCGTACAGCGAGTCACCGGGGAGGGCGTCGGAGCTGGCGGCGGCCACACCGCCGAAGGCTCCCGCGGCCACACCCACGCTGAGTCCGCCGGCCGCCAGGCCCTTGGTCAGCCGCGTGCGCGGCCGCAGTTTCCCCAGGCCGCTCGCCCGGTGGGCGCCTTTGCCCCGATGGGATCGCTGGCCGGGCACTGACAGGTCACTAGCCTCGCCCGCAGCGGTGCCCTCCTGCATCATGGCCTCCATCGCGGCCACCAGTTGGGCCCGCTGGACGACCTTGACCTCGGGGTCCAGCTCCGGCCGGGGCAGCGCGCCCAGACCGTCGGCGAGAGCCAACAGGCGGCCCTGCTCGGTCTGTTCCGCGGCTGCCGGCGCGGGGGCCGGTCCTTCGGACTGCTCGGCCGCCGTGCCCCGGTCGGACAACTCCTCCAGGGCCTGGGCGAAGGCGTTCGCCCGCCGGTGCGCCGATACGTTCGCGATCACTGGCGGCACCTCCTCTCGTCATGACGGTCGACTCCCCTGGGGTCCTGAGGGTTGCCCACCCACGTCCGCACCACCCGAACGAGTGATCAGCGTGGGCCAAGGCGTGACCACAGGGAGCCTGTATCCCGCACAACGAGCGGCTCGGCACTTCGGTTACGGACACCGGAGCATCCGATCGGTAAGTCAACGTGCCGTGACACAGCGTGAGTTGACGGTCGCCGAGCGTGGGCCGATCAGCGGGCGTCGTCCGGGAGGAGCCGGGCGAGGGTGCGCACGGCCCGGTACTGAAGGGTCTTGATGGCGCCCTCGTTCTTGCCCATCACGCGGGCGGTCTCCGCGACGGAGAGGCCCTGCAGGAAACGGAGCGTGACGCACTCCTGCTGCTGGGGGTTGAGTCGTCGGACGGCGTCGAGGAGGGCGGCGTTGGACAGGGACTCCAGGACGGAGTCCTCGGGGGAGCGCTCGACCTCGTTGGCGTCGAGCATCTCGCCGGTGGTGACCTCGAGGCGGAAGCGGCTGGACTTGAAGTGGTCGGCGACGAGGTTGCGGGCGATGGTGACCAGCCAGGCGCCGAAGTCGCGGCCCTGCCAGGTGAAGGTGCCGATGCGGCGCAGGGCGCGCAGGAAGGTCTCGCTGGTGAGGTCCTCGGCGGTGGCCTTGCCGCCCACGCGGTAGTAGATGTACCGGTACACGGTGTCGCTGTACTGGTCGTAGAGGCGGCCGAAGGCCTCGGCCTCGCCGGCCTGGGCGCGCTCGACGAGGTCCATCATCCGGGCGCTGTCGCTGTCCGCGGCCGGGCGGCGGGCGGTCGCCCCGGCGGACGGGCGCCCGCGTCTGCCCACGGCGGCGGCGCCGCCCTCGGCCAGCGCGTAGCACGGGCCTACGGGGGCGGCGGTGGCGAATGCGGGGCCGGCATACGGCGTGGGGACGAGGCCGCGCAGCAGGTCGAGGACCGTTGCGCGGAGCGTAGCCAGGCCCGAGGCGTCAACCCCGACGTGTGGGTACACGGGACTCCCAGAGGCAGAGCTTCCATCACGTGCAGTGCGGAACCGTTCACCCGTCGTGGCGACGGAGGGGTACCGGTTTGCGTCTGAGGAGAATAACGCTTCGTACAGGCACTGCTACACCGAGTTGCTCAAATCATCGATTACGTCGCTTCCGTAACCGATTGACGCCCTATCAAGTGCCGCAGAGTGACCGTTTGTTGACCGATCTGGTCCGGGTTCGGTGTCAGTCGGGGGCGTGTTGTGGCGGTGTACCGCCAAGGAGAATGGCCAGGGCGGTACACGGGTATGTTCGGTCGTTTGATCGGAATCCGGGTGCGTCGCACATGCGTGAGCATTGCGAAGCCTCCCGAGGGCCGTGGGGTCCGTCTCGGGTGGGCTCTGGTTACGCTCCGTGCAGCTGCTACCGGCGGCGGCGGTGGAGGGCGATGGCGGCCGCGGTGCCGCCGGCCACCGCGCCGACGCCCGCCGCGGCGGGGATGCCGACCTTGGCGGCCTTGCGGCCGGTGCGGTAGTCGCGCAGGCGCCAGTCCATCTCGCGGGCGTGGCGGCGGAGTTTGGTGTCGGGGTTGATGGCGTAGGGGTGGCCGACCAGCGACAGCATGGGGATGTCGTTGTGGGAGTCGCTGTAGGCGGCGCAGCGGGACAGGTCCAGGCCCTCCGCCGCCGCCAGGGCGCGTACCGCCTCGGCCTTGGCCGGGCCGTGCAGCGGTTCGCCGACCAGGCGACCGGTGTAGACGCCGTCGACCGACTCGGCCACCGTGCCCAGTGCGCCGGTCAGGCCGAGGCGCCGGGCGATGACCTGGGCGATCTCCACCGGCGCGGCGGTGACCAGCCAGACCTTCTGGCCGGCGTCCAGGTGGGCCTGGGCCAGCGCCCGGGTGCCCGGCCAGATCCGCTCGGCCATGTACTCGTCGTAGATCTCCTCGCCGATGGACTTCAGCTCGGCGACGCGGTGCCCCTTCACGATGGACAGCGCCGAGTCGCGGGCCTCCTGCATGTGCTCGGGGTCCTCGACGCCGGCCAGGCGGAACCACGCCTGCTGCCAGGCGAACCGGGCGAGGTCGCGCGTCTCGAAGAACTTCCGCTTGTACAGGCCCCGGCCGAAGTGGAACAGCGCCGCGCCCTGCATGACGGTGTTGTCCAGGTCGAAGAAGGCGGCGGCGCGTTCGTCCCCGTGCACCGGGAACTCCGCCTCCTGCGGGGGCGGTACGACCTCCGCCTCCTGCGAGGACTTGCGCGCGGCCTCCGCCGAGGCCTCGCCTGCCAACACGCTCCGCGCGGTGGCGGAGCGCCTACGGGGGGTGAGCCATCCGAGAGCGGCCATGGCGTGAGCATAGCCAGTCTGTTCGGTGGTTCCGGAGCCATGAGGTTCGCAGGCCGTGAACTCTGCACGTCCGTGTCGTTAAAGGGATCGTGGGGCCGGGCCTGCAGGAACTGGTGAAAGCGGTCGTGGGAAGGGGTGGGGGTGCGCCGGGGGACGGGCGACAATGGCCGACATGAGTCCCCTCTTCCGCCGTAAGCCCCCCACCCCCGGGGACCGGCTCGTCACGCTCGTCCGCAAGCCCGGCTGTCATCTGTGCGACGACGCGCAGGCCGTCGTCGAGAAGGTCTGCGCCGACCTCGGCGTGCCGTGGGAGCAGAAGGACATCACCGAGGACGCGCGGCTGTATGACCAGTACTGGGAGCAGATCCCCGTCGTGCTGATCGACGGCGAGCAGCACACCTTCTGGCGTGTGAACGAGGAGCGGTTGCGCAAGGCGCTGACCGGCAGGTCTGTGTGACGGCCCCGTCCGGGAACTGACCGACGAGTTCAAACTGGCCAGAAGTCGCTTAGGATCGACGGCGACCTGGTCTCGGGGGTGGGGATCGTAGAGGAGCGTGTGCGGTTTTGCCCCCAACAAAGAAGGAACGCGGGTGCGAGTGCGCCGGTTCCCCGCGCGTGCGCCGGGGGCGCGTGACCCCGGTCACGTTGGCCGGGCAAATCGGACACAATCTTTGTGCACGCGTTCACAAAGACATAGCCTGCTGTCGACGGGGCGGTCTGGGGACGTATGACCGCCCACAGCCCCGCTCTACCCGCAGGAGCACCGTGGCAACTGGCCGAACTCACCGACCGGCGACCCGTAGCCGAGGGATTCCCGAGGCCACCGTCGCCAGGCTTCCGCTGTACCTCCGAGCCCTGACCGCACTGTCGGAGCGCTCGGTCCCCACGGTCTCCTCCGAGGAGCTCGCGGCCGCGGCGGGGGTCAACTCCGCGAAGCTGCGCAAGGACTTCTCCTACCTCGGTTCCTACGGGACCAGGGGCGTCGGCTACGACGTCGAGTATCTCGTGTACCAGATCTCCCGGGAACTGGGGCTGACCCAAGACTGGCCGGTTGTGATCGTCGGTATCGGTAACCTCGGCGCCGCACTCGCCAACTACGGCGGCTTCGCCTCCCGTGGCTTCCGGGTCGCCGCCCTCATCGACGCCGACCCCGCGATGGCCGGAAAGCCCGTCGCCGGCATCCCGGTCCAGCACACCGACGACCTGGAGAAGATCATCCAGGACAACGGCGTGTCGATCGGCGTGATCGCGACCCCCGCGGGCGCCGCCCAGCAGGTCTGCGACCGGCTCGTCGCCGCCGGGGTGACCTCCATCCTGAACTTCGCGCCGACCGTGCTGAACGTCCCGGACGGCGTGGACGTGCGCAAGGTCGACCTCTCCATCGAGCTGCAGATCCTCGCCTTCCACGAGCAGCGCAAGGCCGGCGAGGAGTCCGCCGCCGACACCGCGCTGCCCGCCGCTGCCGCTGCCGCCGCCCGCAAGGCGTCCGCCGACCAGGGGCCCGACGGGGACGTCCCCGCCGTGATGCCGGCATGAGTCTTCTCGTCGTCGGACTGAGTCACCGCAGCGCCCCGGTCAGCGTGCTGGAGCGGGCCTCGCTGAACACGGACGACCAGGTCAAGCTGTTGCAGGACACCGTCGCCGCGGAGCCCGCCACCGAGGCCGCGCTCCTGGCCACCTGCAACCGCATCGAGCTGTACGCCGACGTGGACAAGTTCCATGCCGGTGTGGCCGAGCTGTCCACCCTGCTCGCCCAGCACAGCGGCGTCGGCCTGGAGGAGCTCACCCCCTACCTCTACGTCCACTACGAGGACCGGGCCGTCCACCACCTGTTCTCGGTGGCCTGCGGCCTGGACTCCATGGTCGTCGGCGAGGGCCAGATCCTCGGCCAGATAAAGGACTCCCTGGCCCGCGCGCAGGAGCTGCACACCGCCGGGCGGCTGCTGAACGACCTGTTCCAGCAGGCCCTCAGGGTGGGCAAGCGCGCCCACTCCGAGACCGGGATCGACCGTGCCGGACAGTCCCTGGTCACCTTCGGCCTGGAGCAGCTGTCCGCGGGCACGGCCGTCACCGACTGGGCCCGCGGCAAGAAGGCCCTGGTCATCGGCGCCGGCTCGATGTCGTCGCTGGCCGCCGCCACGCTGGCGCGCGCCGGCGTCGCCGAGATCGTGATCGCCAACCGCACCCAGGAGCGCGCCGAGCGCCTGGCGCGGATCCTCACCGAGGGCGACGACACGGACGTGCTGGCCCGCGCGGTACCGATGAACGCGGTACCGGCCGAGCTGACACGTGCCGACGTCGCCGTCTCCTGCACCGGCGCGACCGGACTGGTCCTGACCGCCGAGTCGATCGCCGCCGCGGTCGAGGGCCGCACGGGCGCGGCCGCCAAGGAACTCGACGGCGAGAGCCTCGGCGGCGAGAGCCCGGCCGAGGACGCCGGGGAGCGCCGTACGGCCGTGAAGACGGACGTACGCGAGACCCCGCTGCCGCCCGCCACCCTCGGCGCCGAGGAGGGCTGCCCGCTCGACCTGGCGTCCGTGGAGCCCGGCTTCTCCCTGCTGGGCGAGTCGGCCGTCGCCGGCATCGACGCGGCCACCCTGGAGCAGCACGGCACCTGGGTGGACAACGGCACCGTGGACCGCCGGGAGCACGCCGACCGGGTCGTCGAGGCCGACGCCGAGCTGATCACCGCGCTCGCCGCGACCGTCGCCAGGGTCGGCCGCGTCCCCGAGCTGCGCAGGCCCGAGCCGGTCGCCGTGGCGCCGCGCCCCGAGCCGGTGCTGTTCCTGCTGGACCTGGCCATGCCGCGGGACATCGACGCGGCCGTGCACCGGCTGGCCGGGGTGCGCCTGGTGGACATCGAGTCCCTCGCGGAGGCCTCCGCGGACGCGCCCATGGCGGCCGACGTCGACCAGGTCCGCCGCATCGTCGCGGGCGAGGTCGCGGACTTCGCGGCGGCCCAGCGGGCGGCGCACATCACGCCCACCGTCGTCGCCCTGCGCACCATGGCCGCCGACGTCGTGGCCAGCGAGATCGCCCGCCTGGAAGGGCGGCTGCCCGGCCTGGACGGCAAGCACCGGGCGGAGATCACCCAGACCGTGCGGCGCGTCGTCGACAAGCTGCTGCACGCCCCGACCGTCCGGGTCAAGCAGCTCGCGGCCGAGCCCGGCGGCGCCGGGTACGCGGACGCGCTGCGCACCCTGTTCGACCTCGACCCGGAGACGGTGGCCTCCGTCTCCAGGGCCGACGAAGACTCCGAGAAGAACGGCAAGAACCGAGGGCCGGCATGAGTACCAAGGCACTGAAGCTGGGGACCAGGCGAAGCAAGCTCGCCATGGCCCAGTCCGGGCAGGTGGCGGACGCCGTGAGCCAGGTGACCGGACGGCCCGTCGAGCTCGTCGAGATCACCACCTACGGCGACGTCTCCCGCGAACACCTGGCGCAGATCGGCGGCACGGGCGTGTTCGTCGCGGCGCTGCGCGAGGCGCTGTTGCGGGGCGAGGTGGACTTCGCGGTTCATTCGCTCAAGGACCTGCCCACCACGCAGCCCGACGAGCTGGTCCTGGCCGCGATACCCGAGCGCGAGGACCCGCGTGACGTGGTCGTCGCCCGGGACGCGCTGAAGTTCACCGACCTGCCCCGCGGGGCGCGGATAGGCACCGGCGCGCCGCGCCGCATGGCCCAGCTGAACGCGTACGCCCGCGCCCACGGCCTGGACATCGAGACGGTTCCGATCCGGGGCAACGTCGACACCCGTATCGGATACGTCCGCGGCGGCGAGCTGGACGCGGTCGTGCTGGCCGCGGCCGGACTCAACCGGATCGGCCGCAGCGACGAAGTGACCGACTTCCTGTCGGTCGACACGGTTCTGCCCGCCCCCGGCCAGGGGGCCCTGGCGATCGAGTGCACCGCGGGCAACGCGGAACTCCTCGCCGTGCTCGCCCAGCTCGACGACCCGTTCACGCGGGCCGCCGTGACTGCCGAGCGATCACTGCTCGCCGCCCTGGAGGCCGGTTGCAGCGCCCCTGTGGGCGCCTTGGCCGACCTTCTGGCCGACGGGCAGATTGTCAAGGAAATGCGCCTGCGCGGCGTCGTCGGTACGACCGACGGCTCCACGCTGGTGCAGCTGTCCACCACCGGTCCCGTGCCCCAGACGCACGATGAGGCGATGGCGTTCGGTCGCGAACTCGCCACCGAGATGCTCGCCCAGGGCGCGGCCGGTCTGATGGGGGAGCGAGCACATTGAGCCCCACCACCCTTCCCGCCGCCGGTCCGGAACACGGGCACGTCACCTTCCTCGGTGCCGGACCCGGAGATCCGGGACTGCTGACACTGCGCGCCGTCGAGGCGCTGGCGAACGCGGACGTCCTCGTCGCCGAGCACGAGGTGCTCGACGTCGTACGTACGCACGCCCGCCAGGGTGTCGCCGTCGTGCACACGGACACGGATCCCTCGTCGGACCCTGTTCCGGGCACGGGCACACCCCAGCTCACGGTTGTTGACAGCACGTCAACAACCGTCGGAGCCCCCGCGGTGCGGGATGCCGCACATCTTGTCATGGAGGCTGCGCGGGGCGGCAGGCGGGTCGTCCGTGCGGTGTCCGGGGACCCGGGACTTGATACGGACGCCGCCGCCGAAATGCTCGCCTGCGCCGCGGCCGGGGTGCCCTTCGAGGTCGTCCCCGGCGTCGCGACCGCCGTCGGTGTGCCCGCGTACGCCGGTGTGCCGCTGCGTGACGCCGAGGGCACCGACGTACGGTTCGTCGACGCCCGCACCGCCTCCGACCGCTGCTGGACGGAGGTCGGCGCCTCGGACGGCACGGTCGTGGTGTCCACGACGCTGGACTCGGTGGCCGCAGCGGCCGGCGAGCTGGTGTCGGCCGGCCGCAAGCCGGACACCCCGATGACGGTGACCGTCGCCGGTACGACCACCCGCCAGCGCACCTGGACCGCCACCCTCGGCACGGTCGCGCAGACCCTGAAGCAGGCCAAGGTCCTGCCGTCCCCGGACGGCGGCCGGCCGGTGATAGCGGTGGTCGGCGAGCGCAGCGCCGCCGCGCAGCGCGACCAGCTCTCCTGGTTCGAGTCCAAGCCGCTGTTCGGCTGGAAGGTGCTCGTGCCGCGCACCAAGGAGCAGGCCGCGTCGCTCTCCGACCAGCTGCGCTCCTACGGTGCCGTACCGCACGAGGTGCCCACGATCGCCGTGGAGCCGCCGCGCACGCCCCAGCAGATGGAGCGGGCGGTCAAGGGCCTGGTCACCGGCCGCTACGAGTGGATCGCGTTCACGTCGGTCAACGCGGTCAAGGCGGTCCGCGAGAAGTTCGAGGAGTACGGCCTGGACGCCCGCGCCTTCGCGGGCATCAAGGTCGCGGCGGTGGGCGACCAGACGGCCAAGGCCCTGATCGCCTTCGGCGTGAAGCCCGACCTGGTGCCGAGCGGCGAGCAGTCGGCGGCCGGCCTCCTGGAGGACTGGCCGCCCTACGACCCGGTGTTCGACCCGATCGACAGGGTCTTCCTGCCGCGCGCCGACATCGCCACCGAGACGCTGGTGGCGGGCCTGATCGAGCTGGGCTGGGAGGTCGACGACGTCACGGCGTACCGGACCGTGCGCGCCTCGCCGCCCCCGGCGGAGACCCGCGAGGCGATCAAGGGCGGCGGCTTCGACGCGGTCCTGTTCACCTCGTCCTCCACGGTCCGCAACCTCGTCGGCATCGCGGGCAAGCCGCACAACGTCACGGTGATCGCCTGCATCGGCCCGGCGACGGCGAAGACGGCGGAGGAGCACGGCCTGCGCGTCGACGTCATGTCACCGGAGCCGTCGGTCCACAAGCTCGCCGAGGCCCTCGCCGACTTCGGCATGAAGCGCCGCGCGGCCGCCCTGGAGGCCGGCGACCCGGTGACCCGCCCGAGCGAGCGGCGCCCGGGGGCACGGAGGCGTCGCTCGACGACCTGAGCCGAGGTGAGCCGAAGCGGTTGGAGCGCCCTCACGGGGGCGTTCCAACCGCTTTTCGGCGTACCGGGGTGTCAGACCAGCGTCGTGATGCAGAAGGGGTGGCCGGCGGGGTCCAGGAGGACTCGCCAGCGGTCGGGGGACGGCTGGTGGTCGGGCTTGGCGGCGCCCAGGGAGAGCAGTCGGGACTCGGCGGCCTCCAGGTCGTCGACGCCCAGCTCGAGGTGGGCCTGCTTCTCCTGGGCGGGGTCCGGCCAGGTGGGGCGGCGGTAGTCGGTCAGGCGGTTGAAGCCCAGGCCGGGCGTTCCCTCCTGGGCGAGGAAGACGAAGTCGTCGGTGGAGAAGGCGACGGGCAGACCCAGGGCCTCGCCGTAGAAGCGGGCCAGTTCCGCGGGGTCCGGGCAGTCGAAGGTGACCGCCGCGTAGCGGAACGTGGGGGCGGAGTCGGTGTTCTCAGCGCTCATGCTTCAGGACGGTAGGCGGTGACCCGGACAGTTCCGGTCCTGGTCGTGTCCGGCCCGTGGAAAACTTCGGAAGGTGATCAGTGCCTCCGTCCGTCTGCTCCGGCTGGTCTCCGTGCTGGCCGCCCGGCCGTCGTGGACCTGTGCCGAGCTGGCCGAGCGGATCGGGGTCACGGAGCGCACGGTGCGGCGCGACATCGCCAGGCTCCGCGAGATCGGCTACGTCGTCGAGTCCGAGCCGGGTCCGTGGGGCGGTTACCGGCTGCGGGCCGGGTCCCGGGTGCCGCCGCTGATCCTCGACGACGAGGAGGCCCTCGCCGTGGCCGTGGGGCTGCGTGAGGCGGCGCTGAGCGGTGCTCTCGGCGGTGACCAGGCGGCGCTGTCGGCGCTGCTGAAGCTGCGGCAGGTGCTGCCGCGGCGGATCGCGGACCGGCTGAGCGAGATGGACGCCGCCTTCGTGCACACTCCGAGGGCCATGGAGCCGCAGATCACCCCGAACATGCTGCTGGAACTGGCCGCCGCGTGCCGCCGGGGCGAGCGCGCCCGCCTGTCCTACCGGGACGTGAAGGGACGGGCCACCGTCCGGGACGTGGACCCCTACCGTCTCGTCCACACCGGACGCCGCTGGTACTTCGTCGCCCGGGACGTGGCACGGGACCAATGGCGTACGTTCCGGGCCGACCGCGTCGCACGGCTGCAGCCGACCGGTCAGCCGGTGGACCTGGCCGACCCGCCCGACCCGGCACAGCTCGTCTCCCGCTCCACGGCGAACGGCCCCTACCCGCTGAGCGCGACGATCCGGCTCCCCCTGCCCATGGACGAGGCGCTGCGAGTGATCCCGGCGACGGTCGGTACGCACCGGCCGGACGGCCCCGACGCCACGATCGTCGACGTCGGCGGACCCGACGCGGACGGGCTCGCCCGGTACCTCGTCGGCCTGGCCGTACCTCTGCGGGTCCTGGCGCCCGACGCCGTACGTCGTGCCCTGGTGCGCCGTGCCCGGGAGCTGCTGGAGGTCAACGCGGACGACGAGGTGTGCGCGGGCGACCGACTCGGCGTCGGCAAAGGCACGGGATCGGCGGGCGTAGCGTAGGGGCATGACGAAGTACGGATCCTTTCCCGGTACGCGTCCTCGTCGGCTGCGCACCACTCCCGCGATGCGCCGCATGGTCGCCGAGACGCGGCTGCACCCGGCGGACCTGATCCTGCCCGCGTTCGTGCGGGAGGGCGTGAGCGAGCCCGTGCCGATCGCGGCGATGCCCGGGGTCGTGCAGCACACGCGGGACAGTCTGAAGAAGGCCGCCGCTCAGGCGGTGGAGGCCGGGATCTCCGGGATCATGCTGTTCGGGGTGCCGGAGGAGTCCAAGAAGGACGCCCTCGGGACGGCCGGGACCGATCCGGACGGGATTCTCCAGGTCGCGCTGCGCGACGTACGGGCCGAGGTCGGGGACGAGCTGCTCGTCATGTCCGACCTGTGCCTGGACGAGTTCACCGATCACGGGCACTGCGGCGTCCTGGACGCCGAGGGCCGCGTCGACAACGACGCCACCCTGGAGCGGTACGCCGAGATGGCCCAGGTGCAGGCCGACGCCGGTGCCCATGTCGTCGGGCCCAGCGGGATGATGGACGGGCAGATCGGCGTCATCCGTGACGCGCTGGACCAGATCGGACGGGAGGACGTCGCCGTCCTCGCCTACACGGTCAAGTACTCCTCCGCCTTCTACGGGCCCTTCCGGGAGGCCGTCGGCTCCTCGCTGAACGGCGACCGCAAGACCTACCAGCAGGACCCGGCGAACCTGCGCGAGTCGCTGCGCGAGCTGGCCCTCGACCTGGAGGAGGGGGCCGACATGGTGATGGTGAAGCCGGCCGGTCCCTACCTGGACATCCTGGCCCGGGTCGCCGACGCCGTGGACGTGCCCGTCGCCGCCTACCAGATCTCCGGCGAGTACTCGATGATCGAGGCCGCCGCCGAGAAGGGCTGGGTCGACCGGGACCGGGCGATCCTGGAGACCCTGACCGGCATCAAGCGGGCCGGCGCCCGGAACATCCTCACCTACTGGGCGACCGAGGTCGCGCAGAAGCTGCGCTGAGCCTGCCGGTCAGGGGTCGCCGGAGCGGGCTGGGCGCACGGGCGCTCCAACGACCGCGACACCGAGGACGGGCCCTCGTCGCGTACGCCCTGACCGTCATGGCAGCCGGTCAGGGCCGCGGCGGCGGTGAGCAGGAGCGCCGTCGCGGCGAGCGGACGGGTGCGGGTGCGGGTGCGGGTGCGGGTGGAGTGTACGGGCATGGAAGATCCCCCGTGGGCGAACAGGAACAAGCCGCGGTGACGGCGGACGGTCGGACGCACCCAGCTTGATCCCTTCGGGGCGTCCGCCGCCACGGTTGCCCGTGAACGTGGGACGCCGGGACGCCGACACCGGCCGTGACCAGCGCGAACGGCGTTCCTGCGGGATGCGGGACGGGACGCGGGGCCGTTCTGGTCCCCGCCTCGGGCACGATCAAGTCGCCCTGGGAGTTAGGTTGTTGAAGATCAGCCGAACCTCTCAGGGAGAAGGCCCATGTCCGGTGACGCCCTCAGCCAGGACCCCGCCGAGCTGAGAAGGAGGATCGACACGACCAAAGCCCACCCCGCCCGGGTCTACGACGTCTTCCTCGGCGGCAAGGACCACTACCCGGCCGACCGCGCCGCTGCCGCCGCCGGGCTCGCCGCCAATCCGCGCGGCTACCTCGACGTACGGCACAACCGCGACTTCCTGCGCCGCGCCGTGACCACGCTGGCCGCCCAGGACGGCATCCGCCAGTTCCTGGACATCGGCACCGGCCTGCCGACCGGCGAGAACGTCCACCAGATCGCCCAGCGGATCAACACCGACTCCCGGGTGGTGTACGTCGACAACGACCCCGTGGTCCTCGCCCACGCCCGCGCGCTGCTCACCAGCGGCCCCGAGGGCCGTACCGACTACATCGACGCCGACCTGAAGAACCCGGCGCACATCCTCGAACAGGCCGCCAAGACCCTCGACTTCGACCAGCCGATCGCACTGTGCCTGGTCGCCATCCTGCACTTCGTCGAGGACGCGGAGGCGTACGGCATCGTGCGTGAACTCGTCGCCGCCCTGCCCTCCGGCAGCCGGCTGGTCCTCAGCCATCTCACCGAGGACCTCAACCCGGAGAACATCCGCGCGGTGCAACGCACCTACACCGAGCGGGGCTTCACGTTCGTGCTGCGCTCCAGGGCCGACGTCGAGCGCTTCTTCACGGACAACGGCCTTCAGCCGGCCGACCCCGGAGTCGTCCCCGTCCACCACTGGCGCCCCGACCACGCCGCCCCCGTCCCCGAGCAGCCGGAAGCCTCCTACCTCGCCGCTCTCGAGGACATCGAGAAGGTCCGCTACGCCGACATCAACGACGTGACGGACGCCGACATCAACGTGTACGCGGCAGTGGGCGGCAAGGCGTAGCGAGGAGGGGGAGGAGCCGGAGAGGCCGCCACCGGGGGTGGTGACGGCCTCGGGTGCCTCAGAGTCGCTCCGGCGTCCTGATGCCCAGCAGGGCCATGCCCTGGTGGAGGGTACGGGCCGTGATGTCGCACAGGAAGAGGCGGTTCTCCACCTGCTGCGGCGTCTCGGCCTTCAGCACCGGGCACTTGTCGTAGAAGGTCGTGTACAGGGACGCCAGCTGGTAGAGGTATGCCGCCAGCTTGTGCGGGGCGTACTCCCGCGCCGCTTCCCGCACCGTCTCCGCGAAGGCGTCCGCGTGCAGGCCCAGGGCCCGCTCCGCCGCCGCCAGTTCCAGCTCCGGGTGCGCGGCCGGGCGCAGCTCGCCCGCCTTGCGGAGGATGGACCGGATACGGGCGTAGGCGTACTGGAGGTAGACCGACGTGTCGCCGTTCAGCGAGACCATCTGGTCCAGGTCGAACTTGTAGTCCCGGCTCGCCGACGTCGACAGGTCCGCGTACTTCACCGCGCCGATGCCCACCTGGGCACCCCGCTCGGCGATCTCCTCCTCGGAGAGGTCCTGGGCCTTCTCCCGGACGACCGCCGAGGCCCGGTCGATCGCCTCGTCCAGCAGGTCGACCAGGCGGACCGTCTCGCCCTCACGCGTCTTGAACGGCTTGCCGTCCTTGCCCAGCACCGTGCCGAAGGCCAGCTGCTGGGCCTTGACGCCGTCACCGAGCCAGCCGGCCCTGCGTGCCGTCTCGAAGACCATCTTGAAGTGCAGGGACTGGCGGGCGTCCACGACGTAGAGGAGCGTGTCCGCCTTCAGGTTGAAGACGCGGTCGCGGATCGCCGACAGGTCGGTGGCCGCGTAGCCGTAGCCGCCGTCGGACTTCTGGACGATCAGCGGGACCGGGTTGCCGTCCGGGCCCTTGATGTCCTCGAAGAAGACGCACAGGGCACCCTCGGAGCGGACCGCGACGCCCGACTCCTCCAGCAGCCGGCAGGTCTCGGCCAGCATGTCGTTGTAGCCGGACTCGCCGACGATGTCCGGGTCCCGGATCTCCATGTCCAGTTTCTCGAAGACGGAGAAGAAGTAGATCTTCGACTCGTCGACGAACTTCTGCCACATGGCCAGCGTGTGCGGGTCCCCGGCCTGGAGGTCGACCACCCGGCGCCGGGCGCGCGTCTTGAACTCCTCGTCCGAGTCGAACTTCCTCCGCGCCGCCTTGTACAGCCGGTCCAGGTTCGACATCGCCTCCTCGCCGGAGGCGGCCGTGTCCTCGGTGGACGCCTTGTGGTCCAGCTCGTGCGGGTGCTCGTCCAGGTACTGGATGAGCATGCCGAACTGGGTGCCCCAGTCGCCGATGTGGTGACGCCGGACCACGCTCTCACCGGTGAACTCGAGGAGCTGGACGACCGAGTCGCCGATCACCGCCGAGCGCAGATGGCCGACGTGCATCTCCTTCGCCACGTTCGGCTGGGCGTAGTCGATCACCGTGGTGCCCGGGTTCGCGGCGTACGGCACGCCGAGGCGGCCCGCCTCGTCCGCGTACCGCGCGGCCAGGGTCTCGATGATCGCCTTGTCCGTGATCGTGATGTTGAGGAAGCCGGGGCCGGAGACCTCGACTTCCTTGATGACGTCACCCGTCACCACCCGGTCGACGACCTGAGTCGCCAGTTCCCGGGGGTTCGCCTTCGCCTTCTTGGCCAGGGCCAGGATCCCGTTGGCCTGGAAGTCGGCCCGGTCGCTTCGTCGCAGCAGCGGGTCCGCGCCGGCGGCCTCCGGAAGGCCGGCCGAGAGAGCGGAAGCGAGGTGCTGCTGGACGGAGTCGCTGAGGGACGTGACCGAGGCCATAGGAATGGGTGCCGTTCTCCTCGTGGGAATGGATAGTCCCAGCCAGTATCCCATGGCGGGTAAAGCCGTTTTTCCGCGCGCGCGGCCGTCTGGGAGTATGGAGAGGTCAGTACTCCCATCCAGGCTTTCTGGGTTCAGACCATCAGAGGACGTGCCGAACGTGGCTCAGAGCACCGAGACCACCGACTGGGTCTCCCGTTTCGCGGATGAGGTCATCGAGGAGTCGGAGCGCCGGGCCCCGGGCAAACCGGTCGTCGTCGCGTCCGGACTCTCTCCCTCCGGCCCCATCCATCTGGGGAACCTGCGCGAGGTCATGACCCCGCACCTCGTCGCCGACGAGATCCGCCGCCGGGGCTACGAGGTGCGGCACCTGATCTCCTGGGACGACTACGACCGGTACCGCAAGGTCCCGGCCGGCGTCACCGGCATCGACGAGTCGTGGGCCGAGCACATCGGCAAGCCGCTCACCTCCGTCCCCGCCCCCCGCGGCTCGGCGTACGCGAACTGGGCCGAGCACTTCAAGGCCGCCATGGTCGCCTCGCTCGCCGAGCTGGGCGTGGAGTTCGACGGCATCAGCCAGACCGAGCAGTACACCTCCGGCGCCTACCGCGAGCAGATCCTGCACGCGATGCGGCACCGCGGCGACATCGACGCCGTCCTCGCCCAGTACCGCACCAAGCCCAAGCCGGCCGACCAGAAGAAGCAGCAGGCCAAGCAGAAGCCGGTCGACGAGGCCGAGCTGGAGGCCGCCGAGGGCTCGGGCGCCGCCGCCGAGGACGACGGCAGCTCCGGCGCCGCCGGCTACTTCCCGTACAAGCCGTACTGCGGCAACTGCGAGAAGGACCTCACCACCGTCAGCTCCTACGACGACGACTCCACCGAGCTGACCTACGCCTGCACGGCGTGCGGCTTCTCCGAGACCGTCCGGCTCAGCGAGTTCAACCGCGGCAAGCTGGTGTGGAAGGTCGACTGGCCCATGCGGTGGGCGTACGAGGGCGTGATCTTCGAGCCCTCCGGCGTCGACCACTCCTCGCCGGGCTCCTCCTTCCAGGTCGGCGGGCAGATCGTCGGGATCTTCGGCGGCAAGCAGCCGATCGGCCCGATGTACGCCTTCGTCGGCATCTCCGGCATGGCGAAGATGTCCTCCTCCCGGGGCGGTGTCCCCACCCCCGCCGACGCGCTGAAGATCATGGAACCGCAGCTCCTGCGGTGGCTGTACGCCCGGCGCCGGCCGAACCAGTCCTTCAAGATCGCCTTCGACCAGGAGATCCAGCGCCTGTACGACGAGTGGGACAAGCTCGCGGGCAAGGTCGCCGACGGATCCGCGCTCCCCGCCGATGTCGCCGCGTACACGCGGGCCGTGGGCACCGCCGCCGGTGAGCTGCCCAAGACCGCCCGCCCGCTGCCGTACCGCACGCTCGCGTCCGTCGCCGACATCACCGCCGGCCACCAGGACCAGGCGCTGCGGATCCTCAGCGAGCTCGACCCGGCCGACCCGCTCGGCTCGCTGGACGAGGCCCGCCCGCGCTACGACAGGGCCGAGGCGTGGATCAACACCCACGTCCCCGCCGACCAGCGCACCATCGTCCGTGACGAGCCCGACGCCGAACTGCTGAAGTCCCTCGACGAGGCCTCCCAGCAGTCCGTACGCCTGCTGCTCGACGGAATCGCCGACCACTGGTCCCTCGACGGACTGACCCACCTCGTGTACGGCGTGCCCAAGGTGCAGGCCGGGTTCTCCGCCGATGCCACGCCCAAGGAGCTGCCGCCGGAGATCAAGACCGCCCAGCGGTCGTTCTTCGCGCTGCTCTACCACCTGCTGGTGGGCCGTGACACGGGTCCGCGCCTGCCCACGCTGCTGCTCGCGGTGGGGCAGGAGCGGGTGCGCAAGCTGCTCGGCGAGTAACCGCCGAAGGAAACCCCGACGGGAAAAGGGGCCCTCCTCGGAGGGCCCCTTTCCCGTGCGACGGGCGTCCTGCCCTACGCGATGTGGTCGTCCTCCAGCTCCGCGGTGTGGCGGTTCTGGAAGCGCATGACCATCTTCTTGGCCTCGGCATCGGGGACGGGGATGCCGTACGTCGCCTCGACGTTGTCACTGAACTCGCGCGGAGTCGGATAGCCGCTGCCGCTGATCGACTGCTTGAAGACCTGGTAGTACGACTCCTCGTCCGGCGGCGCGGGCTCCGGCGTGCCGCCGCCCTCGCCCAGCTCGCGCGTACGGTTCGGGCCCACCGGAATGGGGAAGCTGCCCGTGTCCTCCATGGAGGGCTGCTCGAACCGCTCCGGCTGCTGCTCCTCGTACCAGTCCTCGTACACGGGCTCCGGGTCGTACGTCGGATCGTAGCCGCCGTGGTAGTCGACCTGCTGGGGCGCCTGGAACCACGGGCTCTGGTCGTCCGGCGGCAACTGCTCCTCGTACGCCGGCCCGCCGGGATCCTGCTCGGCGACCAGCAGCGGGCGCTGCCCGGCGGCGGTCGCCGCCCGTTGCTGCGGGACGGGACCCGCCACGGCGGGCCGGCCGCCCACCGTCGTCTCGAACTCAGGCGCCGGCGGGATCAGCGCCGGCTCGATTCCCGCCGCCGCCAGACCGGCGGGGGCCGTCTCCGCCAGCGGCACACCGTAGCGGGCCAGCCGCAGCGGCATCAGCGACTCCACCGGAGCCTTGCGCCGCCAGGCCCGGCCGAAGCGGGAGCGCAGCCGCGCCTGGTAGACCAGACGCTCCTGCTCCAGCTTGATGACCTGGTCGTAGGAGCGCAGTTCCCACAGCTTCATCCGGCGCCACAGCAGGAACGTCGGCACCGGGGACAGCAGCCAGCGGGTGAGCCGGACGCCCTCCATGTGCTTGTCGGCGGTGATGTCGGCGATCCGGCCGATCGCGTGTCGGGCCGCCTCCACGGCGACCACGAACAGCACCGGGATCACCGCGTGCATGCCCACACCCAGCGGGTCCGGCCAGGCGGCCGCGCCGTTGAACGCGATCGTCGCCGCCGTCAGCAGCCACGCCGTCTGACGCAGCAGCGGGAAGGGGATACGGATCCAGGTCAGCAGCAGGTCCAGGGCGAGCAGCACACAGATGCCCGCGTCGATGCCGACCGGGAACACATAGCTGAAGTTCCCGAAGCCCTTCTTGATCGCGAGCTCACGGACGGCCGCGTACGAACCCGCGAAGCCGATACCGGCGATGATCACGGCGCCCGTCACGACCACGCCGATGAGGACGCGGTGCATCCGAGTCAGCTTCAGTGGCCCGGCCACTCGTACTCCCCTCCCCTTGCCTGTTGTTGCGCGCAACAGAGTGGCACACTCGTGCGGCGCTCGGGCGGGCGGATGAGAATGCCCGACTACGGGCCGACTTGGACCCGCTCAGCCCTTCGACGCGGCCTTCGTCGAAGACGACGTCGACGGGGACGCGGACCTGGCGGAGGACCCGGAGGAGGACTTGGAGGGAGACGCCGAGCCCGAGGCCGACGAGGATGTGCTCGGCGAGGCGGCGCCACCGTCCCCGTTCGCCTTCGCCACCGCGGCCACCGCCTCCTTGGCCGCCGACTTCGCGTCCTTGGCCAGATCGTCGGCGTCCGGGCTCTTGTCACCGGCCAGACCGGCACCGTTGTAGTCCAGGGTGACGACCACGTTCTCCACCCGCGCCACGACCGTCTGCTGCTTGAAGGAGCCTTCCTTCTTCTTCAGGTCGTAGCGCACCGCAGTCGCCTCGTCGCCCGTCCCGGACACCGGTTCCGACTTGGTGTTCTTCGCGCCCGCCACGGACTTCGCGTCCTGGACCTGCTTCGCGTAGTACTCCTTGGCCTGCTCGTCGCCCGAGCCACGGTCGGCGTCCGACTCGAAACGCAGCAACGAGACGTTCAGCCAGCGGAACTGAGAACCCTTCACCCCGTTGTTCTCCAGGCTGTTCCAGGAACAGCTGGCACGCGAGGAGACATCGCTGGAGGTGCCCTCCTTGGCGGACTTCGTCCCCTTCGGGACCAGTTCGCCCAGCGTCTTGCCCGACAGCACCTTGCACGCCTCCGGCAGCTTCGCGTACCTCGCCGCCTGCACCGTCGGGGAGGCACTCGCGCTCGCGGACGCCTTGGCGCCGTCCGCCGGCGTCTTCTTCCCGCCGGCGCCGTCACCGGAGCCGGAGTTCGAGGAGCAGGCCGCGGCCAGCAGCATCACGGGTACGGCCGCCGCGCAGACAACGACGCGGTTCAGTCGCCGGGCACGCTCGGGTCGCTGGGCACGATGGTCTCGCTGGGCTGCTCGCTGCATGGTTCCTTCACTCATGACGCTCGTGGTTCCTGCGGTCGGATCGGGTCCGAGGGGCCACGGTACGCGGTGAGACAGCCGTGTGGTTCGCCTTCCCGGGCATTGCGGCCGGGCGCCAAGTGCCGGACGAAAGGCATCAGCCGCCCAGCGAATCCGCCAGTCGCGCCGCCAGATTCCGGGCCTTGTCCTGCATTTCCTCACTGTCGGGGACCACGCCGACGGCGGCCGGCTGCTCCTCGTACTCGATGGTCACGATGACGTTCGACGTGCGGAACGCCACAGTCACCGTCCGCTGCTTGGCCGTCGAACCGGAGCTGCTGAGCTGATCGTCGAGGAACCCCTCGTCGCCGAGGTCGTCGAGGGTGCGGGGCTGGAGATCGGCGGGGTCCGAGACGGGCGGCGAGGCCGAGGAGGCGCCAGAGGAGGGGGTGGCGCCGGAGGAGGACGGCGAGGGCGCCCCGGAGGAGGACGGAGTACTGCCGGAGCCGGAGCCGGAGGAGCTGTCCGATCCGGAGGGCGTGGTCGCGGGTAGGGGAAGGTGGGCGTCCGCCTGCTTCGTGGCGAAGACCGACTGCGCCTGGCTGTCGTCGCTCACGGAGTTGTCGTAGGAGACGACCCGCTCGAAGTCGATGTGCAGCCGGTCGGTGGCTTCCGTGGAGTCCACTTTCCAACGGCAGCCCACCTTGCGGTCCGTGTCGTAGGTGAGCGCGGCCTCGCCCTGGTAGGCGTGGTCCCGCTGGTCCGGGTCCGTGATCTGCTTGATGCCGGGCAGCAGCGAGTCGAGGGTGGTGTGGCCGACCGCGCCGCAGGCCTCGGGCAGCGTGCGGTACTTGCCCGGCTGGGCCTCCAGCGTCGCCGGACCGGAACCGTCCTGGTTGGCGTTGTCCGTCCGGCCGTTGTCCGACGAGCCGTCGGTGCAGCCGGTCAGCAGCAGGGCCGCCGCGAGGAGCGCGGCCGCGCCGGGTACGTACGCCTTCCGCAGCACGGGCAGGCTCCTCTCGACGGTGTCGGTGCGTGTCGGTCCGCAGGTGGTGTGCCGGTCCGGTCCCCGCAGGTTATTCGCTTGCCGGGCGGGGGCGGCTCCTGGAGACAATGTGTATCGCACGCACTGCCGTGGACGCCGGTCCGTTGCCCTGTTTCGTAGATCTTGGCGCCGGTATTGCCCTTCGCAACTTCTGAGAATTCTGTACGTTTTACGGGGGAATGAGGACAATATGTCGTACGTGGAGATACCGGGCGCGAAGGTTCCCATCCGCATGTGGACGGACCCGGCGGCGGTCGAGGGCGCGGCGATGCAGCAGCTCCAGAACGTCGCGACCCTGCCCTGGATCAAGGGCCTGGCCGTCATGCCCGACGTCCACTACGGCAAGGGCGCGACGGTCGGCTCGGTCATCGCCATGCGGGGCGCGGTGTGCCCGGCGGCGGTGGGTGTCGACATCGGCTGCGGAATGTCGGCGGTGAAGACGTCCCTGACGGCGAACGACCTCCCGGGCGACCTGTCCCGGCTCCGCTCGAAGATCGAGCAGGCGATCCCGGTGGGACGTGGGATGCACGCGGATCCGGTGGATCCGGGGCAGTTCCACGGGCTGGGTACGGCGGGGTGGGACGACTTCTGGGGCCGGTTCGACGGGGTGGCCGAGTCGGTCAAGTTCCGTCAGGAACGAGCCACGCATCAGATGGGAACGCTCGGATCCGGAAATCACTTCGTCGAGGTGTGCACGGACACGGCCGGTTCTGTCTGGTTGATGCTCCACTCCGGGTCCCGCAACATCGGCAAGGAACTCGCCGAGCACCACATCGGCGTGGCCCACAAGCTCCCGCACAACCAGGGTCTGGTGGACCGCGACCTCGCGGTCTTCGTGGCGGACACCCCGCAGATGGCGGCCTACCGCAACGACCTGTTCTGGGCGCAGGAGTACGCCAAGTACAACCGCACCATCATGATGGCGCTCCTGAAGGACGTGATCCGCAAGGAGTTCAAGAAGGCGAAGCCCGCCTTCGAGCCGGAGATCTCCTGCCACCACAACTACGTGGCCGAGGAGCGCTACGAGGGCATGGACCTGCTCGTGACCCGCAAGGGCGCGATCCGGGCCGGCTCCGGCGAGTACGGCATCATCCCGGGCTCGATGGGCACGGGTTCGTACATCGTGAAGGGTCTCGGCAACGACAAGGCGTTCAACTCGGCCTCGCACGGCGCGGGTCGGCGCATGAGCCGCAACGCCGCCAAGCGCCGCTTCTCCACGAAGGACCTGGAGGAGCAGACGCGAGGCGTGGAGTGCCGCAAGGACTCCGGCGTCGTCGACGAGATCCCGGGCGCCTACAAGCCGATCGAGCAGGTCATCGACCAGCAGCGGGACCTCGTCGAGGTGGTGGCCAAGCTCAAGCAGGTGGTGTGTGTGAAGGGCTGAGCCGGTCACACCAGCCGCTTCTCCAGCAGCGTCACCGCATACGGGCTGCCCCCGCCGTCCGTCTTCGCCCGCTGTTCGCCGACCACCCTGTAGCCCGCCGACTCGTAGTAGGCGCGCAGGCGGGGGTTGGAGGCGAGGCAGTCGAGGCGGGCGTAGGGGCGGCCCGCCGCGGTGATGCGGGACTCGGCCTCGGCCAGCATCTGTCGGCCTGTTCCCGGCGGTGCCGTGTGCGGGGTGGTCATCAGGCGGTGGATGTAGCCCGCGTCCGCGGGGCGGGAGCCCCAGGCGGCCGGGTCGTCCCACCACAGTTCCCAGGCGCCGGCCAGGTGGTCGCCCGCGTGTGCCAGCCAGACCTCGCCCTCGCGCATGCGGGTGAGGAAGTGGGTCTCGTCCTTCTCGCCCGGCTTCCACTGGTCGATGCCGCGGGCCAGTTGCCACAGGGCGGCGGTGTCGCGCAGGCGGACCAGGGTGCCGGCGTCGGAGGCCGTGGCCCTGCGGTAGGCCAGCGGGGGCCAGGCGGTCGGCGCCGGCTCCAGGAGGTGGGTGCGGAGGGTGGTCGCCAGGGCCTCGGCGTCCAGGTCCAGGGCGTTCGCCACGTACGACTCGACCGAGCCGTACCTCTGCTTCAGGGCGGTCAGGAACAGGCGCATCACCGACTCGGGCGCGCGGCCGTAGCCCGGCCAGGCCGGGGTGCGGCCGCCGTTGCGTCTCCGCCAGTCGGCCAGCAGGGCCGGGGTGGCCAGCTCCGTGAGGCTGAAGTCCTCGATGACCACGGGCTCGGGGACGCCGAGCAGGGACAGGACCAGGGCGGCCATCTCACCCGTGCGGTCCTTGCCGGAGGCGCAGTGGAAGACCAGGGGGGTGTCGGAGGCGGCCGCGTCCGCGATCAGTTCCAGGGCTCTGCGGATCTCCTTGGTGCCGTCCTCCGCCACCTCCATGTAGCGCTCCGCCAGATACGGGCCCGGCTCCACCTCGGGCCCCAGCGACGGCTGGTCGTACGGCCGGTGCTCGATGCTGAGGTTGTGGTAGGTGAAGGACGGGTGCTCCGGGACGCGGCCCTGGCGCTCGACCTCCCAGTCGTGGCGGAGGTCGATCACGGTGCCGATGCCGAGGGCGAGGAAGCGGTCCCAGTCCGCGGTGTCCCGGTGCAGTTTGCCGAGGCCGTCCGCGCGGAAGAGGCGGCGGGGGCGGACGCGCCTGCCGTCCTCGGTGCCGTAGCCGCCGAGATCGCGGACGTTGCGCAGGGCGTCGAAGGGTATGTGTCTGTCCACGGTCAGTGACCCTAGGCGGCTGCCGCGGCCTTCGTCCCCGGTTTACTTCGCGTGTCGTACGGCGAAGATCATGACGAACGCCACGATGTGGATGCCGAAGAGGAAGTAGCCGAGGTAGTACCAGACGTAGCGCTCGCGCTTCTTCTCCAGGGCGAGGCGCTCCTGCTCCTCGGTCCTGTCCCGGCCGGTGTCGTGCGTCGTCATCGTCGTCTCACTGCTCCCGGTGCACCTTGGTGTTCGACGCCTGGGCGCGCGGGCGCACGATCAGGAGGTCGATGTTGACGTGGCTGGGGCGGGTCACCGCCCAGGCGATCGTCTCCGCCACGTCGTCCGCCGTCAGCGGTTCGGCCACGCCCTGGTAGACCTTCGCCGCCTTTTCCGTGTCGCCGCCGAAGCGGGTCAGCGCGAACTCCTCCGTCCTGACCATGCCGGGCGCGACCTCGATGACGCGGACCGGCTGTCCGACGATCTCCAGACGCAGTGTCTCGGCGAGGACGTGGGCGCCGTGCTTGGCGGCGACATATCCCGCGCCGCCCTCGTACGTGGCGTGGCCGGCCGTGGAGGAGACCACGACGACCGTGCCGTCTCCGCTCGCGACCAGCTTCGGCAGCAGGGCCTGGGTGAGGTTGAGGGTGCCGATGACGTTCGTCTCGTACATCGTGCGCCAGTCGGCGGGGTCGCCGGTGGCGACCGGGTCGGCGCCGAGTGCGCCGCCCGCGTTGTTGACCAGGACCCCGACGGTCTGGAAGGCCGTCGCGAACTCGTCGACGGCCGCGCGGTCGGTGACGTCCAGCTGGTAGGCCGTGGCCGCGTGCCCGGCCGCGTTGATCTCCTCGGCGAGCGCCTCGATGCGGTCCTTGCGGCGGGCGGTCAGGACGACGCGGTAGCCGGCGGCGGCGAGCTGCCGGGCCGTGGCGGCGCCGATGCCGCTGCTCGCGCCGGTGACGACGGCGATGCGGGAGGCGGCGGACGGTGCGGCGCTGGCCATGAGCTGCTCCTGTGAGGGGGTCGGCGGGGTCTGCCTGATCTGCGTGGTCGGCTCTGCCCAGAGTACGGCTCCGCCCGGGGCGGGGCTTCGCCCGGAGTGCGGCTCCGCCCGGGGGTACGGCCTCGCACGTGCCCCTGTCCGTCAGCCGCCGTTGCGCGGCGCCCACATGATCACGGCCATGCCGGCGAGGCAGATCAGCGCTCCGGTCAGGTCCCAGCGGTCCGGGCGGTAGCCGTCCGCGACCACGCCCCACAGGATCGAGCCGGCCACGAAGATCCCGCCGTAGGCGGCGAGGATGCGGCCGAAGTGGACGTCGGGCTGGTAGGTGGCGACGAAGCCGTACGCGCCGAGCGCGAGGACTCCGCCGACGGCCCACAGCCAGCCGCGCTGCTCGCGCACGCCCTGCCAGATCAGCCAGGCGCCGCCGATCTCGAAGAGCGCGGCGACGACGAAGAGGGCGGCGGAGCGGAGGATCAGGGGCATGGGGGCAGCTTCGCACGGGGCGCCGGGCGGTCCGGTGGCCGCGGTGTGGCTAGTGCCCCGGCAGGCAACGTTTGCCCGTCAAGGAGCGGCGTCCGGTGCGTGCTCTCGGCGTGCTGGCCGGAAGTCCTCGTACTGGACGTACTTGGGCTTTCGGGCGGTGCGGCGAGAGGGCGTGCCGGGCGTCGCGACGGGGCGAACGTTGCCTGTTGGGGCACTAGGGGGTCGTGCGGTGGGCCCACGCCGGTGTCCAGATCTCGTCGCCTCGGAGTCGCCGCTCGGGGCCGGACCGGGTGAGGTGCTCGCGGAGGGCGGCGAGCGCGGGATGCGGGTTGTCGCGGTGGTGGAGGAGGCAGTGCGGGTAGACCGGCGTCGGGTGGTGCAGGGCAATACGGCGCAGGTCGTAGTCGGCGGGCCACAGGACCCGGGTGAGCTCGCCCACGAAGGTGGCGAGCGTCGTGGAGTCGGCGAGCACGTCGGGCAGCGGCTCGGTGCCGAAGTGCGGTCCGACCACGTCGATGGACAGGCCGAACGCGGCGGCGAGATCGGCGTAGTAGGCGGCCCACTCGGTGCCGGGTGGGAGCTCCGGCATCCAGATCCGGTGTCCGGCGAGCTCGGCGGGGGCGACCGCGGGGGCGTCGGCGAAGGGGTGGCCCGGTCCGGTGAGCAACTGAAGGGGTTCGTCGTGGACCGGGGTGGCCCGGATGTCGTCGGGCAGTGGCCGGCCGGGCATGGCGACGGCGCGGAACGAGGCGTCGATCGTGCCGGAGCGGATGGCGGTGACGGCCGCTTCGACGTCGTGGAGGGTCACCACGTCGAGTTCGGTGCTCGGGTGCGCCCGCAGGAAGTCGCGCAGCAGGGCGGCGGGGGCGAGCTTGCGGCCGATGACGTCGACGCGGAGGGCGCGCCGGCCGGGCCGTACGGAGGCCGCCGCGCGTTCCTCGGCGCGCAGCAGTTCGCGGGCGTGGGGCAGGAACGCCTGCCCGTCGACGGTGAGGCGGGCCCCGCGCGCGGTCCGGGTGAACAGCCGTACGCCGAGGTCCTTCTCCAGTGCGGCGACGCGCTTGGAGACGGCCTGCTGGGTGATCGACAGGTCGGTGGCGGCGTCCTGGAACCGGCCCGCGTCGGCCACGGCGACGAAGGTCCGTACGGCGTTGAGGTCCACGTCGGTCGACACTAGGGCCTCTCGTTCAGATCATGCCGGGCTCGCGGGGCGATGCGAACGAAAGTCCCCAGCCGCTGGTCGCACAACCGGCGGTTGTGGCTCGGCGGGCCGGATGGTTGTTTGCCGCGCGGACCGGCCGGGGGCTTGGATGGCGCGGGCCGGTCGGCACGAGGGTGTCCCGGCGGGCGGGCGCCGTGGTGTGCGGGCGCTCCGCGGTGCGAGTCGGCGAGGTGTGGTGAGGAGGCGTGGGCGTGGCGGCCGGGCGGCGGGTGCTGGGGCGGCGGTTCGGGTGGCTGTGGGCCGCGTACGCGGTCAGCACGTTCGGGACCTGGCTGGCGTTCGACGCCTTCGCGCTGATCGCGGTGGTGGTGCTGCACGCCGGGTCGGCCGAGGTGGCGCTGCTGTCGGCGGCGGGGCCGGCGGTGGGAGCGCTGGCCGCGGCGCCGCTCGGGCCGTGGATCGAGTTCCGGCGCAAGCGGCCCGTGATGATCGCGACGGACCTGGTCCGGTTCGCCGCGCTGACGAGTGTGCCGGTGGCGTTCGCGGTCGGCGGGCTCGGGATCGGCTGGCTGCTCGCGGTGTCGGTGGTGGTCGCCGCGGCGGACATCGCGTTCGGGGCGGCGAGCGGGGCGTATCTGAAGAGCCTGGTGCCGGCGGCGGACCTGCTGGTGGCGAGCAGCCGATTCGAGTCGACGACGTGGACGGCGTCGGTGCTGGGGCCGCCGGTCGGGGGCGCGCTGGTGGGGATCTTCGGGCCGGTGGTGACGGTGGCGGCCGACGCGGTCAGCTATCTGCTGTCGGCGGCCGGCATCCGGGCGATCGGCGGGAACGAGCCCGAGCCGGCGCGGCGGGCCGCGCGCGGGGAGGCACCGGCCGGCCGAATGCGGGCGGGTGATCTGCTCGACGGGTGGCGGTTCATCCTGGCGCACCCGACGCTGCGGCCGTTGTTCGTCAACACGGTCCTGGTCAACGCACTGATCATGGTGTCCTCGCCGCTGCTCGCGGTGTTGATGCTGGGGCCGCTCGGGTTCGCGCCGTGGCAGTACGGGCTCGCCTTCGCCGGGCCGTGTGTGGGCGGTCTGGTCGGCTCGCGGCTGGCGCGTCCGCTGGTCGCCCGGTTCGGGCAACGGCGGGTCCTGCTCACCGCGGGGGCGCTGCGCGTGTGCTGGCCGGTGGGGCTGGTCTTCGTCCGGCCGGGGGTGTCCGGGCTGGTGCTGGTGATGGCGGTGGAGCTGGTGCTGATCACGTGCTGCGGTGTGTTCGGCCCGGTGTACGCCGCCTACCGGCTGGAGCAGGCCCCGCCCGACCGGGTGGCCCGTACGCTGTCGGCCTGGTCGGTCACCGGCAAGGCGACCACCGCGACCCTCACCGCGCTGTGGGGTCTGCTGGCCTCGCTCACCGGCCCGCGCACCGCCATCGGCGCCGCGGGTCTGCTGCTGCTCGCGACGCCGGTGCTCCTGCCGTGGCGGGAGCGGCTGCCCGGGCCGCGGCCGGTGGCCGCGGAGGTTCTCCCGTGATGCCCGGGGAGCGGCCCGGCAGCGAGATCGACGACCGTCGCCGGCGGCCCGGGCGGGCAGCCCACGGTCCCCACCGCGCCGGTGCGCCGTGGGGACCGCGGGGTGTCACGTGCGGGCGGTCAGTTCTGGAGCCCTGAGTTCAGGGCGCCGAGGAGCGTGCCGTTCGGTGTGTCGCCGGACATCTCCCAGATCATCGCGCCGAGCAGGTGCTTGGACTTGATGTACGCGGCCTTCTTGCCGATGGACCAGGTGTCGTCGAAGGACCACCACTGGCCGTTGGGGCCGGTGTAGCCGTACGTGGCCACGGTCTGGTCGTTGTGGTACACCGTCAGCCCCGGCACGCTGGTGACGAGGTTGTTGTAGCCGCGGGTACCCGCCTCCTCCTGGAACTGGCCGGGCGCGGCCCCGTTGGCGCTCTGCCACTCGCCGTGCGCCCCGCCGTCGGCGACCTGCTGCCAGCCCCGCCCGTAGAACGGGAAGCCGACGGTGAGCTTGCGCGGGCTCACCCCGGCGTCGAGGTAGGCCTGGACCGCGCCGTCGATGCTGAAGTCGTTCGGGTACGGCGACTTCGGGTCGGGGTAGAGGTTGGAGGCGTCGCCGGTGCGGTTGGGCTCCCAGGAGTTGTCGCTGCCCGAGCCGTGGAAGTCGTAGCCCTGGACGTTCAGGATGTCCATGTCCTTCGACACCTGCTGCAGGTCCCAGCCGGCGGTGACCTTCTTCGGGTCGGCCGGGGTGAACGCGGTGAGCAGCTTGTGGTCGCCGCCCAGCGCGTCGAGCTGGACGCGGAACTCGTGGATCAGCGCGGCGAAGTTCGCCTTGTCGTCGGCGCTCCAGTGGTTGCCGGGGTGCCCGTCGGGCGAGCCGGGCCACTCCCAGTCCAGGTCGAAGCCGTCGAAGATGCCGGCGGCCACGCCCGGCCCGCCCGCGCCCTCGTAGGCGGGCAGGTTGCCCTTGATGTACATGTCGATGCAGGACTTGACGAACTTCTTGCGGGACGCGTCGGTCTTGGCCACGTCGGAGAAGTACTTGGAGTACGTCCAGCCGCCCAGCGACTCCACGACCTTCAGGTGCGGGTACTTCGCCTTCAGCTCCTTGAGCTGGTTGAAGTTGCCGCGCAGCTTGCCCCAGCCGTCGTCGGCCTGGCCGTTGACGGACTGGGCCGCGGAGAAGGCGCGGCCGTAGTCGGCCTCGGCGTCACCGGCGCCGTCGCCCTGGTTGGGGTCCTCCGGGTCGGCGGTGGTGCCCTTGGTCACGCCGTTGAGGCAGGTCAGGTTGACCGGGTCGATGTTGCCGAACGCGTAGTTGACGACGTCCAGCTTGGCCGCGGCACCGGCGGTGTCGAGGTTCTTGACGAAGTACTGGCGGCCGTAGATGCCCCACTGCACGAAGTACCCGACCTTGGCGTATCCGCCGTCGCCCACCGGGTCCTTGGTGGTGACGGTGACCGCGTTGCTCGCGGGGGAGGAGTTGTCGGCCAGGTCGCGGGCCTTGACGGTGAACGTGTAGGCGGTGGTGGGCATCAGGCCGCCGACCGTCGCGGTCCGGGTGTCGGCCGGGACGGTCGTGGCGAGCGTCGAGCCCCGGTAGACGTCGTACGCGGCCACGCGGTTGTTGTCCGTCGCCGCGCTCCAGGACAGCTGCACGGTGCTGGAGGTGACGGCACCGGCGGTGAGGCCGCCCGGCGCGGTCGGCGGGACGGTGTCGGTGGACGGGTCGAAGGTCTTCGCGGTGACCGGGTCGCTGAGCGCCCCGAGGTTGCCGCGGGAGTCCTTGGCCCGAACGGTGAACTGGTAGGACGTCGCCGGGGACAGGTCCTGGACGACCGCCTGGGTGGTGCCGCTGGAGGCGACCACGGTGTTGCCGCGCAGCACGTCGTAGGAGGCCACCGGGAAGTCGCCCCTGGCCGCGGCGTTCCACTTCAGCGTCACGGTGTGGGCGGTGGCGTCGGCGACCGCGACACCCGTCGGTGCCGCCGGGGGCGTGGCCGGTGTGCCGTCGCACTTGGCGCCGTTGATGATGCAGCCGGTCGGTGCGGACATCGACCCGGACGCGGTGAAGGTGTAGCTGTAGGGGTACGTCGAACCGCCCGCCGGGATGGTGGAGTTGTAGTAGGCGGGCAGGGCGGTGACGTGCGAGCCGCTGGTGGTGTGCGTGCCGTACATGTCGCTGGTGATCGTCACGCCGGCCGGCAGGTCGAACTCCAGCGTCCAGCCGTTGACCGCGGCGGACGTGCCGTTCTTGACCGTGTAGGTGCCCGTCCACGAATTGCCGCTGCCGGTGCTGCTGAACTCGGCGGTCAGCGCGCCGGCGGCGTGGGCCGCGGGCGCGTCGACCGCGGTGAGCCCGGCCAGCGCCAGGCCCAGCGTGGCGAGCCCGGCGGCCAGCCGCCGCAGCGGCCGCACCGGTGTTCGGGGGGATCTCGGGGGTCTGAGCCTTGACGACATCGCTCTCCTTGGTCGTGGGAGACGCCAGTACGGCCCGGGGCGGGGCCGTGCACAGAGCCGTGCCCGCAGAGGGAGGCCCGGAGAGGTGCAGCCGGACGCGGGCCGCGGCCGCGGGTGAGGGAGGCCGGACGCGGCACGCCGGGTACGGGGAAGCCCCTCGCTCCCGGCCCGCCTCTGCGCTTGGTGGTGCCGGACTCCCAGGACAGCCGACGGCCCCGGGCGCGGGCAATGCGTCGGCCGAATAATTGGACTGAACCAATTCGGCCGACCGGGCCGGCTGCGGTCCCGTTGTCGCTGGCAGGAAACGTCTGGACCAATCCGGAAAGAAATTACCTTCTCTTTACGATGGGGCGGCGTGTCGCGACCCCTGGGAGCGCCGGGCTCCGGCGGCGGGTCGAGTTCGTCCACGGTCCGCGGTGAGAGGACGGTAGGCGGCCGCCCCGGGTTGCCCCGGGTCGGTGAGAGCCGGGTAAAAAGGGTGATCGTAGGCCCGCTCGCCCGACTTGCACCGCTGTGGCCTTGGCAAACTGGACGGGTGCCTCAAACTGTGCTGCTCGCCGAAGACGACCGTGCCATCCGCCATGCCCTCGAGCGGGCCCTGACCCTGGAGGGCTACGAGGTGACGGCGGTCGCCGACGGCGTCGAGGCGCTCGCACAGGCCCACAAGACCCCGCCGGACGTGCTCGTCCTGGACGTGATGATGCCGGGGATCGACGGACTCCAGGTCTGCCGGGTTCTGCGCGCCGAGGGCGACCGCACCCCGATCCTCATGCTCACCGCCCTGGTGGAGACCGCCGACCGGATCGCCGGCCTGGACGCCGGCGCCGACGACTACGTCGTCAAACCGTTCGACGTGGAGGAGGTCTTCGCCCGGCTGCGCGCCCTGCTGCGCCGGACCAGCCCGGCCGGCACCCCCGCGGCCGGCGGCCCGGTCGAGGACGCACCGGCGAAGGGGGTGCAGCTGCCCGCGCGGCAGGTCGAGGCGGCCGGGATCCGCATGGACCTCCAGGCACGCCGGGTGTGGCGCGGCACCCGCGAACTGGAGCTGACGCGCACCGAGTTCGAACTGCTCGAACTGCTGGTCCGCAACGCCGGGATCGTGCTCGACCACTCCACCATCTACGACCGCATCTGGGGCTACGACTTCGGCCCCGGCTCCAAGAACCTCGCCGTGTACGTCGGCTATCTGCGCCGCAAGCTCGACGAGCCGGGCGCGCCGCAGCTGATCCACACCGTGCGCGGGGTGGGTTACGTGCTGCGGGAGGACTGAGTGGGCCGCCTCGCGCGGCTGTCGGCCCGACCGCGGCCCCGGCTGTCGTCGCTGCGGACCACGTTCGCGGTGACGTTCGCCGTGGTGACCGCCGCCGTCACCATTCTCGTCGGCATCCTGTCGTACAGCTCCGCCGCCCGGCTGGTGCGGGTGGACCAGCAGTCGGTGTTCACGCAGGTCGTGCAGGACGTGCAGGACGAGGTGCGGCGCTACGACCGCACGCCCGGGGACTTCTCCTCCTCCCGTCCCGGCCACGAGGTGGTCCGGCCCAGCCGCACCGACGTCCAGGTGCTCGGCGACCGCGGGCAGATCGTGGACCACGGCAGCCCCCAGCTGCCCGTCACCGCGCGGGACCGGGCGACCGCGGCCGCCGCCACGGCCGGCAGGACCATCGAGTACCGGGACGTGGTCGTCGCCGACGACGTATACCGCATCGCCACGGTCGCGCTCGGCGACGGCCGGGGCGCCGTGCAGGTCGCCCAGGAGTTCAGCGACACCGAGGACCTGCTGCGGGCGCTGCAGCAGCGGACGCTGATCCTGATGGGCGTCGTGGTCATCGCGGCCGGGCTGTGCGGCTGGTGGCTGGCCCGGCGCATCACCCGCCGCCTGGTGGTGCTGACCTCCGCCGCCGAGGACGTCGCCCGCACCCGGCGGCTCGGCGTCCAGGTCCCCGTCACCGGCTACGACGAGGTGGGCCGCCTGGGGCGTTCCTTCGACCGCATGCTGGGCCGGCTCGCCCAGTCCGAGGAGGACCAGCGCCGCCTGGTCCAGGACGCCGGGCACGAGCTCCGTACGCCGCTGACCTCGCTGCGTACGAACATCTCGCTGCTGCGCCGCATCGACGAACTGCCGCCCGAGACCCGCGAGGAACTGGTCGCCGACCTCACCCAGGAGGCCCGGGAACTCACCGACCTGGTCAACGAACTGGTCGACCTCGCGGCCGGCCAGTCCGACGCCGAGCCGCCGCAGCGTGTCGACCTGGCCGAGATCGCCGAGGACGTCGCCGGTCTCGCGCGCCGCCGCACCGGGCGCGAGATCGTGGTCCGCGCGAGCGGCGACACGACGACCGACGGCCGCCCCGCCATGCTCCAGCGGGCGGTGTCCAACCTGGTCGAGAACGCCGCGAAGTTCGACCGGGGCGGCACGGCACCCATCGAGATCGCGGTCTCCGGCCCCGCCCGGCCGGGCACGGTCCGCGTCGAGGTCCTCGACCGCGGGCCCGGCATCGCCGCGGGTGACCTGATCCGCGTCTTCGACCGCTTCTACCGCGCCCCCGACGCCCGCTCGCTGCCCGGCTCGGGCCTCGGGCTCTCCATCGTGCGCGAGGTGGCCCTGGCCCATGGCGGCGCGCCGTTCGCCTTTCGGCGCGAGGGCGGCGGAGCCGTGATCGGCTTCACGGTGGGGGCGGAACGGGACCGTGATCGGGACCGCGACTGGGACCGGGAGCGTGACCGGGACAGGGATCGGTGGCGCCACGACGGCGGCGTGGGCTGACGTACGGCGGTACGGCCGCCGTCGTGGCGACGGCGGCCCTCAGGAGGCCGAGCCGACCTTGGTGTCGGTGTCCTTGGTCTCCTTGACGCCCTGGGCGTCCTTGGTGCCCTTGGCGCCGGTCGCCGGGCGGGACTCCCGGCGGCGGGTGAACGCCGGCAGCGCGGGCGGGGTGAGGAAGCCCTCGGCGCGGGCGCTGGCGATACCGATGCGCGGCAGGTCGGCGCTCTTGGCGAACAGCAGGAAGCGCGGCTCCCAGACCGGCCGGTACTTGGCGTTGGCGCGGTACAGGGACTCGATCTGCCACCAGCGGGAGAAGAAGGTGAGCACCGAGCGCCACAGCCGCAGCACCGGCCCGGCACCGAGCCGCGCCCCGCGCTCGAAGACCGACCGGAACATCGCGAAGTTCAGCGAGACCCGCCGTACGCCGATCTCTCCGGCACGCAGCAGCAGTTCGACGATCATGAACTCCATCAGGCCGTTCTCGCAGGCGCGGTCACGGCGCATCAGGTCCAGGGAGAGCCCCTGCTCGCCCCACGGCACGAAGCTGAGCAGCGCGCGCGGCTCGTCCTCGGCGTCCCGGCACTCCAGCATCACGCAGCGGCCGTCGGCTCGGTCGCCGAGCCGCCCGAGCGCCATCGAGAAGCCGCGTTCGGTGGCGCCGTCGCGCCAGCGGTCGGCGCGGTCGACGAGCAGGGCCATCTCGTCGTCGGAAATGTCCTCGTGGCGGCGGATGCGCACGGTGTAGCCGGCCCGGCGGACCCGGTTGTGGGCCTGCCGCACGACCCGCATGGCCCGTCCGTCGAGGCTGAAGTCGGCGACGTCGACGATGGCCTCGTCGCCCAGTTCGAGGGCGTCCAGGCCGTGCCGGGCGTAGATCGTGCCGGCCTCCTCGCTGGCGCCCATGACGGCGGGCGTCCAGGCGTGCCGGCGGGCCTCGGCCAGCCAGGCGTCGATGGCGCCCGGCCAGGCCTCGGGGTCCCCGATGGGGTCGCCGGAGGCGAGGCTGACGCCGCCCACGACACGGTAGGTGACGGCGGCCTTGCCGGTCGGGGAGAAGATCGCGGCCTTGTCGCGGCGGAGCGCGAAGTAGCCGAGGGAGTCGCGTTCGCCGTGCCGGTCGAGCAGTTCGCGCAGCCGCTTCTCGTCCTCCCCGGTGAGCAGGGCACGGCCGCGGGGGGAGCGGAAGCAGGCGTACAGGACGAGGAGGAAGGTCGCCGCCGTCAGCGCGTTGATGGTGATGTCGATCAGGCGGGGCGCGTGCACCTCCGGGACGCGGTCGGCGAGCGGGCCGACGCTGATGCCGCGCAGCAGGACGTAGACGATCTTCTTGCCGAGGGACGCGCCGCCCTGCGCCTTGTTGGTGGCGTCGACCAGCCAGGTGCCGACGGCACCGGTGACGAGGAGGCCGGCGGCGCCGACGGCGAGGGCGAGCCGGGGGTTGGAGCGGTCGCCGATGGCGTTGAACTCGCGCCGGCCGATCACCAGCGCGGCCACGAACAGGCCGGTGAGCGTGGCGGAGAGCCAGTTGAAGAGGTGGTCCTGGAAGCGGTCCTGGGTGAGGGCGAGGACGTAGAGCGCGAAGAGCGGGCCGGCGAGCAGCAGGTTGAACACCCAGGCCGCCCGCTTCCGGCGCCGCATCACCATGGCGAGGAACAGCGCCAGCGCGGCGGAGACCAGGCCGGCGGTGGCCAGGTACGGCGTGAAGAACTCGCCCCCGTTGTGCTCGTGGACCTCCTCGCGGAAGGGCAGCGAGAGCACCGCGACGATGTTGAGGACGGCGAGCAGCCGCAGGTACCAGACGGTGGCCGCGGCGGCCCGCTCCCGCAGCCGGGGGCCCGGCCGCAGGCCGGTCCGGGGGCCGGGGGAGGGGTCCTCGCAGCGGCGGGAGTCGCGCTGCGGGGAGAGCGGGGGGACGACGACCGATTTCTGTACGGGCATGGGTGACACGTCACCTCGGAGGAGACCACCGGAACCGGCGGAAACGGGACGGGAGCGGACAGCGGACGGGCCGCAGGGGACAGCGGGGACAGCGGGGACAGTGGAGAGACAGTGAGCGGACAGCGGACGGACAGCCAGGGGACGGCTCCACTGTTCCGGTAAAAGGTAAGGAGCGGGGGTACGGGCCCTTACCCGCCGGAGACGGGGGCGGGACCGCTGTCGGCGGAGGTGGGGTTGCCCTCGGAGATCTGGGACCCGCCGCCGTCGGTGCTTCCGTCGTCGTGCGCCTCGCGTCTGCGGGACGCCGTCAGCAGCCACGCCAGGTTGCCCGCCGCCGCGCCGGCCGCCACCGTGGCCGCGATCACCCCGGCCGTGGCGAAACCGTCGTCGAACAGATGCGGCCGCTGGTCGAGGCTGTGCAGCCCGAAGCCGCACAGCTGGTACACGCCGACGGCCGCGATGGTGAGACTCACCACGAGCACGGCGACGGTCGGCCGGAGCCCGCCCTCCGTCTTCTCACCTGGCGACGGGACCGGTCCCGAACAATGCGCTTCCTGCATGGATCCCCCGTGGACGGTTGGACGGCGAGCCGGACCCTACAGTATGTAGTGCCCCACCGTCGGGCGAAACCGGCCGCCGCCACTCGGACATGCGTTCAGGCCGACCCGCGCACGCTCGCTCTTGTCCACGCCTTCGAGGAAGGCGACCTGCCGCGACGCCCGGGGGCGCGTCACGCAGACGGCGGCCTGACCCCGAGCACGTCGAGCATCGCCCGGGTCGCCGGGCTGGGATTGAACCGGCTCCACGCCAGATACTCGGCGCGGTGCGGTCCGTCGGTCACCGGAACCAGTGCCAGTCGGGGGTCGTCGGCGGCCAGCGGGCGGATGAACGCCGACGGCAGCAGCGCGACACCGAGCCCGCGCGCGATCAGCCGGGTGATCAGCTCGACGACACCGGTCTCGTAGGCGACCTCGCGGGCCAGGCCCGCGGCGGCGAACGCCTGGTCGGACTGGGCCCGGGCGGGTGTCCCGGCCACGAAGTCCACGAACGGCTCCTCGGCGATCTCCCGCAGCGTGAGCCGGGAGGCGCCCGCGAGCCGGTGCCCGGCCGGCACCACCAGGACGTGCCGGTCGTGATCGAGGACGACGCTCTCCACACCGGAAGGCCGTTCGCCCTCCGGCAGCCCGAGGAAGGCGATGTCCAGGTCGCCGCCCCGGATCGCCGTCACCAGTTCGTCGCTGCGTCCGGAGCGGAGCAGGACGTGGACGTCCGGATGCCGGGCGCGGTACCGCTGGAGCAGCTCGGGTACGTCGACGGCGGCCGTGGTCATGATCACGCCGACGGCGAGCCGGCCGCGCACCACGCCGGCCGCGGCGGCGGCATCGGCGGCCGCGCGATCGGCGGCGGCCAGGCACTCCCGCGCACCGGCGAGGAACGCCGCCCCCGCGCTGGTCAGCTCGACGCGGCGGCTGGACCGGGCGAACAGCCGGACCCCGAGCTCCCGTTCCAGCCCGGCGATCCGGTGGCTGAGCGACGACTGCACCACGCAGCAGCGCTCCGCGGCACGGGTGAAGTTACGGGTTTCGGCGACGGCGACGACGTACCGCATCTGCTGGAGATCCACGGCATCCATCGTCGTCCTTCATTGCTGCCATGACAAGCATGCTTTGCATTCATGATGGGCGCGGCCGAGACTTCCTCACATGCATGGCCTGACCGAGCGATCACCGGCCCCGACAAGGGCGTCGTACGCACCGCGGGTGGCGATGGGGACCGTCGCACTGACCGCACTCGCCCCTGCCTCCTGGGGCACCACGTACGCCGTGACCACCGAACTGCTGCCGCCCGGGCATCCGCTGTTCGCCGGGCTGATGCGCGCCCTGCCCGCCGGGCTGCTCGCCCTGGCGGTCACCCGGGTGCTCCCGCGCGGGGACTGGTGGTGGAAGGCCGCCGTCCTCGGCGTGCTCAACATCGGAGCCTTCTTCCCACTGCTGTTCCTGGCGGCGGAACGGCTCCCCGGCGGAGTCGCCGCCACCCTCGGCGCCACCCAGCCGCTGCTGGTGGCCGGGCTGGCCATCGCGGTGCTCCGCGAGCGGCCGACGGCCTGGCGATGGATCTCGGGTGTGGTCGGCGTGGCCGGCGTCGGACTCGTCGTGCTCGGTCCCACGGCCCACCTGGACGCCGTCGGGGTGCTCGCCGCCCTCGGCGGTACGGCCACCATGGCCGGCGGCGTCGTCCTCACCAAGCGCTGGGGCCGCCCCGAGGGGGTCGGTCCCCTCACCCTGACCGGCTGGCAACTGACGGCGGGCGGCCTGCTGCTGCTCCCGCTCACCCTCGCGATCGAGGGCGTGCCGCAGCGGATCGACGCCGGTGCGATCGGCGGCTACCTGTGGCTCGGCAGCATGGGCGGGTTGATCGCGTACACGCTCTGGTTCCGCGGCATCGGAAGGCTGCCGGTCGGCGCGTCCGCACCGCTGGTGCTGCTGTCCCCGCTGGTCGCGACCGTGGTCGGCATCGCGCTGGGCGAGTCGCTGAGCCTGTCGCAGACCACCGGTTTCGTCCTCGCCCTGGCGGCCCTGCTCGCCGCGCAGCTCAACCCCCACCGGCTGCAGCGAATACATGACCTGTACCGGAGCACATGCGCGAAATATGTGGACGAATTCGGCTGAATCCATATGGCCGGTGGTATTCCGGGCAGAGCGTGGTCACTGCGGCAGAGCGGCGGACGGTGCTCCCTCGGACGCCCTGGTGCCTTCGGGTAGAGGAACCACGGTTCCTTCCCGGTCGGGACGGATGATGACTTCGCTGCCCAACGGGACGAATCCGGCGGCGAGGAAGCTTCGCAAGGAGCGCGCGTTGCCCGGGGAAACAGCGGCGAAGACCGGCTGCCCCTGCGGGACGAGTGCGAGGGCGTCGATCAGCAGGCTGCGTCCGCGCCCTTGCTCCCGGCCCTCGGGACGATGCAGTTCGATACCGAGTTCCAGGCGTCCGGCGAGGCCCTGGGCGAGGGTGATCAGGCCGCGTTCGTCGCCGTACACCCGGACTTCGCGGCGGAGTTCTCGCGCGTGCAGGACGCGCGGATGCTCCTCCTGTCCACGCAGCTGTTGAAGTCGCGGCGGGCCGCCGGTCCCACGCGCTGCCAGCGTGACGTCGATGACGCCGATCCATCCTCGGGCACCTGCGAGATGGCGCAGGAAGTCCGGCGTGAGAGAACCGCCGAAACCGTCAGGGCCGGCATGGCGGACGCACTGGGCGGGCAGCGAGGTGGCGACCACCGCGTGCCCGGTGAAGGCGACCGAGCACTCCAGCCCGCCGGGCAGCGCCGGCATCACGGTGACCTGGCCGTCCACCGGCGGGAATCGCCCCTCGCAGGCTTCCAGAAAGCAGCCGAGAAGAGGGTGGGGACCACCGTTCACCGGGAAGCCACCTGCTGGGCGAGGAAGTCGAGCAGAACGGTGTTGAACTGCTCGGGTCGCTCGGCGCCAGGCAGATGCCCGGCTTTGTCGATGACCCTCAGCACCGCATGCGGAACGTGGCGCTGGATCTCCTGGGCCTCGCCGAGCGGCGTGTAGACGTCGTCGGCTCCGACGACGATCAGGACGGGGGCGTCGACACCTGTCAGGGTGGGCCGGTAGTCCGGCCGTTCCGCGCGGCCGCGCAGTGCGGCGGCGGCTCCGCGTGGATCGGTGGAACGCATCATGCCCAGCACCTGCTCGGCGACTTCGGGCAGTGCGGTGACGTTGTACGCGGCGAGCATCTTGTCGATGACGTCGCGGGCGTACCCGTCCATGCCCTCGGCCAGCAGGCGGTCGGCCAGCCGATTGCGGAAGGCCTTGCCCTCCTCGGTCTCCGCCGGCGCCGACGTGTCGGACAGGACCAGCGCCCGCACGCGCTGACCGTACTGGCGCTGGAACTCCATGGTGATCTGCCCGCCCATCGACACCCCGCCGATCACGGCCTGCTCGATGCCCAGATGGTCCAGGAGCGCAGCGATGTCATCGGCGAAGTCGGACAGGTACACCGTGCCCGCGGTCACGTCGCTCTCGCCGTAGCCGCGCAGATCGGGCGTGATCACCCGATAGCCCGCGTCCGTCAACGCGGTGACCTGGGGAGCCCACAGCGAGCGGTTGAAAGGGTGACCATGGACCAGGACGACGGCAACCCCATGCGAAGGACCGACATCGTCGTAGTGGAGTGCGGCGCCACGAACCGTTATCCGGGTCATGGGCTTGCACTGTAACTTCGTGGTCACCCGGCCAACAGAGCGATCTTGGATGGTGGGACAACCCGAGGCGGGGATCGGAGCGCAATCACTGCGGGTGGCACCCCAGCCCCAGGCGAAACCCATATGCCCTCAACGTGCCCTGGCCGCCTGGCGCACCGGGGCTCGCCGGGCCGAGCATCGGTCGCTCGGCCCGGCGAGCCCCGGTGCCAAGTGGTCCGGCGCGGAGTTGAGAATTCCGACCCGCACACGCCTCGCGGATGCCGGTGCTGGAAACGGCACGCACCGAGGAGCCGTTCGGCGGGCCCCGGGACACCAAGCGGCCCCGGAGGCTCGCCGCGTGCACCTCACCCCGTGGTCAGGACGGTCCGCTCCGTACCGTCGTCCGCCGGCGCCCCGTTCTCCTGTGTCGTACGCCCCCGCAGCGCCGTCACGACCAGCAGTGCCGAGAACAGGGCGGCCGAGCCGCACACCACGAATCCGATGGCGTAGCCGTGACCGAGGGCGTCGAGGGCGTAGGTGCGGGCCGCACCCGGCGGGGAGGTGGCGGGGACGGAGTTCAGGGCGAGGGGACCGCCCTCCTTCAGCACCTCGTGCGCCGCCGCCTTCGACTCGGCGTTCAGGGACGGCGAGGTGGCCAGTGACGAAGTCACCCGGGATGCTGCCTGGCTCAGCGCGACCGCGCCGATGACCGCGGGCCCGAGGGTGAAGCCGAAGTCGCGCAGCAGGTTGGTCGCCGCGCTCGCCATGCCGGCCAGTGGTAGCGGCACGGTGTTGACGGCGGTCGCGGTGATGGACGACACCGTGAAGGCGAAGCCGATGCCGACCAGGCCGAGCGGCAGGATCAGCGCGGTGAGGTCGCGGTCGCCGACGTCGAGCCCGGCGGCCAGAAAGTCGCCCGCGGCGATCGACGCCAGACCGGCGGTCAGGAGCGCCCGCACGGGCAGGCGGTGCAGGAGCCGGGAGGTCAGCGGGGTGAGGACCGGAGTGATGCCGTTGAGCAGCAGGAACGCGAAGGCGGTGCGCATCGGGCTCTGGTGCTGGATCGGGCCGAGCCGGATGCTCGCCGCGTAGGCCGTGCCCAGGAAGCTGAACATGCCCACGACCGCCACGGCCGACGCGATCGCAAAGGAGCGGTTGCGGAACAGGTCCAGGCGCAGGAGGGGAGAGCGGGCCCGGCTCTCGGCGGCCACGAACAGGCCGACGAACACCGCGGCGATCACGAAAGCCGCGACCACCGGGGTCGAGCCCCAGCCGTCCGTCGGCCCTTGGATGACGGCGTACAGCAGGGCGAACAGACCGACGCAGATGGTGATCTGGCCGCCGAAGTCGAGTGAACGCCCTTCCGGCGACCGTGAGTTGGTCGCGAGCCATAGGCTCACCAGGGCGCTGAGCGCGGCCAGTACGGCCACCACCACGAACGCCGACCGCCATGAGCCGTAGGTGCCGGTGATGCCGCCGAGCAGCGGGGCGAGAAAGCCGCCCGCCGACAGGCTGGAGGCCCATACGGCGATGGCGCGGGCGCGCTGCGGACCGGCGTGCGTGCCGGCCGCGATCATGGCGAGGGACGTGGGGAAGAGAGCGGCGGCGCCGAGGCCGGCCAGCGCCTGCCCCGCCCAGAGCTGATGGATGCCGGAGGCGCTCGCCGCGACGATCTCGCCCGCGCACAGCAGTCCGGCACCGCCGACGAGGAGCTGTTTGCGGCCGAAGAGGTCTCCGAGCACGCCGAAGGAGAGTTCGAGGACGGCGACGGGCAGCAGGAACGCGTCGGAGATCCAGGTGAGTTGGGAGCCGACGGGGTGGAGGTGTTCCTGGAACAGGCCGTTCAGCGTGGCCGGGATGGCGAGCCCGATCTGGGCGAGGCAGACGGCGAGACAGCCGGCGACGAGCGTGCCGAGGGGGAGAGAACCTCGCGGTGCGGCGGATGCGTCGGACATGAGAGGGTCCCAACGTCAGGGGTGGGTGGGGTGCGCCGGGCGGTCACTGCCGACCGTCAGACGTGCCGGGCGGTAGGGGACGTACGCCGCCCCGTCCGGACCCAGTGCGGTGGCGGACCGCTGGAGCGCGGCGGGGGTCGCCGCGTCGTCCCAGCGGCCGGTGGTGACGCGGTGTTCGAGCGCGTGCAGGGCGGCCACGGTCTCCGCGGTGGTGAAGGCGCAGTGGCCCTGCCGCTCGACATAGGCCTGCCGCAGCAGCGCGCTGTCCCCGGCCGTGCGCACGCGGTCGCCGAACCGTCGTTCCTGTTCGACCGGGACCAGGTTGTCGGCGGTGGTGTGCACGTCCAGCAGCGGTACGCCGAGGCCCTGCCCGGCGGACGAGCTGCGCTGCGCGGCCCGGACCGCGGCGGGGTCCGCGCTGATCGAGGCGCCCCGGGTCAGGGAGCTCAGGTCGGCGCGCAGGTCGAGCCCGGCCGCCCGGTAGAGCGCGCGGACCTGCGGGGCGTGGGCGGATCCGGCGAGCAGGCGGGCGTAGTCCACGCCCCGGTTCCAGGAGTTGTTGCCGCCGACGGACTGTTCGACGGCGTACCGGCCGCCCTCGACGAAGGACAGGATGCCCTGTGCGAACCACGCGTACTGCTGCTCCTCCTGGCCTGCCCAGTCGGTGGGGGCGGGCCGGTCCTGTCCGGGCGCCCAGGCGGGCAGGTTGAGGAAGGCGGCGGCCAGTGCGATGCGGGCGCGGCCCTGTGGGGTTGTCTGGGCGGCGGTGACGGCGTCGGTGAGCTTCTCGGCGGTGGTGGACGCGTCGTCGGCGGTGCCGAAGCGGACCAGGCCGACGTCCTGCCCGGGCAGCAGTAGCCGGGCGATGGTGTACTCGGCGTCGAGTTGGTAGTTGTCCAGGTCGGTGCCGCCCGCGACCAGTCCGCACAGGCCGAGTGCGCCGTCGACGCGGCCGGCGCCGTCGCGGGCGATCTGCGCGTTGACGAGCCCGCCCATGGACTGACCGACGGCCAGGGTGCGCGTCGGTGTGCCGATCTTCGTGGTGACGGCGCCGAGCGTGGCGAACTGGTCGCGTTCGGCGCTGTTCAGGGCCCACATCGAGCCATGGGGGTCGTACGACGACCCGGCCATCGCGTAGCCCTCGGCGAGCAGCTCGGTGCGTACGGCGTCGGAGGGGGCGTCCTCGGCGACGGTGGGGCCGAAGCCGTGGCTGAACAGCAGCAGGGTGCCGTTCCAGCGGGCCGGGACGTCCGCGATCCAGGTGGCGCCGTCGGAGAGGGTGCCGGTGAGGTGGGCGGCGTCCGCCGTGTCTGCCTGGGCGGCCGACGCGGGGAGGGTGGTGAGGGCCGCGGACGCCAGCGTGGCCCAGGCGGCCAGGGCGATGCGCAGACGGATGCGGGGAGTTCGAGGACGTGTGCCGGCGGGCATGGAGGTGGCTCCTTGAGGGCGGGTGGGGAGCGGAGACCTGGCAGATGCTCAGTGCACTGAACGAAGGTGTGGAGGAATGTAGGGCTGCTTTCTTGCGGCCGTCAATAGAATGCACAAAATCGCGGCTGACAGGACCTGCGGGAGGCGCGACAGGCGTTACGCCGCCGGAATCGTCTCGATCACCCGCCGCGCCGCGTCCCGGGCAGGCGCTTCCAGCAGGGCGTGAAGCGTGCGGAACGTCTTCTCCGCCGCGGCCGCCGGCCAGTCCGCGGGCAGGTGCCGTACGGGCAACCGGGGATCGGCGCGGATGACCTGGAGCCACTCGGCGGTCAGCCGGAGGCGCAGCGCGAGGGCGTCCTCGGCGACCAGGTCCCCGCGACCCGACGCGTACGGCCGCCAGGTCGCCTCGAAGTCCCGGTAGTGGGCGGCCAGTTCGGGCAGGTCCCAGGTGTCGTCGATCATCTCGGCGATGTCCATGCCGGCGTCCGCATGGGCCCGGAAGACCTTCACATGTGCTTTGAGGCCCAGTTCGGCGACGATCCCGGAGACGTCGACCTCGCCCGGCGCGATCCACAGCCCGCTGAACAGCGCACCGAAGCCCGCCCAGGTCAATTGGGAGCGCAGATCGTGCCGCTGGCGCTGCCACGACTCCGGGAGCGAGAAGCCGAGCAGCGTCCAGGTGCCGTCCCAGTCCCGGTTGACCGCACCCGTCTTCCAGATGCGCCGCTCGCCGTCGCGCAGGATCGCCTCGGAGCGGCCGGTGAGGCCGACGTAGGTCCGCCGGCCCTGGCGCCGACGGCTCAGCAGGCCCCGGCCGACCATGCGGGTGAGCGTGGACCGGGTGGCCTGCTCTCCGACTCCGGCGCGCCGGAACACCTCGATGACGCTGCCCGTGTACACGCACACCCCGCGGCCCAGCACCTCGTCACCGAGGAAGCTGAGCAGAAGGGACTGGGGGCGGGGGACTGGACCGGTCACGCGGACACCCTACGAGGGACGCGTCCGCCATGACACGCGCGTGCGGCAGTCGCTCGGACGCGGGGTCTGCGGCCATGGGCGTGATGCACGACGGCCGAGGCGGTCAGGCAATTCGGTTCTCCGTGGCGCGCAGCAGGAGGGTGTGCAGCGATCCCGCTCGGCGGGAGCGAGCCGGGTGAGCAGTTCGTCTGTCACCCGCTGACCCGCCTGGTCCGTGCCGCGCAGAACCGCCCGACCGTCCTCGGTGAGGACGACGATGCGACTTCGGCGGTCCTCCGGGGCGGGGCGGCGCTCGGCGAAGCCCGGCTTCTCACCTCAAGTCCCGGGTCCGCCACCGCTACGGTGAGGCCCGAAGACCCCGCCCAAACCCCACGAAACCCCAGCTCAGGGCCACACCAGGCAGTACGGCTGGTGCCCCGCCTCGTGCAGCCGGTGCGAGAAGTCCTGCCATTCGTGGAGCAGCTGGTACACGTTGAACGCGTCTCTCGGGCCGCCGCGGTCGGGGACCGTGGACCAGATGAAGGCGGCCGCGCCGACCGCTTCCTCGCCGATGTCGCGGAGGGGGTCGACGACGGTCATGGGGAGCTTGACGACGGCGTAGTCGGGGTGCAGGACGACCAGTTCGAGCGGCGGCACCTTGTGCAGGGGGACGCCCTCGATGCCGGTCAGTACCATCGCGGCCATGGTCTCCGGCTTGATCTTGGTGAACATGCCGTTCATGCCGAGCTCGTCACCGCCGAGTTCCTCGGGGCGCATCGAGATCGGGACGCGGGCCGCGGTCGCACCGTCCGGCGCGCCGAAGTACTTGTACGTCACCCCCACCCGACCACCATTCCTGCTCCCCGCCCGAAGGCTGTCGACCCGGCGGTCCGTCCGGTCGTCGATCCGCCGGTCCGGTCGCTCGGGCTCACTCGGTGCACCCTGTGCCTGACGTGCTTCGGCCGCCTGCTCCGCGGCGCGCCGGTGCCTTCCCCGCCGGGCACGTCGAGGACCCAGGTCATCAGTCCCCTCGCCCAGTCCGCCACCGCGATGCATATCTCCACCCGACTGCTTTTCTAGGACGCGTGGCCCCCGCCGCGCAACCCGATCATCGTGTCAGTGACCTCCCCCACGGCCGCACGCCGAAACGTGCGCCGAAACATCTGCCCGCGGGAGCTCCGAGGATCCTCGCGGCCCTCGACACGACCTTCGTCCTGTCCATACGTACGAGGAGCCCAGTTTCTCAGATGGGCGGGGGCGAATCCGCTTCTTCGGGCGCGTGGATCTTCCGCGGACTCCGTCCCGGCGTGTCGGCCGGCACCACCACCGCCCGGTGCTCCGCCCCCGCTGGCCTACCCTGAACAGGTCACTGCCCACCGGATTCCGCGAAAACCCCGTGTGAAACCCCGTGAACCCCGAGAAACCCGAGAAATCGGAGAAGCCGCAGGCCATGAGCGAACTGCCATATCCATACGAAGCCCCCGCCTCGCAGGCGCTGTTCGATCGTGCGGCGGCCGTCACGCCCGGCGGCGTGAACTCGCCGGTGCGTGCCTTCCGCGCCGTGGGCGGTACGCCCCGGTTCATGGTGTCCGGCAGCGGGCCGTATCTGAAGGACGCCGACGGGCGGGAGTACGTCGACCTCGTCTGCTCCTGGGGGCCGATGATCCTCGGGCACGGACGGCCCGAGGTGATCGCCGCCGTGCAGGAGGCGGTCGCGCGCGGTACGTCCTTCGGCACGCCCGGTGAGGGCGAGGTCGCGCTCGCCGAGGAGATGGTGGGCAGGGTCGGACCGCTGGAGCAGGTCAGGCTCGTCTCCAGCGGGACCGAGGCCACAATGTCCGCGATCCGGCTCGCCCGCGGCTTCACTCGGCGGACCAAGGTGATCAAGTTCGCCGGGTGCTATCACGGGCACGTCGACTCGCTGCTCGCCGCGGCCGGGTCCGGGGTCGCCACCTTCGCGCTGCCCGACACGCCGGGTGTCACCGGCGCCCAGGCCGGCGACACGATCGTGCTGCCGTACAACGACCTCGACGCGGTGCGCGCGGCCTTCGCCGCCCACCCGGGCGAGATCGCCTGTGTGATCACCGAGGCCTCGCCCGGCAACATGGGCGTCGTGCCGCCGCTGCCCGGGTTCAACCAGGGGCTGAAGGACCTGTGCCGCGAGAACGGCGCGCTGTACATCTCCGACGAGGTCATGACCGGGTTCCGTACCAGCCGCGCCGGCTGGTACGGCGTCGACGGGGTCGAGCCCGACCTGATGACCTTCGGAAAGGTGATGGGCGGCGGATTCCCCGCCGCCGCCTTCGGCGGGCGTGCTGACGTCATGGCGCACCTCGCGCCCGCCGGGCCCGTCTACCAGGCCGGCACCCTGTCGGGGAACCCGGTCGCCACCGCCGCCGGCCTGGCCCAGCTGCGCCTGCTCGACGAGGCCGCGTACGCCAAGGTGAACGCCGTCTCGCAGCAGATCCAGGCCATGGTGTCCGAGGCGCTGACCAAGGAGGGTGTGGCGCACACCCTGCAGAACGCCTCCAACATGTTCTCGGTGTTCTTCACCGACCGCCCGGTGCGCGACTACGAGGACGCCAAGGCCCAGGAGTCGTACCGCTTCACCGCCTTCTTCCACGCGATGCTGGCGAACGGCGTCTACCTGCCGCCCTCGTCCTTCGAGTCCTGGTTCGTCTCCACCGCGCACGACGAGCAGGCACTGCAGCGGATCGCCGACGCCCTTCCGGCGGCGGCCCGGGCGGCGGCGGAGGCGACGGCATGAGCGAGACGCCGGAGAAGAACGGCAAGGACGACATCACCGTCGTCCACCTCATGCGCCACGGCGAGGTGGAGAACCCGACCGGGGTCCTGTACGGGCGGCTGCCCGGCTACCACCTCTCCGACCTCGGGCGGCAGATGGCCGAGCGGGTCGCCGAGCACCTCGCCCCCCGCGATGTGACGTACGTCGTCGCCTCCCCGCTGGAGCGGGCGCAGGAGACGGCCACGCCGATCGCCAAGGCGCACGGGCTCGACCTCGCCACCGACGAGCGGCTGATCGAGGCGGCGAACGTCTTCCAGGGCAAGACCTTCGGGATCGGCGACGGCGCGCTGCGCCGGCCGGCGAACTGGAAGCACGTGGTCAACCCGTTCAAGCCGTCCTGGGGAGAGCCGTACGTCGACCAGGTCGTGCGGATGATGGGCGCGCTGAACGCGGCCAAGGACGCCGCGCGCGGCCATGAGGCGGTGGTCGTCAGCCACCAGCTGCCGATCTGGATCGTGCGCTCCTACGTCGAGCGGCGGCGGCTGTGGCACGACCCGCGCAAGCGGCAGTGCACGCTGGCCTCGCTGACGACGTTCACGTACCAGGGCGACCGGATCGTCTCCGTGGGCTACACCGAGCCCGCCCGCGACCTGGTGCCCGCTCATCTCCTCGCGGGCGCCAAGCCGGTGAAGGGGCAGGGGAAGGCCTTCGGGGCGTAGACCCGGCGGTCCGCCCTGGCGAGCCGGAGGGAAGTGCACGGAGCGTAAGGACGCGGTAAGGGTTCCGTCACATAAGGACAATTTCCCAATATTTGTTGTGAAATTCATATCGTTCCCGCGCAACCACCGTGTCCGTCACGCCCTCTGAGTGGGTGACCACATCAGAGGACGGGACGGATCGGGGAACTCATGCGCACCTTCTCCCGGAGGGGAATACTCGGCCTCGGCGCGGGCACCGCGGCCGCCGCCGGACTGGCGGGCTGCGGCAGCCTCAAGTCCTCGGACGGCTCGGGTCACGCCGGCGGTTCCGGGTCGGGCGCGGGTTCGCACGGGGACAAGGGCCACGGGGGTGGGAGCACGGAGCCCCCGGCCCGTCCGATCGGTGACGGTTCGACGTCGTTCACCGGCAAGCAGCCCCATCAGCCCGCCAGGCCCGAGCCGCTGGAGCCGGGTCAGACCCCGCCGCAGTTCGTCATCTTCTCCTGGGACGGGGCGGGCGAGGTCGGCAACGGCCTGTTCCCGCGCTTCCTGGACCTCGCCAAGCAGCACGGCGCCCATATGACCTTCTTCCTCTCCGGGCTGTATCTGCTGCCGGAGAGCAAGAAGCGGATGTACGACCCGCCGAACAATCCGCGCGGCGCCTCCGCCATCGGCTACCTGAACGACGACCACGTCAAGGCCACCCTCGCCAACGTCCGCCGCGCCTGGCTGGAGGGCCACGAGATCGGCACCCACTTCAACGGGCACTTCTGCGGCGAGACCCACGGCTCGGTCAAGTGGTGGACCCCACAGCAGTGGAAGAGCGAGATCGACCAGGCCAAGTCCTTCGTCAAGCAGTGGCGGACCAACACGGGCTGGCACGACCTGCCCTCCCTGCCCTTCGACTACGACAAGGAGCTCGTCGGCGGCCGCACCCCCTGTCTGCTCGGCCAGGACAACCTGCTGCCCACCGCCCGCGAGCTCGGCTGGCGCTACGACGCCTCCTCGCCCGGCGGCCGTCAGGTGTGGCCGGTCAAGCGGCTCGGGATCTGGGACCTGCCGTTGCAGCAGATACCTTTCCCCGGCCGCAGGTTCGAGGTCCTCTCCATGGACTACAACATGCTCGCCAACCAGTCGGTGAACTCCACCAAGGCCCCGCCCTCCAACTACCCCGGCTGGCGCCAGCAGTCCGCCCAGTCCTACATCCAGGGCTTCCAGCGGGCATACGAGACAAACCGGGCACCGTTCTTCATAGGCAACCACTTCGAGCAGTGGAACGGCGGGATCTACATGGACTCCGTCGAAGAGGCCTTCAAGCACATCGCGCGCGAGAAGGAGAAGGGCGCCGACGTCCGGCTGGTCTCCTTCCGGCAGTTCGTCGACTGGATGGACGTACAGAAGCCGGAGGTGCTCGCCAAGCTGCGTACCCTGGACGTCGGGCAGCGGCCGGCCGGCGGCTGGAAGGAGTTCCTGAAGGACACCGGGGCCTCCACGACGTCCGGGACGTCCGGGACCTCCGGGACGTCAGGGGCCGCGAAGGGCACCGCGAACGCTGCCTGAAATGCGGTTTTCCGCCCGCGAGGGGGGCGCGCAAGATCCCCGGAACAGGCATGCGAAACTTTTCACATGAGTGTCGTCAGCCGCGCCCCCCAGTGCTCGAACCGGGCGAACCGTACGTCCGCACCGCACCGCACGCGCACGACCCGCGTCCGCGGGCGCACCACCCTCCTCGCGGCCGGGACCGCCGCCCTGGCACTCGCCCTGTCCGCGTGCGGCTCCGGGGGCACCTCCGGCGGCTCCGGCAACACCAACTTCATCACCGGCTCCGACGGCATCGCGACCGTGAAGAAGGGCGACCGCAAGCCCGCCCCCGATCTGTCCGGCCAGACCATCGACGGCAAGCAGCTCGACATCGCCTCCTACAAGGGCAAGGTCGTCGTCCTCAACGTCTGGGGCTCATGGTGCGCGCCCTGCCGGGCCGAGGCGCCCAACCTGGTGAAGGTCGCCAAGGACACCGCCGGCAAGGGCGTGCAGTTCGTCGGCATCAACACCCGCGACACCAGCACCCAGCCCGCCCTCGCCTTCGAGAAGCGCTACGGGGTGCCGTTCCCGAGCCTGTACGACCCGAGCGGCAAGCTCATGCTCCGCTTCAAGAAGGGCACGCTGAACCCGCAGCTCATCCCGACCACGATCGTCGTCGACCGGGACGGGAAGATCGCGGCCCGCGCCCTTCAGGCGCTCAGCGAGGAGAAGCTGCGCAAGATGCTCGACCCGGTCGTCGCGGAGAAGTGAGCCGCCGTGCTACTGGCCGCAGCCACTGACCCCAACCAGACGGTGTTCAGCGGAGCTCTGTTGCTCGCGCTGCCCATCGCCGTGCTCGGCGGGCTCGTCTCCTTCTTCTCCCCGTGCGTCCTGCCGCTCGTCCCCGGTTACCTGTCGTACGTGACGGGCGTCACCGGCACCGACCTGGCCGAGGCCCGGCGCGGACGGATGGCCACCGGCGCCGCCCTCTTCGTTCTCGGCTTCACCGTCGTGTTCGTCTCCGGAGGCGCGCTGTTCGGGTTCTTCGGGCAGACCCTTCAGGACTACAAGGGCACCCTGTCCAAGGTGCTGGGCGTGCTCATGATCCTCATGGGCCTGTTCTTCATGGGGATGCTGCCCTGGCTGACCCAGCGTGAGTTCCGCCTGCACAAGCGCCCGGCCGCCGGGCTGGTGGGCGCGCCCGTGCTCGGCGCGCTGTTCGGGGTCGGCTGGACCCCGTGCATCGGCCCGACCCTCGCCTCGGTCGTGGCCCTCTCCTCCAACCAGGCCAGCGCCGGACGCGGTGCCCTGCTGACCGTCGCCTACTGCGCCGGGCTCGGCATCCCGTTCGTGCTCACCGCGATCGCCTTCCGCAAGGCCCTCGGCGCCTTCGGCTGGGTCAAGCGCCACTATGTCTGGGTGATGCGCATCGGCGGGACGATGATGATCGTGACCGGTGTGCTGCTGCTCACCGGCGCCTGGGACCGGCTGGTGCAGGAGATGCAGACCTGGTCCACCGGCTTCACTGTGGGGATCTGATCCATGAGCAAGACGACCACCGGCACCACCGCCGACGAGACCCCCGCCGCCGGGCACCCCGGGGCCGCCGACGACGACCTGGGCGCGGCCGGCTCACAGCTGTCCACCGCGCCCACGGAGACCGCGGTCCCCGGCTCCTTCGGCGGCAACCGCGCCCCGGGCCTGGCCGGCCGGCTCGCCTGGACCGGGCGGGAGATCATCGGCTGGGTGCGCTGGTTCTGGCGGCAGCTGACCTCCATGCGGGTCGCGCTGCTGCTGCTGTTCCTGCTCTCACTGGGCGCCATCCCGGGCTCGCTGATCCCGCAGAACGGCAGCGACGCGCTGAAGGTCGAGACCTTCAGGCAGGCGCACAAGACGCTCGCGCCGATCTACGACAAGCTCGGCCTGTTCCACGTCTACAGCTCGGTGTGGTTCTCCGCGATCTACATCCTGCTGTTCGTCTCGCTCATCGGCTGCATCGTGCCGCGCACCTGGCAGTTCACCGGCCAGCTGCGCAGCCGCCCGCCGGGTGCGCCGAGGCGGCTGACCCGGCTGCCCGCGTACGCCACCTGGCGCACCGCCGCCACGCCCGAGGAGGTCCGCGAGGCCGCGCTGACGGTCCTGAAGCAGCGGCGCTTCCGCGCACACGTCGAAGGTGACGCGGTCGCCGCCGAGAAGGGCTATCTGCGCGAGGCCGGCAACCTGGTCTTCCACATCGCGCTGATCGTGATGCTGATCGCCTTCGCCTGGGGCCAGCTGTTCAAGACCGAGGGCAACAAGCTGGTCGTCGAGGGCGACGGCTTCACCAACACCCTCACCCAGTACGACGACTTCAAGTCGGGCAACCTCTTCAACGACGACGACCTGGCGCCGTTCAGCTTCAACCTGAAGAACTTCACCGCCACCTACGAGCGCAACGGCCCCAACAAGGGCACCGCGCGCACCTTCCAGGCCGCGATCGATTACAGCGTGGGCGCCGACGGCAAGGCCCGGCACGACGTCATCAAGGTCAACCACCCGCTGGAGATCGGCGACGCCAAGGTCTACCTGGTCAGCCACGGCTACGCTCCCACCGTCACCGTCCGCGACGGCAAGGGCGACGTCGTCTACCACCAGGCCGTACCGCTGCTGCCGCTGGACTCCAACGAGACCTCGCAGGGCGCGATCAAGGTCATGGACGGCTACACCGACCCGCAGGGCAAGAGCGAACAGCTCGGCTTCGCCGCGTTCTTCGTGCCCACCTTCGCGGGCGCCGGCCAGGGCTCGATGTTCTCCCAGTTCCCCGGCCTGGACTTCCCGGTCCTCGCGCTGGGGGCCTACCACGGCGACCTGGGCGTGGACGCGGGCGTCCCGCAGAACGTCTACCAGCTGGACACCAAGAACCCGAACCTGAAGCCCTTCAAGGACGCCAAGGGCAACATCTTCAAGGGCCGACTGCTGCCCGGCGAGACCATGAAGCTGCCGAACGGCGCCGGGTCCGTCACCTTCGACAAGGACATCAAGGAGTGGGCCGGCTTCCAGATCGTCCAGCAGCCCGGCAACGGCTGGGCGCTGACCGGCGCCGTCGCCGCCATCGTCGGCCTGGCCGGCTCGCTGTTCATCCAGCGCCGCCGTGTCTGGGTCCGCGCGGTGCGGGGCGCCGACGGCGCGACGGTCGTCGAGATGGCGGGCCTGGGCCGCAGCGAGTCCGCGAAGCTCCCCGAGGAGATCGGCGACCTGGCCGCCCTCGTTCACGACAAGGCACCGACACAGACCGACACGGCCCCGGAGCCGGACGGCGAGTCCGGCTCCGACGCCCGCGCCGTAGCCGAAGGGGCTGAGAACAATTGAATCCTCCCCCTCGCGGAACGAGGGAGATTCCTGGCTCACGCCGCCTGGAGGGCCGGCGGCCCGTCAGGTCTTCCGCGATCAGCACCAGCCGGGTTGAAACCAGCCCGGGTGGAATAGTCCCAGTGGTTCGCGACACCAGGGTGAGCTTGGTTCTCGCTGCACACTGCTGCCACGCGACCGCAACGTACCCGAAGATCGCCCCAGTCGACCGACAGCTGCCGACGAATCCCCCGAAGGAGTGGTGAGGTGACTTTCGCCGCCACTGAGCTGGCCACTGCCACCAACGAAAATCTCGCGCACATCAGCAACACGCTGATCTACTCCTCGATGGCCGTCTACACCCTGGCCTTCTTCGCGTACATCGCCGAATGGCTCTTCGGCAGCCGCAGCAAGGTGGCCCGTACGGCCGCCGCGCTGACCGCCGAGGGCGACGCCGCCGCCACGGCCCGGGGCCCGGCGGTGACGGTGAAGTCCGCCGGGGGCACCGCCGTACTGGAGCGGCCCAAGGTGGTCGTACGGTCCTCGGCCGGCTCCCGTGACGTGCCCGACGGTCCCGGCGCGCACGGCGGCGACGAGCAGGGCGACCTGTACGGCCGGATCGCCGTGTCCCTCACCGTGCTCGCCTTCCTGGTGGAGCTGTGCGGCGTCGTCGCCCGCGCGGCCTCCGTGGAGCGGGCGCCGTGGGGCAACATGTACGAGTTCAACATCACCTTCTCCACGGTCGCGGTCGGGGTGTACCTCGGTCTGCTCGCGCTGAAGAAGAACGTGCGCTGGCTCGGCCTGTTCCTGACCACCACGGTCCTGCTCGACCTGGGCCTCGCGGTCACCGTCCTGTACACGGCGAGTGACCAGCTGGTCCCGGCCCTGCACTCGTACTGGCTGTACATCCACGTCTCGACCGCGATCCTGTGCGGCGCGGTCTTCTACGTCGGCGCGGTGGGCACGCTGCTGTACCTGTTCAAGGACTCATACGAGAACAAGGTGGCGAACGGCGGCAAGCCCGGCCGCTTCGCCACCTCGGTCCTGGAGCGGCTTCCCGCCTCGGCGTCCCTGGACAAGTTCTCCTACCGCGTGAACGCCGCCGTCTTCCCGCTCTGGACGTTCACGATCATCGCCGGCGCCATCTGGGCCGAATCGGCCTGGGGCCGCTACTGGGGCTGGGACCCCAAGGAGACCTGGGCGTTCATCACCTGGGTCGCCTACGCCTGTTACCTGCACGCCCGCTCGACGGCCGGCTGGAAGGGCCGCAAGGCGGCGTACATCGCGCTGATCGCGTTCGGCTGCTGGCTGTTCAACTACTACGGCGTGAACATCTTCGTGGGCGGCAAGCACTCGTACGCGGGCGTCTGACCTCCCGGCCTCCCGGACCGACGGCACACGTGCGCCGTCATCCGTATGGAGTCAGGCTGGTGTCATGACCGGATCCATCGAACAGGGCACCAGCCAGACCCACGGGAACACGCACCTGCTGCATTTCGTGGTGCGGCTTCCCCGGCCCATGGGAAAGGTCTGGCCGGCGCTGGCCACCCCCGAGGGGCTCGCGGGATGGTTCACCGCCGCCGACGAACTCGAGCCCCGGCTCGGCGGCGCGGTCACCTTGCGAGGTCTGGGCGGCGGCCGGGTCACGGCGTGGGACGTGGACCGGGTCGCCGAGTACACGATGGAGGACGGCGGCCGCCTCCGCTTCCACCTGGAACGGGACGGGGACCAGGCGTGTGTCCTGCGTTTCACCCACGAGTTCCAGGGCGAGGACCACTCGGAGGCGGGCTGGCGCACCCGATTCGAGCGGCTGATCGAACAGTTGGCGCCCTAGGGGGTGTCCCGTCGATCAGGCCGGGCTCGGGGCCCGCCCTCAGTCCACCGCGATCGCGTCCAGTTTCTCCCGCAGATAGACGTGCGAGTCGACGGGCTCGTACGCCACCCGCCCCACCGGCGCCGGCACCGAATCCACCCGGGTGCCCGGGGTGCACTCGCCGAAGTACACCAGCGACATCAGCTCCTCGGCCGGGGCGTCCGCGGGCGGCGGCAGCACCCGGTGCCGCCCCGACCGCCATCGGTCGCCGGTCCACCGGGCCATCAGGTCACCGATGTTCACGGTGAAGGCATCCGGGTCGTGGGGCGCGTCCTGCCAGCCGCCCTCGTCGGTGAACACCTGAAGCCCGCCCTTGCCGGCCTGCCGGTCCAGGATCGTCACCGTCCCGAAGTCGGTGTGCGGCCCGATCCGGAACTGCCCGGGCTCGGGCGCGCCCACGACCTCCGTCCCCGGGTACCAGTTGATGTTGAACCCGTACGTCGGACGCGCCATGTGCCGGGTGAAGAAGTCCGCTTCGAGCCCGAGGGCCGCGCCCAGCAGCGACAGCAGGTGGTGCTCCAGTTCGGCCATCCGGTCCAGGTACTCCTCGCACAGCGGCCGCAGTTCGGGCACCTCGGCGGGCCACACGTTCGGCACGTACCACTCGGCGTCCACGTCCGGGTCGCCGAACGGCTCCCGTGTCGCGAACGTCAGCGACTCCTTCAGATCCGGCGGCGTCCAGGTGCCCTCCGCGTACCCGTTGGCCTCGGCCCCAGGCCCCAGCCAGCCGCGCCCGCCGACTTTCGCCGCGTAGCGCTCCTTGACGGAGACCGGCAGCGCGAAGAACGCCCGCGCCGCCGCCCGGATCCGCGCCCGCAGCCCCGCATCGACCCCATGCCCGCCGACCAGCAGGAACCCTGCGCTCTGCAACGCCTCGTCGACGGTGCGCGCGACCCTGTGCCGGTCCCCGGCGCCACCGGAGAGCCAGGGGCGCAGATCGACGGTGGGGATGGGCGCGCATGCCGGTGCCTGGTCCATGCCCCTACTGTGCGGGCGGCGGGCCCCCGCGGCAACGGGCCCTGACGGCAACCCCCGGTGGCAGGACCGTGGTGGCGCGTGGAAGATACTGGGACGCATGGCTTACGACGATCTTCGCTCCCTGCTCAGGGCGCTGGAGCGCGAGGGCGACCTCAAGCGCATCAAGGCCGAGGTCGACCCGTACCTGGAGGTCGGTGAGATCGTCGACCGGGTGCAGAAGTCCGGCGGTCCCGCGCTGCTCTTCGAGAACGTGAAGGGCTCGGCCATGCCGCTGGCCATGAACGTCTACGGCACCGACCGGCGGCTGCTGAAGGCGCTCGGCCTGAAGTCGTACGGCGAGATCAGCGACAGGATCGGCGGGCTGCTCAAGCCCGAGCTGCCGCACGGGTTCGTGGGCGTGCGCGAGGCGTTCGGCAAGCTCGGCGCGATGACGCACGTACCGCCGAAGAAGGTGAAGGGCGACAACGCGCCCGTGCAGGAGGTCGTGCTGCGCGGCGACGAGGTGGACCTCGACCGGCTGCCGGCGCTGTTCACCTGGCCCAAGGACGGCGGGTCCTTCTTCAACCTCGGGCTCACCCACACCAAGGACCCCGAGAGCGGCGTCCGCAACCTCGGGCTGTACCGCCTCCAGCGCCACGACAGGCGCACCATCGGCATGCACTGGCAGATCCACAAGGACAGCCGCAACCACTACCAGGTGGCGGCCAGGAGGGGTGAGCGGCTGCCGGTCGCCATCGCCTTCGGGTGCCCGCCCGCCGTGACGTACGCCTCCACCGCCCCGCTGCCCGGGGACATCGACGAGTACCTGTTCGCCGGGTTCATCGCGGGCAAGCGGATCGAGATGGTCGACTGCCGGACGGTGCCGTTGCAGGTGCCGGCGCAGGCCGAGGTCGTGCTGGAGGGGTGGCTGGAGCCCGGCGAGATGCTGCCGGAGGGGCCGTTCGGGGACCACACCGGCTTCTACACCCCGCAGGAGCCGTTCCCGGCGCTGACCATCGACTGCGTGACGATGCGCAGGCGCCCGCTGCTCCAGTCGATCGTGGTCGGCCGCCCGCCGACGGAGGACGGCCCGCTGGGCCGGGCCACGGAGCGCTTCTTCCTGCCCCTGCTGAAGATCATCGTGCCGGACATCGTGGACTACCACCTGCCCGAGGCGGGCGGCTTCCACAACTGTGCGATCGTCTCGATCGACAAGAAGTACCCCAAGCACGCGCAGAAGGTGATGCACGCGATCTGGGGGGCGCACATGATGTCGCTGACCAAGCTGATCGTGGTCGTCGACGCCGACTGCGACGTGCACGATCTGCACGAGGTCGCCTGGCGGGCCCTGGGCAACACGGACTACGCCCGTGACCTCACGGTCGCCGAGGGCCCCGTCGACCACCTCGACCACGCCTCCTACCAGCAGTTCTGGGGAGGCAAGGCGGGCATCGACGCGACGAGGAAATGGCCCGAGGAGGGCTACACGCGGGACGGCGGGTGGCCGGACATGGTCCTGTCGGACCCCGATACGGCGGCCCTGGTGGACCGCCGCTGGAAGGAGTACGGCCTGTGAGCAGCGCCTCCGCGGCACTCCCGCAGCCGGGACGCACCAAGGCGTTCCTGCGCCTGGTGATGATCGAGCACTCGGTGTTCGCGCTGCCCTTCGCGTACATCGCCTCGCTGACGGCGATGTTCGCGTGGGACAGGAACATCCACTGGGGGCGGCTGCTGCTGGTCACCGTCTGCATGGTGGGTCTGCGCACCTTCGCCATGGCGGTCAACCGGATCATCGACCGGGAGATCGACGCCCGCAACCCCCGGACCGCGCACCGCGAACTGGTGACCGGCACGATGTCCGTCCGCCACGCCTGGACGGGCGCCCTGATCGCCGTCGTGGTCTTCCTGGCCGCCGCGGCCCTGCTCAACCCGCTCTGCCTGGCCCTCGCCCCCATCGCGGTGATCCCGATGGTGGTCTACCCCTACGGCAAGCGGTTCACCGACTTCCCGCAGGCCATCCTGGGCCTGGCCCAGGCGATGGGCCCGATCGGCGGCTGGCTGGCGATCAGCGGCGAGTGGAACTGGAAGGCGGTGGTCCTGGGCCTGGCCGTCGGCATCTGGATCGGCGGCTTCGACCTGATCTACGCCTGCCAGGACGTCGAGACCGACCGTGAGATCGGCGTGCGGTCGGTCCCGGCCCGCTTCGGCATCCCGGCGGCGATCTGGGGAGCCAGGGTCTGCCACACCGTCACCACCGCGCTGCTCGTCTGGTACGCGGTCGCCACCGGCGCGGGCACCTTCTTCTGGCTGGGCCTGGTCGTCGTGGCCGCCGCCTTCGTCTACGAGCACACGATCGTCCGCCCACACGACCTGTCCCGCCTGAACAGGGCGTTCTTCAGCGTCAACGGGTTCATCGGGATCGCCCTGTTCGTGTGCGCGCTGCTGGACCTGCTGGTGCGGGGCCTGTCGGTCTGAGTACCCGGCATCCCGGTACGCTCAAGACGTGAACGCAGGAGAAACGCAGCGCACGCCTTGGATCGTGGGGGTGTCCGGGGCGTCCGGGACGCCGTACGCGGCCGCTGTGCTGCGGGCGTTGCTCGACGCCGGTGAGAGTGTCGACCTGGTGGTCAGCCGGGCCTCGCGGCTCACGCTGCTCGACGAGACCGGCATCTCCTTCCGGGACGCCCACTGGCGGGACGACCTGCGGGAATGGCTGGCGCGCGGGGCCGACGGCAAGCCGGACGCCTTCGACGCCGACGTCGAGCGGGTGCGGTACTGGAACGCCGGGGACCTGGCCGCGGGGCCGTCCTCGGGGTCGTACCCCACGAAGGGCATGCTCATCGTGCCGGCCTCCACGGCCTGCGTCGCCGGGGTCGCACTCGGGCTGTCGAAGGATCTGCTGCAGCGGGTGGCGAGCGTCACCCTCAAGGAGCGCCGGCCGCTGGTCGTGGCCGTTCGGGAGACCCCGTTGAACGGACCGACGCTGCGGCACCTGGTCGCACTGGACGACGCGGGCGCCACCGTCCTGCCCGCCTCTCCGGCCTTCTACGCGGGGGCGACGCACATCCAGGACCTGGTGGACTTCGTCGCCGGACGGGTGCTCGACGCGGTGGGAGTCGCGCACACCCTCTACCGGCGGTGGAAGGGCGAACTCGGCGGCGCCACCGGCCCCGTCTGAGCGGCAATCCGGCACCCACCCATCCCTTATCACTCCAGAGAACTCTTCAGCGGAAGGCTCGATCGCATGGACGCGGTGGACAGGCAGCTCATCCAGGCCCTGAGGGAGAACGGCCGGGCCTCCTACGCGGAGCTGGGGCGCCTCGTCGGACTGTCGGGACCGAGCGTCACCGACCGCATCAACCGGCTGGAGGCGGCCGGTGTCATCACCGGCTACCGCGCCACCGTGGACGCCGCCTCGCTCGGTCTCGGCGTCACCGCCCTGATCGGCATCTCGCTCTCGGACGCCGCCGACCACGAGGACGTGGCGCAGCGGCTGAAGGACCTGCCCGAGATCGAGGACTGCTGGTTCATCGCGGGCGACGACTCCTACATGCTCAAGGTGCGCGCCACGGACGTCGACGGCCTGGAGAAGATCATCCGGCGGCTGTCCGGCACCAAGGGCGTCTCCCGGACCCGTACCACCATCGTGCTGTCCACGAAGTGGGAGAACCGGGTCGGGGAGCTGCCGGAGGAGGTGTAGGCATAGGGTTGGCCAAGCTGTCGGAGAAAGGTGTTGGCATGGACGTCGGGCTCAAGCGCGAGCTGGAGGAGAAGGTCCGCTCCGGTGAGCGGCTGACCCGTGAGGACGGCATCGCGCTGTACGAGTCGGACGACCTGGCCTGGCTCGGCGGCCTGGCGCACGAGGTGCGCACCCGTATGAACGGCGACGTGGTGCACTTCAACGTCAACCGGCACCTCAACATGACCAACGTGTGCACCGCGTCCTGCGCGTACTGCTCCTTCCAGCGCAAGCCGGGCGAGAAGGACGCGTACACGATGCGCATCGAGGAGGCGGTGAAGCTCGCCAAGGCGATGGAGTCGGAGAACCTCACCGAGCTGCACATCGTCAACGGCCTGCACCCCAACCTGCCCTGGCGCTACTACCCGCGCTCCCTGCGCGAGCTGAAGGCCGCCCTGCCGAACGTGTCGCTGAAGGCGTTCACGGCCACCGAGATCCACCACTTCGAGACCATCTCCGGGCTGTCCGCCTCCGAGATCCTCGACGAGCTGATCGACGCCGGCCTGGAGTCGCTGACCGGTGGCGGCGCGGAGATCTTCGACTGGGAGGTCCGGCAGCACATCGTGGACCACCGCACCCACTGGGAGGACTGGTCCCGTATCCACCGCCTGGCGCACGAGAAGGGCCTGAAGACCCCGTGCACCATGCTCTACGGCCACATCGAGGAGCCCCGCCACCGCGTCGACCACGTGCTGCGGCTGCGTGAACTCCAGGACGAGACCGGCGGCTTCCAGGTCTTCATCCCGCTGCGCTACCAGCACGACTTCGTCGACATGAAGGACGGCAAGGTCCGCAACCGGCTCCAGGCCCGCACGACGATGGCCACCGGCGCGGAGGCGCTGAAGACCTTCGCCGTCTCCCGGTTGCTGTTCGACAACGTCCCGCACGTGAAGGTGTTCTGGGTGATGCACGGCGTGCAGACCGCCCAGCTCGCGCTCCAGCACGGTGCGGACGACATGGACGGCTCGGTCGTGGAGTACAAGATCACGCACGACGCGGACGACTTCGGCACCCCGAACAAGCTGACCCGCGAGGATCTGCTGGAGCTGATCCGCGACGCGGGCTTCCGCCCGGTGGAGCGCAACACGCGCTACGAGATCATCCGGGAGTTCGACGGCCCGGAGCCGGCGCGCCGCGAGTCGCCGCAGCCCATGCGGGTGTGAGCCCTTCGCCCGCGCTGGTGTGAGCCCTTCGGGGCGCGGTACCCGGCGGGCGTGAGTCCACGTACGTCAGCTGCCGCCGGTGCGCCCGAGGAGGCGTACACCGCCGAGCCCTTCGTACCGGAGCGGGGCGGACTGCCGGCGCTGCGCCGGGCCGCCGCCGAGTGCCGGGGCTGCCCGCTGCACCTGAACGCCACGCAGACGGTGTTCGGCGCCGGGGACGCGGACGCCCGGGTCATGCTGGTCGGCGAGCAGCCGGGGGACCAGGAGGACCGGCAGGGCAAGCCGTTCGTCGGGCCCGCGGGGCGGCTGCTGGACCGGGCGCTGGCCGAGGCGGGCATCGACCCCGACGAGACCTACGTCACCAACGCCGTCAAGCACTTCAAGTTCACGCAGGCCGAGCCGCGCAAGCGCCGGATCCACAAGGCGCCGAGCCTGCGGGAGATGACGGCGTGCGGGCCGTGGCTCGCCGCCGAGCTGGCGGTCGTGGAGCCCGAGCTGATCGTGGTGCTCGGGGCGACGGCCGGGAAGGCGCTGCTCGGTTCGTCGTTCCGGGTCGGCGAGGTGCGCGGCACGGTCCTGGAGCGGGAGATCCACGGGCGGCCCGAGCGGCTGGTGCCGACCGTGCATCCGTCGTCGGTGCTGCGGGCGCAGGACGACGAGGACCGGAAGGCGGCGTACGGGGGGCTGGTCGCGGACCTGAAAGTGGCGGCGAGAGCGCTGGGGTAATAGATACACTCGCTCCATGCCCCTTACTTTCACGCTGGACCCCTCCGTGAACCGCGAGCTGCGCGACGGCATCCTCGACCTGTGGGCCGACGTGTCGAACGCGGGCGGTGCGGTCGGATTCGTGGCGCCGGCGACGCGCGAGGAGATACGCCCCGAGCTGGTGCGGCACTTCGTGGCGATGGCCGAGGGCCGCGCCCGCCTGCTGGTCGGCCACGACGAGGACGGCCGCGTCGCCGCGACGGCCTTCCTGACCCACAACACCCACCGGCTGATGACCCACTGGCTGTGGCTCTACACGGTGATGGTGCACCCCCGCCACCAGGGCCGCGGCTACGGACGGGACCTGCTCGCGGCCGCCGAGGACGCGGCCCGCGGCATCGACGGCATCGAGGCGATCCGGCTCACCTGCCGCGGCGGGCTCGGCCTGGAGCGGTTCTACGCCTCCTGCGGCTACAAGGAGGTCGGCCGGGTGCCCGGCGCCATCCGCGTCGCACCGGGCGACGAGCGCGACGACGTGATCATGCTTCTGCCGCTGACCTGAGGGTTTGCCCCCTTTGGCACCCCGGTGAAAGATCCGGTGTCAGGCGTGCTTCACTGGACGGTGGGCCTTTGGACCTCCCCCCATGGATACGGAAGAGTGGATTGAGATGCTCCGCTACACACTGATGCGCCTCGGGATCTTCGTGGGCTGCCTCGTGGTCGTCTGGGGCCTCGTCCACTTCGGCATCGCCCCGCGCGGCCTCGGCAGCTCCAACGGCCTGTGGATCGCCCTGCTCGCCTTGGTGGTTTCGGCCCCGATCAGCTTCGTCGCCCTGCGCAAGGAGCGGGACCGGGCGTCGGTGCAGGTCGCCCGGCGGGTGGACCGGATGAAGGCGAACATGCAGGCCAGCGCCGGGGCCGAGGACCTGGCCGACGAGCGGGCGCGGGCCCGGTCCCAAGCGTCCTGATCCGGTCGGGGCGGCCGCGCGTGGCCGCTTCGGGGCCCTGCGGGCGGCACCGCGAACCGTAGGCTTGCGCCCATGGGTGCCGTGAAGACCAAGCGGATGCCGCGGGCCGTTCGCGAACAGCAGATGCTCGACGCCGCCGTACGGACCTTCGGGCGGCGCGGCTACATGGCCGCGTCCATGGACGAGATCGCCGAACTCGCGGGTGTCTCCAAGCCGTTGGTCTATCTGTATCTCAACTCCAAGGAAGACCTGTTCAGCGCCTGCATACGGCGTGAGGCCGCCGCGCTCACCGAGGCCGTGCGCGCCGCGGTGCGCGCCGATGCGCCCGCCGACCGGCAGCTCTGGGAGGGGCTGCGGGCGTTCTTCACGCACACCGCGCGGTACCCGGACGGCTGGGCGGTGCTGCACCTCCAGGCGCGCACGCACGGCGAGCCGTTCGCGTCCGAGGTGGCCGCGATGCGCGCGGAGATCGTCGCTTTCGTCACCCAGCTGATCGCCGTCACGGCCCGGGACGCCCACGGCGACCCCGATCTGCCCGAGCACGACGTCGCCGGGCTCGCCGAGGCCCTGGTCGGCGCCGCCGAGTCCCTCGCCGCCTGGGCCAACACCACCCCGGGCGTCACCGCCCGCCAGGCCGCGGCCACTTTGATGAACTTCGCCTGGGCGGGCCTGGGCAACCTCATGGAGGGCCGGGCCTGGTCGCCGTCCGGGGAGCAGCCCGTGGCTCAGAAGGGGTAGACCTCCCCGGCCACATGCACCCTGTCCCCCCGGCCCCGCAGCTCGAAGCGCCCGCCCTCCGCCGCGTACGTCACCGTCCCCGGCAGCAGCACCGGCGCCCGGAACTCGGCGCGTACGACGCAGGACGCGGGCGTGCCGTGCGCGGCGAGACAGCGGGCCACGGTCCACATGCCGTGCGCGATCGCGCGGGGGAAGCCGAACAGCCGGGCGGTGAGCGGGTGGAGGTGGATCGGGTTGCGGTCGCCGGACGTGGCGCCGTACCGCCGGCCGAGATCGCCGGCCAGGCGCCACTCGGCGACGGCGGGCAGCGGCTTCCGCGTCCCCCCGGGTGGGTCGGCGGCCCGGTGCCGGGTGCGGTGCCGGGCCAGATACCGGCTCCTGGACTCCCATACGACGTCCCCGCCGGCCCGGATCTCCGTCACGACGACGGCCTCCGTGCCCCGACGGTGCGGCGCCAGAGCGTCGACGTACACGGTGAGTTCGTACTCCCCGGTGGCCGTCAGCGCCCTGTGCCGCGTGATCTCCAGCGAGGTGTGGACGAGGCCGAGCAGCGGCAGAGGGAAGTTCCTCCCGCTCATCAGCCGCATGGCGAGCGGGAAGCCGAGTATGTGCGGATACGTCACCGGCAGCGCGTCGCCCCCGGCGGGGAACCCGCACACCCGCTCGTACGCCGCCAGCCGGGCGGGGTCGACGCGCAGTCCCGGCAGGACGAGCCGGACGCGCGGGAAATCGGCGTCGGGGCCGGGCCGTTTGAAGGGCGAGAGCAGGGCCCCGCGCAGCAGGAGAGGCGGAAGGGAAGGAGACCCGGTGAGGACGAGACGCATCATGCCCCCAGCAGGCTCTGCCCGCAGACGCGGACGACCTGGCCGTTGACCGCGCCGGAGGCGGGGTGGGCGAGCCAGGCGGTGGTCTCGGCGACGTCGACGGGCAGGCCGCCCTGGGCCAGGGAGTTCATCCGGCGGCCCGCCTCGCGGAGGAACAGCGGGATCGCGGCGGTCATCCTCGTCTCGATGAACCCGGGCGCGACCGCGTTCACCGTGATCCGGTGCTCGGCCAGGGCACGCGGCGCGAGGGAGCGTACGAGGCCCACGACGCCCGCCTTGCTCGCGCCGTAGTTGGTCTGGCCCGCGTTGCCGGCCAGCCCCGCGATGGATGCGGTGGCCACGATCCGGCCGCCGGGGCGCAGGGTGCCGGCCGCCAGCAGTGCGTCGGTGGTGCGCAGCACGCTCGCGAGGTTGACCTCCAGCACGGAACTCCAGCGGTCGGCAGTCATGTTGACCAGCCGTCGGTCCCGGGTGACGCCCGCGTTGTGGATCAGCACGTCCAGCCCGTCGGGCAGCGCGTGGGCGATCCGCGCGCCCGCGTCGGCGGCCGTGATGTCGAGGGTGAGTGCGGTGCCGCCGAGGCGTGCGGCGACCGCGCGGGCGTCCTCCTCGGCGGACGGCACGTCCAGGACGACGACATGGGCGCCGTCCCGGGCGAGGGTCTCGGCAACCGCCTCGCCGATGCCGCGGGCGGCCCCGGTGACCAGGGCGGTGCGTCCGGTCAGGGGGCGCTCCCAGTCCTCGGGGGCCGTGGGCTCCTGGGCGCCGACCTCGATCACCTGGCCGCTGACGTAGGCCGACTTGGGGGAGAGCAGAAAGCGGAGGGTGGACTCGGCGGCGGCCGCGTCGGTGAGCCGCACCAGGTTGACGGTCCTGCCCCGGCCGATCTCCTTGCCGAGCGAGCGGGTGAAGCCCTCCAGGGCTTGCTGGGCGGCGGCCTGGTGGTGGTCGGCGGCATCCAGCGGGGCGCCCAGCACCACCACACGGCCGCTCGCGGCGACGGACCGCACGACCGGGTGGAGGGCGGCGTGCACCTCGCCGAGCGCGTCGACGTCCCGGACCCCGGTGGCGTCGAGGACGATCGCGGCGGGCGCGTCCCCGGCCGGGGTGAGGCCCGTGCGGTCGAGGACGGGGGCGAGATCGAGAGCGGACGTCCCGGCGGTCAGGTGCAGGAGCGAGCCGTCCAGGGCGGGCCGTTCGAGCGACCAGCGGCGCAGCCCGGCCGGCTGGGGCAGGCCCAGGCGCCGGGTGAGGAAACGGCCGGGTGCCGTGCCGGTGAGGCTCAGGTAGCGGTCGGCCATGTGCAACTCCCGCGCGACTGAAGTCCGAAGTTCTTACTCTGGAGTAAGGTTACCGGAGGTAAGGCTATGTCGCGGGTGAGGAGCCGGTCGAGGTGAGTTCCCTTGCGCGACCTCCGGACCCCGCTCGTTGAAATTGAAGATTGCACAGCCCCGTTCCCGGACCATCTCCCAACCCGCCCCGAACCCGCACTGACTCCCCACGAGCGCGCCGTACGATCCCGCTTGCAACCGGCGGTAACACCCAAGGCCCGCACAGCCGCGCACGCACCACCGGTGAACGACTCGGTTCGCATCGCGCGTACCCCCATGCAGCAGAGCGGTAGTCGCCGCCGGCCCCAGGAGCTGCCATGCCCATCTCGTACTCGTCGTCCCCGTCGGCCTCCGGTTCCGCCATGCCGCCGTCCGCCCCTGAGCGCGACACCGGCTACGACTACGACCCCGACGGCGGCCCGGTGTTCGTCGCGCCGGAGACCCGGCGGCTGGACGGCGAGGTGCGGGAGGCGTACGTACCGCCGCTGGTGGCGCAGGTGACGCACGGCTCGCTGGCCGACCTGCCGTTCGAGAACGCGACCGCGGACCCCGCCCGCCGCGTCCTGAGCCGACGGGCCGCGGGCGGCGGCTGGACCCACCTGACGGCACTCCAGTTCGCCGACCAGGTACGGGCGGTGGCGAAGGGCCTGATCGCGGAGGGCCTGATGCCGGGCGACCGGATCGCGGTCATGGCCCGCACCACGTACGAGTGGACGCTGCTGGACTTCGCGGCCTGGGCCGCGGGCCTGGTCACCGTCCCCGTCTATCCCACCTCCTCCCTCTTCCAGACCCGCTGGATCCTCCAGGACTCCGGCGCGGTCGCCCTGGTGACCGAGACGGCCGGGCAGGCGGCGGCCCTCGGCCCGGAGCGCGACCGCCTGCTGGACCTGCGCCACATCTGGGTCGTCGACCAGGGCCACGTCGACCGCCTGGCGGAGGCGGACGCGGCCGTCCCGGACCAGGAGGTGGACGTGCGCCGGGGCATGCTCGGCCCCGACACGCTGGCGACCCTCGTCTACACCTCGGGCACGACGGGCCGCCCGAAGGGCTGCGCGCTGACCCACCGCAACTTCCTGGCCGAGGTCGACAACGCGATCGAACTCCTCTACCCGGTCTTCAAGAGCAGGACGGCGGAGGAGCCCGCGACGCTTCTCTTCCTCCCCCTCTCGCACGTCTTCGGCCGCATGGTGGCGGTCGCCTGCGTCCGCGCCGGGGTACGGCTGGGCCACGCGCCGAGCCTCGCGGCCGAGGACCTCCTGGCCGACCTGGCGAGCTTCCGGCCGACGTTCCTGCTGGCCATCCCGTACATGCTGGAGAAGATCTACAACAACGCCCGGGCCACGGCCGAACGCGGCGGCCGGGCGTCCTCCTTCGACCGCGCCGCCGGAGTGGCCCGCCGCCACGGCGAGGCGATGGAGGCCCGCCGGCACGGCACGGGCCCCGGACCGAGCCGCGCCCTGAAGACGGCACGCGCCTTCTACGACCCGCTCGTCTACCGGCGGATACGCAACGCCCTCGGCGGCCGGCTGCGGCATGTCATCTGCGGCGGCTCCCCGCTGGGCCGCCGCCTGGCCGCCTTCTACGCCGGGGCGGGCATCGAGGTCTACGAGGGATACGGCCTGACGGAGACCACGGGCGCGGCCACGGTGACGCCCCCGCACCGGCCCCGCCTGGGGACGGTCGGCTGGCCGCTGCCGGGCACCAGGGTGCGCATCGCCGCGGACGGCGAGGTGCTGCTGAGCGGCGGTCAGGTGTTCCGCGGGTACTGGGACCCGAACGCCGGCGGGGTGGTGCCGGCGACGTACGACGGCTGGTTCCCGACGGGTGACATCGGCCGCCTGGACGACGATGGCTATCTGACGATCACGGGCCGGAAGAAGGAGATCCTGATCACGGCGGGCGGCAAGAACGTGGCCCCGGCGCCCCTGGAGAACTGGCTCCGCTCCCATCCCCTGATCTCCCAGTGCATGGTCCTGGGCGACGGCCGCCCCTACGTCTCCGCGCTGATCACCCTGGACCCGGACGGCATCACCCACTGGCGCCGGATGAACGGCAGGCATCCGGTGCCGCCGGAACTGCTGACCGACGACCCGGAGCTGGCGGCCGTCCTGCAACGGGCCGTGGACGAGGCGAACAAGCTGGTCTCCCGCCCGGAGTCGATCCGCCGCTTCGCCGTGCTGCCCGTGGACTTCACGGAGGCGGCGGGCCATCTGACCCCGTCGATGAAGCTGCGGCGGGAGACGATCATGCGGGACTTCGCGCGGGATGTGGAGCGTCTGTACGAGGCGTGAGCCCCGGTCGGGCCGGCGGGGCGGCCCGAGTTCACGCCTCGTGCGGCGCCGGAAGGGCAGGCTTGCGGGCGATCAGGAACGCCTGCGGGGCCGACTCCCCGAGCGTCTCGTCCGGCTCCCGCACCATCTGGGAGTGCGGTGTGAAACCCGCCGCGGTCAGCAGTTCGCCGATCCGCTCCGGCCGCCGCCGCTCGAAGTCCAGCGAGACCGGGTGGCCGAAGGGGCGCTCCAGGCGGAGCGGCTCGTCGCCGGCCTGGAAGGCGACCAGCAGATGTCCGCCGGGCGCGAGGACGCGGCGGAACTCCGTGAAGAGGGACGGCAGCCGGTCCATGGGCGTGTGGATCGAGGAGTACCAGGAGACGACGCCGGCGAGGGTGCCGTCCGGGACGTCCAGCTCCAGCATCGAGCCCTGTTCGAACCGCAGCCCCGGGTTCTCCCGGCGGGCGACGGCGAGCATCGAGGCCGACAGGTCCAGGCCGAACACATCCGTCCCCAGCGCGGCCAGATAGGCCGTGACCCGCCCGGGCCCGCACCCGAGGTCGGCCACCTCGCCGCCGTCCCCCACGAGCTCGGCGAAGGCCGTGAGCACCGCGCGGTCCAGGGGCCGGTCCGCGAGTGGCTCGCGGAAGAGCTCGGCGTAGTCCTCGGCGATGGCGTCGTAGAAGGTGCGGGTGGGGGTGAGGAAGTCCGTCGGGTTCGTCGTCATGGCCGGGACTGTAGAGGTGCCCACTGACAACGAGGGAAGACCGGCGGGCGGACAGGCTCGCCGCCCGGCAGGCAGGAGGGAAGGAAGCCGTAAGGCGTGCGGGGAAAAGAGTTCGCGGAGAATTCACCGAACGCGGGGCCCCGGCCCGCAAAGGCAGGAGCCCCGTCGCCTTGCGGCGCGGGGCTCCTTGGGTACTGCGCTCAGGTCTGGTACTGCGCGAGATTCGCTCAGACCGGGGTGACGTTCTCCGCCTGCGGGCCCTTCGGGCCCTGGGTGACGTCGAAGGACACCTGCTGGTTCTCTTCGAGAGAGCGGAAACCGGTCGCGTTGATCGCGGAGTAGTGGACGAAGACGTCGGGGCCGCCGCCTTCTTGGGCAATGAAGCCAAAGCCCTTTTCGGCGTTGAACCACTTCACGGTTCCGGTAGCCATAAGCCCTCCTTGGGCCCAAAGGGTCGCCCTGCTCCAGAACCTGCAATGTGAAAACGATATCGCCGCACAACTGCATACGTCTGAAAACGACCAGAGCCCGCGGTCACATGCTCCGCAGGCTCTGTACTGCAAGGGAAACCAAAACTGCAACTTGGTGGCGAGCCTAGCACGCGGGCCCGGGAAAGCAATAGAGGTCAAGATCACGTCACCCGGACGTTTGAAGGCTCTGCCGAGAGGTTGACGCAGAGCATTTGGTGGAAGTAGGCGCGGGCATCGGCCGAGCGGGTGAGAGCCGAGGCGGTCCGGGGCGGCCGAGGGGGCGGCGGTGGGACCGTACCGACCAGGGTCTAGTCTCGCGATGTGGACAATTCTCGCACCCGGCCGCGCGTCGGCCACATCCAGTTCCTCAACTGCCTGCCCCTGTACTGGGGGCTCGCGAGAACGGGCACGCTCCTCGATTTCGAGCTCACCAAGGACACCCCGGAGAAGCTCAGCGAGCAGATCGTGCGGGGGGACCTCGACATCGGGCCGGTCACCCTCGTGGAGTTCCTCAAGCACGCCGACGACCTGGTCGCCTTCCCCGACATCGCCGTCGGCTGCGACGGTCCGGTGATGTCGTGCGTGATCGTCTCTCAGGTCCCGCTGGACCGGCTCGACGGCGCCCGTGTCGCCCTCGGCTCGACCTCCCGCACCTCCGTGCGCCTGGCCCAGCTGCTGCTCGCCGAGCGGTACGGGGTGACTCCGGACTACTACACCTGTCCGCCCGACCTGAGCCTGATGATGCAGGAGGCGGAGGCCGCCGTGCTTATCGGGGACGCGGCGCTGCGCGCCAACCTCCACGAGGGCCCCCAATACGGCCTCGACGTGCACGACCTCGGGCAGTTGTGGAAGGAGTGGACCGGTCTGCCGTTCGTCTTCGCGGTCTGGGCGGCGCGCCGCGAGTACGCCGAGCGGGAGCCGTTCCTGACCCGCAAGGTGCACGAGGCGTTCCTGTCCTCCCGCGACCTGTCCCTGGAGGAGGTCGGCAAGGTCGCCGAACAGGCGGCCCGCTGGGAGGCCTTCGACGAGAAGGTCCTGGAGGAGTACTTCACCACCCTCGACTTCAGCTTCGGCGGACCGCAGCTGAAGGCGGTCGCCGAGTTCGCCCGGCGGATCGGCCCGACGACGGGCTTCCCGGCGGACGTGAAGGTCGACCTGCTGCAGCCGTAGCGGGCCCGCGCCGGCCGTGCCCACGCCGGCCTCGGGCGGCCCGGGCCGTGAGAAGTCCATGGGGGGACCCGGCCGTTCGGCACTACCCTGCTGGGGGAGCCGTACGGGGGAGGATGGACGCATGCAGCCGCTGGGAGCCGACGAGCCCACGGTCGTGGGGCCCTACCGGCTGCTCGGCCGGCTGGGCTCCGGCGGCATGGGCCGTGTCTACCTCGGGCGCAGCGCGGGCGGCCGCACGGTCGCGGTGAAGATCGTGCATCCGCACTTCGCGCTGGACGAGGAGTTCCGGGCCCGGTTCCGGCGCGAGGTGGCCGCCGCGCGCCGGGTGGGCGGCGCCTGGACCGCCCCGGTGCTGGACGCCGACCCCGAGGCGTCCGTCCCCTGGGTCGCCACGGGTTACGCGGCCGGTCCCTCCCTCGCGGCGGCGGTCGCGGACGTCGGGCCGCTGCCAGCGCACTGCGTACGGGGCCTCGTGGCCGGCCTGGCCGAGGCGCTGGCGGCGGTGCACGAGCTGGGCCTGGTGCACCGGGACGTGAAGCCGTCCAACGTGCTGCTCACCCTCGACGGCCCGCTGCTGATCGACTTCGGCATAGCCCGCGCCATGGCCGGCACGGCATCCCTGACCTCGTCCGGTGTCTCGATCGGCTCGCCGGGCTACATGGCGCCCGAGCAGATCCTCGGCAAGGGCGTCACGGGTGCGGCGGACGTCTTCTCCCTGGGCGCGGTCCTGGTCCACGCGGCGACGGGGGAGCCGCCGTTCCTCGGCGACTCCTCGGCGGCACTGCTCTACAAGGTCGTCCACGAGGAGCCGGAGCTGGACTCACTGGCCGACGGCGAACTGCGGGAGCTGGCACGGGCCTGCCTGTCCAAGGACCCGGCCGCCCGCCCCGCCCCCACGGAGATCGCCCACCGCCTCGCCCCCGACGGTGCGGCCCGCCTGGTGTCCGGCGGCTGGCTTCCGGGCCGGCTGGTCGAGCAGGTCAGCCGCAGCGCCGTACACCTGCTGAACCTGGAGGCCGCGCACACCGAGCCTGCCGGACCGGCCGTACCTGCCGGACCGGCCGTACCTGCCGGATCGGCCGAACCGGCGTCCGGCCCGGTGGGGTTCAGCAGGGCGTCGGTCACCGCTGCCGGGGGCGGAGTGCGGGAGGGGAGCGGGTCCGCCGGTTCCGCGCCCGAGCCCCGGGCACCCGAAGCGCCGGTGGTGACCGGGGAGTTCGGTCCGCCGCCCGTGATGCCGACGGCCCCCGCCGTGCCCCCGCAGAGACCGGCTGCCACGACTCCGCCGCCCCTGCCCGGACAGCAGACGGCGGCGCCGTTCTCCATTGCGCCGTCCTCTGTCGCGCCGTCCTCTGTCGCGCCGGTCGCCGACGCGCCGGTCGCCGACGCGCCGGTCTCCGTCGCACCCGTCTCCGATGCGCCGGGCCCCTCGGGCGACCCGGCTCCGTGGTCGGGACCCAGGTCCGGGCCCGGCAGGTTCTCCGTCACCGTGGCGGCCGGCTCGGCACCCGGGAACGGTGGCCGGGGGCGGCGGATGAGCTGCAGTGTGGTGCTCGCGGTCGCGGGAGCGCTGGCGGTGGTGACCACGGTGGGCGGGGTGGTGCTCAACCAGTGGCACAGCGGCGGGTCCTCCGACGCGGGCAGCACGCCCCCCGCGGACGCCGGCGGCCGGCCGTCCGCGTCGTCGTCGGCCGCTGCCGTGCCCAAGGCGTACCTCGGCACCTGGCGCGGCACGGGCACGGTGACCGCAGCCGGGGTGGACATCCCCGGGGGCAGCTACGACATCGTCGTCCGTCAGGCCGCGCTGGGCGGCGTCGTCGGCTCGGTGACCCAGACCGACGCCTTCGGAGGCGCCTGCGTGGACGTCCTCACCCTGAAGTCCGTCACCGCCAAGGAACTCGTGGCCGTCGGACGAGGCAAGAAGGGCAACCCCTCGCACTGCGTCCCCGACGCCCATGTGGTCCACCTCCGCCCCGACGGCGACGACGCACTGCGGTTCACCTCCGAGGACCCGAAGGCCGGCGACCCCAAGGCCCGCGTGACCCGGGTGGACTGACGGGACGCCCGGCGCGGGGCGGCCTGGCGTCGGCTCGGCGAAGGCGCTGGCGTAGGCTGGCCGGGTCTGCCCACCCGTCTCCCACCACCACCCTTGTTTCGAGCGCTTCGCGCGCACCTCCTGTCCACCCTTACGAATCCTGCGAAAGGGACCGCCGGTGACCGAGAAGGCCGACCTCGCATCTGTTGATGTCACAGCCGTCCTCGACCGTGCCGCCGCGGGCGGGCGGATCACCCCCGAGGAGGCGCTCGAGCTCTACCGCCGTGCGCCGCTGCACGCGCTGGGCGCCGCCGCCGACGCCGTGCGCCGCCGCAAGTACGCGGGCACCGAGCACATCGCGACGTACATCATCGAGCGCAACATCAACTACACGAACGTGTGCGTCACCGCGTGCAAGTTCTGCGCCTTCTACGCCGCTCCCAAGGACACGGAGAAGGGCTGGACCCGGGACCTGGACGACATCCTGCGGCGGTGCGCCGAGACCGTCGAGCTCGGCGGCACGCAGATCATGTTCCAGGGCGGCCACCACCCCGACTACGGCGTGGAGTACTACGAGAAGCACTTCCGCGCCATCAAGGAGGCCTTCCCCCAGCTGGTCATCCACTCGCTGGGCGCCTCCGAGGTCGAGCACATGGCCCGGATCAGTGGTGTTTCCGTCGAGGAGGCCATCACCCGGATCCACGAGGCCGGGCTCGACTCCTTCGCCGGCGCCGGCGCCGAACTCCTCCCCGAGCGGCCGCGCAAGGCCATCGCGCCGCTGAAGGAGTCCGGCGAGCGCTGGCTGGAGATCATGGAGACGGCGCACCGGCTGGGCGTGGAGTCCACGTCCACCATGCTGATGGGCACCGGCGAGACCAACGCCGAGCGCATCGAGCACCTGCGCATGATCCGGGACGTCCAGGACCGCACGGGCGGCTTCCGCGCCTTCATCCCGTACACCTACCAGCCGGAGAACAACCACTTGAAGGGCCGCACCCAGGCCACCATCTTCGAGTACCTGCGGATGATCGCGATCGCCCGCCTCTTCCTGGACAACGTGATGCACATCCAGGGCTCCTGGCTGACCACCGGCAAGGACGTCGGCCAGCTGACCCTGCACTACGGCGCCGACGACCTCGGTTCGATCATGCTGGAGGAGAACGTCGTCTCCTCTGCCGGTGCCAAGCACCGCTCCAACCGGATGGAGATCATCGAGCTGATCCGCCGGGCGGGCCGCGTCCCGGCCCAGCGCTCGACGACGTACGAGCACCTCGTCGTCCACGACGACCCGGCGAACGACCCGGTCGACGACCGCGTGATGTCCCACATCTCCTCGACCGCGATCGCGGGCGGGACGGCGCACCCCGAACTGAAGCTCCTCGCCTCCAACTGACGGACCGCCACGTGCTGACCATTCACCTCGCGGATGAGGTCCGGTGCGCGTGGGACGCCGAGCCGCTGGTGCAGGGCGCCGTCGCCGTCGAGGGCTCCCGGATCGCGGCCGTGGGCACGCCGGCCGAGCTGCGGGAGCGGTTCCCGGGGGCGCGGGAGCGGCGGTGGCCCGGCGTGCTCGGGCCCGCGCGGGTGCACGAGGGCCCGCTTCCGGACGCTCCGAGCCCGCGTGAGCGCATCCACGCCGTGCTGAAGCTCGGCGCGGCGGCCGTCCTGGCCGGGCACGCGGACACGCCCGAACTGCGCGCCGCCGCCCGGCGCAACGACGTCGCCGTGCTCGCGGCCGCCCGGCAGGCGGCCCTGGTGCCGGGCGGGCGCGCGGACCTCGCCGTCTTCGCCGCGGACGGCGCCTGCCTCGCGACCGTGTGCGCGGGGCGTCTTGTCCACCGCCGCCGCTGAGCCGCCGCTGATCCCTTGCTGAGCCCCCGCGGGCTCACTCGG
>NZ_BNBC01000024.1:80325-126607 GCF_014654675.1 Streptomyces spiralis
CGAAGGCCCGCGCGAACGCCCCCGCGCTCTGGGACACCCCGCTGCAGTCGGTGGCCGCGTCGTCCTGCGACGACTCGCCCTGCCGGCACGGCTGGTCGCGGAAGGTCGACCACATGGAGACCCAGGCGATCTTCTTCTCCTCGGCGAAGGCCCGCACCTGGGCCGCGTCGGAGAGCGTGAAGGTCTCCCCGGCCACGTCGTTGACGCCGACCATCGAGGTGAGCGCCATGCCCTGCCAGGCGACCGCGTCCGACAGGCCGAAGACCTTCTCCAGCTGGGTGTGGGCGGCCTTCGCGGCGGTGATCGCGTACGCGCCCATGTCGCCGGTGTACGACTCGCCGTAGTCCATGGTCATCAGGTTGACAGTGGAGACCTGCACGTCATAGGTGTTCGCGGACTGCAGCAGGGCCAGGCTGTCGGCGTCCAGCCCGGAGGGCATCACGGGCAGCGTGAAGGAGACCCTCAGCTCCGGGCGCTGCCGCTGGAGTTCACGGACCGCCTGCGAGCGCAGGGCGACGGAGGCGGAGTCGGTCAGCTCGTCGCCCTCGATGTCGAAGTCCGCCTGGTCGGCGCCGGCCGCGTCCAGCGCCTGGCCGTACGCCCTCGCCAGTGCCGCCACGCTGCCGCAGGCCGCCGCCAGTTCCTTGCCGGAGGCCCCGCCGAAGGACACGCGGACGGTGGCGCCCGATTTCCTCAGTCCGGCGATCCGGTTTTTCACCGCCGTGTCGCCGATGGCGTAGGTGCCGTTCCACTTCGGTGTGCAGCCGCTTCCGTCGGAGATGACAAAAGCCAGGTTGTATGTCGTCGGTGAGCCCGCGGAATCGGTGACGGCCGCCGTGGTGGCGCTTACGTAGGGGGCGTACGACGTGGTCGACGCCTTATCGGTGGCCCGGGGCGACGCCGCTTTGCCGGCGGCCGGCGCGGCCGCGTCCGACGAGCCGCCCGAGCCCGCCGAGCAGCCCGTGGCCGTCAGGGCGAACAGGCAGGTCAGACCGGCCGTCTTCGTCAGCAGACTCCTCATGGCGCTTGCACCCAGCTCTCGTGATGTCCGTCTTGACGTGCTCGATGTGACGGCTGTCTCAGACCGAAACAAACGGGATTTCGAGCTGGAAATGTCTCACACGAGCCCGGTCATCCGGGCCACGGGAACGGTACTGGTCGAATTTCATGCGAAAGAGACAGGTTGCCGTTCTTTTCATGGGCGGCTCACAAGAATCACGGAGGTAAGGCCACAAAAAGGCTGCCTAATGCGCGGGGAATGCAACACGGGCCTGCCGATCCCGCCATCGAGACCCGCGCCGTCGGGCGGGGGCGCCGTCGCAAACGCGGCACCCGGGCCGCCGAGGGGCCCGTGTTCGTCGACACCTCCGGACGCCGGTCGAAGCTGCCGCGCCGGATCGGTCTTCTCCTCGCTGTCGCGTGTCTGGCGTACGCCGTCGTGCTCGGTGCGGCCTTCATGGGCTGGGGCACCTCGCTCAACCCCTCGCAGCTGCTGCTCTTCGGCAGCGGCGGAAAGGGCCCCGGCGGTCAGATCGGCTCACCTGTGGCACGAGATCGCGCTGGTCCTGGCGGTCCCGCTGATCGACCGGATGTGGGACGTGCCCGCCTTCGGGATGTACCTGCCGCTGGGCAGCCAGTGGTTCCTGTTCGGGGGTCGGCTGCGTGCTGATCGGCGTGTTCGTGCTGCTGCGCGGGTGGGTGGAGGATGTGGCCGGGCGGAAGAAGCCGAGGCTGCTTCCGTGACACCGCACCCCCGCCTGCCACAATGGGCCCGTGACCCGCGCATCCCTGGAGAAGCAGCCGCACGAAGTCGCCTCGATGTTCGACGGCGTGGCGGAACGGTACGACCTGACCAACGACGTGCTGTCCCTGGGACAGGACCGGCGGTGGCGCAGGGAGGTCGCCAGAGCGGTCGACGCCCGGCCGGCGCAGAAGGTCCTCGACCTGGCCGCCGGTACGGCCACCTCCTCGCTGCCCTTCACCCGCGCCGGCGCCTACGTCGTCCCCTGCGACTTCTCTCTCGGGATGCTCCAGGTCGGCAAGCGGCGGCACTCCTGGCTGCCGTTCACGGCCGGCGACGCCACTCGGCTGCCGTTCAAGGACGACAGCTTCGACGCGGTCACCATCTCCTTCGGGCTGCGCAACGTCCAGGACTTCGACGCGGCGCTGCGCGAGATGCACCGGGTGACCCGGCCCGGCGGCCGGGTGGTGATCTGCGAGTTCTCGCACCCCACCTGGGCGCCGTTCCGCACCGTCTACACCGAGTACCTGATGCGCGCCCTGCCGCCCGTGGCGCGCGCGGTGTCCTCCAACCCCGACGCGTACGTCTACCTCGCCGAGTCCATCCGCGCCTGGCCCGACCAGCCCGCGCTGGCCGAGCGGCTGCGCAAGGCGGGCTGGTCGCAGGTGGCCTGGCGCAACCTCAGCGGCGGCATCGTGGCCCTGCACCGGGCTTTCAAAGCGGGGTGACGGCGTACGGCCGGCCCGGTTCGTCCAGTTCCCGCGGTAGACCGCCCGCGGGCGGCCTGGGGACGCGCGGCTCGCGGACGCCTCCGCCGCCCTCGCCCAGGCCGAAGTCGAACCACACGTACACCATGGAGTCCCGCGGCACCTCGGCACCGGGCTGCGGGTACTGGCGTACGACGTAGTCGACGACGGTCAGATGGAAGTCCGGGCGGTCGGGAGCGTTGAGGAACAGGCCCCGCGCCCGGGCGGTCTCGCGCGCGTCCATGGCCATCAGTCCGACCAGGCGCGGAACGCGCACTTCCGGTGTCTTGGGTGTTATGTGCACAGACGTCACCCCCAGCGGTACTGGAAGGGTAACCGGCCAGGGTGCCGCCCGGAAGCGTCAGGTGTCTTTCCGTGACAATCGAATACGCTCCGTCACGATGCGTCGAGGTCGAGCCGGTAGCGGTGGCCTTCGCGTCGCGACACCGGGGCCACGAAGGTCTCCTCGAGGCGCATGCCGAGGCGCCGGGTGACGGCGATGGACCGCGCGTTGCCGGCGTCCACCATGGCCACCACCGTCGGCAGCCCCACCGCGCGCAACCGCTCCAGGGTCGTCCGGGCGGCGGCGGTGACGTATCCCCGGCCCCAGTACTCCCGTCCGAGCCGCCAGCCGATCTCGATCTCTCCCACCGGACCCCAGTCGCCCGGCCACGGCTGGGCGCCGGTGAAACCCATGACCGTGCCGGACTCGTCCAGCATCGTCCAGAAGCAGAAGCCCCGTTCGGCGTCGTGCCGGCGCTGGCGGGCGGTGAGTTCCTCGTAGACGGAAAGCTCGGCCGGCCTGCCGCCGTGGAACTCCATGACGTCCGGGTCGTCGAAGATCCGGTGCCAGGCGACGGCGTCCTCGTCGGTGGGGACGCGCAGCCTTACGACGGGGAGGGCTCGGTTCACTGGGCATCCCTTCGGCCGGGTGATCAATTCTGCTGAATAGACTGCCCATGTCCAGTGCCGGTCGGCACGCAGATTTCGAACTTGGGGAGATCCCGCCGTGACCGTCGTGACTGAGCCCCTCTCCGAGAACACCGCTGATGTGATCGTCGTGGGCGCGGGGCCGGCCGGTTCCACCACCGCCTACCACCTCGCGCGGGCCGGTCTCGATGTACTCCTGCTGGAGAAGACCGAGTTTCCGCGCGAGAAGGTCTGCGGCGACGGTCTCACCCCGCGCGCCGTCAAACAGCTCGTCGCCATGGGCATCGACGTCTCGGAAGAGGCCGGCTGGCTGCGCAACAAGGGCCTGCGGATCATCGGCGGTGGTGTCCGGCTCCAGCTGGACTGGCCGGAACTCGCCTCCTTCCCCGACTACGGACTCGTCCGCAAGCGCGACGACTTCGACGAGCAGCTCGCCCGGCAGGCCCAGAAGGCCGGCGCGCGGCTGTTCGAGCGCTGCAACGTCTCCGGGCCGGTCGTCGACGACCGCACCGGCCGCATCACCGGGGTGAAGGCCAAGCTGGGCGAGGAGAAGCGCGAGGTCACCTTCCACGCGCCGCTCGTCGTCGCCGCCGACGGCAACTCCACCCGGCTGTCCCTGGCGATGGGCCTGCACCGCCGCGAGGACCGCCCGATGGGCGTGGCCGTACGGACGTACTTCACCTCGCCGCGCCACGACGACGACTACCTCGAGTCCTGGCTGGAGCTGTGGGACCGCCGCGGCCCCCAGGACCGTCTCCTGCCCGGCTACGGCTGGATCTTCGGCATGGGCGACGGCACGTCCAACGTGGGCCTCGGCGTGCTCAACACCTCCGCCTCCTTCAAGGAGCTGGACTGGCGCGAGATCCTCAAGGCGTGGTGCGCCTCCATGCCCGAGGACTGGGGCTACACGCCGGAGAACATGACGGGGCCGATCCGCGGTGCCGCGCTGCCCATGGCCTTCAACCGCCAGCCGCACTACACGCGCGGGCTGCTGCTCGTCGGTGACGCCGGCGGCCTGGTGAACCCCTTCAACGGCGAGGGCATCGCCTACGCCATGGAGTCCGGCCAGCTTGCCGCCGACATCATCGTCCAGGCGCACTCCCGCGGCACGGCCGCCGCGCGCGAACTCGCCCTCCAGCGCTACCCGCGCGTCCTGAAGGACACCTACGGCGGCTACTACACGCTGGGCCGGGCCTTCGTGAAGCTCATCGGCAACCCGAAGGTCATGCAGATCGCCGCCCAGCGCGGCCTGACCCACCCGCTGCTGATGAAGTTCACCCTCAAGCTGCTGGCCAACCTCACCGACCCCACGGGCGGCGACGCGATGGACCGCATCATCAACGGCCTGAGCAAGGTGGCGCCGAAGGCGTAGCCACCGCGGGACGCGATGACGGAGAGGCCGGCTCGTTCTGCGAGCCGGCCTCGTCCATGTCCGCCCGGAAGGCGGTCGGGGTCTCTTCGGGGTCTGTTCAGGTCCTCTCCGGGCGAACCGGGCGAACCGGGAAAGCCGGAAGGGCCGCTGCCCCCGAGCGGCTGCGGCCCTTCACCCCGTACGGCTCTGCGTGGTGCCTCAGAGCACCCGGACCGCGCCGGTCGGCGGGTCGTACGACAGAGGCTTCTCCACGATGCCGGTGGACGGGTTCTGCGCGCCGACGAACATACCGTCACCGACGTACACGGCCACGTGGTACGCGCTGCCCGCGCCGCCCCAGTAGAGGATGTCGCCCGGCTGCAGGTTGGACAGCGACACCTGGGTGCCGGCGGTCGACTGGTCCTGCGAGACGCGCGGCAGGCTGATGCCCACCTGCTTGAAGGCGGCCTGGACCAGACCGGAGCAGTCGTAGGCGCTGGGCCCGGTGGCGCCCATGACGTAGGACTTGCCGATCTGCGCCTTGACGAAGGAGATGACGGCGGCGGCCGAACCGGTGGCCGTGGACGTGCTCGTGGAGACGGAGGCGGAGACGCCGGAGCCCGTCGAGGCGGAGAGCGTGGTCCGCGCTGTGCTGCGCGAGGCGCGCTCGGCGGCGGCCTTGCGGGCGGCGGCCTCTTCGGCCTTCTTCTTGGCCTCGGCCTCGGCCTTCTTCTTCGCCTCCGCGAGGTCCGACTTGGCCTGCTTCGCGGCCTTCGCGGCGGCCGCGTCGCGCTCGGCCTGCAGCTGGTAGTTCGCGGCGGCCTGCTGCGTGGCGTCCGCGGACTGGGCGACCTGAGCGGCCAGGTCGGCCGTCAGCGTGGGCAGTTCAAGGGTCTGGGTGACCGGCTCGGCCGCGTTCGCCGACGAGGCGGACGCACCGGCCACTGCCAGCGTGCCGAGGACGCCACCGGCAACTCCGGCCCGCATCGCGATTTTCGACGCGCTACGGCGGGGTTTCCGGTGGCTGCGTATGTGAGCGGTGTGGGACATGGGAACAACCGGTATCAGGGGCTCCTTCATATCTTCAAGAAACGTGTGCTGCGCCACATTTACTCAATCGGTATCCCGAATCCCGGGCGTGTCGCTCTTTATTGACGCCGTAACGGACATTGCGGGCGCACGTGATCATGCCTGTGATCATGGTCTTTCGCTGTTACGCCCGAATTGCCCCGGCGCCTACCACTGGTTGGGATCGTTGGCCAAGCCCGGTTCTCATGCCCTTCTCATGGATGTGGCGGAGGTCACGGAACGGTCACCGGGCCGCCCTGCGTCTGTGCATCAGGCCCACTCGCGGCTGCGAGGGCGTTGTGAGCGATATGCCTGTTTGACTAACTGAAGTCCCTTTCATCACAAGAGTCACGCCAATCTCGCGAGCCTCAAGGGACTCGGATGCCTCTCCCGCGCCTCTCCCGTCGGCGGCCGACCGCTCGTGAAGCGGTGAACGTGTCCACTTCCCGTTCCGCCGTCCCCCCGATGTGTGAAAAGCAGCCCTATATCAAGGTCTTGACGGCCATCGCCACTTTGCGCCGGACGCTGGGCATCTGATAGTGCAGACCCTCTCCCACCTGCAAATACGCGGTAAAATGTAACCACTGGTGATCGCTCAGGTGCTTCGAGTGCGAAGATCACCGCTCATCCGCCTTGATGATCGTTCGTCAGGTGGTGGAGATCACAAAGCTCGAGTAATACCCCGTGTCGCAGATCACAGAGCGTCGGGCATAAGATGCCCTGCAGTTGGGCTTGTGACCTGCTTCACATGTTCTCGATCTTCGCCGGGGCCAGCGGGGGTGGTGGGACAGATGAGACGGATCTGAGTCCAGCGAACCGCCAGCAGTCAGTGCCGACTGAGAGGAGCGAGGAGCGGTGAACGCGTATGCGCCCATCCTCGTACTGGGAGCCCTCGGGGCAGGCTTTGCGATCTTCTCCGTGGTCATGGCCACGCTGATCGGTCCGAAGCGGTACAACCGCGCCAAGCTCGAGGCGTACGAGTGCGGTATCGAGCCGACCCCCACGCCGGCCGGCGGCGGGCGCTTCCCCATCAAGTACTACCTGACGGCGATGCTCTTCATCGTCTTCGACATCGAGATCGTCTTCCTCTACCCCTGGGCGGTCACCTTCGACGCCCTGGGTGTTTTCGGGCTCGTGGAGATGCTGCTCTTCGTGCTCACCGTCTTCGTCGCCTACGCGTACGTATGGCGGCGCGGCGGCCTGGAATGGGACTGAGGGGCCTTACAGACATGGGACTCGAAGAAAAGCTGCCGAGCGGATTCCTGCTGACGACCGTCGAGCAGGCCGCGGGCTGGGTGCGCAAGGCGTCCGTCTTCCCGGCCACTTTCGGCCTCGCCTGCTGCGCGATCGAGATGATGACCACCGGCGCCGGCCGCTACGACCTGGCGCGCTTCGGCATGGAGGTGTTCCGCGGTTCGCCCCGTCAGGCGGACCTGATGATCGTGGCCGGCCGGGTCAGCCAGAAGATGGCGCCGGTCCTCAGGCAGGTCTACGACCAGATGCCCAACCCCAAGTGGGTCATCTCCATGGGCGTCTGCGCCTCCTCGGGCGGCATGTTCAACAACTACGCGATCGTCCAGGGCGTCGACCACGTCGTCCCCGTCGACATCTACCTCCCCGGCTGCCCGCCCCGCCCCGAGATGCTGATGGACGCGATCCTCAAGCTCCACCAGAAGATCCAGTCCAGCAAGCTCGGCGTGAACGCCGAGGAGGCGGCCCGCGAGGCGGAGGAGGCGGCGCTCAAGGCCGTGCCCACGATCGAGATGAAGGGGCTGCTGCGGTGAGCGACGTGAACGGCACCGGCGGTGCGAAGGGCACGGGCGGCGCGAACGGGCTGAACGGGTCCGCGAACGGCGTCAACCCGGAGAAGGCCCTCTCCGCCGAGAACCTGCCCGGCCGGCGCGGCGAGGGCGGCGAGGAGATCCGCGTCCAGCGCGGCATGTTCGGCGCCAACAACGGCGGTGACACCTCCGGCTACGGCGGCCTGGTCCGCTCGGTCCGCCTCCCGGGACCGGCAACCCGGCCCTACGGCGGCTGGTTCGACGAGGTCGCCGACGAACTCGAGGGCGCACTGGAGGAACAGGGACTCCTGCCCGACAACGCCATCGAGAAGACGGTCGTCGACCGGGGCGAGCTCACCTTCCACATCGAGCGCGAGCACCTGCTGCGCGTCGCCCGCACCCTGCGCGACGACCCGGCCCTGCGCTTCGAGCTGTGCACGGGGGTCAGCGGCGTCCACTACCCGCACGACAAGGGCCGCGAGCTGCACGCCGTCTACCACCTGCGCTCGATCACCCACAACCGGCTGATCCGCCTCGAGGTCAGCGCCCCCGACAGCGACCCGCACATCCCGTCGCTGTTCTCGGTCTATCCGACGAACGACTGGCACGAGCGCGAGACCTACGACTTCTTCGGGATCGTCTTCGACGGTCATCCCGCGCTGACCCGGATCATGATGCCGGACGACTGGCAGGGCCACCCGCAGCGCAAGGACTACCCCCTCGGCGGCATCCCCGTCGAGTACAAGGGCGCACAGATCCCGGCTCCGGACCAGCGGAGGTCGTACTCATGAGCACGCACACCCCCTCTTCCGCAGCGGCCCGCGAGACCACGGAAGGCACCGTCTACACGGTCACCGGTGGCGACTGGGACGAGGTCGTCCAGTCCGCGGCCCGCGCCGACGACGAGCGCATCGTCGTCAACATGGGCCCCCAGCACCCGTCCACCCACGGAGTGCTGCGCCTGATCCTGGAGATCGAGGGCGAGACCGTCACCGAGGCCCGCTGCGGCATCGGCTATCTGCACACCGGCATCGAGAAGAACCTCGAGTACCGCACGTGGACGCAGGGCACCACCTTCGTCACGCGCATGGACTACCTGACGTCCTTCTACAACGAGACCGCCTACTGCCTCGCCGTCGAGAAACTCCTCGGCATCGAGGACGAGGTCCCCGACCGGGCCACGATCATCCGGGTGCTCCTGATGGAGCTGAACCGGCTCTCCTCCCACCTGGTGTGCATCGCCACGGGAGGCATGGAGCTCGGCGCCACCACGATCATGATCTACGGGTTCCGCGACCGGGAGATGATCCTCGACATCTACGAGCTGGTCACGGGCCTGCGGATGAACCACGCGTACATCCGGCCCGGCGGACTCGCCCAGGACCTGCCGCCCGGCGCGGTGGACCAGATCCGCGAGTTCGTGAAGAAGATGAAGAAGAACCTCCCGGAGTACGACAAGCTCGCCACCGGGAACCCCATCTTCAAGGCCCGCATGCAGGACGTCGGCTACCTCGACCTGGCCGGCTGCATGGCCCTCGGCGCCACCGGCCCGATCCTGCGCGCCACCGGCCTGCCGCACGACCTGCGCAAGGCCCAGCCGTACTGCGGCTACGAGACGTACGACTTCGACATCCCGACCGCCGACACCTGCGACGCCTACGGCCGCTTCCTGATCCGCCTGGAGGAGATGCGCCAGTCGCTCAGGATCGTCGAGCAGTGCCTGGACCGGCTGCAGCCCGGGCCGGTCATGGTCGCCGACAAGAAGATCGCCTGGCCCGCCCAGCTCGCCCTGGGACCGGACGGACTGGGCAACTCCCTCGACCACATCAAGAAGATCATGGGCACCTCCATGGAGGCCCTGATCCACCACTTCAAGCTGGTCACCGAGGGCTTCCGCGTACCGCCGGGACAGGCGTACGTGGCGGTCGAGTCCCCCAAGGGCGAGCTCGGCGTGCACGCCGTGTCCGACGGCGGCACCCGCCCCTACCGGGTCCACTTCCGCGACCCGTCCTTCACCAACCTGCAGGCCATGGCGGCGATGTGCGAGGGCGGCCAGGTCGCCGACGTCATCGTCGCCGTCGCGTCCATCGACCCCGTGATGGGAGGCGTCGACCGGTGACCACCTCTTCTTCCGAGGGCGTCAGCCTGGGCATGCCGCAGCTGCCCGCGCCCGACTACCCGGACGACGTCCGCGCCCGCCTGGAGACCGACGCGCGCGAGATCATCGCCCGCTACCCCGACTCCCGGTCCGCCCTCCTGCCCCTGCTGCACCTGGTGCAGTCGGAGGAGGGCTACGTCACGCGCACCGGGATGCAGTTCTGCGCGGACGTACTCGGCCTGACCACGGCCGAGGTCACCGCGGTCGCCACCTTCTACACCATGTACCGGCGCAAGCCGTCCGGCGACTACCAGGTGGGCGTCTGCACCAACACGCTGTGCGCGGTGATGGGCGGCGACGCGATCTTCGAGACGCTGCAGGAGCACCTGGGCGTCGGCAACGGCGAGACCACCGACGACGGCAAGGTCACGCTGGAGCACATCGAGTGCAACGCGGCCTGCGACTACGCGCCGGTCGTGATGGTCAACTGGGAGTTCTTCGACAACCAGACCCCGGCGACCGTCAGGCGCCTCGTCGACGACCTCCGCGCGGGACGGCCGGTGTCGCCGACCCGCGGTGCGCCGCTGTGCACCTTCAAGGAGACCGCCCGGATCCTGGCCGGCTTCCCCGACGAGCGGCAGGGAGCCACCGAGGCCGGGGGCAGCGCGGGACCCGCCTCGCTGGTGGGCCTCCGCCTGGCCAGGGGAGAGGCCGCACCCGCGCGCGTGGTCCATCCGCGCAGCCAGGAATCCGGGGACCAGCAGCCCTCCGACCACGCCGCTGAGGAGGGGGAGTGATGACCTTGTCCACTCAACATGGGGGCACCTCCCAGCCGGAGGCCGGGGGAGAGTCCAGCCCGGAGAAGCTGCTCGCACCCGTGCTGTCGGCCTTCTGGGACGAGGACAGGTCCTGGACGCTGGACGTCTACCGAAGGCACGAAGGATACGAGGGACTTCGCAAGGCACTCGCCATGTCGCCGGACGACGTGATCGCGTACGTCAAGGACTCCGGTCTGCGCGGGCGTGGCGGTGCTGGGTTCCCGACAGGGATGAAGTGGCAGTTCATTCCGCAGGGTGATGGAAAGCCGCACTATCTAGTTGTCAACGCCGACGAATCGGAGCCGGGCACCTGCAAGGACATCCCGCTCCTCTTCGCGAACCCGCACAGCCTCATCGAGGGCATGGTGATCGCGTGCTATGCCATCAGGTCGTCGCATGCCTTCATCTATCTGCGTGGTGAAGTCGTCCCCGTGCTGCGGCGGTTGCACTCGGCCGTGCGCGAGGCCTACGCGGCGGGCTACCTCGGCAAGAACATCCTGGGCAGCGGAGTCGACCTCGACATCACCGTGCACGCGGGCGCGGGCGCGTACATCTGCGGTGAGGAAACAGCGCTGCTGGACTCGCTCGAAGGCCGCCGTGGGCAACCGCGGCTCCGTCCCCCCTTCCCTGCTGTCGCGGGCCTCTACGCGTGCCCGACTGTGGTGAACAACGTCGAGTCGATCGCGTCGGTTCCCGCCATCCTGCAAAACGGCAAGGAATGGTTCAGGTCGATGGGCAGCGAGAAGTCCCCGGGCTTCACGCTGTACTCGCTCAGCGGCCACGTCGCCGGCCCCGGCCAGTACGAGGCGCCGCTCGGCATCACGCTGCGCCAGCTCCTCGACATGAGCGGCGGCATGCGCCCCGGGCACCGGCTGAAGTTCTGGACCCCGGGCGGCTCCTCGACGCCGATGTTCACCGACGAGCACCTCGACGTCCCCCTCGACTACGAGGGTGTCGGCGCCGCCGGTTCCATGCTCGGCACCAAGGCCCTGCAGTGCTTCGACGAGACGACGTGCGTGGTGCGGGCCGTGACCCGCTGGACCGAGTTCTACGCCCACGAGTCCTGCGGCAAGTGCACGCCCTGCCGCGAAGGGACGTACTGGCTCGTGCAGTTGCTGCGGGACATCGAGGCCGGCAAGGGCGTCATGGCCGACCTCGACAAGCTGAACGACATCGCCGACAACATCAACGGCAAGTCCTTCTGCGCCCTCGGCGACGGTGCGGCCTCGCCGATCTTCTCCTCCCTGAAGTACTTCCGCGAGGAGTACGAGGAGCACATCACGGGCCGCGGCTGCCCCTTCGACCCGGCCAAGTCGACGGCCTGGGCGGACCAGCACACGGAGGTGCTCGCATGACCGTGACCACCAACGCCCCCTCCTCGGGCGGTGAGGCGGCACTCCCGCCGGAAGATCTCGTGACGCTGACGATCGACGGCATCGAGATCAGCGTGCCCAAGGGCACCCTGGTCATCCGGGCCGCCGAGCAGCTCGGCATCGAGATCCCCCGGTTCTGCGACCACCCCCTGCTCGCCCCGGCCGGTGCCTGCCGCCAGTGCATCGTCGAGGTCGAGGGCCAGCGCAAGCCCATGGCGTCCTGCACCATCACCTGCACGGACGGCATGGTGGTCAAGACCCAGCTGACCTCGCCGGTCGCGGAGAAGGCCCAGAAGGGTGTGATGGAGCTGCTGCTCATCAACCACCCGCTGGACTGCCCGGTCTGCGACAAGGGCGGCGAGTGCCCGCTGCAGAACCAGGCCATGTCGCACGGCAACGCCGAGTCCCGCTTCGAGGGGAAGAAGCGGACGTTCCAGAAGCCCGTGCCGATCTCCACGCAGGTGCTCCTGGACCGCGAGCGGTGCGTGCTGTGCGCGCGCTGCACCCGGTTCTCCAACCAGGTCGCCGGCGACCCGATGATCGAGCTGCTCGAGCGGGGCGCGCTGCAGCAGGTCGGCACCGGCGAGGGCGACCCGTTCGAGTCGTACTTCTCCGGCAACACCATCCAGATCTGCCCGGTCGGCGCGCTGACCTCGGCGGCCTACCGGTTCCGCTCCCGCCCCTTCGACCTGGTGTCGTCGCCGTCGGTCTGCGAGCACTGCGCGGGCGGCTGCGCCACCCGCACCGACCACCGGCGCGGCAAGGTCATGCGGCGGCTCGCCGCCAACGACCCCGAGGTCAACGAGGAGTGGATCTGCGACAAGGGCAGGTTCGCCTTCCGGTACGCGCAGCAGAAGGACCGGCTGACGACGCCGCTGGTGCGCAACCCCGAGGGCGAGCTCGTCCCGGCGTCCTGGCCGGAGGCGCTGGAGATCGCCGCCCAGGGCCTGCTCGCCTCGCGCGGCCGGACCGGCGTCCTCACCGGCGGCCGGCTCACCGTCGAGGACGCCTACGCGTACAGCAAGTTCGCGCGCGTGGCGCTGGACACCAACGACATCGACTTCCGCGCGCGCGTGCACAGCAGCGAGGAGGCCGACTTCCTGGCCGCCCGGGTCGCCGGACGCGGACGGGACGTCGACGGTACGGGCGTCACGTACACCTCCCTGGAGAAGGCACCCGCCGTCCTGCTCGTCGGCTTCGAGTCCGAGGAGGAGGCGCCCGGAGTCTTCCTGAGGCTGCGCAAGGCCTGGCGAGGGCACGGGCAGAAGGTGTTCGCCCTGGCCACCCACGCCACCCGGGGCCTTCAGAAGGCGGGCGGCACGCTGCTGCCGGCCGCGCCGGGCACCGAGACCGAGTGGCTGGACGCGCTGGCGAGCGGTGTCGGCCTGGAGGAGGACGGCACACAGGCCGCGCAGGCGCTGCGCGCCGAAGGCGCCGTGATCGTCGTCGGGGAGCGGCTGGCCTCGGTGGCGGGCGGACTCACCGCCGCCGTACGGGCCGCGTCCGCGACCGGCGCCCAGCTGGTGTGGATGCCGCGCCGGGCGGGCGAGCGCGGTGCGATCGAGGCGGGTGCGCTGCCGTCGCTGCTGCCGGGCGGACGCCCGGCGACCGACCCGCGCGCGCGGGAGGAGGTCGCCGCCGTGTGGGGCGTCGCCGACCTCCCGCACCGCTACGGCCGTGACACCGCCCAGATCGTCCAGGCCGCGGCCGACGGTCAGCTGCAGGCACTGGTCGTCGCCGGTGTGGAGGTCGCCGACCTGCCCGACCCGGCACGCGCGCGTGCCGCCCTGACGGAGGTCGGTTTCCTGGTGTCGCTGGAGCTGCGGCCCAGCGAGGTCACCGAGCACGCGGACGTGGTCCTGCCCGTGGCGGCCGTCGCGGAGAAGTCCGGCAGCTTCCTCAACTGGGAGGGCCGGGTGCGCTTCTTCGAGGCCGCGCTCAAGCCCGACCAGATGACCCGCCGCCTGGCGCCCAGCGACCTGCGGGTGCTGCAGATGCTGGCCGACGCCATGGACGTCCATCTGGGGCTGCCGGACCTGCGGACCGCGCACGCCGAGCTGGACCGGCTCGGCGCCTGGACCGGACCGCGAGCCACCGACCCGCTGGAGAGCGCGGGCGTGCTGCCCAGGCCGGCCGCCGGGGAGGCAGTGCTCGCCGGGCACCGGCTGCTGCTCGACCACGGCGTCCTCCAGGAGGGCGACGAGGCGCTCGCCGGGACCCGGCACGCGGCACGCGCGCGCGTGTCGGCCGCCACGGCCGCCGAGGCGGGCGTCGCCGACGGCGACCCGTTCGCCGTGACCGGCCCCTCCGGGACGGTCGAACTCCCGCTGGAGATCACCGAGATGCCCGACCGGGTGGTGTGGCTCCCGCTGAACTCCGTGGGCGGGGGCGTCGCCTCCGACACCGGGGCCCAGCCCGGCTCCCTCGTCCGCATCGGCCCGGCGACCCGCGCGACCGAGGCCCCCAAGGAGGTGGAGGCATGAGCCCGTACCTCGCCGCAGAGAACCTCTCTATGTTCGGCACCGACCCCTGGTGGCTGGTCGTCGTCAAGGCGGTGTTCTGCTTCGCGTTCCTGATGGTGACCGTGCTGTTCTCGATCGTCTGGGAGCGCAAGGTCGTCGCCTGGATGCAGCTGCGCATCGGCCCGAACCGGCACGGCCCCTGGGGACTGCTCCAGTCGCTCGCCGACGGCATCAAGCTGATGCTCAAGGAGGACGTCGTCGTCAAGCGCGCGGACAAGGTGGTCTACGTCCTCGCGCCGATCGTCGCGGCCATCCCGGCCTTCATGGCGATCGCGGTGATCCCCTTCGGCCCGGCGGACAACGAGGTCTCGATCTTCGGTCACCGCACGGCCATGCAGCTGACCGACCTGCCGATCGCGGTGCTCTACCTCCTCGCGGTCGCCTCGGTCGGCATCTACGGCATCGTGCTGGCGGGCTGGAGCTCCGGATCGACGTATCCGCTGCTCGGCGGCCTGCGTTCGTGCGCGCAGATGATCTCCTACGAGATCGCCATGGGCGCCGCGTTCGCCTCGGTGTTCCTGTACTCGGGATCGATGTCGACGTCGACGATCGTCGCGCAGCAGCACGACCGCTGGTACATCCTGCTGCTGCCGGTCTCCTTCATCCTCTACATCGTCACCATGGTCGGCGAGACCAACCGCGCCCCCTTCGACATGCCGGAGTCCGAGGGCGACCTGGTGGGCGGGTTCAACACCGAGTACTCGTCGATCAAGTTCGCGATGTTCATGCTCGCCGAGTACGTGAACATGGTGACGGTCTCGGCCGTGTCGACCACGCTCTTCCTCGGCGGCTGGCGGGCCCCCTGGCCGATCAGCACCTTCTGGGCGGGCGCCAACCACGGCTGGTGGCCGCTGCTCTGGTTCGTGATCAAGGTGCAGCTGCTGCTGTTCTTCTTCATCTGGCTGCGCGGCACCCTTCCCCGGGTCCGCTACGACCAGCTGATGAAGCTCGGCTGGAAGGTCCTGATCCCGGTCTCCGTGACCTGGCTGATGCTCGTCGCGGCCGTGCGGACCCTCAGGAACGAGAACTACGACTTCGCCGACATCGCCCTGTACGTCGGTGGCGCCGTCCTGGCCCTGCTGGTGCTGTCCTTCGTCGCCGACATGTTCCGCGAGAAGGCGAAGACGGCCGAGCAGCCGGCGGCCGAGCCGGCCGGGTTCGACCCGATGGCCGGCGGGTTCCCCGTACCGCCGCTGCCGGGTCAGGAGCTGCCGGCGGTGCCGCGGCGCCGTTCCCGCCGCGAGGGCGAGTTGATTGTCAGTGGCGGATCGGATACTGCCAGTGACGGATCTCTGGATGGAAAGGAGGCGTCCGATGGCTGAGGAGCCCAAGGAGACCAAGCCCGGTTTCCTGAACCCCGTGGCCGGCTTCGGCGTGACCTTCAAGGCCATGTTCAAGAAGCGGCTGACCGAGCAGTACCCGGAGCAGAAGAAGACCACGGCTCCGCGCTTCCACGGACGGCACCAGCTCAACCGCCATCCGGACGGCCTGGAGAAGTGCGTCGGCTGCGAGCTGTGCGCCTGGGCCTGCCCCGCCGACGCCATCTATGTGGAGGGCGCCGACAACACCGACGAGGAGCGCTACTCGCCGGGCGAGCGGTACGGCCGCGTCTACCAGATCAACTACGCCCGCTGCATCCTGTGCGGCCTGTGCATCGAGGCGTGCCCCACGCGCGCGCTGACGATGACCAACGAGTTCGAACTGGCCGACTCCAGCCGTGCGAACCTCATCTACACCAAGGAACAGCTGCTCGCCGGCCTCGAAGAGGGCATGGTCGACTCACCGCACGCCATCTACCCGGGCACCGACGAACAGGACTACTACCGGGGCCTGGTGACGGAGGCCGCGCCCGGCACGGTGCGCCAGGTCGCCGTCTCCAAGGGCGAGGGCCCGCAGGAGGCGGCCACGACCTTCGGCGAGGACGAGCCGGCCTCGGAGAAGGTGATCGGCCGATGACCGCACAGCTCGCCGCCTACACCACCTCCACCGGTGAGGCCTTCCAGTTCTGGGTTCTCGGCACCGTCGCGGTGATCGGGGCCCTGTGCACCGTCTTCATGAAGAAGGCCGTGCACAGCGCCCTGTGCCTGGCCGGCACCATGATCGTCCTGGCGGTGTTCTACCTCGCCAACGGCGCCTACTTCCTCGGCATCGTGCAGATCGTCGTCTACACCGGCGCGATCATGATGCTGTTCCTGTTCGTGGTGATGCTCGTCGGTGTGACCGCCGCGGACTCCCTGAAGGAGACCATCAAGGGCCAGCGCTGGCTGGCCCTGTTGTGTGGGGTCGGCTTCGGCGTCCTGCTCATCGCGGGCATCGCCAACGCCTCCCTGAAGGACTTCGCCGGCACCGGCAAGGCGAACGCGAACGGCAACGTGGAGGGCCTGGCATCCCTCATCTTCACCAAGTACGTCTTCGCCTTCGAACTCACCGGCGCCCTGCTCATCACGGCCGCCGTCGGCGCCATGGTCCTCACCCACCGGGAGCGCGTGGAGCGCGCCAGGACCCAGCGCGAGCTGTCGGAGCAGCGTGTGCGCGAGGGGAAGTACGTACCGCCGCTGCCGGCCCCCGGCGTCTACGCCCGGCACAACGCGGTGGACATCGCGGGTCTGCTGCCCGACGGCACCCCGTCCGAGCTCACGGTGAGCAAGACCCTGCGCGAGCGCGGTCAGATCCGTGACGTCTCCGCCGAGGCGCTGAACGACCTCAAGGCCCTGGAGCAGCGCGCCGAGGAACGCCTGGAGCGCACCGAGATCCAGCCGTCGGCCTTCAAGCGGACCGAGGAGGCGTCGAAGTGAATCCCGTCAACTACCTCTATCTCGCCGCCCTGTTGTTCACGATCGGCGCCACCGGCGTCCTCATCCGACGCAACGCCATCGTGGTCTTCATGTGCATCGAGCTGATGCTGAACGCCTGCAACCTCGCGTTCGTCGCCTTCTCCCGGATGCACGGCAACCTCGACGGCCAGATCATCGCCTTCTTCACGATGGTCGTCGCCGCAGCGGAGGTCGTGGTCGGGCTCGCGATCATCGTGTCGCTGTTCCGATCCCGCCACTCGGCCTCGGTCGACGACGCCAGCCTGATGAAGCTGTAAGGGGTCGGAAGAATCGTGGACAACCTGATTGCGCTGCTGATCGCGGCGCCCCTGCTCGGAGCGGCCGTCCTCCTGGTCGGCGGCCGGCGGCTCGACGCCGTCGGCCACTGGCTCGGCACCCTGCTCGCGGCCGTCTCCTTCGTGATCGGCCTGGTCCTCTTCGCCGACCTGCTCGGCAAGGACGCCGGACAGCGGACGATGATCCAGCACCTGTTCAGCTGGATCCCGGTGGCCGGCTTCCAGGCCGACGTCACCTTCCGGCTCGACCAGCTGTCGATGACGTTCGTGCTGCTGATCACCGGCGTCGGCTCACTGATCCACCTGTACTCGGTCGGGTACATGGAGCACGACGAGCGGCGCCGCCGCTTCTTCGGCTATCTCAACCTGTTCCTCGCGGCGATGCTGCTGCTCGTCCTCGCCGACAACTACCTGCTGCTGTACGTCGGCTGGGAGGGCGTCGGTCTCGCCTCCTACCTGCTGATCGGCTTCTGGCAGCACAAGCCCAGTGCGGCCACCGCCGCGAAGAAGGCCTTCCTGGTCAACCGCGTCGGCGACATGGGTCTGTCGATCGCGATCATGCTGATGTTCACGACGTTCGGGACCTTCGCCTTCGGCCCGGTCCTCAGCCATGCGGGGGACACCGGCGAGGGCAAGCTCACCGCGATCGGCCTGATGCTGCTGCTCGCCGCGTGCGGCAAGTCCGCCCAGGTGCCGCTGCAGTCCTGGCTCGGGGACGCGATGGAGGGCCCGACCCCGGTCTCCGCCCTCATCCACGCCGCCACGATGGTGACCGCGGGCGTCTACCTCATCGTCCGCTCCGGCGCGATCTTCAACGCCGCGCCCGACGCGCAGCTCGCCGTCACCGTGGTCGGCGCGGTCACGCTGCTGTTCGGTGCGATCGTCGGTTGCGCGAAGGACGACATCAAGAAGGCGCTGGCCGGCTCGACCATGTCGCAGATCGGCTACATGGTGCTGGCCGCGGGACTCGGCCCCATCGGCTACGTCTTCGCGATCATGCACCTGGTGACGCACGGCTTCTTCAAGGCCGGGCTCTTCCTCGGCGCAGGTTCCGTCATGCACGGCATGAACGACGAGGTCGACATGCGCAGGTACGGCGGCCTCAGGAAGTACATGCCGGTCACGTTCATCACCTTCGGCCTCGGCTACCTCGCCATCATCGGCTTCCCCGGGCTGTCCGGCTTCTTCTCCAAGGACAAGATCATCGAGGCGGCCTTCGCCAAGGGCGGCACCGAGGGCTGGATCCTCGGCGGCGCGGCCCTGCTGGGCGCGGCCATCACGGCGTACTACATGACGCGGGTGATGCTGATGACGTTCTTCGGCGAGGAGCGCTGGCGCAACCAGCCGACCGCCTCCCCGGCCGAACCCAGCGTGGAGCCGGCGGCCGAGGAGCGCGGCGAGCACGCTGAGCCGCACCCGCACGAGTCGCCGAAGGTCATGACGATCCCCATGATCGTGCTGGCCGTCGGGTCCGTCTTCGGCGGCGCGTTCTTCAGCATCGGCGACCGCTTCCTGCACTGGCTGGAGCCGGTCACCGGGCACAGTGAGGGCAACTCGCCGGTCAGCGCCATGACGGTCACCGGCGCGACCATGGTGTGCCTGGTCGTCGGCGTCGCGATCGCCTACGCCCAGTACGGCCGCAAGCCGGTCCCGGCCGTCGCCCCGCGCGGGTCGCTGCTCACCCGGGCGGCCCGGCGCGACCTGCTCCAGGACGACTTCAACCACGTCGTCCTGGTCCGCGGCGGCGAGCACCTCACCCGCTCCCTGGTGTACGTCGACCACACCCTGGTCGACGGCGTCGTCAACGGCACGGCGGCCTCGATGGGCGGCCTGTCCGGACGGATGCGCCGGCTGCAGAACGGCTTCGCGCGCTCCTACGCGGTCTCGATGTTCGGCGGTGCGGCGCTCCTGGTCGCCGCGACCCTGCTGATGAGGGCGGTCTGATACCGATGTCCTTTCCTCTGCTGACAGCGACGGCGGTGCTCCCGGCCCTCGGGGCGGTGGCCACGGCCGCCGTGCCGGCCGCCCGGCGCACCGCCGCCAAGTGGCTGGCGCTCATCGCCTCGCTCGCCACCCTCGCCCTGGCCATCGCCGTCGTGGTGCGCTTCGACCCGGACGGCGCCCGCTACCAGCTCACCGAGTCCCACGCCTGGATCTCGGCCTTCGGGGTCCGATACGAACTGGGTGTGGACGGCATCGGCGTGGCGCTGGTCGCGCTGACCGCCCTGCTGATCCCGTTCGTGATCCTCGCGGGCTGGCACGACGCCGACCCGCTGGAGACCGGCAGCCGCCGCTGGCGGCCGACGCAGGGCTTCTTCGCCCTGATCCTGGCCGTCGAGGCGATGGTGATCATCTCCTTTGAGGCCACGGACGTCTTCCTCTTCTATATCTTCTTCGAAGCCATGCTGATCCCGCTGTACTTCCTCATCGGCGGCTTCGGGGACCGTGCCCACGAGCACGGTGAGGAGACGGCCTCCACGCAGCGGTCGTACGCGGCGGTCAAGTTCCTCCTGTACAACCTGGCCGGCGGTCTGATCATGCTGGCCGCGGTGATCGGCCTGTACGTGGTCGCGGGGAACTTCTCGCTCACCGAGATCGCGCAGGCCCGCGCCAACGGCTCCCTGCACATGGCGACCAGCACCGAACGCTGGCTGTTCCTCGGCTTCTTCTTCGCCTTCGCGGTGAAGGCGCCGCTCTGGCCGCTGCACACCTGGCTGCCCAACGCCATGGGGGAGGCCACCGCCCCGGTCGCCGTCCTCATCACGGCGGTCGTGGACAAGGTGGGCACCTTCGCGATGCTCCGCTTCTGCCTCCAGCTGTTCCCGGAGGCCAGCAAGTGGGCCACGCCCGTCATCCTCGTCCTGGCCCTGATCAGCATCCTGTACGGGGCGCTGCTCGCGGTGGGCCAGCGGGACATCAAGCGTCTGGTGGCCTACGCGTCGATCTCGCACTTCGGCTTCATCATCATGGGCATCTTCGCGATGACCAGCCAGGGCCAGTCCGGCGCGACGCTCTACATGGTCAACCACGGCATCTCGACGGCCGCGCTCCTGCTGGTCGCCGGGTTCCTGATCTCCCGGCGCGGCTCGCGGCTCATCGCCGACTACGGCGGCGTCCAGAAGGTGGCGCCGGTGCTCGCCGGAACCTTCCTGATCGGCGGTCTGGCGACGCTCTCGCTACCGGGGCTCGCGCCCTTCGTCAGTGAGTTCCTGGTCCTGGTCGGCACGTTCACGCGGCACCCGGCGATCGGCATCATCGCCACCTTCGGCATCGTGCTCGCCGCCCTGTACACCCTCGTCCTCTACCAGCGGACGATGACCGGCCCGGTGAAGCCGGAGGTCTCGGCGATGCCCGACCTGCGGGTCCGGGAGCTGGTGGTGGTGGCCCCGCTGATCGTGTTGCTGATCTTCCTGGGGGTCTATCCGAAGCCCGTGGCGGACATCGTCAACCCGGCGGTTAAGCAGACCATGTCCGACGTACACCAGACCGACCCCAAGCCCGAGGTGGAGGCGGCCAAGTGAGTGCAACAGCCGTCCACAGCCTGTGGACAACGGCAGCCGACCCGATCTCGAAGATCCAGGCGCCGAAGATCGAATACGGGCAGTTGTCGCCCACCCTGATCGTCGTGGGCGCGGCGATCGTCGGGGTGCTCATCGAGGCGTTCATCCCGCGCAGGTCCCGTTACTACGCCCAGGTGTTCGTGTCCGTCGTCGCGCTCGCCGCCGCGTTCGCCGCGGTCGTCGCGCTCGCGGCGGACGGCTACGGCACCACCAAGGCGCACATCGCGGCGATGGGCGCCATCGCCGTCGACGGCCCCTCGCTCTTCCTCCAGGGGACGATCCTGCTGGCCGCCCTGGTCGGCCTGTTCACCTTCGCCGAGCGGCGTCTGGACCCGCAGGCGCACGGAAACCGCATCGACTCCTTCGCCGCGCAGGCCTCGGCGGTGCCGGGCAGCGACAGCGAGAAGGCCGCGGTGAAGGCCGGTTTCACCACCACCGAGGTCTTCCCGCTGCTGCTCTTCGCGGTCGCCGGCATGCTGGTGTTTCCCTCGGCCAACGACCTGCTGACGCTGTTCGTGGCCCTGGAGGTCTTCTCCCTGCCGCTGTACCTGCTGTGCGCGCTGGCCCGCCGCAAGCGGCTGATGTCGCAGGAGGCCGCGGTCAAGTACTTCCTGCTCGGCGCGTTCGCCTCGGCGTTCACCCTCTTCGGCATCGCCCTGCTCTACGGGTACGCGGGCTCCGTGTCGTACGCCACGATCGCGCGGGTCGTCGAGGGCAACGTGCCCAACGTCGACCCGGCGCTGGCCAACACCATGGGCAACGACGCGCTGCTGCTGATCGGTGTCGCGATGGTCGTGATGGGCCTGCTGTTCAAGGTGGGCGCGGTCCCGTTCCACATGTGGACGCCCGACGTCTACCAGGGCGCCCCGACCCCGGTCACCGGGTTCATGGCGGCGGCGACCAAGGTGGCGGCGTTCGGCGCGCTGCTGCGGCTGCTGTACGTCGTGCTGCCGGGCATGCGCTGGGACTGGCGGCCGGTCATGTGGGGCGTGGCGATCGTCACCATGCTGGGCGGTGCGATCGTCGCGATCACGCAGACCGACATCAAGCGACTGCTGGCGTACTCGTCGATCGCCCACGCGGGCTTCATCCTCGCGGGTGTCATCGCCACCTCGAAGGACGGCGTGTCCTCCGTGCTGTTCTACCTGGCCGCGTACTCCTTCGTGACGATCGGCGCGTTCGCCGTGGTGACGCTGGTGCGCGACGCGGGCGGCGAGGCGACGCACCTGTCGAAGTGGGCCGGTCTCGGCCGGCGCTCGCCGCTGGTGGCGGCCGTGTTCGCGGTGTTCCTGCTGGCCTTCGCGGGCATCCCGCTGACCTCCGGTTTCGCCGGGAAGTTCGCCGTGTTCAAGGCGGCGGCGGAGGGCGGCGCGGTGCCGCTGGTCGTGATCGGTGTGATCTCGTCCGCGATCGCCGCCTTCTTCTACATCCGGGTGATCGTGCTGATGTTCTTCAGCGAGCCGCGGCCGGAGGGCCCGACGGTGGCCGTGCCGTCGCCGCTGACGATGACCGCGATCGGTGTGGGTGTGGCGGTCACGGTGGTCCTGGGCGTGGCCCCGCAGTACTTCCTGGACCTGGCGAACCAGGCAGGGGTGTTCGTGCGCTGAGGCACCCCTTCACCGGCCGGCTGCCCGGCACCTCCCTCTGCGGGGGTGCCGGGCAGCGGTGTGAGGGGAGTCGCAGATCCACAAGGCCCCGGACCGGGTGCCGGCCTGTGGATAACTCCGGTGTTGTCGGCGCCGCCCCCTATCGTGGAGGCAGTGGTCGAGGGACGACGTACGGGGGACGAGACGATGGGCGGGACGGGCGGTGTCACCGAGATGTCAGTGACGGACAGCGAGACGCTGGCCACGCTGAACCGGGTCTTCGGATACGAGGCCTTCCGGGGCGAGCAGGAAGCGGTCATCGAGCATGTGGTGGCGGGCGGTGACGCCGTCGTCCTCATGCCCACCGGTGGCGGCAAGTCGCTGTGCTACCAGATCCCGGCCCTGGTCAGACCCGGTACGGGCATCGTGGTCTCGCCGCTGATCGCGCTGATGCAGGACCAGGTGGACGCCCTGCGGGCGCTGGGCGTGCGCGCCGGTTTCATCAACTCCACCCAGGACTTCGACGAGCGGCGCGTGGTGGAGGCGGAGTTCCTGGCGGGCGAGCTGGACCTGCTCTATCTGGCACCGGAGCGCCTGCGCCTGGACACCACGATGGACCTGCTCTCCCGCGGCAAGATCTCCGTCTTCGCCATCGACGAGGCGCACTGCGTCTCGCAGTGGGGCCACGACTTCCGCCCGGACTACCTGACGCTGTCGGTGCTGGGCGAACGCTGGCCGGACGTGCCGCGGATCGCGCTCACGGCGACCGCCACGCACGCCACCCACCAGGAGATCACCCAGCGGCTGGACATGCCGCGGGCCCGGCACTTCGTGGCGAGCTTCGACCGGCCCAACATCCAGTACCGGATCGTGCCCAAGTCCGACCCCAGGAAGCAGCTGCTGGCCTTCCTGCGCGCGGAGCACGCGGGCGACGCGGGCATCGTGTACTGCCTCTCGCGCAACTCGGTGGAGAGGACGGCCGAGTTCCTCTCGCAGCACGGCATCGAGGCGGTGCCCTACCACGCGGGCCTGGACGCGGGCACGCGCGCGGCCCACCAGTCCCGCTTCCTGCGCGAGGACGGCCTGGTCGTGGTCGCCACGATCGCCTTCGGCATGGGCATCGACAAGCCGGACGTACGGTTCGTCGCCCACCTGGATCTGCCCAAGTCGGTCGAGGGCTACTACCAGGAGACGGGCCGCGCCGGACGGGACGGGCTGCCGTCGACGGCCTGGATGGCCTACGGCCTGAACGACGTCATACAGCAGCGCAAGCTCATCCAGTCCTCGGAGGGCGACGAGGCGTTCCGCCGCCGGGCCGCCGCGCACCTGGACTCGATGCTCGCCCTGTGCGAGACGGCGCGGTGCCGCCGCGGCCAGCTCCTCGCCTACTTCGGCCAGGAGCCGGACCCGAGCGGCTGCGGCAACTGCGACACCTGCCTGACCCCGCCCGAGACCTGGGACGGCACGATCGCCGCCCAGAAGGTGCTGTCGACGGTGGTGCGACTGCAGCGGGAGCGGGGGCAGAAGTTCGGCGCGGGGCAGATCATCGACATCCTGCTCGGCAAGCGCACCGGCCGGGTGATCCAGTTCGACCACGACCAGCTGTCCGTTTTCGGCATCGGCGAGGATCTGACCGAGGGCGAATGGCGCGGTGTCGTACGGCAGTTGCTGGCACAGGGGCTGCTCGCGGTCGAGGGTGAGTACGGCACGCTGGTGCTGACCGACGCGAGCGCCACGGTGCTGCGGCGCGAGCGGAAGGTGCCGCTGCGCAAGGAGCCGAAGCGGCCGGCCGCCTCCCGGTCGGGCTCGTCCTCGGGGTCGTCGGCGTCCTCGGGGCGGGGCAGGAGCAAGGCCGCCGTGGCCGAACTGCCCGAGGAGCTGCTGCCCGCCTTCGAGGCCCTGCGCGCCTGGCGCGCCGAGCAGGCCCGCGAGCAGGGTGTCCCGGCGTACGTCATCTTCCACGACGCCACGCTCCGCGAGATCGTCATGCTCCGGCCCACGTCGGTGGCCCAGTTGGGCACGGTCGGCGGGGTCGGCGAGAAGAAACTGGCGACGTACGGAGAGGGTGTCCTGGCGGTGCTCGAGTCGCTGGGCGGACCGGCCGCCGCCGGAGCGGACGGCCCGGCCGGACGGGACGCGGCGCAGGGCGGGCCCGGTCCGGACACCGAGGCGGACTGGGACACCGAGCCCGAGCCCGAGGACTGGACGTAGCCGGACCCGGCCGGCTCAGCGCAGCGCCGTCAGCCCGGGGGCGAAGGTGATCAGGAGCGGCAGCAGGGGAACCAGGGCCGCCACCGTCGTCGTCAGGGCCCTGCGCCTGCGGTCCAGCCGGGGCGGGGGCTCCAGGAGGCGGTCCACCCGCTCACCGAGCAGACGGTGGCTGGAGGCGCAGGAGAGGACTCCGCGGTGCTGGTTGAGCTCGATCAGGGCCAGGGCGGTGGTGAGGTGGCCGTGGCGGCGGGAGGCGGTGTCGTCGGCGGCCAGTTCGACCAGGCGGTGGGTCTGGTCGCAGAAGTGGGTGAACAGGGGGACGCGGGGGAAGCCCGTCGCCAGTGCGGTCGACAGGTGCAGCAGCCAGTCGTGGTGGGCCCGGGCGTGTCCGCGTTCGTGGGCGAGGACGGCGTCGAGCTGATGGCCGGTGAGGCGGTGCAGGGCGCCGGTGGTGACGACGAGCTGCGGCGGATGGCCGGGCATCCACCAGGCGTCGGGATACTCGTCCTCCAGCACCAGCATCGGGCCGCGGGCCGCGGGTAGCCCGGCGGGCAGGTCGGGTGCGCGCTCCCGCAGGTGCGCGCGGGCCAGGCCACGGCGGCGGCGGGCCTCCGCCAGCTCGCGGCCGAGCATCGCGGTGGTCCAGGCGGCCCCGCACGCCAGCAGCAGGGTCAGGGCGGTGGCCCAGGCCGGCGCGGCCGAGAGGCCGTACGCGGCCGTCACCGACGGCGGGGCGGGCGCGAACACCCGGTCGCGGACGGTGTGGAAGACAGCCGCGGTGCCCAGCACCAGCCCGGCCAGGCAGCACAGGAGGACGGTGGCGACCAGGCACTGCCACACCCACAGCGCCACGACCGGTTCCCGTTCGGGCCACGCCGCCCGGGTCAGCGCGCGGGGTACGGGCACGGCGGCCGTCAGTGCGACGGCGCCCAGCAGGAGCAGGCAGACGGTCATGCCACGGACTCCGGATCCTGATCGGAGGTGGGCGGGTGTCGGGTCGTGCGGCGGTGCTGTGCGGCGGCCGGCGTGGGGTTCTCGCACGGCCTACCGTCAGTATGACGGCGGTGGGCGGCGCGAGTCAGGGCCTGAACGACAACCAATCCCCGCCGCACCCACCGCGTCACGGTGCGCACACCACCGGGCGCGTACTCCCGTGTGCGCACGGCTGTGCGCACCTCACCGCACACACCGCCGCGCGCGGCTCCGCGACGCGCCGGTCAGTCCGCCACGATCCGCCCCGTGACCTCTCCCAGCCCCACCCGTACGCCGTTGGCGCCGGGGGCCCAGGCGGAGAGTGTCACCACGTCCCCGTCCTCCAGGAACGTCCGCTTGCCGTCCGGGAGTTCGAGCGGCTCGCGGCCGTTCCAGGTGAGCTCCAGCAGCGAGCCGCGCTGCGCGGGCTCGGCCCCGCTCACGGTGCCCGAGCCGTACAGGTCGCCGGTGCGCAGGGAGGCGCCGTTGACCGTCATGTGGGCGAGCTGCTGGGCGGCCGTCCAGTACATGGTGGAGAAGGGCGGCTCCGACACCACATGGCCGTTGATCGCGACGGAGATCCGCAGGTCGTAGCCGCCGGGCTCCTCCTCGGAGTCGTCCAGGTAGGGCAGCAGCGGGTGGGTGCGCTCCGGCGGGGCCACCCGTGCCTCCTCCAGCGCGTCCAGCGGCGTGATCCACGCCGACACCGACGTGGCGAACGACTTGCCGAGGAACGGGCCGAGGGGGACGTACTCCCAGGCCTGGATGTCGCGCGCCGACCAGTCGTTGAGCAGGCACAGCCCGAAGACGTGCTCGCGGAAGTCCTCCAGCGCCACCGGCCGGCCGAGCCGCGACGGCACACCGACCACGAAGCCGACCTCGGCCTCGATGTCCAGCCGGACGGAGGGCCCGAAGACCGGGGCGGGGTCGCCGGGGGCCTTCCGCTGACCCGAGGGACGCACGACGTCCGTGCCCGAGACGACCACCGTGCCCGAGCGGCCGTGGTAGCCGATCGGCAGGTGCTTCCAGTTGGGGGTCAGCGAGTCCTCGGCGTCCGGGCGGAAGATCTGCCCCACGTTCCGCGCGTGGTTCTCCGACGCGTAGAAGTCGACGTAGTCGGCGACCTCGAAGGGCAGACGCAGGGTCACCGAGGACAGCGGGTGCAGGAACGGCGCGATCGTCTCCTGGTGGGAGGGCACCGTCACCCACGCCGTCAGCGCGCGCCGCACGTCCGACCAGGCGGTGCGGCCGGCCGCGAGCAGCGGGTTCAGAGTCGGCCGCGCGAGCAGGGCGGCGTACGGCGAGCCGAGCGCCACGGCCGCCGCGCCCGCGTCGAGGACGTGGTCGCCGAGCCGGACGCCGACGGTCCGCTCCTGCGATCCGGCACGGGAGAAGACGCCGTAGGGAAGGTTGTGCGGACCGAAGGGGTCGCCCTCGGGAACCTCGAAGGGGGGCATCGGGTACTGCCTCTCTTTCGTGTGCCGTGCGTTCCAGCTGGTTCGGGCCACACGTTCATGTGGTCGCGCCACACGTTACGGGGGCGTTGACTGTCTTGGGCAGTGCCTAAAGAGTTTGCAATGTCCGGATTGGCCTTGTCGGAGCGGGCAATTCCGGCTTAGCGTCCTTTGGGGGACGCGGACGGGGTGGGTCCGCTCCGTAGGGGGGACACGTGGGGGGACCCGTGGCCAGGAATGCCGTCAGCGTGCCTTTCGGCGCCGACCGTGATGTGCCGGGCCTGATCGTGAAGTTCGGCGACTATCCGCTGCACCACGGCGGGGTGGGGGCGATCCGCAGTCTGGGCCGGCTGGGCGTGCCCATGTACGCGATCACCGAGGACGCCTACACGCCGGCGGCCTCCTCCCGTTATCTCAAACGGGCGTTCGTCTGGCCGACGAGTGGCACCGAGGAGGCGGGCCACCTGGTGGAGGGGCTGTTGCGGATCGGGAGCCGTATCGGGCGGCCCGCAGTCCTGGTCCCCACCGACGAGGAGGCGGCCGTCCTGATCGCCGAGCACCAGGACGAGCTCAAGGGCCACTTCCTCTTCCCGCGCGTCGCCCCGGACCTGCCGCGCCGCCTGGCCAGCAAGCAGGGTCTGCACGAACTGTGCGTCGAGCACGGCATCCCGAGCCCGGCGGCCGCCTTCCCGCAGTCCTACGACGACATCGCCGCGTTCGCCGAGACGGCCCGCTTCCCGGTGGTGGCCAAGAACCGAGAGGCGTTCGTACGCCGCAGCCGGCCGGCCGTGAACGGCACCACGCGGATCGCCACCCGCGAGGGACTGCTCACGCTCGCCCGCGACTGGGGCGAGCGGCCAGGGGTGATCCTCCAGGAGTACCTGCCCCGGGAGGAGGCCGAGGACTGGATCGTGCACGCCTACTTCGACCAGGACTCCACGCCGCTCGCGATGTTCACCGGCGTGAAGGTCCGCTCCTGGCCGCCGCACGCGGGGATGACGGCCAACGCGTACGTCGTCGACAACCCGGAACTCGCCGACCTCGCCGCGCGTTTCATCAAACAGATCGGCTTCACCGGAATCATCGACCTCGACCTGCGCTTCGACCGGCGCGACGGACAGTACAAGCTTCTCGACTTCAACCCGCGCATGGGCGCCCAGTTCCGGCTCTTCGAGAACGAGTCGGGGATGGACGTCGTACGCGCCATGCACCTGGACCTGACCGGGCGGCCCGTTCCCGAGGGGGAACAGCGGGCCGGCCACCGCTACGTCGTGGAGAACATCGACCTGCCCGCCCTGCTCGCCTACCGGCGCAGCGGATACACCACACCGCACGCCCCGGCGAAGGCGAGCGGGACCGAGCTGGCCTGGTTCGCGGGTGACGACCCGCTGCCGTTCCTCACCATGCTCGCGCGCTTCGTGCGGCCGGGCGCGAAGCACCTCTACCAGCTGTGGCGTACCAACCGCCGTGGCAGCGCGGCCGGTTAGACACCGGCCACGGCAACCGCGCGCACTCCTGTACCCCGTACCCCGTGCCGCCGCGACCCGGCACCCTCGCGCCCTAGCACCCTCGCGCCCCGCCACCCCGCACCCACCCGTCGAACCGGTGGCACGGCCGGCCGTGTCCGGCGGCCGTATCCGCGGTCGGCCACGCCCACCGCGGCGGCCCGTGAAGTGACGCATCAGCACGTCCTGGGGAGGGACTTCGTGAACCATCCGGTAGCAGTCATCGGTGCCGGGCCGTACGGCCTGTCCACCGCCGCCCACCTGCGAGCACGCGGCATCCCGGTCCGCGCCTTCGGCGAGCCCATGGTCGCCTGGCGCGACCACATGCCCGCCGGGATGCTGCTCAAGTCGACCCCGGCCGCCTCCACCATCGACTGCCCGCAGCGCGGCCACACCCTGGTCGACTACTGCGACGCGGCCGGCATCGAGCGGCTGGTCACCGACGAGGACATCATCCCGGTGGAGACCTTCGTCGCCTACGGCGAGTGGTTCCAGCGCAGGCTGGTGCCCGAACTGGAGCGGACCCGGGTCGTGTCGGTCGACCGGCGGCCGGGCGGCGGCTTCGAGCTGAAGGTGGACTCCGGGGAGCAGTTCACCGCCCGCGCGGTCGTGGTGGCGACCGGCCTGTCGGGCCTCGCCCATCTGCCGCCGGAGCTGGCCGGGGCGGCACCGGACGGCCCCACGCCCACCGGAGGGGTCTCCCACAGTTCCCAGCACCACGACCTGACCCGGTTCGCCGGCAAGGAGCTGATCGTCGTCGGTGCCGGCCAGTCCGCGCTGGAGACCGCCGCGCTCGCGGCGGAGGCCGGCGCGCGGGTGCGAGTGGTGGCGCGCGGCCGCGGCAAGGTCGCCTTCGGCGCCCCGCCCTGGGACCAGCCCAGGCTGCGCCCCGAGTCCCCCTTCGGCCGCGCCTGGTCGCTGTGGGCGCTCAGCTACTACCCCCACCCCTACCGCCGCCTCCCCGCCCAGGTCCGCCACTACCTGGCCCGACGGGTCCTCGGACCGCTCGGCGCCTGGTGGCTGCGCGACCGCTTCGAGGGAACGGTGCCGGTCGTCGAGGTGGCCCGGATCGTCCGCGCCGAGGCCCGCGACGGCCGCTCGGCGCTGACCGTGCGCACCCTGGGCAGCAGCACCCGGGAACTGACCGCCGACCACGTCGTGGCGGCGACCGGCTACCGCGTCGACCTGGCCGCGCTGGGCTTCCTCGGCCACGAGCTGCGCACGGAGCTCGCGGTGAGCCGGGGTGCCCCGAGGCTCGGGGCGGGCTATGTCTCCTCGGTCCCGGGCCTGTACTTCACGGGGCTGCCGGCGGCGGCGTCGTACGGCCCGGTGATGCGCTTCGTGTGCGGCACGGAGTTCGCCTCACCGCGGCTGGCCCGCCACCTGGCGGCGGCACACGGCTGAGCATCTCGGGGCCGCCGGACGCGAGTTGGAGGGAGGTGGCCGGTGAGGCGAGGGGCCGCAGGGGTCGGCCGGTTCCGGTGGGGCCGGGGGTGCGGCGGATCCGTATTCTCTGATCATGCCCGCTCCCCTTGGATATGCCCTCATCGCCACCGACCTGGACGGAACGCTGCTGCGCGGCGACGACACCGTGTCCGAGCGGTCCCTGGCCGCGCTCGCGCGGGCCGCGGCGGCCGGTGCCCGGCACCTCGTCGTGACCGGCCGGCCGGCGCCGAGGGTCCGGACGCTGCTGAAGGCCCTGGGCTCCACGGGCCTCGCGGTGTGCGGCCAGGGGGCGCAGCTCTACGACGCCGGGGCCGACCGTCTGCTGTGGTCGGTCACGCTGGACACGGAGACGGCCGAGACCGCGCTGGGCAAGATCGAGGCCGAGGTGGGGGAGGTGTACGCCGCCGTCGACCAGGACGGAGCGGACGGGCTCACGCTCATCGAGCCGGGGTACCGCATGCCGCACCCGACCCTGCCGGCGTCGCGGGTCGAGCGGCGCGAGGAGCTGTGGCAGGCGCCCATCAGCAAGGTGCTGCTGCGCCATCCCGTGCTGTCCGACGACGAGTTGGCCGAGGTGGCCCGCGGCGCGGTCGGTTCGCTCGCCACGGTCACCATGTCGGGGCCGGGGACCGTCGAGCTCCAGCCCTGCGGCATCACCAAGGCGACCGGGCTGGCGCTGGCCACCGAGCGCCTGGGGCTCGGCCGGCACAACGCCCTGGCCTTCGGTGACATGCCGAACGACATCCCCATGTTCCATTGGGCCGCCCGGGGTGTGGCCATGGCCAACGCCCATCCCGAGCTGAAGGCCGTGGCCGACGAGGTCACCTTGTCGAACGAGGACGACGGCGTCGCCGTCGTCCTCGAGCGGTTGTTCCCCTAGAAAACGGGTGGGGCGACCGATCAGTACGCGCTGAAGACGTTGTCGATCGAGCCGTACCGGTCGGCCGCGTAGTTGCAGGCGGCCGTGATGTTCGCGACCGGGTCGTAGATGTCGAACGAGGTGCCGCCCACGTGGTACGCGTTGAAGGTCGGCTGGATGACCTGCAGCAGGCCCTTGGACGGGATGCCCTTGGCGGCGTTGGAGTCCCAGAGGTTGATGGCCTGCGGGTTGCCGGAGGACTCGCGCATCACGTTGCGGTAGATGCCGTTGTAGCTGCCCGGGATGCCCTTGTCGGCCATGACCGCGAGGGACTCCCGGATCCAGCCGTCGAGGTTGTTCGGGTAGGCGACCGTGCTCGCGGCCTTGGTGGTGGTGCTCTTGGCCGGGGTGGCGGCGGAGGCGCTGGCGGTGCCGACGAGCGGCAGGGCGAGGACGGCGGCACCGGTGCCGCTGACGGCGAGGGTGCGGACGAGACGAGCGGCGCGGGTACGGCGCTGGACCTGTGCGGGCATAAGAATTCCTCTCCTACGCCTGCGAGGTGAGCTGTCGGGTTCGGGCGGGGAGGTGCCCGGCCGTGTCCCGAAGGACACGGCTTCACCCCAAGCCGTTCCGGCACGGCGTACGACGACGTACGGCGCTCCGGCCCGGCGACTTACCTGGGTCCCCCGCTCCTGCCATGAGTGGTTCGGTCGATGGACATCGGGCGGCGGCAGGATTCGGCGTCCGCTCGATGGACCGGGAACGTATGCGAGAGCACATGTCCGGAACAAGTGCTCGGTTTGCAGATCGTCCTAGTTGACCTTGATCTGAGGCGTATGGGGTGCTTGATCCTTTGCTATTGCCAAGGGTCAACTGGCATGCGGGGGAAGGGAAGGCGAGAAGACGGGGCGCACGGAGGGTCGAAGGCCCGGCGTGACCCAACTCACGGTTTCATGGGGCGAGGAGCAATTACGGCTAAGCGGAATAGAGATACCAATAGGGTTAAATCGGGCCGTGGAGTGTGCGAGCGTGACGGTCGTCACTTCCGGTGACGTCGTGGCCTGTGCGTACGTGTGCACCTGTGGGCATGTGTGCGAGTGGGGGCGGCCGCGGGTAGGGAGAGGTAAGTCGATAAATATCTGTGCATATGTGGCGATCGAAAACATATCGGGCGTGATCCGATACCGCCTGGCCTGTATAGGTGGGCGCCATCGGTGATCGAAACGTGACCGGATACGCTGACTTGAGTGATGGCAGCGACCTATCGACAAACCGTGTAAGCGCCAGCAGACACCAGCAGACAGGAGACCCCTCGTGACCGTCGTCGGGCCGTTCGGGCTGAGCGTGCGGGACCAGGCTCTCGAAGCCGATGTCCAGGCCGGATTGGCGGCTGTCGAGGAAGGGCTGCTCGAAGCCACCAAGAGCGAGGTCCCCTTCATCACCGAGGCCGCGCAGCACCTGGTCAAGGCGGGCGGGAAGCGGTTCCGGCCGCTGCTCGTGATGCTGGCCGCGCAGTTCGGCGACCCGTACGCGCCGGGGGTCGTGCCCGCGGCCGTGGTGGTGGAGCTGACCCACCTGGCGACGCTGTACCACGACGACGTGATGGACGAGGCCGCGGTGCGGCGCGGGGTGGCCAGCGCGAACACCCGCTGGGGCAACTCCGTCGCGGTCCTCACCGGCGACTTCCTGTTCGCCCGGGCCTCCCAGATCCTCGCCGACCTCGGGCCCGAGGCGGTCCGTGTGCAGGCACTGGCGTTCGAGCGGCTCGTCACCGGGCAGATCCTGGAGACGGCGGGGCCGCAGGACGGACGGGATCCGGTCGACCACTACCTGGACGTGCTGGGCGGCAAGACGGGGTCGCTGGTGGCCGTGTCGTGCCGGTTCGGCGCGATGATGTCCGGGGCCGACGAGACCGTCGTGGACGTGCTGACGCAGTACGGGGAGCGGCTGGGTGTCGCGTTCCAGCTGGCCGACGACGTGCTGGACATCGCCTCCGACTCGCACGAGTCCGGCAAGACCCCCGGGACGGACCTGCGGGAGGGCATCGCCACCCTGCCGGTGCTGCGGCTGCGCGAGCGCGCGCAGCGGCTGGGGCTGTCCGAGGACATCGCGCTGTGCGAGCTGCTGGACTCCGACCTGAGCGACGACGCGCGGCACGCGGAGGCGCTCGCGGCTCTGCGGGAGCACCCCGCCCTGGAGCAGGCCCGCCGGGACACCGTGCGGTACGCGGAGGAGGCGCGCGCCGCGCTGGCGCCGCTGCCCGAGTGCGACGCGAAGGCCGCGCTGCTTCAGCTGTGCGACGCGGTGGTGCACCGCGCCGGCTGAGGCCGGTCCTCCCCGAAGCGGCCGGCCGAGGCCGGTTTTCCGCAAAGATCACGGGCGGCGTCTCCACCCGACCCCTACGGGATGGTGGAGACGCCGCCGCTTCGTGTCATACCGCAGGCGTACGCGGAGTTGGCTCCGCGGTCTGACGCTTCCGCGCGGCCGATTTGGTCAGATGGAAACCACGGACCACACCACTCCTCACCGATTCGGGTGAGAATGGCGGCTCGGGGTGGGAGCAGTACAGACGGTCAGCCGCCGCCGACGACGGAGGTAAGGCACACATGGCACCGTACGAATCCGACGACACCAGGAGCGCGGCGGTCGACGACCCGCACTCGGCGCGGCGCAAGGCCGCGCGCTACGTCGTCCCGGTCGCGGTGGTGGGGGTGGCGGCGGCGACCATCGGGCTCGTCCCCGCACTCGCCGACTCCGGCGACCCGGACCTGCCGAAGATCACCGCGCAGCAACTCATCGAGAAAATCGCCAAGTCGGACGTCCAGCAGCTGTCCGGCACAGCCAAGATCACCACCGACCTCGGTCTGCCGAACCTCGGCGGTCTGGAGAGCGGCCTGCTCTCCGGCGCCGCCAAGGGCGGTGACGGATCGTCGGCCGACCCGAGCACCAAGCTGACCGAGCTGGCCGCCGGCACGCACACCCTGCGCGTCGCGGCGGACGGCCCGGACCGGCAGAAGGTCTCGCTGATCGAGAGCGCCGCCGAGTACAGCCTCATCCACAACGGCAAGGACATCTGGGGCTACGACAGCAAGTCCAACGAGGTCTACCACAGCACCGCGAACCAGGACGGCACCAAGCACCGGGACGAGGTGCCGGCCACGCCCAAGGACTTCGCCGACCAGGCCCTGAAGTCGGTCGACGACACCACCTCGGTGACGGTCGACGGCACGGCGCAGGTCGCCGGCCGGGACGCCTACCGGCTGGTCATCAAGCCCAAGCACGCCTCCGGCACCACGGTCGGCGTGATCAGCATCGCGGTGGACTCCAAGACCGGGATGCCGCTGAAGTTCACGCTCACCCCGGCGAGCGGGGGCGCCGCCGTGGTGGACGCCGGCTTCACCCAGGTCAGCTTCGCCAAGCCGGCCGCTTCCACGTTCGACTTCACCCCGCCCAAGGGCGCGAGGGTCACCGAGAAGAAGGACACCGAGGCGGGCGCGCGCTCCGTCCGGCCGGGGGCCCCGCACCAGGACCTCACCCCGCAGAAGGGGCTCGCCAAGGAGGGCACGAAGGTCCTCGGCAAGGGCTGGAACTCCATCGCGGTCCTCGACTCCGGCGCCAAGGGCGGCATCCCGTCGTCCTCCGGCAAGGGGGACCTGGGCGGCTTCCTCGGCTCGCTCGGCGACCAGGTCAGCGGGAAGTTCGGCAAGGGCACGGTCTTCTCCACCCGCCTGGTCAACGCCCTGATCACGGACGACGGCAAGGTCTACGTCGGCACCGTCACCAAGGACGCCCTGGTGAAGGCGGCGAACGCCGGACAGTAGGCACGCGAGAGCACGACGGACCGAGGGAGCCGAGGGAGCCGATGGACGAGGTGTCCGCCACGCAGCCGGAGCGGGCCGCGCGGGGCGCGGAAGACTGCGTCATCCACACCCGTGCGCTCACCAAGCGCTACCGCGGCGGGCAGCTCGCCGTCGACGGCCTGGACCTGACCGTCCCGGCGGGCAGCGTCTTCGGCTTCCTCGGTCCGAACGGCTCGGGCAAGACCACCACCATCCGCATGCTGATGGGGCTGATCGAACCCACGTCCGGCACGGCACGGGTCCTGGGGCACCCCATGCCCCGCTCCTCGCGCGCCGTGCTGCCGCACGTCGGCGCGCTGATCGAGGGCCCGGCGCTGTACGGCTTCCTGACCGGCCGGGACAACCTGCTGCGTTACGACGCCGCCGACCCGACCGCCGATCCGCGCACCCGCGGGGCCCGGGTCGCGGCCGCACTGGACCGGGTGGGCCTCACCGCCGCCGCGGGCAAGAAGGCCAGGGCGTACTCGCTGGGCATGAAGCAGCGCCTCGGACTGGCCGCCGCACTGCTCCAGCCGCGCAGACTGCTCGTCCTGGACGAACCGACCAACGGCCTCGACCCCCAGGGCATGCGGGAGATCCGCTCCCTGGTGCGGGAGCTGGCCTCCGACGGCACGACCGTCTTCCTCTCCTCCCATCTGCTCGACGAGATCGAGCAGGTGTGCACGCACGCGGCGGTCATGGCCCGGGGCAGGCTGGTCACCCAGGGCTCGGTCGCCGAGCTGGCCGCGGGGGCCCGCGGACGGCTGGTGGTCACCACACCGGACGCGGCGGAGGCGGCCCGGGTGCTGAAGGAGCAGGCCGTCGCCGATGTCGTCGTCACCGACGACCGGGTGACCGGCGAGCCGCCGGAACGCGATCTCGCCGAGGTGAACGCCGCGCTGGTCAGGGCAGGAGTGCGCGTACGGGGCTTCGGGGTCGAACGTGCCTCGCTGGAGGACGCGTTCGTGGCACTCACGGGGGAGGGGTTCGATGTCGCGGGCTGAGGCGGCGCCGGGACCGGCGCGGGTCGCCGCGGGCTCCCCGAAGCCGCTGTGGACCCTCGGGCTGCTGCGCGGTGAGCTGGTGACCACCTTCCGGCGCTGGCGCACCCTCGCGCTGCTCGGTGTGCTGGCCGCCGTGCCGGTCCTCGTCGGAGTGGCCGTCCGGATCGAGACCGGGGACGGCTCGTCCTCTGCGGGCGGCGGCGGTGGCGGTCCGGCGTTCATCACACAGATCACCAACAACGGGCTGTTCCTGGTGTTCACCGCGCTGGCGGCCACGCTGCCGTTCTTCCTGCCGATGGCCGTGGGCGTGGTCGCGGGTGACGCGATAGCCGGCGAGGCGAACGCGGGCACCCTGCGCTATCTGCTGGTCGCCCCGGCGGGCCGCACCCGTCTGCTGCTCACCAAGTACGCCACGACGATGGCCTTCTGCCTGGTCGCCACCCTGGTGGTCGCCGTCTTCGCGCTCGCCGTGGGCGCGCTGCTCTTCCCGCTGGGCGACCTGACGACCATCTCCGGCACCCGGATCAGCTTCGCCGAGGGGCTGGGCCGGGCGCTGCTGATAGCCCTCGTCGTCGCCGCGTCACTGATCGGACTCGCCGCCCTCGGCCTGTTCGTCTCCACGCTGACCAACAGCGGCATCGCGGCCATGGCGACGACCGTGGGCCTGCTGATCACGGTGCAGATCCTCGACCAGATACCCCAGTTGCACGCGATCCAGCCGTACCTCTTCTCGCACTACTGGATGTCCTTCGCCGACCTGATGCGCGAGCCGGTCTACTGGGACGACCTGGTGAGGAACCTGGAACTCCAGACGCTGTACGCGGCCGTGTTCGGCTCGGCGGCCTGGGCGCGGTTCACCGCGAAGGACATCACCGCGTAGCCCGCTCCGAGGTCACGCCCGAGGCCGCGGCAGCCGTCCGGCCGCGCCGGTGAGACGGGCCAGCGGCTCGGTCTCCCGTGGCGGAGGTCCGCTCAGGTCGCCGAGGCGCCAGTCGGGCACCCACGGCACGCGGTAGACGTCGATGACGGACTCGATCGGCGTCACCCGGTCGGCGAGCTGCCGCGGCAGCCGGCCCGGCGCGTCCGCGACGAGCACCACGGCGTCCAGATCGAGCCCGGCCGGGGCCTCGCCCCTGCGGAACGTCCCGATCGTCCGTGTCACGGCGTCCAGTCCGGCCGCGTGGGTCCGGGCGACGAGCAGCACCGACGGGGGAGCGTCGGGGCCGGGCCAGTTCCGTCCGCAGTCGTGGCCGCCGTAGACGGCCGCGAGTGTGGTCGTGCCCGCGCCGCCGTGGGTGGCCACCCAGGAGAACCGCCGGGGTGTGACGAGGGGCAGGTCGTGGGCGCGGGCCACCGGCCCGCGGAGCCAGATCTCCGGTCCGTGCTGCACGCCAGTTCGCATGGCCGTTCCCTCTCTCGTCATCCCGACGGTCGTGGCGTTCGGAGCGTTGCCCCGCTCACACCGGCGCGGTTCCTGGTGCGAGTCTGTGACGTCGCGGTGACATGGGGAGCGCAGCCGAGCAGAGAGACTCGACAGTACGCGTACGACCGGATGGCACGCATCCGAGTGAGGGAGCCGATGTCTCGACTGAGCCGCGAGAAGAAGCGGGAACAGAAGCGCGCCGCGCGCTCGGCGGCACCCATGACGACGACACCGATCCCCGTCCATGTACCCGTGACACCGGCTGACACCCCCGAGCGCGTACAAGCCATGGAGGGCACCGGCGCCGGACCCTGGGCCTCGGTCGGCGGTGTGCGGGTCCGGTCGGCGCCCGGCGAGGAGATCCAGCAGGCCGTGCTCGACCACCTCCAGGGCATCGCACTCGCCACCGGCCGCTCCGTCCTCGCCACGGTCACCGACGAACGCATCGGCTACGTCGTCCCCCTCCAGGTCCACGGCGACGGCTCCAGCACCTTCGCGGCGGAGCCCGTGCGCACCGCCGCACCGGACGAGCCGGCACAGAACGAGCCGGCGCAGAGCGAGCCCGTGCGTAACGAGCCGGTGCGGAGCGAGCCCGTGCATGACGAGCCGATACGGGACAGCGCGACCCACGTGCTGCGGCAGGTGCCGGTCACCCCGACGTTCGCCCTGCGTGCCGTACCGGAGCCGCCGGCCGGAGCGACGCCTGCCGCACCTCCCGTCGCATCCCCCGCGACCCCTCCGGGTACGGCGGTGGCCCCGACGGGAGAGTTCGGCCCGCCGCCGGTGATGGACGCGGGGCCGCCGGTGAGGGACGACCCCGACCCCAAGCCCACCCCCGCGCGCGGGTTCGACGCCGTGGCCGAGGCCGTGCTCGGGGACGACCCCAGGGCCGCCAGGACCACAGCCGGTGACGGCGGCCCCGGCCTGCTCGCCGGACCCATGGCGCGGGTCGGCGAGGCCGTGAAGGCGGGACGCATCGAGGAGGCGGCGACTCTCGTGGACCGCACCGTCGCGGAGGCCTCCGGCACCCTCGGCGCACAGCACCCCGAGGTGCTGCGCCTGCGCGAACTCGGCGCCTACATCGCCTACTTGGCCGGTGATCCGCTGCGCGCCTTCCGTCTCTCGCTCGAACTGGCCCGCGTCCACCGCGGCACCGGGGACGCGGAGGGCGCCTACGACAACGTCCGGAGCGCGGCCACCGCCTGGCGTGCGGTCCGCGACCCCGAGCAGGGCCTCGGTCTCGGCCGGGACCTGATCGACCTGTGGACCGCGCTCACCGCAGAGGACGGCCCGGCCGCCGACGACATCGAACAACTGGAGTCCGCCCGCGCCCGCATGGGCCGCCTCGCCCAACGTGCCCGCAGGCAGGCACCGCCACCGTCGAACTGACCCCGAGGCCTACGAGTCCTACGCCACGCAGAACTCGTTGCCCTCCGGGTCCGCCATCACCACCCACTCCCCGGCGGGCTCCTTCACCTGGCGAAGCTCGCTCGCCCCGAGGGCCTTGAGCCGCTCCACCTCCGCCTCGCGCCGGCCCTCACCCGGGTGGAGGTCGAGGTGGAGCCTGTTCTTGCCGGACTTCGGCTCCGGCACCCGCTGGAACAGCAGCCGCCGCCCCAGACCGGTGCCGCGCTCGTGGTCGTACGGGTCGTCGGGGTGCCGCACCGCGACCAGGTCCCGGAAGGCCGGGCGGCCGTGGTACTCGACGGTGGCCGCGCCCGGCAGCGCGCCGAGCTCCAGCAGTCGTTCGATGAGGGCGCTGTTGTCCTCGACCTCGTAGTGCAGCGCGCCGGCCCAGAAGTCGGCCTGCGCGTGCGGGTCGGCACAGTCGATGACGAGCTTCCAGTGCACGGGGTCGGGCGCGCGGTCGGCGGACGTCCCGGTCTCGGTCTGAGTCATACGGTCACTTATACGGCGTCAGGCCTCCACCACGCCCGAGTTCAGCTGCGAAGCCTCGCCCGTGCCGGATCCCGGCACCGGAGCCTGTGAGGCGACCTGCGCCTGTGAGGGGACCTGCGCCCGTGTCGCCGCCGAGTGGACCTGACCCTCCGTCGCCGTCCGGGGAGCGGTGAGTCCGGCGCGGATCTGGGCGGCGCGGCGGGCCGAGCGGAGCCCGTCCCAGGTCAGCATGGACAGCGCCAGCCACACCAGGGCGAACCCGGCCCAGCGCTCGGCCGGCATGGACTCGTGGAAGTAGACGACGCCGAGCAGGAACTGGAAGACCGGCGCGAGGTACTGCAGCAGCCCCAGTGTGGACAGCGGCACGCGGATCGCGGCGGCGCCGAAGCAGACCAGCGGCAGCGCGGTGACGACGCCGGTGGAGGCGAGCAGGGCCGCGTGCCCGGCACCCTCGGACGCGAACGTCGAGTCGCCGCTCGAGCCGAGCCACAGCAGATAGCCGAGCGCGGGCAGGAACTGGACCGCGGTCTCGGCGGCCAGCGACTCGATGCCGCCGAGGTTGACCTTCTTCTTCACCAGCCCGTAGGTGGCGAAGGAGAAGGCCAGGCAGAGGGAGATCCACGGCGGTCGGCCGTAGCCGATGGTGAGCACCAGCACGGAGGCGGCGCCGGTGCCGACCGCCGCCCACTGCACGGGGCGCAGCCGCTCCTTGAGGATCAGCACGCCCATCGCGATGGTGACCAGCGGGTTGATGAAGTAGCCGAGGGAGGCCTCCACGACGTGCCCGCTGTTCACGGCCCATATGTAGACGCCCCAGTTCACGGTGATCACCGCGGCGGCGACCACGATCAGAGCGAGCCTGCGCGGTTGCCGGAGCAGTTCCCCGGCCCAGGCCCAGCGTCGTGTGATGAGCAGCGCCACGAGGACGAAGGCGAGGGACCACACCATCCGGTGGGCGAGGATCTCCACCGCCCCGGCGGGCTTGAGCAGGGGCCAGAAGAGGGGGACGAGCCCCCACATCCCGTAGGCCGCGAAGCCGTTCAGCAGTCCTGTGCGCCGCTCGCCGTGCGACTTCTCGGTCACGTGCCCTCCCTCTCGTTCGGCCTGGCCGGATCCCAGTGCAGCAAGCAAGAAGGTAGCGCCGAGCACCCCCGCCTGTCATGTCCGTATCGGCATACGGTCATGACAGGCGGGGGTGGGGAGACGTACGGGGAATCAGCCCTCGAGTGCGGCGGCGACCGAGTCGGCGAGCGGGGTGGTCGGGCGGCCGGTCAGCCGGGACAGATCCCCGGAGTCGACCACCAGTTCGCCCTTCTCGATGGAGGCGTCCACGCCCGCCAGAATCGCGGCGAGCGGCCCGGGCAGCCCGGCGCCCGCCAGGATGCCCTGGTACTCCTCGACCGAGACCGGCCGGTAGTCGATCTCCTTGCCGGTCTGCCGGCTGACTTCGGCGGCGAACTCGGCGAAGCCCCACGCCTGGTCCCCGCCCAGCTCGTACGTCCGGTTCTCGTGCCCCTCGCCGGTGAGCACCGCGACGGCGGCGGCCGCGTAGTCGGCGCGCGAGGCGGAGGAGATCCGCCCCTCGCCTGCGGCCTGCACGACGGCGCCGTGCTCGAGGACCGGGGCGAGCTGCTCGGTGTAGTTCTCGTGGTACCAGCCGTTGCGCAGCAGCGTGTAGGGCAGTCCGGAGGCGAGCAGTGCCTCCTCGGTGCCGCGGTGGTCGTCGGCGAGGGCGGCCGTCAGGCTGCCGGGGGCGCTGGTGTAGGCGAGCAGCGCGACACCGGCCGCCTCGGCCGCGTCGATGACGACCCGGTGCTGCTGCACCCGCCCCTTGTCGAACTCGTTGCCGGAGATGAGCAGCACCCTGTCGCCGGCCGCGAACAGACCGTCGAAGGTCTCGGGCGCGTTGTAGTCGGCCACGGCGATCCGCACGCCTCGCCCGGCGAGGTCGGCGGCCTTCTCCGGGGTGCGGACGACGGCGGTGATCCGTTCGGCCGGAACCTTCTCCAGCAGTTGCTCCACGACGAGGCGGCCGAGGTGTCCGGTGGCTCCGGTGACGACGATGCTCATGGGGGGTCTCCGTAAGGCATGGGGTGTGTCCGGCACCGACCTTATGGGAGGCGCTAACCATCGGAAAGTACCCACTTTGAAGTAAGGTACTGGCATGGCAGTAAGTGACAAGCAGCTCGTGGACGCCGAGGCGCTGTGCCCCCACCGCCTCGTCCTGGAGCACGTCACCAGCCGTTGGGGCGTGCTGGTGCTGATCCAGCTCCTGGACCGGCCGTACCGGTTCAGCGAACTGCGGCGGGCGATCAGCGGCCTCGGAGGGCGGGGCGTCAGCGAGAAGATGCTCACGCAGACCCTCCAGACCCTGGAGCGCGACGGCCTCGTCCACCGGGACGCCAAGCCCGTCATCCCGCCGCGCGTCGACTACTCCCTGACCGGGCTGGGCCGCGAGGCGGCGGAGCAGGTGCGGGCCCTCGCTCAGTGGACCCACGACCGCATGGGTGAGGTGGAGAAGGCTCGCCTGGCATACGACGAGGCCCGGGACGCGCGGTCCCGGGCCTCGTGAGCGAACGGCAGGCGGACGACAAGCGGACGGCAGCGGACTCGGACTCAGCCGACGACCGTCCAGGTGTCCCCGCCGGCCAGCAGGGCGGCCAGGTCGCCCTTGCCGCGCTGCTCGATCGCCGTGTCCAGCTGGTCGGCCATCAGGGTGTCGTAGACCGGCCGGTCCACGGACCGGAACACCCCGATCGGCGTGTGGTGGAGGGTGTCGGGATCGGCCAGCCGCGACAGCGCGAACGCCGTCGTGGGGGAGGCGGAGTGCGCGTCGTGGACCAGGATGTCGCCCTCGTTCTCCGGCGTCACCGTGACCACCTTCAGATCGCCGGTGGCCGCGTCCCGTACCACACCCCGGGAGCCGTCGGCCCCGAAGCGGATCGGCTGCCCGTGCTCCAGGCGGATCAGGGCCTCCTCGGACTGCTGCCGGTCCTTAAGGGCGTCGAAGGCGCCGTCGTTGAAGATGTTGCAGTTCTGGTAGATCTCGATCAGCGCCGTGCCCGGGTGGGCGGCGGCCTGGCGCAGCACCTCGGTCAGGTGCTTGCGGTCGGAGTCGATCGTGCGGGCCACGAAGGAGGCCTCCGCGCCGATCGCCAGCGACACCGGGTTGAAGGGCGCGTCCAGCGACCCCATAGGCGTCGACTTGGTGATCTTGCCCAGCTCGGAGGTCGGGGAGTACTGGCCCTTGGTCAGGCCGTAGATCCGGTTGTTGAACAGCAGGATCTTGAGGTTGACGTTGCGGCGCAGGGCGTGGATCAGGTGGTTGCCGCCGATGGACAGGGCGTCGCCGTCACCGGTGACGACCCACACGCTCAGGTCGCGGCGCGAGGTGGCCAGGCCCGTGGCGATGGCCGGGGCGCGGCCGTGGATCGAGTGCATCCCGTAGGTGTTCATGTAGTACGGGAAGCGGGAGGAGCAGCCGATGCCGGAGACGAAGACGATGTTCTCCTTCGCCAGTCCCAGCTCCGGCATGAAGCCCTGGACGGCGGCGAGGATGGCGTAGTCCCCGCAGCCGGGGCACCAGCGCACCTCCTGGTCGGACTTGAAGTCCTTCATCGACTGCCGGCCCTCGGCCTTCGGCACGAGGGAGAGCGCCTCGACCGTCCCCCTGCCGGTCCCGGGGCCGGTGCTCGCGTCCGCCTCGGTGCCGGCGCTCGCTCCGTGTGCGGTCGTCTCAGCCATCGATGGTCTCCTTCAGAGCGGTGGCGAGCTGCTCGGCCTTGAACGGCATGCCGTTGACCTGGTTGTACGAGTGGGCGTCCACCAGGTACTTCGCCCGGATGAGCGTGGCGAGCTGCCCGAGGTTCATCTCGGGGACGACCACCTTGTCGTAGTGCGCCAGCACCGCGCCGAGGTTCTTCGGGAAGGGGTTGAGGTGACGCAGATGGGCCTGCGCGATCGCCGTGCCGCCCGCGCGCAGCCGGCGTACGGCCGCCGTGATCGGCCCGTACGTCGATCCCCAGCCGAGGACGAGCGTGCGCGCCTGGTCCGGGTCGTCGACCTCGATGTCCGGCACCTCGATGCCGTCGACCTTGGCCTGGCGGGTGCGGACCATGAAGTCGTGGTTGGCCGGGTCGTAGGAGATGTTGCCCGTGCCGTCCTGCTTCTCGATGCCGCCGATGCGGTGCTCCAGGCCCGGCGTGCCCGGGATCGCCCAGGGGCGGGCCAGCGTCCTGGCGTCCCGCTTGTACGGCCAGAACACCTCGGTGCCGTCGGCGAGGGTGTGGTTGGGGCCCTGCGCGAACTGCACCGTGAGGTCCGGCAGCTCCTCCAGCTCCGGGATCCGCCAGGGTTCGGAGCCATTGGCCAGGTAGCCGTCGGAGAGCAGGAACACCGGCGTGCGGTAGGTCAGTGCGATGCGCGCCGCCTCCAGGGCCGCGTCGAAGCAGTCCGCCGGGGTGCGCGGGGCGACGACCGGGACCGGCGCCTCGCCGTTGCGGCCGTACATCGCCTGCAGCAGGTCCGCCTGCTCCGTCTTGGTCGGCAGACCGGTGGACGGGCCGCCCCGCTGGATGTCGACGACGAGCAGCGGCAGCTCCAGGGAGACCGCGAGCCCGATGGTCTCGCTCTTGAGCGCCACACCCGGGCCGCTCGTCGTGGTCACCGCCAGCGAACCGCCGAAGGCCGCCCCGAGCGCGGCCCCGATGCCCGCGATCTCGTCCTCGGCCTGGAAGGTCCGCACACCGAAGTTCTTGTGCTTGGACAGCTCGTGCAGGATGTCCGAGGCCGGCGTGATCGGGTACGACCCGAGGAACAGCGGCAGATCCGCCTGGCGGGAGGCGGCGACCAGCCCGTACGCCAGGGCCAGGTTGCCGGAGATGTTGCGGTAGGTGCCGACGGGGAACGCCTTCGCCGCCGGGGCGACCTCGTAGGAGACCGCGAAGTCCTCCGTCGTCTCGCCGAAGTTCCAGCCCGCCCGGAACGCCGCGATGTTCGCCGCCGCGATGTCCGGCTTCTTCGCGAACTTCGACTTCAGGAACTTCTCGGTGCCCTCGGTCGGCCGGTGGTACATCCAGCTCAGCAGGCCCAGCGCGAACATGTTCTTGCTGCGCTCGGCCTCCTTGCGGGACAGGTCGAACTCCTTCAGCGCCTCCACCGTCAGCGTGGTCAGCGGCACCGGGTGCAGCTGGTAGCCGTCCAGCGAGCCGTCCTCCAGCGGAGAGGCGTCGTAGCCGACCTTCTGCATGGCCCGCTTGGTGAACTCGTCGGTGTTGACGATGATCTCCGCGCCACGCGGCAGGTCGCCGATGTTCGCCTTCAGTGCGGCCGGGTTCATCGCGACCAGGACGTTCGGCGCGTCACCGGGCGTGAGGATGTCGTGGTCGGCGAAGTGGAGCTGGAAGGAGGAGACGCCCGGCAGGGTGCCTGCGGGGGCACGGATCTCGGCCGGGAAGTTCGGCAGCGTCGACAGGTCGTTGCCGAAGGACGCGGTCTCCGAGGTGAACCGGTCACCCGTGAGCTGCATACCGTCACCCGAGTCACCCGCGAAGCGGATGATCACCCGGTCCAGACGCCGGACGTCCTTCGTCCCGGCCGCCCTGCGCTGCTCCCCTACGACGGCTCCGTCGGCCTGCTCCGCTGGACTGCTGACCTGGCTGGTCACTGAACTGGACCTCCTTCGAGGCGGCTGTGTGGGAGCGGCCTTGCCCAAGACCTTCCCGGTTTCAACCCTACGACCGTCAGGTTCGCCCTCCCTGCACCGTTCGCATGCTGGACGCACCCGTGAGACGGTCCGATGCCCTCATCTGTCACGCCGTGCCGGCCGCGATCTGTCACGCAGTGCCGGCCGCTCGGACCTCCTTCGGCACGCTCGGCGCCCGTTCTCTCGTCAGCACGTTCCGCGCCCGCTCTCTCGTCGCGCTCGTGGTCGGCTCGACACCCGGATCGACCCTGACTGACACAGTGTCAACCGGTCAGGAGTTGAGATAGGTGAGGACGGCCAGAACACGCCGGTGATCCCCATCACTCTGCGACAGACCGAGCTTCAGGAAGATGTTGCTGACGTGCTTCTCCACCGCCCCGTCGCTCACCACCAGCTGCCGGGCGATCGCCGAGTTCGTCCGGCCCTCGGCCATCAGGCCCAGCACCTCCCGCTCCCGCGGGGTGAGACCGGCCAGCACGTCCTGCTTGCGGCTGCGCCCGAGCAGCTGGGCGACCACCTCCGGGTCCAGGGCCGTACCGCCCTGCGCGACGCGCACCACCGCGTCCACGAACTCCCGCACCTCGGCCACGCGGTCCTTGAGCAGATAGCCGACCCCGCGGCTGGATCCGGCCAGCAGCTCGGTCGCGTACCGCTCCTCCACGTACTGCGACAGCACCAGCACACCGAGACCGGGATGCGCCTTGCGCAGCCGCACCGCGGCCCGCACGCCCTCGTCGGTGTGCGTCGGCGGCATCCGCACGTCCGCCACCACGACATCGGGAAGCTCGCCCTGGTCGTGCAGCTCGGTGATGGTCTTCACCAGCGCCTCGGCGTCACCGACACCGGCCACGACGTCGTGCCCGCGGTCGGTCAGCAGCCGGGTCAGGCCCTCCCTGAGCAGCACTGAATCCTCGGCGATGACCACCCGCACTCTGTCCTCCACGTCCTCGGCCCCCCACAGCCTCGCTGCCTCGCTCTCCCGGCCGTCCACAAGGGAACGGCTACGACACGGTCCAGCATTCCAGCATTCGGACCGCGACGCGCCCGGGCCCGGTGAAGCGGGGGAGCTCACCGGGGTCGCGGGGATTGCCATGGGGGCGCTTCCCCTGGTTTGCGGCCCGTGGGCCGTGCTTCGGCCTGGTGGGCCGCGACCGTACGGCCGCGGCCCACCAGGCCCGTCGAATGATTCCGTCTGTTGTTCCCGTGTGCGCTCAGCGCCGCCAGGGCAGCTCCGCCGTCACGCGGGTGGGGCCCCCGGCCGGGGAGTCGACGACCAGGATCCC
>NZ_BNBC01000024.1:126630-141650 GCF_014654675.1 Streptomyces spiralis
GTCCACCGCGTCCAGCCGCTCCGCCAGCCCCGCGAGCCCCGACCCGGCGGAGACGTCGGCACCGCCCACCCCGTCGTCCATGACCTGGAGCATCAGCCGGTTCTCGGAGCGCCACACGTCCACCGAGGCCGACCGCGCCCCGCTGTGCTTGCTGATGTTCTGCAGCAGCTCGGACACCGTGAAGTACGCGATCCCCTCGATCGCCGGCGCCGGCCGCTCCACCAGGTCCACCTCCACCCGCACCGGCACCGTGCAGCGCGAGGCGACCGCGGACAGCGCCGCGTCCAGGCCCCGGTCCGTCAGCACCGCCGGGTGGATCCCGCGCGCCAGGTCGCGCAGCTCCTGCAGCGCGGTCTTCACCTCGCCGTGCGCCTCGTCCACCATGCGCGCCGCCGCGTTCGGGTCCTCGGCCAGCTTCTCCTTCGCCAGTCCCAGATCCATCGCCAGCGCCACCAGCCGGGCCTGCGCCCCGTCGTGCAGGTCCCGCTCGATGCGCCGCAGGTCGGCGGCGGCCGTGTCCACCACGACCCCCCGGTCCGACTCCAGCTCCACCACTCGCGCCGACAGCCGCGACGGCCCGAGCAGCCCGTGCACCATCACCCGGTCCACCGTCGTCAGCGCCCGGATGATCCACGGCGTGGCCAGCGTGAACAGCAGACCCACCAGCCCGGTCACCGTGATCTCGAACGGGTTGTCGATGTAGATCCGGTGGTGCTCGTCGCCGTAGAGCTGGATGCCGCCCTGGCCGGCCCACATCGGGAAGACCCAGAACCACAGCGGGTACGTCAGCAGCGTCCAGCCCACCGACCAGACGGTCACGGCGACCACGAAGGAGAACACCGCCCACGGGAACTGCACCACGGCGTAGAGCAGGGCCCGCCAGGAGGTGCCGCTCTTCAGCACCGCCCCCGTCCAGGCCAGCAGTCCGTTGCCGGTCTTCGGGCGCAGCGGCTCCGGGTCGGCCACCTCCAGGCCGAGCAGCCCGCGCGCCCGCGCCCGCTCCAGCACGCCGAACCCGCGGCAGCCGGCGAGCGCCGCCGCCAGCACCGGGATCCCCAGGAACGTCACCAGCAGGCCGCCGCCCAGCGAGACCATCGTGACGGCGTACGTGAAGAGCATGATGCCGATCGGCAGGCCGAGCAGCACGTATCCGAACTCCCGCCAGCTGCGTGCCTCGAACGGCGCCCGCAGGCCGGCGGGCAGCCGGTGCCGCCGGCCGGAGTCCTCGCCCTGGAAGCCGGTCCCGCTGTAGGGCCCGTATCCCTGTCCGTACTGCGATCCGTACTGGTGCGATCCGTACTGGGTGGCCATCGGCGTCGTCCCGTTCCCCTCGTCCTGCTTGTCGTGGTGCTCGCGTGCTTCCGCTGGTACTCCTTCAGCCTGCTCGACCGCAGGTGACGGGGCCATGGAGCGCGTCGGCGTCCTGGGTGGGGGGTTTTCCCTACCCCTTGTGGGTGCCCGTGCCCCGGCCGCCCGGGGTGCCGGTCCGGTCCCGCCAGGGCAGTTCCGCCGTGATCGTCGTCGGACCGCCCTCCGGCGACTCGACGACGAACAGCCCGTCGACGGCGCCCAGCCGCTCCGCCAGGCCCCGCATACCGGTGCCGCGGTCCAGGCTGGCGCCGCCGCGGCCGTCGTCCCACACCTGGATGAGCAGCCGCTCGTCGGTCCGCCACACGTCCACCGAGGCCGACCTCGCCCCGCTGTGCTTGCTGATGTTCTGCAGCAGCTCCGACACCGTGAAATAGGCGATGCCCTCGATGGCCTCGGCCGGACGCGCGTCCAGGTCGACCGTCACCTTCACCGGCACCGTGCAGCGCGTGGCGACCGATGACAGGGCCGCGTCCAGGCCGCGGTCGGTCAGCACGGCGGGATGGATGCCGCGGGCCAGGTCGCGCAGCTCCTGCAACGCGAGCTTCACCTCGCCGTGCGCTTCCGCGACCATCGCGGCCGCCGAGTCGGGGTCCTCCAGCAGCTTCTCCTTGGCCAGACCCAGCCCCATGGCCAGGTTGACCAGCCGGGCCTGCGCCCCGTCGTGCAGGTCCCGCTCGATGCGCCGCAGGTCGGCGGCGGCCGTGTCCACCACGACCCCCCGGTCCGACTCCAGCTCCGCGATCCGCCGCTCCAGCTCGTCGGAGGGCGACAGCAGTGCCCGCACCATCGCCCGGTCCACGTTCGACAGGCCCCGCGCGAGGAACGGCAGCACCGGCCACAGCACGAACAGCGACGTCAGGGTGACGGTGAAGGTGAGGATGCCCCAGGGCAGCCGGATGAAGTCGTACAGCGCGGTACGCCAGCCCACCGGGTCCTTCAGGGCCAGCCACAGCCGGTTGAACAGCCCCTTGGTGCGGCCCAGCGGCAGCGGACTCGGCTCGTCTATCCGCACCCCGAGCAGTGCCCGGGCCCGCGCCCGCTCCAGCCTGCCCAGCTGCCGGGCGCCCATCAGCCCGGCCGCGAGCAGCGGGAAGCCGACGACGGTGACGGTCAAGCCGGTGCCGATGGTCAGCACCGTCACCACATAGACGAAGCCGAACAACGCCACCGGCAGGTTCACCAGGAGATGCGCGATCTCCTTCCAGGTGGTCGGGTCGAAGGCGAAGCGAGCCGGCGGCAGCCGGTCCCGGTCCTGGTCGTCGGCGCCGGACGCCGCCGGGTCGGTGGAAGGGATACGTGCGGTCATACGAGTCAGCGTGCCGTGCGACGGCCCCCCGGCGCCATGAGGCCGACCGCCCTGGCCGGCGGGGGAAAACCCCACCCCGCCCAAACGGTGCGGGGGGTCCGTCTCAGGAAATGCGGTGGGTCCGTCTCACGCTGCGGCAGGCCTGTCTCATGGTGCGACGGGCTGCTTACCCTCTCTTTATCAGGGCCTAGACTCCCGTGCGTACAGAATTACGGACACCACGAGGTCAGGGAGCGAGGGACGGACCGGTGCCTGAGACGTTGCCGCAGACGGTTCGGGGGTCGACCCTCGTCGCGGCGGACTACTTCCAGTCCTACTCGGTCGTGGGCCTGCTCGCCGTCGTGGGTGTGCTGTTCGTCGCCGTCGCCTTCGGGGCCGGTCGTCTGCTGCGCCCGGTGGTCCCCACGCCCGAGAAGCTCCTGACGTACGAGTGCGGTGTCGATCCCGTCGGTGAGGGCTGGGCCCACACCCAGGTCCGCTACTACGTCTACGCGTTCCTGTACGTGATCTTCGCCGTCGACTCGATCTTCCTGTTCCCCTGGGCGACCGTCTTCGCCGCCCCCGGCTACGGCGCGGCGACGCTGGTGGAGATGTTCGTCTTCCTCGGCTTCCTGGCCGTGGGCCTGCTGTACGCATACAAGAAGGGCGTCCTGGCATGGACGTGAACCCCTCCACCCCGGGCGTGAACGACTCGACCCAGGGCGTGAACCCCTCGGTCTCCGAGCCCGTGTACCTGCCTGAGCCGAAGCGGCTGGGCGCTCTCGCGCGTCTGGCTCCCGAGCCGATGAAGGTCATCCTGAACTGGGGCCGCCGCTACTCGCTGTGGGTCTTCAACTTCGGCCTCGCCTGCTGCGCCATCGAGTTCATCGCCGCGTCCATGGCCCGCCACGACTTCATCCGCCTCGGCGTGATCCCGTTCGCGCCCGGGCCGCGCCAGGCCGACCTGATGGTGGTGTCCGGCACGGTCACGGACAAGATGGCCCCGGCCGTCAAGCGTCTGTACGAACAGATGCCCGAACCCAAGTACGTCATCTCCTTCGGCGCCTGCTCCAACTGCGGCGGCCCCTACTGGGACTCGTACTCCGTCACCAAGGGCGTCGACCAGATCATCCCGGTGGACGTCTACGTCCCCGGCTGCCCGCCGCGCCCGGAGGCGCTGCTCCAGGGCATCCTGAAGCTCCAGGAGAAGATCGCGCGCGAGTCGCTGGGGGAGCGGTACGGCAACGGGCCGGCCCGGCCCTCGGCCGCCGCCCTGCAGAGCGATCTGGTCCAGCCGCCCGCTCCGGCTCCCGCCGGGACCGCCGGCGAGGAGGACGCGCGATGAGCGGCACCGGCTGGCTGCCCGCGCCTGCCGAGGAGCTGTTCGGCGCCGAGGCCACGGCGGAGGAGTCCTACGAGGTCCTGACGGTCGACGTACCGCCGACCGCGTGGGTGTCCGCGCTGCGGACCGCCCGCGACGAGCTGGGCTGCACCTACTTCGACTGGCTGAGCGCGGTCGACGAACCGGGCACCGGCTTCCGTATCTCCGCCCACGTGGTGGCGCTCTCGCCGGTACGGCGGCTGCTGCTGCGCACCACGGTCGCGCACGAGGCGCCGGTCCTGCCCACCGCGGTGGACGTCTACGCCGGTGCGGCCTGGCACGAACGCGAGACCCACGAGATGTTCGGGGTCGGCTTCGAGGGCCACCCGGCCCTGGACCACCTCCTGCTCCCGGAGACCTTCGAGGGCCACCCCCTGCGCAAGGACTTCGTCCTCGCCGCCCGGGTCGCCAAGGCCTGGCCCGGGGCGAAGGAACCGGGCGAATCCGAGCACGGCGGTCCCAAGCGCCGCCAGATGCTGCCTCCGGGCGTACCCGACCCCAACGAGTGGGGGCCCATGAAGGGCCGGCTCCCGGCCGCCCCGGCCCGTCCGGCGAGGGGCGCCGGCCGGGCGGCGGGCGAACGCCCGGCCCGTGCCGCCGGCGACCGCCCGGCACGGCGCACCCGCACGGCGGCCGAGGGCTCGGCGAGCCAGACGGCCACGGCGACGGGAGCCGGGGCCGGTGCGGAGGCTGTCCAGGGAGCCGGGGCGGCTGGTGCCGGAGAGGCGCCTGGGGCCGGTGCGGCACAGGGCGCGGCGCCGGAGGGTGCCGCCGCCAGGCCACGCCGGATGCGGAGCGCGAGCCAGGGCTCGGCGAGCCAGCAGCGGGCCGCCGCGTCGGAGGACGCTCCGGAGAGCACGGCGGCACCGGAGAGCGCGGCGGAGCAGAAGCAGGCCGCGGCGGAAGGCACCACCGAGCAAGGCCCGGCAGCGGAAGGACCGGCCGCGGAGGCCTCGGTGGCCCACGAGCCCGTCACTCCGGCCGAGGGGTCGGCTCCCTCGACTCCGGAGGAGCCCGGGCCGTCCACGCCGGCCAAGGCCCCCCGCAGCTCCGACGCCCCCTGGCACCACGCCCGCCCGGCCTTCGACGAACCCGGACAGAGGCCGGAACGGGAACCCGAGCCGAAGCCCGACTCGAAGCCCGGACCGAAGCCTGCGCCGGAGCCCGAACCCGAGTCCGAGCCCGAGCCCACGCGCGAAGACCCCGACCGCCCCGCCCAGTCCGAGCGCCCCGCCCAGCCCGAGCGCCCCGACCGTCCCGAAGGAGGCCCGCAGTGAACGACGCTGTCGACGTCGCCCTGCGACTCCTGATCGTCTTCGCGGTCTTCCTCACCTTCCCGCTGATCGTCGGTCAGACCGAGCACAAGGTGATGGCCCACATGCAGGGCCGCCTCGGCCCGATGTACGCGGGCGGCTTCCACGGGTGGGCGCAGCTCGTCGCGGACGGTGTGAAGTTCGCGCAGAAGGAGGACGTGGTCCCCGCGGGCGCGGACCGCCGCATCTTCCAGCTCGCCCCCGCCGTAGCCCTCCTGCCCTACCTGCTGGTCCTGCTCGCCGTCCCCATCGGGCCGGGCGAGGGCGCGGTCGGGCAGGTCCTGGACGCGGGCATCTTCTTCGTGCTCGCCGTGATGGGCGTGGGCGTCCTCGGCTCCCTCATGGCCGGATGGGCCTCCGCCAACAAGTTCTCCCTCCTCGGCGGCCTGCGCACCGCCGCCCAGCTCCTCGCCTACGAGCTCCCGATGCTGCTCGCCGCCGCCTCCGTGGCGATGGCGGCCGGCACGGTCTCCCTCACCGGCATCCTCGACGCCTTCCACTGGTGGTGGCTGCCCTGGCAGATCGTCGGCGCGATCGTCTTCTTCGTCGCCGGCCTCGCCGAGCTCCAGCGTCCTCCGTTCGACATGCCGGTCGCCGACTCGGAGATCATCTTCGGCGCCTACACCGAGTACACCGGTCTGCGCTTCGCCCTGTTCCTCCTCGCCGAGTACGCGGGGATCATCGTCCTGTGCGGTCTGACCACCGTCCTCTTCCTGGGCGGCTGGCACGGGCCGTGGGGCGCCGACGGCCTCGGCTGGGTGTGGACCCTGCTGAAGGCGGCCGTCCTCGCCTTCGTCGTCATCTGGCTCCGCGTCACCTACCCGCGGCTGCGCGAGGACCAGCTCCAGAAGCTGTCCTGGACCCTCCTCGTCCCCCTGTCCCTCGCCCAGATCGCTCTTACCGGCATCGTCAAGGTGGTGATCTCCTAATGTCCCGCCCGTCGCCCGACCACCGCCCCTCAACGACGCCCTCCGGGCGGCCCCGTCCATCGGTACCCGGCTCCGGCCTCGCCAAGGGTCTGGCCGTCACCCTGCGCACCATGACGAAGAAGACCGTCACCGAGCAGTACCCGGATGCCCTGCCCGACCTGCCTCCCCGCACCCGCGGCGTGATCGGCCTGTTCGAGGAGAACTGCACGGTCTGCATGCTGTGCGCCCGTGAGTGCCCGGACTGGTGCATCTACATCGACTCCCACAAGGAGACGATCCCGGCGGCGACCCCCGGCGGCCGCGAACGCAGCCGCAACGTCCTCGACCGCTTCGCCATCGACTTCTCCCTGTGCATGTACTGCGGTATCTGCATCGAGGTCTGCCCTTTCGACGCTCTCTTCTGGTCCCCGGAGTTCGAGTACGCCGAGACCGACATCCGCGACCTCACCCATGAGCGCGACAAGCTGCGCGAGTGGATGTGGACGGTTCCGGCCCCGCCCGCCCTCGACCCCGGCGCGGAGGAGCCGAAGGAGATCGCCGCCGCCCGCAAGACCGCCGAGAAGCTGGCCGCAGCCCAGGCCGAACCCACCGAACCGAAGGCCCAGGCCGAACCCACCGATCCGAAGGAAGGAGAAGGACAGTCGTGACCCTCGCCGCCGCACAGCACGGCTTCCTCTCCCCGACGGGCGTCGAGATCGCCTTTCTCCTGGTCGGCCTGGCAACCTTCGGCGCCGCACTCGTCACCGTCACCACCCGGCAGCTCGTGCACGCCGCCCTGTGGCTGGTGGTGACCCTCGGCGGGCTCGCCGTCGAGTACCTCCTGCTCACCGCCGAGTTCATCGCCTGGGTGCAGGTCCTGATCTACGTCGGTTCCGTCGTCGTCCTCCTCCTGTTCGGTCTGATGCTCACCAGGGCCCCCATCGGCCGCTCCCCGGACGCCGACTCCGGCAACCGCTGGGCCGCCCTCGCCGTGGCCGTGGCCTCCGCGGCCGCCCTGGTCTGGGTCGTCGTCGACGCCTTCCGCACCACCTGGATCGACCTGGACGGTGCCGCCGCCGGCACGACGAAGGTCACCGGCGAGAGCCTCTTCCAGAACTGGGTCCTGCCCTTCGAGGCCCTCTCCGTCCTGCTGCTGGCCGCCCTGGTCGGCGCGATCGTCCTGTCCCGCAAGGCGAAGGCGGACGCCGCCACCGCCGCCCAGGCCCGCGAGCCCCGGGGCGAGCAGGCCGCCGAGGAAGGCGCCCGCTGATGCACCTGGTCTATCCCGCCGTACTCTCCGCCCTTCTGTTCTGCACCGGCCTGTACGGCGTCCTCGCCCGCCGCAACGCGATCCTGGTCCTGATGTCGGTCGAGCTCATGCTCAACGCCGTCAACCTGAACCTGGTCGCCTTCGACGTCTGGCTCAGCAAGGCCGCCCGCGAGACCCTGCACTCCGGCCAGGCACTGACCCTGTTCACCATCACCATCGCCGCCGCCGAGATCGGCATCGGCCTGGCGATCGTCCTCGCCGTCTACCGCAACCGCGGCACCTCGGACATCGACCGGCTCCGCGACGCCGCCGAGGGACCCGACGACGACCCCGACTCCGGCCACGACAGCGACGCCGCCGCGACCGCGCGGGCCGCCGAGAAGGCTGAGGCCACCGCGTGACCACGACCACCCTCGCCGTCCTCGTACCCCTCCTTCCGTTCCTGGGCGCCGCGGCCGGCCTGCTGCTCGGCCGCACGGCCCCCGGCTTCATCCGTCCGCTCGCGGTCCTGCCGACCCTCGCCTCCCTCGTCCTGGCCGTGCTGGTCGCGGCCGACCAGGGCGGCGGCCCGGCCGTGGACGCCGCCACCGAGCTCACGCCCACCGGCTCGGTCCCCGTCGAGCTCGCCCTGCACATCGACGGCTTCGCCGCGCTCGTAGCCGTCCTGGTCGCCGTCGTCGCCGGCTGCGTGCAGATCTACTCGACGGGCTATCTCCGCGACGACCCGCGCTACTCGTCGTACGCCGCTCTCGTCTCCCTGTTCACCTCCGCGATGCTGCTCGTCGTCTACTCGGGCGACCTGATCGTGCTGCTGGTCGGCTGGGAGATCATGGGCATCTGCTCCTACTTCCTGGTCGGCCACTACTGGGAGACCCCCGAGGCCCGTGCCGCCTCCATCAAGGCCTTCCTGGTCACCAAGCTCGGTGACGTGCCCTTCCTGATCGGCCTGTTCGCGCTTGCCACCGACGCCGGGTCCTTCCGGATCACCAAGGTCCTCGGCGCGGTGGCGAACGGCGGCCTGCACCACCCGACCCTGATCGCCCTGCTGCTCCTCGCGGGCGTGGCCGGCAAGTCGGCGCAGTTCCCGCTGCACACCTGGCTGCCCGACGCGATGGCGGGCCCGACCCCCGTCTCCGCGCTGATCCACGCAGCGACGATGGTCGCCGCCGGTGTCTACTTCGTCGCCCGTCTCCTCCCCGTCTTCCAGGCCTCCTCGGCCGCGATGGTGGTCCTGGCCGTCATGGCCGCCGTGACGATGGCCGGTTCGGCGCTCGCCGCGCTCGCCCAGGACGACATCAAGCGCGTCCTCGCCTACTCGACGATCGGGCAGCTCGGCTACATGACCGGCGCGCTCGCCGTCGGCGACCGCGACGCCGCCGTCTTCCACCTCCTGTCCCACGGCGCCTTCAAGGCGCTGCTCTTCCTCGCCGCCGGCGTGATCATCCACGCCGCCGGCACGAACTCACTGGCCGCCATGTCGCGCATGGCCGGCCTGCGCGACCGCGTCCCGGACGCCTACTGGACGATGACCGTGGCGCTTCTCGCGCTCGCCGCGATCCCGCCCTTCAGCGGCTTCTTCTCCAAGGAGTCCGTCCTCGGCGCCGCCGAGCACGTCGCCACCGGCCACACCGGCCACGCCCCCGGCCCGGCCGGCTGGATCGTCCTCGCCGCCGGACTCCTCACCGCGCTGCTCACCGCCGCGTACGCCATGCGGCTGTGGCTGCTGGCCTTCCGCGGCCAGGGCGCCGAGGCCCCCGAGCACGGCAGGCAGCCCCTGGCCATGAACGCCGTGCTGTGGGTGCTCGCCGTGCCCTCCCTCGCCTTCGGCGGCCTCGCCTTCCGGGTGCTGCCCGACTGGTTCGACGGCCGCGACCTCGCCCCGACCCTGACCACCTCCGTGCTCGGCACGGGCCTGGCCCTGGTCGGCGGCATCGTCACCTACGGCGCCTGGCGGCACACCAGCGCACTCGCGGCCCGTGTCCCGCTCGGCGCGGTCGCCGCCCACCCGGAAGCCGACGCCGGACTCGTCGAGGCCGAGGCCATCGCCACCCACCGGCCCGCCTACGGCGACATCGCCTACGCGCCCGACCCCGCCGACCCCGGACGACTGCTGCTCGGCCCGCTCCACCGCCACGCGGCCGTCGGCTTCCACCTCGATGCCGTGTACGCGACGCTCTTCGTCCGCCCGGTCCAGGCCGGGGCGAGCCTCGTCAGGTTCCTCGACCGCGAGGTCGTCGAGACCTACGTGCGCGGCGCCGGAGCCGTGCCGCGGCTGCTGGGAGCCGCCGTACGGCGGGCCCAGACCGGCAATGTGCAGACCTATGTGAGCGCGCTGCTCGCCGGCACCGTCGTCCTGGCGGTCGCCGCCGTCCTTCTCGCCACGGGAGCGTGAGCAGGCGTGATCGATATCAACGAGTCCGTGATGCAGTTCCTTCTGGCATTCGTCGTCGTCGGCCCGCTCCTCGGGGCGCTCGCCGCTCTCCTGCCGGCCCCGCCCGGACTGAAGGGGAAATCACCCGAGCAGGCCGTGCTCCGGCACGGCGTGACCGTCACCGGCGCGATCCTCATCGCCGCGATCGTCCTCGCGGCCGGCTTCGACCACGACCACCCGTCGAAGATGCAGGCCACGACCGACATCAGCTGGATCCCCGCACTCCATGTGCGCATCCACCTCGGCATCGACGGCATCTCCCTCCCCCTCGTCGTCCTGACCGCGCTGCTGACCTTCCTCTGCGCGCTCTACAGCTACTTCAAGCCGCCCGCGGGCCCGTCCCCGAAGGCCTTCGTCGCGCTGCTGCTCATGCTCGAGTGCGGCACCCTCGCGACCTTCGCCGTCCTCGACCTGCTGCTGTTCTTCCTCGCGTTCGAGACCGTGCTCGTCCCGATGTACTTCCTCATCGCCCGCTGGGGCGGCGAGGGCCGCCGGGCCGCCGCCTGGCGGTTCATCCTCTACACCCTCCTCGGCTCGGTCGTCATGCTGCTCGGCCTGCTCCTGATCGGGATCAAGGCCGGCACCTTCGACATGGTGGCACTCGCCACTGACAACGGCCGGTCACTCACCGCATCCGTGCAGGTCATCGCCGTTCTGGCGATCGGGATCGGACTCGCGGTCAAGGCTCCGATGTGGCCGCTGCACAGCTGGCTCCCGGACGCCCACACCGCCGCCCCGACCGTCGGTTCGGTCCTGCTGGCCGGTGTCCTGTTGAAGATGGGTACGTACGGGTTCGTCCGGATCCTGCTGCCGATCGCACCGCACGGCTTCCACACCTTCGCGCCCTACCTGGCCGCCTTCGCCGTCGTCGGGATCATCTACGGGTCCCTGGCCTGCCTCGCCCTCGCCAAGCGCGGCGCCAAGGGCGACCTGAAACGGCTCATCGCCTACTCCTCCGTCGGCCACATGGGCTTCGTCCTCCTCGGCATCGCCACCACCACCCCGACCGGCGTCAACGGCGCCCTCTTCGCCAACATCGCCCACGGCCTCATCACCGGCCTGCTGTTCTTCCTGGTCGGCGGGCTCAAGGACCGCACCGGCACCACCGACCTCGACACCCTGGCCCTCCCGTCGCCCGACCACCACCCCTCAACGAGCGGCTCCGCCGCGCCGAGCCAATTCGAGACTGGAGCGGCGCTGTACGGCAGGGCCCCCCGCCTCGGCGGCCTGCTCGCCTTCGGCGCGGTCGCCTCGCTCGGCCTGCCCGGCCTCGCCGGATTCTGGGGCGAGATGCTCGCCCTGTTCGGCGCGTTCAAGCCCGCCGCCGACCTCAACCGGCCCGCCTTCCTCACCTTCATGGCGATCGGCGCGTTCGGCACCCTGCTGACGGCCGCGTACATGCTCGTCGTGGTCCGCCGCGTCTGCATGGGCGCCGTACCGCAGCAGGCTCCGAAGCTCGGCGACGTCCACAGCTTCGAGTTCGCGGCCTGGACCCCGCTCGTCGCCCTCACCGTCCTCGCCGGGCTCTGGCCGAAGGCCCTGCTCGGGCTCACCGACCCGGCCGTGCAGCATCTCCTCGCAGGAGGCACCCGATGAGCGTCCTGGCCCAGTCGTCGGCCGCGTCGGCGGTCCAGTCCGTCGACTGGCTCGCCATCGCGCCGCCCACCCTCACCGCCGTGATCGCCCTGGTGGTCCTGGTCGCCGACCTGTTCGTGCCGAAGACGCGCAAGCCCGTGCTCGGCTGGCTCTCCGTCGCCGGCCTCGCCGCCTCCGCGCTGTTGCTGCTGCCCCTCCTGGACGGCGACCGCAGCACCTTCTGCCTGACGAAGCAGGCCGGAGTCTGCAGCTACACCGCCGACCACTTCGCCCTCGTGATCCAGTTCCTGGTCCTCGGCGGCGCCCTCCTCGCGGCCCTGCTGTCCGTCACCGCGCTGAAGGACGCGCGCGGAGGACTCCCCGAAGGGGAGTACTGGTTCCTGCTGCTGTCCTCCGCCGCCGGAGCCGCCCTCCTGCCCGCCTCCCGCGACCTCGCGACCCTCATCGTCGCCCTGGAAGTCGCCTCCCTGCCCGCCTTCGCCCTCGTCGGCCTGCGGCACGGCGACCGGAGGTCCTCCGATGCGGCCCTGAAGTTCTTCCTGTCGTCGGTCACCGCCACCGCCGTCAGCCTGATGGGCATCAGCTTCGTCTACGCCTCCACCGGCACCCTCTACCTCACCCAGATCGCCGGCCGCATCCAGCACGTCGACGGACAGCTCCACACCCTCGCCCAGACCGGTGTCGTCCTCACCCTGGTCGGCTTCGCCTTCAAGACGGCCGCCGTCCCCTTCCACTTCTGGGTGCCCGACACCTACGTCGGCGCCCCCCTGCCCATCGCCGCCTACCTGTCCGTGGTCGGCAAGGCCGTCGGCTTCACCGGCCTGATCCTCGTCACCGTCGTCGCCTTCCCCTCGTACGCCGACGCCTGGGGCCCCGCGCTCGCCGCGCTCGCCGCCCTGACCATGACGGTCGGCAACGTCGGTGCCCTGCGCCAGCAGGCCACGCGCGCGTACAGCGCGATCCGGCTGCTCGCCTGGTCCTCCGTCGGCCAGGCCGGCTATCTCCTGGTGCCGATCGCCGCCGCGGGCTACTCCAAGGACGCCCAGAAGTCGATCGGCTCCACGGTCGCCTACGCGCTGATGTACGCCGCCGTGAACCTCGGCGCCTTCGCCGTGGCCGCACTCGTCGGCCGTACGAGGCGACACAACCGCCTCACGGACTACCGCGGCCTGTACGCCACCAACCCGGTGACGGCCCTCCTCCTGGCCTTCTTCCTGCTGTGCCTGGCCGGGCTGCCGCCGGGCGTCATCGGCCTGTTCGCGAAGGTCACGGTCTTCTCCGCAGCCGTCGACGCCGGACTCGGCTGGCTCGCCGTCGTCATGGCCGTCAACGTCGTCGTCGCGCTGTTCTACTACCTCCAGTGGGCGGCCCTGCTGTTCCGCGCCCCCGAAGGCGAACCCCTCCGGCACCGCGTCCCCGCCCCCCTCACCGCCGCGATCACCCTGACGGCCGTCATCGGCATCGCACTGTCCGGCGCACCCCAGTTGGTCCTGCGCTTCGCGAGCACCGGCCTGTTCTGAGCAGGGCGGCCTCGCACCCACCGGGGAACCCGCGGCGCTCGCCTGGCGTTGACCGGACAGGAAGGGTCAACTGGACGTGACACCACGACACCAGTGGCCACCGCACAGCAACAAGCGAAGGGTTCCCCTGCCGCACCACTTGGAGGGCGTACCGTGCACCGCCGGCACAACGGGCTCAGGACCGCAGTACTCCTCGGGGGACTGTCCGCACTCATCATCGTCATCGGCAGTCTCTTCGGCCGCACCGGCCTGATCGTCGCCGTGCTCGTCGCCATCGGCACCAACGCCTACGCGTACTGGAACAGCGACAAGCTGGCCCTGCGCGCGATGCGCGCCCGCCCGGTCAGCGAGTTCGAGGCCCCGGCGCTGTACCGCATGGTCCGCGACCTCTCCACCCAGGCCCGCCAGCCGATGCCCCGCCTGTACATCTCGCCGACGGAGGCACCCAACGCCTTCGCGACCGGCCGCAACCCGCGCAACGCGGCCGTGTGCTGCACCGAGGGCATCCTGCGCATCCTGGACGAGCGCGAGCTGCGCGGCGTCATCGGCCACGAGCTCAGCCACGTCTACAACCGCGACATCCTGATCTCCTCCGTCGCCGGCGCCCTCGCCTCCGTGATCATGTTCCTGGTCAACTTCGCCTGGCTGATCCCGGTCGGCCGCTCGGACGACGACGAGGGCCCGGGCCTGCTCGGCATGCTTCTGATCATGATCCTCGGCCCGCTCGCCGCCACGCTCATCCAGCTGGCCATCAGCCGCTCCCGGGAGTACGAGGCCGACGCGTCCGGCGCCCGCCTCACCGGCGACCCCCTCGCCCTCGCCGGCGCCCTGCGCAAGCTGGAGACGGGCACCCAGCAGCTCCCGCTGCCCCCCGAGCCGCGCATCCAGACCGCCAGCCACATGATGATCGCGAACCCGTTCCGGCCGGGTCAGGGACTGTCGAAGATGTTCTCCACGCACCCTCCCATGACAGAACGCATCGCCCGACTGGAGCAGATGGCGGGCCCCCACCGATGAAGACATTCATCGACGTCATCCGGTGGTGATCACCGCGGGCAGCGTCTCGGGCCGGATTTACCGGCTGGCGCTTGGCCCAGCGGCCCGGCAGACTGCCGGGCCGCTCCCAAGCTGCGTGGATAAAGTGCCCCGGCTAGTATCGTCTGTATGGCCGGTGCCAAGGGCCGTTATGGTCAGGGAAGGCAAAGGCACCGGGGTGAGCCGCCGAAGCGGCCTGTTGCTCCCATATCCCCTCATCTCGCGTGGTCATATGCGGTGACGGTGTAGGCGGGAAGACCTGGTGTAGAGGTTCCTCACTCATGGTCAGCGTTCGCATACATGTACTGCATATAGCAGGGGCCCTCTGCGTTGTTGCGCTGCTTGTCGCAACACCAGTGTCGCTGGGCACAGGAAATATGGCGATTTCTCGAAGTAGGTTGTGTCTCCGGTTGGGAAGCCACAATTTCCTGTCCCGATTCAACAGCCGGCACCCGCGCCAACTCTCTCTCAGGAAAGAGATCTCTCAACCTGACTCTCCCAGGCTCGAATGCGTGCACCTTCGCTGACTCTTCGAGCAGCTAGTTTTTAGGCTAGATGTTAGCCGCAGGGGGAATGGTTCACCGCTGGGGGAAAGCGGTCTACCTGGAAAAGAGAGCTGGAGAGGTTCCATGTTCACTGCTCGAAAGCGTATTGGGCGCATAGCAGGAATCTCCTGCGTTGCCGCTCTGGCCGCCGGAACCCTCGGCGTGGCGAACGCCGAAGCCGCACCGACGAGCCATGACGCTGTGGTGCATTCGGTCAGCAAGCCGAAGCCGCCACGTCCGACACCGAACACACCGAACACTCCGAACACTCCGAACACGGGTCGGGGGAACACTCCGAATACGCCGAACACCCCGAACACTCCGAACACCGGTCGGGGCAACACTCCGAATACGCCGAACACCCC
>NZ_BNBC01000025.1:0-102286 GCF_014654675.1 Streptomyces spiralis
AGCCCGCCACTACCAAGCCCTGGTCACCCTCGCCTGCCTCCGACTCTGGCTGACCTGACTTTGCGGACACCCCCTAGGGCCGACGGCCGAAGGAACCGGTGGGGAGGATGACATGGCAGGCTTGAGGCCTGCCGTGTGCACGTCCGATCATCCGGAGCGCTGAGCGTGGACCAGTTGGCCCTGCTGTTCATCGTGTTGCTCGGGGCTGTGATCAGCGTCCCGGTCGGGGACCGGCTCGGCCTGCCCGCGCCGGTGCTGATGACGCTCCTCGGGATCGTCCTCGCGGTCCTGGACTTCGTGCCGAACGTCGACATCCCGCCCGAGCTGATCCTGCCCACCCTGCTGCCGCCGCTGCTCTATGCCGCCGTGCGGCGCACCTCCTGGCGGCAGTTCTCGGCGAACAGACGACCGATCTTCCTGCTGGCCGTGGCGCTGGTGTTCGTCACCACCGTCTGCGTCGCCGCCGTCGCCCACACCATCGTGCCGGGGCTGCCGCTCGCCGCCGCCGTGGCGCTCGGCGCGCTCGTCGCACCGCCCGACCCGGTCGCGGCGACCGCCGTCGCCGGGCAGCTCGGCCTGCCGCGCCGTCTGGTGTCGATCCTGGAGGGCGAGGGGCTGTTCAACGACGTCACGGCCATCGTGCTGTACCACGTCGCGATCGCCGCCGCCGTCAGCGGGGAGTTCTCGGCCTGGCACGCCGGTCTCGACCTGGTGCTGTCCGCGGTGGTCGCGGTGGCCGTCGGCATGGCGCTCGGCTGGGGCGCGAACAGGCTGCTGGGCCTGCTGGAGGACGCCACCCTCCAGATCGGGCTGACGCTGCTGGTGCCGTACGCGTCCTACGTCCTGGCCGAGGAGCTGCACGGCTCCGGCGTCCTCGCCGTGCTCACCACCGCGCTGTTCCTGGCCGAGTACGCCGCCGACGCCGACGACGTGATGACCCGGCTGGCCGGGCACACGGTCTGGGACGTGGTCGACACGCTCGTCACCGGGGTGGCCTTCGGGCTGGTCGGCCTGGAGCTGCACAACGCCATCCGGACCGCCTCCAGCCACTGGAGCGAGCTGCTCGCCTGGGCCGGGGTGGTCGTGGCCGTGGTGGTCTTCGTACGGCTGTTGTGGCTGCTGCCGGCGAGCTGGCTGACCAACCGCCTGCACGCGTCGCGGAACTACGAGGAGGACATCCCGACCGGCTGGCGGGAGACCGTCGTCATGTGGTGGTCGGGGATGCGCGGGGTGGCCTCGGTGGCGCTGGCGCTCGCCGTGCCGCTGAAGACGGACAGCGGCGCGCCGTTCCCCAATCGGGACGAGATCGTCTTCATCGCCTTCGGCGTGATCATGGTGACGCTGGTGGTCCAGGGACTCACCCTGCCGTGGCTGGTGAAGCGGCTGGGGGTGCGGGCGGACACCGAGCGGGAGCAGGAGTTCGAGAGGGAGCTGGCCGTGCGGGCGGCCAAGGCGGCCAAGCGGCGGCTGCGCGAGATCGAGTCGGTCGAGGACCTGCCGGACGAGCTGTCCGAGCTGATGCAGCGGCGGGCCTTCGAGATCGGGCTGCGCATCAACCCGCAGATCGGGGACGAGGAGCGCCGGGAGGCCCACGAGTACCGGGTGCGGCGGCTGAAGCGGGTGCGGCGGATCCAGGGCGAGATGCTGAGCGCGGCACGCCACGCGGTGCTGGCCGCGCGCAGCGAGCCCGGCGCCGACCCGGAGATCGTCGACCGGGTGCTGCGCCACCTCGACGTGCGCAGCCTGCGGTGAACTCCTGCCGCCGCGTCCGCCACCGCTTCCTGATCCGGCCTGATCGACGAGACACCCCCTAGGCTCGTGCTCATGACTCGCAATGTGGTGATCAGTGGTGGTGGTACGGGGATCGGGCTGGCCACGGCGCAGGTGTTCGCGGCCCACGGGGACCAGGTCCTGCTGCTCGGACGGCGGGAGGAGGTGCTGCGCAAGGCGGCGGTGCCGGGGGCGCTCACCTGCGCCGCCGACCTCAGCGACGTGGGCGGGGTGCGGCGGGCCGCCCGGTTCGCGGCCGACGAGCTGGGCGCCGTGGACGTGCTGATCCACAGTGCGGGAGGGTCCGGCAGGCTGGAGCCCCGGGTGGAGCGGGAGGACCCGCTCGAACTCGTCGCCGACAACTGGCTGGTCAACTTCCGGATCAACACCCTGACCGCCGTGCTGCTCACCGAGGCACTGAAGGACCACCTGGCCGAGCCGGGCGGGCGCGTGCTGTTCCTGAGCTCCATCGCCGCCTACCGCGGCTCCGGCAGCGGTGCCTACGCCGCCTCCAAGGCCGCCCTGCACCCGTACGTCCACGACCTGGCCCGCGAGTTGGGCCCGCGCGGGATCACGGTGAACGCGGTCGCCCCCGGCTACGTCGAGGACACCGACTTCTTCGGTGAGGCGATGGACGAGGCCCGCCGCGAGCGGCTCGTCGCGGAGACCTCCACCGGACGCCCCGGCACCCCGGGCGACGTCGCCGCCACCCTGCACTGGCTGGCCTCCCCGGCCGCCGGTCACATCACCTCCCAGATCGTCCAGGTCAACGGCGGTGCGGAGCGCGGTCACTGACCGGCGGGGCGATGCGCTGGCGCGGCAGCCCGGCTTCGGCCGTGGTGACGCGCGGCAGGGCGGAGGGGTGTTCCTCGCACAGCCAGCGGATCATCTCCTCGCGCACCGCGACCCGCACCGTCCAGATGTCGTCGGCGTCCTTGGCCGTCATCAGCGCCCGGACCTCGACGGTGGTCGGCGTCGTGTCCGTGATGTGCAGGTTGTAGGCGCGGCCGTCCCAGGCCGGGCACGCGCGCAGGATGTCGCGCAGCTTCTCGCGCATCGCCTCCAGGGGCACGGAGTGGTCGAGGTGCCAGAAGACGGTGCCGGTCATCTGCGGGGTGCCGCGGGACCAGTTCTCGAACGGGTTGGACGTGAAGTACGACACCGGCATCGTGATCCGGCGCTCGTCCCAGGTCCGTACCGTCAGGAAGGTCAGTGTGATCTCCTCGACCGTGCCCCACTCGCCGCCCACGACCACGGTGTCGCCGATGCGCACCATGTCGCCGAAGGCGATCTGCAGCCCGGCGAACAGGTTGCTCAGCGTGGACTGGGCGGCGACGCCGGCGACGATGCCGAGGACGCCGGCCGAGGCCAGCAGCGAGGTACCGGCCGTGCGCATCGCCGGGAAGGTCAGCAGCATGGAGGCCGCCGAGACGACGATGACGACCGCCGAGACCACCCGCATGATCAATTCGACCTGGGTGCGCACCCGCCGCACCCGGGCCGGGTCGCGGTGGGCGCGGGCACTGGCGTAGCGCGAGTAGGAGGTCTCGACGACCGCCGCCGCGATCCGGATGGTCAGCCAGGCCGCCGACCCGATCAGCACCAGGGTCAGCGTCCGTCCCACGCCGACCCGGTGCTCCTCCAGCAGCTCGGCCTGGTCGTAGGAGCCTCTGAGCAGCGCGGTGCACAGCACGAGCTGATAGGGCACGCGGGCCCGGCGCAGCAGTCCCCACAGCGGTGTCTCGTGATGTCGTTCGTCGGCCTTGCGCAACAGAAGGTCGGTGGCCCAGCCGATCACCAGGGTGACGACGACGGAGCCACCGACCACGGTCAGCGGCCGGAGTACGTTCTCCATGTCTGGGAAGTAACCGGCGGCGGCCGTGCCCGAACCTGTGACGTGTGTCGCCCCGGTGCCCGCCTGGCACCATGGGCGCATGAACATCGTGCTCTTCCACTCGACCCATGGCCTCAGACCTGCGGTGCGGGAGGCCGCGGACCGGCTGCGCGCGGCCGGACACGAGGTGTGGACGCCGGATCTCTTCGAGGGCCGTACGTTCGACTCGGTCGAGGAGGGCATGGCCTTCAAGGACGGCATCGGCAAGGACGAGCTGCTCAGGCGGGCCGTGCTGGCCGCCGCGCCCTACTCGGAGCGGGGCCTGGTCTACGCCGGGTTCTCGCTCGGCGCCTCCATCGCCCAGACCCTCGCCCTCGGCGACGACAAGGCCCGCGGGCTGCTGCTTCTGCACGGCACGTCGGACGTGGCGCCGAACGCACGGGTGGACGAGCTGCCGGTGCAGCTGCACGTCGCCGAGCCGGACCCGTTCGAGACGGACGACTGGCTGAGCGCCTGGTATCTGCAGATGCGCCGGGCGGGCGCCGACGTGGAGGTCTACCGCTACGCCGGGGCCGGCCACGTCTACACCGATCCGGAGCTGCCGGACTACGACGCGGAGGCCGCCGAGGCCACCTGGCGGGTGGCGCTCGGCTTCCTCGAAACCCTCTGAGCCCGCCCCGGCCGGAACGCGCCTCAGACCGGGTCGTACGTCCGCTCGACCTTCTGCGTGCCGCTGCGCGTGCAGTACGAACGGGTCCAGGCGGACGTCGCGTTCGGGCTGGTGCGGTCGGACAGGACGTAGTAGTCCAGCTGCGCCCGCTCGGCGGTGATGTCCAGGACGCCGTAGCCGTGCCGGTCGGTGTCGACCCAGTGGACGTGCCGGTTGGCGGCGCGGATCACCGGAGCGGCGATCGCCGAGACCGTGCCCTCGGGGACCTTGACGATGTCGTCGAGGTTGTCGGAGGTCACCGAGGTGACCACGAACTCCGTGGCGGCGGACGGCGACAGCGGGTACGTACCGGCGTCCACCGGCACGTCGTTGGCCCACGCCATGTGGATGTCACCGGTCAGGAAGACGGTGTTGCGGATGGCGTTGGAACGCAGGTGGGCCAGCAGCTCCCGGCGGTCGTCGGTGTAGCCGTCCCACTGGTCGGTGTTGACGGCCAGGCCCTCCTGCGGCAGCCCGAGCAGTTTCGCCAGCGGCTTCAGCAGGTCCGCGGAGAGCGAGCCGACGACGAACGGGGAGATCATCACCGAGTTGCCGACCAGCCGCCAGGTGGTGTCGGACGCCTTCAGCCCGGCCTTCAGCCAGTCGAGTTGGGCGCGCCCGGTGATCGTGCGGTCCGGGTCGTCGACCGAGCCGCTCGCCGTGGAGGCCTGCTGGGAGCGGAAGGAGCGCAGGTCCAGCAGGGACAGGTCGGCGAGCCTGCCGAAGCGCAGCCGGCGGTAGGTGGTGCCCTCGATCGCCGGGCGCACCGGCATCCACTCGAAGTAGGCCTGCTTGGCCGCCGCCTTGCGGGCGCTCCAGGTGCCCTCGGCGCCCTCGGTGTGGTTGACGGCGCCGCCCGACCAGGCGTTGTCGGCGAACTCGTGGTCGTCCCAGATCGCGACGACCGGCGCCGTGTGGTGCAGGGCCTGGAGGTCGGGGTCGGTCTTGTACCGCGCGTGCCGGACGCGGTAGTCGGCGAGGGTGATGATCTCGTTCGCGGGCGCGTGGGGCCTGACGACCTTGTCCCGGGCCGCGTACTCGCCGGACTTGTACTCGTAGATGTAGTCGCCGAGATGCAGCCAGGCGTCCAGGTCGCCGCGGGCCGCGAGATGGCGGTACGCGGTGAAGTAGCCGGCCTCCCAGTTGGCGCAGGAGACCACGCCGAAGCGCAGGCCCGCGACGGCCGCGTCGTGCGCGGGCGCGGTGCGGGTGCGGGCGACGGGGGAGTCGGTGCCGTCGGCCGAGAAGCGGAACCAGTAGTCGGTGGCCGGCTCCAGCCCCCGGATGTCCGCCTTGACGGTGTGGTCGGAGGCGGCCGTGGCGGTGGTGGACCCCTTGGCGACGACGTCCGTGAACGCCTTGTCCCTGGCCACCACCCAGCTCACCGCGGTGTCCGGGCCGAGCCCGGAGCCCGGCACCGCCTCGGCGGTGGGGGTCACCCGGGTCCACAGCAGAATGCCGTCGGGCAGTGGGTCACCGGAGGCGACGCCGTGCAGGAAGGCCGGTGCGTCCGTGGCCGCGCGCGCCGGAAGCGCGGCGGCGAGCGGCCCGGCCAGAACAGCACTCGCCGCCGCGGCCTTGACGACCGTACGGCGGCGGGGCGAAAGGGAGTTGAGGCCCTTGGATGCCTCGGAGGATCTGTGTCGACTGGTCACGACCGATCAGGTTACTGATCGGTATACGGAAGAGTGGGCGAACTCCGAAAGTTCGCCCACTCTTCTGGCGGTGGTCGACGTCCGACGGAGCGTCAGGCCTTGAGGGCCGCGTCGATCGCCTTGTCGAACTCGGCCACCGTCATGGGCGCGTTCTTGCCGTCGGAGCCCGTCAGCGTCTTGCCGTCCATCTTCAGGGTCGGGGTGCCCTGAATCCCGTCCTTGTCGAAGATCTTGGACTCTTCCAGCGCCCACCTGTCGTAGGTGCCGTCCTTCACCGCCTTCTGGAACGCCGCGTTGCCCTTCAGAGCGGGGACCGTGTCGGCGATCTTGATCAGATAGGCGTCGTCCTTGAACTTGTCGTCGGTCTCCTCGGGGTGCCACTTCGCCGAGTACATCGCGGCCTTGTACTCGAGGAACGCTTCAGGGCTGACGTTGAGCGCGGCGCCCAGGGCGCTGAGCGCGTTCTTGGAGCCCTCACCGGGCAGGTTCTTGTCGAGGAACGTGGCACCGACGTACTGGAGCTTGAACTTGCCGTCGTCGATGTCCTTCTTCACCGTCTCGCCGACGGTCTGCTCGAACTGCGCGCAGACCGGGCAGCGCGGGTCCTCGTAGACGACGAGGGTCTTCTTGGCGGTGCTCTTGCCTATGACGACGGTCGTGCCGTCCGCCCCGGTGGTGTTGGCCGGCTTGACCAGCTTCTGGTCCTTCGCGGCCTCCCAGTAACCGGGCTTGTTGGACTGGACAACCGCGTAGCCGATGCCGCCGGCCGCCGCCAGCACGGCGACGACCGAGCAGGCGACGATGATCTGCCGCTTGACCTTGGCGCGCTTGGCCTGGCGCTCGCGCTCGACGCGCAGCCGCTCCCGGGCCGCCGTCTTCGCCTGCTGGCTGTTCCGCTTGCTCATGGTGGTGTTCTCCTGTGGGACACGCGGCCGTGCCGCGCGGGATACGAAAAGGGAGGGACTGCTCGTGCTCGGCGTGCGCCACCGCCCGGCCGTCGCTCAGATGCGGGCGAGGGCGGGGGCGGGTGAGCACGGCGGTCCGCGCCGTCCCAGGGAGTACACGAGGAGGCGGGTGCGCGGGGCGCTGTGGTGGGGCGCGGAGTGGACCGGCCTGCGGGCCGTGCGGGTCCGCCGGACCGTGACCGCCGCGACGGCGATCAGCAGCGGCCGGAACGTGGTCGCGGCCGCCGCGCGCAGCAGCTCGGCCAGGGCCCGCTCGCCGCGGCGCAGCCAGCCGGCCGCGAGGAGGCCGACGCCGACATGGGCGGCGAGCAGCAGCCATGCGGTCGCCGGGTCGGCGTGGGCCAGCAGGGCCGCGAGGCGGTCGGTGTCCGTGCCCGTCATACGGGCCAGCGGGGTGCCGAGGGCCGTGTGGTTGCCGCACAGCACGTCCCAGCCGACCGAGCGCAGCGGCCCGGCGACCGGGCCGCCGGCGGGGCCGTAGCAGACCTGCTGGCCGGTGGTGAAGACGGTGTCGGCGGCCAGCTCCAGCGGGATCAGCAGGGCGGCGATCCGCCCGAAGCCGCGCTCGCGGCCGGAGAGGGCGTAGGCGAGCAGGAACACGGCGGCCGCGACGGCGGCCACCGTGTTCAACGGCAGGGGGACCCGGGACAGCAGCACGTGCGACGTGGTGCTGAGCGTCACGACCACGGCCGTGAACAGCGCCGCGCGCAGGGCTCTGAGCTGGGTCCCGGATATGTCCATAGCGAATGAAGAGTGTGTCACGTGGGCCGGTAAAGGGTCCTTAAAGAGACCCTGTGAGCGGCCTCCTTGTCACAGACCCGGAATCCGACCGTTGCGGAACAGGTCCAGGAAGATCTGGTGATCGGCACGCGCCCGTGCGCCGTAGCCGTGCGCGAAGTCCACGAGCAGCGGTGCGAAGCCCGCCTCGTCGGCCGCGATCGCCGCGTCGATGGCCCGCTCGGTGGAGAACGGCACCAGGGACTCGCCCGAGGTGTCGTCCGCCGCCGCGTGCATGGTGGCGGTGGCCCGGCCGAGGTCGGCGACGACCTGCGCGATCTCCTCCGGGTCGTCGATGTCGCCCCAGTCCAGGTCGACCGCGTACGGCGACACCTCGGCGACCAGCTGCCCGGCGCCGTCCAGCTCGGTCCAGCCCAGCCACGGGTCGGCGTGCGCCTGCAGGGCGCGCTGGGAGATCACCGTGCGGTGGCCCTCGTGCTGGAAGTAGTCGCGGATCGCCGCGTCCGTGATGTGCCGGGAGACGGCCGGGGTCTGGGCCTGCTTGATGTAGATCACGACATCGTTCTCCAGGGCGTCGCTGTGGCCCTCGAGGAGGATGTTGTACGACGGCAGCCCGGCCGAGCCGATGCCGATGCCCCGGCGGCCGACCACGTCCTTCACGCGGTAGGAGTCCGGGCGGGCCAGGGAGGAGTCCGGCAGCGTCTCCAGATAGCCGTCGAAGGCGGCGAGCACCTTGTAGCGGGTGGCCGCGTCCAGCTCGATGGAGCCGCCGCCCGGCGCGAAGCGGCGCTCGAAGTCACGGATCTCCGTCATGGAGTCCAGCAGTCCGAACCGGGTCAGCGAGCGGGCGTCACGCAGCGCGTCCAGCAGCGGACCCTGCGCGGTGTCCAGGGTGAAGGGCGGCACCTCGTCGCTCTTGGCGCCGGTGGCCAGGGCGTGGACGCGCTCCCGGTAGGCGGCGGCGTAGACCGTCACCAGCTCGGTGATCTGGTCGTCGCTCAGGGCCTTGGCGTAGCCGATGAGGGCGATGGAGGCGGCGAAGCGCTTGAGGTCCCAGGTGAAGGGGCCGACGTAGGCCTCGTCGAAGTCGTTGACGTTGAAGACCAGACGGCCGTTCGAATCCATGTACGTGCCGAAGTTCTCCGCGTGCAGGTCGCCGTGGATCCACACCCGCGAGGTGCGCTCGTCCAGGTACGGCCCGCTGATCCCCCTCCCGCCGCCCCACCCGGCGTTCTCGCTGTCCAGGTCGTGGTAGAAGAGGCAGGCCGTGCCCCGGTAGAAGGCGAAGGCCGAGGCCGCCATCTTCCGGAACTTCACGCGGAACGCGGCCGGGTCGGCGGCCAGGAGCTCGCCGAAGGCGGTGTCGAAGACGGAGAGGATCTCCTCGCCGCGCTGCTCGTCGTTGAGCTGGGGGACCGACATCGCTGGGTGCCTCCTGGTACGGGTGGTACGAGACGTATGGACTGATCCTTCGCGGATCCTCCCTCACCCCAACGTCCGGCGGGGCGGGGGAGTGCCCGCGTTTCTCCTCGCACGAAGGTACGCGGCGGACGGCGCCGAGTGTCAGTGCCGGGGCATAGACTTCGACGCTGTCCCCCAGACTGTCCGCAGCCCGTCGCCCAGAGTTCTCCTTGGAGGCCGAAGCCGTGTCGAAGCCGCCGTTCACGCACCTGCACGTCCACACCCAGTACTCGCTGCTGGACGGTGCCGCGCGGCTGAAGGACATGTTCAACGCGTGCAACGAGATGGGCATGACGCACATCGCCATGTCCGACCACGGCAACCTCCACGGTGCGTACGACTTCTTCCACTCCGCGAAGAAGGCCGGAATCACCCCGATCATCGGGATCGAGGCCTATGTCGCCCCGGAGTCCCGGCGCAACAAGCGCAAGATCCAGTGGGGCCAGCCGCACCAGAAGCGGGACGACGTCTCCGGTTCGGGTGGTTACACCCACAAGACGATGTGGGCCGTGAACAGCACCGGCCTGCACAACCTCTTCCGCCTCTCCTCGGACGCGTACGCCGAGGGCTGGCTGCAGAAGTGGCCCCGGATGGACAAGGAGACCATCGCCCAGTGGTCCGAGGGCATCGTCGCCTCCACCGGCTGCCCCTCGGGCGAGGTGCAGACCCGGCTGCGCCTCGGCCAGGAGGAGGAGGCCCTCAAGGCCGCCGCCGACTACCAGGACATCTTCGGCAAGGACAGGTACTTCCTGGAGCTGATGGACCACGGCATCGAGATCGAGCACCGGGTCCGTCAGGGCCTCCTCGACATCGGCAAGAAGCTCGGCATCCCCCCGCTGGTCACCAACGACTCCCACTACACGTACGCGCACGAGGCGGGCGCCCATGACGCCCTGCTGTGCATCCAGACCGGCAAGAACCTCTCCGACCCGGACCGCTTCAAGTTCGACGGCACCGGCTACTACCTGAAGTCCACGGACGAGATGTACGCCATCGACTCCTCGGACGCCTGGCAGGAGGGCTGCGCCAACACGCTCCTCGTCGCCGAGATGGTCGACACCACCGGCATGTTCGAGAAGCGCGACCTCATGCCCAAGTTCGACATCCCCGAGGGCTACACCGAGGTCACCTGGTTCAAGGAGGAGGTCCGCCGCGGCATGGAGCGCCGCTACCCGGGCGGCATTCCCGAGGACCGCCAGAAGCAGGCCGACTACGAGATGGACGTCATCATCTCGATGGGCTTCCCCGGCTACTTCCTCGTGGTCGCCGACTTCATCATGTGGGCCAAGAACAACGGCATCGCGGTCGGCCCCGGCCGTGGCTCGGCCGCCGGTTCGATCGTCGCCTACGCCATGGGCATCACCGACCTCGACCCCATCCCGCACGGCCTGATCTTCGAGCGCTTCCTCAACCCCGAGCGCATCTCCATGCCCGACGTCGACATCGACTTCGACGAGCGTCGGCGCGTCGAGGTGATCAGGTACGTGACCGAGAAGTACGGCGCCGACAAGGTCGCCATGATCGGCACCTACGGCACCATCAAGGCCAAGAACGCGATCAAGGACTCCGCGCGCGTGCTCGGCTACCCGTACGCGATGGGCGACCGGATCACCAAGGCCATGCCCGCCGACGTCCTCGGCAAGGGCATCCCGCTGTCCGGCATCACCGACCCCGAGCACCCCCGGTACTCGGAGGCCGGCGAGGTCCGCGGGATGTACGAGAACGAGCCGGACGTGAAGAAGGTCATCGACACCGCGCGCGGCGTGGAGGGCCTGGTGCGGCAGATGGGCGTGCACGCGGCCGGCGTGATCATGTCCAGCGAGACCATCACCGAGCACGTCCCGGTCTGGGTCAGGCACACCGACGGCGTGACGATCACGCAGTGGGACTACCCGAGCTGTGAGTCGCTCGGCCTGCTGAAGATGGACTTCCTCGGCCTGCGCAACCTCACGATCATGGACGACGCCGTCAAGATGGTGAAGTCCAACAAGGGGATCGACATCGATCTCCTCAGCCTGCCGCTGGACGACCCCACGACCTTCGATCTCCTCCAGCGCGGCGACACCCTCGGCGTCTTCCAGTTCGACGGCGGACCCATGCGCTCCCTGCTGCGCCTGATGAAGCCCGACAACTTCGAGGACATCTCCGCCGTCTCGGCCCTGTACCGGCCGGGCCCGATGGGCATGAACTCCCACACCAACTACGCGCTGCGCAAGAACGGCCAGCAGGAGATCACGCCGATCCACCCCGAGCTGGAGGCACCGCTCAAGGAGGTCCTGGACGTCACCTACGGCCTGATCGTCTACCAGGAGCAGGTGCAGAAGGCCGCCCAGATCATCGCCGGCTACTCGCTCGGCGAGGCCGACATCCTCCGCCGCGTGATGGGCAAGAAGAAGCCCGAGGAACTGGCGAAGAACTTCACCATCTTCCAGGAGGGCGCGCGCAAGAACGGCTACAGCGACGAGGCCATCCAGGCCCTGTGGGACGTGCTGGTCCCCTTCGCCGGCTACGCCTTCAACAAGGCCCACTCCGCCGCGTACGGCCTGGTCTCGTACTGGACGGCCTACCTCAAGGCCAACCACCCCGCCGAGTACATGGCCGCCCTGCTGACCTCCGTCAAGGACGACAAGGACAAGTCGGCGATCTATCTCAACGAGTGCCGCCGCATGGGCATCCGGGTGCTCCCGCCGAACGTCAACGAGTCCGAGTCGAACTTCGCCGCCCAGGGCGACGACGTGATCCTCTTCGGCCTCTCCGCCGTGCGCAACGTCGGCACCAACGTCGTCGAGTCGATCATCAAGTGCCGCAAGGCCAAGGGGAAGTACGCCTCCTTCCCCGACTACCTCGACAAGGTCGAGGCCGTGGTCTGCAACAAGCGCACCACCGAGTCGCTGATCAAGGCCGGCGCCTTCGACACCATGGGCCACACCCGCAAGGGCCTCACCGCGCAGTACGAGCCGATGATCGACAACGTGGTCGCGGTCAAGCGCAAGGAGGCCGAGGGCCAGTTCGACCTCTTCGGCGGGATGGGGGAGGAGACCAGCAGCGAGCCCGGCTTCGGACTCGACGTGGAGTTCTCCGCCGACGAGTGGGACAAGACCTACCTGCTCGCCCAGGAGCGGGAGATGCTCGGCCTGTACGTCTCCGACCACCCGCTCTTCGGTCTGGAGCACGTGCTCGCCGACAAGGCCGACGCCGGCATCGCCCAGCTCACCGGCGGCGAGCACGCCGACGGCGCGGTCGTCACCATCGGCGGCATCATCTCCGGCCTGCAGCGCAAGATGACCAAGCAGGGCAACGCCTGGGCGATCGCCACCGTCGAGGACCTGGCCGGCTCCATCGAGTGCATGTTCTTCCCGGCGACCTACCAGCTGGTGTCCACCCAACTCGTCGAGGACGCGGTCGTGTTCGTCAAGGGCCGCCTCGACAAGCGCGAGGACGTGCCCCGGCTGGTCGCGATGGAGCTGATGGTCCCCGACCTGTCCAACGCGGGCAGCAACGCGCCGGTGATCCTCACCATCCCCGCCCTGAAGGTGACCCCGCCGATGGTCAGCCGCCTCGGCGAGATCCTCAGCCACCACAAGGGCGACAGCGAGGTGCGGATCAAGCTCCAGGGCCCGCGCAAGACGACGGTCCTGCGCCTGGACCGCCACCGGGTGAAGCCCGACCCGGCCCTCTTCGGCGACCTGAAGGTCCTCCTCGGCCCGTCCTGCCTGGCGGGCTGAGGCCTGACAACCGGCGTTCCCTTACGGGCGAGTGAGCCGAAGGGGCTGGAGCGCCCGGAGGTGAACCGAGCCACCAAAAAAGAGGGCGTACCCGTGCGCATCGGGTACGCCCTCTCTTCGTTACCAGGTTCAGGGCTCAGTCAACAGCCCGGACGCCGGGCCTCAGTTGTGGCCGAAGCGCTTCTGACGGCCCTTGCGGGACATGTCCGTCGGATTGACCTGCGGGGCGTGGTGCTCGGGCTGCGACTCCGTCAGGGAGTGCTCCGTCTCCTGCGGGCCGTTCGCGGCCACGGACGCCTTCTGCCGGCTGCGGTCCTGCTTGCGGTTCTTGGCCATGGTGATCAGCCTCCTGTGGGGGATCTAGGGGCCAGGGCCGGGACCAGATTCACATATGCTGACAATGAACGCATGTCGGATAATTACCGTACGTAACAAGGGGCATCGGGCCCCGAGCCCTCGAAACGCCACGCCGAAGATCGAGTTCGGGCCGTTAACCCTGGCGCGGTCGGGCAGACTCGAACCAAGCCCGAACCAAACCCAAGGCAAACCCCGAAGATCCAAGCCCGAAGCAACCTCCCCGGAAAGAGGGTGGAACGCGTGGACCGCTGCATCGTCCTGGTGGACGCCGGGTATCTGCTGGGGGCCGCCGCGAGCCTCCTCGCCGGGGAGCCGTCGCGGTCCCGGATCACCGTCGACCACACCGCGCTCATCCAGGGCCTGCGCGAACAGGCCGAGTCCGACACCGAGCGCCCGCTGCTGCGCATCTACTGGTTCGACGGCGCCCCCGACCGCGTCCCGCAGCCCGAGCACCGCAGGCTCCGCGTGATGCCCCGGGTGACCGTCCGGCTGGGCGCGCTGACCCGCAGCGACGGCCGCTGGGCGCAGAAGGGCGTGGACGCCGCGATGCACGCCGAACTGACCGAGCTGGCCCGCAACCGCGCCTGCTCCGACGTCGTCCTCGTCACCGGCGACGGCGACCTGCTGCCCGGCATGATGGCCGCCAAGGAGCACGGTGTCGCCGTCCATCTGTGGGCCGTCCAGGCCGCCGACGGCGACTACAACCAGTCCGAGGACCTGGTCGCCGAGGCCGACGAGCGGCGCGTCCTGGACCGCACGTGGATCACCAAGGCCGTACAGGCCAAGGAGTTCGGCGGCATCTGCGCGCCGCCGCCCGCGCCCCGCCCCGAGATCGCCGCGATCCTCTCCGCGCCGCTGCCCGAGTCCTCCCTGTCCCAGGCCGCCGAGCGCCCCGCCGAGGAGCGTCCGCACCCGGCCGCCGCGGGCGTGCGGGGCGGCACCGAGGAGCGGATGCCCGCCAAGGGCGTCCCCACCCCCAAGGACCTCGCCGCTCTGCGCGCCCCCGGCGCCCATCCCGCCCAGCACCCCACCACCGCCACCCTGCGCTGGTCCTCCGACAAGGGCTGGGTCGACCGTTCCGGCGTGGCCGCCGAGCCACCCGAGGCCGCCTCCATGCCGACCCTCGCCCAGCTGACCACGGCCGAGCAGCGGTGGGCGGACCGGGAGGAGGACATCACGACCGTCGGCGGTGACCCGTACGAGGTCGGGCAGGTCTTCGCGCGGCGCTGGGTGGAGCGGCTGGGCGACCCGAGCCATCTGCAGAAGCTGTCGTCGATGTACCCGCGCGTCCCGCACCGCATCGACGGCGAGCTGCTGCGCTACGCCGCCCGGTTCGGGCTGCTCGCGCACAAGGACGACCAGATCGACGAGCACGACCGGTACGCCATCCGGGCCGGCTTCTGGCGGGAGATCGACGTACGCACCGGCACCGAGCACGCCCCGGCGGGCGACTGAGCGGGCGACCGGGCCCCGGAACGGCGGTGGTTGGTCGCGGACGGACGCGACGGAGGAACCGGGAGAGGTCGCCCCAAGGGCGAGTAAAGCCCACGGACCCCGTAGTCTCGTCCTTTGTGAGTACGCGCGCGGCACAGGCACTTCGGCACGGGGACGACGTCGTGTGCGCGGTGCGCGGACTGACCAAGACCTACCCGGCGGCCCGCGGTCGGCGCGGCACCCCCGGCACGCCCGAGGTGCGCGCCACCGACGACGTCGCACTCGACGTCCGGCGCGGCGAGATCTTCGGGCTGCTCGGCCCGAACGGCGCCGGCAAGTCCACCCTGGTCCGGCAGCTGACCGGCCTGATGCGCCCCGACCGCGGCACCGTCGAGATCCTCGGCCACGACATCGTGGCGCACCCCGAGCGGGCCGCGCGGATCCTCGCCTACCTCGGGCAGGAGTCCACCGCCCTCGACGAGCTGACCGTCTCGCTGGCCGCCGAGACCACCGGGCGGCTGCGCGGCCTGGACGTCCGGCGGGCGCGGGCCGAGCGGGACGCCGTCCTGGACGAACTGGGCCTCGCACCGATCGCCGGCCGCCCGCTGAAGAAGCTCTCCGGCGGCCAGCGGCGGCTCGCCTGCTTCGCCGCCGCGCTGGTCGGCGAGCGCCCCCTGCTCGTGCTGGACGAGCCGACCACCGGCATGGACCCGGTGGCCCGGCGGGCGGTGTGGTCCGCCGTGGACCGGCGGCGCGCCGAGTACGGCACCACCGTGCTGCTGGTCACCCACAACGTCATCGAGGCCGAGACGGTCCTCGACCGGGTCGCCGTCCTGGACCGCGGGCGGGTCATCGCCTGCGACACCCCGGCGGGGCTCAAGGAACGGGTCTCCGGTGAGGTACGGGTCGAACTGGTGTGGCGGGACAGGGCACCCCTGGAGGTGCCGGAGGTCGCCGCGCTGCGGGACCGGGCCGCGGAGTCCGGGCGCCGCTGGACGCTGCGGCTCGCCCCCGAGGAGGCCCGCGCCGCCGTCGCCACGGTCACCGGTGGTGCCGCCTTCGCCGCGCTGGACGACTTCACCCTCGCCACGCCCAGCCTGGAGGACGTCTATCTGGCGCTGGGCGGCGCCGCCCGGCAGGGGCTGGTGAAGGCGTGAGCGGCACTGGACTACGCCCTGGCGGCCGTAGGGAAGAGGAGCAGTTCGACGTGAGTGTCGTATCCGCCGACGCGCCGGCCGGCACGACTCCCGTGCAGGACGGCGCGACGGTCGTGCAGGACGGTGGCGCCGGCCGGGCCGCGGCCGTCGGCCTCGGGCCGCGGGCGCGGCTGTGGCCGTCCCTGGCGGCCGTGTACCGGGCCCAGCTGTCCCGGGCGCGGGTGGCGCGCATCCCGCTGCTGTTCGTGGCGACCTTCCAGTCCGTCGGCATCATGATCATGATGCGGGGCGTGGTCAGCGGCGGCGGTGAGGCCCGGTCCGTGGTGGCCGGCGCGTCGATCGTCGTCGTCGCCTACGTCGCCCTGAACCTGCTCGCCCAGTACTTCGGCCAGCTGCGGGCCAGTGGCGGGCTCGACCACTACGCGACGCTGCCGGTGCCGCCGGCGGCCGTGGTGCTGGGGGCGGCGGCCGCGTACGCGTCCTTCACCGTGCCCGGCACGCTGATCACCGCGGTCTTCGGCTGCCTGCTGTTCGGACTGCCGCTGGGCAATCTGTGGGTGCTGTTGGCGGTGATCCCGCTCGCGGGCGCCGCGCTCTCCGGGCTGGGCGCCGCCTGCGGGCTGCTCGCGCCGCGGCCGGAGCATGCCACCCTGCTCGGTCAGCTGGGCATGTCGGCGGCCCTGCTGCTGGGCGTGCTGCCGCCCGACCACATGCCGGGGGTCGTACGGCTCGCCCGCGATCTGCTGCCGTCGACGTACGGCGTGGAGGCGTACGCGCGCACCTTCGCGGCCCGGCCCGACTGGGTGTACGTGGGCGTGGACATGGCCGTGTGCGCCGCGGTCGGGGTGGTTTCGCTGGCTGTGGCCACCTGGGCGTATCGCCGGGCGGCCGTCCGGTGACGCGGCTGACAGACTCACCTGGCACGATGACAGGGTGACCTCACCGTTGACTCCACCGACACCGCCGCACCGGCGGCCCGCACAGTCCTCCCGGTCCGGCGAGGCCGAGCGGCAGCCCTGGCAGCTGCCCGCCTCGGGAACCGACGTGACCGGACTGACCGGAGCGACGGGAACCGCGTACGGACCGGACGGACAGGACGGCCCCGGGATGAAGACCGAAGTCCGGGAGGGCGCCGTGATCACGGTGGCCGTGGCGCTCGGCGGTGTGCTGATGGGCCTGCTGTGGCTGTGGCTGGCGCCGCGCGTGCCGCTGGTCGGGGACGTCACCGGGAACACCTGGGTGGTCTACCTCAAGGACTCCGAGGGGGAGCAGGCGGTCGGCGTGGACGGAACGTTCACGCTGCTGGCGCTGGCCTTCGGCGTGCTCAGCGCGGTGGCCGTCTTCCTCGTGCGGCGGCGAGGGGGTGTGCCGCTGGTGGTGGCACTGTGCGTCGGAAGCTTGCTCGGAGCGGTACTGGCGTGGCGGCTGGGGGTGTGGCTCGGGCCCCAGCAGGATGTGATCGCTCACGCGCAGGCCGTGGGGAAGGGGGTGACGTTCCCGGCGCCGCTGAAGCTGGGGGCGAAGGGGGCGTTGCTGGCCTGGCCGTTGGCCGCGCTGGTGGTGCATCTCGGGATCACGGCGCTGTTCGGGCCGCGGGATCCGGAGGGGTACGACTCCGTCTCCGCGTAGGTTTTCGACACCGCGCGGCTGCGGGCAGCGGCACCCCTCGAGCGGGGCCGGCCGGGTCAGTCGCGGGCGATCGGGGCCAGGGTCGCTGCTGTCAGCTTGGCCAGGTCCTCCGGGGCCAGTTCGACCTCCAGGCCTCTGCGGCCCGCCGAGACGCAGATGGTGGGGTGGGCCGTGGCGGAGGCGTCCAGGACCGTGGGGAGTTTCTTGCGCTGGCCGAGAGGGCTGATGCCGCCGCGGACGTAGCCCGTGGTGCGTTCCGCGAGGGCCGGGTCGGCCATGGCCGCCCGCTTGCCGCCGACCGCCGAGGCCAGGGCCTTGAGGTCCAGCGAGCCCGCGACCGGCACCACGGCCACCGTCAGTGCGCCGTCGACGTCCGCGACCAGCGTCTTGAACACCCGTTCCGGGGAGACCCCCATCGCCTCGGCCGCCTCCTCGCCGTAGGAGGGGTGGGACGGGTCGTGGTCGTAGGAGTGGACGGTGTAGTCGACGCCCGCCGCGGTCAGGGCCACCGTCGCGGGCGTCCCCCCGGACTGCTGCTGCTTCTTCGCCTTCTTCGCCATCCCTGCCTGTTCTCCCTCAGTTGAAGCTCGTCGGGCCGCGCGTCAGGTCCGGCGCCGGCAACGACGGCAGACTACGGATGATCGCCGACTCCGAGCGAAGCAGTTTCAGCTCGTCACGCAGCCGCGAGGAGGTGTCGGGCGCCTGGAGCAGCCGCTGCTTCGTCGGTGTGTCCAGCACCATCGCAGCCGCCACCAGGTACGACACCACGCTCGGCTCGTCCGGCAGCTCCGCCCCCGTGGACAGCGACCGCTCCCGCGCGCCCGCCAGCCGCTTCTGGTACTGCCGGAAGGACCGCAGCACCCCCTGGGCCAGCGCGCCCGCCTCGTCGCCGGGCTCCTCGGGCAGCTCCTGGAGCTCCGCGGTGAGGAAGGGGCCGGAGGCGTCCACCGACAGCAGCCGTACCCGGGTCGTGCCGGTCGCCAGCACCTCGAAGGTGCCGTCGGCGCGCTCCCGTATGGTCGCCGCGTCGGCCACGCAGCCCACGCCGTGGAACGCCCTGACCGGGTCGGGGCCGAAGCCGGCCGCGGGCCCGCGTTCGGGCTGTGCCGTCGGATCGGGCATGCCGGGATCGCTCGGTGCCACCTCGTGGCCGTCGCGGATCGCCACGACGGCGAACCGGCGCGGTGCGTCCTCGGGTGTCTTCAGCAGGGCGCGCATCATGGCGCGATAGCGCTCCTCGAAAACGTTCAACGGGAGCACCAGCCCCGGGAACAGCACCGAGTTCAGCGGGAAGAGGGGGAGCCGGACGGTCGTCACGGCGCAAAAGCCTAATGGTCGCGTGGGTGGGCCCGTCCGCCGCGCTCACTTTCGGGGATGCCGGGGCGGCCCGGCGAGCGGTTCCGCGCTCACGTCGGCGCGCAGTTTCAGGAACAGGCCCAGTGGGTCGTCCGACACCCGGTCCCAGGGGAAGGAGGTGGCGTACGGGCCGATGAGGCGCAGTTGCACACGGGCGTCCTCGCGGCGGTCGAGCCGGATCAGGACGTAGGTGAGCAGGTTGCGGATCTCCGCCGGCCAAGGCGTGGCCGCGGGGAGCCGGACGGAGAGTCCGATCGCCCGGTCCGCCGCCGCCTCAAGTCGCTCGCGCGGCACCTCGGGCCCGCAGCCGTCGGTCAGGTAGGAGAAGGCGGCCCGCACGGGCAGGGCCTGCACGAGCGAGTCCGCGGGGGCGTCCTGGGCGGCCAGGTCGGCGAAGTCGAAGCACTCGCGGTGGGAGCCGTGCCAGGAGGCGGCCAGGTACCGCAGGGCCGCCACATGACAGCCGTAGTGGTGCGGGGCGCGGCGGACCGCGGCCTCCCACAGCTCCTCGAAGTAGGTGTGCCCGGCGCGGCTGCCACGCGCGTGGTCCAGCGCGACCCGCCACGGCACCGGGTCCCGGCCGTCGGCGCGGGCGGCGGCCGTGATCAGGGGACTGACCTCGCGCAGCAGCTCGGTCCGGCCCGGCGAGGGCCAGGCGCGGTCCACGGCGAGCTGGGCCGCGACCAGCAGCGCGTCCGGGTCGTGCGGGGCGGCGGTGCGCCAGGCGTCCAGCCACTCGGCGCGGGAGCGCGCGAACGCGGCCAGCCGCAGCGCGTACCGGTCGCGGTCCTCCCACTCGGCCCGCTCCCGGGTGGCAGCGAGCAGCGCGGCTGCGGGCCCGTACCTGCCCTGGGCGGCGGCGACCAGCGCCGGACCCAGCCGCTCGTCGGGCGCGTCGAGCAGCACCTCGTCGTCGGCGGGGAGCTCGGCGACTGGGCGGGACACGGTTCTTGTCATCCGGGTGGGGCGGATGAACGGGGGAAGCAGAGCCATGGTGTCGACCATTGAAAGTCCGCAGGTCGGGGACGCGCCAGAGGGCCGAGGCAAGCCGGGGAAAGTTGTACGCCGGGCGGTCAAGGTCGAGTAAAAAGATGAGACTTCAACAATATCCCTCGCGTGCCCCTCGCAGCAGTTCCGGCGGTGCCGGCGGTGGCATCAGTGCCAGTAGTGCCGGCAGTGGTACCCGTGCCAGTAGTGCCGGCAGGCCCCGCAAGGACCTACCCCCGCCGCAGCAGCCGGGTCGCGCCCGCCGCCACCGTGGTGGCCAGGGTCCAGCCCAGCAGGACCAGCGCCGCCGCCAGCCATTGCCAGGCGCCGCTCAGCTGCCACTGGCCGGCCTGGCCGAGGTCGACGACCGGCAGCAGCAGGTCCAGCGCGAACAGGGCGGGGTTCCACTGCGGATGCTGGCCGGGGTTGACCGGGGGGTGGGCGGCGTGCGCGAAGGCGAGCGAGCCAGCCGCCCACAGCACCGCCATCCACACCGCGGCCCGGCCCGGCCGGTACCCGTAGGCCACCGTGCCGTCCTGGACGTACCCCCAGAGCTTGCCGGCCGGCGGCAGGGTCTCGCGGCGGCGGCGCTGCTTGGCGAGCAGCACCTCGCGTGCGTCCTCGTCCTCGCCGGCCTCGCGCAGCACCGCGGCCAGCCGCTCGTACGGCTCCGGGTTGTACTCGGCGGTCGCCGCGGCCACCCAGTTCAGCCGCTCGGCCAGCGGGAACGGGCCGCGCGGCACCAGGTTGCCGTAGACGAAGCCGCCCATGTGCAGACCGCCCGGACCGGGCCAGCTGGTCGCCCGGTCGACGAGGGTGACGATCCGCGCGCCGGACAGCAGCACCTGGCCGCGCTGCGGCCGCTCCCCGAGGAAGCGCAGCTCGGGGGCCTGTATCCGGCGCAGCGACAGCACCTGGTCGTCGGTGAAGGTGAACCGGGCCCGGTCCAGGTCGACCGCGTCGCCGAACCGCCCGTCGTCCAGCCGCACCCCGCCCTGGCTCTCGAAGTCCTCGATCCGCGTCCCGCGCGCCGGGGTCACCCCGCTCGGCGCGCTGCCGACCCCGGCCGGCGTGAGGTACAGCGTGCGCTCCACGGTCAGCTGCGGCGCGTTCAGCGCCCACGGCGTGTACGGGCTGGCGAGTTTCGCACCGCGCAGGCTCAGCGACACGCCGATCTTCGCGCCGCGCAGGCTGATCTCGCCGTGCGACCGGAGCAGCTCCGCCTGGAGGTCCTGGCCCACCGTCATCCCGTCCGCGGAGATCGACCGGCCGGTGCGGTCGCGGTGCACGGTCGCCTGGTTGAGCAGCAGGTCCGTGCCGATGTGCGCGTCGGTGAGCCGTATGCCGCCCAGGAAGCGGCAGCGGGGTAAGTGCAGGTCGCCCTCGGTGCGCACCCGGGCCGCCTCCAGCCGGGGCACCGAGCAGTCCACCAGCCGCACGGTCGTGAAGTGCGCCTCCGGCAGCCGTACCTCCTGCTCGAACCGGCAGCCCTTCAGCTCCACGTACGGGACCACGGTGCCCCCGGACAGGTCCACGGTCCCCGCGATCCGCAGTCCGGTCAGCTTCAGGGACGACACCCGCCCGGCGAGCGCGGGCGGGCCGTCCAGCAGCAGCCAGCACACGACCCGCGCCCGGACCGTCCGCTCGGGCCCCCAGGGCTGCCCGCCGTGCGGATCGTCCACCGCCGCGTCCCCGCTGCGCAGGTCGTACACGCTGCCGTTGCGGAAGGCCTGCCACATCCCGGCCTCGACATCGGTCAGGTCGTCCGGCAGGTCCCCGGCCCGGCTGCCGGTCCCCTCGGTCACGGATCTTCCCTTCTTCCCCAACTACTCGCGGGTTCGGTCGGTTCGTACAACCGGTGATGCCCGTTGTGTGACGATCTGAACGCGCAAAGTGAATGGAGTCTTCCGCACCGATGGCGGACCCCCGGACACCGCGATCCGGGTGGTTCTGTATCAGCCATTGATACGGGCGGACGGTGCTCGTGTGCGGTCTGAGAGAATTGGAACCGTGATCTCCCGAATCGATCTGCGCGGCGACGCCCTTCCCGAGGGCCCCGCCCTGCGCGACCTGCTGCCCCGAGCCGACTTCGACGTCGCGGCCGCCCTGGAGAAGGTGCGCCCGATCTGCGAGGCCGTGCATCATCGTGGCGACGCGGCACTGATCGACTTCGCCGAGAAGTTCGACGGCGTACGGCTGGAATCCGTCCGGGTCCCGGTCCAGGCCCTCAAGGACGCGCTGGAGCAGCTGGACCCCGCCGTGCGCGCCGCCCTGGAGGAGTCCATCCACCGCGCCCGCCTGGTCCACCGCGAGCAGCGCCGCACCACCCACACCACCCAGGTCGTGCCCGGCGGCACGGTGACCGAGAAGTGGGTGCCGGTGGAGCGCGTCGGGCTGTACGCGCCCGGCGGCCGCTCGGTCTACCCCTCCTCCGTGGTCATGAACGTCGTACCCGCCCAGGAGGCCGGCGTTCCGTCCATCGCGCTCGCCTCCCCGGCCCAGGCCGAGTTCGGCGGCCTGCCGCACCCGACGATCCTCGCCGCCTGCGCCCTGCTCGGCGTCGACGAGGTGTACGCCGCCGGCGGCGCCACCGCCGTGGCGATGTTCGCCCACGGCACCGAGTCCTGCCCGCCCGCGAACATGGTCACCGGCCCCGGCAACATCTGGGTCGCCGCCGCCAAGCGGTACTTCACCGGCAAGATCGGCATCGACGCGGAGGCCGGCCCCACCGAGATCGCCGTCCTCGCCGACGCCACGGCCGACCCGGTGCACGTCGCCTCCGACCTGATCAGCCAGGCCGAGCACGACCCGCTGGCCGCCGCCGTCCTCGTCACCGACTCCGTCGAGCTCGCGGACGCGGTGGCCAAGGAGCTGGAGCCCCAGGTCGCGGCCACCAAGCACATCGAGGACCGGATCCGCCCGGCCCTGTCCGGCAAGCAGTCCGCGATCGTCCTGGTCGACGGCATCGACGAGGGCCTGCGCGTGGTCGACGCCTACGGCGCGGAGCACCTGGAGATCCAGACGGCCGACGCGGCGGCGGTCGCCGACCGCGTCCGCAACGCCGGCGCGATCTTCATCGGCCCCTGGGCGCCGGTCTCCCTCGGCGACTACGCGGCCGGCTCCAACCATGTGCTGCCCACCGGCGGCTGCGCCTGCCACTCCTCCGGCCTGTCCGTGCAGTCCTTCCTGCGCGGCATCCACATCGTCGACTACACCAAGGACGCCCTCGCCGAGGTCGCGCACCACGTGGTGACGCTGGCGGAGGCCGAGGACCTGCCCGCGCACGGCGCGGCGATCAAGGCGAGGTTCGGCTGGAAGGTGCCCGAGAGCAAGTGAGCGACGTGAGGATCGACGATCTTCCCGTACGGGACGAACTGCGCGGCAAGTCCCCCTACGGCGCGCCCCAACTGGACGTCCCCGTACGGCTGAACACCAACGAGAACCCCTATCCGCTGCCCGAGCCGCTCGTCGAGCGGATCACGGAGCGGGTGCGCGAGGCGGCCCGCGGCCTGAACCGCTACCCGGACCGGGACGCGGTCGAGCTGCGCACCGAGCTCGCCAAGTACCTGACGAAGACCGGCGGCCACCCGGTCGGCGTGGAGAACGTCTGGGCGGCCAACGGCTCCAACGAGGTCATCCAGCAGCTGCTGCAGGCCTTCGGCGGTCCCGGCCGCACCGCGATCGGCTTCGAGCCGTCGTACTCGATGCACGCGCTCATCGCGCGCGGCACCGGCACCGGCTGGATCTCCGGGCCCCGCAACGAGGACTTCACGATCGACCTCGCCGCCGCCGAGAAGGCGATCGCCGAGCGCAAGCCGGACGTCGTCTTCATCACCACCCCCAACAACCCCACCGGCAACGCGGTCGCGCCCGAGACGGTCCTCGCCCTGTACGAGGCCGCCCAGGCGGCGAAGCCGTCCATGGTGATCGTCGACGAGGCGTACATCGAGTTCAGCCACGGCGCCTCGCTGTTGCCGCTGCTTCAGGGCCGGCCGCACCTGGTGATCTCGCGCACCATGTCGAAGGCGTTCGGCGCCGCCGGCCTGCGCCTGGGCTATCTCGCCGCGCACCCGGCGGTCGTGGACGCCGTCCAGCTGGTCCGGCTGCCCTACCACCTGTCGGCGATCACCCAGGTCACCGCGCTGGCCGCGCTCGAACACACCGACACGCTGCTGAAGTATGTCGAGCAGCTCAAGAGCGAGCGCGACCGGCTGGTCGGCGAGCTGCGGGCGATCGGCTACGACGTCACGGAGTCGGACGCGAACTTCATCCAGTTCGGCCGGTTCGCCGACGCCCACGAGGCCTGGCGCAAGATCCTCGACCGGGGCGTCCTCGTCCGGGACAACGGCGTACCGGGATGGCTGCGGGTGACGGCCGGGACCCCGGCGGAGAACGACGCGTTCCTCGATGCGGTGCGCGATCTGAAGAAGGAACAGGAGCAGAGCGGATGAGCCGCATCGGGCGCGTGGAGCGCACCACCAAGGAGACCTCCGTCCTGGTCGAGATCGACCTCGACGGCACCGGCAAGACCGACATCGCCACCGGCGTCGGTTTCTACGACCACATGCTCGACCAGCTCGGCCGGCACGGTCTGTTCGACCTGACCGTGAAGACCGACGGCGACCTGCACATCGACTCCCACCACACCATCGAGGACACCGCCCTCGCGCTGGGCGCCGCCTTCAAGCAGGCGCTCGGCGACAAGGTGGGCATCTACCGCTTCGGCAACTGCACGGTCCCGCTGGACGAGTCCCTCGCCCAGGTCACCGTCGACCTCTCCGGCCGTCCGTACCTGGTGCACACCGAGCCGGAGAACATGGCGCCGATGATCGGCGAGTACGACACGACCATGACCCGGCACATCCTGGAGTCCTTCGTCGCCCAGGCACAGATCGCCCTCCACGTGCACGTGCCCTACGGGCGCAACGCGCACCACATCGTGGAGTGCCAGTTCAAGGCCCTCGCCCGGGCGCTGCGGTACGCCTCCGAGCGGGACCCGCGCGCGGCCGGCATCCTCCCGTCCACGAAGGGCGCGCTGTAGAGCATGAACGGCCTGTCCACCATCCTGATCGTCGTCGGCCTCTTCCTGGTCGGCGGCATCGTCTCCTTCGTCAAGCAGCAGATGCCGAGGAGCCTGATCGTGCTCCTGTCCATCGGCGCCGCGATGTGCCTCGTGGCGGGCGTGATGCGGCTGGAGGTGTGGAGCTGATGAGCAGCCCGAAGAAGGTCGTCGTCTTCGACTACGGCTTCGGGAACGTCCGCTCCGCCGAGCGCGCCCTGGCCCGCACCGGCGCCGAGGTCGAGATCACCCGTGACTTCGACGCGGCGATGAACGCCGACGGCCTGCTGGTGCCGGGCGTCGGCGCCTTCGCCGCCTGCATGCGCGGCCTGAAGGAGGCCCGCGGCGACTGGGTCATCGACCGCCGGCTGTCCGGCGGACGCCCGGTCATGGGCATCTGCGTCGGCATGCAGATCCTCTTCGCGCGTGGCATCGAGCACGGCGTGGAGGCCGAGGGCCTGGACGAGTGGCCCGGCACCGTCGGGCCCCTGGCGGCCGACGTGGTGCCTCACATGGGCTGGAACACCGTCGACGCGCCGGCTGACTCGGAGCTGTTCGCCGGCGTGGACACCGACGCCCGCTTCTACTTCGTGCACTCCTACGCCGTCCACGACTGGCAGCTCGAGACGACCAACCCGGCGATGCACCCGCCCAAGGTCACCTGGGCCACGCACGGCAAGCCCTTCGTGGCGGCCGTGGAGAACGGCGCCCTGTGGGCCACCCAGTTCCACCCCGAGAAGTCCGGCGACGCCGGAGCGCAGCTGCTGAACAACTGGATCGGAACCCTGTGATGGCTTCGAAGCTCGAACTCCTCCCCGCCGTCGACGTCCGGGACGGCCAGGCCGTCCGTCTGGTGCACGGCGAGTCCGGGACCGAGACGTCCTACGGCTCCCCGCTGGAGGCCGCCCTCGCCTGGCAGCGGTCGGGCGCGGAGTGGCTGCACCTGGTCGACCTGGACGCCGCGTTCGGCACCGGCGATAACCGCGCGCTGATCGCCGAGGTCGCCAAGGCGATGGACATCAAGGTGGAGCTGTCCGGCGGCATCCGCGACGACGACACCCTCGCCGCCGCCCTGGCCACCGGCTGCACCCGCGTCAACCTCGGCACGGCCGCCCTGGAGACCCCCGAGTGGGTCGCCAAGGTCATCGCCGAGCACGGCGACAAGATCGCGGTCGGCCTGGACGTCCGCGGCACCACCCTGCGCGGCCGCGGCTGGACCCGCGACGGCGGCGACCTGTACGAGACGCTGGACCGCCTCAACAAGGAGGGCTGCGCCCGCTACGTCGTCACCGACATCGCCAAGGACGGCACGCTGCAGGGCCCCAACCTGGAGCTTCTCAAGAACGTCTGCGCGGCGACCGACCGCCCCGTGGTGGCCTCGGGCGGCGTCTCGTCCCTGGACGACCTGCGGGCCATCGCCGACCTCGTCCCGCTCGGTGTCGAGGGCGCCATCGTCGGGAAGGCCCTGTACGCGAAGGCGTTCACTCTGGAAGAGGCCCTGGAGGCTGCATCTTGAAAAAGGACACAGTGTCATGACGTCCGATGCCGTGCGGCGTGTGCAGAGCGGAGTTCCCTGGGAAGAGACGTTCGGCTTCGCACGCGCCGTGGCGGCGGGCGACCGTGTCCTGGTGGCGGGTACGACCGCCTTCCGGGGCGACGTACTGTACGGGGAGGGGGACCCGTACGAACAGGCCAAGGTGGCCTTCACCAGCGCGATCGAGGCGATCGGCGAGTTCGGGCTCGGCGTGGACTCGGTCATCCGTACGCGGATGTATCTGAGCCACGCGCGGGACGTGGACGCTGTGGGCCGGGCCCACAAGGAGCTGTTCGACTCGGTGCGTCCGGTCGCGACTCTGCTGATCGTGCAGGGCTTCATCGACTCGCGCGTGCTGGTGTCGGTGGAGCTGGAAGCCTGCAGAGGCTAGAAGACCCTCAGATTCTTGTTCGTGTTCTTGTGTGTGCTGGTTGAGGAGCCGTGAAGTCATGACCCTGGCGGTCCGAGTCATTCCCTGCCTGGACGTGGACAACGGCCGGGTCGTCAAGGGCGTCAATTTCCAGAACCTGCGCGACGCGGGCGACCCCGTCGAGATGGCGAAGGTGTACGACGCCGAGGGCGCCGACGAGCTGACGTTCCTGGACATCACCGCGTCCTCGGGCAACCGCGAGACGACGTACGACGTGGTGCGCCGCACCGCCGAACAGGTGTTCATCCCGCTGACGGTCGGCGGCGGCGTCCGCACGGCCGAGGACGTGAACCGGCTGCTGCGGGCGGGCGCCGACAAGGTGGGCGTCAACACGGCCGCGATCGCCCGCCCGGACCTGATCCGGGAGATCGCCGAACGCTTCGGCCGCCAGGTCCTGGTCCTGTCGGTCGACGCCCGCCGCACGCCGTCCGGCAGCTTCGAGGTGACCACCCACGGCGGCCGGCGCGGCACCGGCATCGACGCGGTGGAGTGGGCGCACCGGGCGGCCGAGCTGGGCGCGGGCGAGATCCTGCTCAACTCCATGGACGCGGACGGCACGAAGGACGGCTACGACCTGGAGATGATCAGCGTCGTCCGCAAGCACGTCACCGTCCCGGTCATCGCCTCCGGCGGCGCCGGCAAGCTCACCGACTTCCCTCCGGCCGTCGCGGCCGGCGCGGACGCCGTCCTCGCGGCCTCGGTCTTCCATTTCGGCGACCTCCGCATCGGCCAGGTGAAGGAGACGCTGCGGGGGGCGGGGCATCCGGTGAGGTGACGCCCGCGCAGGGCCGCACAGAAAGCCCCGGTCGCCTTGCGGTGGCCGGGGCTTTCTGCGCGGCGGACAGGAAAGAGAAGTTGCGCAAAGTCTGTTGCGCAATATCTGTTGTGCAGTTTTTCTTTCGCATCTACGGTGGGGGCATGCCGCGCGAGGAGAACCGCTACGTCACCGATCTGGGCACGCTCAAGGCGCTCGCCCACCCGCTGCGCATGAAGCTGTACCGGCTGCTGTTCGTCGCCGGGACGGCGACCGCCTCGCACCTGGCCGAGCAGGTGGACGAGGCCGTGTCGCTGGTCAGCTACCACCTGCGCAAGCTCGCCGAGCACGGACTGATCGAGGAGGCCGAGCCGCGCAGCGCGGACGCGCGGGAACGCTGGTGGCAGCCCGCCTCGGACGGTGTCTCCATCCGCGACAAGGACTTCCAGGACGCCCCGGAGAAGGTGGCGGCGCACCTGGCGGCCTCCCGGCTCTTCCTGCAGCAGCGAGCCGAGATGTACCGCACCTACCTCGACGAGCGCGCCCACTGGGGGCCGGAGTGGAACGCGGCCGCCCACGACGGTGAGTCGCTGCTGCGGCTGACGGCGGCCGAACTGGCCGAGCTCAAGCAGGCCATGCAGGACCTGCTGAAGAAGTACGACGACCAGGGCCGCGCCCGTGAGGCGGCCGGCGACACCGAGGGGCGCGAGCACGTCGCGCTGCACGTGTACGGATTCCCGTTCCGCGTCTGAGAGAGGCCGCCACAGTGACCACCGTGTCCGCGACATCCGCCGACGCACCCGTCGTCGAACGCCCCGCGCACCGCGATGCCAACGTGTTGCGCTGGCTGGCCGCCTACACCGCGTCGATGGCGGGGGACAACATCTACTACCTCGCCCTGTCCTGGGCGGCGGTCCGGGAGGGATCGCCCGCACAGGCCGGGGCCGTGATGGCGGTGAGCGCGCTGCCCAGGGCGCTGCTGATGCTGGGCGGGGGAGTGGTCGCGGACCGGCTCGGTCCGCGCCGGGTCGTCATCGGCAGCGACGCCGTGCGGTGCGCCGCCGTGCTCGCCGTGGCCGCCCTGCTGGGGCTGACCAGCCCCGGGCTGTGGCCGCTGACCGTGCTCGCCCTGGTCTTCGGCACCGTCGACGCCGTGTTCATGCCCGCCGTGGGTGCCCTGCCCGCACGCGTGACGAGCCGGGGCCAGCTCGCCCGCGTCCAGGGCATGCGGGGCCTGGCGATCCGGTTCGCGAGCGTCGTCGGCGCCCCGCTCGGCGGGCTGTGTGTCGCACTCGGCGGTGCGGCGGCCGCCTTCGGACTCGCCGGGCTGCTGATCGCCGTCTCCGTGCCGCTGCTGGTCTCCGTACGGATGCGGGACCTGCCCCCGGACGACACCGTCGGGGCCCGTGACACCACCCCCTGGCGCGACATGGTCGCCGGCCTGGGCTACATACGGCGGCACCGCGTCCTGGCCCCGCTGATGCTGGCCATCGCCCTCGGCGACCTCGGCTTCACCGGTCCGCTCAACGTCGGCCTCACCCTGCTGGCCGACGAACGCGGCTGGGGCGCCTCCGGCATGGGCTGGATACTGGCCGGGTTCGGCACCGGGGCGGGCGCCGCCTCCCTGCTGCTCGCCGTGCGCGGGCGGCTGCCCCACGCGGGACGGCTGGCCGCGTACCTGATCTTCGCGGGTTCCCTGGCCATCGGCGCCCTCGCCTACGCCCCCGGTGTCGTGGCGGCCGTCGTGGTGGCCGCGCTCATCGGCCTCCTCGCGGGACTCAGCGGCGCGCTGTGCGGCGCGCTGCTGCAGACCCACGCCGACCCTGCCTGCCTGGGCCGGGTCACGGCCGTGGCCGGCCTGGTCAGCCTGGGCCTCGCCCCGCTCAGCATGCCGCTGTCCGCCGCCGCGATCGGGGCGTTCGGAACCGGTCCGGTGTTCGTCGTCAGCGCGGCGGTGTGCGCCCTGGGCGGCGTCGTCGCCCTGGCCGCCCCCGGCCTGCGCCACGCCCAACTACCCCGCTGAGCCACCGCCCGCCGGACCCCGCAGACCTGACCACCGCCCGCCGGACCGGACACCGGTCCGCTCAGAACCCGAGCTGCTTCGTCTCCGACACCTTCGAGATCGCGTCCTGTTCGCCCTCCAGCTCCACGCGGGCCGCGTTCTGCCGGCCGAACGCGAACAGCAGCAGTTCCGACGGTTCGCCCGTCGCCGTCACCACCGGGGTGCCGCGGTGCGCGACGGCGGTCTGGCCGTCGGGGCGGCGCAGCACCAGGCCCGTCGGGATGCCCCGTCCCAGCAGCCGGGCGGTGCGCTCGAGCCGGGACCACAGGGCGTCCTGGAAGACGGGGTCGAGCTCGCGCGGCGTCCAGTCGGGCTGGGCGCGCCGGACGTCCTCCGTGTGGACGTAGAACTCGACCGTGTTGGCCGCCTCGTCGACCTGCTTGAGCTGGAAGGGGGAGAAGCGCGGCGGTCCGGTGCGGATCAGCTGGATCAGCTCCTCGTACGGCTTCGCGGCGTACTCCTGGAGCACCTTCTCCAGGCGGGGCGCGAGCGGTTTGATCAGCGCGCCCCCGGCCGCGTCCGGGCGCCGCTCGCGCACCACCACGTGCGCGGCGAGATCCCGGGTGAGCCAGCCCTCGCAGAGAGTCGGCGCCTCCGGACCCGCGGTCTCCAAGAGGTCGGCGAGCAGAAGCCGTTCACGCTTGGCAAAGGTCGACATGGAGTCAGCCTACGACCACGGTGCGCGTCCGCGCACCGGACGCGCCCCCGGGCTGTCACCGCCGCGCGGCACAATGGCATCCATGACCAGCACGCCCGGTACTCCCGCCCGTCACCCGACCACCGCCCCTCGTCAAGGCGCTTCGCGCCACAGTGTTCCCCCCAGCAGCCTCGACCCCGAGATCGCCGCGCGCCTCAAGCGCAGCACCGACGGACTCATCCCCGCGATCGCCCAGCAGTACGACACCGGAGAGGTGCTGATGCTGGGCTGGATGGACGACGAGGCGCTGCACCGCACCCTGACGACCGGCCGCTGCACCTACTGGTCGCGCAGCCGCCAGGAGTACTGGGTCAAGGGCGACACCTCCGGGCACTTCCAGTGGGTGAAGGCCGTCGCGCTCGACTGCGACGCCGACACCCTGCTGGTCAAGGTCGACCAGGTCGGCGCCGCCTGCCACACCGGCGCCCGCACCTGCTTCGACGCCGATGTACTGCTCAAGGACGGCGATTGCGCCGCTCCGGCGTCCGGTCAGTAGGGTCAGCGGCCATGGACCTCGAGACCTTCCGCAAGCTCGCCACCGACCGGCGCGTCATCCCGGTCACGCGCAAGCTCCTCGCCGACGGCGACACCCCGGTCGCGCTCTACCGCAAGCTCGCCGCCGAGCGCACCGGCACGTTCCTTCTGGAGTCGGCGGAGAACGGCCGCTCCTGGTCCCGGTACTCCTTCGTGGGCGTCCGCAGCGCCGCCACCCTGACCGAGAAGGACGGCCGCACCCACTGGCTGGGCGCGCCGCCGGTCGGCGTCCCCGTCGAGGGCGACCCGCTGGCCGCCCTGCGGGCCACCGTCGAGGCCCTGCACACGCCCCGCGACCTCGCCCACGACCTGGGCCTGCCGCCCTTCACCGGCGGCATGGTCGGCTATCTGGGCTACGACATCGTGCGCCGCCTGGAGAAGGTCGGCCCGGGCGAGCGGGACGACCTGCGGCTGCCCGAGCTGACCATGCTGCTCACCTCCGACCTCGCCGTCCTCGACCACTGGGACGGCACCGTGCTTCTGATCGCCAACGCGATCAACCACAACGACCTCGACACGGGCGTCGACGAGGCGTACGCGGACGCCGTCGCCCGCCTCGACGCGATGGAGGCGGACCTGTCCCGGCCGGTCGCCCAGCCCCCGGCCGCGCTGCCGCCGTCCGCACTGCCCGAGTACACCGCGCTGTGGGGCGGCGAGGACTTCCAGTCGGCCGTCGAGGACATCAAGGAGCGCATCCGCGCCGGCGAGGCCTTCCAGGTCGTCCCCTCGCAGCGCTTCGAGACGCCGTGCACGGCGAGCGCGCTGGACGTCTACCGGGTGCTGCGGGCCACCAACCCCTCGCCGTACATGTACCTCTTCCGCTTCGAGGGATTCGACGTCGTCGGCTCCTCGCCGGAGGCCCTGGTCAAGGTCGAGGACGGGCGGGCCATGGTCCACCCCATCGCGGGCACCCGCCCGCGCGGCGCCACTCCGCAGGAGGACCAGGCCCTCGCCGAGGAACTGCTCGCCGACCCCAAGGAGCGCGCCGAGCACCTGATGCTCGTCGACCTCGGACGCAACGACCTGGGCCGGGTCTGCGAGCCGGGCTCCGTCGAGGTCGTCGACTTCATGTCCATCGAGCGGTACTCGCACGTGATGCACATCGTCTCGACCGTCACCGGGCGGGTCGCCGAGGGCCGTACCGCCTTCGACGTGCTGACCGCCTGCTTCCCCGCGGGCACCCTGTCCGGCGCGCCCAAGCCGCGCGCCCTGCAGATCATCGACGAACTCGAGCCGTCCCGGCGGGGGTTGTACGGCGGCTGCGTCGGCTACCTCGACTTCGCCGGCGACTCCGACACCGCCATCGCCATCCGCACCGCCCTGTTGCGCGGCGGCACGGCGTACGTCCAGGCCGGAGCCGGCGTGGTCGCCGACTCCGACCCGGTCGCGGAGGACACCGAGTGCCGCAACAAGGCGGCGGCGGTCCTCCGCGCGGTGCACACGGCCAACCGCCTCACCTCGTAGGGAGGTTCGGCGGTCGGGCGGTGCGGCGGCTCAGCCGGTGAAGGCGGCCGTGCCGTTCGGGACGCCGAGCCCGGACGGGCCGTCGTACCCGGTGGTGCCGGTGCACAGGTACGAGCCGGAGCAGCTGCCGTTGGAGCCGCTGGTCACGTCGTACAGCGCCGAGGTGTGGGCGTACGGGAACGAGGCCGGGTACGAGCCGGAGGACGGGGAGCCCGCCAGCGCGTAGGTCGCCGCTATCAGCGGGGCCGAGGCGCTGGTGCCGCCGAACACCATCCAGCCGGTGGCCTGCCGGTAGCTGTCGTACACGGCCACACCGGTGTTGGGGTCGGCCACCGCCGAGACGTCGGCGACGGTGCGCTTCGCGCAGCCGCTGTCGGTCTGCCAGGTGGGCTTGGCGTCGTAGGCGGAGCAGCCCGAGCCCGCGCCGCTCCACACGGTGTCGGTCCAGCCGCGCGAGTTCGACGCGGTCCTGAGGGACGTACCGCCCACCGCCGTCACGTACCGGGACGCGGCCGGGTACTCGACGCCGTATCCGTTGTCACCGGAGGAGACGGTGATGGCGACACCGGGGTGGTCGAAGTACTGGGTGTCGAAGGTCGGGTCGCTGGAGGACTCGCCGCCGCCGTAGCTGTTGGAGACGAACTTCGCGCCCAGCCTGACCGCCGTGTTCACGGCCGTGCCGAGGTTGGTCATGCTCGCCGAGGAGGCCTCCACCAGCAGGATCTTGCAGTTGGGGCAGGCCGCGCTGACCATGTCGAGGTCGAGGGAGATCTCCTCCGCCCAGCCGGAGTCGCCCCGGGGATAGCTGGTTCCGCCGTTCTGGTCGGCCTTCCTGAAGCAGCCGTTGGCCGTGGTGCAGGCCGGCAGCCCGTACTGCGAGCGGTAGACGGCGAGGTCGGCCTCGGCGTTCGGGTCGTCGTAGGCGTCGACGATCGCGACCGTCTGCCCCGAACCCCCGTCGGCGGAAGGCAGGTTGTAGGCGGCCTGCAACGAGGCGGGGCCGTACCCGGACGGCGCGGCGGCGGCCGTCAGGTCGCTCTCGGCGTGTGCGGACCTGGGGGTGCCCGCGACGACCTTCAGCGCGTTGCACGCCATGACGTTCTTCTGCGTCGGGGCCGCACAGGAGTGCGCGACGCTGACGCCGTGCGCCGTCGACGTCGTGGACGTCGAGGGCGCGGCCTGGCCGAGCGGGGCGGACAGGGCCAGGCCGGCCGCGGCGAGCGTCGCCACGGCGGCAGCAGAAAGGGTTCTGCGCAACGTAGTCCTCCACGAGGTGGGTGAACCGGGAGAGGTGTGGGGGGTGCGCACTGCAACCGGTCGCGCTGGGTGGGCGCGCCGGTCGCGCAGAACGTATGTGTGGCCCGTACACGTCAACAAGAAGGAAGTTGAACGTGGGGCTTTCCTTTGCTCGTTGCTGAAGATCTCCGCGCCGCTCCCGGGAAGATCATGGGGAAACGATGACGTCGCCATGGGTTGACGGACGCCGAGGGGCTCGACGGGCGCCGAGGGGTCCCGAGGGGCGTTGGCGGACCCGGGTGACGGTTTCCCGGGGGTTCGGGTGATAGTGGAGTACGTGACAGCCGTACCTCACCCCCGCATCGAAGCCGCCGCCTCCGCCCGGTCCGGCCGCCGCAGCCTCGCCGTAGCCCTGCTGTGCGGCGCCCTCGGCGCGGCCGTGGCGCTGCTGGCCTCCCGGCAGCGCTGGGCGGCGGGCACCGCCGCGGTGGCCGGCGGCGACTACACCCTGACCGCCAAGGGCAGCGAGGTCACGGGCGTGCCCGCGGCGCTCGCCATAGTGGGCCTGGCGGCGCTCGTCGCCGTCTTCGCCGTCCGCCGCTCCGGCCGCCTGCTGGTCGCGGGTCTGCTCGCGCTCTCCGGCGCCGGGACCGTCGGCGCCGCCCTGACCGGCGCCGCGAACCGCGCCGCGCTCGACGAGAAGGCGGCCCAGGCCTCCGGCGACACCGCGGCGACCGCCGCCTCGCTCACCCACACCGGCTGGCCCTACGTCGCGGCCGCCGGCGGGGTGCTGATCCTGCTGGCCGGACTCCTCGCCCTGCGCTACGGCCGACTCTGGCCGGCCATGAGCGGCCGCTACGAGCGCTCCGGTGCGCCCCGCTCGCGTGCCACCCGTCCGGTCGATCCCGACCGCCCCGAGGACCTGTGGAAGGCCCTGGACCGCGGCGAGGACCCGACCGGCACCGATTCCGCCTGACCGCGGCGGCCCGCCCCCGGCCGAAGGGCCACGCCAGGAGCCACCCCCGATCACGTCGCGTGCACGCGTACGGGACAATGACTTCCGAGCGTCCGGCTCAGACACGTACAAGCAACGAGGAGCAAGTCATGGCGGGCAGCAGCCACGGTCACACCCCGGCCGCCTGGACCGGTGTCATCATCGCCTTCATCGGTTTCTGCGTCGCGGGCGCCTTCATGGTGATGGCCCAGCCGGTCGGCTTCTGGGTCGGCATGGGTGTCGTGCTGCTCGGCGGTGTCGTCGGTGGCGTCATGCGCATGATGGGCCTCGGCCAGAAGGGCGAGCACCCGGTGCACCAGCTCGCCACCAAGAGCTGACGAACCGAACATGAGGGGCGGCTCCGGCCGCCCCTCACGCACAGCCGCGGGCAGCCACCCCGCACGCGCGCATGCGGCCCGTGCGGGGCAGAATGCGGGGTGTGAACGCCGACAGTCGCAGGGGGACGTACGGCCGCGCGGTCGTACCCGGTCCGAGGCGTGCGTACGAGGACCCGCCGGCACCGCCGATGCACGCCGCCGCCGTCCTGGGACGGCTGGCCGTCCCCGCCGCCGTGCTGGCCGCCGTCGCCGGCGCCTTCGCGTACGTGGGTGCGGTGGATCCCAACGAGTCCGGCCACTACCCCGTCTGCCCGCTGCTGCGCTACACCGGCCTGTACTGCCCAGGCTGCGGCGGCCTGCGCAGCGCGCACGCCTTCGTCCACGGCGACCTCCTCACCGCCCTGCACGACAACGCCCTGGCCGTCGCGGGCTATCTGGTCTTCGCCGTGGTGTGGATCGCGTGGGCGGTCGGCGCGGCGCGCGGCCGGCCGCCGCGGATCGGGCTCGGCCCCGCGTACCTGTGGAGCCTGGGCGCGCTGCTCGTCGCCTTCACCGTTGTCCGGAACCTGCCCTTCGGTGGCCTGCTCCACCCTTGATCGGCCGGCGTATGTCCAGGTAGTGGGACCGCCGTCCTCCGGATGCGAGGCCTTCGCCCTCCTCCGGATACCATCGCAGTGACCGCCGGTTTCCGACCCGCTCGATCCGCCCGATCCGCGTGACGCGGGCCGCCGGGGGCCGCTCGATCCGCTGGAACATCACACCGTCTGGAAGGGGGCCGCTCGCGTGAGTGTGCTCGACGAGATCATCGACGGAGTCCGTGCCGACCTTTCGGAGCGGCAGGCGCGCGTCAGCCTCGACGAGCTCAAGGAGCGCGCGGCGAAGGCTCCGGCCGCCAAGGACGGAGTGGCCGCGCTCAAGGGCGACGGCGTCAAGGTGATCTGCGAGGTCAAGCGCTCCAGCCCGTCCAAGGGCGCCCTCGCCGCGATCGCCGACCCGGCCGGGCTCGCCGCGGACTACGAGGCGGGCGGCGCGGCCGTCATCTCGGTGCTGACCGAGCAGCGGCGCTTCGGAGGCTCGCTGGCCGACCTGGAGGCGGTCCGCGCCCACGTGGACATCCCGATCCTGCGCAAGGACTTCATCGTCACGTCGTACCAGCTGTGGGAGGCCCGGGCCTACGGCGCCGACCTCGCCCTGCTGATCGTCGCCGCCCTCGACCAGCCGGCCCTGGAGTCGCTGATCGAGCGCGCTGTGTCCATCGGACTCACCCCGCTCGTGGAGGTCCACGACGAGGACGAGGCGGAGCGCGCGGTCGACGCGGGCGCCAAGGTCATCGGCGTCAACGCGCGCAACCTCAGGACGCTCGAGGTCGACCGCGACACGTTCGAGCGGGTGGCCCCGGAGATCCCCGACGGCATCGTCAAGGTCGCCGAGTCCGGCGTCCGCGGCCCGCACGACCTGATCGCCTACGCCAACGCCGGAGCCGACGCCGTCCTGGTGGGCGAGTCGCTCGTCACCGGCCGCGACCCGAAGACGGCGGTCGCCGACCTGGTGGCCGCCGGAGCCCACCCGGCGCTGCGCCACGGCCGGAGCTGAGAAGCCGGTAGGGTGACGCCGATGACTCTCACCGTGACGACCGTGGACCGGCACGCCCGCCTCGCGCGCGGCTGCCGCCCGAGGGGCTGCCGTGCCCCCGCGAGGCGTGTCCACGGCCGTCGCGTGCGCTACGTCATCGGTGACGAACCCGGCCAGGTGAACGGCCGTCGATGGCAGCGCCCCTCCGGGGGCGCGGGGCTGCGTCCGACGCGCGGCCACCGCCGCGCGGGCGTGAGCGACCACTGACGGCCCGCGGCTGACGGACCCATCCCCGCCCCCACGGCGAACAGTGTCTTTCCGCACACACTCACCGTGAGGTTCTGGCATGCCCAGCGATTTCTTCTTCCCTGACCCGGAAGGTCAGGTCCCCGGCGCCGACGGCTACTTCGGCGCATACGGCGGCAAGTACATCCCGGAGGCGCTCGTCGCCGCCGTGGACGAGGTCGCCGTCGAGTACGACAAGGCCAAGAGCGACCCGGCCTTCGCCCGCGAGCTGGACGACCTGCTCGTCAACTACACCGGCCGGCCCAGCGCCCTCACCGAGGTGCCGCGGTTCGCCGAGCACGCCGGTGGCGCCCGCGTGTTCCTCAAGCGCGAGGACCTCAACCACACCGGCTCCCACAAGATCAACAACGTCCTGGGCCAGGCCCTGCTCACCAGGCGCATGGGCAAGACCCGGGTGATCGCCGAGACCGGCGCCGGCCAGCACGGCGTCGCGACCGCCACCGCGTGCGCGCTGTTCGGCCTCGAGTGCACGATCTACATGGGCGAGATCGACACCGAGCGGCAGGCCCTGAACGTGGCCCGCATGCGCATGCTCGGCGCCGAGGTCGTCGCCGTGAAGTCCGGCAGCCGCACGCTGAAGGACGCCATCAACGAGGCCTTCCGCGACTGGGTCGCCAACGTCGACCACACCCACTACCTGTTCGGCACCGTCGCCGGGCCGCACCCCTTCCCGGCCATGGTCCGCGACTTCCACCGGGTCATCGGCGTCGAGGCCCGCCGCCAGCTCCTCGAGCGCGCCGGGCGCCTGCCCGACGCCGCGATCGCCTGCGTCGGCGGCGGCTCCAACGCCATCGGCCTCTTCCACGCCTTCATCCCCGACGAGGGGGTCCGGCTCATCGGCTGCGAGCCGGCCGGCCACGGCATCGACACCGGCGAGCACGCGGCCACCCTGACCGCCGGCGAGCCCGGCATCCTGCACGGCTCCCGCTCCTACGTCCTCCAGGACGACGAGGGCCAGATCACCGAGCCGTACTCCATCTCGGCCGGCCTGGACTACCCGGGCATCGGCCCCGAGCACTCCTACCTCAAGGACTCCGGCCGCGGCGAGTACCGCGCGGTCACGGACGACGCCGCGATGCAGGCCCTGCGCCTGCTGTCGCGCACCGAGGGCATCATCCCGGCGATCGAGAGCGCCCACGCCCTGGCCGGCGCCCTGGAGGTGGGCCGGGAACTCGGCCCGGACGGGTTGATCGTCGTCAACCTCTCCGGTCGCGGCGACAAGGACATGGACACCGCCGCCCGCTACTTCGGCCTGTACGACACCGACGCCGAGGTGGCCGCCGACGAAGCCGACACCGCCGAGATCGAGGGGGACGCCAAGTGAGCGGGAACATCCGACTGCTGAACGACACCCTCGCCGGCGCGAAGGCGGAGGGCCGGTCCGCGCTCATCGCCTACCTGCCCGCGGGCTTCCCGACGGTGGACGGCGGCATCGAGGCGATCAAGGCCGTCTTCGACGGCGGCGCCGACGTCGTCGAGGTCGGGCTGCCGCACAGCGACCCCGTCCTGGACGGGCCGGTCATCCAGACCGCCGACGACATCGCCCTGCGCGGCGGCGTCAGGATCGCGGACGTCATGCGCACGGTCCGCGAGGCCCACGAGGCCACCGGCAAGCCGGTGCTGGTCATGACGTACTGGAACCCCATCGACCGCTACGGCGTCGAGCGGTTCACGGCCGAGCTCGCCGAGGCGGGCGGCGCCGGGTGCATCCTGCCGGACCTGCCGGTCCAGGAGTCCGCCCTGTGGCGGGAGCATGCCGACAAGCACGGCCTGGCGACGGTCTTCGTCGTCGCCCCGAGCAGCAAGGACGAGCGGCTGGCCGAGATCACCGGGGTGGGCTCCGGCTTCGTCTACGCCGCCTCGCTGATGGGTGTCACCGGCACCCGCGAGTCGGTCGGCGCGCAGGCCGAGGACCTGGTGCGGCGCACCCGCGCCACCGGCACCGCCCTGCCCGTCTGCGTCGGCCTCGGTGTCTCAGACCGCGCCCAGGCCGCCGAGGTCGCGGGCTTCGCCGACGGCGTGATCGTCGGCTCGGCGTTCGTCAAGCGGATGCTGGACGCCCCGGACCACGCGGCCGGCGTCGCGGCCGTCCGGGACCTCGCGGGCGAACTGGCGCGCGGGGTGCGCGGACAGGCGTAGTGATGCGGGAGCGGTCGGGCGTCGTGCCGGCCGCGAGGGGCGGTGGCCGCCGCGCCACGAGAGGGCCGCGGCGGTCACTTCGAAGCACATGATCACCCGAACGGGTGGACCTGGGACCGGGGAGGCGCAATGCGCCTCCCCGGTTCGTTCTGGTGGTGTGAGCAACAAGAACGATGAGGGAAGGCGCACCGCCCGCCAGCGGCTGGCGGTCGAGCGTGAGAAGCAGAAGGCCTCGGAGCGGCGGCGGCGCACGCTGATCGTGGCCGTCAGCGTGGTCTGCGTGCTGGGCCTGGCGACGGTGATCGGCGTGCTCGCGGCGAACTCCGGCAAGAAGAAGGGCGCCAGTACCGGCCCGGTCGTGGCGCCCTCGGGGGCGCAGGGCAAGGACGCCCTCGCGATCCCGGTCGGCAAGGACGGCGCCAGGTCGACGCTCACGGTGTGGGAGGACTTCCGCTGCCCGGCCTGCCAGGCCTTCGAGGCGGCGTACCGCCCGACGATCCACCAGCTGACCGACGCCGGCAAGCTCAGAGCCGAGTACCACATCGTCCGGCTGATCGACGGCAATCTCGGCGGCACCGGCTCGCTTCGCGCGGGCAACGCCGCGGCCTGTGCCCAGGACGCCGGAAAGTTCCGCGACTACCACGACGTGCTGTTCGAGAACCAGCCCAAGGAGACCGACGACGCCTACGCGAACAACGACAAGCTGATCGCGCTGTCGGGCAAGGTGAGCGGCCTGGACACGCCGGCCTTCACCCAGTGTGTGAAGAAGGGCACGCACGACAGCTGGGTCGACAAGTCCCACAAGGCGTTCCAGGCCCGCGGCTTCTCGGGCACCCCGACCGTGCTGCTGAACGGCAAGAACATCGCCCAGGACCGCACCATGACCCCCGCGAAACTGAAGCAGATGGTGGAATCGGCCGCCAAGGGCTGACCGCCTGGTGACGCCCTGGAGCGGGCCGCCCGTTATGGACCCGTGTCCGGGCGGCCCCACGTGGCTCCGCTCCGGCTGCGGTAGCGTCGACCTTGCCATGGAACTTGCCTACATTCCCAGCCCGTCGCGCGGTGTGCTGTACCTCGGACCGATTCCGCTGCGCGGCTATGCGTTCTGCATCATCATCGGCGTCTTCGTCGCCGTCTGGCTCGGCAACAAGCGCTGGATCGCCCGCGGCGGACGGGCCGGCACGGTGGCGGACATCGCCATCTGGGCCGTGCCGTTCGGCCTGGTCGGCGGCCGGCTCTACCACGTGATCACGGACTACGAGCTGTACTTCAGCGCGGGCCGTGACTGGGTGGACGCCTTCAAGGTGTGGGAGGGCGGCCTCGGTATCTGGGGTGCGATCACGCTCGGCGCGCTGGGCGCGTGGATCGGCGCCCGGCGCCGGGGCGTCCCGATGCCCGCCTACGCCGACGCCGTCGCGCCCGGTATCGCCTTCGCGCAGGCGATCGGCCGCTGGGGCAACTGGTTCAACCAGGAGCTGTACGGGCGCGAGACGCACGTTCCCTGGGCGCTGCACATCACCTCCTCGGCCGACGGCCGGATGCCGGGGTACTACCACCCGACGTTCCTGTACGAGTCCCTGTGGTGCGTCGGCGTCGCCCTGCTGGTCATCTGGGCCGACCGCCGCTTCACGCTGGGCCACGGCCGGGCGTTCGCGCTGTACGTCGCCGCGTACTGCGTGGGCCGCGGCTGGATCGAGTACATGCGCGTCGACGACGCCCACCACATCCTCGGTCTCCGTCTGAACGACTGGACCGCGATGATCGTGTTCCTGCTCGCGGTGACCTACATCGTGGTGTCGGCGAAGAAGCGGCCGGGCCGGGAGACCGAGGTCGAGCCGGGCCTGTCCGCCGCGGGCGAGGGAACCGAGGCACCGGCCGCCACGGACACGGACGCGAAGGCCGCCGGCCCGGACAGCCCGGACAGCTCCGACGCGAAGACGGCCGCCGACACGGAGGACCAGGCCAAGGACGAGGTGCCGCAGGACGAGGACCCCGGGAACGCCGGGTCCGAGGACGCCGCCGTCAAGGACGGGGCCGGGTCGGCCAAGAAGGGCTGACGCCGGCCGCACGGCCGTACGCGCACGAGGGCGCTCCCGGGATCCGGGGGCGCCCTTCAGGTCATGCGGACGTCACGGACGTCGCCGTGCGGCGCCCTCAGCATCGGCGGGCCAGCGCCAGCGTCCGGCGCGCCGCCGCCACCACCGCCGCGTCGACGAAGCGCCCGTCGGCGAGCGCCTGCGCACCCTGGTCCACGGTGGCCGCCTTGACGATCGTCTCGGCCTCCTCCAGTTCCCGGTCGGTCGGCAGATAGGCGCGCTCGATGATCGGCAGCTGGCGGGGGTGGATGGCCGCGCGGCCCAGGAAACCCAGGGCGCGGCCGTGGGCGCAGGAGGCCGCGAGCCCCTCCAGGTCCCGGATGTCGGGGTGGACGGACTGGGCGGGCGGGGCGAGACCGGCCGCGCGGGCGGCGACGACGATCCGGGCCCGGCACCAGTCGAGGCCCCCGTCCTGCCGTACCCCGAGATCGGCCCGCAGATCCGCCTCACCCAGCGAGACACCCCGCAGGGACGGATGCGCGCGGGCGATGGCGTAGGCGTGCTCGATGGCCAGGGCGCTCTCCAGCAGGGCGTACAGCGGCGGCCCCGAGCCGCGGGAGGCCGCGGAGCGCCCCGCGGCCCCCGCCCGCTCCGTCCGCCGCGCGACCCGCACCACCTGCCGCGCCGACGTCACCTTCGGCAGCCGCAGCCCGGCCAGCCCCGGCCGGGACGCCACCGCGTCCAGGTCGGCGTCGGCGAGCGGCCCGTCGACCGCGTTGACGCGCACATGGACCGGGACCGGCGGCGGCTCGGAGAGCAGTTCGGCGGTGGCGGCGCGGGCGTACGCCTTGCGGTGCGGGTCGACCGCGTCCTCCAGGTCGATCACCACCACGTCGGCGCCCGAGGCCAGGGCCTTGCCGACCACGTGGGGGCGGTCACCGGGGGCGTAGAGCCAGGTGAGCGGGAAGTGGGCGGTGGCCGTCACAGCGCGCCCTCCGCGCGCAGCGCGGCCAGCTCCTTCGGGGTGAGGCCCAGCTCGGTCAGCACCTCGTCCGTGTCCGCGCCGTGCGGGCGGCCCGCCCAGCGGATCGCGCCCGGGGTCGCGGAGAGCCGGAAGAGGACGTTCTGCATGCGCAGCCGTCCCAGCTCCGGGTCGTACAGCGTGGCGAAGGTGCCGAGGGCCTGGTACTGCGGGTCCGCCAGCACGTCCCGTACGTCCTGGACCGGCGCGATCGCCGCCTGGGCCTTCTCGAAGGCGGCCAGCACCTCCGTGCGGGTGTGCCGGGCGATCCAGTCGCCGACCGCCTCGTCCAGGACGTCGGCGTGGGCGGCCCGTCCGGTGCCGGTCGCGAACCACGGTTCGTCGGTCAGCTCCGGGCGGCCCACCAGGCGCATCACCCGTTCGGCGACCGACTGCGCGGAGGCGGACACGGCGACCCAGGTGCCGTCGCAGGTCCGGTAGGTGTTGCGCGGGGCGTTGTTCTCGGTGCGGTTGCCGGTGCGGGGCTGGACGTAGCCGAGCTGGTCGTACCAGAGGGGCTGGGGGCCGAGGGCGGTCAGGATCGGCTCGATGATCGCCAAGTCGACGATCTGGCCGGCGCCGGTGCGCTCCCGCGCCGCCAGCGCGGTCATCACCGCGTACGCCGTGGCCAGGCCCGCGATGGAGTCGGCGAGCCCGAACGGCGGGAGCGTCGGCGGCGCGTCCGGCTCGCCGGTGATCGCGGCGAACCCGCTCATCGCCTCGGCCAGGGTGCCGAAGCCGGGCCGGGACGCGTACGGGCCGAACTGGCCGAAGGCGGTGACCCGGGCGAGGACCAGGCGCGGGTTGGCCGCCGACAGCTCCGGCCAGCCCAGCTCCCACTTCTCCAGGGTGCCGGGGCGGAAGTTCTCCACGATCACGTCGGCGCCGGCGGCCAGCCGCAGCAGGGTGGCGCGGCCGCCGGGCGTGGACAGGTTCAGGGTGATGGTGCGCTTGTTGCGGCCCAGCAGCTTCCACCACAGGCCGACGCCGTTCTTCGCCGGGCCGTGGCCGCGGGCCGGGTCGGGCTTGGCGGGGTGTTCGACCTTGATGACCTCGGCGCCGAAGTCGCCGAGCATGGTGGCGGCGATCGGCCCGGCGAAGAGGGTGGCGAGGTCCAGGACGCGCAGACCGGCGAGCGGCGCCGGTGCCTCCGGCTCGGGTGTGTGCGGCGTCATGGGCGGGACGCCTCCCGATGGGTGAGGTGGGCCAGGGTGTCGAAACCGGTGCCGTGGAACTCGCCGACGGACGTGGCCAGTCGGTTCTTCAGCGGGGCCGTCCAGCGCTCGGGCAGCGCGGCGGGGGAGCCGGCCAGCAGACCGGTGACGGACCCGGCCGTGGCGCCGTTCGAGTCGGTGTCCCAGCCGCCGGAGACCACCCGGCAGATGGCGCCCTCGAAGTCGCCGTCGGCGTGGGTGAGGGCGGCGGCGATCAGCGCGGTGTTCGGCACGGCGTGCACCCAGTGGCAGGTGGCCGAGTGGGTGGCGTGCAGGGCGTCCACCACCGTGTCGAAGTCCTCGTGGGAGCGGGCCAGCCGGACGGCCTGCCGGACCGCCCGGGCGAGCCGGGAGCCGGGCGGCACCACGGTCAGGCCGGTGGCCAGACAGCCGTGCACGTCGTGCGCGCCGGTCGCCGCGGCCGCGATGACGGCGGCGGTGAACATCGCCGCGTAGACGCCGTTCGCGGTGTGCGTGAGGGTGGCGTCGCGGTGCGCCTGCTCGGCGGCGGCCGCCGGGTCGCCCGGGTTGGTCCAGCCGTGCACGTCGGCGCGGATCAGGGCGCCGATCCACTCGCGGAAGGGGTTGCGGTGGCGGGCGGTGCGCGGAGGTTCGATGCCGAGGAGGAGGTTGCGGTAGGCGACGCGTTCGGCGGTGAAGGTGCGGCCGGCGGAGAGCTCCTCCAGCCAGAGCCGGGCGACGTCGGTGGTGGTGAAGGCCCTGCCGTGGCGTTGCAGCAGGAGCAGGTTGATCAGCGGGTAGTCGAGGTCGTCGTCCTCGGGCATGCCGTCGATGTTCTCGGCGAGGCAGCAGGACGCGGAGCGGCGGTTCCACGGGTACCGCGCCGCCAGGTCCTCGGGGACGCCACGGGCCGTGAACCAGGTGTTCAGGGGCCAGTTGCCGGTGACCCGGGCGAGCTGGCGGATGCCGTCCAGCGGGAGCTTCTCGACGGGTTTGCCGAGCAGACAGCCCGCCGCCCGGCCGAGCCAGGCGGCCTCGAAGCGGGCCTGGTCGGTCGCCGCGGGACGGTCGGCCGGCGCCGGCCAGTCCGGGCACAGCGCCTTGATCGCGGCCAGGTCCGTCGGTTCCGCGTCCGCCAGCCGGCTCGGCAGCTCGGCCAGTTCGTCCAGGAGGTCCTCCGCGAGCAGACGCAGATAGCGTGAGGCGGGCTCCGGGGAGGCACCCGCCCGCGCCGGCGCCTCGGGGCCGCCCGCCGCCCGCCACCGTGCCGCGATCGCCGACGGCTCCCGGCCGTCCTGCACCGCCTGGCGCAGCTCGTGACCCAGCAGGTCCTCCGGCTGGACCCAGGTCAGTCGGAGCATCCCGGACCTCCCATCTGGGCGAACGCCCGCTCGTGGGCGCGCCGCCGTCGTACGTCCCTGTCGAAGATCTCCCGGGTCACCCCGGTCAGCGTGCGCGCCGGCTCCCACAGGTCCAGCCGGCTGGCCTCCGACACCGTCTTCGCCCAGTCCTCCGGGACCGGCGAGCCCAGCGCCCCCGCAAGCGCCCCGGCCATCGTCGCGATGGAGTCGCAGTCGCGGCCGTAGTTCACCGCACCGAGGACGGCCTGGCGGAAGTCGCCGCGCGCCACCGTCAGCATGCCCAGCGCGACGGGCAGTTCCTCGATGGCGTGCAGCCGGGACGGCCGGCGGGCGCCGAGCGAGGGGTTGCGGTAGTCCGGGCCGACCGTGTCGTACGGCGCGACCGCCGCCCGCAGCGGGCCCAGCGCCGACTCGAAGTCCGTGTGAGCGCGGGCCACTTCGCACACCTTCTCGATCGCCGCCCGGGTGCCGTCCTTCGCCAGGGACAGACACGCCGCCACCACCGAGTCGGGCGTCGCCCCCGGCGTGCAGGCGGCCGCCACTGCGGCGGCGAGGACACCGGCCGCCTCACGTCCGTACGACGACTGGTGGGCGCCGGCGACGTCGAGGGCCTCGGCGTACGCGGCGGCCGGATCGGCCGCGTTGACCAGGCCGACCGGGGCCATGTACATCGCGGCACCGCAGTTGACGATGTTGCCGACACCTGCCTCGCGCGGGTCCGCATGGCCGTAGTGCAGCCGGGCCACCAGCCACTTCTCCGCCAGGAACACCCGGTGCAGCGGCAGCGCCTCCGCCTCCAGCTCGGGGATCCAGCGGGCGTTCGTCATCAGGTCGGGGACCAGGTGGTCGGCGATCGCGTGGGCGTCGAGATGGTCGCGGACCCGGGCGTACACGCGGACCAGCGCGTGCGTCATCAGGGTGTCGTCGGTGACGTGGCCGTCCCCCTTGTGGTACGGCGCGAGGGGACGGGCGGTGCGCCAGTCGTCGCCGTGCCAGGGGCCGACGACACCGTGGATCCGGCCGCCGTGGCGCTGGAGGATCTGGTCGGGAGAGTAGCCCTCGACGGGTCCGCCGAGGGCGTCGCCGACGGCCGCGCCGACGAGCGCCCCGGTGATCCGCTCCTCCAGACACGCCTCGCGGCGGCCGGGTCCCCGGGTTTCTTCTGCTGTGGGCGTCATGCCCCGAATCATCCTCCTGGCGCGGCCGGTTGTGCGGCTTCCAGAAGCCCGGCGAGTTCCACCAGATCGGTGCCGGTGAGGCGGGGCAGCACACAGCCGGACAGGGTGCGGCAGGCGTCCCGCCAGGACTCCGGGATGGCCTCGGCCCCGCCGAGAGCACCGGTGAGCGCGCCTGCCAGGGCAGGGGCGGAGTCGGCGAGACGGGACAGGCACACCGCGGCGGGCAGGGCCCGGTCGATCCGGCCGCCGGCCGCGGTGGCCAGGGCCAGGGCCACCGGAACCGTCTCGGCGGCGGCGATGCCGTAGCTGTAGACGTGGTCGACGATCTGGTGCTCCAGCAGCGGCACCAGCGCGAACGCGCCGTCGCTGTCCTCGGCCAGCTTCAGCGCGTGCCGGGCGTTGCGGCCGATCTCCGTGCCCTCGGGGAGTTCGGCCAGCGCGGCCGTGACGCAGTGCTCGACGCCGGCACCGGCGAGGGCCGCCGCGAGCGCCGCCGCCATCGCCCGGGCGCCGTGCACACCGTCGCCGTCCTGGGTGTAGCGGGCGTCGAACTCGGCGAGTTCGGCGGCGCGGCCGGGGTCGCCCGGGTGGGCGACGGCCAGCACACACGCTCGTACACAGGCCGCGTCGTCGAAGTAGTGCGGGTTGTCGTGCCCGGTGGCGGGCGGACGCAGGCCGGTGGCCAGGTTGCCCAGACCGGCCCGCACCGAGATGCGGGCGCGCAGCGGCAGCACCGCGGACTCCACCTCGGGCGCGCGTTCGGCCGCCGCGGCGACCTCGCTGGCCACCGCGTTCCAGGTGAGGTCGATCGCGGCCCGCACCCGCCGTTCCCGGCTGAGGTCGCCCAGCGCGTCGTCGTCCCCGGCCCGCAGCACGGCCTCCGCCGCGAACACCGCCCATTCGGCGTCGTCGGACGGGCCGAGGCACAGCGGCTCGGGCGGCTGGTTGAGGGCGATCGGGACGGGCAGCGTGGTCGTCGCGTTCTGCTCGGCGAAGGTGTCCAGCTCACGGGTGAGCCGCCGGGTCCACTCGGGCATCCGCGCGGCCCGGTGCCGCCCGGCCGGCCACCCGGCGGCGTCACCGGCGGCCAGCCCCAGCAACAGCCCTTCGATCCGTCTCCGGCTTCTCATGCTCATGCAACCACCTCCATCTGGTCGTAGGTGAGGACGAGGGACCTGAGTGGCGGGGCAGGGGAGGACCGCGCGGACGGTGGGAGTAGGAGTGGGAGTGGGATGTGTGTCGTGTCGCGCACCGGGGACAGGAGGCGCGTCATGCCGTGCGATGCCGCACGGCCGGTGGGTGGGGCAGCGTGACCATTCGGCCCGCCCGGGCACACGGACGGCCCGGCGCCGCCCGCCGGAGGGCGTGGCGGCGAGGTCTGCGTCCGCCGGCGCGGGCGGGGGTCTTTCGGTGTGTCGTCGGTGTCTCATGGCGGCCGCCTCGGTCGGGGGCTTCCGGCGGGGAGGTGTGCGGTGTGTGGGGGCGAGTGTCGCGGTGGGGTCCGCCCGGGCACACGGACGGCCCGGCGGCGCCTGCCGGACGGTCTGGCGGCGGGGTCTGCGTCCGCCGGCGCGGGCGGAAGGCTTTCCGTGTGGCGTCGGTGTTTCGTGGTCGCGGCCTCGGTCGGGTGGCTTCCGGCCGGGAGGTGTGCGGTGTGCCGCCGGGTGGGGCTTCCGTCCGCGTCGGTGTGTGCGGTCGTCGGACCGGGCGGGAGTCCTTCGATGCGTGGTCGGCCTCTCATGCTCCGATCTCGCTCTCGTCGCCGGTGAGGGTGCGGGCGGCGGGGCAGAGGAGGGCGGCGCGGCGCACGGAGGCGTCCGGACGCAGGGCGTCCCGGCGAGCTGTCGGCCCGGCTCCCCGCGCCCCGCTCCCGGCCGTCTCCACCAGGAGGTCCGCCAGGTCCAGCACGTGCCGTCCGGCCATGGACGGCAGGCAGCTGCCGCGTGCCGGGCCGATGGCCGCCGCCCAGTCGGCCGGGATGGCGGTGGCACCCTGGGTCGCTCCGGCCAGGGCGCCCGCGACCGCCGCCGTGGTGTCGGCGTCGCGGCCCATGTTGACGGCCGTGAGGACCGCGTCGCGGAAGTCGCCGTCGGCGGCGGCGTACGCGCCGAAGGCGAGGGCCACCGCCTCGGGGGCCAGGTCGGTCCAGGGGTAGCCGCCGATGACCACCGCGCGGCGCACCGCCCGTTCGCCGTGGTGGGCGGCGGCCGTGGCCCGGCGCAGCGAGCGGGCCGTCCAGGAGTCGTCCGGTACGACGGCGAGGGCGGCGGCCACGACCGCGACCGGGGCCGCGCCCGCCATCGCCGCCGCGACCCCGGCCGCCACCGCCCGGCCGCCGTGGATGCCCTCGCCCTCGTGGCTGACCGAGCCGTCGATGGCGACCAGCCGGGCCGCCTCGGCGGGCCGCCCCGCGGCGAACACCCCGAACGGCGCCGCCCGCATGGCCAGGCCGTCGCTCCAGGCGTGCCGGTGCTGGGCCGAGATGGGCGCGGCCAGGCCCCGGCGGAGGTTCTCCAGGGTGCCCCGCTCGCTGAACCCGGCGCCGCGGAAGGGGCCGTCGGCGCGGTCGGCGATGTGCTCGTGCCAGGCCGCCTCCGCATGGGCCGGGGTGAGCGCGGATCCGTGCCGGGCGAGCAGCAGCCCGGAGAAGAGGGCGTACTCGGTGTCGTCCGTGCCGGCCGGGTGCTCGGTGACGTAGCCGGTGATCCGGCCCCAGCGGGCGCGGATCTCGGAGGGCTTCAGGTTCTCCGCGGGCGCCCCGAGGGCGTCTCCGACGGCGAGGCCGAGCAGCGCGCCGCGCGCCCGGTCGCGCAGGGCGGCCGGAGGATCACCGGCACTCGATGCCATCGCGGGCTCTCCTCTCCAGGGCGCCGAGACGGGCGCAGAACCCTTTGCGGAACTGTCCCCGGTCCGCGACGCCACGCAGCCTCGCCGAGCGCACCATCACCCGTACGACATCTGTGCGGACCCCCTCTCGGATGAGCGCAAAGGGGTGAAACCGCAGGTTAGCCCAGCCTTTCCTTGCTGGCGGCGGCGGAATTCCAGGCGTAGATTCAGTGTTGTCGAAAAGTAGAACTCGTCCAAAAGCAAGCCTTGCCTAATCCGCCTGGGGGACTGACCATGGCCATCCTCGACACCGAAGCGACACTGCACGAGGCGCACCGCGACAATCACACGCACCGCGACGTGAACGGCGGCTGGCTGCGCCCGGCGGTCTTCGGCGCGATGGACGGCCTGGTCTCCAACCTCGCCCTGATGACCGGTGTGGCCGGCGGTTCGGTGAGCCAGCAGACCATAGTCCTCACCGGGCTCGCGGGCCTGGCCGCCGGCGCCTTCTCCATGGCGGCCGGCGAGTACACCTCCGTCGCCTCCCAGCGCGAGCTGGTCGAGGCCGAGCTGGACGTCGAGCGGCGCGAGCTGAGAAAGCACCCGCAGGACGAGGAGGACGAGCTGGCCGCCCTGTACGTGGCGCGGGGCGTCGAGCCGCGGCTCGCCCGCGAGGTGGCCCGGCAGCTGTCGAAGGACCCCGAGCAGGCCCTGGAGATCCACGCCCGCGAGGAACTGGGTGTCGACCCGGGCGACCTGCCCTCGCCGCTGGTCGCCGCGGTGTCGTCGTTCGGCTCCTTCGCACTGGGCGCGCTGCTTCCCCTACTGCCCTACCTGCTGGGGGCCACTGTCCTGTGGCCGGCCGTGCTGCTCGCCCTGGCCGGGCTGTTCGCCTGTGGCGCGGTGGTGGCCAAGGTGACCGCGCGGACCTGGTGGTACAGCGGTTTGCGGCAGCTTGTCCTGGGTGGTGCCGCCGCCGGTGTGACGTACGCCCTGGGTACCCTGTTCGGAACGGCCGTAGGATGATGTGCATGGATCTTATGCAACGTCTCGCATAAGTAATCGTTACCCGCTGGTTTCGACCGCATGACCACCGGGCATGAGCCGTAAGCGCTGTGGGCAATGAGGCCTACCGTGCACCCGCGGGGCGGGCGACGACGCCGCCCTCCCCGTCCTTCACGGGCCGACGGGCGTGGCATCCGACCGATCCCGTCCTTCCCCGGCCCCCACACAAGACTTCACCGCCGGGCGCGGAAACCCCCCGCCGCCGACCCTGCGGTGTCCGCATGCTGGAACGGAATATCCGATTCCCGAGAACCGCTCCATCATGTAACCTGCACGAAATTTTGCACTTACGCAGAGGGCCAACGTCGTCCCTCGGCACCAGCACATGCCAGATGACGACGACGGGAGAGCCGATGCGTACGCCGCGCCAGCCGTCCCAGCACTCCGCGAACGGCCGAAACTGGTCGTTCATGGATGCTCGCCCTGCTGCGCAGGGTATGTACGACCCCCGCAACGAGCACGACGCCTGCGGCGTCGGCTTCGTGGCCACCCTCACCGGCGAGGCGAGCCACACGCTGGTCGAGCAGGCACTCACGGTTCTGCGCAACCTGGAGCACCGCGGCGCCACCGGTTCCGAGCCCGACTCCGGCGACGGTGCCGGCCTGCTCTCCCAGGTGCCCGACGCGTTCCTGCGTGAGGTGGCCGGATTCGAGCTGCCCGCCGCCGGCTCCTACGCCGTCGGTATCGCCTTCCTCCCCGAGGACGGCGCCGCGGACGCCGTCTCACAGATCGAGACGATCGCGGCCGACGAGGGCCTGACCGTCCTCGGCTGGCGCGAGGTCCCCGTCGCCCCCGAGCTGCTCGGCGCCACCGCCCGCTCCACGATGCCCGTCTTCCGCCAGCTGTTCGTCGCCGACGGCGTCAGCGAGGGCATCGCCCTGGACCGCAAGGCGTTCGTGCTGCGCAAGCGCGCCGAGCGCGAGGCCGGCGTCTACTTCCCGTCGCTGTCCGCGCGCACCCTCGTCTACAAGGGCATGCTCACCACCGGCCAGCTGGAGCCGTTCTTCCCGGACCTGTCCGACCGCCGCTTCGCGTCCGCGATCGCGCTCGTCCACTCCCGGTTCTCCACCAACACCTTCCCGAGCTGGCCGCTCGCCCACCCCTACCGCTTCGTCGCGCACAACGGCGAGATCAACACCGTCAAGGGCAACCGCAACTGGATGGTCGCCCGCGAGTCCCAGCTCGCCTCCGACCTCTTCGGGGGCAAGGACAACCTGGAGCGGATCTTCCCGATCTGCACCCCGGACGCCTCCGACTCCGCCTCCTTCGACGAGGTCCTGGAGCTGCTCCACCTCGGCGGCCGCTCCCTGCCGCACTCCGTGCTGATGATGATCCCGGAGGCGTGGGAGAACCACGACTCCATGGACCCGGCCCGCCGCGCCTTCTACGGCTACCACTCCACGATGATGGAGCCCTGGGACGGTCCCGCCTGCGTCTGTTTCACCGACGGCACCCAGGTCGGCGCCGTCCTCGACCGCAACGGCCTGCGCCCCGGCCGCTACTGGGTCACCGACGACGGCCTCGTCGTCCTCGGCTCCGAGGTCGGCGTCCTCGACATCGACCCGGCCAAGGTCGTCCGCAAGGGCCGCCTGCAGCCCGGCCGCATGTTCCTCGTGGACACCGCCGAGCACCGCATCATCGAGGACGACGAGATCAAGGCGACCCTCGCCGCCGAGCAGCCGTACGCCGAGTGGCTGGAGGCCGGCGAGATCGAGCTGGGCGACCTGCCCGAGCGCGAGCACATCGTCCACACCCACGCCTCGGTCACCCGCCGCCAGCAGACCTTCGGCTACACCGAGGAGGAGCTGCGCGTCATCCTCGCGCCGATGGCCAAGGCCGGCGCCGAGCCGATCGGCTCCATGGGCACCGACTCGCCGATCGCCGCGCTCTCCGAGCGCCCGCGGCTGCTCTTCGACTACTTCACCCAGCTGTTCGCCCAGGTCACCAACCCGCCGCTGGACGCCATCCGCGAGGAACTGGTCACCTCCCTGCGCAGCTCGCTGGGCCCCTCGGGCAACCTGCTGGAGCCGACCGCGGCCTCCTGCCGCAGCGTCGTCCTGCCCTTCCCGGTGATCGACAACGACGAGCTGGCCAAGCTCATCCACATCAACGCCGACGGCGACATGCCCGGCTTCAAGGCCGCGACCCTGTCCGGCCTGTACCGGGTCTCCGGCGGCGGTGACGCCCTCGCCGCCCGCATCGACGAGATCTGCGCCGAGGCGGACGCCGCCATCGACAACGGCGCCCGGCTGATCGTCCTGTCCGACCGCCACTCCGACGCCGAGCACGCGCCGATCCCGTCGCTGCTGCTCACTGCGGCCGTCCACCACCACCTCATCCGCACCAAGCAGCGCACCCACGTGGGCCTGCTGGTCGAGGCCGGCGACGTCCGCGAGGTCCACCACGTCGCCCTGCTCATCGGCTACGGCGCCGCCGCGGTCAACCCCTACCTGGCGATGGAGTCCGTCGAGGACCTGGTCCGCGCGGGCACCTTCCTCCCGGGCATCGAGCCCGAGAAGGCCATCCGCAACCTGATCTACGCCCTCGGCAAGGGCGTGCTGAAGGTCATGTCCAAGATGGGCATCTCCACCGTCGCCTCCTACCGCGGCGCCCAGGTCTTCGAGGCCGTCGGCCTGGACGAGACCTTCGTGGAGAAGTACTTCAACGGCACCACCACCAAGATCGGCGGCGTCGGCATCGACGTCATCGCCAAGGAGGTCGCCGCCCGTCACGCCAAGGCCTACCCCGCCTCCGGCATCGCCCCGGCGCACCGCGCGCTGGAGATCGGCGGCGAGTACCAGTGGCGCCGCGAGGGCGAGCCGCACCTGTTCGACCCGGAGACGGTCTTCCGCCTCCAGCACTCCACGCGCACCGGCCGCTTCGACATCTTCAAGAAGTACACCTCGCGCGTGAATGAGCAGTCCGAGCGCCTGATGACGCTGCGCGGCCTGTTCGGCTTCAAGTCCGACCGGCAGCCGATCCCGGTCGAGGAGGTCGAGCCGGTCTCCTCGATCGTCAAGCGGTTCTCCACGGGCGCCATGTCGTACGGCTCCATCTCCAGGGAGGCGCACGAGACCCTCGCCATCGCCATGAACCAGCTGGGCGGCAAGTCCAACACCGGTGAGGGCGGCGAGGACCCCGAGCGCCTGTACGACCCGGCCCGGCGCAGCGCGATCAAGCAGGTGGCCTCCGGCCGCTTCGGCGTGACCTCCGAGTACCTGGTCAACTCCGACGACATCCAGATCAAGATGGCCCAGGGCGCCAAGCCCGGCGAGGGCGGCCAGCTGCCCGGCCACAAGGTGTACCCGTGGGTGGCGAAGACCCGGCACTCGACGCCGGGCGTGGGCCTCATCTCCCCGCCGCCGCACCACGACATCTACTCCATCGAGGACCTGGCCCAGCTCATCCACGACCTGAAGAACGCCAACCCGCAGGCCCGCATCCACGTGAAGCTGGTCTCCGAGGTCGGCGTCGGCACGGTCGCGGCCGGTGTCTCCAAGGCCCACGCGGACGTCGTCCTGATCTCCGGCCACGACGGCGGCACGGGCGCCTCCCCGCTGACCTCGCTCAAGCACGCCGGCGGCCCCTGGGAGCTCGGCCTGGCCGAGACCCAGCAGACCCTGCTGCTCAACGGCCTGCGCGACCGCATCGTCGTGCAGACCGACGGCCAGCTGAAGACCGGCCGCGACGTCGTCATCGCCGCGCTGCTGGGCGCCGAGGAGTTCGGCTTCGCCACCGCACCCCTCGTCGTCTCCGGCTGCGTGATGATGCGCGTGTGCCACCTGGACACCTGCCCGGTCGGCATCGCGACCCAGAACCCGGTGCTGCGCGAGCGGTTCTCCGGCAAGGCCGAGTACGTGGTGAACTTCTTCCAGTTCATCGCCGAGGAGGTCCGCGAACTCCTGGCCGAGCTGGGCTTCCGCTCCATCGAGGAGGCCGTCGGCCACGCCGAGATCCTCGACGTCACCCGCGCCGTGAACCACTGGAAGGCGCAGGGCCTGGACCTGGACCCGCTCTTCCACGTGCCCGAGCTGCCCGAGGGCGCCGTGCGCCACCAGGTGGTCGCCCAGGACCACGGCCTGGAGAAGGCGCTCGACAACGAGCTGATCAAGCTCGCCGCCGACGCCCTGGCCGCGCCCGGCGCCACCGAGGCCCAGCCGGTGCGCGCCCAGGTCGCCATCCGCAACATCAACCGCACGGTCGGCACCATGCTCGGCCACGAGGTGACCAAGAAGTTCGGTGGCGCGGGCCTGCCCGACGACACCATCGACATCACCTTCACCGGCTCCGCCGGCCAGTCCTTCGGCGCCTTCGTCCCGCGCGGCATCACGCTGCGCCTGGAGGGCGACGCCAACGACTACGTCGGAAAGGGCCTCTCCGGCGGCCGGATCGTGGTCCGCCCGGACCGCGCGGCCGACCACCTCGCCGAGTACAGCGTCATCGCGGGCAACACCCTCGCCTACGGCGCCACCGGCGGCGAGATGTTCCTGCGCGGCAAGACCGGTGAGCGCTTCTGCGTGCGCAACTCCGGCGCACTGGTCGTCTCCGAGGGCGTGGGCGACCACGGCTGCGAGTACATGACCGGCGGTCACGCGGTCGTCCTCGGCGAGACCGGCCGCAACTTCGCGGCGGGCATGTCCGGTGGCATCGCCTACGTCATCGACCTCGACCGCGACAACGTCAACGTCGGCAACCTCGACGCGATCGAGGCGCTCGACGAGACGGACAAGCAGTGGCTGCACGAGGTGGTGCGCCGCCACCAGGAGGAGACGGGCTCCACCGTCGCCGAGAAGCTGCTCGCCGAGTGGGACACGGCCGTCGAGCGCTTCAGCAAGATCATTCCCAGCACGTACAAGGCAGTGCTCGCCGCCAAGGACGCCGCCGAGCGAGCCGGTCTGTCCGAGACCGAGATCACCGAGAAGATGATGGAGGCGGCGATCAATGGCTGACCCGAAGGGCTTCCTGAACCACGGCCGCGAGGTCGCCAAGACCCGTCCCGTCGGTGAGCGCGTCAAGGACTGGAACGAGGTCTACGTCCCCGGCTCCCTGCTGCCGATCATCTCCAAGCAGGCCAGCCGCTGCATGGACTGCGGCATCCCGTTCTGCCACAACGGCTGTCCGCTCGGGAACCTGATCCCCGAGTGGAACGACTACGCCTACCGCGAGGACTGGACCGCCGCCTCCGAGCGGCTGCACGCCACGAACAACTTCCCGGAGTTCACCGGCCGCCTGTGCCCGGCTCCGTGCGAGTCGGCGTGTGTGCTCGGCATCAACCAGCCACCGGTCACCATCAAGAACGTCGAGGTCTCCATCATCGACAAGGCGTGGGAGGCCGGGGGCGTCGCCCCGCAGGTTCCCGAGCGCCTGTCCGGCAAGACCGTCGCCGTCATCGGCTCGGGCCCGGCGGGCCTGGCCGCCGCCCAGCAGCTCACCCGGGCCGGCCACACCGTCGCCGTCTACGAGCGCGCCGACCGCATCGGAGGCCTGCTCCGCTACGGCATCCCCGAGTTCAAGATGGAGAAGCGGCACATCAACCGCCGTATCGAGCAGATGCGCGCGGAGGGCACCCGCTTCCGCACCGGCGTCGAGATCGGCCGCGACATCAAGGCGGCCGACCTGAAGAAGCGCTACGACGCGGTCGTCATCGCCGCCGGCGCCACGACCGCCCGCGACCTGCCGGTGCCGGGCCGCGAGCTCAAGGGCATCTACCAGGCGATGGAGTACCTGCCCCTGGCCAACAAGGTCCAGGAGGGTGACTACGTCACCGCGCCCATCTCGGCCGAGGGCAAGCACGTCGTCGTCATCGGCGGCGGTGACACCGGCGCGGACTGCGTGGGCACCGCCCACCGCCAGGGCGCGGCCTCCGTCACCCAGCTGGAGATCATGCCCCGCCCGAACGACGAGCGGCACCCCACCAACCAGCCCTGGCCGACCTTCCCGATCCTGTACAAGGTCACCTCGGCCCACGAGGAGGGCGGCGAGCGGATCTACGCCGCCTCCACCACCCACTTCGAGGGCGACGAGGACGGCAATGTGCAGTGGCTGCACCTGGCCGAGGTCGAGTTCGTCGACGGCAAGCTGACCCAGAAGCCGGGCACCGAACGCAAGATCCCCGCCCAGCTGGTCACCCTCGCCATGGGCTTCACCGGCACCGACCGGGTCAACGGCCTGGTCGAGCAGTTCGGCCTGGAACTCGACGAACGCGGTAACATCGCCCGCGACGCCGACTTCCAGACCAACGTGCCGGGTGTCTTCGTCGCCGGTGACGCCGGCCGCGGCCAGTCGCTCATCGTGTGGGCGATCGCCGAGGGCCGCTCGGCCGCCCGCGGCGTCGACCGCCACCTGACCGGCGCCAGCGACCTGCCGGCCCCGATCCGCCCGACGGACCGCGCGCTGATGGTCTGACACGCGGTCACGAAAGAACGTCCCGTACAACGGCGTACGGAACACAGTCGGCGCCTGCCCGCCCGTCCCCGACCGGACACGAGGGCAGGCGCCGTCGCATGTCGTCGCACGTCCCGGAAACCGTACGAGCCCTCACCGGCGTCCCCGTCCCCGACCGACAGGGGAGGAGCGGGACATGGCCGCGATCAGCCTGAGCAAGGTGGAGGAGACCGCGCCCGCGCTGGTCAGCCTCTACAAGAGCGCGGGGGCCTCGCTCGTCGAGCACGGCCTCGAGGAGCAGCAGGCCGCCGTGTACCTCGTGCTCGACCACTCCGGCTCCATGAGGCCGTACTACCGCGACGGCAGCGTGCAGGCGCTCGCCGACCGGGTGCTGTCGCTCTCCGCGCATCTCGACGACGACGGGCGCGTCCCGGTGGTGTTCTTCTCCACGGACGTCGACGCCGTCGGTGAGATCGCCCTCGACGACCACCAGGACAGCATCCGGCGCATGGCGGCCGGCCTCGGCCACATGGGCCGCACCAACTACGAGGCCGCCATGGACGCCGTGATCGACCACTACCTCGACTGCGGCGCCACGGACCCGGCCCTGGTCGTCTTCCAGACCGACGGCGCCCCCTCCAGCAGGACCGCCGCCGAACGCCACCTGTGCAAGGCCGCGAAGCTTCCCCTCTTCTGGCAGTTCGTGGGCTTCGGCAGCGCCCGCAGCCACCAGTTCGACTTCCTGCGCAGACTCGACGAACTGGCGGTGCCGGGCAGACGTGTCGTCGACAACGCGGGCTTCTTCCCCGCCGGCCGCGATCCGCGGCGCCTGTCCGACGCCGCGCTGTACGACCGCCTCCTCGCCGAGTTCCCGCTGTGGCTGGCGGCGGCCCGCGCGCAGGGCATCGTCGCACAGGCGGAGCCGTGACCTCCTACGTGTCGCACTCCAGCACCGTCCGGCACAGCGCACACCGCGCACGCATCCGGCCTCGCACCGGCACCCTGATCCGCTGATGGCAGGTCGGGCAGGGGAACGACACCCGCAGCGGCTCCGGCCCCGACGACGTGAAGGAGTACGACGCTTCCGGCGCGGCCAGCGGCCCCCGGCCGAGCTCCTGGGCGTGCCGCCGGTCCCGGGCGTAGCGGCGCCGGCCTGCCCAGCCGGCGGCCGTCAGCGGCGGCTGCTGCCCGTCACGGCGGGCCCGGGCCAGCCCCTTCTCATACGCCTCGTAGCCCTGCGGGCTGGTGAACCACGTCGAAGGGTCCTCACCGAAGAACAACGCCCGCTTGGCCAGGACGTACCCGAACTCCTCCGGCGTGAGATAGCCGAGCTTCTGGGAGGACGTGCCGTGCTCCCGGAAGGCGTCCAGCAGCAGCCAGCCCGCACCCAGGTACGTCGCCGCCGTGTCCGTGAGGATCTCGTTGTCCCGCAGACCGGGGAACGACAGATCCAGGCGGTGCAGATAGACGTGCATCACCTCGTGCGCCAGGGCCGCGCCGATGTCCTGCCGATGGGTGCGGAAACGGTCGTTCAGCTCGACGAAGTACTCGGGGCCCGACGTCAGCTCCACGTTCGCCGCGTGCTGCATCTCCCTGAAGCTGACGATCAGCCGCGCGTCCGGCAGCCGGTAGTGGCGCACCATCTCGCGTGCCACCCGCTGGGCACCCAGATGCAGATCGTCGGTGTCGCAGAACGCCACGTCGGCCGGGGCCACACTGGTCGCGAACGTCTGGACGGTGTCGTACGAGAGCCGCTTGTACAGCGCCGTGATCGCGGCGCGCACCGTCTCCAGATGCGGGAAACCGTGCTTGACCGGTCCGTCGTCCGCCACGTCCGCACCCCCAAAGACGCCATGAACCCTTCCACTCTATGCACAGCGGACACCGCGCGGACGGAACCGGGCGGTCCGGCCCCGTAAGGTGGACCCCCATGACCATCAGCAGCACCGGTACCGGCGACGTCGACCCCGCCGTCCTCAGCGAACTCGCACGCCTGCGCGACAGCATCGACAACATCGACGCCGCCGTCGTCCACATGCTCGCCGAGCGGTTCAAGGCGACCCAGCAGGTCGGCCACCTCAAGGCCGCCCACCAGCTCCCGCCCGCCGACCCGGACCGCGAGGGCCGCCAGATCGCCCGCCTGCGCGCACTCGCCGAGGACGCCAAACTCGACCCGGCGTTCGCCGAGAAGTTCCTCAACTTCATCATCGCCGAGGTCATCCGCCACCACGAACGCATCGCCGAGAAGTCCGCCAACGGCGACCCCACCCCGACGATCTGACCCCACCCCACCCCACGACACCGCCCGCCCCGCCGAGTCTCCAGGCGCGCGGGAGCAAATCCCGTGCGGGACCGCCCCTGCGGATGTGGCGGTTCCTGTGGGTGGGGGAGCCGGCGCCGGCGCCGAGGATGTTCGGCTCCGGGGCGGGCGCGCTGCTCGTGTGGGGTCGTCCGTGCGGTGGTGGAGGTCCCTGTGGGTCGGGGAGCCGGCGCCGCGCGGGGGGATGTTCGATCCCCGGCGGGAGGGTGCTCGTGTGGGGTAGGTCGTCCGTGCGGTGATGGAGGTCCCTGTGCGTGGGGGAGTCGGCGACTGCGCGGCGACGACTGGCTCTCGCGCGGGATCGGCGCTCGTCCGGGACCGGCCTCCGGCACGGCCCCGGAGCCCCCGCGCGTGGGGCCGCCCTCGCGGTCGCGGGGCCCGTGTGCGCGGGAAGTCGGCATCGGCGCGCGGAGGGCCGGATCGCGCGTAGGACCGGGCATCCCGCACGGACGCCGCCCCCGGCCCGTGCAGGGACGGGTCGCGTGCCTGCGAGGCCCCGTACGCAGGGAGGGGCCGTGTGTCTGCGAGGCCCCGTGGGCAGGGAGGGGGCGCGTACTGTGCCAGGCCCCGTGCGCGGGGACGGGCCGCGTGCCCTGCCGAGCCCCCGTGCGCAGGGACGGACGTGTGCGCTGCTGGACTCGGCGCGCATGGGTCGTGCCGTGTGCCCTGCCGGGGCCCCTGCGCAGAGACGGGCCGCGCGGGTGTGGGGCGTGGGTCGTGTCGGGTTTCGTGCGGGGGAGTGCCCCGGTGGTGGTGCCCGGAACCCCCTCGTGCCCTGACCGTGGTATCAGGCACCATGGCGTCCATGTCCGTACTGACGCGCGACGAAGCGCAGACCCGTGCCCAGCTCCTCGACGTCCACCACTACAGCGTCGACCTCGACCTGACCCGTGGGGACGACACCTTCGACTCCCGGACCGTCATACGGTTCACCGTACGCACCGGCACCGGCCAGGACACCACGGACACCTTCGTCGAGCTCAAGCCGGCCGAACTGCGCTCCGCCACCCTCGACGGACAGCCCCTCGACCCGCACAGCCTCAGCGGCAACCGCCTGCCCCTGAAGAACCTCGCCGCCGGCGAACACGAACTGCGCGTCGACGCCGCCATGCGCTACTCCCGCACCGGCGAGGGCATGCACCGCTTCACCGACCCCTCCGACGGCGAGACCTACGTCTACACCCAGCTGTTCCTCGACGACGTCCAACGCGTCTTCGCGGCCTTCGACCAGCCCGACCTCAAGGCCGTCTTCGACCTCACCGTCACCGCACCCGACGGCTGGACCGTCCTCGCCAACGGCATCACCGAGCACACCGGGGACGGCGTCTGGAAGTCCGCCACCACCCCGCTCATCTCCACCTACCTCGTCGCCGTCGCCGCCGGGCCCTGGCACTCGGTGCGCACCGAACACCGCGGCCTGCCCTTCGCCATCCACTGCCGCCGCTCCCTCGCCCCCCACCTCGACGCCGACGCCGACGAGATCCTCGACGTCACCCGCGCCTGCTTCGACCGCTACCACGAGAAGTTCGAGCAGCCCTACCCGTTCGACTCCTACGACCAGGCGTTCGTCCCCGAGTTCAACGCCGGCGCCATGGAGAACCCCGGCCTCGTCACCTTCCGCGACGAGTTCGTCTACCGCTCCGCCGTCACCGAGACCGAGCGCCAGACCCGCGCCATGGTCATCGCCCACGAGATGGCCCACATGTGGTTCGGCGACCTCGTCACCCTCAAGTGGTGGGACGACATCTGGCTGAACGAGTCCTTCGCCGAGTACATGGGCTACCAGACGGCCGCCGAGGCGACCCGCTTCACCAACACCTGGACCGAGTTCGGCGTCTCCCGCAAGTCCTGGGGCTACGACGCCGACCAGCGTCCCTCCACCCACCCCGTGGCCCCCGAAGCCGTCGACGACACCGCCTCCGCCCTGCTCAACTTCGACGGCATCTCCTACGCCAAGGGCGCCTCCGCCCTGCGTCAACTGGTCGCCTGGCTCGGCGAGAAGGACTTCCTGGCCGGCATCAACACCCACTTCGAGAGGCACAAGTTCGCCAACGCCTCCCTCGCCGACTTCGTCGACTCCCTCGCCTCCGCCACCGACCGCGACGTCCACGCCTGGGCCGACGCATGGCTGCGCACCACCGGCGTCGACACCCTCACCGCGTCCACCGACGCCCGCCCCGGCCAGTGGTCCCTCACCCTCGGCCGCGACGGCAGCCGCCCCCACCGCGTCACCATCGGCGTCTACGACCGCGACCTGTCCGACGGCCGCACCCTGACCCTGCGGGAACGCTACGAGACCGACGTGCCGCAGGAAGCCGCCCCCGAGCCCCGCCCCGGCATCCGCCCCGCACTGGTCGTCCCCAACGACCTCGACCTGACCTACGCCAAGGTCCGCCTCGACGACACCTCCCTGGAAACTGCCCTGCGCGGCCTGTCGGGCGTCCCTGACGCACTCACCCGCGCGGTCGTGTGGAACACGCTGCGCGACATGGTCCGCGACGGTGAGCTCGCCCCCGCCGACTACCTGGCCACCGCCGCAGCCCACCTGCCGGAGGAGACCGACCTCGCCCTCGTCCAGGGCGTCCTCGCCTTCGCCCGCACCCACATCGCCGACCGCTACCTCACCCCCGACCAGCGGCCCACCGCCCTCGCCACCCTCACCGACCTGTGCCGCGACCTCATCCGCCGCACCGAGGACGGCGACAACCCCGGCCTGCGTCTCATCGCCGTACGTCACCTCATCGACGTGGCCGCCCACCCGGACACCATCGCCGCCTGGCTCGCCGAGGGCATCGTCCCCGGCGGCCCGGAACTCGACCCCGAACTGCGCTGGCGCATCCTCGCCCGCCTCGCCGTCCTCGGCGCCACCGACGAGACCGCCATCGCCGCCGAACTCCACCGCGACCCCTCCGCCACCGGCCAGGAAGGCGCCGCCCGCTGCCGCGCCGCCCTGCCCGATCCCGAGGCCAAACGCGCCGCCTGGCAGGCGATGTTCGCCTCCGACGACCTGTCCAACTACCTGTTCACCGCCACCGCCCAGGGCTTCTGGCAGCCCGAACAGGCCGACCTCGTCCAGGACTACGTGCCCCGCTTCTACGAGGACGCCGTCACCGTCGCCGCCCGCCGAGGCCCCGCCATCGCCCGCGCCGCTGGCCATTGGGGCTTCCCCGCCCACGCCGTCGACACCGACCACCTCCGCCTCGGCCAGGCCTGTCTGCGCGACGCCGACCCCGTCCCGGCCCTGCGCCGCACCCTCGTCGACCAACTCGACGACCTCGCACGCGCACTGCGCGTCCGCACCGCGTAGACACCCGCGGGGCCCAGCCCTCAGGGGCGGGGCCCGACCGCAGGAACTCCAGGTGTGCGGGCCGAGCCACGACCCGGCCCGCACACCTCACCCTGTCCGCACCTCACCCGGCCCCCGCACCAACACGTTCTGCCCGCACGGCAGTACCCACTTTCGGGTTCCCCTCGCACTGCATTCCGGGCGCGTCGGACCCCAGGCGTACAAGCTGGACCCCCAGGCCCCGCGCCCCGGAGGACAGCCGATGAGTACGCCGCCCCCACCGCCGCCCCGAGCCCCCCTCGCCTCCGGCGCCGAAGACCCCGACCCCCTGCGTCCGCTGCTCGACACCGTCCTCGACGCCCTCCGCAGCGGCCGCCACGCCCGCGGAGGACCACTGCCCGCCGGCGGCCCCGACACCGTCACCGCCAAGCTGCGCGCCGCCGTCGGAGACGTCCTGCCCGACCACGGCGACCCCGACGCCCTGCGCACCCTCGTCCACGCCCTCGCCGAAGGCGCGGCCGACCCCGCCGACCCCCTGTGCGCCGCCCACCTGCACTGCCCGCCCCTCGCCGTCGCCGCCGCGGCCGACCTCGCCGCCAGCGTCCTCAACCCCTCGCTCGACTCCTGGGACCAGGCCCCCGCCGCCTCCGCGCTCGAAGCCCTCGTCACCCGCGAACTCGCCCACGCCACCGGCCTCGCCGACGCCGTCGTCACCACCGGCGGCACCGAGTCCAACCAACTCGCCCTGCTCCTCGCCCGCGAGAGCCACCCCGGCGGCGTCCGCCTCGTCTGCGGTGCCAACGCCCACCATTCCCTGCCCCGCGCCGCCTGGCTGCTCGGCCTGCCCGAACCCGTCGTCGTCCCCGCCCCCGCCGGCACCCTCGACCCCGCCGCCCTCCACCAAGCCCTCACCGACCTCGCAGGCCCCCACGGCCCCGGCAGCCCCCGCACCCCCCTCGTCGTGGCCGCCACCGCGGGCACCACCGACGCCGGCCTCATCGACCCCCTCCCCGAGATCGCCGGACTCTGCGCCGCCCACGGCGCCCGCCTCCACGTCGACGCCGCCCACGGCGGAGGGCTCCTGTTCAGCGACCGCCACCGCGACAAACTCACCGGCCTGGAAGCCGCCCACACGGTCACACTCGACCTGCACAAACTCGGCTGGCAGCCCGTCCCCGCCGGACTCCTCGCCGTCCGCCACCCCCGCGACCTCACCGCCCTGCACCACCGCGCCGACTACCTCAACGCCGGCGACGACACCGAGGCGGGCATCCCCGACCTCGTCGGCCGCTCCCTGCGCACCACCCGCCGCCCCGACATCCTCAAAGTCGCCGCCACCCTCAAGACCCTCGGCCGCAGCGGCCTCGGCGCCCTCGTCGACCAGGTGTGCGCCCGCGCCCGCGAACTCGCCGACCTCATCCACGCCGACCCCGGCCTCGAGCTCTACGACCGGCCCACCATCAGCACCGTCCTCTTCCGGCCCGCCGGCGCCACCGACGACACCGTCGCCGCCGTACGCCGCACCCTCCTCACCGACGGCCGCGCGGTCCTCGGCCGAGCCCGTCTCGATGACCGGCTCTGGCTCAAAGCCACCCTCCTCAACCCCCACACCCAGTCCGAAGACCTGGCCACCCTCCTGAAACTGGTGGAAGGAAGCACCCCCGCATGAACCTCCCGAACCACCTGAACCACCCCACCCCCCAAACCCCCCACGACCTCGTCGGCATCGGGATCGGCCCCTTCAACCTCTCCCTCGCCGCCCTCGCCCACCCCCTCACCCACCTCGACGCCGCCTTCTTCGAACAACGCCCTCGTTTCCACTGGCACTCCGGCCTGCTCATCGACGAGGCCCGCATCCAGGTCCCCTTCCTGGCCGACCTCACCACCCTCGTCGACCCCACCAGCCAGTGGACCTTCCTCAACTACCTGAAGACCCGCGAACGGCTCTTCCCCTTCTACTTCGCCGAACACCTGCACATCCGGCGCACCGAATACGACGCCTACTGCCGCTGGGTCAGCGAAAACCTCCCCACCCTCCACTTCGGCCACCAGGTCGACGCCGTCCGCTGGAACCCCGAACTCCGTCTCTTCGAGATCGACTACACCCAACTCGACACCGACGGCGAAGCCGAAGCACTCGGCCGCACCTACACCCGCAACATCGTCCTCGGCATCGGCACCCAACCCCACGTCCCCGAACCGCTCAAACCCCTCGCCGACGCCCCCGGCGTCCCCGTCGTCCACGCCGCCGACTACCTCGACCACCGCGACACCCTGCTCACCGCGGCGCACATCACCGTCGTCGGCACCGGGCAGTCAGGCGCCGAGATCTTCCTCGACCTGCTCCGCCACCGTCCCACCGGTCACGAAGGACTCCGCTGGATCGGCCGCACCGAGGCCTTCGCCCCCATGGAGTACTCCAAACTCGGCCTCGAACACTTCACCCCCGACTACACCCGCTACTTCCACGCGCTGCCCGAACCCGTCCGCGACCGGCTCGTGCCCGCCCAGTGGCAACTGCACAAGGCCGTCGACGCCGACACCCTCGCCGCCATCCACGACGAGCTCTACCACCGCACCCTGCACGACGGCTGGCCCGACACCGTCCTCACCCCCGGCGTCCACGTCCGCACCGCCGGCCGCGTCGCCGGCACCAAGATCGAACTCCACCTCGAGCACACCCAGCAGGCCACCCGCACCCGCCTCACCACCGACGCCGTCGTCCTCGCCACCGGGTACCGCCCACGCCCGCTCACCCCCCTCCTCGCGGGCCTCGACCCCTACCTGCGCCGCGACAGCAGCGAACGCCCCCGCATCGACGACCAGTACCGTCTCGTCCTCGACCCCTCCATCACCGCCACCGGCTGCCACGCCTACGTCCAGAACGCCGAACTCCACACCCACGGCGTCGGCACCCCCGACCTCGGACTCGCCGCCTGGCGCAGCGCCACCATCCTCAACGCGGTCACCGGCACCGTTCCCTACCCGCTGCCCACCCGCACCGCCTTCACCACCTTCGGCCTCACACAGCAACGGCCCCAGATCCCGCCCGTGCGCCAGATCAGAACACTGACACCCCTGGCAGACGGAATCTGAGGCCGCCACCTTCACACAGCCGAACGGCTAGAACACCGGCGTACCGTTCCGCGTCAGCCGCCAGTCCACCGAGGCGAAGTCCTTCGGATCCAGCTCGCCCTTCGCCGTCACCCACTCGGCGATCCGGGTACGGATCTCCGTCGACTCCGACCACAGCTCCTTCGCCGACGCCACGAACGGGAACGCCCCACCGCCATTGGCACGGTAGTTGTTCACCGCCAGCACGAACTGCTGCGCGTCGTCCAGCGCCGCCCCGTCGAACGTCAGGTTCCTGATCCGGGAACCGACCGGCTGGGCCACGTCGATGTCGTACCGCAGACCCGACACATAGTCGTAGTTGTAGTCCGGACGGCCGCCCGCGTTCGTCAGCTTGTCCACGTCGACGGCCGCGTCCGGCGCCGTCTGCACGTAGTACCCGGCGGAGTACTCCAGGTACGCACGCACCTGGGCGCCCGTCATCAGCTTGGCGACCAGCGTGTTGTCGTACACGTACAGACCCGACAGATCCCGGATCGTCACATCGCCGGCCGGGATCTCGGACGTCCGGGAGAACGGTGAGGCCTGTGCGATCACCGGCAGCGAGGCGTACTCGGTGCCGGCCAGCGCCGCCTTCACCACGTCCTCCTGCACCTTGGTGATCAGGTCGATGATCGGTGCGTCCTTGTACCGGGCCTCCACCGTCGTCAGCGTCTCCGTCGCCCGGCCGACCACCTGGTTGACGTACGCCACGACCTTCTCGTGCTCGTCGTCCAGCAGCTTCGTGATCGCCGGATCGTCGGCCACCGAGTTGGAGTTGCGCAGCGACGCCGACACCGACTCCACCTCCCACCGGCCCTTGACGAACACCAGCTCGATGTCGAAGAGGGTCAGCCGCTCGGCGAAGCACAGCGGCTCCGACAGCACCACCGTCTTCCCGGACTGCTCGTTGACGACCTTCAGCTCCGGGATCTCCAGATGCGCGTGCCCCACCAGGATCGCGTCGATCCCCGGCACCTGCCTGGCCACGTTCGCCGCCGCATCCTCCACATACGGCAGCTGGTCACCGTAAGAGGACTGACCCGACGTACCCGAATGCGCCGACACCACCACCACGTCCGCACCCATCGAACGCAGCTTCGGCACCCACTTCGCCGCCTGCTCCTCCAGCCCCGGGAACGTCAACTTCCCCTGCACATAGGCCTTGTCCCAGATCGCGATACCCGGGTTGGTCAGGCCCAGCACCGCCACCTTCACCGGCGGCGCACCGTGCGGACGGAACTCCTTGATGAAGTACGGCGCGAAAGCCGGCCGCTGCGTCGTCGCGTCCAGCGCGTTCGCACCCAGCAGCGGGAAGTCGCACTGCTGCTCGAACTTCCGCAGCGTCTCGATGCCGTAGTTGAACTCGTGGTTGCCCAGCGCCGCCGCGTCGTACCCGATCGCGTTCATCGCCTGCGCCATCGGATGCACCGGGCCACCCTTGGCCGTGATCGGATCCACCTTGGCGTAGTAGTACGTCAACGGCGTGCCCTGGATCGTGTCACCCGCGTCCAGCAGCAGCGTGTTGCCGCGGCCCTTCTCCTCGCGGACCTGGTTCACCAGCGTCGAGATCCGCGCCAGACCCTGCGCGTTGCCCGCCTTGTCCGAGTACTCGGCGTCCTTGAAGTAGTCCCAGTTGAAGACGTGCCCGTGCAGGTCCGTCGTGCCCATCACGGTCAGCGAGTACCGCTTGGGGTGCTTGCCCGGACCCATCGCGGAGTCCGCCGACGCCTCCGCGGCCTGCGCCGCCGGAGCCGCCGCCGCACCCGCCAGCGCCACCCCCGCCCCCGTCGCGGCCGACTTCTTCAGGAACTTCCGGCGGTCCAACGCCATGCTGGCTCTCCTCGCGAGAAGGGACAAAAGGTTTCACAACGCGCGTAGACACGCGCACATACATACGGACGCGCGTAGATTCTGGCCGGAGCATGATGAACGGAACAGCCCCTGGAGGTTGCGATCTGATGACCGGCACCGACACGGAATCAGATGAGCGCCACCCCGCACAGTTCAACAAGTGTCAATGACGGTTCACCCAAAGGTCGTTGAGCGGTCACGTCACACCAAGTCTCTACCGGCCGGTAAGGCCTAGGCTCGTACCATGCGCCGAGCAAAGATCGTCTGTACATTGGGGCCCGCCACCGCCACGTACGACCAGATCAAGGCACTGGTCGACGCCGGAATGGACGTCGCCCGCTTCAACCTCAGTCACGGCGGACACGCCGAACACGAGGAGCGCTACCAGCACGTTCGCAGAGCCGCCGACGAGACCGGCCGCAGCGTCGGAGTGCTCGCCGACCTTCAAGGCCCGAAGATCCGCCTCGGCCGGTTCCGTGAAGGCCCCGTACTCCTCGAACGCGGCGACACCTTCACCATCACCGTCGAAGAAGGTGTCGAAGGCGACCGCCACATCTGCGGCACCACCTACGCCGGCCTCGCCGAGGACGTCACCCCCGGTGAACGCATCCTCGTCGACGACGGCCGCGTCGCCCTCAAGGTCACCGCCGTCGACGGCCCCCGCGTCCACACCGAAGTCGTCGAGGCCGGCATGGTCTCCGACCACAAGGGCCTCAACCTCCCCGGAGTGGCCGTCTCGGTCCCCGCCCTCTCCAAGAAGGACGAGGACGACCTCCGCTGGGCCCTGCACGCCGGCTTCGACGTCATCGCCCTGTCTTTCGTCCGCAGCGGCCGCGACATCCTCGACGTCCACCGCATCATGGACGACGAGGGCCGCCGCCTCCCCGTCATCGCCAAGATCGAGAAACCCCAGGCGGTCGAGGCCATAGACGACATCGTCGCCGCCTTCGACGGCATCATGGTCGCGCGGGGAGACCTGGGCGTCGAAATGCCGCTCGAGCAGGTCCCCATCGTCCAGAAGCGAGCGATCAAACTGGCCAGACGCAACGCCAAACCGGTGATCGTCGCCACCCAGATGCTCGACTCCATGATCGACAACGCCCGCCCCACCAGGGCGGAGGCATCGGACGTGGCCAACGCCGTCATCGACGGCACCGACGCGGTGATGCTCTCGGGCGAGACCAGCGTGGGCAACTACCCGGTCCAGACGGTCCGCACCATGGCGAAGATCGTCGCGGCGGCGGAGGAGGACATCCTGGCCAAGGGCCTGCCGCCCCTGACCGAACGGAACAAGCCCCGCACCCAGGGCGGGGCCGTCGCCCGCGCGGCCGCCGAGATCGGTGACTTCCTCGGCGCGAAGTTCCTCGTCGCCTTCACCCAGTCCGGCGACACCGCCCGCCGCCTCTCCCGCTACCGCTCGCCCATCCCCCTCCTCGCCTTCACCCCCGAACCGGCCACCCGCTCCCAGCTCAGCATGTCCTGGGGCGTGGAGACGTTCCTGGGCCCCCACGTCGACTCCACGGACGCGATGGTCGCCCAGGTGGACGAACTGCTGCTGCGCTACGGCCGCTGCGAGCGGGGCGACGCGGTGGTGATCACGGCGGGCTCCCCTCCAGGGGTCCCGGGCGCGACGAACATGGTCCGCGTCCACCACATCGGCGAGGACGACAGCCCCAAGTAGGGCGGTCTGCCGTGCGGTGCCGCATGCGTACAGGCCGGGTGGCTGGGTGTGACGGCACACAGCAGAAAGCGGAAGATCACGCGAGCGTGATCCTCCGCTTCCAGGCGTGCCGGGTGCGGGATTCGAACCCGCAAGCCCTCACAGGCAGAGGTGTTTGAGACCTCCGTGTATACCGTTCCACCAACCCGGCGAGGCACTGCGGTGAGTGTACCGGGTGAGCTCGGGCCCGTGCCTCTAGGTAGGCTGCATAAGCAGCAAGACCTGCCCCGCCCCGGAACGAGGAGCGCCCCCGTGACCGCCGAGTCGCCCCAGCCCGTAGACGTGCCCGACGACGACAAGTCGCACGTGCCCCCGCTGACGACGCGTGTCGTCATCGCGGAGGACGAGGCGCTGATCCGGCTGGATCTCAAAGAGATGCTGGAAGAGGAGGGGTACACCGTCGTCGGCGAGGCCGGGGACGGTGAGCGGGCGGTGGAGCTGGCCCGGGAGCACCGTCCTGACCTGGTGATCCTCGATGTGAAGATGCCGAAGCTGGACGGCATCTCCGCGGCGGAGAAGATCGCTGAGGAGCGGATCGCGCCGGTGCTGATGCTGACGGCGTTCTCGCAGCGTGATCTGGTGGAGCGGGCTCGGGACGCGGGCGCGATGGCGTACCTCGTGAAGCCGTTCAGCAAGAGCGATGTGGTTCCGGCGATCGAGATGGCCGTGTCGCGGTTCACGGAGCTGAAGGAGCTGGAGAGGGAGGTCGCGGACCTCACCCAGCGTCTGGAGACGCGGAAGCTGGTGGATCGTGCGAAGTCGATCCTGCAGACGGAGTACGGGCTGACGGAGCCGGCGGCGTTCCGCTGGATCCAGAAGACGTCGATGGATCGCCGCATGTCGATGCAGCAGGTGGCGGAGGCGGTCATTCAGGACAGCGACGAGAAGAAGGCGGCGAAGGGCGGGAAGCCCGAGAAGGGCTGAGCGCGCCCGGCCTCTTCGACGCGTACGGCGAGGCCCGCACCCCTGTGGAGGGGTGCGGGCCTCGTTGTCGTGGTCCGGTGCTAGTCCTCGCCGAGGTATGCCTTGCGGACGGACTCGTCGTGGAGGAGTTCCTGTCCGGTGCCGGACAGGACGATGTTGCCGACCTCCATGACGTGGCCCTGGTCGGCGAGGGAGAGCGCCGCCTGGGCGTTCTGTTCGACGAGCAGGATGGTGGTGCCCTGGGACTTCAGTTCCGAGATGGTGGCCATGATCTTCTGCATCATGATCGGCGAGAGGCCCATGGACGGTTCGTCGAGCATGAGGAGCTTGGGCTGGGACATGAGGGCGCGGCCCATGGCGAGCATCTGCTGTTCGCCGCCGGAGAGGGTGCCCGCGGCCTGCTTTCTGCGTTCCCCGAGGATGGGGAAGAGGTCGTAGGCGCGCTGGATGTCCTTTTCGATGCCTTCCTTGTCCTTGCGGAGGAAGGCGCCGAGCTGGAGGTTCTCGGCGATGGTCAGGCGCGGGAAGATGTGCCGGCCTTCGGGGGAGTGGGCGAGTCCGAGGGCGACGATCTTGTGGGCGGGGACGCCGGTGAGCGGCTTGCCGTCGAAGACGATCTTGCCGGACGTGGGCTTGAGCAGGCCCGAGAGGGTGCGCAGGGTGGTCGTCTTGCCGGCGCCGTTGGTGCCGATGAGGGTGACGACCTGGCCGGCCTCGACGCTGAACGAGATGCCTTTGACGGCTTCGATCTTGCCGTAGGCGACCCTGAGGTCCTCGACCTCCAGCAGTGCGGTCACTGGGCCTCTCCCTTGGTGGTGCTGTCGTTCTCCTCGCCGGTGCTGTCGGCGACGCCCGAGGTGTCCGCGTCGCTGCGGCTGTCCGAGTCGGCGATGTCGTCCGCGGCGCCGCTGTCGTCCGCGTCGGCCGTGTCGTCCGCGTCGGCGGTCTCGGCGGCAGCCTCCGCGGCCTCGACCTCGGCCGCCTCCGCTTCCCCGGGATCGCCCTCGAAGGGTTCGCCCAGGTAGGCGGCGACGACCCGCTCGTCGGCCTGGACGACGTCGGAGGTGCCCTCGACGAGCTTCTCGCCCTGGACGAGGACGGCGACGCGGTCGCACAGGTTGAAGATGAAGCGCATGTCGTGCTCGATCACGAGCACGGCGATGCCCTTGTCCCGGATGGCGAAGACCAGTTCCTCGGTGGTCCGGGTCTCCTGCGGGTTCATGCCGGCCGTCGGCTCGTCGAGCAGCAGCAGGCCCGGCTCGCTGGCGAGTGCCCGGGCGATCTCCAGCTTGCGCTGCTCGCCGTAGGGCAGGTTGCGGGCGAGGTGGTCGCGTTTGGCGTCGAGGCCGACGAACGCGAGGAGCTCCATGGCCTTCGCCTCGGAGTCCCTCTCGGCCTTGCGGAAGCCGGGGCCGCGCAGCAGTGCGGACCACAGGCCTTCCTTGGTCCGGGTGTGGCGGCCCACGAGGACGTTCTCCAGAACGGTCATGTTGGCGAACAGCCGGATGTTCTGGAAGGTGCGGGCGATACCGGCCTGCGTGACCAGGTGCGGCTTGGGCGGCAGCACCTTGCCCTGGTAGGCGACGGTGCCCTCGGTGGGGACGTACAGGCCGGTGAGGCAGTTGAAGAAGGTGGTCTTGCCGGCGCCGTTCGGGCCGATGAGGCCGACGATCTCGCCGCTGTTGACCGTGAAGTCGACCGATCGCACGGCGGTGAGGCCGCCGAAGCGCATGGTGACGTCACGGGCTTCGAGTACAGGTGTCGTCATGGTTTCTTACGCCCCTGCCTTGGTGACGGCCGGTTCGTCGGTCAGCGTCTTCTGTTCTGGTACGTCGAGTTGGTCGATCTCGTGGAACTCGAGCTGGCGGCGGCGGTTGGCGATGATGCCCTCCGGCCGGAAGCGCATCAGCAGGACGAGCGCGATGCCGAAGGCGAACAGCTCGTAGTTCTGGAGGAACTGGAGCTTTTCGGGGACCAGGTAGAGGACGCTGGCGCCGAGCAGCGGGCCGCTGACGGTGCCCATGCCGCCGAGGACGACGGCGGCCAGGAGGAAGGCCGAGTTGGGCGGGGCGGCGCCGGCGAACTGGTAGGGCTGGGGGTTGACGCTGTAGTTGACGTGGGCCATCACGGTGCCGGCGAGGCCCGCGAGGGAGGCGCCGAGGGCGAAGGCGATGAGTTTGACGCGGAAGCCGTTGATGCCCATGGCGGTGGCGGCGGTCTCGTCCTCGCGGATGGCGATCCAGGAGCGGCCGATGCGGGAGTCGGCCGCGCGGGTGAAGACGAGCACGACGATGGCCGTGACGATGAGCATCAGGAACAGGTAGTTGGCGAATCGGCCGAGGGTGAATCCGCCGATGTCGTGTGCCTCGCCCAGGTTGAATCCGAGGATGTTGAGGTCCGGGATCTGGGTGATGCCGTTCGGGCCGCGGGTGATGTTGGGTCCGGAGTCGCCGTCGAGGTTGTTGACGGTGATGCGGAAGATCTCACCGAAGCCGAGGGTGACGATGGCGAGGTAGTCGCCGCGCAGTCGCAGGGTGGGCGCACCGATGAGCACGCCGAAGACGAGCGAGGCGGCCATGCCGGTCAGGGCGGCGGCCCAGAAGGGGAAGTGGACGCCGGAGAACCGGGAGTACTCGGAGCCGGAGACGAGGGCCGCGGCGTAGGCGCCGACGCCGAGGAAGGCGACGTAACCGAGGTCGAGGAGGCCGGTGAGGCCGACGACGATGTTCAGGCCGAGGGCGACGGTGGCGAAGATGAGGATGTTGACGCCGACGTTGGCGTTGTGGTCGTCGCTCTGGGTGAAGGGGAAGATCACCGCCGCGACGAAGGCGAGGGCCGCGGCGAAGCCCTTGTGCTGTGCGGAGATCGTCGCGTAGCGGTCGACGAGACCGGTGTGGATGAGTCCCCAGGCGGCGAAGACGACGAGCAGCAGGTAGCCGATGAAGGTTTCGCTGGCGTCGTTGTCGATGCCGATGCCGTAGGTGAAGGCGATCAGGGCGATCGCGGTGCCGGCGGTGATGATGCCGCGTTCGGCGATCGGCGTGATGCCGCGGGGGCGGGGCTGCTGGGGCTTGGTGAGGTAGCCGCGCAGGCCGGTGCCCGGGGCCGGGTGGGGCAGGGCGAGGGCGCCGAGGACGGGGAGTGCGGAGGCCACCATGGCCACGTAGGCGCCGGGGTCGAGGTTGACCAGGCCGCCGAGGTCGACGGTGATGGCGATGCCGGTGAACCAGCAGACGGTGAACGCCGACATGGCGGTGAGGAACACCGGCGAGGTGGCGTTCGACGGGTTCAGCCAGCGCAGCCCCTTCACGTTCCACTGGTTGAGCGCGAACAGCAGGGTGAGGGCGCCGGCCACCAGGGCGAGGATCTGCAGGCCCGCGGGGTAGCCGTAGACGGTGAGGTCGCCGGGGAAGTCGGGCGTCCAGGTCCAGCTGAGGAAGGTGCTGGCGATGGTGGCGACGGCGCCGACGGCGATGAGCGGGCGGGCGAGGGCGGTCGGCAGCGGGATGGGTCCGCGTCCGGTGCCGGCGGGGGTCTTGGTGGTGTCGGTCATGCTGTTCACGCCCTGTCCGCGACGCGTTCACCGAGCAGGCCCTGTGGCCTGAAGAGGAGTACGAGGATGAGGAGGACGAAGGCCCATACGGCGGCCCAGCCACCGCCGCCGAGCTGCTGCATGCCGGGGATGTCGGCGATGTAGGCGGTGGCCATGGCCTCGGCGACGCCGAGGACGAGGCCGCCGAGCATGGCGCCGTAGATGTTGCCGATGCCGCCGAGGACGGCCGCGGTGAATGCCTTCAGGCCGGCGATGAAGCCCATGTCGTAGGAGACGGAGCCGTACTTGAGGCCGTAGGACACGCCGGCGACGGCGGCGAAGAAGCCGCCGATGGCGAAGGCGATGACGATGATGCGGTTGGTGTCGATGCCCATCAGCTGGGCGGTGTCCGGGTCCTGGGCGGTGGCCTGCATGGCGCGGCCGGTGCGGGAGAGGCGGACGAAGAAGGCGAGGACGGCCATGCACAGCGGGGCGGCGATGATCAGGAAGACGTCGCCGCTCTGTACGGTGACGGAGCCGATGTGCAGGGGGCCGAAGGGCAGCTGCGGGAACACGCGGGCGGACTTGGCGTCGCCGCCGACCTTGTACCAGTTGAAGACGGCCTGCTGCAGCGCGAGCGAGAGGCCGATCGCGGTGATCAGCGGGGCGAGGCGTGGTGCGCCGCGCAGTGGCCGGTAGGCGAAGCGCTCGGCGCCGACGGCGATGAGCACGGCGACCAGTGCGCCGCCGATGAGCATCGCCGGCAGGGCTATCCACATGGATATGCCGTCCGGCAGGACGAGATAGACCGTGAGGGCTCCGAAGCCTCCGGTCATGAAGATCTCGCCGTGGGCGAAGTTGATGAGCTGGACGATGCCGTAGACCATCGTGTAGCCGATGGCTATCAGCCCGTACATCGAGCCGAGGAACAGCCCGTTGGCCAGCTGCTGCGGCAGGGTGTTCACCGCATGGCCTCCATGTGGTGGGGAGAGTCAAGGGGGGGGCGTAGAAGGCGGGCCGCGCGGTGACGGTGGTCTGCGCCGCGCGGCCCTGGTGGTGCGGAGTGTCCGGCTTGGTTACTTCGGGGTGGCGATGCCGCTCTTGACGGACTTCCATTCACCGTTGGTGACCTGGTAGACGGTCAGCTGCTTGTTGGTGGTGTCGCCGTACTCGTCGAAGGAGATCTTGCCGGAGAGACCGTCGAAGGAGGACTTCTGGACACCGTCGACGACCTGCTGGCGGGCGTCGGCGGGGATCTTGCCGTCCTTCACGACCTGGCCCACGGCCTTGATGATGGCGGTGGCGGCGTCGTAGGCGTAGGAGCCGTAGGTGCCGTAGTCGCCGGGGTACTTCTTGGCCTTGTAGGTGGCCACGAAGTCCTTGGCGGCGGGCAGGGTGTCGACCGGGACGCCGATGGAGGTGACCAGGTCGCCCTCGGCGGCCTTGCCGGCGGTCTTGATGTAGGTCGGGGTGAACATGCCGTCGCCGCCGAACAGCGGGATCTTGGCCCCGGCGTCCTTGAGCTGCTTGGTCAGGACCTGGGACTCGTCGTACTGGCCGCCGTAGTAGAGGATGTCGGCGCCGGAGTTCTTGATCTTGGTGACGAGGGTGGAGAAGTCGCGGTCGCCGGTGTTGACGTGGTCGGTGCCGATGACCTTGCCGCCCTGCTTGACGAACTGATCCTTGAAGATCTTGGAGAGGCCGGCGCCGTAGGTCTGCTTGTCGTCGACGACGAACGCCTTCTTCTTGTGGATGCCGTTGTAGGCGTAGTCCGCGGCGTAGGCGCCCTGGAGCGCGTCGGTGGTGGCGGTGCGGAAGTACGTCTTGAACGGGCGGGACTTGCTGGTCTGCCAGTTCTTGCCCTGGGTCAGCTCGGGGGCGGTGTTGGAGGGCGAGATCTGCACCAGGTTGGCGGTCGCGAAGACCTGCTGCATCTGGGTGGCCACACCGGAGTTGAGGGGGCCGACGACGCCGAGGACGCTCTTGTCGGAGACGAGCTGGGTGGCGTTCTGCTGGCCGGTGGCCGGGATCGCCTTGTCGTCCAGCGCCTTGAGTTTGAAGGTGACGCCGGGGACGGTCTTGTTCTTGTTGGCGTCGTCGACGGCGATCTGCGCGCCGTACTGGATGCCGAGACCCGTCGCGGAGTTCTGGCCGGTCAGCGGGGCGTCGACGCCGATCGTGACCGTCACGTTGCCGCTGTCGCCGCCCTTGCTGTTGTCATTGCGGGAGCCGCAGGCGGTGAGAGTCAGAGCTCCGGTGGTCAGAACGGAGGTAAGAATCACCAGAGAACGCTGTCGCACAATCGATCCTTTCCGCTGGCACGCCCGCCCCTTCTGCGGGGAACGGCGGGTGCTGCGCCGGTACCGAACTCCCGTTGGAGCGGTGACTGGCCGTGACTCTAAGCGTGTGTGGGGAACGTGGAGGAGTGCTTGACCAAGGCTGTGACGCTCTTGTTATGACACGAGGTAATGCAGAGCGGTACAGCGTGGGGGGAAGAGCTGAATTCGGGCCGATTCGCCCCGTCCACATTGTGAGAATCCGCAGGACTCGCCGTGCTGCGTTCAGGCGTCTCAACGGTTTTGGTGATTACGCAGCTTTGTTGCCGCGGGCGCCTTTCGGGGTCGGCGAAGGGTGCTGCGCGCAGGGGGTTGTGGGAGCGAAAGCGCGAATGTGTATTGCGCGCGTATTACATAGAGTTACTGCGAAGGAAAGGGTTCGGCGACTTCGGCGCTTTTCCGTATTCCGCCCATGGGTGAGGGTGTGGTGACTTTGCGGGAAGAGTGCCGCTTTGTCTGGAAAGGGCGGGTGATGTCGTGCGCGGGGCGGCGGAGGCCGCACCGGCTGACAAGGCGTCAACTCACTGGCGCAGACGGCGGGATGAGGGTCGCCGCGAGAGGTGTGGTCCCCGGCGGGGCTCGGTGGCCTGCCGGGGTGAGGGCGTCAGACGCCGGTGTTCGGCAGGTTCGCCCCGTCGCTCTTGGGGGCGTCGCGCAGCAGGCAGGTCAGGCGGGCGCTGCACACGCGGCGTCCCTCCTCGTCACTGATCACGATCTCGTACGTGGCCGTCGAGCGTCCCCGGTGCACCGGTGTGGCGACGCCGGTGACGAGGCCCGAGCGCGCCCCGCGGTGGTGCGTGCAGTTGAGGTCCACGCCGACCGCGATCTTCGAGGTGCCGCCGTGCAGCATGGAGCCGACCGAGCCCAGCGTCTCGGCCAGCACGGCGGAGGCGCCGCCGTGCAGCAGCCCGTACGGCTGGGTGTTGCCCTCCACGGGCATGGTCCCGACGACCCGCTCCGCCGACGCCTCCAGGATCTGCACGCCCATCCGCGTCCCGAGGTGCCCGGCCGAGAACAGCGCCTGCAGGTCGACACCGAGCGCGGCGTACTCGTCGATGACCTCCTGCGGGAACTTCACGTGCTGCTGCTCACCCATGGGCCCGGCTCCGTTCGTCGTACACCTGGTTCGTCGTACATCTGTCCGCTGAGCAAACGCTCAGTCGGTCGCCGATTGTTCCAGACGGGTCTTCAGGCGGACCACCACGGACTTGCTGGCGGGGGTGTTGCTGGTGTCCGCGGTGGCGTCCAGCGGGACGAGCACGTTGGTCTCCGGGTAGTAGGCCGCCGCGCAGCCCCGGGCCGTCGGGTAGTGCACGACGCGGAAGCCGGGCGCCCGCCGCTCGACACCGTCCTTCCACTCGCTCACCAGGTCGACGTAGGAGCCGTCGGCGACGCCGAGGGCCCGCGCGTCCTCGGGGTGCACCAGCACCACCCGGCGGCCGGCCGTGATGCCCCGGTAGCGGTCGTCGAGGCCGTAGATCGTGGTGTTGTACTGGTCGTGCGAGCGCAGCGTCTGCAGCAGCAGCCGGCCCTCGGGCAGCTCGGGGTACTCCACCGGCGCCGCCGTGAAGTTGGCCTTGCCGGTGGCCGTGGGGAAGCGGCGCTCGTCGCGCGGGGCGTGCGGCAGCGCGAAGCCGCCGGGGCGGGCCACGCGCGCGTTGAAGTCCTCGAAGCCGGGGACCACGCGGGCGATCCGGTCGCGGATCGTGGCGTAGTCCTTCTCGAACTCCTCCCACGGCACCACGCTGTCCTCGCCCAGCACGCGGCGCGCCAGCCGGCAGACGATGGCCGGCTCCGACAGCAGGTGCGGGCTCGCGGGCTCCAGACGGCCGCGCGAGGCGTGCACCATGCCCATGGAGTCCTCGACGGTCACGAACTGCTCGCCGCCGTCCTGGAGGTCCCGCTCGGTGCGGCCCAGGGTGGGCAGGATCAGGGCGCGCGCGCCGGTGACGACGTGGGAGCGGTTGAGCTTGGTCGACACGTGCACGGTCAGCCGGGCCCGGCGCATGGCGGCCTCGGTGACCTCCGTGTCGGGGGAGGCGGAGACGAAGTTGCCGCCCATGGCGAAGAACACCTTCGCCTCGCCGTCGCGCAGCGCGCGGATGGCCCGCACGACGTCGTAGCCGTGTGCGCGCGGCGGCGCGAAGCCGAACTCCTTCTCCAGGGCGTCCAGGAAGGCCGGGGCCGGGCGCTCGAAGATGCCCATCGTGCGGTCGCCCTGCACGTTGGAGTGGCCGCGCACCGGGCACACGCCCGCGCCCGGGCGGCCGATGTTGCCGCGCAGCAGCAGGAAGTTCACGACCTCGCGGATGGTCGGCACCGCGTGCTTGTGCTGGGTCAGGCCCATCGCCCAGCACACGATGGTGCGCTTCGAGGCCAGGACCATCTCCAGTGCCCGGTCGATCTCCGCGCGCGTGAGGCCGGTCGCGGTGAGCGTCTCGTCCCAGTCGGCGGCGCGGGCGGCGGCGGCGAACTCCTCGTAGCCGTGGGTGTGTTCGCGGACGAACTCCTCGTCGACCGCACCCCGGGTCTCCACGATCAGCTTGTTGAGCAGGCGGAAGAGGGCCTGGTCGCCGCCGATGCGGATCTGCAGGAACAGGTCGGTGAGCGCGGCGCCGGTGGTCAGCCCCTTCGGCGTCTGCGGGTTCTTGAAGCGCTCCAGGCCCGCCTCGGGCAGCGGATTGACGCTGATGACCTTCGCGCCGTTCGCCTTGGCCTTCTCCAGGGCGGAGAGCATGCGCGGGTGGTTGGTGCCCGGGTTCTGGCCGGCCACGATGATCAGGTCGGCCCGGTACAGGTCCTCCAGCAGGACGCTGCCCTTGCCGATGCCGATCGTCTCCGACAGGGCCGAGCCGGAGGACTCGTGGCACATGTTGGAGCAGTCGGGCAGGTTGTTGGTGCCCAGCTCGCGCGCGAACAGCTGGTAGAGGAACGCGGCCTCGTTGCCGGTGCGGCCGGAGGTGTAGAAGACGGCCTCGTCGGGGGAGGAGAGGGCGGCGATCTCCTCGGCGACGATGCCGAAGGCGCGCTCCCAGGTGACCGGCTCGTAGTGGTCGGCGCCCTCGGGCAGGTACATGGGGTGGGTCAGGCGCCCCTGCTGGCCCAGCCAGTAGCCGCTGCGGCCCGCCAGGTCGGCGACGGAGTGCGCGGCGAAGAACTCCGGGGTGACCCGGCGCAGGGTGGCCTCCTCGGCGACCGCCTTCGCGCCGTTCTCGCAGAACTCCGCCTTGTGCCGGTCCTCCGGCTCCGGCCAGGCGCAGCCCGGGCAGTCGAAGCCGTCCTTCTGGTTGACCCGCAGCAGGGTCAGCGCGGTGCGGCGCACGCCCATCTGCTGCTGGGCGATGCGCAGGGTGTGCCCGACGGCCGCCAGCCCCGCGGCCGCGTGCTTCGGCCCGGCGACCCGCGGCGCGTCCTGAACCGGGTCGCCCTTGGGCGGCTTCGTGGCCATCGCGCCCTCCCCTTCGACTGCGCTGTTGAAGACGTACGCCGCCGATCCTGCCACGGGGCACCGACTACGGGACCGGCCCCCTTGCGCCCCGGTCGCCGTGACGGCTGCGACCCCGGTCGCTGTGACGGCGCTCACGCCCGCCGGGGCCGCGCGGCACCGGCTGTCAGTGGGGCGTGGCAGGATCGAGGGCGTGGCAGAGACAGCATCGAAGAAGACCGACACGACCTCCGGCGGTACCCGTCCCCGGCTGATGCTCATGGACGGGCACTCGCTGGCCTACCGGGCGTTCTTCGCGCTGCCCGCGGAGAACTTCACCACCGCGACGGGCCAGCCGACGAACGCGATCTACGGCTTCGCGTCGATGCTGGCCAACACCCTGCGTGACGAGGCGCCCACGCACTTCGCGGTCGCCTTCGACGTCTCGCGCAAGACCTGGCGCTCGGAGGAGTTCACCGAGTACAAGGCGAACCGCTCCAAGACCCCGGACGAGTTCAAGGGCCAGGTCCAGCTGATCGGCGAGCTGCTCGACGCGATGCAGGCCCCCCGCTTCGCCGTCGACGGGTTCGAGGCGGACGACGTCATCGCCACCCTCGCCACCCGGGCCGAGGCCGAGGGCTTCGAGGTGCTGATCGTCACCGGCGACCGCGACTCCTTCCAGCTGGTCTCCGAGCACACCACGGTGCTGTACCCGACCAAGGGCGTCTCGGAGCTGACCCGGTTCACTCCGGAGAAGGTCTTCGAGAAGTACGGGTTGACGCCGGCCCAGTACCCGGACTTCGCGGCGCTGCGCGGCGACCCGTCGGACAACCTGCCGGGCATCCCGGGCGTCGGCGAGAAGACGGCCACGAAGTGGATCAACCAGTTCGGTTCGTTCGCCGAGCTGGTCGAGCGCGTCGAGGAGGTCAAGGGCAAGGCCGGGCAGAACCTGCGCGACCACCTGGAGGCCGTCAAGCTCAACCGCCGGCTCACCGAGCTGGAGCGCGACGTGGAGCTGCCCAGGGCGGTCACCGACCTCGCCCGGCAGCCCTACGACCGCAAGGCTGTCGCGATGCTCCTGGACAGCCTGGAGATCCGCAACCCGTCCCTGCGCGAGCGGCTCTTCGCGGTCGACCCCGGTGCCGAGGAGGCCGAGACCACCCCGATCGCCGCCGACGGCGTGGAGCTGGACGGCACGGTGCTCGCCACCGGCGAGCTGGCCGGCTGGCTCGCCGAGCACGGCACCCAGCCCCTGGGCGTCGCCACGGTCGACGCATGGGCGCTGGGCGCGGGCTCGGTCGCCGAGGTCGCGCTCGCGGCGCCCGGCGGTGCGGCCGCCTGGTTCGACCCCTCCGAGCTGGACGAGGCCGACGAGCGGGCGTTCGCGAACTGGCTGGCCGACGCCGAGCGGGCCAAGACCTTCCACAACGCCAAGGGCGCGATGCGGGTCTTCGCCGAGCACGGCTGGCGCGTCGAGGGCGTCACCATGGACACCGCGCTCGCCGCCTACCTGGTCAAGCCGGGCCGCCGCTCCTTCGACCTGGACGCGCTGTCCCTGGAGTACCTGCACCGCGAGCTGACGCCCGCAGCCGCGGCCGACGGGCAGCTGGCCTTCGGCGCGGACGACGCCGCCCAGGCGGACGCCCTGATGATCCAGGCCCGCGCCGTCCTCGACCTCGGGGAGGCGTTCGAAGGCCGGCTGCGGGAGGTCGGCGCGGCGGATCTGCTGCGCGACATGGAGCTGCCCACCTCCGCGCTGCTCGCCCGCATGGAGCGGCACGGCATCGCCGCCGACCGCGCGCACCTCGAAGCCATGGAGCAGATGTTCGCCGGAGCGGTGCAGCAGGCCGTGAAGGAGGCGCACGCGGCGGCCGGGCACGAGTTCAACCTCGGCTCGCCCAAGCAGCTCCAGGAAGTCCTCTTCGGCGAGCTGGCCCTGCCGAAGACCAAGAAGACCAAGACGGGCTACACCACCGACGCCGACGCCCTGGCCTGGCTGGCCGGCCAGACGGACAACGAGCTGCCGGTGATCATGCTCCGCCACCGCGAGCAGGCCAAGCTCCGGGTCACCGTCGAGGGCCTGATCAAGACGGTCGCGGCGGACGGCCGTATCCACACCACGTTCAACCAGACGGTCGCCGCCACCGGCCGCCTGTCCTCCACCGACCCCAACCTGCAGAACATCCCGGTCCGCACCGACGAGGGCCGGGCCATCCGCCGCGGCTTCGTGGTCGGCGAGGGCTTCGAGTCGCTGATGACGGCCGACTACAGCCAGATCGAGCTGCGGGTGATGGCCCACCTCTCCGAGGACGCGGGCCTGATCGAGGCGTTCACCTCCGGCGAGGACCTGCACACCACGGCGGCCTCCCAGGTCTTCGGCGTCGAGCGGTCGGCGGTGGACGCGGAGATGCGCCGCAAGATCAAGGCGATGTCGTACGGCCTGGCCTACGGGCTGTCGGCCTTCGGCCTCTCCCAGCAGCTCAACATCGAGGCGGCCGAGGCCCGCGCCCTGATGGACGCCTACTTCGAGCGCTTCGGCGGCGTACGGGACTATCTGCGCCGGGTGGTCGACGAGGCGCGGGCCACGGGCTACACGGCGACGCTCTTCGGGCGCCGCCGCTACCTGCCCGACCTCAACAGCGACAACCGCCAGCGTCGCGAGGCGGCCGAGCGCATGGCCCTCAACGCACCCATCCAGGGCACGGCCGCCGACATCGTCAAGATCGCCATGCTGAACGTGGACCGCGCGCTGCGCGAGGCCGGTCTCGCCTCCCGCCTGCTCCTTCAGGTCCACGACGAAATCGTCCTGGAGATCGCCCCCGGCGAGCGGGCGGCGGCGGAGGAGATCGTCCGCCGTGAGATGTCCGGCGCGGTCCGCCTCCGGGCGCCGCTGGACGTCTCGGTGGGCGTGGGGCCGGACTGGGAGTCTGCGGCGCACTAGACGCGGCGCGGCACCTGGTGCCGCACCAGGCGACGGGCGGGCGACGGGGCCGGGCGGCGGCGCGAAGACGTGCGGGGGAGGGCCTGCCTGCCCTGCCTGGCCTGCCTGCCTCGGCCGTGGCGGCCGAGGCAGGTCCCCCGCCGCGGATACGGCAACCCGCACCGCCCACCTCGTGACCGGGACGGGCGGTGCGGACGGCCCTCCGTCCCGTGGCTGCCTGTCACTCACGTGGCCCCCGCAGAAACGCACCGGCCACCGCGGCCCGCCAGGATGCGGGCATGGGTATACGCACGCTCAACCACCGGCCGGCGGTGTCCCCGACAGCCGTCGGCGCGGCCCCCGCCGCGCCGCCCCCGCCGGTCCCGGCCCTCGCGGCCGACGCAAGCACCGCCCGCGTCCCCACCGATCTCGCGGCAGCCGTGCGCCGGGCCGTGACCGGGCTGCGCCGTCGGGCCGTCCCCGGCGAGTCCCGTTCCTGGCGGCTGTGGGCCGACCTGACGCGCGGCTACGTCGCGCTCCTCCTCACGCGCCTCCCGCGACCGGCCCCGGCGCGCACCGTCACCGTCTTCGTGGCGACCCCGATCCCCGGTACCGACCGTGTGGACCGCGCGGACCGCACGGACCGCCCGCTGGGCCCACCCGCGCACCGGCCCCGCCCGGACGGCCGTCCCGGCCGGGACGAGCCTGCCCGCCGGGACGAATCCGCTCGCCGGGACGGGCCGTCCCACCGAGAGAAGCCGTCCCTCCCGGACGAGCCCTCCCGTCACGACCGGCGCCCCCAGCAGAACGGGCAGAACCGCCCGGGCAACCGCGACTGGTAGCGCCGCCGGCCGATGAGAGCGGCCAGGGCGGCCGTGACCGGCACGCCCGCGCCACCGCCGGGAGCAGCCCACGGCCCGCAGCCGTCCGGTTCTCCCGCATCTCCGGCACTGTCAGGATCTTCCGTAGCCTCCGTAGCTTCCGGACCTTCCGGACCGTCCGAGGTGCCCGAAGCGCCCCTCAGTCCGAGCGCACGGAAACGCCCGCTTGGTCCGCCTCTCCGCCGGAGCGACCTGAGCGTCCGATCGAGCCACCTGAGCCACCCGAGCCGCTCAAGCCGTTGAATTCCCCGTACCCGGACCCCCGGCGCGCCCTGATCCCCACCGCGTAGGCCACCAGGCCGAGCGTCAGTCCGGCGCCCGCGCCGAAGCACAGGGTCGGGACGAGATCCCGGAGGCCCGCCGCCGAGGGCGGCCCCGCCCAGGACTGCGCGACCCGCTGCACCGCCCCGGCCGCCGCACATCCGCCGATGACGACCCCGGCCCACCATCGGTCCCGCACCGTCAGCACGGGCACCCCGGCCGGCTCGCCCGCCGGCACCCGCCGCAACGCGCGGACGAGGAACAGCACGATCACGACCCCGGCCACGGCCGAGCCGCCGTACTGCAGGTACCAGTAGAGCGGAGCGCCCGCCAGCCGCTGCCCCAGCACCGGAAACAGCCGCATTCCCCACCGGTCGAGATGCGTGAACGCGTCCCACACCACGTGCGTCAGCGCCCCCAGCACGGCCGAGACGTACCACCACAGCACCGAGGCCGGTGCCACGCGCGCGCGGGGCACCCCGCACCGGGTCAGCGCCGCGGGCCGCCCCTGCCGGGCCCGCGGCAGCAGCGCCACCAGTGGCTCGCGCATCAGCAGCCAGAGCCACACCAGCGCCCAGGCGATGGGCACATCGACGGTGAAGACCCCGGGGAAGGAGTGCGTGACCGTGCCGAACTCCATCGCCCCAGGAAGGACATTGGCCACGTAATAGGTCATGTCCGGCGAGAAGGAGCCGGCCACGAGCACCGTCGGCACCAGTCGGCCCCGGCCCGATCCGTCGCCGCGCACCGCGGGCAGCACGGCGGCCGCATGGCTCAGAGTGAACGGCAACTGGGCCCTCCGGAAAGCACGTTGAACCGGGCCCGACGGACCGGTGATCACCGCGTCCAGTATGCGGGACGGACCGGCGGTGCGACTCATCACCCGACGTCCGGGGCCAACCGGTGAAAACCGGGCACGAACCGCTCCCGACACAAAGGAAGTTGTCGTAGGGTCACCTGGGTCGTACATCCGAAAAGCTCCACGAGGGCAACCAGTACCGCGGGTCAACCGTCACAACAGGGCGAACAGACAGAACAGAGGGACGCTCGGACGTCCACGGGAGGGGTTCACTCCATGGCGGCGCAATTCGGCAGGAGGCTCTACAAGGGGGCGGCAACCACGGCCGTGGCCGCAGCGGCGGTCGCGGCTCTCACCGCCTCCCAGGCTCCCGGCGCGACGACGGACGGCCCGGGAAGACCGACCGCCACCGGTGCGACACCCTCCCCCGACGTCAACGCCGACGGCGACGGCGCCGCGACAGGCAACTCGCCGTACTACACGGACCTGCCCCCGCTCAACAGCCCCGACCCCGCGCCCACCGCCGGCGCCCCGTCCTCCGGGACGCCGTCCGAGGCCGGCATACCCGCCACCGTCCTCGACGCCTACAAGAAGGCCGAGGCGGAGCTGAGGGCCTCCAAGCCGAGCTGCAACCTGCCGTGGCAACTGCTCGCCGCCATCGGCAAGGTCGAGTCCGGCCAGGCGCGCGGCGGCCGCGTCGACGCGAACGGCACGACGACCTCGCCGATCCTCGGCCCGGTCCTCAACGGCAGCGGCTTCGCCCACATCAGCGACACCGACCACGGCGTCTACGACGGCGACAGCACGTACGACCGCGCGATCGGACCGATGCAGTTCATCCCGTCCACCTGGGAGTGGGCGGGACGCGACGGCAACGGCGACGGCAAGAAGGATCCCAACAACGTCTACGACGCGGCCCTCGCCGCGGGCCACTACCTGTGCCGCAACGGCTGGGACCTGTCCGACGACGCCGACCTGCGCAGGGCGATCCTCAGCTACAACAACTCCCAGGACTACCTGAACACCGTCCTGTCCTGGCTGGAGTACTACCGCAAGGGCACCCACTCGATCCCCGACGGCACCGGCACGATCCCCTCCGGCCGCAGCGACGACAGGAGCGGGTCCCGGCCGGGGCCGTCCTCCTCGGGGACGACCCCGCCGAGGGCAACGCCCGAGCCCCACAGTCCGGGCAAGACCGGCGGGCCGGCCAAGCCGGGCGGCGGCAGCCCGAGCACCAAGCCGACGCCGCCGTCCAGGTCGGTCACGCCGCCCTCGACGCCCTCCGCATCGCCGACGCCCACCGACACCGTGGACCACCTGGAGGACGCGGGCACCGCAGGGCTCACCGCCATGGCCGGGGACGCGTTCACCCAGAAGATCAGCACCCGTGCCGAGACGAAGGCCGGCAAGGCGGTCGCCAAGGTCAGGGTCCGGTTCACGATCCTCGGCGACACCGACGCCACCTTCACCGGCGGCGAGACGGTCGCCACGGTCCTCACCGACTCCTCAGGCGTGGCCGCCGCACCGGCGCTCCAGGCGGGCGAACAGACGGGCCGCTTCACCGTCCGGGCCCTGGTCGTCGGCCGTACGATCTCCGGCCTCGACTACACGGCGACCGTCACCGCGCGCGCCGCCGACACCCTCACCCGCACCAGCGACACCGCGCTCACCTGCACCCCGGGCGGCGAGTTCGCCGACCAGGTCGAGGTCAAGGCCACCTACAAGGGCGCCGTCGCCGACAAGGTCGCGGCCACCGCCACCCTGATCAAGGCCGCCGACGACGCGACCGAGAACGACAAGGGCCCCTACTTCAAGGACGCCGACGGCAAGCCCGTGCGCACGCTGAAGGACCTTCAGACGGACGGCGACGGTCTGCTGAAGCTGCCGAAGCTGTACGCGGACGACACCACCGGCACCTTCCTGCTCCGCATCACCACCACCGGCGGCGCCACGCTGACGGTGGAACTGAAGGTGGCGGCGGCCGACACCTCGGCGGAGCCGTCGCCGAGCCCCTCGGCCTCGTAGACCACGGCCCGACCGGCCCGCCGGACCGCATCGGCCCGACCGGCCCGCCGGACGCCACCGGCCCGACCGGCCCGCCGGACTCCACCGTCCGGCGGGCCGGACCTGTCAGCCCCGCCGGAGCCGGGCGTTGGTGTGCCGGGTCGGTTCCGCCGTCGCCGGGTCCTCCGGCCACGGATGCTTCGGATACCGCCCGCGCAGCTCCGCCCGTACGCCCTTGTAGCCGTCCCGCCAGAACGAGGCCAGGTCGGCGGTGACGGCGGCGGGCCGCCCGGCGGGGGAGAGCAGGTGCACGAGGACCGGTACCCCGGCGAGCACCGGCGACTGCCGCATCCCGAACATCTCCTGCAGCTTCACCGCCAGCACGGGCCGCTGGGGATCGGTGTAGTCGACGCGGATCCTGGACCCGCTGGGCACGGTGATCCGCTCCGGGGCGAGCTCGTCCAGCCGGGCGGCCTCACCGGAGGCCCAGGGCAGCAGCCGGGCCAGCGCCTGCCCGGCGTCGATCCGCGCCAGGTCCGCGCGCCGCCGGGCGCGGCCCAGCTCCGGCTCCAGCCACTCCTCCACGCGCGCGTGCAGCGCCTCGTCCCCGACGTCGGGCCACGGCTCCCCGAGATGCCGGTGCAGGAACGCGAGCCGCAGCCGCAGCACCTCCGCGTCGGGCGACCAGCGCAGCAGCCGGAAACCCTCCTGCCGCAGCCCGTCCAGCACTGCGTCCCGTACGCGGCCGGGGTCCGGGTCGGCCAGGGGGCGGACCGTCAGTTCCACCGCGCCCAGCCGCTCGACCCGCCGGGCCACCACGTCTCCGCCGGCCCAGCGGACCTCCTCGCGCTCCTCGTGCAGCGCCGCGGCCGCCCGTCGCGCGACGTCCTCGTCCACGGCCGCGGCGAGCCGCACGCGCGCGTGCCCCCTGCCGAGCGGCCGGTCCGCCACGGCCACGGCGATCCAGGGGACCCCTCGCAGACCCGACCCCTCGGCCAGCTCGGCACGCGTACCGGAGACCATGAGATACGACCCCCCGTCCAGCCTGGCCACCCGCTCGGGAAAGGCGAGCGCGGCCACAACCCCGACGACTGCGTCCTCCCCGGCACCGGCCCACCGCGCCCCGCGATGCTCCGCAGCCGGCCGGTGGTCGCTGCGCGGTTGTGCGTCCGCGTCCGTGACGGCGGTCGGCCGGTGGCCGCGGCCAGTTTTCGTACCGGCATTCGTACCAGCGTTCGTACCGGTGTTCGTCTCGGCGGGAGGCTCGTCGGCGGGGCGGTCGCCGGCGCCTGTCGCGGCGGCATGCAGGCGCCGGGACTCCGTGCGCCAGCGTGACGCGTACGGGTCGTCGCCGCGCCGGGCGGCCCGCAACGCGGCGGCGAGGTCGTCGCCGTACTCCCGGGGCAGCTCCTCGCTGAGCAGCGCGACCACCTCCGCCACGCGTTCGGCGCCGCCCGGGGCCGTCGCGTCGAGCAGGGCGCGGCCCAGCCGAGGATGCACGCCCAGCCGCGCCAGCCGCAGTCCCCGCGATGTGGCCCGCCCGGCCGGGTCCACCGCTCCCACGGCCGTCAGCACGTCCCGTGCCGCCGCCATCGCGCCCTGCGGCGGCGGATCCAGCAGTGCCAGCCCGGAGGCGTCCGGATCGCCCCAGCAGGCCGCCTGAAGGGCGAACGCGGTCAGGTCGGCCACCTTGATCTCCGGAGCGGGGAAACGCGGCAGCCGCCCGTCCTCGGCCTCCGCCCAGCACCGGTACACCGCGCCCGGCGCCTCGCGCCCGGCACGGCCCGCCCGCTGCCGTCCGGCCGCCTGCGAGGCACGTACCGTCGCCAGCGCGCTCAACCCGCGCGCGTGGTCCACACGCGGCTCCCGGGCCAGCCCCGAGTCGACGACCACGCGCACCCCGGGCACCGTCAGCGACGACTCCGCCACGGAGGTGGCGAGCACCACCCGGCGGCCCCGCCCCGGCGCCAGCACCGCGTCCTGCACGGCCGCCGGCGCCCGCCCGTGCACCTGGAGCACCTTCACGTCGCCGAGATCCCCCAGCTGCCCGGCGACCCGCGCGATCTCGCCCACGCCCGGCAGGAAACACAGCACGTCCCCGGCCCGCTCGGCGAGCGCCCGCCGCACCACCGACGCCACGTGCGTCAGCAGCGCGGGGTCCACCCGCATCCCGTGCGGCGGCCGTACCGGACGCGCGGGCGGCGCCCACACCACCTCCACCGGATGCGAGACGCCCTCCGCCTCGATCACCGGAGCCCCGCCCAGCAGCCGCGCCCAGCCCTCGGCGTCCGTGGTCGCCGACGCGGCGACCAGCCGCAGCTCGGGCCGCAGCGTCTCGCGCACGTCCCACAGGAACGCCGCCGCCGTGTCCGCGTCCAGATGCCGCTCGTGGCACTCGTCGAGCACCACCACGTCGACACCCGCCAGCTCCTGGTCGCGCTGGAGCCGCTGCAGCAGCACACCGGTCGTGACGACCTCCACGCGCGCGTTCCGCCCGACGACCCGCTCCCCGCGGACGGTGTAGCCGACCCTGTGGCCGACCTTCTCGCCCAGCAGCCATGCCATGCGCCGCGCCGCCGCCCGCGCGGCGATCCGCCGCGGCTCCGCCACGACCACCCGCCGCGCCGGTCCCTCGCCCAGCAGCCCGGCCAGCGCGAGCGGCACCAGCGTCGTCTTGCCGGTGCCGGGCGGGGCCACCAGAACGGCGGTCCCGTGCCCGTCGAGGGCGTCGTGCAGACCGGGCAGGGCGCCGCGCACCGGCAGCGCGTCCAGGGCGTCGTAACGGATCACGGTCGTCTCGGTCCCGGTCGTCTCACTCGTCCCGCTCGTCCGGCTCGTCCCGCTCTCAGTCCCGCTCGCAGACGAAGATCGCCGTCCCCGGGATCAGGTGCCCGCGCAGCGGGGACCAGCCGCCCCACTCGGAGGTGTTCCAGTCGGGCCACTCCGGCTCGACCAGGTCCACCAGGCGGAAGCCCGAGGCCACGACGTCCCGGACGCGGTCGCCGAGCGTGCGGTGGTGCTCGACGTAGACCGCGTTGCCGTCGTCGTCCTGCTCCACGTACGGCGTGCGGTCGAAGTAGGAGGCGGACACGCTCAGCCCCTCCGGGCCCGGCTCGTCGGGGAAGGCCCAGCGGATCGGGTGCGTCACCGAGAAGACGAACCGCCCGCCCGGCCGCAGCACCCGCCGCACCTCCCGCAGCACCAGCCGCGGGTCGGCGACGAAGGGCAGCGCCCCGTACGCCGAACACGCCAGGTCGAAGGAGCCGTCCGCGAAGGGCAGGGCGCCCGCATCGGCGCACACCAGAGGGAACGGTCCGCCGATCCGCAGTGCGTGCTGGAGCTGCCGGTGGGACAGGTCCAGGGCCACGGGGCGAGCGCCCTGCGCGGCGAGCCAGCGCGCACACTGGGCCGCACCGGCGCCGATCTCCAGGACGTCCTTGCCCTTGAGCTCCTCGGCCGGGCCGAGGAGCTCCGCCTCCACCTCGTCCAGGCCCTCGGGGCACCACACGAAGCGGTCGTCGCCGAGGAAGGTGCCGTGTTCGATCTGGTACTCGTCCGCGTTGCGGTCCCACCAGCCCCGGTTGGCCCGGGCGCTCTCGGTGACACCGGCCGCCCGCCGGGTGGCCTCGGGTTCGGACGATGCGAACGGTGCTGGCTCTTGGATGATCGGCTCCCTCGTCGTACTCTTCCGTCCAACCCGCCGCCCCGGTGTGCGCGCCGTCGGAGTGACGCCCTGGTGTCGGCGTGGCCTCGGGAGACAGGTTTTGTGCCGGATATGCGGCGATACGCCCCGGGTGGGTGGCTTCGCGCATTGACCCTGCCCGGCTGCCCCCGTATGCTACAAGTTGCGCTGCGGGCCTGCGCACCTCAGACGTAGCAGGCTGCGCTCGCATCTGTTGTATGTCCCCTCGGTTGTCGAGGCGCCACCAGTGGTTTGGTGTGGCGCTTCCTTGGCTGTCCGGCTTCTGCAGAGCGAAACGGGCTCCCGGCGTAAGCAGTACCTACGACTTCAATGTCCGTACCGGAGCCCTTTCCCACATGACGAGCAGCACCGAGACCACCGCCACCACCCCGCAGGTAGCGGTCAACGACATCGGTAACGAGGAAGCTTTCCTCGCAGCGATCGACGAGACGATCAAGTACTTCAACGACGGCGACATCGTCGACGGCGTCATCGTGAAGGTCGACCGGGACGAGGTCCTGCTCGACATCGGTTACAAGACCGAAGGTGTCATCCCGAGCCGCGAGCTCTCGATCAAGCACGACGTCGACCCGAACGAGGTCGTCGCCGTCGGCGACGAGATCGAGGCCCTGGTCCTTCAGAAGGAGGACAAGGAAGGCCGCCTGATCCTCTCGAAGAAGCGCGCCCAGTACGAGCGTGCCTGGGGCACCATCGAGAAGATCAAGGAAGAGGACGGCATCGTCACCGGTACCGTCATCGAGGTCGTCAAGGGTGGTCTCATCCTCGACATCGGCCTCCGTGGCTTCCTCCCGGCCTCCCTGGTCGAGATGCGCCGCGTCCGCGACCTTCAGCCGTACGTCGGCAAGGAGCTCGAGGCCAAGATCATCGAGCTGGACAAGAACCGCAACAACGTGGTCCTGTCCCGCCGTGCCTGGCTCGAGCAGACCCAGTCCGAGGTCCGCCAGACGTTCCTCACGACCCTCCAGAAGGGTCAGGTCCGCTCCGGCGTCGTCTCCTCGATCGTCAACTTCGGTGCCTTCGTGGACCTGGGTGGCGTCGACGGTCTGGTCCACGTCTCCGAGCTGTCCTGGAAGCACATCGACCACCCCTCCGAGGTCGTCGAGGTCGGCCAGGAGGTCACGGTCGAGGTCCTCGACGTCGACATGGACCGCGAGCGCGTCTCCCTGTCGCTGAAGGCGACCCAGGAAGACCCGTGGCAGCAGTTCGCCCGCACCCACCAGATCGGCCAGGTCGTGCCCGGCAAGGTCACGAAGCTGGTTCCGTTCGGTGCGTTCGTCCGCGTGGACGAGGGCATCGAGGGTCTGGTCCACATCTCCGAGCTGGCCGAGCGTCACGTGGAGATCCCGGAGCAGGTCGTCCAGGTCAACGACGAGATCTTCGTCAAGGTCATCGACATCGACCTCGAGCGCCGTCGCATCAGCCTCTCGCTGAAGCAGGCCAACGAGTCCTTCGGTGCCCACCCGGAGGAGGTCGAGTTCGACCCGACCCTCTACGGCATGGCCGCGTCCTACGACGACCAGGGCAACTACATCTACCCCGAGGGCTTCGACCCGGAGACCAACGACTGGCTGCCGGGCTACGAGAAGCAGCGCGAGGAGTGGGAGCGCCAGTACGCCGAGGCGCAGGCCCGCTTCGAGCAGCACCAGGCGCAGGTCATCAAGTCCCGCGAGGCGGACGCCGCTGCCGCCGCCGAGGGTGGCGAGGCCGCCGCTCCGGCCGCGACCGGCGGTTCGTACTCCTCCGAGGGTGGCGACACCTCCGGCGCCCTGGCCTCGGACGAGGCCCTGGCCGCCCTGCGCGAGAAGCTGGCCGGCGGCCAGAGCTGACCGCTCACCGCTAGGCAACCAGCCGACGACCGCGGCCCGTACCCCCTGTGTGGGGGGTGCGGGCCGCGGCCGCGTTCCGGGCCCGACTCGGCCTCCCGGACCGCTTGTCAGGAGTCGGGGAATGCCTGGGTCCCGTCTCTCGTTGTGAACCTACGAACACGAGGAGGGGCGGTCACAGTGCTTGATCCGCAGGGTTTGTACGCATGGGAGCCGAAGGGCCTGGCGGTCGTCGACATGGCGCTCGCCCAGGAGTCGGCCGGACTTGTCATGCTCTACCACTTCGACGGATACATCGACGCGGGCGAGACCGGCGACCAGATCGTCGAGCGGCTTCTGGACTCACTGCCGCACCAGGTCGTGGCGCGCTTCGACCACGACCGGCTCGTGGACTACCGGGCCCGCCGCCCGCTGCTGACCTTCAAGCGCGACCGCTGGACGGCTTACGAGGACCCCGCCATCGAGGTCCGGCTCGTCCAGGACGCCACCGGCGCGCCCTTCCTGCTGCTGTCCGGGCCCGAGCCCGACGTGGAGTGGGAGCGCTTCGCCGCCGCCGTACGGCAGATCGTGGAGCGCCTCGGCGTACGCCTGTCGGTGAACTTCCACGGCATCCCCATGGGCGTCCCCCACACCCGCCCGGTGGGCCTGACCCCGCACGGCAACCGCAGCGACCTCGTTCCCGGCCACCACAGCCCCTTCGACGAGGCGCAGGTGCCCGGCAGTGCCGAGGCGCTGCTGGAGTACCGCCTGATGGAGGCCGGCCACGACGTCCTCGGGGTCGCCGCGCACGTCCCGCACTACATCGCCCGCTCGCCGTACCCGGACGCGGCCCTGACCGTCCTGGAGGCCGTCACCGCGGCCACCGGCCTGGTCCTGCCCAGCATCGCGCACTCCCTGCGCAACGACGCCCACCGCACCCAGACGGAGATCGACCGGCAGATCCGCGAGGGCGACGAGGAGCTCACCTCCCTCGTCCAGGGCCTCGAGCACCAGTACGACGCCGCCGCGGGCGCGGAGACCCGCGGCAACATGCTCGCCGAACCCATCGACATCCCGTCGGCCGAGGAGATCGGCCGCGAGTTCGAGAGGTTCCTGGCGGAGCGCGAGGGAGAGAACTGAGGTCCGCCGGGCGGTCTGTCAGCGGCAGCGCCTAAGCTTCCGCTCATGCTGAAGGTAGGCCTCACCGGGGGCATCGGAGCCGGTAAGAGCGAGGTGTCGCGGCTGCTCGTCGAGTGCGGGGCCGTGCTGATCGACGCCGACCGCATCGCGCGCGAGGTCGTCGCCCCGGGCACGCCCGGCCTCGCCGCGGTCGTCGACGCCTTCGGCCCGGAAGTGCTCGCCGCGGACGGCAGCCTGGACCGGCCCAAGCTGGGTTCCATCGTCTTCGCCGACGCGGAGAAGCTGGCCGTCCTGAACTCGATCGTCCACCCCCTGGTGGGCACCCGCTCCCGCGAGCTGGAGGAGGCCGCCGCCGAGGACGCCGTCGTCGTCCACGACGTCCCGCTCCTGACGGAGAACGGTCTCGCCCCGCTGTACGACCTCGTGATCGTCGTCGACGCGGCCCCCGAGACCCAGCTGGACCGGCTGGTACGGCTGCGCGGCATGACCGCGGAGGACGCACGCGCCCGCATGGCCGCCCAGGCCACCCGGGAGGAGCGCCTGAAGATCGCGGACATCGTCATCGACAACGACGTGCCGCTGGAACGCCTCCGGCAGCGGGTGAGAGACGTCTGGGCCGAGCTCGTCCAAAGGGCCGCGCACACCCAGCACCCAGGGCACGGGGCGGCCGAACCTCAGGAATAGGGGTGTCCGGCAGGGGCGTTGAACCCTCCCAGTGAGGGAAGGACTTTGCCGTGCCCGAAACCAGCGGTTCGCCCGGACGTACTCCGGAGACGCATGTCATCGACTTCCGCGCCGCCGAGCAGCTGCTCGCCGCACGGGACCCTCGGGGCGCGGTGAAGCTGCTCGACGGGGTCATCGCCGCCCATCCCGAGAACACGGCCGCCCGGCTGCTGCGCGCCCGCGCCTTCTTCGCGGCCGCGCAACTGCGGCCCGCCGAGCTGGAGTTCAGCATCGTCCTGGAGCGTGAGCCGGACAACGCGTTCGCGCACTACGCGCTCGCCCGGACCTACGAGCGGCAGGGCCGCCCCGACCAGGCCAAACGCCACTTCCGGCTGGCCGCCGCCCTGGACCCGAACCCGGAGTACCTCCAGCGCGCCCGGTTCGACACCTGACCCCCGGACAGGTCCTGCCGGCGGGCCTACCGGCGGCGCTGATCGGGCGGCCAGTACGGCGGGACATCGCGCCCCGGCTGGTAGTGCGACCCCTGCCGCAGATGCCGGACGACCAGGGCGAAGTCGACGGCGATCACCAGCCACAGCGCCCCGAACGCGGCCGCCCATCCGGGCCGGCCGACCAGCACGAACACCGCCGTGCCGAACATCGCCCAGAACATCCCCCACACGCACAGCCAGAACCGCGCCCGCAGCGCACTCCGGGCGGTCGTCGGCTCACTGCCCGTACGCATCGCCGATCACCACTCCTCCTTGCAACGTACTCCCCGTGAGGGCCGTACGCGGCAGGAGAGCCGACCGGAGCGGAGACAAGGAGAGAGCCGGCCGGAGCGGAGAAGGCGCACGGGAAATCCGCCCGGCCGCGATGAGTCCCAGGGGCGAGGGCGGTCTACCTCTGCGACAGCACACGCACCGCTTCCCGGAGGAGACCCCCATGTCCGAGACCGCCGCTTCCGCCCCGTCCGTCGCCACCGCCCCGTCGACCGGGTCCGCCCGTGGCCGCCGTACCGCCCGCATCGCCCTGCGCGCCGTGCAGGTGCTGCTCGCCCTGTTCTACGTGATCGCGAGTGCGCTGCCCAAGCTCATCGCACATCCATCGGCCGCCGAAGCCTTCGACAAGATCGGCTGGGGCAGTGCGGGGATGTACACCATCGGCGCGCTGGAGCTCGCCGGAGGCGTCGCGCTGCTGATCCCGGTGCTGCAGTCGGTGGCGGCGCTGGCACTGAGCGCGCTCATGGTCGGCGCGTTCGTCGTCCAGCTCACCGTCTTCGACGGGCAGAACGCGGCGACACCGATCATCCTGATCGTGCCGCTCGCCCTGATCGCCTGGGCCCGCCGCGGGCACAACGCGGAGCTGCTGCGGCTGCTGCGGCGGCAGGGGTGACGACCACCGGACGGGCGCCGCACGGCTCCGCAGGCATCATCGGCCGTGCGAGCATCATCGGCCGTGCGAGCGTCACCGGCCGTGCGGGCGGCCGGCGGGGCCGCTCGGACCGTCCAGGCCGCCCAGGGCGCGCAGCCGCTCCAGTTCACGCCGGTCGCGCTTGGTGGGCCGGCCGGTACCCCGGTCGCGTACGGCGATCGGAGCGACGGCCTCGCGGGGCGGGGGCGGCGGGGAGTTGTCGACGTAGCACTGCACCGCGACGGGCGCGCCGACCCGCTTGCGGATCAGGCGCCTGACGACCACGATCCGCTCGCGACCCTCCTGCCGCACGCGCACCTCGTCGCCGACGCGGACCGAGTGGGACGGTTTGACCCGCTCGCCGTTCACCCGGACGTGCCCGCCCCGGCAGGCGGTGGCACCGGCGGAACGGGTCTTGACCAGACGCACGGCCCAGATCCAGCTGTCGATCCGCACGGTCTCACCGCTCGCCGGACCGGCCGCCTCGGCGGCGGCGATGGCGGCGGCGACCTTCGGATCCACGGCCGCAGCGGGCGCCTCGCCGGCTTCGGCCCCGCTCCCGTCCCCGTCGCGGTCCTTGACGTCGTCCTCGCTAGCCATGGCTCAGACCTTAGTCTCCTCACGTCTCTTGGACCGGCCGCACCGGACGACTTTACGGTGGGGAACGTGGAGAACATGGACAGCAGCAGCCTGTGCGCCCTCGACGAGCGGATTTCGCACTGCCGTGCCTGTCCGCGTCTGGTCGCCTGGCGTGAGGAGGTGGCCCGCACCAAGCGGGCCGCGTTCGCCGACTGGACGTACTGGGGGCGGCCGGTGCCGGGCTTCGGACCGGCGGACGCCCGGCTGCTGATCGTGGGACTCGCCCCGGCCGCGCACGGCGGGAACCGTACCGGCCGCATGTTCACCGGGGACCGGTCCGGTGACGTGCTCTACCAGGCGCTGTACGACGTGGGGCTCGCCTCCCAGCCCACCTCCGTCGCCGCCGACGACGGGCTGGAGCTGTACGGGGTGCGGATCACCTCGCCCGTGCACTGCGCCCCGCCCGCCAACAAGCCGACCCCCGGCGAACGGGACACCTGCCGGCCCTGGCTGGTCCAGGAACTGCATCTGCTGCGGCCCACCCTGCGGGCGGTGGTCGTGCTCGGCGCGTTCGGCTGGCAGGCCGCGCTGCCGGCGTTCACCGAGGCGGGCTGGACGGTGCCCCGGCCCCGCCCCGCCTTCGCCCACGGAACACGGGTGCCGCTCGACGGCCTCGACCTCTTCGGCTGCTTCCACGTCAGCCAGCGCAACACCTTCACCGGCAGGCTCACCCCCACGATGCTCCGCGACGTCCTGCGCACGGCGGCGCAGGCGGCGGGACTGCCGACAGGAAAATGAGGCGACGCGGCCGGCGAGAGGCGGTTACGTTCCCCCGATGGGCCCGTATCCGGAGATCGAACCGTACGACCAGGGCATGCTCGACGTGGGTGACGGCAACCTCGTGTACTGGGAGACCTGCGGAAACCCACAGGGCAAGCCGGCGGTGATGCTGCACGGCGGTCCGGGGTCCGGCTGTACGCCGGGGCAGCGGCGCTTCTGCGATCCCGCCGCGTACCGGATCGTCCTCCTCGACCAGCGCGGCTGCGGACGCTCCACACCGCACGCGAGCGCGTACGACACCGACATGAGCGTCAACACGACCGACCACCTGCTCGCCGACCTGGAACTGCTCCGGCACCACCTCGGCATCGAGCGATGGCTGGTGTGGGGCACCTCCTGGGGCTCGGTGCTGGCCCTGCGCTACGCCCAGACCCATCCCGGGGTCGTCTCCGAACTGGTCCTGACGGGCGTCGCGACCGGCTCGAACGCCGAGGTCACACTGCTGACCCACGGGCTGGGCAGGATCTTCCCGCAAGACTTCGCACGCCTCCTCGCCGAACTGCCCGAGGACACCGACCGCACCGGAAACCTCGCGGCCGCCTGCAACCGGCTGCTCGAGTCGCCCGACCCGGCGGTGCGCGAACGGGCGGCGCGCGCCTGGACCGACTGGGAGACCGCGACGATCCCCGCGCCGCCGCGCTCCGTCGCACGGTACGAGGACCCCGCCTTCCGCATGGGCTTCGCCCGCACCGTCACGCACTACTTCGGCAACGACCACTTCCTCGGCCCGGGCAACGACGAGGGCGTGGTGCTGCGCGACGCCCCTCTGCTGCGCGGCATCCCCGGCACCCTCGTCCAGGGCGGCCTGGACCTCGGCAACCTCCTCGGCATCGCCTGGCGCCTGCACCACGCCTGGCCCGACAGCGAACTGATCGTCGTCGACGAGGCCGGGCACGACTTCGGAGCACCGGGCGTGGTGGACGCGCTGGTCGCGGTGATGGACAGGTACGCACGGCGCGAGGACACGCGCACACGGCAGGAGGCAGGCAGGCGATGACCCGGCCGGACCAGCACTTCCTCGACACCACCGCCGATCGCCTGGCCGCACTCCCCGGAGTCCGTGCCGTGGCCCTCGGCGGCTCCCGCGCCCAGGGCACCCACCGCCCGGACAGCGACTGGGACCTCGCCGTCTACTACCGGGGCCGTTTCGACCCGGACGACCTGCGTGCCGTCGGCTGGGAGGGCGAGGTCTCCGAGCTCGGCGGCTGGGGCGGCGGCGTCTTCAACGGTGGAGCCTGGCTGACGATCGACGGCCGCCGCGTCGACGTGCACTACCGGGACCTCGACGTCGTCGAGCACGAATGGGCTCAGGCGCAGGAGGGTCGCTTCCGGGTGGAACCGCTGCTGTTCCATCTCGCCGGGATCCCCAGCTACCTGGTGGTCGCCGAGCTCGCGGTCAACCGGGTGCTGCGAGGAGAGCTGCCCCGCCCGGCGGCCTACCCGCCCGCACTGCGGCGCACCGCACCCGAACACTGGTACGGCATGGCCACCGCCGGCCTCGCCTACGCGAAGGCGGGCCACGCCCCCAGGGGATCCGTCACCCAGGTCGCCGGCGCGATCGCCCTGGCCGCCACCCAGACCGCCCATGCCGTACTCGCCGCACGAGGCGAGTGGACCACCAACGACAAGGGGCTCGTGACCCGCGCGGGCCTCCAGGACGTCGACGACATCCTCAGTGGAATGACGGCGTCTCCCACGGCACTGCTCCGGGCGGTGACCGAGACCGAGGGGGTCCTGAGCACCGCCGTGAACGGCACACCCACGATCACGGACGTGTGAACACGAGATGTACGCGAGTTGACGCGGAAGGTGATCGAGTCGGTCGAAAGTGTGAGGTGAGACGCACTTTTGGCATTGAACTCGTGTCGAGTACGTCTCAGTACCGTCACTGGACGAGGCTTTCGCCCCATGCTTGGCGTTTAACTCTACGAGTACAGCGCTACATGGAGGTGCAGGGTGAACGGGCGAACGGTGCTCGAGCGCTTTCCCGCCGGCGGTCCGCGCGGGTCGTGGCCGGCGGAGGAGTTCGCGCATGCGCGACGCCTGGAGGGCCTGCCCGCGGAGGTCGTCATGGACCTCGCGACGGACACGTTCCTGGTGATCGTCCGGGGCGGCGAGACCGGTGGTGACATCACCGCCTGAAAGCGTCGCCGCCGACGGCCCTCCCCGCGCTCACGCTCTGATCGGACGGCTCCACGCCGGGGTCGTGCCCGTGACCCTGCACAGCGCGAGGTACAGGGGGATCGGCGGAGTGTACGGAACCGTCCCGTCCGGTCGGTGGATGAGAACGGGCAACGGACCCCGAGAGGCGTCGGGGAGGACCGCCCCGGTGGCGTAGTGCGCGGGTGAGGGCCACCGCAGGGCATAGTCGGAGTCGGCCGGGACGATCCACCACCAGTGCGTCTCGTCGGCGTAGACGCACCCCACGCGGGGCAGCCGCGGCATCAGCTGGGCACCGAAGCGGGCCGGTACCGCCACCGCGTCGCAACCCAGCGGGACCACCATGCCCTCGGGAAGGGACAGCCGCCGGGGCGCCGTGAGGCCGCCGTCCGGGGAGGCGTCGCCGGACGCGGCGGACCTGCCCGTCGCGCGTCCCAGACGTACGAGCGTGTCCAGGCTGAGCGCCTGGCCGGAACCGGAGGCGCGGGCACCGCTCACAGCCATACGGCCCCCGATCCGTGCGTGTCGTGCGTGTATGCCCTGTGGTGCTGTGCCCCTTGGAGGGCGCCCTCGTCGTCCGGCGGCGGAGCCGGATGCGGGGTCGAAGGGGGCGGAGGGGACGAAGGGGTCGGATGAGGGTCCGGGATCGGGTACGGCTTCGGGCGGGCGCCCCAGCCGAGGTCGCCCCGGACGTCGTGGCTGCCGTCGGTGTCACGCGCCAGTTCCGCCCACACCACCAGCCCCTGGCCGTGCTGCTGCGCGCCCCAGGAGAGGCACATGGCCTCGACGAGGAGCAGCCCCCTGCCGTGTTCCTCCTCCGGCCGCTGCGGTGACGGGTGCGGTTCCCCCGGAGCGCGGCCCTCGTCGCGTACGGCTATGCGCACCAGCTCCCCGCGGTCGTGCAGTTCGCAGACGACCCGGCTGCTCGCGGTGTGCACGATGGCGTTGGTGACCAGCTCGGAGATGACGAGGTCGGCGGTGTCACAGGTGTCCTCGCACACCGACCAGGCCGTCAGCCGGGCTCTGGTCAGACGTCTGGCCTGAGCGGGGGAACCCGGGTGTGCGGCCAGCTCGAAGTGGAACCGGCGCTCGGCGGCGGCCCCGTCGGGGTCCGCTCCCGTGAGGGCGCCGGGGGCGAGAAGGCCCGCGGCGGCGTCTGTTCCTAAGGGCGGGGACGGAATCACGCTTGCCACTATCTCCCCGCCGTGAACACTTGGCAAGTGGCACTCTGAAAAATGCAGAGTGCTGTGTGACGCGGTGAGGGGCCGTGGCACACTGCTCGCAACAGCACGTCGAGCGGCGCCAGTTGGGATCACCGGAGATCCGTCGGGTCTTCGAATAGATCTTCGAATGGCGCCGTAGGGCTGTCAGGATTCCTACAGCCCGCGGGGACCGACCCCGGGCCCGTGGGACTCCTCCGGCCCGACGGAACTCCTCGGCGGAGTCCCGGATTCTTCGGTGGAGGTGGAGCGTGAGCGAACCGCGGTCGGCACCGACCGTCGGGCAGGTCGTGCTGGGCCGGCGCCTGCACGACCTGCGGGAACGCGCCGGCCTCAAGCGCGAGGAGGCCGCCCGCGTCCTCCGCGTCGCCCCGGCCACGGTCCGCCGTATGGAGACGGCCGAAGTCGCCCTCAAAATCCCCTATCTGCAACTGCTGCTGAAGGCGTACGGCGTCCCCGACGACGAGGCCGAGGCCTTCGTGCAGCTCGCCGAGGACGCCAACCGGCCCGGCTGGTGGCAGCGTTTCCACGACATCCTGCCGGGCTGGTTCTCCATGTACGTCAGCCTGGAGGGCGCCGCGGCACTCGTCCGGTCCTACGAACCTCACTTCGTGCCCGGCCTGCTCCAGACCGAGGACTACGCGCGCGGGGTGCTCACCTCGGGCGCCATCGGACAGACCAGCCCCGACGACATCGAAGGCCATGTCGCCCTGCGCATGCAACGCCAGGAACTGCTCACCCGTCCCGACGCGCCCCGGTTCTGGTTCGTGTTCGACGAGACCGCGCTGCGCCGCCCAGTCGGCGGCCCGGAGGTGATGCGTGCTCAGATCGACAGACTGCTCGACGCCACGAAGCTGCCCAACGTGACCCTCCAGGTCGCCCCGTTCTCCTCGGGGCCGCATCCAGGCACGTACGGGCCCTTCGTGCTGTTCCGATTCGCCATGCCCGAACTGCCGGACATGGTCTACAGCGAGTACCTGACCGGCGCCGTCTACCTGGACGCGCGCGAGGAGGTGGCGACCCACCTCGAGGTCATGGACCGCATGGCGGCGCAGGCCGCTACGGCACATCGCACGAAGGAGATCCTCCGGGATCTCCGCAAGGAGCTGTGAATGGATCGCATCACGTCCCAGCCCGCCTCACGAGGCCGCGGCGACCGGACCCGCGGCGAGCGGATCTACAACGGCATGCCCGCCAGGGAACTGGGCAGCGAGGGCTGGCACAAGCCGTGGAGCGGCGGCAACGGCGGCAACTGCCTGGAGGCGATGAAGCTGGCCGACGGGCGGATCGCGGTACGCCAGTCGACCGACCCGGACGGGCCGGCCCTCATCTACACCACCGACGAGATGACCGCCTTCATAGAAGGCGCCAAGGCGGGGGAGGCCGACTTCCTGCTCTCTTGACCATGCCTGGATTTTCCGCTGCCCAACTCCTTAATTCTGGTGCCACCTTGAACATGTCCGAGACCACTCCCGAGTCCGAGACCACGACCGAGACCGAGACCACGACCGAGACCGAGACCACGACCGAGACCGAGTCCGCAACCAAGTCCGAGACCGAGTCCGAGATCACTCCCGAGGCCGCATCCGTCGGCTTCACCGGCTGACGGCATCCGGCGGCGTCCGACGCCGTCAGACGTTCTCCGCCGTCGGCCGCTGCCGTCCGGCGGCAACCGACGCCGGCCGGCAGCGACCGGTCCTACGGCCGCATCGGCGGCGGTCACACGGCCATCGGCCGGTCGTGCGGCCCGATCGGCGACGGCAGTCGCGAGCTCCCCGTCAGGTAGTGGTCGACTGCCGCCGCCACCGCCCGTCCCTCCGCGATCGCCCACACGATCAGCGACTGCCCGCGCGCGGCGTCCCCCGCCGCGAACACACCGGGGACGTTCGTCACGTAGCCGACGCCGCGCGCGAGCGTGCCGCGCGGCGCCAGGTCGAGTCCCAGCTGGTCGATCAGCCCGTCCCGCCGGTCCGGCCCGGAGAAGCCGAGCGCGAGCAGCACCAGGTCGGCCGGGAGGGCCCGCTCGGTGCCCGGCAACGGGCGCCGCTCCGCGTCCACCTCGACCAGATGCAGCTCGCGCACCTGCCCGTCCCCGTCACCGGTGAAGCGCAGCGTCGACGCCGCGAACATCCGCGCGTCGACATCCGCGGCGGGCGCCGTGTGCAGCACCTCCGCCTCCTCGTGCGCGGCCGACAGCCGGTAGATCTTCGGATACGTCGGCCACGGCTCGGTGTCCTCGTCGCGCTCCGTACCGGGCTGGGCGTAGATGTCCAACTGGGTCACGGACGCGGCGCCCTCCCGTACCGCCGTGCCCAGGCAGTCGGCCCCCGTGTCACCCCCGCCCACGATGACCACATGCCGGCCCGCCGCGCACAACGGCGAGACCGCGATGTCCCCCTCGCACACCCGGTTGGCCAGCGGCAGATACTCCATCGCCTGATGGACCCCGGCCAACTCGCGCCCCGGCACGTCCAGTTCACGCCACGCGGTGGCGCCCGTGGCGATCACCACGGCGTCGTAGCGCGAACGCAGCTCCGCCGCCCCGACGTCCCGCCCGACCACCGTCGACGTACGGAACTTGGTCCCCTCGGCCCGCATCTGCTCCAGCCGGCGTTCCAGGTGGTGCTTCTCCATCTTGAACGCGGGGATGCCGTAGCGCATCAGCCCGCCGAGCCGGTCGTCCTTCTCGTACACGGCCACCGTGTGTCCCACGCGAGTCAGCTGCTGGGCCGCGGCGAGCCCGGTCGGCCCCGAGCCGATCACGGCGACGGTCCGGCCCGTCAGCCGGTCCGGCGGACGCGGCGGGGTCAAACCCTCCTCCCACGCCCGGTCGGCGATGGCGCACTCGACGTTCTTGATGGTGACGGCCGGCTGGTTGATCGCCAGCACGCAGCCCGCCTCGCACGGCGCCGGACACAGGCGGCCGGTGAACTCCGGGAAGTTGTTCGTGGCGTGCAGCCGGTCGCTCGCCGCCCGCCAGTCCTCCCGCGAGACAAGATCGTTCCACTCGGGGATCAGATTGCCCAGCGGGCAGGCCTGGTGGCAGAACGGGACACCGCAGTCCATGCAGCGGTCGGCCTGCTTGCTGATGATCGGCAGCAGGCCACCCGGAACGTACACCTCGTCCCAGTCCCGGACCCGTTCCTCGACGGGCCTGCGGGACCACTCCTGGCGGGGCGTGGTCATGAAACCCTTGGGATCGGCCATGGCCGTCTCCCTTGCGTACTCGCGTACTCGCCGTCCTCGCGCGCTGTTGCGCGTCCTCGTGCGGCCTCTCGCGTTGTCGTCGCGTACTCGTCGCGTTCTCGCGCGTCCACGGGCGGCGCTCTTCCGGCCACGATACGTCCCCCGGGGCGCGCGTGCAGGGCGTGTGCGGGGGGCTTTTCCGCTGGCGGGGCGGCCTTCGCTAGCTCGGGGGGCCAGGCGTCGTCCCCTTCCTTCTCGGGGGGCCC
>NZ_BNBC01000025.1:102316-139099 GCF_014654675.1 Streptomyces spiralis
GCCCCCCTCCCCTCCCGCCCCCGGCCCCCGTCCGCCCCCGCCTCCCGCCACGCCCCCAGCACCGACTCCACGTCCGCCGCGATCCGCCGGCGTGCCTCGTGCCGTGGCACCCCCTCCATCAGCAGCCGGTCGTACGGCGTGTCCAGATGCCGTACGGACGCCCTCACCGCCCAGACGACCGCGCCCTCGGACAGCGCCCGTCCCGCCGCGCTGCGCCCCACCCGTCCGCTGCCGCGTACCGAGGCATGGGCGGCGACGGCCCGGGCGCGCTCGGCCGGACAGCCGGGGAACAACCGCCGGATCTCGGCCGCGAACGCGTCCGTGAAGCGCGCGTCCTCCGCCGCCCGCCGCCGCGCGTCCCGGACCCGGCGCCGGCGCCGCGCCTCCGCGTCCGCCAGGCACCGCTCCTCGGCCCGGGCGAGCGCCGCCTCCTCGACGAGCACGCCCTGCCGCTCGTAGCGGCTCTTGCGCCGGTTGAACCGCACCACCACCGCCGACAGCGCGCTCTCCTCCCGTGACCTGCGCGTCAGCGCGGTATCACCACGCGGCAGGAACACGAGGTGTCCCAGGTCGGCGCAGTCCAGGCAGCGGGGCGCGCCCTCCTCCAGGACCAGCATGGACAGCGAACCCCGGCGGCACTCGGCGCAGTGCTTGCGCCGCAGCGGCTGGATGACCAGAAGGCCGGAGCGTGGCGGGGGAGTTGGGGGCAGCGCCATGCGAGGTTCATTCCCCGGCGCTCTCCGCGCCGCACCCGGACTCCGGCCTGGCGCATCATGGCCGTGTGCGACTCGAAGCGATCACCTGGGAACGGCTCGGCGACCTCCTGGCCGAGCGGCTGCTCGACCTCGAACCGGGCGACGGCAGTCCCTGGCCGCGCGTCGCCTTCGACGGTGCCCCCGCCGCCCGGCCGGGCGACCTGGCCGAGCGCGTCTCGCAGGCGCTGCGTGTGCGGGGCCGCCCGTCGCTGGTCGTCGGCGCCGAGGGCTTTCTGCGCCCGGCGTCCCTCCGGCTGGAGCACGGCCACCGGGACGTGGAGTCGTACTACGACGGCTGGCTCGACACCGGCTCCCTCTGGCGTGAGGTCTTCGGCCCGCTGGAGGCCGGCGGCAACGGCCGCATCCTGCCCGACCTGAGGGACCCGGTCACCGACCGCGCGACCCGCAGTTCCTACGTCCGACTCCCGCCCGGCGGGCTGCTGTTGCTGCACGGTCCCCTCCTGCTGCGGCACTGGTTCCCCTTCGACCTGAGCGTCCATGTCCTCCTCTCCCCGGGCGCGCTGCGCCGCCGTACGCCGGAGACGGAGCACTGGACGCTGCCCGCCTTCGAGCGCTACGAGGCCGAGATCGACCCGGCCGGCACGGCGGACGTGCTGGTCCGCGCCGACGACCCGCGCCATCCGGCCTGGGGCGGCTGAGAACCGTCGAGCCCCGCGCCGGCCGGGACCGTCCCGGAAGCCGACGCGGCCCGCGGTCAGAGCCAGCCGTTGCGTCTGAAGCCGCGGTACAGCGCCAGGCAGGCGGTGGAGATCACGCCGATGACCAGGGGGTAACCGAACCGCCAGTGCAGTTCCGGCATGTGCTCGAAGTTCATTCCGTACACCCCGCACACCATGGTCGGCACGGCGATCACCGCGGCCCACGCCGTGATCTTGCGCATGTCCTCGTTCTGCGCGACGGTGACCTGCGCCAGATGGGCCTGGAGGATCGAGTTGAGCATCTCGTCGAAGGCCGCGATCTGCTCCTTGGCACGTATCAGGTGGTCCAGAACGTCCCGGAAGTAGGCCTGTATCTCCGGGTCGACCACCCGGATCGGCCGGGTGGCGAGGTCCTCCATCGGGCGGCCGAGCGGGGCGACGGCCCGCTTCAGCTCCAGCAGTTCCCGCTTGAGCTGGTAGATGCGTCCGGGGTCGGTGCGTGCGCCGTTCTGCGCGAAGACGTCCATCTCCACCTGGTCGATGTCCGCCTGGATCGAGTCGGTGACGTTCAGATAGTCGTCGACCACGTGGTCCGCTATCGCGTGCAGCACCGCGGCCGGCCCCTTGGCGAGTTGCTGCGGGTCGGACTCCAGCTCCTCGCGCAGCGGACCGAGCGAGCCGTGCCGTCCGTGCCGTACCGTGATGACGAAGTCGTGGCCGACGAAGGCCATGATCTCGCCGGTGTTCACCACCTCGCTCGTCGCCGTCAGCTGCTCGTGTTCGACGTAGCAGACCGTCTTGAACACCGCGAACAGCGTTTCGTCGTAGTGCTCCAGCTTCGGGCGCTGGTGGGCCTCGATCGCGTCCTCGACGGCCAGCGGGTGCAGATCGAACAGCTCGGCGATGCCCGCGAACTCCTGGCCGGTCGGCTCGTGCAGCCCCAGCCAGACGAAACCGTCCCGGTTCTTGCGCACGCGTGCCACGGCCTCGACCAGGTCGCCGGTCTCCGGCAGCCGGACACCGTCCCGGTACGTCACACAGTTCACCACCGAGGAGCCCAGCGGCGACCGGGCAGGATGGCTCAGGTCGACCGGCCGGCGCCGGCGGCCGAGCTGCGCCACCCTGCGGAGGCCGCCGACCTTGTCGAGGCCCGTCACCCTTCGCAGATTCCCTGCCATGGACATCTGGATCTCCTTGCGTGGATCTCCTCGCGTGCGGCGCTCACTGCGCCGTGGCGCGCCAGTCTGCCAGGCCGGCGTGAGCGGCGGGTAAGCCTGTGGGAACGAGCAATTCCGCTTTGTTCCCGCCTGTGGACAGCCTCCGCCACGGTGCAAGGGCCGAAGCAACGACGGGCGTCCGCAAGGCCCCTCGGGCGCCCGGAGCAGCCCTCCGCACCCGGAGCGGCAGCACCTGCTCAGAGGCCGCGGGAGGCGGCGCCCCGTGGAGGTCTTCCGCCCACCCTCTCCACCGCCAGCGCTCCGGCCCGGCAGCCCTCCGCCGCCGCGGCCTCGAGCGTGGCGCCGGTGAGCAGCGCGGCGAGGAACGCCCCCGTGAACGCGTCTCCGGCACCCGTGGTGTCCCGAGGCACCGCGGTTACGGCGGGCACGCGGGCGCACACGGCGCCCGAGCGGGCGACCAGCGCTCCCTCGGCGCCCTGCTTGGCCACCACCACCGGGACGTGCCGGCTCAGCTTGGCCGCCGCGTCCGCCGGGTCGGGCAGGCCCGTCAGCAGACACGCCTCGTCGCGGCTGGGCAGCAGCATGTCCACCCCTTCGACGAGGGACAGGAACCGGTCCACGCCCAGTGCGGCGAGGAATCCGGCCGAGGCCGGGTCCAGGCTCACCGGCACTCCCCGCGCGCGTGCGGAGTCGACGGCCACCGACACGAGCGCCCGGCCCGGCTCGGAGAACAGCAGGTAGCCCGACAGATGCAGCCTGGCCACCCCCTCGAGCAGCGCCTCCGACCAGTCGCCGGGGGCGAGCCGCAGCGACGCCCCGCTGTCGGTGAGGAACGTGCGTTCGGCGGCGGCCGCCGCGTCGACCAGGCAGACCACCGTCCCGGTCGGTGCGTCCGGGTCCACGACGAGCCGCGGACGCACCCCGGAGGCCACCAGCTCCCGCTCGTGCCAGGCGGCCGTGTCCGCGCCCACCCGGCCGAGCAGCCGTACCTCCGGACACTCGTGACGGGCCGCCCAGCAGGCCACGTTGGCGCCCGCGCCACCCGGCAGGAGCCGGATCGCGGCGGCCGTGTCGGTACCGGAGGTGAGCGGACCGCGATGCCGTGCCACGACGTCCGTCACCACGTCGCCGACCACCAGCAACGCGCCACCCGCGTCGCCGCCCACGCCGCGCCCCGCACCCGCGGCTGTCGCCGTGCCGGCCGCCGTACCCGCCGTCACATCCGGGTCCACGCCGCCGCGATGCGTGCGGCCAGGCGCACGTTGCCGCGTACGGCCGCGAGGTTCGCGCGCAGTGAGGCTCCGTCGGTGTGCCGCACCAGGTGGTCGAGCAGGAACGGGGTGACCGCCTGCCCCGTGATCCCCTGCGCCTCGCAGGCGCGCAGGGCATCGGCGAGCACGCGCGCGTGCAGCTCCGGATCGAGCTGTTCCTCCCGGGGCACCGGGTTGGCGACGATCAGCGCCGACTCGGGCGCACGCAGCGCGTTCTGCGCACGCATGACCTCGGCCACCTCCTGCGGCGTCCTCAGCGTCCAGTCCACCGGATGGCCCGAGTCGGCGAGGTAGAAGCCGGGGAAGCGGTCCGTGCCGTAGCCGGCCACCGCGACCCCCAGGGTCTCCAGCCGCTGCAGGGTGGCGGGAACGTCCAGGATCGACTTCACCCCCGCGCAGACGACCGTGATCCGGGTGCGGGCCAGCAGCCCCAGGTCGGCGGACTCGTCCTGAGTGACCGTCCACTGCCGGTGCACACCACCGAGCCCACCCGTGGCGAACACGCGGACGCCCGCCAGGGCGGCCAGCAGCGCGGTCGCCGACACCGTGGTCGCCCCGCTGGCCCCGGCGGCCACGGCGAGCGGGAGATCGCGGTGGCCCAGCTTGCGGATCCCCTCCTCGTTCGCGACCCGCTCCAGCTGCTCCTTGTCCAGGCCGACACGCGGCCGCCCGTCCAGCACGGCGATCGTCGCGGGTACGGCACCCTCCTGCCGTACCGCGTCCTCCAGCTCCAGCGCCACCTGGAGGTTGCGCGGGCGCGGCAGCCCATGGGCGATGATCGTGGACTCCAGGGCAACCACGGGACGGCGCGCGGCGAGCGCCTCCCGTACCTCTTCGGACACCACCAGCACGTGCCTGCCTCCCGTCTGTCGCTCCCTCCCTCATCTCTGGCGGGCCGCACCCCCGGTCAAACCCCCGCATGGCCCCGACCGGACGGGAACGTCTTCGAGGCACGGCACGACGACCGACAGGGCACCGCTGGCACGGCACCACCGACACGCCAGGCCGGCATGGCACCGCTGAGACGGCGCCGTGCCTCAGAACAGCGGCTCGGGCAGTACCCCTTCCAGTGCGAGCAGCGCGCGCTTGGTCTCCAGACCGCCGCCGAAGCCGCCGATGCCCCCGTCGCTCTCGACGACCCGGTGGCAGGGCACCACGACCGGCAGGGGGTTGGCGCCCATGGCCACGCCCACGGCCTGGGCGGCTCCGGGCTGCCCGACCCGCTTGGCGAGATCCCCGTACCCGACGACCGTGCCGTAGGGCACGCCGGACGCGAGCTCCCGCAGCACCTGCCGGTTGAAGCCCGAGATCAGGGACCAGTCCAAAGGCAGCTCGAAGTCCCGTCGCTCACCCGCGAAGTACGTCTCCAGCTGGCGTATCGCCTCCGCCAGCAGCGGGGATCCGGGCGCCTCGACGGGCTCTGCGCCGAGCCGCGACGCCAGCCGCGACAGCGCCCGGTCGCGCACCGCGTCGGTGGCGTGGAACACGACGTTGACCAGGCCGTCCTCCGTCGCCGCGAGCAGCAGAGGGCCGATCCCGGTGGCGGCCACGGCCCACACGACCTGCCGTTCGCTGCGTTCTTCCCGTTCGTGGCTGTCCATGCGGCCCACCGTACGGCCCGCCTCTGACAATGCCCGCCGACCTGCGCTTTCACCCGACGAGGAAGGCCGGTGCCGGGGCTTCGGCGGCGGGCAGGGCCGCGCGCACCACGTCCGGCTTGTCGGTGATGATGCCGTCGACGCCGTAGCCGGCGAGGGTCCGGGCCCGGGAGGCGTCGTCGACCGTCCAGGCGAACACCTTCATCGGCTTGCCGTGCGGGCCGGTGAAGGCGTGGACCGCATTCACGTACTTCGCGGAGAGCGTGCCGTGGGAGGGGTTGATCAGGTCGGCGAAGCCCGCGTACCGGCGCAGGTCCCCCTCCGCCGGCCGGCCGAGGTAGGCGGTCCTGACCCTGGGCGCGAGGGCGTGCACCGCGCGCACGCTGTCGGCGCTGAAGCTCTGCACGATCAGACGGCTCGCCAGGTGCCGGTGGTCGAGCCAGCCCTCTTTGGCGAGCACCTTGAGGGTCTGCCGCTCGATGCCCGGGTACAGCCCGGGGTTCTTGATCTCCAGAAGCAGGTTCTCGTGGTTGTGCTCGACCCGGCGCATGTACCGGTCGAGCGTCGGCACGCGCGTGCCCGCGTACGCGCGGGAGAACCAGCTGCCCGCGTCCAGCCGCGCGATCTCGGCGGCGGTGAAGTCCTTCACCTTCCACGGCGCCCGGTCCGGGAAGACCTGTTCGACGTTCGTGGTGCGCCGCAGACTGTCGTCGTGGAGGACCACGAGCTCGCCGTCCTTGGTGCGCTGCACGTCGTTCTCCACCCAGCGGAAGCCGAGCGCCGCCGCCTTGTCGATGGCGGGAAGGGTGTTCTCCGGAGCGTAGGCGGAGGCGCCCCGGTGCGCGACGACCAGGGGCCGCTCACGGCCCCCGGCCGCCCGGGCCTCGGAGGCGGGCCACAGCGCCATGGCTCCCAGGAGAGCGGTGGCCGTGGCGGCAACTGCGCGCGCGTGCATACGTACTCCTCGCATCGGATGATCACTGTGGGTACAAGAGTGACAGCACAGAGTCAACGAGCCGGGCGGGTACAGGACAGCCACGGATTGAACGGAGTCGCCCGAGTGCACACACCGGTGCCGCACATCTGCGGCAAGGTCGTGTTTCTTTGCCGGAATGTCGTTCGACCATTCCGGCGGGGGTCATACTCTCTGCGTCAACCCTGACCGCGGGGAACGGTCGGGAGGCAGGGGCGACGTCACCACATTCAGGCACTCGACAGGGCGAAGGGCAGCCGCGCATGCACGACGGCACGGTCGACGGATTCAGCTACGGGCTCGTCACGCCGCTGGTGGCCTACCTCATGGCCTGCCTGGGCGGGGCGCTCGGTCTGCGCTGCACGACCCGCGCCCTGCTCGTCGCCCAGACCTGGCGCCCCGGCTGGCTCGCCCTCGGGTCCGCGGCGATCGGCTCCGGCATCTGGACCATGCACTTCGTCGCCATGATGGGCTTCACCGTCAAGGGGGCGCCGATCCACTACGACAGGCCGACGACGTACGCCAGCCTGGCCCTCGCCATCGTCATGGTGGGCATCGGGATCTTCATCGTCGGCTACAGGGGCGCGACCGGCTCGGCCCTGTTCACCGGGGGCACGATCACCGGTCTGGGCGTCGCCTCCATGCACTACCTCGGCATGGCGGGCATGCGGCTCGACGGGACCTTCCAGTACAACACCCTCACCGTCGCCGCCTCCGTCGTCATAGCCGTCGTCGCCGCGACCGCCGCCCTGTGGGCGGCCGGCCAGGTCAGGGGCTTCCTGTGGAGCGTCGGCGCGAGCCTGGTGATGGGCCTCGCCGTCAGCGGCATGCACTACACCGGTATGGCCGCCCTCAGCGTCCACGTGCACGGATCCGGCGGCGGCACCGCGGGAGAGTCGCCGGCCACCCTGCTCGCCCCCATGCTGATCGGCCCGCTCGCCTTCCTGCTGCTGGCCGGTGTCGTCGTGATGTTCGACCCGCTGATGGTCATGGGCAGGCCCGACTGGACGCCGGTGGAGTACAAGCCGGGCGTACCGGCCCCCGAACTGGTGGCGCACTCCGCCCACCGCCCGGTGGCCCGCGTCCGCCGGACGACGGTCCGGCGCACCTCGCGCACGCCGCAGAACCGCTGACCGCGCATCCGGGGAAACCGCTGCCCCGGACCGGTTGTCAGTGGCGGGTCGTACGGTGGATGGCATGCGGCCCGTTTCCCACATCGAACGCACGGTGGCGCCCTTCGAGGTCGTCAGCCCCTACCAGCCCAGCGGCGACCAGCCGCAGGCCATCGCCGACCTCGCCCGGCGCATCGAGGCGGGCGAGAAGGACGTCGTCCTGCTCGGTGCCACCGGCACCGGCAAGTCCGCCACCACCGCGTGGATGATCGAGAAGCTTCAGCGCCCGACGCTGGTGATGGCGCCGAACAAGACCCTGGCCGCGCAGCTGGCCAACGAGTTCCGCGAACTGCTGCCGAACAACGCCGTCGAGTACTTCGTCTCGTACTACGACTACTACCAGCCCGAGGCCTACGTCCCGCAGTCGGACACCTACATCGAGAAGGACTCCTCGATCAACGAGGAGGTCGAGCGGCTGCGTCACTCCGCGACCAACTCGCTGCTCACCCGCCGCGACGTCGTCGTGGTCGCCTCCGTCTCCTGCATCTACGGCCTCGGTACGCCGCAGGAGTACGTCGACCGCATGGTGCCCCTCAAGGTCGGCGAGGAGATCGACCGGGACGAGCTGCTGCGCCGCTTCGTGGACATCCAGTACACGCGCAACGACATGGCCTTCACCCGGGGCACCTTCCGGGTACGCGGCGACACCGTCGAGATCTTCCCGGTCTACGAGGAGCTGGCCGTCCGCATCGAGATGTTCGGCGACGAGATCGAGGCGTTGTCCACGCTGCACCCGATCACGGGCGAGATCATCAGCGACGACCAGCAGCTGTACGTCTTCCCCGCCTCGCACTACATCGCCGGTCCCGAGCGCATGGAGCGGGCCATCCGCGGCATCGAGGAGGAGCTCAAGGAGCGCCTGGCCGAGCTGGAGAAGCAGGGCAAGCTGCTGGAGGCCCAGCGGCTGCGCATGCGCACCACCTACGACGTCGAGATGCTCCGCCAGATCGGCACCTGCTCCGGTGTGGAGAACTACTCGATGCACTTCGACGACCGTGCTCCCGGCACCCCGCCGAACACCCTGCTCGACTACTTCCCGGACGACTTCCTGCTCGTCATCGACGAGTCGCACGTGACCGTGCCGCAGATCGGCGCGATGTACGAGGGCGACGCCTCCCGCAAGCGCACCCTCGTGGAACACGGCTTCCGGCTGCCCTCCGCCCTGGACAACCGCCCGCTGAAGTGGGAGGAGTTCCAGGAGCGCATCGACCAGACGGTGTACCTGTCGGCGACCCCCGGGCAGTACGAGCTGTCGCGTTCGGACGGTCAGGTCGAGCAGATCATCCGCCCCACCGGACTCGTCGACCCCGAGGTCGTCGTCAAGCCCACCGAGGGCCAGATCGACGACCTGGTGCACGAGATCCGCACGCGGGTGGAGAAGGACGAGCGCGTCCTGGTCACCACGCTCACCAAGAAGATGGCCGAGGACCTCACCGACTACTTCCTGGAACTGGGCATCCAGGTGCGCTATCTGCACAGCGACGTCGACACCCTGCGCCGCATCGAGCTGCTGCGCGAGCTGCGCTCCGGCGAGTACGACGTGCTGGTCGGCATCAACCTGCTGCGCGAGGGCCTGGACCTGCCCGAGGTGTCCCTGGTGGCGATCCTGGACGCCGACAAGGAGGGCTTCCTGCGCTCGGGCACCTCGCTCATCCAGACCATCGGCCGCGCGGCGCGCAACGTCTCCGGCCAGGTCCACATGTACGCCGACAAGATCACCCCGGCGATGGAGAAGGCCATCGAGGAGACCAACCGCCGCCGGGAGAAGCAGATCGCCTACAACACGGCCAACGGCATCGACCCGCAGCCGCTGCGCAAGAAGATCAACGACATCGTCGCGCAGATCGCCCGTGAGGAGGTCGACACCGAGCAGCTGCTCGGCACCGGCTACCGCAAGACCAAGGACGGCAAGGGCGCCAAGGCCCCGGTGCCGTCGCTCGGCGACCAGACGGGCAAGGGCGCCAAGGCGGCGAAGTCCGGCAAGTCCGCCAAGGGCAGGGCGAAGGAGACGGTGCCCACCGACCGTCCCGCCGCGCAGCTCGCCGAGCAGATCGAGGAGATGACGGAGCGGATGCGCGCCGCCGCGGCCGAGCTGCAGTTCGAGGTCGCGGCCAGGCTGCGTGACGAGGTCTCCGAGATGAAGAAGGAACTGCGCCAGATGCGGGAGGCGGGCCTGGCCTGACCCCCCGAGGTGCCCGCGCTGAGCCCGGCGCGGGCACCCGCGTACGCACTGTGTTGCAAGACCGCCACAAAGTGCGGACCGGGGTGCGGCGATGTCAGTGCCACTGCGTAGGGTGCTGATCAACCGCGCAACGCGCGGCAACCGGGGAGAAGTTCGAGAGGGGAATCAGCCGTGACGGTCAACTTGACCAAGGGTCAGGCCATCAGCCTGCAGAAGAACGACGGCGGCAGCCTGAGCGCGGTCCGTATGGGTCTCGGCTGGCAGGCGGCGCCCCGCCGCGGCCTGTTCGGCTCCCGTACGCGCGAGATCGACCTCGACGCCTCCGCGGTTCTGTTCGCCGACAAGCAGCCGGTCGACGTCGTCTTCTTCCGCCACCTGGTCAGCGACGACGGCTCCGTGCGGCACACCGGTGACAACCTCGTCGGCGGCGCCGGCCAGGGCGGCGACGACGAGGCGATCCTGGTCGACCTGCAGCGCGTTCCGGTGCACATCGACCAGATCGTCTTCACCGTGAACTCCTTCACCGGCCAGACCTTCCAGGAGGTGCAGAACGCGTTCTGCCGCCTGGTCGACGAGACCAACGGCCAGGAACTCGCCCGCTACACCCTGGCCGGCGGCGGCAACGTCACCGCCCAGGTCATGGCCAAGGTGCACCGCTCCGGGACCGGCTGGACGATGACGGCCCTCGGCGTCCCGGCCAACGGCCGCACCTTCCAGGACCTCATGCCGGCCATCCTTCCGCACCTGTAGGACGGCACGGCCGGCGGTAGGGCGCACCACGGCACAGGAAACGGCACAGGCACAGGGGGACAAGGCGATGACGGCCGAGCTGGTGCGGGGGCAGAACCACCCGCTCTCCGAGGCTCGCCTCGAGATCCGGATCTCGGCAGGCACATCGGTCGTGGCCGCCGCCACGACCGCCGACGAGAACGGCAAGGTGCGCGGCGCCGACGGGGTGGCCCACCCCGGCACCCCCGTCCTGCCCGGCCTCGAGGTCTCCCGGCAGCCGGCGGCCGACCACCGGCTCGCCGTTGACCTGGGCGCGATGCCGGAGGCGGTGCACCGCGTCAGTGTGCTGCTCGTCCTGCCCGGCGGGGGCCACGGCCCGAACCGGTTCGGCGCGGTCGCCGCCCCGTTCGTGGCCGTCACCGGCCTGGACGGCACCGAACTCGCCAGCTACACCGTCACCGGCCTGGACGCCGAGACGGCCGTGATCGCTCTGGAGCTCTACCGCCGGCAGGACGCCTGGAAGGTGCGCGCCGTCGGCCAGGGATACGCCGGTGGCCTCGCCGAACTCCTCACCGACCAGGGACTGCCCCAGGCGCACCACCTGGCGGGCACCGTCGAGGAGGCCGTGGCCCGCGCCCTGGCGCGCTCGGTGTCCGCCCCTCCGCCGCGCACGGCGGACGCCGACCGTTCCCGGCAGCCCGCCGCCCCGGTCCCCGGAGGGGACCAGGCCCCCGGCATCCCCGCGCAGCCGGCACCGCAGCCGCCGTATCCGGCGGGCGGGCCGCCGCAGCCCCCGTACCCGGGCGCAGCCGGAGCGCCGGACCCGGCGGCCGGCCCGCAGCCGACGGCGCCCGCGGGCGGGCCGATCGACTACTCCCACCCCCGACGGCAGACGACTGCCCCGCCGCCGCCCCCGCCGACCGCGCCCCCCGCCCCGCCGGGCCGGCCCGCGCAGCCCGTCGCCGGGGACGCGACCGGGTGGTCCATGGAGGAGCGGCTCTACAACCAGGTCTGGGGCATGTTCGAGGACCTGGCACGCACCACGGCCGCCTACCGCAGCGCCGTCGACTTCGCCGAGTCCCGCAGGGAGAAGGAACTCGACCAGGCCCTGTCCGATCCGCGCAACCGGATGGGCGGGCAGAGCGACGCGGCACGGCAGGCGGCCCACGTCCGGCACACCCGGCTCGTCGACCAGGCCAGAGCGGCCCTCGACCGCGACCTGGCCCAGCTCACCGCCGAGTCGGAGGTCGTCGAACCCGCACTGCCACCCGCGTACGCGGGCTGGGACAACCCGGTCTGGCACGGCTACCGGGTGCCGATGGAGATCCCGATGGCCGTGCGCCTCGGCGACCTCCACCTGCCCGAGAACCCGTCCCTGCGCATCCCCATGCTGGTCCGGCTGCCCCTGGAACGCGGCCTGTGGATCGACAGCGGCCGCTCCGGGATGTCCGACGAGACGTTCGCCGACGCCGGGCGACTGCGGCGCCTGGCGATGGACGCGGCCGTCGCACACGCCGCCCGGCTGCTCGCCGTCTACCCGGCGGGGGAGTTCACCGTGCACGTCATCGACCCGGCCGGGTCCGCGGCGCAGGCGCTCGCGCCGCTGGTACGGACGGGAGTGCTCGCGGGCCCGCCCGCGGCCGGCGCCGCGGGTGTCACGGACGTGCTGAGCCGGCTCACCCAACGGGTCGACCTCGTGCAGATGGCCGTGCGTGGCGGCGCCCCCGACGCGCTGCCGCCGGGATTCGACACCTCCGAGCAGCTGCTGATCGTCAACGACTTCCCGCACGGCTTCGACGACCGCGCCGTGACCCGGCTGCGCTACCTGGCGGACGAGGGACCGGCCGTCGGCGTCCACGTGATGATGGTCGCCGACCGGGAGGACGCCGCCGCCTACGGACCGTTGCTCGACCCGCTGTGGCGTTCGCTGCTGCGACTCACACCGGTTGCCGACGACCACCTCGCCGACCCCTGGGTGGGACACGCCTGGACCTACGAGCCGCCGCTCGTGCCACCGGGCAGCCACGTGCTCGAACAGGTGCTGGCGCAGGTGGCGAGGACCCGTCGCGACGGGCAGCGATGACCGCGGGCGCACAGCGGATCAAGACTCGGTAAAGTCACGCTGACCAGGTAGGTTGGTCTTTTCTTTACCTTACTCTTTACCTTTCCTTGGTGATTCGGGTATTGTTTTCGGCACGGAGGGGAGTACTCCCTGTCTGCTGCGGCGTACCCGTCAATACGGATCGGACCAGATCCCGGGGCGTCGGCCCGTCCCGGGTGGAAGAGACCTCCGGCAGCGACGACGCTGACTCATTTGCCGTGACGTACTCGCCGGAGGCGCAGTGGAAGTTTCCGTGACCCTGTGGGTCCTGACCATCCTCGGCCTGGCCGCCCTGATCGCGGTCGACTTCTTCATCGGCCGCAAGCCACACGACGTGTCGATCAAGGAAGCCGGGATCTGGACCGTCGTCTGGATCGCCCTGGCCTGCCTCTTCGGGCTCGGCCTGCTCGTCTTCGGCGGCGGGCAGCCGGCCGGAGAGTTCTTCGCGGGCTTCATCACCGAGAAGTCGCTGAGCGTCGACAACCTCTTCGTCTTCGTCCTGATCATGGCGAAGTTCGCCGTACCCTCGCAGTACCAGCAGCGGGTGCTGCTGGTCGGCGTCCTCATAGCCCTCGTGCTGCGGGCCGCCTTCATCGCCGCCGGCGCCGCGATCCTCGCCAGCTTCTCGTGGGTGTTCTTCCTCTTCGGCGCGTTCCTGATCTGGACCGCCTGGAAGCTCATCCAGGAGGCCCGGTCCGACGAGGAGGACGAGGAGTTCGAGGAGAACAAACTGCTCAAGGCGGCCGAGCGCCGCTTCGGCGTGGCCGACCGCTACCACGGCACCAAGCTGTGGCTCCGGCAGAACGGCAAGCGCGTGATGACGCCGATGCTGGTCGTGATGCTCGCCATCGGCACCACCGACGTGCTCTTCGCCCTCGACTCGATCCCCGCGATCTTCGGCCTGACCCAGGACCCGTACATCGTCTTCACCGCCAACGCCTTCGCCCTGATGGGCCTCAGGCAGCTGTACTTCCTGATCGGCGGCCTGCTGAAGAAGCTGGTGCACCTGTCGTACGGCCTGTCCGTCATCCTCGGCTTCATCGGCGTCAAGCTGGTGCTGCACGCACTGCACGAGTCCGGCGTCCACGTCCCGGAGATCAGCATCCCCGTCTCCCTCGGTGTGATCTGCGCCGTCCTGGCCGTCACCACGATCACCAGCCTCATGGCCTCCAGGAAGCAGGCCGCGGAGGAGGAGGTGCGCGAACAGCAGGCCGACGGTGCCCAGAAGGACAGCGTCGATGCCTGAGCAGCACGCACCGGCCCGACGGCGCACCGCGGCCGAGCACCGGAATGCGAAGCCGGCGGGCCGGTGCGACGATCGCAGCATGATCACGCGGCTCAGGGCGCTCACCACGGCCTGGACGACCGTCGTGCCGGCGCTCGCGGTCGTCCTGCTGATCCTCACCTGGGGACGCAGCCTGCCCGCCGCGGTCGTCGTGCTGGTCACCGTGGTCCTCGCCGGCTCGGTGCTGGCCGCCGTGCACCACGCCGAAGTGGTCGCCCACCGCGTGGGCGAACCCTTCGGCTCCCTCGTCCTCGCCATCGCCGTGACCGTCATCGAGGTCGCCCTCATCGTCACCCTCATGGTGGACGGCGGCAGCAAGAGCGCGACCCTGGCCCGGGACACGGTGTTCGCGGCCGTGATGATCACCTGCAACGGCGTCGTCGGGCTGAGCCTTCTCGTCGCCTCGCTCCGCCACCGCATCGCCGTCTTCAACGCCGAGGGCACCGGCGCCGCACTCGCCACCGTGGCGACCCTGGCCACCCTCAGCCTGGTCCTGCCGACGTTCACCACCAGCAAGCCGGGACCGCAGTTCTCCGGGATCCAGCTCACCTTCGCCGCGCTGTCCTCACTGATCCTCTACGGCCTGTTCGTGGCCACCCAGACCGTGCGCCACCGTGACTATTTCCTGCCCATCACCCGGCACGGCGAGGTGATCAACAGCCAGAGCCACGCGGAGCGGCCCACCGCCCGCAAGGCCTGGACGAGCCTCTCACTGCTGGGCCTCGCCCTCGTCGGCGTGGTCGGACTGGCCAAGGGCGTCTCGCCGACCATCGAGTCCGCGGTGGCCGCGGCCGGGCTGCACCACGCCGTCGTCGGCGTGATCATCGCCCTGCTGGTGCTGCTGCCTGAGACCATCGCCGCGCTGCGCTCCGCCCGGCGCGACCGGGTGCAGACCAGTCTCAACCTCGCCCTCGGCTCCGCGATGGCCAGCATCGGCCTGACCATCCCGGCCGTCGCGCTGGCCTCGGTGTGGCTCCCGGGGCCGCTCGTCCTCGGCCTCGGGTCCACCCACATGCTGCTGCTCCTGCTCACGGTGGTGGTCGCCTCGCTGACCGTGGTCCCGGGCCGGGCCACCCCGCTCCAGGGCGGAGTCCATCTGGTGATCTTCGCGGCATACCTGGAACTGGCGATCAACCCCTAGGGGGTGTCTCGTCGATCATGCCGGGTTCGCGGCGCCTGGCACCGCACCTCGCGGCGTTGTCGTCGGTCGCCGATGCTCCGCATCGACTCCCTCCTCCGCCTTGCGATGTACGGTACCAGCCGCCGCTCCCTGATCCGCCCTGATCGACGAGACACCGCCTAGACCCGGCCGCCCACCCCTGGCGGCGAGGCCGGCATGCCGTGATAGACCGGGTCCCGAGCAGCGGTCGTCGACGCACGGCCGTACCCGAACGGACCCGGAGGAACCGTGCCCCGCACCCTGGCCAACGCCCCGATCATGATCCTCAACGGCCCCAACCTGAACCTGCTCGGGCAACGGCAGCCGGAGATCTACGGTTCCGACACGCTCGCGGACGTCGAGGCCATGTGCGTGAAGGCGGCAGCCGCGCACGGCGGCACGGTGGACTTCCGCCAGTCCAACCACGAGGGCGAACTCGTCGACTGGATCCACGAGGCCCGGCTGAACCACTGCGGCATCGTCATCAACCCGGCCGCCTACTCCCACACCTCCGTCGCCGTCCTGGACGCCCTCAACACCTGCGACGGGCTGCCGGTGGTGGAGGTGCACATCTCCAACATCCACCAGCGTGAGTCGTTCCGGCACCACTCCTACGTCTCGCTGCGCGCCGACGGCGTCATCGCCGGCTGCGGGGTGCAGGGATACGCGTTCGCGGTGGAGCGGGTGGCGACGCTGGCCGGCGCGGGCCAGGCCGAGGCATAAGCGTCGCGGGCCAGACCGAGGCATAGGCGTCGCGGGGCGGACCGGGCGTAGGCGTCGCGGGGCGGACCGACACGTGGACATGTCGGAGGGGCCGCGCTCCGGCGTCGGGCCGGGCCGCCGGTCGAGGGCGGGAATGAGGACCGGCGGCCCGTGCCGCCCCGGGAGCCGTCATCCTGCGCGGGGCTGCCACCAGTTGACTGCGGGACGGACGGCGGGGGGAGCGCACGCGTACGGCCTGCGCGTGCGCCCGCTTCACACGGGGTGCGCGAGGCCCCCGCGCCGGCTCACCACCCGCGCGCGTGCCACTCCGGCAGATGCGGGCGCTCCGCGCCCAGCGTGGTGTCGTTGCCGTGTCCGGGGTAGACCCAGGTCTCGTCCGGGAGGGTGTCGAAGATCTTCGTCTCGACGTCGTGGATCAGGCGGGCGAACGCCTTCGGGTCCTTGAAGGTGTTGCCCACGCCCCCGGGGAACAGGCAGTCGCCCGTGAACACGTGCGGGTGCCCGTGCGGGTCGTCGTAGACCAGCGCGATCGAACCGGGCGTGTGTCCCACGAGGTGGCGTGCGGTGAGCTCCACCTGCCCCACCCGGATGGTGTCGCCGTCGTCGACCAGGACCTCGGTCGCCACCGGGATGCCCTCGGCGTCCTCCCGGCCCGCGTACGTACGCGCGCCGGTGGCCGCCACCACCTCGGCCAGCGCCTGCCAGTGGTCGCCGTGCCGGTGGGTGGTGACGACGGACGCGATGCCGTCGTCACCGATCATGCCGAGCAGCGTGTGCGCGTCGTTGGCCGCGTCGATCAGCAGCTGCTCGTCCGTCGCCCGGCAACGCAGCAGGTAGGCGTTGTTGTCCATCGGGCCGACCGCGATCTTGGTGATCATCAGGTCCTTCAGCTCGTGCACGTCCGCCGGGCCGCCGACCGTCACCTCTCCGCTGTACGTCATGGCCGTCAGCCTATAGCGGGAGGGCGCCGGGGGCCGTCCCGGGCGAAGGCCCCCGGGGCCGCCACACGCCGCACCCAGGGGCCGTGCCGCCGCCGCGGGTGTCGGCGCTACAGCGGGGGAAGCGCCGGAAGCGCGCCGCCCGCCACCGTGAGCGCGGAGCCGTCGCGTCGTCCGGCGAGCCAGCCCAGCAGGTCGGCCGGGGCCCCGGTGACGATGACCGCCGGCTCGGCCGCCTCCCGGCCCGTGCTCCACGTGTGCGTGCCGTCCGTCAGCCGGGTCGGCGGCACATCCGGGTGGCCCGAGAACCGCTGCGCGAGGAAGTCGATCTCCCGTTCCACGAACTCGGCCGGAACGTCCTCCAGCTCGTAGCCGATGCCGAGGTCCACATGGTGCAGCTCCACCTCCGCCCAGCGCCGGAACGGCACCCGGGAGGCGGAGTCGGTGACTCCGTTGCGCAGCTCCACGGTGCGCGACCAGTCCGCCGGCACCGACCCGACCTCCTGGAACCGGGCCGCGCTCGTGCGCACGTCGGAGACCTGGGCCTCCAGGGAGCGCGGGGCGTCCCGCTCGATGTCCGCGTCCCGGGCCTCGGCGGAGGCGTACATGGGACGGCCCTCCAGGACGTTCACGAGCGCGTCCGCGTTGCGGGCCAGGTGGGCGAGGACGTGGCCGCAGGTCCAGCCGGGCAGCCGTGACTCGTCCGTCACAGCCGCGTTGTCCAGTTTGGCGACCGCGTCGAGCAGTCGATCGGTGGCGGCCTGTACAGACGCCAGGTCACGAGCGTGATCAATCATGGGCCTGACCCTAGCCGCGCCACACGTTCGGGTGAAGGCGGCGAACCGAGGCCGTAAATCGAATGCGCGTGCTATAAGGTCGACCGTGGCGTCGGGCATGCTGGAGAGCCGGGGTTTGTTGACTATCCAGGCGGATCCGGGAATCACACCCGGCGTTGTCAGTGGCTCCCCCTAGTCTGAAGAAGCACGGGGGCCCCGCCCCTGTCACTTCTCTCAAGAAAGGTGCGGACCGGCGTGGCCGACCGTCTCATCGTCCGTGGCGCGCGCGAGCACAACCTCAAGAACGTCTCGCTCGACCTGCCTCGGGACGCGCTCATCGTCTTCACGGGCCTGTCCGGGTCGGGCAAGTCCTCCCTGGCCTTCGACACGATCTTCGCCGAAGGTCAGCGCCGCTACGTGGAGTCGCTCTCCTCGTACGCCCGGCAGTTCCTCGGCCAGATGGACAAGCCCGACGTCGACTTCATCGAGGGCCTCTCCCCGGCGGTCTCCATCGACCAGAAGTCGACCTCGCGCAACCCGCGCTCGACGGTCGGCACGATCACCGAGGTCTACGACTACCTCCGTCTGCTCTTCGCGCGCATCGGCAAGCCGCACTGCCCCGAGTGCGGCCGCCCCATCTCGCGTCAGTCGCCGCAGGCCATCGTCGACAAGGTGCTGGAGCTGCCGGAGGGGAGCCGCTTCCAGGTCCTGTCGCCGCTGGTGCGCGAGCGCAAGGGCGAGTTCGTCGACCTCTTCGCCGACCTCCAGGCCAAGGGCTACTCCCGCGCGCGCGTGGACGGCGAGACCGTCCAGCTCTCCAGCCCGCCCACGCTGAAGAAGCAGGAGAAGCACACCATCGAGGTGGTCGTCGACCGCCTTACGGTGAAGGACGGCGCCAAGCGCCGCCTGACCGACTCGGTGGAGACCGCCCTCGGACTGTCCGGCGGCATGGTCGTGCTCGACTTCGTCGACCTCCCCGAGGACGACCCCGAGCGCGAGCGCATGTACTCGGAGCACCTCTACTGCCCCTACGACGACCTGTCCTTCGAGGAGCTGGAGCCCCGCTCCTTCTCCTTCAACTCGCCCTTCGGCGCCTGCCCCGAGTGCACGGGCATCGGCACGCGCATGGAGGTCGACCCGGAGCTGATCGTCCCCGACGAGGACAAGACCCTCGACGAGGGCGCCATCCACCCCTGGTCGCACGGGCACACCAAGGACTACTTCGGCCGCCTGGTCGGCGCCCTCGCCGACGCCCTCGGCTTCCGCACGGACATCCCCTTCGCGGGCCTGCCGCAGCGGGCCAAGAAGGCCCTGCTGTACGGCCACAAGACACAGATCGAGGTCCGCTACCGCAACCGGTACGGGCGCGAGCGCGTGTACACCACGCCCTTCGAGGGCGCCGTGCCCTTCGTCAAGCGCCGGCACAGCGAGGCCGAGAGCGACGCCAGCCGCGAGCGCTTCGAGGGCTACATGCGCGAGGTGCCCTGCCCGACCTGTGAGGGCACCCGCCTCAAGCCGGTCGTTCTCGCGGTCACGCTCATGGGCAAGTCGATCGCCGAGATCTCCGCGATGTCGATCAGCGACTGCGCGGACTTCCTGCGCGAGCTGAAGCTCGACGCCCGCGACAAGAAGATCGCCGAGCGCGTGCTCAAGGAGGTCAACGAGCGGCTGCGGTTCCTGGTCGACGTCGGCCTGGACTACCTCTCGCTGAACCGCGCGGCCGGCACGCTCTCCGGCGGCGAGGCCCAGCGCATCCGCCTGGCCACCCAGATCGGCTCCGGCCTGGTCGGCGTCCTGTACGTGCTGGACGAGCCGTCCATCGGCCTGCACCAGCGCGACAACCACCGGCTGATCGAGACCCTGGTCCGGCTGCGCGACATGGGCAACACCCTCATCGTCGTCGAGCACGACGAGGACACCATCAAGGTCGCCGACTGGGTCGTCGACATCGGCCCCGGCGCCGGCGAGCACGGCGGCAAGGTCGTGCACAGCGGCTCCCTGAAGGAACTGCTGGCCAACGCCGAGTCGCAGACCGGGCAGTACCTGGCCGGCAAGAAGTCGATCCCGGTGCCCGACATCCGGCGCCCGCGCGACGCGTCCCGCCGGCTCACCGTGCACGGCGCCCGGGAGAACAACCTCCAGGACATCGACGTGTCCTTCCCGCTGGGGCTCTTCACGGCCGTCACCGGCGTCTCCGGTTCCGGCAAGTCGACCCTGGTCAACGACATCCTTTACACGCACCTGGCCCGCGAGCTGAACGGCGCGCGCAACGTGCCCGGGCGGCACACGCGCGTGGACGGCGACGACCTCGTCGACAAGGTGGTGCACGTCGACCAGTCGCCCATCGGCCGCACCCCCCGGTCCAACCCGGCCACGTACACCGGCGTCTTCGACCACATCCGCAAGCTGTTCGCCGAGACCACCGAGGCGAAGGTCCGCGGCTACCAGCCCGGCCGCTTCTCCTTCAACGTCAAGGGCGGCCGCTGCGAGAACTGCGCGGGCGACGGCACCATCAAGATCGAGATGAACTTCCTGCCGGACGTCTACGTCCCCTGCGAGGTCTGCCACGGCGCCCGCTACAACCGGGAGACGCTGGAGGTCCACTACAAGGGCAAGTCCATCGCCGACGTGCTGAACATGCCCATCGAGGAGGCGACCGACTTCTTCGAGGCCGTCCCCGCCATCTCCCGGCACCTGAGGACCCTGAAGGACGTCGGCCTCGGCTACGTCCGGCTCGGCCAGTCCGCGACCACCCTGTCGGGCGGCGAAGCGCAGCGCGTGAAGCTCGCCAGCGAGCTGCAGAAGCGCTCCACCGGGCGCACGGTCTACGTCCTGGACGAGCCGACCACCGGTCTGCACTTCGAGGACATCAGCAAGCTGCTGAAGGTCCTCTCCGGCCTGGTCGACAAGGGCAACACGGTCATCGTCATCGAGCACAACCTCGATGTGATCAAGACCGCCGACTGGGTCGTGGACATGGGCCCGGAGGGCGGCGCCGGCGGCGGTCTGGTCGTCGCCGAGGGCACCCCCGAGGAGGTCGCCGGCGTGCCGGCCAGCCACACCGGCAAGTTCCTCCGGGAGGTCCTGGGCGCCGACCGGATCAGCGACGCCGAGCCGGTGAAGGCACCGCGCAAGGCCGCCGGCAAGGCGGTGGCGGCGGCCTCCACGACCCCGCGGACGCGTACGGCCAGGACGAGCACGGCCAAGGCCGCCGACGGCACGGCGACCAAGAAGGCCGCGGCCGTGAAGAAGACGGTGCCCGCACAGAAGACCGCGCGGATCCGCAAGGCCTGATCGGACGCGCGCGCACGAGCGCGTACGGGCGCGCGAACAACTGCGGCGAAGAGGGCGAAGAGCTGGGCGCCCCGCGGGAGACCAATCCCGCGGGGCGCCCAGCCGTATGCCGCTAGGGTTCGCCCACCTCGGAGGCGTACGGCGGTTCCGCGCCCGCGCGGGAGCAGGTGACCGCGGCCGCCCGCGCCGCGAACCGCAGCAGCCGGGTCCAGCCCTCGGCGCCGAGGCCCGCCAAGCCCTCCGGGGACAGGGCGTCCCGAGCGGCCAGGCCGTGCAGCAGGGCCGCGTTGACGGTGTCGCCCGCGCCGATCGTGTCGACGACGTCGACCTTCTCGCCCGGCACGGAGTGCTCCGCACCGTCCCGGGTGTACGCGGTGAGTCCGTCGCCCCCGTGAGTGATCACCACGGCCGAGGGCCCGGCGGCCAGCCACTCGCGCGGAGTGCCGCCCAGCCACCGCGCGTCCTCCTCGGAGAGCTTCAGCAGGGAGACCGAGGGCAGCCAGCCGCGGAAGCGGGCCCGGTAGGCGTCCGCGTCCGGGATCAGCCCGGCCCGGATGTTCGGGTCGAGCGCGGTGAACACGCCCTGGGCGGCCGCGCTCCGCATCAGCTCCTCGTAGGCGCTCGCACCCGGCTCCAGCACCAGCGAGCAGGTGCCGAAGGACACCGCGCGGGTCCCGGCCGGCAGCGCGGCGGGCGTGCTGAACAGCCGGTCGGCGGTCCCGTCGACGTAGAAGGAGTAGGCGGCGGAGCCGTCGGTGCCGACCGTCGCGACCGCCAGCGTGGTCGGCTCGCCGCCGCGCTGCACACCGGAGACGTCCACCCCCGCCCGGCGCAGCCCGTCGAGCAGGGCCTGGCCGAAGGCGTCGTGCGACGTGCGGGAGCAGAAGGCCGTGGGGGAGCCGAGGCGGCCGAGGGCGACGGCCGTGTTGTACGGGCCGCCGCCGAGCGCCGGCTTGAGGTCCGCGAGGGCGCCCGCGCCCCGCGGTACCAGGTCGATCAGGGCCTCACCGGCGACGACGATCACGTGTCCGTTCCTTTCTCGGGCCGAGCGGGGCAGCCGCAGGAGGTGCGGTGGACGAAGGTGCAGGGCAGGCGCAGCGTGCGGGCGGGCCGGTCCGGTGCGGCCAGACGGTCCAGCAGCACCCGTACGGCCCGGGCGCCGAGCTCTCTGCCGGGCTGGGCGACGGCGGTCAGCCGCGGGGAGAACAGGTCGGCCCAGTCGAAGTCGTCGAAGCAGCACAGCGCCATGTCCCCGGGCACGGACAGGTCGCGCTCGCGCAGCGCGCGCAGGGCGCCGATGGTCATCGCGTTGTTGGCGGTCACGAGGGCGGTGGGCGGCACGGCGAGGGACAGCAGGGACGCCGTGGCGCGCTCCGCGCCGTCCGCCGAGGAGTCGCCGTGTACCACGAGCCGTTCGTCGTGGGGGAGACCGGCGGCGGCCAGGCCGTGGCGGTACCCGTTGATCCGTTCGCTGGTCGTGCTCAGGCCGGGCAGGCCCGCGACCAGGCCGATCCGGCGGTGCCCGAGGGAGGCGAGGTGGGTGACGAGTGCGGCCGTCGGTTCGGCGTTCTCGGCGCAGACCTGGTCGAAGCCGGGCGCCTCCCGCTCTCCGTCGTCCGCGGCGGCGTGCACCAGCCGGTCCAGGAACACGGCCGGTACGGCGTGACGCGTCAGGTAGGCGACGAGCTCCCGCGGCTGCGCCGACGGTGCGACGATCACGCCGTCCACCCGGCGCTCGTGCAGGAGCTGCACCACCTTGCGTTCATGCGCGGGGTCGTCGTGCGGGTCGGCGATGAGCAGGCTGTAGCCGTGCTCCAGGGCGCTGGACTCGACTCCCTGGAGGATCTCCGTGAAGTACGGGTTGCTGATGGCGGACACCGCGAGTCCGATGGACCGGGTCCGGGAGGTGACCAGGGAACGGGCGAGGCCGTTGGGCGTGTATCCGAGTTCCTCCACGGCGTCCAGCACCGCCTGACGGGTGTGCGGCAGCACCGGACGGGTGCCGTTCAGCACATGTGAGACGGTCGCCACGGAGACTCCGGCGCTGCGCGCCACATCGGCCATGGTCGGCATCGCGTTCCCCTCCCCGAACCGCCGTGCGGCCCTCGCCTCGAACCACCGCCGCGCGGCCGCTCGTTCTGTGCCGCCGTGCGGTCTCGTGGCCGGGACCGTATCCCATTCCGCGCCGGACGTAAACGCTTGCGCAAGCGTTTACGTCTTGCGGACCCCGCTCCCGGACCCCTCGGCGCGCTGGGTATCGTCGGCGTGCACAACCCTGCGACCAGTGGAGTTCCCCATGCCCGGCCGTCCGTCCGCGCGCCGCCGTACGATCCTCCGAGGAGCCGCCCTCACCCCGGTCGCCGGGCTCGGGCTCGCCGCCTGCGGGCCCGAGGGCGGCGACGCCTCGGCTCCCGCCACCCCGACGGCCCCGGTCGACCTCGGCGCCGAGAGCGAGGTCCCCAAGGGCGGCGCCAAGCTGTACCGGGACCACAACGTGGTCGTCAGCCGGGACGCGAGCGGCGCGCTGAAGGCGTTCAGCACGGTCTGCACGCACGCGGGATGCCCGATCAACAAGCTCCAGGACACGACCCTGATCTGCCCCTGCCACGGCAGCCGCTTCGACGCCACGACCGGCAAGGTGGTGCAGTCCCCGGCCACCGAGCCGCTGGCCGAACTCCCGGTGCGCGCGAAGGGCGGCAAGATCGTCGCGGGCCCCGGCGCCTGACCGGCTCACCCCCCGCAGGGGCCGACTACTCCCAGTCCCAGCCGATCCCCACGATCCCGGACCGGACCCGCGGCTCCACCAGGTGGACCGAACGGTGCCGCTCGCTCACCGGCAGCTCCTGCCGGTCGCTGCGCGGGGCCGCCGCCGAGTGCTGGGTGAACCGGTGGCAGCGCATCGGGGGAGCGCCGGCGTCGAACCGCACCTGGAGGGCGTACTGCCCGCCCGCCGAGTCGAAGCCCCGGACGTACTCGCGCGACACCCCGGCCGTGCCGTCCTCGACGCCGTACCGGAAGAGATACGTGTCGCCGGCCCGCAGCCGGGTGTCGAAGAGCAGCTCGGCCACCAGCACCCCCGTGTCGTGGTGGCGGCGCACCCGCCCGGTGCGGCAGTTCTCCAGCGCCTGCACCGTCATCCGCTCCGGCACACAGCCGGGATCACCGTGGTGGACGGCGACGAACCGGTCCACACCGTCCCGCAGCGCGCGCACGATGTGCTGCGACTCGCGCCCGGCCAGTTCGCGGCGCGCCCCTATGCGCACGCGCTCGTGGTGCCCGAGGGTCTGCAGTCCGCCGTCGGGCGGGGCGTCGAGATCCGCCAGCAGCCGGCGCAGCACACCGGAGGCCTCGACGAAGGAGCGGTAGGAGCGGGAGGCGGGCCGTCCGGCGGCCGGGTGCTCCCGGTCCCCGCCGTTCTCGGCCAGCAGCCGGATCAGGGACTCGTCGGGCAGCCGCAGGATCTCCTCCAGGGCCCGTACGGCCCGCAGCGACTCCGGGCGCTGCGGGCGCCGGGCGCCCTGCTGCCAGTAGCTCAGGCTGGTGACGCCGACCCGGACCCCGTAGCGCGACAGATGGTGCTGCACGCGCTGCAGCGGCAGCCCGCGGGCGGCGATCGCGGCGCGCAGCGCCACATGGAAGGGGCCGCCCCGCAGGGCCGTGTCCAGTTCCGCGGTGGCGACGTCCGTCTGCTGGGTGGCGTGCGGCATGCACGGGCCTTTCTGTGAAGGTGCGGGGTGCACAACGGCTGGTCAGACCGTTCACGCGAGTCGCAGGGACCACCCCCACGGCCCCGACTTCCCCCGCATTGAAGCGTGTTGACCAAGTCCCGACAACACCTGAGGCCGGACGGCGGCGTACTCCTGGCCGAGTCCGTACCCCTCGCGGCCGTGAGCCCGCGCTCCTAGCGGCGGGGAGTGCGCGCCCCCGCCGAGCGGCGTCCGCGCCCCGCGCCGAGGGGCGGCGTGCTCCCGGCGAGACCGGTGCCGAGCGCGTTGTCCACAGGCTCGCCGCGCTGTCACTCCTCGCCAGTAGGGTGTGAGACATGGCCGACCCCTCCAGCTACCGCCCCAGGCCGGGAGACATCCCGGACTCTCCCGGGGTCTACCGATTCCGGGACGAGCACCGTCGGGTGATCTACGTCGGAAAGGCGAAGAGCCTGCGCCAGCGCCTGGCCAACTACTTCCAGGACCTGGCGAACCTCCACCCGCGCACCCGCACCATGGTCACCACGGCCGCGTCCGTGGAGTGGACCGTGGTGTCCACGGAGGTCGAGGCCCTGCAGCTGGAGTACTCCTGGATCAAGGAGTACGACCCCCGGTTCAACGTCAAGTACCGCGACGACAAGAGCTACCCGTACCTCGCGGTGACGATGAACGAGGAGTTCCCGCGCGTCCAGGTCATGCGCGGCCACAAGAAGAAGGGCGTGCGCTATTTCGGGCCGTACGCGCACGCGTGGGCCATCCGCGACACCGTCGACCTGCTGCTGCGCGTCTTCCCCGTGCGCACCTGCTCGGCCGGCGTCTTCAAGAACGCCGCCCGCACCGGCCGCCCCTGTCTGCTCGGCTACATCGGCAAGTGCTCCGCCCCCTGCGTCGGCCGGATCTCCGCCGAGGACCACCGGGAGCTGGCCGAGGAGTTCAGCGACTTCATGGCCGGCCGCACAGGGACCTACCTGCGCCGCCTGGAGCAGCAGATGACGCAGGCGGCCGAGGAGATGGAGTACGAGCGGGCCGCCCGCCTGCGTGACGACATCGAGGCCCTGAAGAAGGCCATGGAGAAGAACGCGGTCGTGCTCGCCGACGCCACCGACGCCGACCTCGTCGCGGTCGCCGAGGACGAGCTGGAGGCCGCCGTGCAGATCTTCCACGTGCGCGGCGGACGGGTGCGCGGTCAGCGCGGCTGGGTCACCGACAAGGTGGAGGAGGTCACCACCGGGGCCCTGGTCGAGCACGCGCTGCAGCAGCTGTACGGCGAGGAGAGCGGCGACGCCGTACCCAAGGAGGTCCTCGTCCCCGCCCTGCCCGACCCGGTCGAGCCGGTCCAGCAGTGGCTCACCGACCGTCGCGGCTCGGGCGTGTCCCTGCGCATCCCGCAGCGCGGCGACAAGAAGGCCCTCATGGAGACCGTGCAGCGCAACGCCCAGCAGGCGCTCGTCCTGCACAAGACCAGGCGCGCCTCCGACCTGACCACCCGCTCGCGCGCCCTGGAGGAGATCGCCGAGGCCCTCGACCTGGACAGCGCCCCCCTGCGGATCGAGTGCTACGACATCTCCCACCTCCAGGGCGAGGACGTGGTGGCCTCCATGGTCGTCTTCGAGGACGGGCTGCAGCGCAAGGGTGAGTACCGGCGCTTCCAGATCAGGGGCTTTCAGGGGCAGGACGACGTCCGCTCCATGCACGAGGTGATCACCCGGCGCTTCAAGCGCTATCTGGCCGACAAGGAGAAGACCGGCGAGTGGGTGGACGACGACCTCAAGGATGAGGAAGGCCGCCCCAGGAAGTTCGCCTACCCGCCGCAGCTCGTCGTCGTCGACGGCGGGCAGCCCCAGGTCGCCGCGGCCCGGCGGGCCCTGGACGAGCTCGGCATCGACGACATCGCCGTGTGCGGCCTGGCCAAGCGCCTGGAGGAGGTGTGGCTGCCCGGCGACGACGACCCGGTGGTCCTGCCCCGCACCAGCGAGGGGCTGTACCTGCTGCAGCGCGTCCGCGACGAGGCCCACCGCTTCGCCATCACCTACCAGCGCACCAAGCGGGCCAAGCGGTTCCGCGCGGGCCCCCTGGACGAGGTGCCGGGCCTCGGCGAGACCCGCAAGCGGGCGCTCATCAAGCATTTCGGCTCGCTGAAGAAGCTGCGGTCCGCAACCGTCGACCAGATCTGCGAGGTCCCCGGCATAGGCCGCAAGACGGCCGAGACGATCGCCGTGGCCCTCGCCCAGGCGGCCCCGGCCGCACCCGCCGTGAACACGGCGACCGGAGAGATCATGGAAGACGTGGAAGAGTCGGCACCCGGAGCGACGGCCGGTGCCGCAGGGGAGCCCGTTTCCGCGGGCGCACGGAACGAACGACGGGGCCAGGAGACATGACCGAGCACGACGAGCAGCCCGCACAGCGGCGAGAACAGGCTCACCCCACCCAGCCGCGGGATCAGGCCCGCCAGGAACCACGCGAGGACCAGCGGCAGCCCGCGGTCCGGGAAGACGGAGCACAGGTGAGTACGGGCATCGACACGGCCGGCGTCCCCGACGCGGCCATCCCCGAACTGGTGATCATCTCCGGCATGTCCGGCGCCGGCCGGTCCACGGCCGCCAAGTGCCTGGAGGACCTCGGCTGGTTCGTCGTCGACAACCTGCCGCCCGCGCTGATCCCCACCATGGTGGAGCTCGGCGCCCGCTCGCAGGGCAACGTGGCGCGCATCGCGGTCGTCGTGGACGTCCGTGGCCGCCGCTTCTTCGACAACCTGCGCGAGTCCCTGGCGGACCTGGAGGCCCGGCAGGTCACCCGCCGGATCGTCTTCCTCGAGTCCTCCGACGACGCCCTGGTGCGCCGCTTCGAGTCGGTGCGCCGGCCGCACCCCCTCCAGGGCGACGGCCGCATCGTCGACGGCATCGCCGCCGAGCGGGAGCTGCTGCGCGAGCTGCGCGGCGACGCCGACCTGGTGATCGACACCTCCAGCCTCAATGTGCACGAGCTGCGCGCCAAGATGGACGCCCAGTTCGCCGGCGAGGAGGAGCCCGAGCTGCGGGCCACGGTGATGTCCTTCGGCTTCAAGTACGGCCTGCCCGTCGACGCCGACCTGGTCGCGGACATGCGGTTCCTGCCCAACCCGCACTGGGTGCCGGAGCTGCGCCCGTACACCGGTCTCAACGAGGAGGTCGCCGGGTACGTCTTCAACCAGCCCGGCGCCAAGGAGTTCCTGGACCGCTACGCCGAGCTGCTACGGCTGATCTCGGCCGGCTACCGCCGCGAGGGCAAGCGCTACGTGACCATCGCCATCGGCTGCACGGGCGGCAAGCACCGCTCCGTGGCCATGTCGGAGAAGCTCGCCGCACGGCTCGCGGCCGAGGGCGTGGAGACCGTCGTCGTCCACCGGGACATGGGGCGCGAGTGACCGGACGTACTACGCGGCTGAGCAGACTGCGCCGGGTGGTGCCCGAGGGACGCGCGGGCCGGCTGTCCGCCGCCTCGGGCCGCCAGCCGACCGAAGGGCGGGCGCCTCGCCCCGAGGGCCGGGGCGCCCGGCCGCGCCGTCGCGGTGCCCAGCCCAAGGTGGTCGCTCTCGGCGGCGGCATGGGCCTGTCCGCCTCGCTCGCCGCACTGCGCCGGATCACCGGCGACCTGACCGCCGTCGTCACCGTCGCCGACGACGGCGGCTCCAGCGGGCGCCTGCGCGACGAGCTGGGCGTGCTGCCGCCCGGCGACCTGCGCAAGGCGCTGGCCGCGCTGTGCGGCGACGACGACTGGGGCCAGACCTGGGCCCGCGTGATCCAGCACCGCTTCACCTCCCAGGGCGATCTGCACGACCACGCCGTCGGCAATCTGCTGATCGTCGCCCTGTGGGAGCAGCTCGGCGACCACGTCCAGGCCCTGGACCTGGTCGGCAAGCTGCTGGGCGCGCACGGGCGCGTGCTGCCCATGTCCGCCGTACCGCTGGAGCTGCAGGCCCTGGTCAAGGGGCACGACCCGGAGCGGCCCGACGACGTGGACACCGTCCGCGGCCAGGCCACGGTGGCGCTCACGCCCGGCGAGGTGCAGTCCGTGCACCTCGTGCCGAACGACCCGCCCGCCGTTCCGGAGGCCGTGGCGGCGGTGCTGGACGCGGACTGGGTGGTGCTCGGCCCCGGCTCCTGGTTCTCCTCGGTCATCCCGCACCTGCTGGTGCCCGAGCTCTTGGACGCGCTCACCGAGACGAAAGCGCGCCGCGTGCTCTCGCTGAACCTCGCCCCGCAGCCCGGAGAAACCGAGGGCTTCTCACCGCAGCGTCATTTGGAGGTTTTGGGACGACACGCCCCTAAACTCGCCCTGGACGTGGTGCTGGCCGACGAGGCCGCCGTGCCCGACCGCGAAGTGCTCACCGAGGCCGCCAAGCGGTTCGGCGCCGCGGTCGAGCTGGCGCCGGTGGCCCGGAGGGACGGAACTCCGCGGCATGACCCGGAGCTGCTGGCCGCCGCGTACGACCGTATTTTTCGGATGCATGGAAGGATCGGCCCATGGCGATGACGGCAGCGGTGAAGGACGAGATCTCCCGGCTCCCCGTCACCCGGACCTGCTGCAGGAAGGCGGAGGTATCCGCCATTCTGCGGTTCGCCGGCGGCCTCCACCTGGTCAGCGGGCGCATCGTGATCGAGGCGGAACTGGACACCGCCATGGCGGCGCGGCGGCTGAAGCGGGACATCCTGGAGATCTTCGGACACAGCTCCGAGCTGATCGTGATGGCACCGGGCGGGCTGCGCCGCGGCTCGCGCTACGTCGTTCGCGTCGTCGCGGGCGGCGACCAGCTGGCCCGCCAGACGGGTCTCGTCGACGGGCGGGGCCGCCCGATCCGCGGCCTGCCCCCGCAGGTGGTCTCGGGGGCCACCTGCGACGCCGAGGCCGCCTGGCGCGGAGCCTTCCTGGCGCACGGATCGCTCACCGAGCCGGGTCGTTCCTCGTCGCTGGAGGTGACCTGCCCGGGACCGGAGGCCGCGCTCGCCCTGGTCGGCGCCGCCCGGCGGCTGTCCATCGCCGCGAAGGCCCGTGAGGTGCGCGGAGTGGACCGGGTCGTCGTCCGTGACGGTGATGCCATCGGCGCGCTGTTGACGCGTCTCGGCGCTCACGAGTCGGTGCTGGCCTGGGAGGAGCGGCGGATGCGCCGCGAGGTCCGTGCCACGGCGAACCGGCTGGCCAACTTCGACGACGCCAACCTGCGCCGCTCGGCCCGCGCCGCGGTCGCCGCCGGTGCGCGGGTGGCCCGGGCCCTGGAGATCCTCGCCGACGACGTGCCCGAGCACCTCGCGGCCGCGGGCCGGCTGCGCATGGAGCACAAGCAGGCCTCCCTGGAGGAACTGGGCGCGCTCGCCGACCCGCCGCTGACCAAGGACGCCGTCGCCGGCCGCATCCGCCGGCTGCTGGCCATGGCCGACAAGCGCGCCGCCGACCTGGGCATCCCGGGCACCGAGGCTAACCTCACCGAGGAACTGGCTGACAACCTCGCGGGCTGACCCGCGCACAGGGCCGGGGCGACCACGAACGCCTACCACCTACCGACCACGGAGCTGTCCGTGGTCGTTGAGGTGGGCTGGTGTGGTCGCTGTCGGCGGGCGTGCCGGGGGCTGTCGCGGCGGTCGCGGTGAGCTGGGATGGTCGCCGTCGGCCGTCCACGGGAACAGCCGGTCGTGCGGTCGCGGCTGCCCCGAACCGTCGGAGCCGACCACTCACGAGGCCGTCGGCGGTCGTCGAGACGAGAACGAACGGCCGCCGTCCGCCGCCCACGATGGTGCGTGGACGGGGTCGTGGTGGGTGGTGGCCCGCCGTCGGGCAGAGTTGCGTCGGGCTCGACCGCAACTCCCCTTGCAGACAGCTACTTCTCCTTCAAGTGGGTCTGGGGCGACGAGGGTTCGTCGTCCGGTCGGCATCAACTGCCGCTCCGTCACCCGCCACCGCCACCCGCCTCCGGTACCCGCCACCGCCACCCGCCATCAGTCACCCGTCACAGCCCCCTCTCCCCGCCGCCGTCGTCGATCGGCGGGGCGCGCCGGCGCCCCCCGACGGTCCCTTCCGCGCACCCTCTTCAGGCCCCGTGGAGCGGTCTGCGCACGGCACTTCACAAGTGAGCCGGGGTGCTCACGAAAGAGTGACCAATGCGGTCAACCCGGCAGCGACATCCGTAGCGAAATGGAGTGATCCGGACGCTCGTGCGAGCGGCCCGTGTCTCTACTGACGGGTATGGATCGCCGTGCCTTTCCGGGAGCGTCCGAATGTCACTTCGGGGGCCTCGGAGGGGTAGGGTCGGGGGTGGTCGGGGACATCCCAATACAGCTCGCCGGAGTCGAAACCGGCGTACCAACGAGGAGATCGGTTCGTGACGATCCGCGTAGGCATCAACGGCTTTGGCCGCATCGGTCGTAACTACTTCCGCGCGCTGCTGGAGCAGGGTGCAGACATCGAGATCGTGGCTGTCAACGACCTGGGTGACACCGCGACCACCGCTCACCTGCTGAAGTACGACACCATCCTCGGCCGCCTCAAGCAGGAGGTCTCGCACACCGAGGACACCATCACCGTCGACGGCAAGACCATCAAGGTCCTTTCCGAGCGCAACCCGGCCGAGATCCCCTGGGGCGAGCTGGGCGTGGACATCGTCATCGAGTCCACCGGCATCTTCACCAAGAAGGAAGACGCCGAGAAGCACATCGCCGGCGGTGCCAAGAAGGTCATCATCTCCGCCCCGGCGAAGAACGAGGACGTCACCATCGTGATGGGCGTCAACCAGGACACGTACGACGCCGCGAACCACAACGTCATCTCCAACGCCTCCTGCACCACCAACTGTGTGGCGCCGATGGCGAAGGTCCTCGACGAGAACTTCGGCATCGTCAAGGGCCTGATGACGACGGTGCACGCGTACACCAACGACCAGCGCATCCTGGACTTCCCGCACAAGGACCTGCGCCGCGCCCGCGCCGCCGCGGAGAACATCATCCCGACCACCACCGGTGCCGCCAAGGCCACCGCCCTGGTGCTGCCCCAGCTCAAGGGCAAGCTGGACGGCATGGCCATGCGCGTCCCGGTCCCCACCGGCTCGGTCACCGACCTCGTCGTCGAGCTCTCCCGTGAGGTCACCAAGGAAGAGGTCAACGCCGCCTTCCAGAAGGCCGCCGAGGGCGAGCTGAAGGGCATCCTCGAGTACACCGAGGACCCGATCGTCTCCTCCGACATCGTCAACGCCCCGGCGTCCTGCACCTTCGACTCCTCCCTGACCATGGTCCAGGAGGGCAAGAACGTGAAGGTCATCGGCTGGTACGACAACGAGTGGGGCTACTCCAACCGCCTCGTCGACCTGACGGTCTTCGTCGGCAACCAGCTCTGATCGACCCAGCAGGCACCTCGATGTGAGTCCAGGGCTCGGGCAGCGCAGCGTCGCGCGGTCCGGGCCCTGACGCACGTACGGCGCGACGTCACGTACGGCGGGACACGCACACGGCGGGCCGGACGCACCGCCAGCGGACCCGGCCGGCGCCGGTACCGTGCCGGTCCACGACCCCGGCCGACGTGCGGATCGACCAGCCCTCGTACGATCAAGAGCCCCTCCTCAGGAGTCCCATCCATGAAGACGATCGACGAACTTCTCTCCGAAGGCGTGAACGGAAAGCGGGTCTTCGTCCGCGCCGACCTCAACGTGCCGCTGGCCGACGGTGTCATCACCGACGACGGCCGCATCCGTGCCGTGCTGCCCACCGTCAAGGCCCTCGCGGAGGCGGGCGCCAAGGTGGTCGTGGCCTCTCACCTCGGCCGCCCCAAGGGTGCCCCGGACCCCGCCTTCTCGCTGCTGCCCGCCGCCGAGCGGCTCGGTGAACTCCTCGGCGCGCCCGTCGCGTTCGCCCAGGACACCGTCGGCCCCGCCGCGCACGACGCCGTGGACGGCCTGCAGCCCGGTCAGGTCGCGGTCATCGAGAACCTGCGCTTCAACCCCGGCGAGACCTCCAAGGACGATGCCGAGCGCGGCGAGTTCGCCGACCGGCTGGCCGCCCTCGCGGACGTCTACGTCGGCGACGGCTTCGGCGCGGTGCACCGCAAGCACGCCTCCGTCTACGACCTCCCGGCCCGCCTGCCGCACTACGCCGGCTACCTCATCGCCACCGAGGTCGGCGTCCTGAAGAAGCTCACCGAGGACGTCAAGCGGCCCTACGTCGTCGCCCTCGGCGGCGCCAAGGTCTCCGACAAGCTCGCCGTCATCGACCAGCTGCTCGGCAAGGCCGACCGGCTGCTCATCGGCGGCGGCATGGCGTACACCTTCCTCAAGGCCAAGGGGTACGAGGTCGGCAAGTCCCTCCTGCAGGAGGACCAGGTCCCGGTCGTCCAGGAGTACATCGAGCGCGCCGAGAAGACTGGTGTCGAGCTGGTGCTTCCGGTGGACGCGCTGGTCTCGCCGGACTTCCCGGACCTGAAGACCAAGGCCCCGGCCCACCCGACCGCCGTCGCCGCGGACGCCATCCCGGCCGACCAGGAGGGTCTGGACATCGGTCCCGAGACCCGCACCCTGTACGCCTCGAAGCTCGCCGACGCCGCCACCGTCTTCTGGAACGGGCCGATGGGCGTGTTCGAGCACCCCGACTTCGCCGAGGGCACCCGGGCCGTCGCCCAGGCCCTGGTCGACTCGAAGGGCTTCACCGTCGTCGGCGGCGGCGACTCCGCCGCCGCCGTCCGTACGCTGGGCTTCGACGAGTCGGCATTCGGCCACATCTCGACCGGGGGCGGCGCCTCCCTCGAATACCTCGAGGGCAAGACGCTCCCCGGCCTCGCCGCACTGGAGGACTGACCTCAATGACCACCCGCACGCCGCTGATGGCGGGCAACTGGAAGATGAACCTCAACCACCTCGAGGCCATCGCCCACGTCCAGAAGCTCGCCTTCGCCCTGGCCGACAAGGACTACGAGGCCGTCGAGGTCGCCGTCCTGCCGCCCTTCACCGACCTGCGCTCCGTGCAGACCCTGGTCGACGGCGACAAGCTCAAGATCAAGTACGGCGCCCAGGACATCTCGCAGCACGACTCCGGCGCCTACACCGGCGAGATCTCCGGCCCGATGCTGGCCAAGCTGAAGTGCACCTACGTGGTGATCGGCCACTCCGAGCGCCGCCAGTACCACAACGAGACCGACGAGCTGGTGAATGCCAAGGTCAAGGCCGCCTACAAGCACGGCCTGACCCCGATCCTGTGCGTCGGCGAGGAGCTGGACGTCCGCGACGCGGGCAACCACGTCTCCCACACCCTCGCCCAGGTCGAGGGCGGTCTGAAGGACCTCCCGGCCGAGCAGGCCGAGTCGGTCGTGATCGCCTACGAGCCGGTGTGGGCCATCGGCACCGGCAAGGTCTGCGGCGCCGACGACGCCCAGGAGGTCTGCGCGGCGATCCGCGGCAAGATCGCCGAGCTGTACTCGCAGGAGCTGGCCGACAAGGTCCGGATCCAGTACGGCGGCTCCGTGAAGGCGGGGAACGTCGCGGAGATCATGTCGCGGGCCGACATCGACGGCGCCCTGGTCGGCGGCGCCTCGCTGGACGCCGACGAGTTCGTCAAGATCGTCCGCTTCCGCGATCAGTGAACCGGACGTGAGTAGGCGGTAGCGGCGATACGTCGTACCCTGGCGGGGGCACCGGCGAGGTGCCGTGCCCCCGTCGTCCATCCGAATCCGAGGAAGTTGGTCCAGCCGTGGTTCTGGGGTTCTCGATCGCCCTGATCATCTTCAGCCTGTTGCTGCTGCTGCTGGTGCTGATGCACAAGGGGAAGGGCGGCGGCCTCTCCGACATGTTCGGCGGCGGTATGCAGTCCTCCGTCGGCGGCTCCTCGGTCGCCGAGCGCAACCTCGACCGCATCACCGTGGTGATCGGCCTGCTGTGGTTCGCGTGCATCGTGGTCCTCGGCATCCTGATGAAGTCCAGCAGCTGACGCGATCCAGCTGACGCGATCCAGCAGCTGACGCGGTCCCGCCGGCCCGCCGTCGGCCGGTGCACACCGCACATTCCGTACGTAAAGCCCCATGGTCGGTACGCGCTCCGGAGCGCGGCCTATCATGGGGCTTGCGTCTGTGGTGGGGGCCGGTAACTCCAATCACTGGACGCGCGTTGGGCCTTACGTAGACTGAGGCGCTCGCAGCGAAGCGGAACGCCGACTCGCTTCGCGGCACCATCACGCAGGGAGTTACACCGTGGCAAGTGGCAACGCGATCCGAGGAAGCCGGGTCGGGGCGGGGCCGATGGGCGAGGCCGAGCGCGGCGAGTCCGCGCCGCGTCTGCGCATCTCCTTCTGGTGCTCCAACGGGCACGAGACGCAGCCCAGCTTCGCCAGCGACGCGCAGGTCCCCGACACCTGGGACTGCCCGCGCTGCGGCTTCCCGGCCGGTCAGGACCGGGACAACCCGCCGGACCCGCCGCGCACCGAGCCGTACAAGACGCATCTGGCGTACGTACGGGAGCGGCGCAGCGACGCGGACGGCGAGGCGATCCTCGCCGAGGCGCTCGCCAAACTGCGCGGCGAGATCTAGGAGTTGACGTCCGGCCGGTGCCCGCGGGCACGAGCCGGACCTGCTTCGTTCCCCGGTCGGCAGGCCGCCGCGGACCGATTGTCAGTGGTGCCCTCTACGGTTTGTGCATCAGGCGAAATCGTGAGGGGGGCGAGGACGTGACGACGGTCGGGGCGGTGCGGGCAGCCGGGACGGGGGCGGGCCCCGCATGGCGCGGGGCGTTCGGGCGGCTGTGGAGTGCCGCCGTGCTGTCCAGCTTCGGTGACGCGCTGCGTACGGCCGCGCTGCCCCTGCTGGCCGCCTCGCTGACCGATGACCCCCTGCTCATCGCCTCGGTCACGGCCTGCGGCTATCTGCCCTGGATCGTCTTCGGGCTGCTGGGCGGCGCCGTCGCCGACCGTGTGGACCAGCGGCGCGCGATGTGGACGGTGGACGCGGTACGCGGCCTGCTGGTCGGCGGCTTCGCGGTGGCCGTCGCCCTCGGACACGCCTCGATCGCCCTGCTGATCGCCCTGGCGTTCGCGCTCACCACGCTCCAGACGCTCTTCGACAACGCGGCCACGGCCCTGCTGCCCGCCCTCGTGGACCGCGAGGCGCTCGGCAGCGCCAACGCACGGCTGATGACGGGGCAGCGCGTCGCGGGCGGGCTGGTCGGCGGCCCGGCCGTGCCGCTGCTGCTCGCCGCCGGGGCGTTCGCGCCCTTCGCCGCCGACGCCGTCACCTTCCTCGTGGCCGCCGCGCTGGTGGCCTCGCTGCGGACGAGCGCGCCCGAGCCGAAGCCGAGACCGGCGGGCAGCACCCTGCGCCGCGAGATCGCCGACGGCCTGTGCGCCCTCGGACGGGACGGGGCGCTCAGGGCGCTGTGCGCCGCCACGGCCCTGTGCAACATCGGCATGGGCGCCCTGATCGCCACGCTCGTGGTCCTGGTGACCGACGGGCTGCACACCGGCCCCGGCGGATACGCGGCGGCGACGACCGCCTACGCGGTCGGCAGCCTGGCCGGGGGAGTGGTGGGCGGCCGGATCGTGGCGGGACTCTCGAGACACGGCCAGGGCCGCATACGGGCCGTGTTCCTGGCCGGCACGGTGCAGATCGCCGCCCTGCTCGTCATGGGTTCGGTGCGCAGCCTGGTCGCGCTGGTGGCCGCGCTGGCCGTCTTCGGTCTGATGGGCATGGTGTGGAACGTCAACACCACCACGCTGATGCAGCAGCGCAGCCCCGCCGACATGCTGGGCCGGGTCAGCGCGGCCTTCCGGACCCTGGCGGTCGCCGGAGCGCCCCTCGGCGCGCTGCTCGGCGGCGCAGTCGCCACCGCCTGGGGGCCCGGCACCCCGGCACTGCTCACGGCCGCGTTCTTCGCCCTGTCCGTCAGCGTGCTGATACCCGCGCGCAAGCAGCACGTAGAAGTGGTTGCGCAGGAGCAGTAGGTGCCCCGGCACCCGGTGGCGTGACGCCGGCTCAGGCGACCGGCCGATCAACTAGGTTGGACCGGCAGCGGGGCAGGACACAGCAGGACAGCTGGGAAAGAAGGCTGAAGCCCGAGATGAACACAGACGGCCGTACCAGGCTCGACCAGAGGCCCGAGTGGGCCGCGCTGGCCAAGCACCGTGAGCAGCTCGCCGGAACAGGGCTGCGGGACCTGTTCGCGGCGGATCCGGGGCGCGGCGCCGGATACACCCTCCAGGTCGGCGATCTCTACGTCGACTACTCCAAGAACCTGGTCACCGACGAGACCCTGCGGCTGCTGCGGGAGCTGGCCGCCGCCACCGGCGTGTCC
>NZ_BNBC01000026.1:0-13690 GCF_014654675.1 Streptomyces spiralis
CTCACGGCATCCCGGTGCGGCGGGCTGGACGCACCACCACGGCCCCGACCCACCCACGCACAGGACGCGCGACGGCACCACCGCTCACCCGCACTCACGGCATCCCGCGCAGCTCCAGCGAGCAGCACTTCACGCTCCCGCCCCCCTTGTGCAGCTCGCCCATCTCCACCCCGATCGGCTCGAACCCCCGCTCGCGCAGCGCACCGCACAGACCCGCCGCCGTCTGCGGCAGCACCACGTGCAGCCCGTCGGATACCGCGTTCAGCCCGAGCGCCACCGCGTCCTCCTCGGCCGCGACCAGCGCGTCCGGGAACAACCGCCGGAGCACCTCCCGGCTGCCGGGCGAGAAGGCCGGCGGGTAGTACGCCACCTCGCCCGCCACGTCGTCGAGCACGGCCAGCGCCAGCCCGAGGTGGTGAAAGCGGGGGTCGACCAGCTCCAGACCGATCACCGGCCGCCCGAAGAACTCCTGTGCCTCGCCGTGCGCGAGCGGGTTCGTCCGGAAGCCGTGCCCCGCCAGCAGACAGGAGGCGGTGACGGCGACATCGCCCTCGCCCTCGTTGATGTGGACCGGCACATGCAGATGCGCGAACCCGTTCGCCGCGAACCACTCCAGGTGCGTCTCGGCCTCCGGCTCCCGCCGCGGCTGGGCGAACCGGGCGCCGAACACCCGCCCGTCGACCACCGTGGCGCCGTTCGCCGTGAACACCATGTCCGGCAGCGTCGGATCGGGCGTCAGCTCCTCGACGGTGTGGCCGAGCGACCGGTACACGTCGCGCAGCCGCTCCCACTGGGCCAGGGCCAGCGCCACGTCGACCGGCTTGGCCGCATCCGTCCACGGCTCGGTGGAGTACGTGAGGTCGAAGTGTGCGGGTGGGCACATCAGAAAGCGCCGGGGTGTGGCGCTGCGGGAACGGGCCAAGGCGTGCTCCTCGGGTACCGCAGGGCTGCTTCGAGCCCATGGTGCGCCCGGTACGGCCGTGGCGCGCGGGCCGGGCACCGGGCTTCGCCCACCTGAGTGGCACACACCTGACCGCACGCACCCGAGTCGCACGCACCCGAGTCGCACGCACCCGAGCGGCACGTACCCGAGAAGCACGCCGCTGCGGCGAGACGCCCCGTCTCACCCCCCTGCTACCGTCGCCCCATGGTCAAGAAGCCCGTCCCCGACGCCACCCGCCGCAGTGAGAAGTCCCGTCGCGCGATCTACGACGCCGCCCTCGCGCTCGTCGCCGAGGTCGGTTACCCGAAGACCACGATCGAGGGAATCGCCGCCCGGGCCGGAGTGGGCAAGCAGACGATCTACCGGTGGTGGCCGTCGAAGGCGGACGTGCTCCTGGAGGCGTTCCTCGACCTCGGCGAGCAGGCGGCCCGGCAGGCCGGGCAGGTGCCGTACGAGATCCCCGACACCGGCGACCTCGCCGCCGACCTCAAGGCGGTGCTGCGCGCCACCGTCGACGAACTGCTCGATCCGAGGTTCGAGGCGCCGTCGCGGGCACTGGCCGCCGAGGGTTTGGTGAACGAGCAGCTCAGCCGGGAGTTCGTGGCCAAGCTGCTGGAACCGCAGCTCCAGCTGTACGTGAACCGGCTGCGCGCCGCCCAGGCCACCGGGGCCGTACGCCCCGACGTCGACCCCCGCATCGCCCTGGAACTCTTCGTCTCCCCGCTCGCCCAGCGCTGGCTGCAGCGCACGGCCCCCATCACGTACGCCTACACCGACACGCTCGTCGACTACGCGCTGTACGGACTGGCACCACGCTGAGCAGCGACCCCCGGCCCGGACACGGGGCCGCGGTCACCGCGGCCGCGGGATGGTGCGACCATGGACGCAGCTGTCCAGACGTAGCTGTCCACACCAGCGAGGCGAGGGGATAGATGAGCGCGGAGTTCGGCGGCCGAACCGGCCGGCAGGGCAAACTCTCCCAGTGGCTGCGCGGATGCCGCCCGAAGGAGGCCGCCGGGGACGGCGGCCGAGAGGCCCTGCTGCTCGCCGCCGCCGCCGCGGGACTGCCCCTCGCGCCCGCCGCACACCCGGGACCCGGCTACGGCTGCTCCTGCGACCGCGTCGGCTGTCCCACGCCCGCCCGGCACCCGGTGTCGTTCGCCTGGCAGACGCAGTCCACGACCGACCGCGCGCAGATCGAGCGCTGGTCCCGGCACCAGCCGCAGGCGAACTTCATCACCGCGACCGGCATGGTGCACGACGTACTGGACGTGCCGGTGGAGGCCGGACGGGAGGCCCTGGAGCGGCTGCTCGCCGCCGGCGTCGAGACGGGACCGGTCGCCGAGAGCGACGACGGCCGCATGCTGTTCTTCACCCTCACCCGCGGCACCCCCGAGGACGAGGACGAGTGGTGGCCCTGCGAGCTGGACTGCCACCCGGAGACCATGGACGAGCACCCGGGGCTGCGCTGGCACTGCCGAGGCTCCTATGTCCTCGTACCGCCGGCCCGGCTGCCCGGCGACGTCGACCGGTCGGTGCGCTGGGTACGCGGCCCCGAGCATCCGCTGCCCGACCCGCTCAGCCTCCTGGAGGCCCTCACCGACGCCTGCGCCCGCCACGCCGGCCAGGAACCCGGCCCCATCGGCGCGGCCTGGCCCCTGGGCCACTGAAGCCGCCGCCGCAAGCAGCCCACTGAAGCCGCCGCCGTAACCAGCCCGCGGAAGGCGCCCCCGGAACACACCCGCCGAAGCGGCCCCGCGAGCCGCTCCGGAACATACCGCCGAAGAGGTCCCTGCAAGCCGCCCCGGAAGGCACCCGCGGAAGCGTCCCCGCATTCCGCCCCGGAAGACGGCTCCGCGTCACCCGCCCTGCGCCGCCGTCATCCCCTGCACGCGCCCCACGACCGCGACCTTCCCCTGGGTGCTGCCCGAGCCCGCCGAGCCCGCCGCCGGGTCCAGCACCACCTCGTTGGAGACGAACTCCATCGTCAGCGACTGCTTGATCTCGCCCTTGGTCAGCGCCTGCACGGCCTTGTTCGGGCGCGGCACGGTCGCGCCCGAGGCGGCGGTCTGCTTCATGTAGTGGTGCGTGACGAAGAACACCAGCGCGCCGCCGTCGGCGGTGCGCAGCGCCAGCGGGGCGTAGGCGCCGTTCGTGAGCGGCTCGTCGATGTACTGCGTGGCCAGGCCCGGCTTGACGGCGTTCCGGGCGCGCAGCGAGCGCCAGGTGGTGGTGTGCTGCCCCGGGGCGAAGGTGTCGCCGCCGTCCTTCAGATAGGTGGCGTAGGCCTGGCTCAGGTCGCCCGGACGGGCGGTCAGCCCGGGGGAGTCGGCGGGCACGGCCTCGGCCCAACCGTCCTTGTCCTGCTTGAACTTCGGTACGTTCGCGGGGGCCACCAGCGTCAGATAGGCCACCTTCCACGTCTCGTTCAGGTCGCCGCGGGTGAACACCAGCAGCCAGCGCGCGCTGCCGCCCTTGTTGCCCTTGGCGTCGGCGAGGAACCAGCGCGGCCAGCCGGCCTTCTTCGGGATCGTGAACCTGGCGTCGGTGAGCGTCAGCGGAGTGTGCCGGTCGTTCCCGCTCGGGCTGTTGATGTGGCCGGCCTTCAGCCGTGCCGCGTCGATGGCGCCGAAGGCGCCCGTGACATGACCCGCGTCCAGGGAGCTGTCGTAGGCCTTGTCGGCCTTGTTGTACACGTCCGTGAACTGCGCGAGCGCCTTCGCGGCCTCGGCACGCGTGGTGGCCGGGAGCACCTCGCGCTCCCCGTGCACCACCACGCACCCGCTCGCCGTCCACGACAGCGCGGTCACCGTGGCCGCGATCAGGACCTTTCGCTCGAGCCTGCGAAGCCCGACCCTGCTAAGCCTGCGACGCCTGCGAGGGCCGCGAACCCTGCTCATCAGCTACCGTCACCTTCCCCTTCCCGGAGGGGAACCCTACCGGGGCGAAGAACAGCGTGAGGGTGGGGACCAGGTACAGCAGCCACACCGTGACCTGAAGGACCGTCGGGTCGGGCTGGAAGTTCAACACGCCCTTCAGCAGCGTGCCGTACCAGCTGTCCGGCGGAATCGTGCCGCTGATGTCGAAGGCCAGGCTGGTCAGGCCCGGCAGCCAGTCGGCCTCCTGGAGGTCGTGGAAGCCGTACGCCAGCACGCCCGCCGCGACCACGACCAGCATGGCGCCGGTCCAGGTGAAGAACTTGGCGAGGTTGATCTTCAGCGCGCCCCGGTAGAACAGCCAGCCGAGCAGCACCGCGGTCGCCAGGCCCAGGGCCACGCCGACCAGCGGGCGCGGGGTGCCGTCGGAGGCGGCGTGCACGGACGCCCACACGAACAGCGCGGTCTCCAGGCCCTCCCGGCCCACGGCCAGGAACGCGGTGACCACCAGCGCGCCCGTGCCCATCGCCAGCGCCTGGTCCAGCTTGCCGTGCAGCTCGGACTTCAGATGCCGGGCGGTGCGCCGCATCCAGAAGACCATCCAGGTCACCAGGCCCACCGCGAGCACGGACAGCGAGCCGCCGAGGGCCTCCTGCGCCTGGAACGTCAGCTCCTGGGAGCCGAACTCGAGGACGCTGCCGAAGCCCATGGCGATGGCGACGGCGATGCCGATCCCGGTCCAGATCGGCCTCAGGGCGTCCCTGCGGCCGGTCTTGACCAGGTAGGCGATCAGGATGCACACGACGAGGCTGGCCTCCAGCCCCTCGCGCAGACCGATCAGGTAGTTGGAGAACACTGCCTACGCCTCCTCGGACAGCAGGGTGCGCCCCCACCAGTCGTTCGCGTCGCGAACGCCCGGCGGAATCGCGAAGACCGCCGAACCCACGTGCTGGATGTACTCGTTGAGCGCGTCGTGCGCCGACAGCTTGCGCTGCAGCGGGATGAACCCCTTGCGCACGTCGCGCTGGTAGGCCAGGAAGAACAGGCCCGCGTCGAGCCGGCCCAGGCCGTCCGTGCCGTCGGTGAAGGAGTAGCCCCGGCGCAGGATCGTGATCCCGCCGTTGGCGTCGGGGTGCGCGAGCCGTACGTGCGCGTCGGGCTTCATCGCCTTCAGGAACGGCTCGTCGTGCTCCTTCGCCTTGCCGACGGGCGCGCCCTCGCCCTTGTCCCGGCCGAAGACGTCCTCCTGCTCCTGCAGCGAGGTACGGTCCCAGGTCTCGACGTTCATCCGGATGCGCCGGGCGACCAGGTACGAACCCCCGCTCATCCAGGCGTCCTTCGCGCCGGTGTCCCCGTCGCCGACCCACACGAACTTCTTCAGCCGGTCGGTCTCGGTGCCGGCGATGTTGCGGGTGCCGTCCTTGAACCCGAAGAGGTTGCGCGGGGTCTGGGAGCCGGGGGTCGTCGAGGAGGTCTTGCCGAAGCCGAGCTGGGACCAGCGGATGGCGACCTTGCCGAAGCCGATGCGGGCCAGGTTGCGGATCGCGTGCACGGCGACCTGCGGGTCGTCCGCGCAGGCCTGGATGCACAGGTCGCCGCCGGTGCGGGTGCGGTCGAGGTTGTCGCCGGGGAACTTGGGCAGGTCGACCAGGGCGGCGGGCCGCTTGTCCGTCAGCCCGAACTTCTCGAACAGGGAAGGGCCGAAGCCGATGGTGAGGGTCAGCCGGGAGGGCTTGAGGCCGAGGGCCTCGCCGGTGTCGTCGGGCGGCGCCTCGGCGAGCCCGCCGTACGCGCCCTCGCCGACCGTCTTCCCGGCGGTCATCCGGCGCGCGGCGGCCGTCCAGTCCTTCAGCATCTGCACGAACTCGGCGCGGTCGTCGGTCTTCACGTCGAACGCGGCGAAGTGCAGCCGGTCCTGCACCGGCGTGGCGATGCCCGCCTGGTGGGCGCCGTGGAACTCCACCGCGCCACCGGCGTCCGCGCCGGACGCCTCCGTGTCGTCCTCGCCGGTGGCCATGGCCATCGCGCCGCCGGCGGCGACGGCGCCCAACGCCAGCCCGGCCCCGCCCCAGCCGATGAGGGCCCGGCGGGAGGGCCTGCGCCCCTGCTCCGAAGGGCTGTCGCCCTCGCTCTGGCTCTGGCTCTGTGCCTGGGTCTCGGTCATCGGTCTCGCCCTCCTGCTCCCTACTTGACGACGGCGGCGGCGAGCTTGGACAGCGGCTCGGCGAGCGCGTTCACCGCGTCCGAGAGCTCCTTGCGCTGGTCCTCGCCGAGCTTGTCGTAGGAGGTGAAGTCGTACGACGACTTGTCCGTGCGGTACTTGTCGAGCAGTGCGTCGAGCGCGGTGAACTGCTTGTCCAGCTCCTTGGTGAGGGCCGGGTCGTTCTTGGCGGCCACGGGCTTCAGCAGCCCGTAGGCCTTCTGCGCGCCCTCGACGTTGCCCTTGAAGTCGACGAGGTCGGTGTGGGAGTAGCGCTCCTCCTCACCGGTGACCTTGCCGGTGGCGACCTCGTCGAGGAGTTCCTTGGCACCGTTGGCCATGGAGGTCGGGGTGATCTCGGCGGTGCCGACCCGCTTCTGCCAGTCCTTCAGATCGGTGACCAGCTGGTCGGCGAGGGTCTTCTCCTCGGCGCCGATCTTCCCGTTCTTCCACAGGGCCATCTCCAGCCGGTGCCAGCCGGTCCACTTCTGGCCCTGCTCCAGGCCGTCCTCGCGGACGTCGACCTTGGGGTCGATGTCACCGAAGGACTCGGCGACCGGCTCGGTGCGCTCCCAGCCGAGCCGGGAGGGGGCGTAGGCCTTCTTGGCGGCGGCGACGTCCCCGTCCTTGACCGCCTTCACGAACGTCTCGACGCGGGGCAGGGTCTCGTCGGCCTGGTCCTGGGCGTACTGGCGGTAGGCGGCGACGGCCTCGTCCAGCCGCGGGTCCCGCTCGGCGGCCGCGCCGGAGCCGGTGACGGTGAGCTTCTGCCGTACGCCGTGCCCCTTCATCCCCGGCCGGCAGGCGATCTCGTACGAGCCCGCCTTCACCTCGGCGGTCAGCGTGTACTTGGTGCCGGGGCCGATGTTCTCCTTCTCCGAGACGATCCGGTCGTCCGGGAACAGGATCTCGACCTCGGTCGCCTTGGACCCCTTGTTCTCTATCTTCAGCGTGACCTGACCGGCCGGAACACTCTTGGCCGAGGTCTCGCAGGTGGAGTCGGCGGCGGTCACCTGGATCGCGTCGCCGTCCTTGGCCTCGCTCTTGGCGGTGCAGGCCGTCAGGGCGGTCAGAGCGGCCGCGGTGGCGGCGGCGGTGACGACGGGGAGTCGGACGGCTCGCATGCAGGCTCCAGACGGGAACAGTTGGTGAGGCTCACCTAACTTAGCGCAGGCTTACCTCGGCCATACCCCCGGGGTCCGGTGATTCACCTCTCACTTGATCGCGGACGTCTGTTTGAATGCCCCGGTGACCGACTACGACGTGCTGCGCGTCTTCTGCGGGCCCCGCGGTGGCTACGGCAACGAGCTGGGCGTGGTCCGCGACGGCTCCCTGCTCCCCGACCGGGACGACCGCCAGGCGCTCGCGGCGAAACTGGGCTTCAGCGAGACGGTGTTCGTCGACGACCCGGAGCGCGGCGTCATCGACATCTACACCCCCACCCTGCGCCTGCCGTTCGCCGGCCACCCCTGCGTCGGCACCGCCTGGCTCCTGGACGTCCCCGAACTGGTCACCCCCGCGGGCCCGGTAGGCACCCGCCTGGACGGCGAGTTCACCTGGATCGAGGCCCGCCCGGAGTGGGCCCCGCCGCGCACCCTGCGCCAGTACGCCACTCCCTCGGAGGTCGACGACCTCGAGATCCCCCCACCAGGGGAGTGGATCTACGCCTGGTCCTGGGAGGACGAACCCGCCGGCCGCATCCGCGCCCGCGCCTTCCCCGGCCGCGACGACGGCATCGACGAGGACGAGGCGACAGGCGCGGCAGCCCTCCTGCTCACCGCCGAACTGGGCCGTGCCCTCAACATCACCCAGGGCAGCGGCTCCCAGATCCTGACGGCCCCCCAGCCGGGCGGCTGGGTGGAGGTGGGGGGCCGGGTGGTCCTGGAGGGGCAGGAGCGCTGACGGGGCTCAGCGTCAGGGCAGCGTCAGGATCTCCGCGCCCGTTTCCGTGACCACCAGGGTGTGTTCGAACTGGGCGGTGCGTTTGCGGTCCTTGGTGACCACCGTCCAGCCGTCGTCCCAGACGTCGTACTCGTGGGTGCCGAGGGTCAGCATCGGTTCGATGGTGAAGGTCATGCCGGGGCGCATGAGCGCGGTGGCGTGCGGGCTGTCGTAGTGGGGGATGATCAGGCCGGAGTGGAAGGACGAGTTGATGCCGTGGCCGGTGAAGTCGCGGACCACTCCGTAGCCGAAGCGCTTGGCGTAGGACTCGATGACCCGGCCGATGACGTTGATCTGGCGGCCCGGCCTGACCGCCTTGATCGCGCGGTTCAGGGACTCGCGGGTGCGTTCCACGAGCAGGCGGCTCTCCTCGTCGACGTCACCGACCAGGTACGTGGCGTTGTTGTCACCGTGCACCCCGCCGATGTACGCCGTCACGTCCAGGTTGACGATGTCGCCGTCCCGCAGCACCGTCGAGTCCGGGATGCCGTGGCAGATCACCTCGTTGATCGAGGTGCACAGCGACTTGGGGAAGCCCCGGTAGCCGAGCGTCGAGGGGTAGGCGCCGTGGTCGCACATGTACTCGTGCGCCACCCGGTCCAGCTCGTCCGTGGTCACTCCCGGCGCGATGTGCCTGGCCGCCTCCTCCATCGCCTGGGCGGCGATCCGTCCGGCGACCCGCATCGCCTCGACGGTCTCCGGCGTCTGCACCTCCGGCCCGGTGTACGGCTTCGGCGCGGGCTTGCCGACGTACTCGGGGCGGCGGATGTTTCCGGGTACGGAACGGGTGGGGGAGAGCTCCCCGGGGACGAGCAGCGACTGGCCAGACATGACAGCGAGTCTATCCAGCGGGGATGGGGGAACATGTCCGTGGCGAGAGGAGCTGGTCATGCCCCTGTTCAAGAAGCGCACCGTCGGAAAGCCGGGCGAGTGGTTCTACTGCCTGGAGCACCAGAAGGTCGAGGAGGGACCCGAGTGTCCCGCCAAGGACCGGTTCGGCCCGTACGCCTCCCGGCAGGAGGCCCAGCACGCGATGGAGACCGCCCGCGAGCGCAACCTCCAATGGGAGAACGACCCCCGGTGGCACGACACGGCCGCCGGCGAGAGCGAAGAGGGCTGATCAGCCGGGCCGATCACGCCGGTGTCCGGACCGCGGCTGCGCGCTCCTCGCGCAGCCGCACCGCGTGCTCGTTCGTCCGGGCGTCGTACCTCGTCAGCCCCGGCAGGCACACGGCCAGCAGCCCCACCGCACCCGCGCACAGCAGCCCGCCCGACCACACCGACGCCCGTACGCCCCACCAGGCGGCCACGCCGCCCGAGCGGACCTGGCCCAGCTGCGGGCCCACCGAGTAGGACAGCAGCTCGATCCCGGCGAGCCGGCCGCGCAGCGCGTCCGGGATCGTCTGGTTCCACATGGCACCGCGGAAGATCCCGCTGACCATGTCGCAGCCCCCGGCCACGGTCAGGAACAGCAGCACCAGCCACACATCGCCCACGACACCCGCGGCGGCCACCGCCAGGCCCCACAGCAGCGCCGCCAGCACCACCATCCGCCCGTGCCGGTGCACCCGGGACGTCCAGCCGCTGGTGACGCTCACCAGCAGCGACCCCAGCGGCACCGTCGCGTACATCAGGCCCAGCGCCCAGCGGGCGTCCAGCTCGTCCGCGAGGAACGGCAGCACGGCCAGCGGCATCGCCAGGAACATCGCCGCCAGATCGACGACGTACGTCCCGAGCAGCTCCTTGCGGCCCCAGGCGTACCGGGCGCCCTCCGCGATCGCCCGCAGTGACGGCTTCGCGGCCTCGTGCGAGGCGGGCTGGGCGGCGATGCGCACCACGAGCGCGACGGAGACCACGAACGTCGCCGCATCGGCCGCGTAGGCCGGGGCCAGCCCCGCGTACGCCACCATCACGCCCGCCAGGGCCGGGCCCGCCACGCCCCCGGCCGTCCAGCGCAGCGAGTTCAGCGCCGTCGCCGCCGGCAGGTGCTCGTGCGCCACGATCCTCGGCCACAGCGAGTCCAGCGCCGGACGCTGCACGGCGCCCAGCGCCGAGGACAGCGCGGCCACCACGTACAGCGGCCACACCGTCGGGTGCGGCAGCATCGCGTTCACCAGCAGGACGGCGCTCAGCACACCCTGGCCGGCCTCGCTCCACACGATCAGCCGCCGCTTGTCCAGCGCGTCGGCCAACGCCCCGCCGTACAGCCCGAACACGATCAGCGGCACCAGCTCCACGGCACCGATCGCACCCACCGCCGCGGCCGAGCCGGTCAGCTCCTTCATCTGCACCGGCAGCGCGACGAAGGTGAGGAAGCTGCCGAAGTTCGAGATCAGGCCCGACACCCACAGCCGACGAAAGTCCCGGGAGGCCCGCCAGGGGGCGAGGTCGGGGAGCAGGGCCCGCAGACCGGAGGGTGGGGCGGCGGCGACGGGGGTCTCCGCAGACTCTGCGGGTTCCACGGGCTTCGCGGGTTCCACGGGCTGCGCGGGTTCGGTGGGTGCGGCGGCGTCGGTCACGTCGCGCCATGCTCAGGCGGGCGACCGGCGCGGGCAACTGGTTTTCCGTGCGCCGGCGGCGCACGGAGGCGTGCGCTGCCCGTGCGGAGGCGTGTGCTGCCGGCGTGGTGGGGTGCTACCAGCGCGACGGCGGTGGAGCCGTCAGCAGTTCCGTCAGTCTGGACAGGCGGTCGCGGAACCGTCCGCGGCCCCGTCCGGACGGCAGCGCGTTCTCCCCGGCCGCCGCGCTGACCAGGTGCTGCACGGTGTCCAGGTCCAGCTCCGCGCCCTCCGGCACCGCCAGCGTCTCGTGCGCCATCGCCGCCAGCTCGCCCCCGCCCGGCCCCAGGGCCAGCACCGTCGCCCCGGCCCGCCGCGCCTCGTGCACCCGCCCCAGCAGCGGGGCGGGCTCGGGCTCCTCGGGAGCCACGACGAGCAGCGTCTCGCCGCGCCGGGCCGCCTCCAGCCGGCCGAGCCCGACGGCCAGGTGCGCCGGGTCCGAGGGGCGCGCGTCGTGCCGTACCAGGGTCGGCGCCAGCTCCGGGGTGCCCGACCAGGCGGCCTCGTCCACCAGATGCGCGGCCAGGTGCCACGGCTCGTACTCGGGCGTGCCCACGAGCAGCAGCCCGCCCCCGTGCGACACGACCGACCCCCGCAGCACGCCCGCGAACCGCCGGGTGGCACCCAACCACTCGGTTCCGCTGAGCACTTCACGCAGCCATGCGACCCGTACGGCGTCCATACGCGCGCATCCTGCCGCAAACGGCCCTGCGCCAGGCGGAGTTCGGCCGGAATTCGCCCGCCCTGGGGACATCGGCGGGACATGGGGGCCGGTCGGCGGTGAGGCCCGCCGACGAGGCCCGTGGCGTGGCACACCCGAGCGGGTGGCGCGGCCGTCGCGGACGTAGAGTCGGCCCATGACCTCTACCGACGGTGCACAGGGTGCACAGAGTGCGCAGAAGGCCCCCGCCAAGGACCCCTGGGACCTGCCCGACGTCTCCGGGCTGGTCGTCGGCGTGCTCGGCGGGACCGGTCCGCAGGGCAAGGGCCTCGCCTACCGCCTCGCCCGGTCCGGCCAGAAGGTGATCATCGGCTCCCGGGCCGCCGAGCGCGCGCAGGCGGCGGCGGAGGAGATCGGTCACGGTGTCGAGGGCGCCGAGAACGCCGAGGCCGCCCGCCGCAGCGACTTGGTGATCGTCGCCGTGCCCTGGGAGGGCCACGGCAAGACTCTCGAAGCGCTGCGCGAGGAGCTGGCCGGCAAGCTCGTCGTGGACTGCGTCAACCCGCTCGGCTTCGACAAGAAGGGGGCCTACGCCCTCAGGCCCGAGGAGGGCAGCGCCGCCGAGCAGGCCGCCGCCCTGCTGCCGGACTCACGGGTGACGGCGGCCTTCCACCACCTGTCGGCGGTCCTGCTGCTGGACCCGGAGATCGAGCAGATCGACACCGACGTCATGGTCCTCGGCGAGGAGCGCGCCGACGTCGAGACCGTCCAGGCGCTGGCGGGCCGCATCCCCGGCATGCGCGGCATCTTCGCCGGCCGGCTGCGCAACGCCCACCAGGTCGAGTCCCTGGTCGCGAACCTGATCTCGGTGAACCGCCGGTACAAGGCGCACGCCGGGCTCCGCGTCACGGACGTATGACCTCATGGGGGACACTGGTGGCCGAAGAAGTACCCAGCACGACACCCGGCCCGACCCGGCAGTGTCCCCCGACAGGAGCCGACCGACATGCCTCGCCTCGCCCTCTACGCCCTGATCGTCTGCGTGCTCTCCGTGGCCGCGGCGGTCGTCTCCTTCGTCCAGGGCAGCTGGCTGGGAATCGTGTGGATCCTGCTGGCGGGGCTGTCGTCCAACATGACCTGGTACTACGCGCGCCGGGGCCGGGCCGCCCGGAACGGGTCCGTCACGGGCTGAGCGTGCAGAGCTCGTTCGTGCCCTGCCAGAAGCGGTACGCCTCCTGGCCGCAGTAGCTGTCGAACTCGCTGATCCCCAGGCCCCGCAGGATCGCGTGGATCACGTCGAAGAAGACGCTGTTGATCGACGGCACCCACAGCAGCGCGAACACGATCAGCAGGCCGAACGGCGCGAACGGCTCCACCTGGTGCTTGACCTTGTACGACAGCCACGGCTCGATGACCCCGTAGCCGTCCAGGCCCGGGACCGGGAGGAAGTTCAGGATCGCGGCCGTGACCTGGAGCAGCGCGAGGAACGCCAGGGCGAAGCGGAAGTCGCGGGGCACGCCGTCCAGCGCGTGCAGCCAGAACGGGGCCGTGCACACCGCCGCGAACAGCACGTTCGTCAGCGGGCCCGCCGCCGAGATCAGGCTGTGCCGCCAGCGGCCACGGATCCGGGACCGCTCGATGAACACCGCACCGCCCGGCAGGCCGATCCCGCCCATGATCACGAAGATCACCGGGAGCACGATGCTCAGCAGGGCGTGCGTGTACTTCAGCGGGTTCAGCGTGAGGTAGCCCTTCGCGCCGACCGTGATGTCCCCGCTGTGCAGCGCGGTGCGCGCGTGCGCGTACTCGTGCAGGCACAGGGAGACGATCCAGGCCGCCGTCACGAACAGGAACACCGCGACGCCCGGCTGCTCGGCGAACCCGGTCCAGGTGGCCCAGCCCGTGACGGCGGTGACGGCGAGGATCCCGACGAACACGGGACTCATCCGCCGGTCGCTGTGGCGGGTGGTGACGGTGGTCATCGGGAAACTCCTGTGGTCGTCCTGGTCCGTCCGGGCGTCCGACCGTACCGGGCGCAAGGGATGAACGTCTCGCGTCGGGTGACGGGTTCCTTCGGTGGGTCCTTTTCACGGGGATTCGTGGTGAGTGGGGCCTGTGGGGCCTGTGGGGCGGGGGCTCGGCGCGTGCACCGGGACCCCGCTTCCCGACACCACCGGGCGCCGCGCCGCGCAACCCCCGTGACCGGCCCTGACGTCCCTGGAGACAATGGACCCCGTGCGCTATCGCATCCTCGGCACCACGCAGGCACTCCGCCCGGACGGCACGGTCGTCCCGGTCGGCGGGGCGCGGCTGCGTGCCCTGCTGACCGTGCTCGCCCTGCGGCCCGGCCGTACGGTCCCGGTCCGTGTCCTGGTCGACGAGGTGTGGTCCGGCGATCCGCCCGCCGACGCCACGGGTGCGCTGCAGGCGCTGGTCGGGCGGCTGCGCCGGGCGCTCGGCGCCGACGCGATCGCCTCCGCCGAGGGCGGCTACCGGCTCACCGCCACCGCC
>NZ_BNBC01000026.1:13730-78518 GCF_014654675.1 Streptomyces spiralis
GACGACGTCGACCTGCACCGTTTCGAGCGGCTGGCGGGCGAGGGCCTGCGCGCGCTCGGCGACGGCGACCCCGCGAAGGCGGCCGGCGTCCTCGACGACGCGCTCGCCCTGTGGCGCGGCCCCGCCCTCGCCGACCTGCCCGACGGCACCGCCGAGGCGGCCCGCTGGGAGGCCCGCCACCTGGACGCGCGCCGGGCCCGGCTCACCGCCGGGCTCGCCCTCGGCCAGGCCGAGCAGGTCCTGCCGGAGCTGACCGCCCTGTGCGACACCCACCCGCTGGACGAACCCCTCCAGGCCCTGCGGTTGCGCGCCCTGCGCGAGGCGGGCCGCTCGGCCGAGGCCCTGTCCGCCTACGAGGACGTACGGCAACTGCTGGCCGACCGCCTCGGCTCCGACCCGGGATCGGAACTGCGCGCGCTGCACGGGGAGCTGCTGCGCCCGCAGGGCACGCCGGAAGCCGAGGCGAGCGGTACGGGCCCGCTCGCGGGCACGGGGAGCCGTACCGGACGCGACGGCGCGCACGGGGCGCCCGGCGCCGGCGGGGCGCCGCGCGAGGCGACCGGCGAGGGGGCCGCGGGCCGCGGACGCGGTACGGGGGCCGGGACCGGGACCGGGACGGACTCCGCCCACGCCGTCCCGGTCGGTGACCACGCCGTCCCCGTCGGTGACCATGCTTCCGTGGCCGGTGACCGCGCCGCCCATGCCGCCTGGCCGGAGGGCCCGGTGCCCGCCCCCGGGCCGCCCAGCAACCTCCGCGCCCGGCTCACCTCCTTCGTGGGCCGCGAGGCGGACATCGAGTCGATCCGTGCCGACCTCGGCGCCGCACGGCTGGTCACGCTCCTCGGGCCGGGCGGGGCCGGCAAGACCCGGTTGTCGCAGGAGGCCGCCGAGAGGGTGCGGCCGGCCCTGCGGGACGGGGTGTGGCTGGCCGAACTCGCGCCCGTCGACGAACCGGCCGGGGTGCCCGCGGCCGTGCTCACAGCCGTCGGCGCCCGCGAGACCGTGCTCTACGGCGCCGGGGCGGAGGAGATCCGGGCGGCGGTCGCCGACCGGCTCGACGACCCCGTCGAACGGCTCGTCGAGCACTGCGCCCGGCGCCGCATGCTGCTCCTCCTCGACAACTGCGAGCACGTCGTCGACGCCGCCGCCCACCTCGTCGAGGAACTGCTCGCCCGCTGCCCGCACCTGACCGTCCTCGCCACCAGTCGCGAACCCCTCGGTGTACCGGGGGAGGTGCTGCGGCCGGTGGAACCGCTGCCCGAGCCGGTCGCGCTGCGGCTGCTCGCCGACCGGGGAGCCGCCGTACGGCCCGGTTTCCGGATCGACGCCGACGAGGGCACCGCGGCGGCCTGCGCCGAGATCTGCCGGCGCCTGGACGGCCTGCCCCTCGCCATCGAACTGGCCGCCGCCCGGCTGCGGATGCTCACCCCGCGCCAGATCGCCGACCGGCTCGACGACCGCTTCCGCCTGCTCACCTCGGGCAGCCGCACCGTGCTGCCCCGCCAGCAGACCCTGCGGGCCGTGGTCGACTGGTCCTGGGACCTGCTGGACGAGGAGGAACGGGACGTCCTGAGCCGGCTGTCCGTCTTCGCCGGCGGCTGCGACCTGGCCGCCGCGGAGGCCGTGTGCGGGCCCGTCGCCTTCGACGCCCTCGGCTCGCTGGTCGACAAGTCGCTCGTGGTGGCCGCCCCCGGCGCCGACGGCGAGATGCGCTACCGGCTGCTGGAGACGGTCGCCGAGTACGCGGCCGAGCGGCTGGCGGAGCGAGGCGGACGCCGGCAGGCCGAGCGCGCCCACCTGACGTACTACCGTGAACTCGCCCGCACCACCGACCCGTTGCTGCGCGGCGCCGAACAAGGGACCGCCATCGCCCGGTTCGAGATGGAGTACGAGAACCTGCGCACCGCGCTGCGGCACGCCGTCGCCGAGCGCGACGAGCAGGAGGGCCTCTGCCTGATCCTCTCGCTCGTCCACTACTGGCAGCTGCGGGACGTGCGCATCGAGGCCCGCAACTGGTGCCGCGAGGTCATGGCGCTCGGCCCGGACCCGTTCACCGATCCGGTGCGCCGCGCCGCCCCGGTGTGGCAGCGGTGCACCGACGCCCCGCCACCGATGACCGGGGAGATCCTCGCCGAGGCCCGCCGCGGCCTGCATCTGGCCCACCTCGCCTGCATGGAGACCGAGCTGGAGGCCTGGGAGTCCCCGGCGGCGAAACGGAAACTCCAGGTCATCGCCCAGGTCTACGAGCCCGGACAGCCGCAGACCTGCCGCAGCCCCGGCATGCTGTGGTTCTTCGCCGTGATCATGACCGGCGACATCGACCGGATCCGCACCATCACCGACTCCTCCGTCCGCACCTGCCGCAGCACCCCCGGGTTCGAGTGGGAACTGGCCAACGCGCTCCAGATGCGCGCCAATCTGCTGGCCAACCGCACCGACTGGGCGGGCGACGCGGTGAGCGACGCCGAGGAGGCACTGGAGATCTTCCGCCGCCTCGGCGACGCCTGGGGTGTTGCCGAGGCACTGTCCGCGCGCGGTGAGGCCCACGAGCGCAGCGGCCAGCACCTCCGGGCGGCCGCCGACTACGAGGCGGCCGTGGAGCACGCCGAGCGCCTCGGCGCCCACGCCCAGGTCGCGGTGCTCAACGCCCGGCTCGGCAGTGCCCTGGTGGAGGCCGGCCGGACCGAGCGCGGTGAACGGCTCCTGCGCGAGGTGATCGAGCGACAGGCCGGCGCCGTCAGCGAGGCGCTGCCCGCGGCCCGGCTGTTCCTGGCGGGCCGGCTCAGCACGAGCGGCCGGGCCGCCGAGGCGCGGGAGCAACTGCGCTTGCTGCGTGAGGAGTTCACCCTGTCCCACTTCGTCGTCTTCGACGGCTTCATCCTGGGCATGGAGGCGTGGCTGGACGCGGTCGACGACCGCGCCGAGGAGGCCCTGGACAAGGCCCGTCAGGCGCTGGAGCGGGCGCAGGACCCCCTCTCGGTGGCCATCGCGCCCCAGATGCGCTCGACCTATCTGACGGTCGGCGCCCTGGCCCTGGCCGGCGTGGACGGCGGCGGCCGCGCCCGCGACGCCGCCCGCTGCCTGGGTGCCGCCGACGCGCTGCTGCCGCCCCGGCACGTCCATTCGTCCCTGGAACGGCACAGCCGCGACCGGGCGGTGCGGCGGATCCGGGCGCTGCTCGGCGAGCAGGAGTACCGGGCCGCGCACACGGAGGGCGGCGGGCTCTCCGCCGAGGAGGCCGCCGCCCTGCTGTGACCCGTACCGGTCCGCCGGGCGCGTCAGGTCTTGGTACGGAACTTGTGGACGGCCACGGGCGCCATCACCGCCGTGATCGCCACCGACCAGCCCAGGGTCACCCACAGGTCGTGCGCCACGGGGCCGCCGATCATCAGTCCGCGCGACGCGTCCGCGAGCGTTGAGAGCGGGTTGTAGTCGGTGAAGGCCTGAAGCCAGCCCGGCATCGACTTGGTCGGCGCGAAGATCGACGAGCCGAACTGCAGCGGGAACAGCACCAGGAAGCCCATCGCCTGCACGGACTGCGCGTTCTTCAGGATCACGCCCAGGGTGAGGAACACCCACATGATCGACGAGGCGAACACCGCGGACAGGCCGACAGCGGCGAACAGACCGCCCCAGCGGTGGATGTCGAACCCGACCAGTACGGCGACGATCATCAGCACGGTGGTCGCGAACAGCATCCGCACCAGCTCCACCGTGATCTTCGCGAACAGCACCGAGCCGCGGCCGATCGGCAGGGACCGGAAGCGGTCCATGACACCGGAGTTGAAGTCCTGGCTGAAGCCGGTGCCGACGCCCTGGGACAGCGTCATGCTCATCATCGCGATCATGCCCGGGATGACGTACTGCACATACCCGTCCTGACCGCCGCCCAGGGCCTGCCCGATCGAGCCGCCGAAGACGTACACGAACAGCAGGGTGAAGACGACCGGCATCAGCAGTGCGTCGAACATCGACTCGGGGTCCTGCTTGATCCACAGCAGGTTGCGGCGGATGAGGGCGCCGGTGTGGCGCAGATGCCCGCGCAGCGGGATCCGGACGTCGGCGGCGGTGGCGCCGGCGGTGGCGGTTGCGGTGGTCGCGCTCATACGGCGATCTCCTCGCGGGCGTCGGTGGGCCGGGCGTCCTGCGGGGCACTGGCGCGGTGGCCGGTGAGGGACAGGAAGACCTCGTCCAGGCTGGGCAGTTCGGTGGTGATGGAGGCGATGGTGATGCCGCGCGCGGTGACCGCGCCGACAACGGCGGTCAGCTGCTCGTCGCTGAGGATCGGCACGACCAGGGAGCCGGTCTCGGTGTCGACGGTCGTCGAGGCCAGGCCGGTGATGCCCAGGTCGTCGAGCATCGAGGCGAGCGGGCGCAGCTCCAGCGGGTCGGCCGGACGTACGCGCAGGGTGCGGCCGCCGACCTTGGCCTTGAGCTCCTCGATGCCACCGTTGGCGATGACCTTGCCACGGTCGACGACGGTCAGCTCGGAGGCGAGCTGCTCGGCCTCCTCCATGTACTGGGTGGTGAGCAGGACGGTGACGCCGTCGCCGACCATCTGCTTGACCTCGTCCCAGACCTCGTTGCGGGTGCGGGGGTCGAGGCCGGTGGTCGGCTCGTCGAGGTAGAGGACGGCGGGCCGGCCGATCATCGAGGCGGCCAGGTCGAGGCGGCGGCGCATACCGCCGGAGTACGTGCTCGCCGGGCGGCGGGCGGCCTCGGTGAGGGAGAAGCGCTCCAGCAGTTCGTCGGCGCGGGCGCGGGCGTCCTTGCGGGACAGGTCCAGGAGCCGGCCGATCATGTAGAGGTTCTCCCAGCCCGGGAGCTTCTCGTCCACGGAGGCGTACTGGCCGGTGAGTCCGATCACTCGGCGCAGTTGCCGGGGCTGGCGGACGACGTCGTAGCCGGCGACGGTCGCCTGGCCGGCGTCGGGGGCCAGCAGCGTGGACAGGATGCGCACGAGGGTGGTCTTGCCGGCGCCGTTCGGGCCGAGCACGCCCATCACGGTGCCCTCGCGCACGTCCAGGTCGACGCCGTCCAGCGCCTTGGTCTCGCCGTAGTGCTTGACCAGCCCCCGCACGGTCACGGCGTTGCCCGCGCCGCTGGGCTTGTTGTCGATTCGCGTCATGCCAACGACTGTCCCAGCCCCCACCGACAAACCACCGACAGCCCACCGACAGCGGACCGACAAGCCGCCGACAGCGCCTGCGGTTCCCTGGGGTGGGGCGCCTACGGGGTGTGGGTGGGGCGGGGTCGTGGTGGCGGGGCCAGCCCGCCGCACACGGACATACGGCCCGGAGGAGCCATGGTGGGCGGAGGAGGGACCGCAGTACGCGGCGGGCTGCGCCCCACCCCCACGCCCCACTCCCGCCGTCGCGCGGCTGCGGGTCCGTCCAGCGCGCCGCGCCGGCTGCGGCCGTCGTGGTGGCTGCAAGGCAGTGCCGTGCCCACGTAGCTGCGGGGAGCGCTGTGCCGACGCAGCTGCGGGCAGTCGTGCCTCCCCCAGTGCTCAACGCCTGGGAGGTACCCCCAGGCGGCACGGGTGGGCGCAGCGGCACCCCGCACGCGCGGGGAGCGCTCCCGCCCCACGGCAACTCACACGTTGCTCAGCGGTGGAGGGTCCCGGCCGGCTCGGGGACGTGGCTTGCGATCACGCGGGCCGGGTGCGTGGCGGGCGCCCGCCGGTGGTCCACCGCGTACGCGACCGCCGCCACCCCCAGGCCGAGCACGGCCAGCCCGGCCCCCGCCAGCGCCGGCGACGTCGTTCCGAAGCCCGCGGCCAAGGACAGGCCGCCGATCCACGCACCGCCCGCGTTGGCCAGGTTGAAGGCCGCCTGGTTGGCGGAGGAGGCCAGGGACGGGGCCGCCGACGCCTTCTCCATGACCATCAGCTGCAGCGGCGAGCCGGTGACGAAGGCGGCCATGCCGAGGAGGGTCACCGCCAGGGCCGCGCTCCACTCGGACCGCATCAGCAGCGGGAAGAGGACGAGCACCGCCGCCAGTGAGGACAGGCCGCCGAACAGGGTGCGGCGCAGCGAGTGGTCGGCCAGGCGGCCGCCGAGCAGGTTGCCTGCCGTGGCGCCGACGCCGAACAGCGCCAGGAGGAGGGTCACGCTGGACTCGGCGTACCCGGCGGAGTCCATGAGCATCGGGGTGACGTAGCTGTACGCGGCGAAGAGGGCGCCGAAGCCCGCCACCGTCGTCAGCAGGGCCAGCCAGACCGGGAGCGAGCGCAGCGCGGCCAGTTCGCCGCGCAGGCCGGCGGCCGGGGCGTGGCCGGCCGAGGGGGTGTGGTGGCGGGGGAGGAGCAGGGCCAGCGAGGCGATGGCCGCGACGCCGATGGCGCTCACCGCCAGGAAGGTCGCCCGCCATCCCAGGTGCTGGCCCATGAGCGTGGCGACCGGGACGCCGGCGACGTTGGCGACGGTCAGGCCGAGGAACATCAGGGACACCGAGCGTGCCTTGCGCTCCGGCGGCACCATGCCCGTCGCGACCACCGCGCCGACGCCGAAGAAGGCGCCGTGCGGCAGGCCGCTCAGGAAGCGGGCGGCCAGGAGGGAGTCGTAGCCGGGGGCGAGCGCGGACAGCGCGTTGCCGGCGACGAACAGGGCCATCAGGCCGATCAGGACGTGCCGGCGGGACAGCCGTGCGGTGAGCGCGGCCAGCAGCGGGGCGCCGATGACGACGCCCAGCGCGTACGCCGAGACCAGGTGCCCCGCGGAGGGGATCGAGATGTGCAGGTCGTCCGCCACGTCGGGCAGCAGGCCCATCATCACGAACTCGGTCGTGCCGATTCCGAACGCGCCGATGGCCAGGGCGAGCAACGCCAGGGGCATGAAGGGCCTTTCGAGGGTGGGTTCCGTACAGCGTGGGACTTATTATGTTCAGCTGCGGAACAAATTCTCTCAGGCCCAGTATTCCGGCAGGTTACGAGCCGGTGGCCGATGTGGTGACCTTCACGCTTGCCGCGATCGGGAGGTGGTCGCTGTCCGTGCGCGGGAGGGACCAGGAGCTCACCGGCTCCACGCCCCTGACCATGATCTGGTCGATCCGCGCCATCGGGAACGACGCCGGCCAGCTGAAGCCGAAGCCGTCGCCCGCCGCGCCCTGGGTGGAGCGCATCTGGGAGGTGACGGCGTTGAGCGAACGGTCGTTCATGGTGCCGTTGAGGTCGCCGAGCAGGATCACCTTCGGCTGCCGCTCGGCGGCGATCGCCTCGCCGAGCGCGTCCGCGCTCTGGTCGCGCTGGGCGGCGGTGAACCCGGCGTTCATCTTCACCCGCACCGAGGGCATATGGGCTACGTACACAGCGACCGGCCCCTCGGGCGTGGCCACCGTGGCGCGCATGGCCCGGGTCCAGCCCAGCCTGATGTCCACCGGCCGCACCCCGCTGAGCGGGTACTTGCTCCACAGCCCCACCGTGCCCTGCACCGCGTGGTACTTGTACGTGGAGGCCAGGGCGCTCTCGTACACCGGCACCGCCGACGCCTTCAGCTCCTCCAGGGCCAGCACGTCCGCACCGGCGGAGGCCACCTCGCGCGCGGTGCCGGACGGGTCGGGGTTGTCGGCATTGACGTTGTGCGTGGCCACCGTCAGATCGCCGCCGCTGCCGGTCTTGGTGGTGAGCAGGCCGCCGAACAGGTTGAGCCAGACGATCGCGGGCAGCACCACCGCGATCAGCGCCGTCGCCGACTTGCGCACGAGGGCCAGGACGAGGAGGACGGGGATCAGCAGGCCGAACCACGGCAGAAAGGTCTCGGTGAGGCTGCCGAGGTTGCCGATGCGGTTGGGGATGCGCGAGTGCAGCACCATCACCAGGGCGAGCACCACGGCGACGGCCGCGAGCACGATGCCCCGGCGCCAGATCCGCCGGTCGCCGCGCCAGCCGTCGAAGACGCGGTTCGCCAGGCGCCGAAGCCGGTCCCACCGGGGCTCGGGCCCCGAGCCGCCGCTGTCCGTCTCCGTCATGTACGCCTGCTGCGCCATACCGTCGCCTCACTGCCTGCCGTGCACACCGTTCACCCCGTGGGTTACGACCCTAGGGGATGATCGGCTCCGTTCCGCCGTCCTGTGACGGCCGTACGGGCACGAGGACGAACAAGTCGGCGGGCGGAGTTCCGGTTACGGCGCCGGAAGCGGGGTCTGTGACGAAACGCGCACATTAGGAACGGGAACTGACGGGCCGTAGCCCTTCCAGCACCGTGTCCACGATCTGCTCCGACAGCCCCTCGGGCAGGTCGGCGTCGGGGCGCATCACGCTGCGCACCAGCATGGGGCCGACGAAGATGTCGTTGAGCAGGTCGACGTCGATGTCCGCGCGCAGCTCGCCGCCGGCCTGCCCGCGGCGCAGGATCTCGCGCTGGAGCTTGCGGCGCGGCTCGACGACGGTCGCGTGGTAGGCGCACCAGATCTTCGGGCTGCTCTTCATCTGGGCGTAGACGTTGTGCAGGATCGCCGACGAGCGGCTCACCAGGCCGCGCCGGCGCAGCTGCTCCAGGAGGGCCACGAGGTCGTCGCGCATGGAGGTGCCGGGCAGTTCGGGGTCGGCGGGCTCGGCGGCGCGCACGACGTCGACGAAGAGCTCCTCCTTGCCGCTCCAGCGGCGGTAGATGGTGGCCTTGCCGACGCCGGCGGTGCGGGCGATGCGCTCGATGGAGAGCTCGGCGAGCGGAACGCCGTCCTCCAGGAGCTTCATCACGCCCTCGACGATGGCGCGTTCCACCGCCTCGCTGCGGGGGCGCCCGCGCGCGGGGGCCTCGGGGGCGGAGGCGGCCTGGCTGTGGGCAAGGCTCACTTGAGACGTCCTTTCGTCGTACCGGGAGATTCTCCTACCCGGTGGCCGGCGGCGCCTGCGCACCTCCGGCCCTCGGCCCCCGTTGACTGTCCGCCGCCTCCGTCGACCGTGCGGGCTAGTCCACCGCGGCCACCAGCTCCGGCTCCTCCTTGTCCTTCTGCGGCGGCGTCGTCCTGCCCGGCAGGAAGACGGCCACCACGACCGCGCCGATCAGCGCGACCACGGTCCCGCACAGCGCGGTGACGTGCATGGCGTGCAGGAAGGCGTCGTTGGCCGGGTCCACCAGGGCCTGGCCGCGCGGGCCGAGCTTCGCGGCGACGCCGAGGGTGGCCTCGATGGACTCGCCGGCCGTGTCCCGCAGGCCGGGCGGGAGGAGCCCGAGCTTGCCCTCGATGCCGTCACGGTACGCCGTCGACAGCACCGAGCCGAGCACGGCGATGCCGAGCGCGCCGCCGACCTGGCGGAAGGTGTTGCTCAGCGCGGACGCCGAGCCGGCCTTCTCCCGGGGCAGGGCCTGCATGATGACCACGCTGGTCGGCGTCATGATGTGCGCCATGCCGGTGCCCATGAGGAAGAAGACGACCTCCAGCAGCCAGATCGGCGTGTCCGCCTCGAAGCCGGCGAAGGCGGCCAGCGTCGCGGCGATGACGATCAGGCCGGCCGTGGTGGTGGCCTTGTTGCCGAAGCGGTCGACGACCAGCCGGGCGCGCGGCGCGAAGATCATCTGTGCCGCGGCCAGCGGCAGCATCAGCAGGCCGGACTCCAGCGGCGAGTAGCCGCGCACGCTCTGGGTGTAGAAGACGCCGAAGAACGTGACGCCCATCAGCGCGAAGAACACCAGCGCGATGGCGCTCATGGCGGCCGAGAAGACCTTGTTCTTGAAGTAGGTGACGTCCAGGGACGGGTGGTCGCTGCGCTTCTCGAAGACGATGAACGCGGCGAGGACGACGAGACCGGCGACGATGGTGGACAGCACCTTGGCGTCGGTGAAGTCGGCCAGCTCGCCGCCCTTGATGATGCCGTAGACGAGCAGGACCAGGCCGACGACGGACAGGACGACGCCGATGGGGTCGAGGCGGCCCGGGCTGGGGTCGCGGGAGTCGGGCACCAGCCACACCATGAGGGCGAGCGCGACGATCACGATCGGCACGTTGATGAGGAAGACCGAGCCCCACCAGAAGTGGTCGAGCAGCGCGCCGCCGGTGATCGGGCCGATGGCGATGGCCAGGCCGACACCGCCGGCCCAGATGCCGATGGCCTTGGGCTGCTCCTCACGTTCGAAGACGTTCATCAGCACCGCGAGGGTGGCGGGCATCACGAAGGCGGCACCCAGGGCCATCAGGGCGCGGAAGGCGATGAGCTGGCCCGGGGAGCCGGACTCGGCGGCCAGGGCCGAACCGATGCCGAACACCAGCAGTCCGCCGAGCAGGACCTTCTTGCGGCCGAGGCGGTCGCCGATCAGGCCGGCGGTGAACAGCAGGCCCGCGAAGACCAGGGTGTAGGCGTTGATGGCCCACTCGATCTCGCTCTGGGTGGCGCCCAGGCCGGTCGGAGCCGGGGTCGCGATCGTCTTGATGGCGACGTTGAGGATCGAGTTGTCGAGCACCACGATCAGCAGGCTGAGCATCAGAACGCCGAGGATCGCCCAGCGGCGGCGGTGCACCGCTTCCGGTATCCGCGAGGCGGGAACGGCAGGAGTAGTCATGGCGTCGAGCCTAGGGCACTTCCGATACGAGACCGTCTCGTATCGGAAAATCCTTTACTCAGATCTTACGGCCGACGCCCTTGCGGGAGACCTGAACGACCCGTTCCGAGATCTTGCGCACACGCGGGCCCTCTGGCCCGCAACGGCACGAGGTGCCACCATGGGGGAGAGTCCGGGGACGCCGTCAGGGCGCCTCGAGATGACCGAAGGAGCCGTTGCAATGACGCAGCTTTCGGCTGCCCAGACTGTTCAGAACAGCCCCTCCGACGGCAGCAAGGCGCTGTACGGGGGCAAGGGCACCCGCCGCATCACCGTCCGCGACATCGCCCTCGCCAAGGAACGCGGCGAGAAGTGGCCCATGCTCACCGCCTACGACGCGATGACCGCCTCCGTCTTCGACGAGGCCGGCATCCCGGTGATGCTGGTCGGCGACTCGGCAGGCAACTGCCACCTCGGGTACGACTCGACCGTGCCCGTCACCCTCGACGAGATGACCATGCTCTCTGCCGCGGTGGTCCGCGGCACCAAGCGGGCCCTCATCGTCGGCGACCTCCCCTTCGGTTCCTACCAGGAGGGCCCGGTGCAGGCGCTGCGCTCGGCCACCCGGCTGGTGAAGGAGGCCGGCGTCGGCGCCGTCAAGCTGGAGGGCGGCGAGCGCTCCCACGAGCAGATCCGGCTGCTGGTCGAGTCCGGCATCCCGGTCATGGCCCACATCGGCCTGACCCCCCAGTCCGTCAACGCCATGGGCTACCGCGTCCAGGGCCGCGGCGAGGAGGCCGCCCAGCAGCTGCTGCGCGACGCCAAGTCCGTGCAGGACGCGGGCGCGTTCGCCGTCGTGCTGGAGCTCGTCCCGGCGGAGCTGGCCGCCGAGGTGACGCGGGTGCTGCACATCCCGACGGTCGGCATCGGCGCCGGCCCGGAGACCGACGCGCAGGTCCTGGTGTGGACCGACATGCTCGGGCTGACCGGCGGACGCGTGCCGAAGTTCGTCAAGAAGTACGCCGACCTGCGCGAGGTCATGGGCAACGCGGCCAAGGCCTTCGCCGAGGACGTCGTCGGCGGGACGTTCCCGCTGGAGGAGCACTCCGTCCACTAGGCCCCACCGGACCCACCGGACCCACTGCAGGGACACCGAGACCACTGCGGAAACACCAAGAGGAGCCCTGGCCGATCTTCCCCCGTCGGCCAGGGCTCCTCCCCGTTTCTGCGCCCGGACCGGCGCCGCTCTGGCGGTTACGCCTTCTCGCGCCAGCCGTTCGTGATCGGCAGCCTGCGGTCCTTGCCGAAGCCCTTGGCGGAGATCTTGGTGCCCGGCGGGTACTGGCGGCGCTTGTACTCGGCCGTGTCGACCATGCGCAGCGTCTTCACGACCAGCTCGCCGTCGTAGCCGGCCGCGACGATCTCGTCGGCGCCCTTGTCGTGGTCGACGTAGAGGTCGAGGATCGCGTCCAGCACCGGGTAGTCCGGCAGCGAGTCCGTGTCCACCTGGCCGGGGCGCAGCTCCGCGCTCGGGGGCTTGGTGATCGAGTTCTCCGGGATCGGCGGAGTCTCGCCCCGTTCGGCCGCCACCTGGTTGCGCCACTGCGCCAGCCGGAAGACCGACGTCTTGTACAGGTCCTTGATCGGGCCGTACGCGCCCACCGAGTCGCCGTACAGCGTGGAGTAGCCCACCGCCAGCTCCGACTTGTTGCCGGGGGCGAGGACGATGTGGCCCTCCTGGTTGGAGACCGCCATCAGCAGCGTGCCGCGCAGCCGGGACTGGAGGTTCTCCTCCGCCAGGCCCGTCAGGCCCAGGGAGTCCATGTACGCCCCGAACATCGGCGCGATCGGAACGGTGCGGAAGTTCAGCCCGGTGCGCCGCGCCAGCTCCGCCGCGTCGTCCTTGGAGTGCTCCGAGGAGTACTTCGAGGGCATCGAGATGCCGTACACGTTCTCCGCGCCCACCGCGTCGCAGGCGATCGCGGCGACGAGGGCGGAGTCGATGCCGCCGGACAGGCCGATCAGCACGGACCGGAAGCCGTTCTTGCGCACGTACGCCCGCAGGCCCACGACCAGGGCCGTGTAGACCTCCTCGTCGTCGTCGAGCCGGTCGGCGTAGCCGCCGGTGTGCTCCGGCTCGTACGGTGCCAGTGGCTCTTCGGACAGCACGACCCGGTCGACGCGCAGCCCGTCGTCCACCACGCCCTCGGGCGCGTCCGGCGCCGCGGCCGGCAGGTCCAGGTCGAGGACGACACAGTTCTCGGTGAACTGCGGCGCCCGCGCGATCACCTCTCCGTCCGCGGCGACGACGATCGAGTCGCCGTCGAACACCAGCTCGTCCTGGCCGCCGGTCATGGCGAGGTAGGCGGTGGTGCAGCCGGCCTCCTGGGCCCGCTTGCGGACCAGTTCGAGGCGGGTGTCGTCCTTCTCGCGCTCGTAGGGGGAGGCGTTGACGGACAGCAACAGCCCCGCGCGCGCGGTGCGCGCGGCCGGGACGCGGCCGCCCTCCTGCCACAGGTCCTCGCAGATCGAGAGCGCGACGTCGATGCCGTGCAGGCGCAGCACCGGCATGGTGTCGCCGGGCACGAAGTAGCGGAACTCGTCGAAGACGCCGTAGTTCGGCAGGTGGTGCTTGGCGAAGTTCAGCACCACCTCGCCGCGGTGCAGCACCGCCGCCGCGTTCTGCGGCGCGCCGGCCGGCATGCCGTACTTCGGCTGGGCGGTCTCGGCGCGGTCCAGGTAGCCGACGACCACCGGGAGCTCCCCGAGGCCCTCCTCGGCGAGCCGGGCGGCCAGGGCACGCAGCGCGGCGCGGGACGCCTCCACGAAGGACGACCTGAGGGCCAGGTCCTCGACGGGATAGCCGGTCAGCGCCATCTCCGGGAAGGCCACGAGATGCGCTCCCCGCTCGGCGGAGTGCCGGGTCCAGCGGACGATCGCCTCGCTGTTTCCGGCGAGGTCACCGACGCGCGAGTCGATCTGGTTCAGGGCGAGGCGAAGTTGAGGCACGCGCCCAGTGTAATCGTCAGAGCGACGCGATGGGGTGGCGCGGAGTGTGGGCCGCCCCACGCGATGTGTCCCTCACGCGGTGCGGGACCGCCCCACGCCCGCGCGGGGGGCATGATGCCCCTATGGAACCCAGGGGACCGGAATCCAGGCGACGGTCATGACCTTCATCGGGATCGACGGTGTGGTCCACCATGTGGTCGTCGACGGCAGCGGGCCGCCGTGCGTCCTCAGCCCCGGGCTCGGGATGTGCTGGTTCGACTGGGATCCCGTGGTGCCGCTGCTCGCCGCGGACCGCACCGTCGTCCGCTTCGACCGCCCCGGGCTCGGCCTGAGCGGGCACACGCGCCGCTGGCCGACACTCGGCGGGGAGGCGCGGCGCATCGCGGCCGTCCTCGACACGCTCCGCCTCGACGGTCCCGTCACGCTGGTGGGGCACTCGCTCGCCGGCTTCCACGCGGAGGCCTTCGCCCGGCTGTTCCCCGGGCGGGCCGCCGGGCTCGTGCTGGTCGACTCCAGCGTGGAGGAGGACCCCCGCCCGCGCCGGGGGCGCGCGGTCCGCGACACCGCCACGCGCGCGTACGCCACGCTCGTGAGCGCGGCCGGACTGCCCCGCGTGGCCGGCCCGCCGCTGCGCCGGGCGGCCGTCCGGGCGGGCCGGGTGGGCGGGCAGGACCCGGCACCGTACGACGCGGTCCGGCGCGCCTACTCCACCGGCCGCTGGCTGCACGCGGCGCTCGCCGAGAACGCCACCTACACCGACCAGGCCGTCGCGCTCGCCGCGCTGCGCCGGCGCCGCCCCCTGCCGCCCGGCCTGCCCGTCACCGTGCTCGCCGCGGACGACCCGCGCCGCCCGGCACACCGGCGGGCGCGCTGGCTGGCGAGGCAGCGCGCCCTCGCCACCCACCTGAACGGCACCCTGCGCGTCAGCTCCCCGTCCGGCCACCTCCTCATGCTCGACCACCCGCAAGACGTTGCCGAAGCCGTCCTGCACACGCAGGCGCGCCCGCCCCTCGCGGAGGAGGAGCGGGCGCGCGGGTGCTGAGGGTGCGCTCCATGGGCGTGGTGGGTGCCGTTCCTGCGCACGCAGGCGCGCCCGCCCCTCGCGGAGGAGGAGCGGGCGCGCTTGTGGCCGGGTGTCAGTGGCGGCGGTAGGAGTTGACGTAGCCGTTCGCGGGGGAGCCCACGCCGGTGACGTCGTCGTAGCCCTTGACGGCCTTGAGCGAGCTGTCCTTGCCGAGGCTGCGGACGGAGACGCTCAGACCACCGCTGGCGTCGAACCCGTTGACGTAGTCGACGCGCGCGACGGCCAGTTCCTTGCCGGTCGGCTGGTCCACCACGTCGTGGTACAGCTTCGAGCCGTACTTCGAGTAGATGGTCGGGTTGGCGAAGCCGATCGCCTTGCCGCCGCGGGCCTCCTGGGCGAGGGCCTGCACGGCCGCGATGACCGGCGCGGCCAGCGAGGTGCCGCCGATGCGGTACTCGCTGTACTGCTCCGACCCGTCCGGGAAGGTCTGCGTCTGGCCGACGAGGAAACCGGTGTTGGGGTCGGCGATCGCCGCGATGTCCGGGACGACGCGGTTGCCCTCGGCGTTGTTGGCCGTGGCCAGCGCCTTCGGGACGACGCCCTTCTGGTAGTACGGCTGCGGCACGGTCTTGCTGGTGCCGCCGCCCGCACCGGAGGTGTAGGAGCCCGGGAAGTTCGTCCAGCTCTTGCCGTCGGCCGACAGGGTGGCCTTCTCGGTGCCCCAGCCGGTCTCCCACTGGTACGTGTTGTCCTTGCCGACGGCCAGCGAGGTGCCGCCGACCGCGGTCACCCACGCCGAGTTGGCCGGGGTGTCGACCTGCTTCGTGCCGGTGTTGGCGACCTCGTCGCCGTTGTCACCGGAGGAGAAGTAGAAGCCGATGCCCTCCACCGCGCCGAACTGGAACACCTGGTCGTAGGCCGCGGCCAGGTCCGGCGTCTGGTTGGCCTCGATGTCGCCCCAGGAGTTGGAGACGATGTCGGCCAGGTGGTTGTCGACGATCTTGCTGAGCGAGTCCAGCAGGTCGTCGTCGTAGCAGGAGGCGGCGCCCACGTACGTGACGCTGGCATTGGGCGCGACCGCGTGCACGGCCTCGACGTCGAGGGTCTCCTCGCCGTACCAGCCCGCGGCCCCGCACTCCTTGGTCTTGGTGTAGTTCTTCGGCAGCACCTGGGTCAGCTGGCCCGTCTTCCAGGCCGCGTCACCGTGCTTCTTCGCGTAGCTCGACGCGTCGAAGGCGATGGTCGGCGAGGCGTACGCGTCGGTGATCGCGACCCGGACGCCCTTGCCGGTGTAGGTGCCGGCGCCGTAGGCGGCCCGCAGCTGCTCGCCCGTGTAGCCCTGGACGGCGTACGGGATCGTCTGGCCGTAGGCGGACGGCAGGGTGCTCGCCGTGTTCGAGCCGTAGTACGAGGAGAACGGCCCGGCGTTCTTGAACACCGCGTCCGGCGGCGGCAGCTGGTCCTTGTGGTTCGCCTTGTGCGGGGCGTTGTCCAGGCCGGTGACGGTCAGGACGGAGCCCTTCAGGCCGTCGGGCACCGAGGCCGTCTGGGCCGGCGCACGGTAGGTCTTCGAGCCCTTGGCGAAGTTGTGCAGCTGGGTGCCGAACGCCTTCTCGGCGGCGGCGACGTCACCGGAGACCGCGATGTAGTGCGGGGTGACGGAAGTGACCTTCAGGCCCGCCGACTTCAGCCACGACTTCACGGCGGCCACCTGGGCCTTGGTCGCGCCGAAGCGCGCTTGCGTCTGCTTGGCGCTCAGGTACTTGCCGTACATGGGCGAGGACGGGTCGGCGACCGCCTTGGCGTACGCGGCGAGGCCGGCGGCGTCGCGGCCGGCCAGGTACACCCGGGCGTTCACCTGGGCGCCGTTCGAGGTGGCGCCCTTGTCCGCCTTGGCCGTCGCCCACGCGGGCTTGGTGCCCGCGAGGGCGCCTCGGCCCGAGTGGTCCGCGGCGTGCGCCGCGGGTATGCCGAGCGCCAGCGCACCGGCGAGCATCGGCAGCGTCGCCGCCATGCTCACTCCGGCGCGCACGGTGGCGCGGTTGGATCTCATAGAACCCCCTGCGATGCGGATCGCATGTCACGCACTGAGTGCTTGGTTCTCGCGTGATCCGCGCGGGGGCCGCGGCGGTTCGGCCCACGCCCGTGAATGGATCACACGATCGAGGGCCACTCTTCCCGATGAACCGTGCATGCCAGGGGAATGAGCAAGCCAAGAGAAACCCAAGGAACCGTCACGTGCGGGGAGTTACAGCCGAATTGCGAGTTTTGTTCCCCGCATTCCGGTGGGCGGATGTCACGTTCCGGTGGATACGGGAGCCGTGGTGCGCGTGTGTCAGGAACCGGGCGCGGTGCCGTCAGCAACCGGCGCGGCGCCGCGCTTCTCGAGCATGTCGGCCATGAGCCGGATCTCGGACCGCTGCGCGTCCACCATGCCCTGCGCCAGCCTCTTCTCCACGCCCACCGTGCACCGGTCGACACAGCCCTCGGCCATGTGGATGCCGCCCTTGTGATGGGCCGTCATCAACTGGAGGTAGAAGACCTCGGCCTGCCTGCCGCTCAGTCCGCCCAGCTTCTTCAGCTGCGTGTTGGTCGCCATGCCCGGCATCAGCGCGCCGTCCTTGCCGGTGGCCATGTCCCCCATGCCCATCCATGTCATCGGCGGATCCGCCGACACCTTCGGCAGCCCCCACAGGTCGAGCCAGCCCAGCAGCATGCCCCGCTGGTTGGCCTGAGTCTGGGCGATGTCGTAGGCGAGACGGCGCACTTCGGGGTCGGTCGTACGGTCGCGCACGATGAACGACATCTCGACGGCCTGCTGGTGGTGGACCGCCATGTCCCGGGCGAAACCGGCGTCCGCGGAGTCGGCGGAAGGGGTGGCCGGCCGGTTCGTACCGGAGCCGGCGTTGTCCTCCGCCACCGCGTAGGTGATCGCCCCGGCCGCGACCAACGCGGTCGCGGCGGCCCCCGCGATCCAGCCGACGTACTTGCTCACTTCATCACTCCGCCGGTGCACGAGGCACCCGGCTCGGGCGTCTGCGAGCCCTGCACATAGGTGGCGAAGAACTTGTCCACGGCCGGGTCCGAGGCGCTCTTCACGGTGAGCTGGTGGCCCCACGCCGAGAGCATCAGCGGAGCCTGCTGGTTCTCGTACGGGCTCATCAGTGTGTACGGCGTCTTCTTCACCTTGGCCGCGAGCGCCGCCACGTCCGACTCGGCCGCCTTGCCGGTGTACGTCACCCAGACCGCGCCGTGCTCCAGCGAGTGCACGGCGTTCTCGTCCTTGACGGGCTCGGTGTAGACGTCGCCGTTGCAGTTCAGCCAGACCGGGTTGTGGTCGCCGCCCACGGGCGGATGCATCGGGTACGAGACCGGCGCGGTGACGTGGTTGCGGGACAGCTCGCCCGTCCAGGTCCGCACCCCGTCCTTGCCGGTCACGAAGTGGCCCGCACCGTCCTTGCCCACCTTGCCGCCCGCCTTGCCGTCCTGGGCCGCCTTGGCCTCGGTGGCCGCGTCGGTCGACTTGTCGTCGTCGGAGCGCGACTGGACGAAGACCACGCCGCCGACGACGAGGCCCGCGACGGCCACCACGCTCGCCGTGATCGCCAGGATCCGTGTCCGGCGCTCCCGGGCCCGCTCGGCGCGGCGCAACTCCTGCACATGTGCCTTGCGCCCGTCGGCGCTGGTCTTGCCGGTGCTGGCGGAGCCCATGGGCGTAAGTCCTTCGGGTCAGGGGACGGTCGGGTGCGGCGAACGTGCTGATGGTAGTGGGGCCGGTGGGGCGACGGGAGACCGCGAAAAGTTGAAGCGCAGATTCCGATTACCCTACGCTGGCCGTATGCGGCTGCTGCGCTCCACCGACATGGCGCTGCGCGTTCTGATGCGGCTCGCCGTCGCGGGCAAGTCGACCCCCACGACCCGGGAGGTCGCTGCGGACATGAACGTGCCGTACACGCATGCCGCGAAGGTCGTCGCCGAACTCCAGCACCGCGGGCTGCTCGAGACCCGCCGCGGCCGGGGCGGCGGACTCAGCCTCACCGAGGCCGGCCGCGACGCGTCGGTCGGCGCGATCGTGCGGGACCTGGAGGGCGAGGGCGACGTCGCCGACTGCGAGGGCACCGCGCCCTGCCCGCTGAACTCCGACTGCCGCCTGCGCGGTGCCCTGCGCCGGGCCCAGGAGGCGTTCTACGCCGCGCTCGACCCGCTCACGGTCGCCGACATGGTCGCGGACCCCACGGGCCCGCTGCTGCTGGGGCTGCCCAGCGCACGGCGGACCTCCTGAGCGCTCCGGCGCCCCCGGCCGGGAACAGGAAACGCGCAGGGGAACAGGCAAGGGAACGCGCAAGGGCCGGCCGGGGCGGTGCACACCGCCCCCGGCCGGCCCTTGCGGTTTCGCTTTCGCTTTCGCTCAGGCCGCGGCCTGGACCAGCCACAGGTCGGGGCCGAAGACCTCGTAGTGGATGTCGGCCGGGGCCACACCCTTGGCGATGAGCTGCTCGCGCACCGCCCGCATGAACGGCAGCGGACCGCACAGGTAGGCCTGCGTACCGGGTGCCACGTCGACGTCGGCGAGGTCCACCAGGCCGGGCCGCCCGTAGCCCGCCGCGTCCTCGTCGTACTGCTCGTAGAAGAAGGCCGTCTCCGCCTGGGGCAGCTTGGCCGCGTACGCCGCGTGGTCGGTGCGCAGCGCGTGCGAGGCGGGGGAGCGGTCGGCGTGCACCACGGCCACGGGGGCGCTGTGGCCGGCCAGGGCGAGCTGCTCCAGCATGGCGACCATCGGGGTGACGCCGATGCCCGCGGAGGCGAGCAGCAGCGGCGCGTCGGTGTCCTCGAGGACGAGGTCGCCGTACGGGGCGGACAGCTGCAGGACGTCGCCCTCGCGCACGTGGGCGTGCAGGTGGTTGGAGACCTCGCCGTCGGGGGTCGTGGCGTCGCCGGTGACCCGCTTGACCGCGAACTGCCGCTCCGGCGAGCCGGGGGCCGCGGTCAGGCTGTACTGGCGGATCTGCCGGGCGCCGTCGGCGAGCGTGACGCCGACCGAGACGTACTGGCCGGCGCGGTAGCCGGGGACCGGGCCGTCGTCGGCCGGGCGCAGCTTGAAGGTGGCCACGTCGGCGGTCTCCTCGACCCGCTCGACGACCTTCCACTCGCGCCAGCCGGTCTGCTCGCTCTGCGCGTACAGCCGCTTCTCGATCGCGATCAGGGCGTTGGCCATCAGCCAGTAGACCTCGGTCCAGGCGGCGGCGACCTCCTCGGTGACCGCGTCGCCGAGGACCTCGGCGATGGCGGCGAACAGGTGCTCGTGGACGATCGGGTACTGCTCCGGGACGATGCCCAGCGAGGCGTGCTTGTGGGCGATGCGGTGCAGCATCACGTCCGGACGCTGGTCGGGGTTGTTCACCAGGTACGTGGCGAAGCCGGCGATGGAGCCGGCCAGGGCCTGCTTCTGGGCGCCGGAGGCCTGGTTGCCGCGGTTGAACAGGTCGCGCAGGAGTTCGGGGTGAGCGTCGAACAGCTTGGCGTAGAAGCGCTCGGTGATCTCGCCGATGGCCGCGCCGACGGCGGGAAGGGTGGCGCGGACGGTGGCCGCGGACTGTTCGGACAGCATCGTGGAACTCCTCGAAGGCTCGATCGCTCGTCTGATCGAAACGCTAAGGAAACTTGCATTTGAGATGCAAATTAAACCGGCGTGGTTTCGCTCACGTTTCCTCCACATCTCGCTCAACCGGGCAGGGCCTGGGCCGTTACAGGAGCGCTGCTCAGGGGGCAAGATGGGCGCAGGGCAGTACACCCGCCGTGCACCCGCCGTACGCGAGGCGTTCGGACCGGCGACAGCCGGGCGATGAAGCCGCGAAACGCGTGTGAAACGGTGATGTGGTGTGATGCCATGGGTGCCCGACCGCCTCCAGTGCCGACGTACGGACACAGGCGGCCTGACCAGCAAGGATGGGGAAGCGGAAGATGGACAAGCAGCAGGAGTTCGTGCTCCGGACGTTGGAGGAGCGCGACATCCGGTTCGTACGCCTGTGGTTCACGGACGTGCTGGGCTTCCTGAAGTCCGTGGCCGTGGCACCCGCCGAGCTGGAGCAGGCGTTCGACGAGGGCATCGGCTTCGACGGCTCCGCCATCGAGGGCTTCGCCCGGGTCTACGAGTCCGACATGATCGCCAAGCCCGACCCGTCCACGTTCCAGATCCTGCCCTGGCGCGCCGAGGCCCCTGGCACCGCCCGCATGTTCTGCGACATCCTGATGCCGGACGGCTCCCCGTCCTTCGCGGACCCCCGCTACGTCCTCAAGCGCGCCCTGGCGCGCACCTCCGACCTGGGCTTCACCTTCTACACCCACCCGGAGATCGAGTTCTTCCTGCTGAAGGACCGCCCGGTCGACGGCACCCGTCCGACCCCCGCCGACAACTCCGGCTACTTCGACCACACCCCGCAGAACATCGGCATGGACTTCCGCCGCCAGGCGATCACCATGCTGGAGTCGATGGGCATCTCGGTGGAGTTCTCCCACCACGAGGGCGCGCCGGGTCAGCAGGAGATCGACCTGCGCTACGCCGACGCCCTGTCCACCGCGGACAACATCATGACGTTCCGCCTGGTCATGAAGCAGGTGGCGCTGGAGCAGGGCCTCCAGGCGACCTTCATGCCGAAGCCCTTCTCGGAGTTCCCCGGCTCCGGCATGCACTCGCACCTGTCCCTCTTCGAGGGCGACCGCAACGCGTTCTACGAGTCGGGCGCCGAGTACCAGCTCTCCAAGGTCGGCCGCTCCTTCATCGCGGGCCTGCTGCGGCACGCCGCCGAGATCTCCGCGGTCACCAACCAGTGGGTCAACTCCTACAAGCGCATCTGGGGCGGCTCCGAGCGCACCGCGGGCGCCGGCGGCGAGGCCCCCAGCTACATCTGCTGGGGCCACAACAACCGCTCGGCCCTGGTCCGCGTACCGATGTACAAGCCCGGCAAGACGGGCTCGGCCCGGGTCGAGGTCCGCTCGCTGGACTCCGGCGCCAACCCCTACCTGGCCTACGCCGTCCTGCTCGCCGCCGGCCTGAAGGGCATCGAGGAGGGCTACGAGCTCCCGCCCGGCGCCGAGGACGACGTCTGGGCCCTGTCCAACGCCGAGCGCCGCGCGATGGGCATCGAACCCCTTCCGCAGAACCTCGGCGAGGCCCTGACCCTCATGGAGAACAGCGACCTGGTCGCCGAAACCCTCGGCGAACACGTCTTCGACTTCTTCCTGCGCAACAAGAAGCAGGAGTGGGAGGAGTACCGCTCCGAGGTCACGGCGTACGAGCTGCGGAAGCATCTGCCGGTGCTGTAGGCGCGGGTCGGAGCGGGTCTGCCGGTCATGCGGCGGGTGGGGCCGACGGTCGTGGACCGTCGGCCCCACGCCGTGTCACGCCGCACGGGCCGTCTGCGGGCCGCCGGCCCGTGCCGGGTGCACGGCCCGGATTCCCACTTGGCCGTGTCACCCCGACGGCTCAGTTTCAGTGGCCCGAACCCGTCTTGAATCCTCCAATGGAGCCATGGCGGCGACAGACTGGATTTCCGGCAAGTGGGCTCGGCTCCGTGGCCGCGACAGGGGGGAACCGGACGCCGATGCCGACGTGGCCGGGAAAAGGAAGTCGTCCTGGGCGCAGCGCACCACCGCGCACGTAGCCCATCTCCAGGCGCTGCTCAACAGGAGGGAGGAGGTGTCCGACCTCTCGACCGGCGATCAAAAGATTGCGGAGAAGATAGAAACCCATCTGGCGGTGGCGCGAAATGCGGCCGGAGGCTGGAAGACCCCGATTTCGATCTTGACCGGTTCCCGTATCGATCGAGCATATTCCAACATACACAAGGCCGAGGTGAAACTCCTCAAGCTGGTGCCCGAGGACGAAGGCGAACTCAAATGGGCGGGGACCGTCGTCCTTGCCCAGGCTCGACAGCACCTCGGCCCGAACGACCCCAGACTGGTCGCGCTGGAGGATCGTCTGAAGAACGGCAGTCAGGAAATGGTGCCCGACCTGAAGGAGTTGGCCGTCGCCACCCTGCTCGCCGCCCATGAAGCGGAGGAGGCGGAGCGGGCCCAGGCCCGGAGCTTCCGCAACATCCTCCTTGCCGCGGTCATGGCCACCAGTTTCGTCGCCGCGCTGTTCATCCTCTGGAATTTCAAAGGGAATTCCGTGATGTCCACTCTCCTGTGCTTCACTCCTCCCCAGGGTCAGGTCTGCCCCACGGGGAAAGGTGGGAGCCGGGTCGATGCCTTGCTTGTCGAGGGCGTCGGGGCCGGCGCGGCAGCCCTGGCGGGCTCACTCGCGATCCGAAAGATCCAGGGCACGACGACCCCATATTCGATTCCTGCCATGCTGGTCCTTCTGCGGCTCCCCGTCGGGGCCCTGTCGGCCCTGTTCGGAATAATGCTCATCAATGGCCGCGTCATTCCTGGCCTTTCGAATCTGGACTCCACTTCCCAGATTGCCGCCTGGGCGATCATATTCGGAGTCGCGCAGGAGTCTCTTACCCGAATGATCGACGCTCAGGGAAACAAGGTACTGGGAAATGTGCGGGGCCCCGAACGGGGTATCGAGGGCGGCGAGAACACCTAGTGGCGGAGGTCCGCCCGAACCTCGACGCCATGAGGCCGGGCTCAGTCGACGAACGCCGGGGACAGCGCCGCCGTGCTGATGCGCCGGGGTGCTCCCGTGCCGTCGGACGGGATCTCGTAGAGGTCGGCGCCGTAGTCGCCGGGGAGGGAGTAGACCAGGGTGTGGGTGTCCTTCCATACGGCCTGGTCGTCGATGCTGCGCGGCTCCGCCGTCGGGGTTTCGCGGAGGGTGCGCAGGTCGAGGACGTACAGGCGCCAGGGGGCGTCCTTGGGGAGGCCCTGGACCCGCTTCTTGAAGGCGATGCGGGTGCCGTCGGGGGAGAGGGACGGGCACTCGACGTTCGGCCGGAGCGTGGTGAGCGTGCTCGTGCGCAGGTCGCCCCGGACCAGGTAGGTCTGCCCCTTCGTGGCCAGGGTCGCGTAGAAGGTGCGGTCGTCCGCCGCGAACGTCACGCCCCAGAAGTTGACGTCCGCCGCCCGGTACGGCCGGCCGTCCTTGATGATCCGGAACTGCTCCAGGGTGGGGATGAGCCGGCCCGTCCGTACGTCCACGATCGCCGCCCGGGTCGAGAAGTTCGTACCGGCGTACGAGTCGCCGCCCACGAACGCCGTCCACGCCGCGAAGTGGCCGCTCGGCGAGACACGGGCGCGGGAGGGGATGCCGGGGACGGCGTAGCGGGCCCTCGTCCTCAGGTGCGCGTCCAGGATCAGGGCGCGGTAGGTGTCCGAGACGGGGCCGTGCACCGCCTGCAGGCACACCCCGGTGCCCGAGGCGGCGTAGAAGCGCAGGCACTTGACGCCCGAGGCGGTGCGCGGGCCGGAGGGGTCGGAGGCCGGGACGGTCGTCAGCTCGTCGCGGTGCGGGCCCCAGGCCATGTTGCGGAACACCATCCGCCCGTGCTCGGTCAGCGTGACCGTGCCCGGGGCGACCCGCGGACCGCCGGCCTGGGTGTGGTTGCGGCGGTCCGCCCGGGCCGAGGCGTGCAGCACGGACGCCAGCCCGACCGCCGCCAGCACGGCGACGGCCGAGGCCAGGATCAGGACGCGGGTACGGACGGTCATGCGGTCACGGGGCCTTTCGGACGCAGGGTGAGGGAGAACGCGGCACACGCGGCCAGCACCACGGCCGCCCCGGCCAGCGCCGAGCGGTCGCCCCACACCGTCCAGGCCGCGCCGAACAGCAGCGAGCAGGCGAACCGGGCCGCCGCCTGCCCGGTCTGCACCAGGGCCAGCCCGGACGAGCGCAGTGCCGCCGGCACCCCCTCCGAGGCCGCCGCCATCAGCACCCCGTCGGTGGCCGCGTAGAAGGTGCCGTGCAGGGCGAGGACGAGATACGGCAGGGCCGTGCCGTGCCACGAGGTGAGCAGGAGCGCGTAGGCGAGCAGCAGTGCCCCGTGGCCGCCCAGGAAGACCGTCCACCTGCCCACCCGGTCCGCGAGCCGGCCCAGCGGCATCGCCAGCAGCAGGAAGGCGCCCGCCGTGCCGAGCGGGAGCAGCGCGAACCAGCGGTCCGGGACGCCGAGCCGGTGCTGGAGCAGCAGGTAGACGAACGAGTCGCTCACCGTGGCGAGCCCCAGCAGCAGCGCGCACACGCTGATCCGGCGCAGCGCACGGCCGCGCAGCAGCCCCACCGCACTTCGCAGCGTGGGCTTCGCGGCCGGGACTTCCGGCGCTGTTCCGCCGCGTCGCCCGCCCGGTACGAACAGCACCAGGACCAGCACGCCCAGCGCGGCCACGCAGAAGCTGACGGTGAACACCGCGTCGTAGCCGTCCACGGTGGCCCGCAGGATCCCGAACGCCACCAGCGGGCCGAGCAGAGCGCCCGCCGTGTCCATCGCCCGGTGCACCCCGAAGGCCCGGCCCCGCGACTCCGCCGTGCTCGACAGCGAGATGAGGGCGTCCCGCGGGGCCGTCCGCAGTCCCTTGCCCGTCCGGTCGACGGCGAGGATGAGCCCGATCGGGGTCAGCGCGTGCGCCACCAGCAGCAACGGCTTGCACACCGCCGACAACGCGTACCCGAACCCGGCGACCCACTTGTGCCGCCCGCCGCCCCGGTCGGCGAGATGCCCGCCGACCAGCCGTACGAGCGCCGAGAAGCCGTTGTAGACGCCGTCCAGCACCCCGAAGCCCAGCGGCGACAGGCCCAGCCCGCTGACCAGGTACAACGGCAGCACGGCCGTGACCATCTCGGACGACACGTCCGTGATCAGACTGACCGCCCCGAGGGCGAGGACGGCAGGAGCGACCGCGGTACGGCGCCGCCCGGCCACAGGCCGGACGGCACCGTCAGCGGACGTCCGCGCACGACTGTCCGCTACGTACACGTCAGGACGCCCAGATGCCCGTGATGTCGTGCGCGGAGGCCGCGTTGCCCGCGTGCGTGGTCAGGCCCTGCGTGTCCTCCAGGGTGCGCAGCAGGTCGTAGTGGTTGTACGTGGTCGCGCTGCTCGATCCGGGGGTCACCGGCTGGCCGTACAGGACGGTCGGGATGCGGTTGCCGCTGAGCTTGTTGTCCTCGTCGAAGGTGACGACGAGCAGGCTGTTGTGGGTCTTCGCCCAGGTCGCGTACGCGCCGAGGTTGTTCTTCAGCCAGGTGTCACCCGTCGAGACCGAGCAGTCGTGCATGTCGCTGCACAGGTTGGGGACCACGAAGGAGAGCTGCGGCAGCGTCGAGTAGTCCGTCGGGAACTGCGCGAAGGTCTTCGCGGACGACGTCGGCACGTTGCTGAAGCCGAACCACGGGTTGTGCTTGCGGGCGTAGTTGCCGCTGCTGCACGTGGTCGAGCCCTGGCTGGGCAGCGACTCGTTGTAGCTGGCCCAGGTGCGGCCCGCGGCGAGCTGCTCGGAGGCGAGGTTGGGGGCCGAGGAGAAGCCGGGGGTGTAGCAGCTGTCGTCGGTGATGCCCTGGGTGGAGCCGGAGAAGAGGGCGAGGTAGTTCGGCTGGCTCGGGTGGGTGATGGCGTAGGACTGGGTGAGGTTGGCGCCGCCGGACTTCAGCGAGTTGATGTACGGGGCGCTGGAGGAGCCGATCACCTGGCTGTAGGCGTGGTTCTCGAAGACCACGACGACCACGTGGTCCGGGGTCGGCACCCCGGTCGCGGCCTGAGCGGGCGAGGAGCCGCCCAGGCCGGACCACAGACCGACGGCGGCGGCCGCCAGGGCGACGGTGGACGCCAGGGCGGCACGGCCGCGGCGGAACACGGAACTGCCGGACACATCAACCTCCGGTGGAAGAGCGGGGTCGGCGGTGCAGGGAGAGCATGCACACGCCAAGATGCGCCCCACCCCACGCCGCCCGGCCCGGAGGGTGAAGACCGGGTGAACTGCTGCCGCGGGGTGGACTGTTGCAGCGGGGTGGGTGGTTGCCGCGTGGTGGGCTGGTGCCGCGGGGCGGGCTGGTGCCCCGAGGGGGCAGGTCGCTCAGCGGGGAAGCTGCCGCCCTGTCACGGCCCGACCCGGCCCGCCCTGACGCGGGCCCGTTCCGGTCCGGCCCGACCTGGCGGCCGCCTGACCGTGCCGTCCCGACCTTGCGCGGCCCGGCCCCCTCCGGTGCGGCGCGACCCGGCCCGGCCTGGCTCGCGACCCGACCGGCCCCGGCGCCGCCCGCCTCCCCGCCGTCCGTTCCGCGCAGCCCGCCTGCATGCCGCCCGCCTGGACGCCGTCCGTTCCGCGCCGGTGGCGTATGCGTGGGGAAAAGTCGTGGCCGTCGCCGCGGCTCGCTTCGCTTGCTGCGGCTAGGCTCTGGCCAGGACGACCTTGGTTCGAGGACCTGATCCGATGGGAGGCCGGGATGACGGCGCCGGGGCGCAGGAGCAGTACCTTCACGCGGCTGCTGCGGCACGGCTTCACCGAGGCCTCCGCCGCCGAGCGGCTGCTGGACGGCCCCGAGCTCGCGCCGATAAGGAACGACCCGGTCCTGCTGGAGGCGCTGGGCGCGACCGCCGACCCGGACCTGGCGCTGCGCGGGCTGGTACGGCTGCTGGAGGCGCAGCCCTCACCGACCGCCCGGCGGGAACTGCTCGACACGCTGATAGCGGCCAAACCGCTGCGCGACCGGCTGCTCGGCGTGCTCGGCGCGTCCGCCGCGCTCGGCGACCACCTCGCCCGGCACTCCGGCGACTGGCACGCTCTCGTCACCTACGAGCCGCGGGACCTGCATCCCGGCCTGGAGGAGTTCGAGCGGGGGCTGGCCGAGGCCGAGGACCCCGTCTCGCTGCGCGTCGCCTACCGCCGCTGCCTGCTGTCCATCGCCGCCCGCGACGTGTGCGGCACCACCGGCGTCGCCGAGACCGCCGCCGAGCTCGCCGACCTCGCCACCGCCACCCTGCGCGCCGCGCTGCGCATCGCCTGCGCCGCCGCGCCCGACGACGCCGCGCTGTGCCGGCTCGCGGTGATCGCGATGGGCAAGTGCGGCGGGCACGAGCTGAACTACGTCTCCGACGTCGACGTCATCTTCGTCGGCGAGGCCGTCGAGGGGGGCGAAGGCGGCGACGAGCAGGCGGCCCTGCGCGCCGCCACCCGGCTCGCCTCGCACATGATGCGGATCTGCTCCGAGACCACGGTGGAGGGCTCCATCTGGCCCGTCGACGCCAACCTGCGGCCCGAGGGCAGGAACGGTCCGCTGGTGCGCACGCTGAGCAGCCATGTCGCCTACTACCAGCGATGGGCCAAGACCTGGGAGTTCCAGGCGCTGCTCAAGGCCCGGCCGGTCGCCGGGGACGCCGAGCTCGGCGCGCGGTACGTCGCCGCCCTCGACCCGCTGGTCTGGCAGGCCGCCGAACGGGAGAACTTCGTCGCCGACGTGCAGAAGATGCGCCGCCGGGTCGTGGAGAACATTCCCGTCTCCGAGGTCGAGCGCGAGCTCAAACTCGGTCCGGGCGGTCTGCGGGACGTCGAGTTCGCCGTTCAGCTGCTGCAACTGGTGCACGGGCGGACGGACGCCTCGCTGCGCAGCGGGACCACGCTGGACGCGCTGCTCGCCCTCGCCGCGGGTGGTTACGTCGGCCGCGCGGACGCCGTGCAGCTCGGCGAGTCCTACCGCTTCCTGCGCCTGCTCGAACACCGCATCCAGCTCTTCCGGCTGCGCCGCACCCACCTGCTGCCCGAGGACGAGGCCGACCTGCGCCGCCTCGGCCGGTCCATGGGGCTGCGCGCCGACCCCGTCGCCGAGCTCACCCGCGAGTGGAAGCGGCACACCGGCGTCGTACGGCGGCTGCACGAGAAGCTCTTCTACCGGCCGCTGCTCGACGCCGTCGCCCAACTCGCTCCCGGCGAGGCACGGTTGAGCCCGGAGGCGGCCCGCGAGCGGCTGGTCGCGCTCGGATACGCCGATCCGGCGGCGGCGCTGCGGCACCTGGAGGCGCTGGCGTCGGGTGTCACGCGGAAGGCGGCCATCCAGCGCACCCTGCTGCCCGTGCTGCTGGGCTGGTTCGCGGACTCCGCCGATCCGGACGCCGGGCTGCTGAACTTCCGCAAGGTCTCCGACGCGCTCGGCAAGACCCCCTGGTACCTGCGGCTGCTGCGGGACGAGGGGGCCGCGGCCGAGAACCTCGCCCGGGTGCTGTCGGCCGGGCGGCTCGCCCCCGACCTGCTGATGCGGGCGCCGGAGGCGGTGGCGCTGCTCGGCGACGGGGGCGGTGACGGCGGCGGGCTCGAACCGCGCGGGCGGGCCCAGCTGGAGCAGGAGGTCCTGGCGGCCGTCGGCCGCGCCGAGAGCGCCGAGCAGGGGGTCACGGCGGCGCGCGGGGTGCGGCGGCGGGAGCTGTTCCGTACGGCCGCCGCCGACATCGTCGGTTCCTACGGCACCGAGGCCCAGCCCGCCGAGGCCGACCAGGGCGCGCTCGTGGACCTCGTCGGCGGCGCCGTGTCGGACCTGACGGCGGCGACGCTCGCGGGCACCTTGCGCGCGGTGGTGCGCGGGGGGTGGGGGGACACGCTGCCCACCCGATTCGCGATCATCGGCATGGGACGGTTCGGGGGGCACGAGCTGGGCTACGGGTCGGACGCGGACGTGCTGTTCGTGCACGAACCCCGGGAGGGTGTGGAGGAGCGGGAGGCCGCGGAGGCGGCGAACCGGGTGGTGGCCGAGATGCGGCGGCTGCTGCAGATCCCGAGCGCGGATCCGGCGCTGCTGGTCGACGCGGATCTGCGGCCCGAGGGGAAGTCGGGGCCGCTGGTGCGCACGCTGACGTCGTACGAGGCGTACTACCGGCGGTGGTCGCTGGTGTGGGAGTCGCAGGCCCTGCTGCGGGCGGAGCCGGTGGCGGGGGACGAGGATCTCGGGCGGCGGTTCATGGAGCTGATCGATCCGCTGCGGTATCCGTGGGGTGGGCTCGGGGAGGACGCGGTCCGGGAGATCCGGCGGCTGAAGGCGCGGATGGAGGCCGAGCGGGTGCCGCGCGGGATGGATCCCAAGCTGCACACCAAGCTGGGGCCGGGTGGGCTGTCGGATGTGGAGTGGACCGTGCAGCTGCTGCAGATGCGGCACGGGGCCGAGGTGGCGGGGCTGCGGACGACCCGGACGCGGGAGGCGCTGGCGGCGGCGCGGGGGGCCGGGCTGGTGTCGGAGGAGGACGCCGCGACGCTGGACGAGGCGTGGGTGCTGGCCACGCGGGTGCGGAACGCGGTGATGCTGGTGCGCGGGCGGGCGGGGGACACGTTTCCCTCCGAGCCGCGGGAGCTGGCCGCGGTGGGGCGGTATCTGGGGTACGGGCCCGGGCACGTGGGCGACATGCTCGACGCGTACCGGCGCACGGCGCGGCGGGCTCGGGGGGTTGTGGAGGAGCTGTTCTACGCGACGTAGGCCGGCCGGCGGCTTCGCGTGTGCGGGGTGGGGCGCCTACGGGGTCTGGGTGGGTCGGGGTCGTGGTGGCGGGGCCGGCCCGCCGCACACGGACATACGGCCCACCTGGCTGCGGGCAGTCGTGCCTCCCCCAGTGCTTAACGCCTGGGAGGTACCCCAGGCGGCACGGGTGGGCGCAGCGGCACCCGCACGCGCGGTGCGCGCTCCCACCTACGGCAACCCCCACCCAGGTGCACCGCCGAGTCGCCTACGCTCTCGCCGGCTGCCAAGCCGTTTGCGGCAGGGCGTGGGGCAGCGCCCCGTACCAGGTTCGGGCCACCGTGAAGCCGACGGCGAGGCACAGCACGCCACCCACCGCATCGAGCCAGAAGTGGTTGGCGGTCGCGACGATGACGAGGAGGGTGGCCGCGGGGTACAGAATCGCGAGGACACGTACCCAGGGGACGGCGGTGAGCGCGAAGAGCGTCAGCCCGCACCACAGTGACCAGCCGATGTGCATCGAGGGCATCGCGGCGTACTGGTTGGACATGTGCTTGAGGTCGCCGGAGGCCATGGAGCCCCAGGTGTGGTGGACCTGCACCGTGTCGATGAAGTGGCCGCCGGTCATCAGGCGCGGTGGCGCCAGGGGGAAGAGGTAGTAGCCGAGGAGGGCGACTCCCGTGGTGGCGAAGAGGGCCAGGCGCGCCGCCGAGTAGCGGCCGGGGTGGCTGCGGTAGAGCCAGACCAGCACGCCCACGGTGACCACGAAGTGCAGCGTCGCGTAGTAGTAGTTCATGCCGATGATCAGCCAAGTCACCGAGTCGACGGCGTGGTTGATCGTCTGCTCGGCGGCGATGCCCAGTTGGTGCTCCACGCGCCAGACCCAGTCCGCGTTGCTCAGCGCCTTCGCCCGCTGTTCCGGCACGGCGTTGCGGATGACCGAGTACGTCCAGTAACTGACCGCGATCAGCAGGATCTCGAACCACAGCCGGGGGTGGCGGGGTGTGCGCAGTCGCCGCGTGAGGGCGGGCGGGGTGTCGTCCGTGGCGGGGTGGGGAAGGGCCTGAAGTTCCGGGCCTTCCGGTCGCGTCACCGTCATGTCACCCATGGGCACAGAGTCTGCCAGAAAAGACTTCTTGCGCAGATCATCCCGCGGTCGGGTCCGGATCGCATGTCCTGGGGGCGCGAGACACCCCCTAGGCGCGGTTGCGGTCCCCCGGGGCCGATGCCGTGGAGCCGCGTACCACCAGCTCCGGCATGAACACGAACTCGCTGTGCGGCGCCGGTGTCCCGCCGATCTCCTCGAGCAGGGTGCGCACGGCCGCCTGGCCCATCGCCGGCACCGGCTTGCGGATCGTCGTCAGCGGCGGGTCGGTGAAGGCGATCAGCGGGGAGTCGTCGAAGCCGACCACGGAGACGTCCCGGGGGACCTCCAGGCCGCGTTGCCGGGCCGCCCGTATCGCGCCCAGCGCCATCATGTCGCTGGCGCAGACGATCGCCGTGCAGTCGCGCTCGATGAGCGCCGTCGCGGCGGCCTGGCCGCCCTCCAGGGTGTAGAGCGAGTGCTGGATCAGCTCCGCCTCGACGACTGCCGGGGCCAGGTCCAGTTGGTCCTGCATCGCCCGGACGAAGCCCTCGATCTTGCGCTGGACCGGGACGAAGCGCTTGGGGCCGAGCGCCAGGCCGATGCGGGTGTGGCCCAGCGAGACGAGGTGCGTCACGGCCAGGGTCATCGCCGCGCGGTCGTCGGGGGAGATGAACGGCGCCTGCACCTTCGGGGAGAAGCCGTCCACCAGGACGTAGGGCACGTCCTGGGCGCGCAGGCGCTCGTAGCGCTCCATGTCGGCCGTGGTGTCCGCGTGCAGACCGGAGACGTAGATGATCCCGGCGACCCCGCGGTCCACCAGCATCTCGGTCAGCTCGTCCTCCGTGGATCCGCCCGGGGTCTGGGTGGCCAGCACCGGCGTGTAGCCCTGCCGGGTGAGGGCCTGCCCGATGACCTGGGCCAGCGCCGGGAAGATGGGGTTCTCCAGCTCCGGGGTGATCAGGCCCACCAGGCCCTCGCTGCGCTGCCGAAGGCGGACGGGGCGCTCGTAGCCGAGGACGTCGAGCGCGGCCAGCACGGACTGGCGGGTGGTGGCGGCGACGCCCGGCTTCCCGTTGAGGACGCGGCTGACGGTCGCTTCGCTCACCCCCGCCTGGGCAGCGATGTCGGCAAGCCGTGTGGTCACAGCACTGGACTGTACCGGTCGCGATCCCCCGTGCCCACCGATCGGGCGCCGGGTGCGTGCCGTTGTACGGCCCGCTGTGGGCTGCTGCGTCATCGCGTTCCCTCGTGTCGTGGTCGGCGTCCGGTCCCGACGTCCGGTCCGCAACGGGATGATTCCCCCCTCGCCACCGTATGGCAAGAGCTTGCAGAGTCTTGCACAAGCGTCCGACGTGCCGCCGATCCGCGTGAATTCGGGGGTGTGAGGCCCGGACGGGCAGGTCACGGCGGGGTAACTGTCGCGGCTTCTTGCATTTTTTTTCTGCAAGGTCTTTCGCGCCCCTGACAAGCGCGGCTACTCTCACCGTCGCCCGGCGGCCGCAACGGCGCAGTCGGCAAGTCTGCAGGAGCGGGCGGGACCGCTTCCTGTTCACGGGCTTTCACCCTCAAGGAGAACTCATGCGGCGTGGCATAGCGGCCACCGCGCTGGTGGCGTCCCTCGCCCTCGCGGCGACGGCCTGCGGCGGGAGCGACAGCGGCAGCGACAAGTCCGACGGTCCGGTGACCATCACCTGGTGGGACACCTCCAACGCCACCAACGAGGCGCCGACGTACCAGGCCCTGGTCAAGCAGTTCGAGGCCGCCAACAAGGACATCAAGGTCAAGTACGTCGACGTGCCCTTCGACCAGGCGCAGAACAAGTTCGACACCGCCGCCGGCTCCAAGGGCGCCCCGGACATCCTGCGCTCCGAGGTCGGCTGGACCCCCGCCTTCGCCAAGAAGGGCTACTTCCTGCCGCTGGACGGCACCGAGGCCCTCGCGGACCAGTCCAAGTTCCAGCCCAACCTGATCACGCAGGCCCAGTACGAGGGCAAGACCTACGGCGTGCCGCTGGTCACCGACACCCTGGCCCTGGTCTACAACAAGGCCCTGTTCCAGAAGGCCGGCATCACCGAGGCGCCCAAGACCTGGGACGAGCTGAAGTCCGACGCCGCGAAGGTCAAGGACAAGGCCGGCGTCGACGGCTACTGGGGCTCCACCCAGGCCTACTACGCCCAGTCCTTCCTCTACGGCGAGGGCACCGACACCGTCGACGCCGCCGCCAAGAAGATCACCGTGAACTCGCCCACCGCCAAGAAGGCCTACGGCTCCTGGCTGAGCATGTTCTCCGGCAAGGGCCTGCACAAGGCCGACACGACCGCCGACGCCTACGCCCACATCCAGGACGCGTTCGTCAACGGCAAGGTCGCCGCGATCATCCAGGGCCCGTGGGAGATCACCAACTTCTACAAGGGCTCCGCCTTCAAGGACAAGTCCAACCTCGGCATCGCCACCGTCCCGGCCGGCTCCACCGGCAAGGCGGGCGCCCCGACCGGCGGCCACAACCTCTCGGTCTACGCCGGCTCCGACAAGGCCCACCAGGCCGCGGCCCTGAAGTTCGTGAAGTTCATGACCTCGGCGAAGTCCCAGGAGACCATCGCCCTGAAGAACTCCACGCTGCCCACCCGCGGCGACGCCTACACCGCCCAGGTGAAGGCCGACCCCGGCATCGCCGGCTACCAGGGCGTCCTGGCCGCCGCCCAGCCGCGCCCGGCGCTGCCCGAGTACAGCTCCCTGTGGGGTCCGCTCGACACCGAGCTGCCCAAGATCGCCGGCGGCAAGGAGTCCCTGGACAAGGGCCTGAGCAACGCCGAGGTCGCGATCGCCAAGCTGGTGCCCGACTTCAGCAAGTGAGCCCGCGTGGCCGCCGGATCCTCTCTTCAGGAGGGGAAGGATCCGGCGGCCACCGCCTGTGCCCGGCCCAACTCCTTGATCTTTTGAAGGTGTCGAACCATGACAGTCGCCATCGACCGCGCGACCGGCAAGCGCCGCGGTGACCGCGCGCCTCGGCCCGGGCTGGGGCAGCGCATCAAGAACGGCTACCAGAGGTACTGGTACGCGTACGCGATGATCGCCCCGGTGGTCATCGTGCTCGGCGTGATCGTCGGCTATCCGCTCGTCCGGGGTGTCTACCTGACCTTCACGGACGCCGACAGCCTCAACTCGGCGCGCACCATCGGCGTCAACCACATCTCCGCCACCTACAAGTTCATCGGGTTCGACAACTACAAGGACATCCTGTTCGGCCCGACGGCGTACGACCGGTTCTGGTCGCACTTCCTGTGGACCGTCTTCTGGACGGTCGGCTGTGTGGCCCTGACCTACACCATCGGCCTCGGCCTCGCGCTCATGCTCAACGAGAAGCTGCGCGGCCGTACCCTCTACCGGTTGCTGCTGGTCCTGCCCTGGGCCGTGCCGACCTTCGTCACCGTCTTCTCCTGGCGGATCGTGCTCTCCGACTCCGGCGTGCTCAACCAGATCCTCGGCCGGCTCCACCTGCCCCAGCCGCAGTGGCTGGAGGACACCTTCTGGCAGCGGTTCGCGGCGATCATGGTCAACACCTGGTGCGGTGTGCCGTTCATCATGCTCTCGCTGCTCGGTGGCCTGCAGTCCATCGACTCCTCGCTCTACGAGGCCGCCGAGATGGACGGCGCGAGCCCCTGGCAGCGCTTCCGGCACGTCACCCTGCCCGGCCTGCGCTCGGTCAGCTCCACCGTGGTCCTGCTCGGCGTCATCTGGACCTTCAACCAGTTCACGATCATCTTCATCCTGTTCGGCCCGCACGGTGCGCCCGACGCCCAGATCCTCGTCACCTGGGCCTACTACCTGGGCTTCGGCCAGCAGCCACGCGACTTCGCCCAGTCAGCCGCCTACGGCGTACTGCTGCTGTCGATGCTGACCGTCTTCACCTCCTTCTACTTCCGCTGGCTGAAGCGCAATGACCAGCTCGCCGCCTGACGCCGCAGGAGCCGCCGCCATGAGCACCACGACCCTCGAAGAGACCGAGGCCGCACCGGCCCCCGCACCCGCGCCCCGGCGCCGGATCCGCCGACGCGGCGAGCGCGGCCCGCTCGGCGCCGCCCTGCTGCACGGCGGCCTCACCGTGGCGAGCCTCATCGCTCTCGCCCCGGTGGCCTGGCTGTTCTACCTGTCCCTCGGCCCGGACAAGGACGACTACCTGCACCCGGGCAAGATCGCGAGCAAGCTGACCTTCTCGAACTACAGCTTCGTGCTGCAGCACACCGCGTTCTTCGACTGGTTCAAGTCGACGATGATCGTGGCCCTCGGCACCACCTTCATCGGTGTCTTCGTCGCCGCCACCACCGGCTACGCCGTCTCGCGCATGCGCTTCCCCGGCTACAAGTCGCTGATGTGGGTCCTCCTGCTCACCCAGGCCTTCCCCATCGCCGTCCTCATCGTGCCGATGTACGAGATCTTCAGCGAACTCGACCTCATCGACACCTACTGGTCCCTGATCGTCATCAACTGCACCACGGCGGTGCCGTACAGTGCGTGGCTGCTCAAGGGCTACTTCGACACCATCCCCTTCGAGATCGACGAGGCCGGACGCGTCGACGGGCTCAGCCCGTTCGGTACCTTCTTCCGGCTGATTCTGCCGCTGGCCCGCCCGGGCCTGGCCGTAGCCGCGTTCTACAACTTCATCACCGCCGTCGGCGAAGTCGCCTTCGCGACGACCTTCATGCTGGACGACTCGAAGTACACCTTCGCCGTCGGCCTGCAGACCTTCGTCAGTGAGCATGACGCCCAGTGGAACTACATGGCCGCCACGGCTGTGCTGATCGCGATCCCCGTGTCGGTGTTCTTCTACCTTGTGCAGAAGAACCTCGTCACCGGCCTCACCGCCGGCGGCACCAAGGGCTGACCGCTCATCGGAACACGCTCCCGCGCGCCTGACCGCGCGGGTAGGCGGCCGCGGTGTCCATCCGACCCCGCTGACACCGCGGCCGCCTCGCACCCCCCGGCCGCCCGAGCCGCCGTACCCACGCCCACAATGACCCTGTTACGTACCAAGGACGCCATGAGCCAGCAGCACACTGCAGCCCCGGCCGACGACTCCGCCGTCGCCACCGTCGCCGACCGCCGCGACTGGTGGCGGGACGCGGTGATCTACCAGGTCTATCCCCGCAGCTTCGCCGACAGCAACGGCGACGGCATGGGCGACCTGGAGGGTGTCCGCTCCCGCCTGCCGTACCTGCGCGACCTCGGTGTGGACGCCGTGTGGCTCAGCCCCTTCTACGCCTCCCCGCAGGCCGACGCCGGCTACGACGTCGCCGACTACCGGGCCGTCGACCCCATGTTCGGCAATCTGCTCGACGCCGACGCGCTGATCCGCGACGCCCACGGACTGGGCCTGAGGATCATCGTCGACCTCGTGCCCAACCACTCCTCCGACCAGCACGAGTGGTTCAAGCGCGCCGTCGCCGAGGGCCCCGGCTCCCCGCTGCGCGAGCGCTACCACTTCCGTCCCGGCAAGGGGAAGCACGGTGAGCTCCCGCCGAACGACTGGGAGTCGATCTTCGGCGGACCGGCCTGGACCCGGGTCACCGAACCGGACGGCACCCCGGGCGAGTGGTACCTGCACCTGTTCGCCCCCGAGCAGCCCGACTTCAACTGGGAACACCCCGCCGTCGGCGACGAGTTCCGCTCGATCCTGCGCTTCTGGCTGGACATGGGCGTCGACGGCTTCCGCATCGACGTGGCCCACGGCCTGGTCAAGGCCGACGGGCTGCCCGACCTCGGCAGCCACGACCAGCTGAAGCTGCTGGGCAACGATGTCATGCCCTTCTTCGACCAGGACGGCGTGCACGAGGTCTACCGGCAGTGGCGCAAGGTGCTCGACGAGTACGCGGGCGAGCGCATTTTTGTCGCCGAGGCGTGGACGCCGACCGTCGAGCGCACCGCGAACTACGTCCGCCCCGACGAGCTGCACCAGGCCTTCAACTTCCAGTACCTGGGCACGGACTGGGACGCCGGGCAGCTGCGTACGGTCATCGACCGCACCCTGGAGGCGATGCGACCGGTCGGCGCCCCCGCCACCTGGGTGCTGTCCAACCACGACGTCACCCGGCACGCCACCCGCTTCGCCAACCCGCCCGGCCTCGGCACCCAGATCCGCACGGCGGGCGACCGCGCGCTGGGCCTGCGCAGGGCCAGGGCCGCCACCCTCCTCATGCTCGCCCTGCCCGGCTCGGCCTACGTCTACCAGGGCGAGGAACTGGGCCTGCCGGACGTGGTCGACCTGCCCGACGAGGTGCGCCAGGACCCGGCGTACTTCCGCGGTGCCGGCCAGGACGGCTTCCGCGACGGCTGCCGGGTGCCGATCCCGTGGACCCGCACGGGCTCCTCGTACGGCTTCGGCAGCGGAGGCAGCTGGCTGCCGCAGCCCACGACCTGGGGCGAGCTGAGCGTCGAGGCCCAGCAGGGCGTGCCCGGCTCCACCCTGGAGCTGTACCGCTCCGCGCTGGGCGTCCGCCGCTCGCGGCCCGACCTCGGCGCGGGCGACTCGGTTCAGTGGCTGCGCGCCCCCGAGGGCGTTCTGGCCTTCCGTCGCGGCGACTTCGTCTGCGTGGCCAACACGACGGGCGAGTCCGTGACGACCCCGACCTACGGTCGCGTCCTGCTCGCCAGCGGCGAGCTCACCGAGGCCGGCGACGAGACGAAGGTCCCGGCCGACACGACGGTGTGGTGGACGACGGCCTGACGGTCGCTCCGCAAAACTTTTGCACTCAACTTCGTCCGGCCCGCTGCCCTTTCAGGCAGCGGGCCCTTAACATCTGCGTCACGGAAATTCTTGCTGGAGTTTTCAGCAAGCGCCTTCAACGAGCCTTCAACGGAGAAGGACCCCCACATGGCACGCAGATCCCTTTCCGGCGCCCTCGCGCTCGCGGCCGCCACTATTGTCATGATCCCGACGACCGCCAGCGCCTCCCCGCCCGGCACCAAGGACGTCACCGCCGTCCTCTTCGAGTGGAACTACGCCTCCGTCGCCAAGGAGTGCACCAACACCCTCGGCCCGGCCGGCTACGGCTACGTCCAGGTCTCCCCGCCCGCCGAGCACATACAGGGCTCGCAGTGGTGGACGTCGTACCAGCCGGTCAGCTACAAGATCGCGGGCCGCCTCGGCGACCGCGCGTCGTTCCAGAACATGGTCAGTACCTGTCACGCGGCCGGGGTGAAGGTCGTCGTCGACACCGTCATCAACCACATGTCCGCGGGCAGCGGCACCGGCACCGGCGGCTCGTCGTACACGAAGTACAACTACCCCGGCCTGTACTCGGTCTACGACTTCGACGACTGCACCGCCCAGGTCAGCAACTACCAGGACCGCTGGAACGTCCAGCACTGCGAACTGGTGGGCCTCGCCGACCTCGACACCGGCGAGGAGTACGTCCGCAAGACCATCGCCGGCTACATGAACGACCTGCTCTCGCTCGGCGTCGACGGCTTCCGCATCGACGCGGCCAAGCACATCGACGCGGCCGACCTGGCGAACATCAAGTCCCGCCTGACCAACCCGAACGCCTACTGGAAGCAGGAGGTCATCTACGGCGCCGGCGAGGCCGTCCAGCCCACCGAGTACACCGGCAACGGCGACGTCCAGGAGTTCCGCTACGCCTACGACCTCAAGCGGGTCTTCAACAACGAGAACCTCGCCTACCTCAAGAACTACGGTGAGGGCTGGGGCTACATGAGCAGCTCGGTGGCCGGCGTCTTCGTCGACAACCACGACACCGAGCGCAACGGCGCCACCCTCAACTACAAGGACGGCGCCAACTACACCCTGGCCAACGTCTTCATGCTGGCCTGGCCCTACGGCGCCCCCGACATCAACTCCGGCTACGAGTGGTCCGACCCGGACGCGGGTCCGCCGGGCGGCGGCCAGGTCAACGCCTGCTGGCAGGACGGCTGGAAGTGCCAGCACAAGTGGCCCGAGATCATGTCCATGGTCGCCTTCCGCAACGCCACCCGCGGCCAGGCGGTCACCAACTGGTGGGACGACGGCGCCGACGCGATCGCCTTCGGCCGCGGCAGCAAGGGCTACGTCGCCATCAACCACGAGACGAGCACCCTGACCCGCACCTACCAGACGTCCCTCCCGGCGGGCACGTACTGCAACGTGCAGAACAAGACCGCGGTGACGGTGAACTCCAGCGGGCAGTTCACCGCCACCCTCGGCGCGAACACCGCGCTGGCGATCTACGCCGGCAAGTCGAGCTGCTGAACCCGTCCGCGGCCGGGCCCACCGCGTCGTGCCCGCCGGTCACCCGGGCCGCGGCGGATGCCGGCCTCCCCGGCGACCTCGGGCGGGGAGAGATTCTCCGCGACGCCGTGGGTCCCAGGGCCGACCGGAGCAACCGCGCATGCGCGGTCCCGGCTCCGGTCCGAGGCTGGTCGCATGAGCATCCGCCCCTGGGTCGTCGTGGAGGCACCGGACGGTCGTGGCCTTCGCCGGGTCACCGTGGGCGGCGACACCGTGGGCAGCGCCTGGTCGCTGCGTGAGCTGCGCGGCATGCTGGACCGCCTCGGTCACCCGGACGTGGACGTGGCGGACCCGGCATCGGTGTACTGGCGCGGAGGGGACAGCGGTACGTGGCCCGACCGGGCCTGGAGACGACGTACGACCGGTCTCCTCGTCCTGGTCGGACTGCTCGCGTCCGCGGTCCTGAGCGGAGTGATCGGATGGCCGGACGCCTCCGGCGCGCTGACCTTCGCGCAACGGGTGACCGGGGCCCTGTTCGTCCTGTTCGGTCTGGTGCAGGTCGCGGCAGCGGTCTCGGTACTCGACTTCTGGGGAAAACGACAGTCGAGGATCTCCGGTGCGATCGTCCTGCTCGGCGTCCTCACAGCGCTGGCCACCGACAGCCTTCTCCTCGTGATGTGGCTCGACGAGAGGCAGTACACGCCCTACCTGGCGGCGTTCGCGCCACTGTGGTGCTGGTCGGTGTGGGCGCTGCTCCTGCTGCTCCGGGAGCGGCCGTGGAAGGGGGTTCCGCAACCCAGAAGATTCGCCGTCGGAGTGTTCGCATCGGTCCTCTTCACCGCTCTCAGCCTTGCCTACTCCACCCTGTACCAACCCACGGTCGCCCCCATGCACTTCACTCTGACGGCGGAGTTCGGAACCGCGCGGGCAGACCGCGCACTCCCGTTCGTCCAGGTCCCGCTGAAACTCTCCGTCAAGAACACCGGAGCGTATGCGGTGTACATCATCATCGATGACTTCACGATCTACGGCAGAACCGCCAAGTATTCGGAGCAGGGGTCCTCGTCGGTGAACGAGTGGAGGGAGAGCGTCGATGAGAAGCACGAGGAGGCGGAACGTCACGTCGATCGACTCGCGTTCTCCCGTATAAGCAGCGGGCGCTTCTACGAGCCCGGCACTCTGCTCGAAAGCGGGCAGGAGGACACTCGGGAGCATGTGTTCCAGCTCCCCATGGACGCGAAGTACGACCTGCTCGACGTCGAACTCCAGCTCACCTACATGAGAAAGGAACGGGGACGGATCGACGTGGAGGAGTTCAAGAACGAGCGGCCGTCGTGGATGGGAAAGAAGGGCTCGCCGTGCATCGCGAACCAGTGCGGGGACAGGCTCATATATCTCGGCAGGGTGCGCCACAACAACAACCTGGTCAATGTGACACGCGGCAAGCATTACGTTCTGGCGACCTGGTCGCCGAAGGACGCTCCGGTGTACTCCATTTCCACCTACCACCTCGACGGCAAGGGGATCGACAACGCGGAGGAGAAGAAGGATCTGGCCAGGTTCGGTGTTTCGACGGTCGAAGCCGATTCAGAGGTGTCCCTGGCCGAACTGATGAAGTCTATTCCTTCTCCTCGGCCTTCTTGACCCAGGTCCCCGACTGTATCCCCGAGTCCTTGTCGAGCTGCAGAGCGGCCCGCAGGCAATGGAGCGCCGGGGTGCCGAGGGTCCCGAAGAGTTCGTTTGCCGGTACCGTTTCGGCGAGCCCGGGAACGAGCCGTTTGACTTCCATCGGGGCGTCGGCGAACGCGTCGTTGCGCAACTGGGTGAGGACGTCGAGGACGTCGTTCCCCTTTTCCTTGGACTTCCAGAAGTCCTTGACGCCTTCCGTGCTCCACTTCTTGGGAAGCAGGCCCTTCAGATTCCTGCCGAGCGTGTCCTGCGGGGCGGAATCGAAGACGGCGTTGGTGCAGACCTCGGCCGCCTTGCCGAGCGGGACGTCGGGCAGGCCCTGAGCGGAGATCACCTCTTCCAGCTTCCGCTCCATGTCGGCGATCCGCCGGTCCGCCTCTTGCCGGGCCTTGTCCCGTTCCTCGTCCGACGCCCCTGGGTCGTCGGCCTTGTCCAGCGACGCGCTTGCCTCGTGGGCGCTCTGCGCCAGTTCCTTCTTCCCGTCGTCAGGCGTGCCCGGGTCGCTGCCCTCGGCCACCACCACCGCCACCTTACGGGCGGCTGCGAACGACTGCCCGGCATGGCGGTTCACGACGTTCAGCGCGCCGCTCGCGCCCCCGGCCAGATCGTTCCGCAGACCGTGTGGCGTCCTGCTGTCGCCGATCGCGCGAAGAGCGGGCGCCGTCCTGTCCGCGACGAAGACGGCCGTGCGCCGGTGCTCGGGCGGCAACCCCGGGCGGTTCGCCGCGTCCAGTGCGGAGGTCACCTGTTTCACGAGTCCGGTCAGCCGTCCCCGCACCGCGCGAGAAGTCCCGGGATCGGCGATGACCTTCAGCGCCGAACTCACCGCCCGTGCGCTCCGGATGACGGCATCGCGTTCCTGCGGCGGGGTCTTCGGGTCCTGCACCGCCCGCAGAGTGGCGGTCAGTTGGTCGACGCTCGGGACCAGCTCCTGGGGAACCTGCTCCTTCTGCCGGTCCAGGTCCGCCGTCACCGTGTCGGCCTCTTGCTTCTGCTGCGTCGCGGCATCGGACGCCGAGGTGCCGTTCCCGCTCGGAGCGGGCGACTCCTCGGTCTGTGACGTGTCGCCGGGGCTCGGCGTCCGGGCCGGTTGCGAAGCCGTGCCCGACGGTTGGGCCGGCGTCGTCGAGGGCGTGGTGACCGGCGTCGACGGACCGGGTGGTGTCGTGGCCGGTGGAGCGCTCGGCGTCGGGGCCGGAGGCTCGGGCGAGGGGGGCGCCGACCCCCTGGGCGCGGCCGCCCCGGCCTCGCCGTGGACGTCGGGCGCGGGCCTCGCGCTCACCGGACCTGTGGGTGAGGCGAGTACCGCGGCCAATGCGGACACGCTGGTCAGGCGGAGGAAACGTCGCCGGGTGGTGCTGGCCATCATCGATCCGAACGGGCTCTGCGTCGCACTGCTTCGGCCGCCCCCTGCTGTCCACGCTCACTCCTGGAACAGCGTGGCGCAACCCGGACCGCCCGCAGCGGCGGCCGTCGCTTCCCGCAACCCCCTTCCCGCGCCCCCTTCTCGAGTGCGGTGAAAGTTCTTGCTGGGGCTTTCACGCCTCTTGCTGTAAGGCTTTCGCCAGCGATACGGTCACGCGGCGCGCTCGGCACCGCGGTCGTGCCGCGGCGCGGGGGTCGGACCCAGAAGAGCCGTAATCGCTAGGAGTTACCGCCTGTGATACCGAGATGGCCGGCGCCGCGTACGCGCCGTACCCCGCGAGCGAGAAGGGCAGCGGCCGTCACCGCCGCCGCCCTCGCCGCCGCTCTGATCCAGCCACTGGCGGCCGGGGCCGCCACCCCGCCGGCACCCCCCTCGGACGCGGCGCTCGCCGCCCAGCCCGCCCGGCACGACGACACCCGCGAGCAGTTCTACTTCGTCATGCCGGACCGTTTCGCCAACGGGGACAGGTCCAACGACAAGGGCGGACTGACCGGTTCCCGGCTCGCCACCGGCTACGACCCCACCGACAAGGGCTTCTACCAGGGCGGCGACCTCAAGGGCCTGACCGACCGGCTCGACTACATCAAGGGCCTGGGCACCACCGCCATCTGGCTGGCCCCCATCTTCAAGAACCAGCCCGTGCAGGGCACCGGCAAGGACGCCTCGGCCGGCTACCACGGCTACTGGATCACCGACTTCACCCAGGTCGACCCGCACTTCGGCACCAACAAGGACCTGGCCGGCCTCATCTCCAAGGCGCACGCCAAGGGCATGAAGGTCTTCTTCGACGTCATCACCAACCACACGGCCGACGTCGTCGACTACGAGGGCCAGTCCCACCAGTACCTCTCCAAGGGCGCCTTCCCCTATCTGACCAAGGACGGCCGGCCCTTCGACGACGCCGACTACGCGGCCGGCGGCCGCAAGTTCCCCGCCGTCGACGGCTCGTCCTTCCCGTACACGCCGACCGTCCCCGCCGCGAAGAAGGACCTCAAGGTCCCGTCGTGGCTCAACGACCCGACGATGTACCACAACCGCGGCGACTCCACCTACGCCGGAGAGAACGCCACCTACGGCGACTTCTCCGGCCTCGACGACCTGTGGACCGAGCGTCCCGAGGTCGTCAGCGGCATGGAGAAGATCTACGAGCGCTGGGTGCGGGACTTCGGCGTCGACGGCTTCCGCATCGACACCGTCAAGCACGTGAACATGGAGTTCTGGACCCAGTGGGCGACCGCGCTCGACAAGTACGCCGCCCAGCACGGCCGTAGGAACTTCTTCATGTTCGGCGAGGTCTACTCCGCCGACACCTCCGTCACGGCCCCCTACGTCACCCAGGGCCGCCTCGACGCCACCCTCGACTTCCCCTTCCAGGACGCGGCCCGCGCCTACGCCTCCCAGGGCGGCAGCGCGAAGAAGCTCGCGAGCGTCTTCGGCGACGACTACAAGTACTCGACCGACAAGGCCAACGCCTACGAGCAGGTCACCTTCCTCGGCAACCACGACATGGGCCGCATCGGGTCCTTCCTGGAGCAGGACAACCCGAAGGCGAGCGACGCCGAGGTCCTCAAGAAGGACGAGCTGGCCAACGAGCTGATGTTCCTCAGCCGTGGCAACCCCGTCGTCTACTACGGCGACGAGCAGGGCTTCACCGGCTCCGGCGGCGACAAGGACGCCCGCCAGACCATGTTCGCCTCCAAGGTCGCCGACTACCTCGACGACGACGAGATCGGCACCGACCGCACCCACGCGAGCGACTCCTACGACACCGGCGCGCCGCTGTACCGGCAGATCGCCGAGCTGGCGAAGCTGCGCAAGGACAACCCGGCCCTCACCGACGGCGTCCAGACCGAGCGGTACGCGGCGGACGGCGCCGGTGTCTACGCCTTCACCCGCACGGACGCGAAGACCGGCGCCGAGTACGTCGTCGCCCTCAACAACGCCGACGAGGACCGGAGCGCCGCCTTCGCCACCGGCTCCGCCGACATGGCGTACCAGGGGATCTACGGCACCAAGGCCACCGTGACCTCCGACGCCGACCGCAAGGTCACCGTCACCGTCCCGGCCGGGTCCGCCGTCGTCCTCAAGGCGGCCGGCCGGCTCCAGGCCCCCGCCACCAAGCCGGCGATCACCCTGACCGCCCCCGCGGCCGGCGCCACCGGCACCGTCGACCTGAGCGCCGACGTCACCGGCGGGCAGCTGAACCGGGTGGTCTTCGCCGCCCAGGTGGGCGACGGGCCCTGGAAGGTCCTCGGCTCCGCCGACCACGCCCCCTACAAGGTCACCCAGGCCCTCGACAGGACCGTGCCGGCCGGCACCGCCCTGCGCTACAAGGCGGTCGTCGTCGACTCGGCCGGGCGCACGGCGAGCACCACCGCGGCCTCCGCCACCGGCACCCCGCCGGCCCCCGAGGTCCCCACCGCCTCCTCCCGCGACTACGCGATCGTCCACTACAAGCGCGCCGACGGCGACTACGCGGACTGGGGTCTGTACGCCTGGGGCGACCTCGCCGACGGCGAGGCGACCACCTGGCCCGCAAGCCACCCCTTCACCGGCCGCGACGCCTACGGCGCCTTCGCCTACGTCAAGCTGAAGCCGGGCGCCTCGAACGTCGGCTTCCTGGTGATCGACAAGGACGGGAACAAGGACGTCTCCGCCGACCGGTCCATCGACGTCACCAGGACGGGCGAGGTCTGGGTCGAGCAGGGCAAGGAGGCCGTGCAGACCACACGACCCGCCGACTACCCCGCGCAGGACACCACCAAGGCCGTCCTCCACTACCACCGCGCCGACGGGAACTACGACGGCTGGGGCCTGCACGTGTGGACCGGCGCCGCGAACCCCACCGACTGGTCGAAACCCCTCCAGCCGGTCAAGACTGACTCCTATGGCGCGGTTTTCGAGGTACCGCTCACCGACGGTGCCACCAGCCTCAGCTACATCCTGCACAAGGGCGACGAGAAGGACCTGCCCACCGACCAGTCCCTGGACCTCACGGCGGCGAACGGCCACGAGGTGTGGCTGGTGAGCGGGCAGGACAAGCCGCTGCTGCCGCAGCCCACGGGCAGCGCCGGCGCCCTGGACCTGTCCATGTCCAAGGCGGTCTGGATCGACCGGGACACCGTCGCGTGGAACGGCGCCGACGGCGCCGCCTCCACCCAGCTGCTGTACTCCGCCGACGGCTCGATCACCGTCAAGGACGGGGCCCTGACCAGCGACGACGAGCGCTGGCTGCGGCTGGAGAAGACCACGCTCACGGACGCGCAGAAGGCGAAGTTCCCGCATCTGAAGGACTACACCGCCTGGTCCGTCGACCCGCGCGACCGCGACCGGGTGCGGCAGGCCCTGCGCGGCCAGGTCGTCGCCTCCCAGCGGGCCGGAAACGGGGCCGTGCTCGCGGCGACGGGCGTCCAGCTCGCAGGCGTGCTCGACGACCTCTACTCGAGCAGCGCCACCAAGGCGCAGCTCGGACCCGTCTTCCACCACGGCCGGCCCACCCTGAGCGTGTGGGCGCCGACCGCGCAGAGCGTGGCCCTGGAGCTGGACGGCCGCGGCGTCGCCATGCACCGCGACGACGCCACCGGCGTCTGGTCCGTCACCGGCCCGGCGTCCTGGAAGGGCAAGCCCTACCGGTACGTCGTGAAGGTGTGGGCGCCGAGCGTCCGCCAGGTCGTCACCAACAAGGTCACCGACCCCTACTCGGTTGCCCTCACCGCGAACAGCGAGCGCAGCCTCGTCGCCGACCTCGACGACCACGCGCTGGCCCCGAGCGGCTGGTCGCACCTGGCCAAGCCGAAGGCCGTACCGCTGCGCGACGCCCAGATCCAGGAGCTGCACATCCGCGACTTCTCGGTCGCCGACACGACGGTCCCGGCCAAGGACCAGGGCACCTACCTGGCCTTCACCGACAAGGACAGCGACGGCTCGAAGCATCTGCGGGACCTGGCGAAGGCGGGCACGTCCTACGTCCACCTGCTGCCGGCCTTCGACATCGCCACCATCCCGGAGAAGAAGGCCGACCAGGCGGTCCCGGACTGCGACCTCGCCTCCTACCCGGCCGACTCCGAGCAGCAGCAGGCGTGCGTGGCGAAGACCGCCGCGAAGGACGCCTACAACTGGGGCTACGACCCGTACCACTACACGGTCCCCGAGGGCTCCTACGCCACCGACCCGGACGGCACGGCCCGCACCGTGCAGTTCCGCAGGATGGTGCAGGCGCTCAACCAGGACGGGCTGAGGGTCGTCATGGACGTCGTCTACAACCACACGGCGGCCAGCGGCCAGGCGGACACCTCCGTCCTCGACAAGATCGTGCCCGGCTACTACCAGCGGCTTCTCGCCGACGGCTCGGTGGCCAACAGCACCTGCTGCTCCAACACCGCGCCGGAGAACGCGATGATGGGCAAGCTGGTCGTGGACTCGATCGTCACCTGGGCCAAGGAGTACAAGGTCGACGGGTTCCGCTTCGACCTCATGGGCCACCACCCCAAGGCCAACATCCTGGCGGTGAGGAAGGCCCTGGACGCGCTGACCCCGGAGAAGGACGGCGTGGACGGCAAGAAGATCATCCTGTACGGGGAGGGCTGGAACTTCGGCGAGGTCGCGAACGACGCACGGTTCGTGCAGGCCACGCAGCAGAACATGGCCGGCACCGGCATCGCGACGTTCTCCGACCGGGCCCGTGACGCGGTGCGCGGCGGCAGCCCCTTCGACTCGGACCCGGGCATCCAGGGCTTCGCGTCCGGGCTGTACACCGACCCGAACTCCTCCACCGCCAACGGCACCGAGGACGAGCAGAAGGCCCGGCTGCTGCACTACCAGGACCTGATCAAGGTGGGCCTGACCGGCAACCTCGCCAAGTACCACTTCACGGACACCGACGGCAAGGAGGTCACCGGCGCGGAGATCGACTACAACGGCTCGCCCGCCGGCTACGCGGACGCGCCCGGCGACGCCCTCGCCTACGTCGACGCGCACGACAACGAGTCCCTGTTCGACGCGCTGACCTACAAGCTGCCCGCCTCGACGAGCGCCGCCGACCGGGCCCGGATGCAGGTCCTGGCCATGGCGACGGCGACGCTCTCGCAGGGCCCGGCGCTCTCCCAGGCCGGCACCGACCTGCTGCGCTCGAAGTCGCTGGACCGCAACTCCTTCGACAGTGGCGACTGGTTCAACGCGATCCACTGGAACTGCGCGGACGGCAACGGCTTCGGGCGTGGGCTGCCCATGGCCGCCGACAACAAGGACAAGTGGCCGTATGCCAAGCCGCTGCTGACCTCGGTGAAGGTGGGCTGCCCCCAGATCGAGGGCTCCTCGGCCGCCTACCAGGACCTGTTGCGGATCCGTACGGCGGAGCAGGCCTTCTCGCTGGGCACGACGGCGCAGGTGCAGTCGCGGCTGTCCTTCCCCCTGTCGGGGAAGGACGAGACCCCGGGCGTGATCACCATGAGCCTCGGTGACCTCGTCGTGGTGTTCAACGCGACGCCCGAGCGGCAGGAGCAGCGCGTCGCCACGCTCGCCGGGGAGCACTACCGGCTGCACCCGGTGCAGGCCTCGGGCGCGGACCCGGTGGTGAAGACCTCGTCGTACACGGCGGCGACCGGCACGTTCAGCGTTCCGGCCCGTACGGTCGCGGTGTTCAGGAACTAGGCTGAGGACCAGGTTGCCGTAGAAACAGGAGTGCGCCCATGCCGCAGATCACCGTCGACTACTCCGAGCAGCTGGCGGACGCCTTCGACCGCCGTGCCTTCGCGCAGGAGCTGCATGCCCGGACGGTCGAGATCGCGGCCGCCAAGCCCCCGGCGTGCAAGACGCAGTTCCGCCGGACCGAGGACACCACCGTCGGCCCGGACACCGGGGGTCACGCGATCGTGCACGTCAGCATCGGCCTGCTGGCCGGGCGCACCGAGGAGACCAAGGCGCGCCTGACGGAGGCCGTCCTCGAGGTGCTGCGCGCGCATGTGAAGCCGGTCGAGGGACTGGCGCTGCACGCGTCGGCCGAGGTGCGCGAGCTCGACCCGTCCTACCGGAAGTTCGACGCCTAGGACCCGTGCGCTAGGAAGCAAGTGCGACGAGCCGGCCGACCAGGTCCCCGAAGGGGCCGTCGGCCGGCTCTTCCTTGAGGACCGGGCCGATCAGGGCGGCCATCTCCTCGTCGTAGGCGGCGCTGACCGATGCCAGCGCGGCGAAGTCGTGCACGAGCTGGAGCTCCAGTTCGGCGCGCGGGATGCGCCGGCCGTCCAGCCAGATCAGCGCCGTCGACTCGACCAGCGAGATCCACGAGCGGACGACCAGTTCCAGTCGCGGGGGCGCCTCGGTGACACGCAGGTGCGCGAGAATCTGCTCGTACGCCGCCTGTCGCACGGAGTCGATCAGGGCGTTGGTCGCGGAGACGTGGTCCCTTGAGCGGACCCCGTCCGCGGGGACCGCCGGGCCACCGCGCATCAGCGCCGAGAAACCGGGTCCGTGCTCGTCCACGAAGTCGAAGAACCGGTGCATCACGCGCAGCAGCCGCGCCCCCAGCGGACCCTCGTGCGGTTCCGCGAACCGGGCCGCCAGATCGTCCGACGCCCGCCTCAACGCCGCCTCGTACAGGCTGAGTTTGCCGGGGAAGTAGTGGTAGACCAGCGGGCGCGATATGCCCGCGGCCGACGCGATCTCGTCGATGGAGACGTCGTCGGGCGAGCGCTGGCTGAACAGTTCGAGGGCGACGCCGATCAACTGCTGCCGCCGCTCCTCGACTCCCATTCTGCGGCGAACCCCGGTGCTCATGCGAACACCCTACCGATCGGATCCGGCCGCGAACCGGCCGGATCGGTCCCCTGGTTCACAGGCATCCGTCGCAGAACCCTGTGCGTGCTTGTGCCTTAACGGAGCACGCCGAGCGTTCGGCCGTCGGCCAGCGTGCCCTTCAGGTCCGCCCGTGCGCCCTGCCCGGCGCGTACGGCGAGCAGATTGCCCCGGCCGGCGGCGCGCACCCCGCCCGACGCGCTGATCGACGTGGTGGCCTTGTCGCCCGCCGCGAGCAGGTACCAGGAGCCCGCCGGTGACTTCCACAGCACACCGGCCAGCACATGCGGGTCGCGGGCACCGCACGCGGGCACGTCCTCGGCCTTCGCCGCGACCGCGCCGTACTTCCCGCCCGGCGCACGGAACTGGGCCAGCACCCGGGGATCCGCGCCCCGCCAGGTCTCGGCCCGCGTGCACACCCACACGGCCGGACCGCTCGCGTCGGGCAGCGGCTGCTCGGCGTACCGCCAGGCGTTGACCGACCGCACGCCCTGCCCGCGCACCGCGCCCAGCGAGCAGGCGAACGGCGCCCAGGCGGTCAGCGCCGCCGCACCCGACGCCTCGTGCGGGGCGGCCGGACGGCCCGTGGTGAGGTGGGCGGGGACCAGTTCGCCCAGGTCGCTCAGGACGTGCGTGCCGCCGTCGCCGGCGAGCTGGAGCACGTTCCACCGGGTGCAGGCAACCGTCTGCTGGGCCGGACTGGCCAACGGGCCGGTGACGCCGTCCGTCAGACCCAGGTCCACCGGAGCGGCCGTCGACCGCATCAGGTCCCGCCGGGTCGCCTTCGTCACCCAGGGCGCCGTCAGATAGCGGACGTTGCCGTCGGGGCGGTCCAGGACCACGGCGGACGCCTCCGCGCCGGTGGCGCCGTCGACACGGGCGAAGTCCAGGGCGGCCCCGGCCGTGGACTGCTTCGGCTCGGCGTAGCGGACGATGCGCAGCCCGTCGTAGAGGATCACCACGTGCGCGTTGTCGACATCGCCGGCGTAGAGCAGCTGCGGCGGCCCGGCGGGGCCGCCCGAGGCGGTGCCCGGGGTGGCCGAGACATGGACGGACCCGCCGGGCCGGGCCCACACGGCGAGGGCCCGGCGCAACAGCGCCGTGTCACCGGTCAGGTCACCGCGCGCGGGCCACACGGAGAAGTCCAGGCGGGCCGCGGTCCGCCAGGCGGAGGGCGCCGCCCTGGTCAGCTTGGCCGGGTCGAGGGCGGCCTCGGCGGACGGGTTCTGGGCGTAGGCGGGCGCGGCTGCGCCGTCCGGGCCCCAGCCGCCGCCGGGCAGCGCGACCAGCGCACCGCACACGGCGAGCGCCGCCGCGGCGGCGAGCGCGGCCTTGGTGTGCTGCCTGCGCCGCACCAGGTCGGTCGGCCGGGCCTGGAGGGAGCAGGGGTCGAACTCGGGGGAGTCCAGCAGCGCGTACTGCTCGGGCACCCGCTCGGCCTGGCGCAGCGCTGCCCCAGGGTCGGCCACACCCGCTGCCGACAGCACCTGGCCCACGGCGGCGTCCGGCAGCCGTTCCAGGCCGCGCAGCACGTAGGCGGCGCGGGCCGGGCCGGACAGCGCCGCGAGCCTCTGGTCCAGAGCCAGTTCGTCGGCGCCGCCCGAACGCGGGAACAGCCTCAGCCCCCACACCTGGGGGAGCAGCGGGGGCAGCTGGCCGCGCCGGGGCCACCGACCGCGCCTGCGCGGCCGGTCCGCCTCCAGTGCCGTCCGCACCACCGCCACCCGCAGGAAGGCATAGCCCGGGTCGGTGTCGCGGCCGCCCGGCTGGGCGGGGATCGCGGACGCGGCGGCCCGGCCGCGGGGCAGCGCGCGCTGGGTGAGCGAGTGCGCGGTCAGGACACGGCGGTTGCGGCCGAGGCCCGGCGGCAGCACCAGATAGGCGAGCCGGACGAGCCGCGGGTAGTGCTCGACGAGCGCGGCCTCGGCCTGCTCGACGTCGACGACCGGCTCGGAGGAGGAGGGGCGCGGGGCGACATCCTGTGACTGCACGTTCAGCAGAACGAGCGAATCGTTGAATGGTCACCGCCAGACGAGTGACTCAGCCCTCCGGACTCACCAGCAGACGGGCGTAGTTCGCCATGGAACGCTGGTAACGCGGCAGGTGGGGCGCGAGGGCGCCCAGGACGAGCGACAGGCCCTCGCGGTCGCGGCCGAGACTGGACAGGCACAGGGCGAGGCAGGCCCGCACCGCGTCGTCCAACTCGTCCGAGGGGGCGTCCAGTTCGGGCGTGAGCAGCTTGACGCCCTCCTCCGGCTGCCCGGTGTTCCGCAGGGAGCTGGCCAGCTGGATCTTCGTCCGCCGGCCCCGGTAGCCGTCGAGGCCGCGGGCCAGCGCCTCCCGGTACAGCGGCACGGCCCGGTCCGAGTGTCCGGTGGAGTCCCAGGCGCACGCCTGCTCGAACGGGCCGACGGGGCTGTCCGACGGCAGTTCGGCCACGAGCGCGTCGATCACCGCCCGGAACGCGGGCGCCTCGCTCTCGGAGTAGTCGTCGAAACGGGCCCATGCGGCGGCCACGCGGTCTTCCCAGTCCTGGTTCACCGGCCCACCTTCGCACACACGTGCCCCCGCGGCCATGGGATTTGAGTGCTGTGCGCGGCACAGCCGTATCGAAGGGCGGGGCCCGCGCCGGGGCCCTCCGCGGCATGCTCGGGCTGTGTGCCGCCGCAAGGGACCGCCGGAAGCGGAGGAACAGATGAGGGTGACCCGACCGATGCTCGCGGCGGCCGGTGCCGTGGCGGCAGTGGCGCTGGCGGGCTGCGGCTCCGGTGGCGACGCGGCCGCGAAGGTGCCGCCGGTGGCGACCGGCAGCCTGGAGAGCCTGGCCGCCGAGGTGAAGTGCAAGCCGGACATCCAGACCGACGCCGACACCATCCGGCAGGCGATCTGCACCACCTCCACCGGCAGGTTCGTCCTCGCCACCTTCTCCACCGACCGCGGTCAGCGCGAGTGGATCAACGAGGCCAAGGACTACGGCGGCTACTACCTCGTCGGCCGCAAGTGGGTCGCGGTCGGCGACGACGGCGTGGTCCGGACGCTGCGCGGCACCCTCGGCGGTGACGTGGAGATCGGCACCGACCACCACGCGCACGCCGGCCACGGCGGCTGAGCCCCGGAACACGCGGAAGGCCGGCGGCGGGATCCCCCTCCGCCGCCGGCCTTCTCGCCTCTGCTTCCGTCACGGGTGTGCGGTTGTCAGCACCTGCGCCCGGAGTTGATGCAGTTGGCGATCTTGTTCGCCAGGTTGTTGGTCGTGACGCTGATGAAGTCGTCGTGGTCGGTGATCGGCTTGTGCAGCTGCTCCGGGAAGCCGTCGACCGCGTAGGCGTTCTTCACCGTGCCGTCCGCCTGTGCGACCGGCTGCGGCACGTCGTACACCAGGCGCATCGTGAGCTGTGGGATCGCCTTGAAGCCGTTCTGGCAGTTGCCGCCCGCGTCGGCGAAGGCCACGTGCGTGCGGTGGTTGGCCGAGTCGATGTTCTGGCCGTCCCAGCAGCTCTGGAAGGCGAACGTCCGGACCACCTGGCTGCCCTGCGGGCAGATCGGGTACTTGTCCGTCAGCTGGACCTTGTTCTCGAAGCCGGTGCAGCTCCAGTGCGCGTTGGCGTTCGCGGGGCCGTTGGTGAAGGCCTTGGCGTCGCCGGTGATGATGCGCAGGAACTGCGGCATCGCGACGACCTTGCCGGTCGGGGAGCCGACGTACTTGATCTGCGCCGACCGCGGCGTCAGGATCTTGCCGACGTTGCCTTCCTTGCCGCCGCCGTCGGCGTTCTGGTCGAAGTCCTGCGAGCCGTCCTGCACGCGCACCACCGGCCAGTAGTACGCCGACAGGTCGTTCTTGTTCTGGCAGCTGGTGCCGCCCTGCAGGAACGTGTCGTTGCTGGAGAACGCGTTGACCTTCTGGTTGCCGACGTAGTCGTGCAGGTGGTGCGCGCCGTTGGTCACGCCGGGCGCCACGATCACGTTGTCGGTGTTGTGGTTCTTGTTGGCGTTCACACCGCAGCGGGTGGTGAAGGTGCCCGTCGAGGCGTTGCCGGTCTTCCGGGGCTTGGCCGGGACGTTGGGCTGGACCTTCGTGATGTCGACGAAGTCGCCCGCGGAGGGGCCGTTGCCGGCCTGGCCGCCGTTGTTGGCCTGCTGGCCGTTGCCACCGCCCTGCTGGCCGCCCTCGCCGCTTTGGCCGCCGTTCTGGCCGCCCCCGTTCTGCTGCTGGCCGCCGCCCTGCTGGCCACCGCCGTTCTGCTGCTGGCCGCCGGTGTTCTGGCCGTCGCCGCCCTGCTGGCCGCCGCTGTTCTGCTGGCCGTTGCCGACGGGGGTGCCGGTACACGCGGTGAGATCGTCCAGGCCGCCGGGGGCACGGCCGCCCGCGCGGTTGATCTCCAGCACGATCCGGTCGACGATCACCTTCCGGCGGTCCTTCAGCGGCCCCAGGATGGTGTTCTGGACGAAACTCGCGTCCCTGGCCTGGGCGTCCCGGGTGGTCGCCAGGCGCTGGTACGCCTCGGTGATCTGGCGGTCGAGGTTGGCCAGCTCGCCGTCGACCTCGCCTCGGGCCTGCCGGGGCACGTCGGAGAGCTTCTGGCCGACGTCCGGGCAGGAGATCGTCGCGACCTGGGCGCTCGCTGCCTTCGTCCGGTCGCCCCACGCGTCGTTGTGCGACTCGTGCGCGGATGCGTAGAAGTTCGCCCAGATCAGCCCGCCCCCACCGAGCGCTAGGGCCGCCGATGCGGCTATGGCCTTGGTGGCCAGCGGCGTGCGGCGTTTTCGTGTGTTGCGTCCCATGGAACTCCTCTGACTTCCTTGCGGGGCAGCATCGAGGCGCCCGACAGGAGTGAAGCGGCTCCCTTCCATACGGATGCCGTCGCAGAGGTGTTCAGCCGACGCACGAATTGCTTCCGGTCCCACCGGACATCAGCCGCATCAACTGGCCTTTTGCGATGTGGAGTTGTCCTCGACTCGCGCGCGATGGTCAGCTGTCGCGGTCGGGAGAGGGGTCGTGCCCGGGGTCGCGGTCGGGGTCGGGACCGGACAGATCGGACCGCGCCCCGGCCCCCAGGACCTTGGCCTCCACCTCCGGGTCCAGGCCGACCGGGGGCCGGTCCGGACGTTGCGGGGCGGAGCCACCGAGCTCCCGCAGCCAGCCCCAGGTGTCGGCGACCGTCTCCGCGACCGGACGGCAGCGCAGGCCCGTCGCCACGGCCCGGGAGACGTCCGCGCCGTGCAGGGCGTCGTGCGCCTCACTGCCCGGGGGCACCCACACGGGCAGCTGGGTCCATGGCTCGATGCCCGCCGCGAGGACGGCCCGCGGATCGGTCCAGCGCAGTTCGGCGTCGGCGCCGGTCACCCCTACGCACGCGTCGAGCAGTGAACCCATGGTGGCGTGCCCCTGCGGGCTCATCAGGTTGTACGGCCCGCTCAGCTCCCGCTCCACCGCCCCGAGGATCCATTCGGAGAGGTCGCGGACGTCGACGTACTGAAGGGGCAGGTCCCGCGGGCCGGGCGCCAGCACGGGACCGCCCCGGGCGATCCGGTCCAGCCACCAGGGCAGCCGCCCGATGTTCTCGTACGGCCCGAGGATCAGCCCGGAACGCACCAGCAGCGCACGGTCGGAGCCGAAGGCGTCGGTCGCCGCCAGCTCGCCGCCCAGCTTGTCGCGGGCGTAGTCCGTTCCGTCCGCGTCCGGGTCGGCGCCCTCGACCAGGGGGGCCTCCTCGGTGTAACCGGCGGGCGGGGCCCAGGCGTAGACGGAGCAGCTCGACACGTACACGTACCGGCCGGCCCGGTCCCGCAGCAGCCGCGCCGCGTCCCGGACCGGGCGGGGCGCGGCCGACCAGGTGTCCACGACCGCGTCCCACTCGCCGTCCTCGCCGTCGTGCGCGGCCAGTGCGGCGAGCCCGTCGGGCGCGGTGCGGTCGCCGATCAGGGACCGCACCCCGGGGACCGGCGTCCGCCGTCCCCGGTTCAGGACCGTCACATCCCAGCCGCGCCCGACCGCCGCCTCGACGACGGCCCGTCCCGCGAAGTCCGAACCACCCAGCACCAGAAGTCTCATACCGGTGACTGTGCCCGGTCCGGCGGCGGGAGGGAACGGGGATCTGCCGTCAGCAGATGCGATGTCAGCGCCCGAGGGGAGGGGCGTACTTGTAGCCGACCCGGCGCACCGTCTGGATCGTCCCGCGGTGCTCGGCACCCAGCTTGCGGCGGAGCCGGGCGATGTGGACGTCCACGGTGCGGCCGTCGCCCACATGGCCGTAGCCCCAGACGGTGGTGACCAGCTGGTCGCGGGTGTGCACCCGGTGCGGGTGCGCGACCAGGTGGGCGAGCAGCTCGAACTCCAGGTAGGTGAGGTCGAGTTGCCGGCCCGCGACACCGGCGGTGCGCCGCACGGTGTCGATCCGCACCAGCGGCTCGGCGCCCGCCTCCGGGGAGGGCTCCGGGTCCGCCTCCGCCGGTTCCGGCACCGCGACCGGCAGGAACGGCGGCTGCTGGTCCGCCGGGACCAGCACCAGGTAGCCGACCATCGGCGGCCGGCCGGGCAGGGTGGGCAGGGTGTGCTGCGGGGCGGGCAGCCAGGTGCTGCCCGGCGGCAGGATGTCCGCGACGTCGGCCACCTCGTCCCGGTCGACGGCGCGCAGCCGGTGCCGGGCGGGGGCGGTGAGCGGGGAGGCAGGGGAGAGGGAACGGGAGGCGGAGGAGAGGGAACGAGTGGTCGCCATGAGAGGTCAGCTCTTTCGCGCGAGGAGTTCGTCGGGCGGGACGGCGGCCGCGAGTTCGTGGTCGGGCGCGCCGAGGGACGTACGTCGTTTCGCGCTGGCCGAAGGCCGGGGTGTACGGCTTTAGAGGGCCCGCGCGTTCAGCGCGCGGCGACACACCCGGTCGAAGTCGTGATGCTGACGGGAAGGCCAGAAGGGCTCGAGGTCATGGCGACCTGTCGCGGTGTGCTTCTGGATGCTGGCCATGGCTCCATTGAAGCAGACACCGCGCACGGACAGGACCCGTCTCTCACTGACTGGACGCTTCCTGACACGAAGTCGGCCCGGCACGGCTCAGCCGGTCAGGCGTTTGTGCCAGGTCAGGGGCGTGACGGTGATGGCCCGGCCCGGATCGCCGTCCCACTCCGTGGACAGCCCCGCCGCTTCCAGGGCCGTGACGACCTCGCGTCCGACGGCCGCCGTGGTCTCCTCGGAGCCGTCGAACCCGCCGTAGTGCAGCGTCAGGCCGTGGCCCTCGGCGGCGGCGCGGGTGGACTGGTGGTGGGAGAACACGAAACCCCGGGCACTGTCCGGGTCCGTCACCTCACCGCCGATCTCCGCCACGCCGCAGCCGCGGCAGCAGGTGAAGTCCTCCCGGGCGACGATGCCGGCCCGCTCCAGCGCGGCGAAGGCCTCCTCCAGGCGGTCGGGGTCGGTGGGGCCGTCCCAGCTCTCCTGCTCGGTGACCCGCTCCACCCACAGCCGCTCGACGATCTCCGTGGCCTGCGCGGTGGAGACGGTGTCCTCCATCAGGTAGACGGTCTCCTCGACAAGACGCCGGATGCCCAGATAGCCGTCGGCGAGCATCTCCCGCACATGGCCCTCGGCCCGCGCGGCGACCTCCGGGTCGAGCGGGGGAACCTCCTCACGCGGCCCCGGCTGTACGGGCTCCCAGTCCACGTCGGCGTCCCAGCCGGGTTCCTGCCGCGCCCAGCCGGTCAGCAGCCGGGCCACCCGCTCGGGGTCCGTGAGCTCGGCGCCGAAGAACGCGTCGGCGCCGCGCCGGTGTTCCAGCCGCCAGTCCCCGCCCGCCTCGCGCCACACCTGCGCGAACACATGCGGCAGGTCCGGTATGCGCTGCAGCACCAGGAAACGGTCGCCGGCATCCCCGATCCGCAGCACCAGCTCCCGCAACTCGCCGGCCGAAAGGCGCGTGCGGACACGGTCGTCCTCCGTCCTGACCGTGACGGTCAGGCCCCCGTCGATCTCCATGCCCCCACTGTGCCACCCGCCACCGACAACGTGAGGGGCGCCCACCTCGACGGTGGGCGCCCCTCACGGAAGACGTGCGGTGGATCAGACCTGGCCGGCCTTCTCCAGCGCGGTGCAGCAGGTGTCGACCAGCAGGCGCGTCACGACGTACGGGTCGACGTTGGCGTTCGGACGGCGGTCCTCGATGTAGCCCTTGCCGTCCTTCTCGACCTGCCAGGGGATGCGGACGGAGGCGCCGCGGTCGGAGACGCCGTAGGAGTACTTGTCCCACGGGGCGGTCTCGTGCAGGCCGGTGAGGCGGTCGTCGATGCCGGCGCCGTAGTTCTTGACGTGGTCCAGCGGCTTGGAGCCCTCGCCGAGCGACTCGCACGCGGTGATGATCGCGTCGTAGCCCTCGCGCATCGCCCTGGTGGAGAAGTTGGTGTGCGCGCCGGCGCCGTTCCAGTCGCCCTTGACCGGCTTGGGGTCGAGGGTGGCGGACACGCCGAAGTCCTCGGCGGTGCGGTAGAGCAGCCAGCGGGCCACCCACAGCTGGTCGGCGACCACCAGCGGGGACAGCGGGCCGACCTGGAACTCCCACTGGCCCGGCATGACCTCGGCGTTGATGCCGGAGATGCCCAGGCCCGCCTTCAGGCAGTTGTCCAGGTGCTTCTCGACGATCTCGCGGCCGAAGATCTCGTCGGCGCCGACGCCGCAGTAGTAGCCGCCCTGGGGGGCCGGGAAGCCGCCCTCGGGGAAGCCCAGCGGGCGGGAGCCGTTGAAGAAGGTGTACTCCTGCTCGATGCCGAAGATCGGCTCCTGGGCGGCGAACCGCCCGGCCACCTCGGCGAGCGCGGAGCGGGTGTTGGAGACGTGCGGGGTGAGGTCGATGTTCAGGACCTCGCACAGCACGAGGATGTCGTCGCCGCCGCGGATCGGGTCGGGGCAGGAGAAGACCGGCTTGAGCACGAGGTCCGAGGAGTGCCCCTCGGCCTGGTTGGTGGAGGACCCGTCGAAGCCCCACAGCGGCAGCTCGCCGCCCTTGGCGTCGTCGCTGAGGATCTTCGTCTTGGAGCGCAGCTTGGCCGTCGGCGCGGTGCCGTCGATCCAGATGTACTCAGCCTTGAAGCTCACGGGCCACGTCCTTCGGGGTGTCACTCGGGCGCACTTGCGGGTGCTGCGTCGCTGCGGCACCGGAGCGCCGCCGTTGATGCCCGCAGCCTGTCAACACGCGATTTCCCGGCCGTTGCCCGAGTGTGAACCCCGTGTTACCTGGGGCCGCTGTGTCACGTATCACGTGGTGAGCGCCCGGCCGGCGGGGCGGAGGACCGGCTGGGGGACGGGGCGGGGGACTGCTCCGCCGCGGCGGCCTGCCGTACCCCGCCGAGAAAGCCCCGGATCGCGGCCAGTTGATGGTCGTCGTAGCCGCGCAGCAGCTCCACCGACCGCTCGATCAGCGGTCCGAAGAAGGACCGGCCCAGTTCGACTGCGCCTTCCTCCACCTCGACGACGACCTTGCGCCGGTCGGCCGCCCCGCGCACCCGGCGCACATGGCCGGCCCCCTCCAGGCGGTCGAGCAGCGCCGTCGTCCCGGCCGAGTTGAGCCCGAGCGCGGCCCCCAGCCGCCCGGCGGTCATCTCCTCGCCCGCCCGCCGGGCGTCCATGAGCGCGATCAGGGCGCGGACGTCCGTCGCGTGCATGCGGTTGCGGCTCGCGAACCGGGCGCTGTGCAGGCCGAGTTCGACGGCGACGGCGCGCAGCAGATGGACGATCTCCATCTCCGGCCGCGTGTCCGGCTGTGCTGCCGGCTCGGATCCCGGCTCGGTTTCCGGTGCCACGAGGAGACCTCCCGCGCTATTGTCTCGTTCAGCGAATATCTCGCTCGACGAGATAATAGGGGGGTCGTCCTGTGGCCGGATACGACAGCGGTGCCTTCCATGCCGCGTACGACAAGGTGCTGGCCAAATGGCCGGCGGACCGGGAGGCGCTGACGGTCGCCACGCCCTTCGGCGACACCCGCGTCAACTCCTGCGGCCCACGCGAAGCGCCCCCGCTGCTCCTGCTGCCGGGCGGCGGCGGGGCGACCTCCGTCTCCTGGTACGCCCAGGCCGCCGACCTCGCCCGCACCCGCCGGGTGCACGCCGTCGACCTGGTCGGCGCACCCGGACTGAGCGCCCCGGCCGACGACCGCCACCCCCGTACGGTCGCCGACCTGGCGGTCTGGCTCGACGCGGTCCTCGACCGCCTCGGAGCCCGCCGGGTGGATCTCGGCGGGCACTCCTACGGCGGCTGGATCGCCCTGCACTACGCGCTGCACGCCCCCGGCCGGGTACGCCGCCTGTTCCTCCTCGATCCGACGCAGTGCTTCGCCGGATTCGAGGCGGCGTACCTGCTGCACGCGCTGCCCATGCTGCTGCGGCCCTCGCCGCGCCGTGTCCGCGCCTTCCTGGAGTGGGAGACCGGCCCGGTGCCGCTGGACCCGGACTGGCGCCGGCTTCAGGAGGCGGCCGCGGGCTTCCCCGCCGCCAGGCCGGTGACCCGCCCGCGCCCGGAACCGGGGGCGCTCCGCGCCCTGGAGGTGCCGGTCCTGCTGCTCCTGGCCGGGAGCAGCAGGACCCACAACAGCCACCGGATGGCGGCCAGGGCGGGCGCGGTGCTGCCGCGCGTGGAGACCGACGTACTGCCGGACGTCTCGCACCACGCGCTGCCGCAGGCCGCGCCGGCCGGGCTGGGCCGCCGCCTCACCGGTTTCCTGGAGGCGGGCTGAGCGTCACCCGCTCATCCGTTCACCCACTCATCCGATGGCCTGGTGATCTGGTGGCCCTCAGCCCACCTTCTCGATCCGTGCGTGCCGGATGAGGAACTTGCCCGGCTCGCGGACCTGTTCGAAGGCGGCGTTGTTGAGCAGGACGCAACTACCGGACACAGACGTGACCTTCACCGTCGTCGACTTGTTGTTGTCCAGGTTGGTGACCTTCAGCGTCGTACCCGCCGGGAACTGGTTGCTGGACGCCGCCGGGGCACCGCCCTCGCCGGAGAGTGTGACGGTGGAGCCCTGGCAGACCTGCTGCCCGGAGGCAGCGGCCCCGGCGCCGGAGTTTCCCGCCGCACCGGTCTGCGAGGGCTGCGCGGCCTGTCCGCCGCCCGTGGCCTGCTGACCGCCGCCGGCCTGTTGGCCGCCCTGCTGCCCGTTCTGCGCCTGCTGGCCGTTCTGCGCCTGCTGGCCGTTCTGTGCCTGCCGGCCGGTCTGGGAGTCCTGAGCCGACTCCCCAACCGTGCAGCCGGACGCGGCCTGCTTGCGCTTGATCTCCTCGATGACCGCCTGGCGGTTGGCGATCCGGGCCTCGGACTGGGCGTCCGGATTGGCCTTCTGCCCGTCGATGAACTTCTGGTTGTTGCCGAGGGCGGTGGCGAGTCCCTGGCAGACGGTCGAGTCCCCGGCGGACAGGGTGCGCGGGCTCTGCGGCTGTGCGGCGTTGGACGTGGCCGCCAGCGCGAAGGCCCCGCCTCCCGCCACCGCCGCGGCGCCGACCAGCAGCGCGACCTTCTTCTTCGTACTGAGAGTTCTCCTGCGCGACATGCGCGCCTCCTGAAGAGGTAGGGGAGCGTACGCCGCTATGTACGAGATGCCGAACGAGGTTACTCAGCAGTTGCGGGAGTCGGTTGAAGTAACGTGCGTCACAAGGAAGGTGACGGAAACCGAAGGAAGCTGAAGGCGGCTCAGCTCTTCCGGCCGAGCGCATCGCGCACCGCGTCCTCCGTCCGCGCCACCACCGCGGTGCCGTCGTCGGCCGTGATGATGGGACGCTGGATCAGCTTCGGGTGCGTGGCCAGCGCGCCGATCCAGCGGTCGCGCGCACCGGCGTCCCGCGGCCACTCCTTCAGGCCGAGCTCCTTGGCGTCGGCCTCCTGGGTGCGGGTGATGTCCCACGGCTCCAGCCCGAGCCGGTCGAGCACCGCCCGGATCTCGTCCTCGGTGGGTACCTCCTCCAGATAGCGGCGGACGGTGTAGTCGGCGCCCTCGGCGTCGAGCAGGCTGATCGCGCTGCGGCACTTCGAACAGGCCGGGTTGATCCAGATCTCCATGGGGCCACGGTACGCGAAAACTCGTCTTCCGCCTGCGTCACACCAGCCTCGACAGCCTTGTGGCCAGGGGGTTTTGTCAGTGGTCGGCAGTAGAATAGAAGCAGTGTTCGAGGGTGTCGCCGGGGTCGCCGTGGTCCCCGGTGGAGCACCCCCACGCGACAGGAGGATGCCTGTGCCCGCTGCCGCACTGAAGCCGAAGCCGTTGCCGACCCAGTCCACCGCGAAGCGTCCCGTCCTGCTCGACCTGCCGTACGCCCCCGTGGAGAAGCGGCCGTTGCCGGCCGGGCGCCCGCGGGACTGGTACGTCACGCACAACCGCCGTCTGAAGGCCATGCGGCTCGCCATCGCGCTGCTCGACTCCGGTGTCTATCTGCCGGGTCAGGCGCGCGACGAGACGATACGGAGCACGGCCGAACTCATCGGCGTGCACCCGCCGTCGGACACCACCTGCCGCATGGTGCGGGCCCTCATGCGCTACTCCCGCTGAGCCCGCCGCCGGCCGGCCCGGGCACTCACCCGGACCGGCCGGCGAACCCGCCTACGCCGCCAGCTCCTTCTCCAGCGGTGTGCGGAAACGCGGCGTCACTCTGGTCGGGCCGAGCAGATCCTGGAGGAGGCGGGCCTGCTCGGTGACGGCCGGCTCCGCCTCCCGGCCCGCGTTCTCCAGGTCCAGCAGGCGCCAGGTGATCTCGCCGTCGGGGCGCTGGGCCCAGCCGCCGACCACCCGGCCGTTCCACCACACCGTGGGCCCGACGTTGCCGCTGCGGTCGAAGAGCGCGGGCCGCAGCTCCGGTGCGAGATACCAGTCGCGCTGCTGCCAGCCCATCGCCGTCGGGTCGAGAGCGGGCAGCAGGGCCGCCCACGGTTCCCGCGGGGCCGCCACCGGACCGGTGTCGCCGGCGACCACGTACCCCGTGCCCTCGTCGAGGGACACCTCCTGCGCGCCCATCGCCGCCAGCGCACGCCGCACCTCCGTCACCCGCCAGCCCGTCCACCACTTCAGGTCGGCCTCGGTCGCCGGGCCGCAGGCCGCCAGCCAGCGGCGCAGCAGATCGGTCTGGGCGTCCGCGACGTCCAGCTCGGGATGCGCGGGCGCGAGCGCCCAGCGGAACTGCGTGGACGTCCAGGAGCCGAGCGGCCGGCCGCGTACGACCTTGCCCTCGACCCCCAGCAGGCGCAGGAGCCGGGACGACACCGTGTGCACGCCCTCGTAGCTCTTGCCCGGCGCGTAGGCGAACTGCTCCCGCAGCCGCGGCTCGTCCTCGGCGAGCTCGGCCGCCGTGGCCTGACCGCGCCGGGCCAGGGCCGCCAGCGCCGACTCCTCGACCTCCTTCAGCCAGGCCGCGTCCGGCGCGCCCGCCGCCGCCATGTCCTTGATCAGCTGCGAGCGGGCGCGGGCGGCGACGGCGATACCGGTCGAGGCGTGCACCACGGCGGTCAGCTCCGCCGGGAACACGAAGACCGTGTGCCGCATGCCGTGCATCCGCACCAGCGTGCGGTCCTCGTACAGCGCCCGCTCCGTCCGCGGCACCGCCTCCACCGGATCGGCCAGGCGTGCGGCCACCCCCAGGTACACCGTCGCCGGGTCCGTGCCGTGCAGTGCCACCAGGGACGTCGCGACCTCCTCCGGACCGGCCGCCCGTGCTCCGGCGGCCAGCCGGTGCCGCAGCGCCAGCCTGGCCCGTCGCTCGGCGACGTCGACGTACCGATGCGGTTGCCCCATGCGCCCTCCACCCGTCGTCCCGCTCGTACGGGCAGCATCCTCGCCGATCCCACTGACAACCGGCCGGGAGAGGGTCACAGGCCCGGGGCGCCCCAGAGCGGGAACCAGCGGCTGAGGTCCTGTTCGACACGCAGGTCGTTCGCGAGGGTCGCCTTCAGCTGGAGCTCCAGGGCGTTGTCCCGCTGGTGCGGGCGGTCGGGCAGCGGGGCGAAGGGGTAGAAGGTGCCCCGTTTGTAGAGGTAGACCAGCGCGAGACGGCGGCCGGTGCCGCCGGCCGCCTCGCCGTCGGCGAAGCCGACCAGGGAGCACAGCAACTGGGGCCCGAAGCCGTTGACCTCCATCGCGCTGTTCACCGCGTGGAGGTCGTTGACGAGCTCCGGCAGCTGGTCCGGGGCGCGGCGGGAGACCAGCCAGGAGTAGCCGTAGGCGTCCTTGGACAGCTCCACCGGCGGGCCCGTGCGGTCGGTGTCCGCGTCGAGCAGCGCCTGCACCTCGCGGTGCGTCTGCTCGAACGCCGCGCCCTCGACCGTGGCGAAGCACACCGCGCCCTGCCCGGTCGGCCTCAGGCCCGCCGCGGCCTCCAGCGTCACCGCCGCCGACGGCAGCCCGAACAGCTGGTCCAGGTCCGGCGGAGCCGGTTTCGTACGGCCGAGCAGGATGTCCAGGAGCCCCATCCTCAGCCCGCCCTCCCCGGCGTCGCGGCCTCGCCCAGCTCGGCGGAGATCCGTCCCAGCTGCTCCAGCCGCTGCTCCAGGCTCGGGTGGGTGGAGAAGAGCCGGGAGATGCCGGGCTCGGAGCCCAGCGCCGGGGTGAAGTAGAAGGCGTTGAAGGCCTGGGCGGTGCGCAGGTCCTCCGACGGGATCCGGGCGATGTCACCCGTGACCTTGGTGAGCGCGGAGGCCAGCGCGGAGGGCCGCCCGGTCAGCAGGGCCGCCGCCCGGTCCGCGGCCAGCTCCCGGTACCGGGACAGCGCCCTGATCAGCAGGAAGCTGATCGCGTACACGGCCGCGGAGACGCCCATGACCATGGCGAACACGGCCAGCGTGTTCTGGTCCTTGCGGCCCCGCCCGCCGAAGAGCTCCGAGTAGAACGCGAACCGCACGACCAGTCCCGCGACCACGCCGAGGAAGGACGCGACGGTGATCACGGCGACGTCCTTGTGCGCCACGTGCGACAGCTCGTGCGCCAGCACGCCCTCCAGCTCGGCGGGCTCCAGCCGCCGCAGCAGCCCGGTCGTCACGCACACCACCGCGTTGTCCGGGTTGCGCCCCGTGGCGAACGCGTTGGGCATGTCCAGGTTGGACACGGCCACCACCGGCTTGGGCATGTCGGCGATGGCGCACAACCGGTCCACGACCGCGTGCAGCTCGGGATACTCCTCCCGCTCCACCACCCGGCCGTGCATCGCGAACAGCGCGATCCGGTCGGAGAACCAGTACTGGGCGCCGAGCGCGACCGCCGCGATCACCACGACCAGCACCCAGGACTTCAGCAGCACGATCAGTGCGGCCACGAACGCCACGTACAGCAGCCCGAGCAGAAACAGCGTGACCCCCATGCGCACGGTCAGCCGTCGGTCGCTCCGGAAGCGGCTCTGCATCTTGCATCACCCCGCAGTCAGGCACTCGTCCCGCCATCCAGTGTGCACCTGAGACCCGTCATGAACGGGTCCTGAACGCCTCCAGCAGAGGCAAAGGACCCTGTGAGCCGGCGGGTGCACGGCCGGTGCGAGCGCGGCGTCAGCGGTCGAGCCCGGCCTCCCACGCGCGCCGCTTCAGCACGTGGTCGCTGAAGAGACGACGGGCCCGCTCCAGCAGCTCGCCCACCTCCGCCGCCCCGAGCGGCACCTAGGGGGTGTCTCGTCGATCATGCCGGGCTCGCGGCGCCTGGTGCCGCACCTCGCGGCGTTGTCGTCGGTCGCCGATGCTCCGCATCGACTC
>NZ_BNBC01000026.1:78561-135688 GCF_014654675.1 Streptomyces spiralis
CCTCCGCCTTGCGATGTTCCCCCACTGCCTGAACGGCGTGGGAGGTGCCCCCACCACCAGCCACCGCTCCCTGATCCGCCCTGACCGACGAGACACCCCCTAGCCCGTCGGATGCCGGCCCTGCACCGACTGCCCGGCCCACGACCGCAGCCGGTCGTCCGGGTCCTCCAGCAGCGCCACCGCCGCCCGCAGCCGTACGAGCCCGCCGCACGCCTCCAGCAGCCGGAACGAGGCGACCCGCACATGCCGCGGCCGGTCGGCCGCCAGCCCGGCAGCCAGCCGCTCTTCGTCCAGGGACCGCGCCGAGGGCAGCAGGGCCTCGGTCGCCTCCCGCACGACGCCGGGCGCGGGGTCGTCCAGCAGCGGCAGCAGTCGCGGTACGTCCGTCACGTCCAGCGTGCGCAGCCCGGCCACCGCCCGCGCCCGTACCCCGGGGGACGGATGGGCGAGCAGCGGCCACAGCAGGGCGGCGTCGGCGCGCTCGCCGCACTCGGCCAGCCCGATCGCCGCGCCGGGCGGCAGCGCGGGGTCGTCGGCCTCGGTGCACCGGCTCCGGTACCAGGGCAGCGGATCGGTGCCGTGCTGCCGTACGACGTACCGGGCGCAGGCCCGCACCAGGGCCGAGCGGTCGGCCAGGAAGCCCTCTGCGCGGTCGGGGCGCCCGGCGCGCCGCAGCGCCGTGACACCGATCGCGCGCACCCGGGGCGAGCGGGCGCCGAGCAGGAGTGCGAGGACGTCCTCGTCCGGGCCGTCCTCGTCCGGGCCGTGCCTGTCCGGGCCCTGCCCGTTCGCCGCCGCGGTGCCCAGGGCGGCCTCCCCGCACAGGGTCTGGACGACGGCGTCCTCGTCGTGGGCAGCCGTGCGCGCCAGTTCCGCGGGGGAGAGGAGGGCCGCCTCGATCGCCAGGCGGTGGGAGAAGCGCCGCACGGTGCGGTCGGCATGGCCGAGGAGGGGCGCCAGGCGCTCGCGGGGCACCGTGCGCAGGACCTCCTCGAGCAGCCCGACGGCGGCGGCGCCGCGCTCGCGCCGGCCGACGAGCAGGATCAGCGGAGCCAGAGCGACCGCGGTGTCCGCGTCGAGCAGGGGGCCCAGCAGCCCGCGGGCCCGCTCACGTACGGGTTCCGCCCAGTCCGCGGCCCGTATCACCACCAGCGGCAGCAGCCCGGGGTGCGCCGCGGCCCGGCGCAGGGCCCGCTCACGCATCCGGCCGTCGCGGTGGCACAGGGCGACGGCGAGCCGTGGTTCGTCGAGCGACGCGGGATCGGCGGGCAGGGGTGCGGCGTGCTCCCAGCGCGGCCCCGGCAGGTGGCCCGGCCGGTACCGGTACCAGTCGACCTCCCGTACGCCGGCGTCCAGCGCGAGCCAGGCGCGGGGGTCGGCGACGGCGAGGGCGTCCCGCAGCGGTACGCCCTTCGCCAGCCGTTCCGCCGCGACCTCGCCGCCCTCGATGTCCTCGATCTCGCGACCCATGCCCCACGCCCCTTCCCGCCGGATGCTCGGACTCTCCCGCCGAACGCTCAGAACGCTCAGACGGCTCAGAACATGGCGCGGGTCCGGGCGTAGCCGATCAGGAGGATCAGCGCGGCGACGCAGCCGAGGACCACGGCCGTCGATATCCAGGAGGAGCGGCGGGGGGCGGCCGGGCCGGGGTCGGCGCGGAAGGGGACCGGGGCCGGGGGGTTGTCCTTCCAGCGGGCGGCCAGCATCCGGGCCCGGGCGGAGGGCTCCTTGTGCTCGGCGGCGCTCGCCCATCGGTGATCGAACTCGCGCTCGAGGTCCTCGTGTTCGGTCATCCCCGTTACCTCACTCCCGGCCGGCGGCAAAGGATCATCTTCCGTCTGTAGGAGACGCCTGAAGCGCCGGAAGGTTGCACGACGGCACGGAACGCACGGCCCTGTGCGGCGGCCGCGATCCGTCCGCCGCTCTTTCACTCTTTCGGCTCAAGATGCTGCGCGATCGGTGTGCGCTTAGCCTCGATGGGAGGGTTTGCGCTACGGCCGTGGCCACCCGCCTCATGCCTCGGAAACCCGCCCGAGCGGTGGGTGGAAGGAAGGTACTCCCATGAGAGCACAACGCGTCAGGCGGCTGTTCGCGATGTCCGCGGCCGGCGTCCTTCTGGCCGGCGGCGCCGCGATCGGTGCGGCGGGTACGGCCTCGGCGGCCTCGTCCGCCACGACGGTCGCCCCGGCCCATGTCGCCACCCATGGCGGCGGTGACTGCGGTCGCGGCGGTTCGTGGGGCGGCGGCTGCGGCGGCGGCTACGACCGCTACGGCAGCGGCTACGGCGGCTTCCTCTACGACGGCATCGGCGGCCTCGGCAGCATCGGCGGTCTCGGTGGCCTGGGCGGCATCGGTGGCCTCGGCAGCATCGGCGGTCTCGGTGGCCTGGGCGGCATCGGAGGCCTCGGCGGCCTCGGCGGGCTGTTCGGCCTGCTGTGACGGCACCCCCACACGGCACGGCCGAGGGCCGCCACCCGGAGAGGTCTCCGGGTGGCGGCCCTCACAGTTCTGCCTCGCGGCAGCGGCCTGTCACACGTCGAAGTAGAGCTCGAACTCGTGCGGGTGCGGACGCAGCTGCAGCGGGGCGATCTCGTTGGCGCGCTTGAAGTCGATCCACGTCTCGATCAGGTCCGGCGTGAACACGTCGCCCTGGAGGAGGAACTCGTGGTCGGCCTCGAGGCGGTCGAGGACGGCGCCGAGGGAGGTCGGAACCTGCGCGACGTTGGCGTGCTCCTCGGGGGCCAGCTCGTAGAGGTCCTTGTCGATCGGCTCGGCCGGCTCGATCTTGTTCTTGATGCCGTCCAGGCCGGCCAGCAGCAGCGCCGAGAAGGCCAGGTACGGGTTGCCGGAGGCGTCGGGGGCGCGGAACTCCACGCGCTTGGCCTTCGGGTTCGAACCGGTGATCGGGATACGCATCGCGGCGGAGCGGTTGCGCTGCGAGTACACCAGGTTCACCGGGGCCTCGAAGCCCGGCACCAGACGGTGGTAGGAGTTCACCGTCGGGTTGGTGAAGGCCAGCAGCGACGGGGCGTGCTTGAGGATGCCGCCGATGTAGAAGCGGGCGGTGTCCGACAGGCCCGCGTAACCGGCCTCGTCGTAGAACAGCGGGTCGCCGTTGCTCCACAGCGACTGGTGCACGTGCATGCCCGAGCCGTTGTCGCCGAAGATCGGCTTCGGCATGAAGGTCGCCGTCTTGCCGTTGCGCCAGGCGACGTTCTTCACGATGTACTTGAACAGCTGCAGGTCGTCCGCGGCGGCGAGCAGCGTGTTGAACTTGTAGTTGATCTCGGCCTGGCCGGCGGTGCCCACCTCGTGGTGCTGGCGCTCGACCTTCAGGCCGGCCCGGTCCAGCTCCAGGGAGATCTCGGCGCGCAGGTCGGCGAAGTGGTCGACCGGCGGGACCGGGAAGTAACCGCCCTTGTAGCGGACCTTGTAACCGCGGTTGTCCTCGAGCGCGCCGGTGTTCCAGGCGCCGGCCTCGGAGTCGATGTGGTAGAACGACTCGTTCTCCGCCGTGCGGAAACGGACGCTGTCGAAGACGTAGAACTCGGCCTCGGGGCCGAAGTACGCGGTGTCGGCGATCCCGGTGGAGGCCAGGTAGGCCTCGGCCTTCTTCGCCACGTTGCGCGGGTCACGGGAGTACTGCTCGCCAGTGATCGGGTCGTGGATGAAGAAGTTGATGTTGAGGGTCTTGTCCCGGCGGAACGGGTCCACGCGCGCGGTGGACAGGTCGGCGCGCAGGGCCATGTCGGACTCGTGAATGGCCTGGAAGCCACGGATCGAGGATCCGTCGAAGGCCAGCTCCTCGTCGGGGTCGAACGCCTCAACGGGCACCGTGAAGTGCTGCATGACGCCCGGCAGGTCGCAGAAGCGGACGTCGACGAACTTGACGTCCTCGTCCGCGATGAACTTCTTGGCCTCGTCGGCGTTCTGGAACATCCAGCTCCTCCTACTCCCGACCGTCCCGCCGGGGTGGTAGATCGTTCGTGCGGCCAGTGCGGTGGCACACGCTGATGCCGACCCTAGGGACGGGTGATTTCTCGGGCGTGACCCATTTGTTTCGCAGAAGTTAACCGGCCCGGGTGGGGTCACGTCCGTGGACACCCCGGCCGACCCCGTCCTTCCAGCCTCGCAGTACCGTGGACGGGTGGACAACAGGCAAGCAATCGGATCGTGGCTCTCCGGGCCGCGGGCGGCCATGGAAGATGCCGGTGCCGACTTCGGCTACCGCGGTGAGCAGCTCGGGCTCCCGGAGGAGGGGCCGAACTCGATCGCCCGCCCGGGCCGGCGCTTCGGGGCGCTCGCCGTGGACTGGGGCGTGTGCCTCATGATCGCATACGGTCTCATCACGGACAGCTACAACAAGGCGGCGCAGGTCTGGGCGCCGCTGATCCTGTTCGTCCTGATGGCCCTCACGCTCGGCACCGTCGGCCTCACCCCGGGCAAGCGGCTCTTCGGCCTCCGTGTGGTCGCCCTGGACACCGGGCGGGTGAACCCCTGGCGCGCCGTCCTGCGCACCGTCCTGCTGTTCCTCGCCCTTCCGCCTCTGATCTGGGACCGCGACGGCCGGGGTCTGCACGACCGGCTGGCGGGCACCGTGGAGGTGCGCATCTGAGGAGTTACGACGATGGGGGCGCCCGGATCACCGGGCGCCCCCATCGTCGTAACTCAGGAGATCAGCGGGCCTTCGGGCCCCGCGGCATCCGCATGCCCTTGGGCATCGGGCCCTTCGGCAGCGGCATGTTGCTCATCAGGTCGCCCAGGGCGCGCAGCCGGTCGTTGGTGGCGGTGACCTGGGGGCCGGTCAGCACGCGCGGGAACTTCAGCATGGTGGTGCGCAGCTTCTTCAGCTCGACCATGCCCTCGCCCTTGCCGACGATCACGTCGTGCACCGGGACGTCCGCGACGATCCGGTTCATCTTCTTCTTCTCGGCGGCGAGCAGGGACTTCACCCGGTTCGGGTTGCCCTCGGCGACCAGCACGATGCCGGCCTTGCCGACCGCGCGGTGCACCACGTCCTGGCTGCGGTTCATGGCGACGGCCGGGGTGGTGGTCCAGCCGCGGCCGACGTTGTCCAGCACCGCCGCCGCGGCGCCCGGCTGGCCCTCCATCTGCCCGAAGGCCGCCCGCTCCGCCCGGCGTCCGAAGACGATCGCCGTCGCGAGGAAGGCGAGCAGGATGCCCAGGATGCCCAGGTAGATCGGGTGGCTGATCGCGAAGCCGACCCCGAGGAGGACACCGAAGATGATGATGAAGACGCCCGCCAGAATCAGACCGATCTTCGGATCGGCCTTGCGGGTCATCTTGAACGTCAGGGCGATCTGCTTGAGTCGCCCTGGGTTGGCAGCCTCGGCTGCGGTTTCCTTCCTCGCCATGTCACGAAGTCTACGTGGCCCGGCAAGCGCCCGACGACGGCAGTGTCCGTACCGGCGGGGAGGGCGGCGAGGGCGCGGGGCCCGTCGGCGACGGCCGGTCGGGGGCGTGCGGTGGGGCCCGGTCGGGGGGAGGTGGTCCGGTCGGGGGGAGGTGGTCCGGTCGGGGGAGCGGCCGTGCCCGGTGGGGTCGGGCGGCCGGTCAGAGGCGGACGGCGGTGAACTGGTCGAGGACGCGCTGGGCCTCGACCCGGTCCTTGGCGCGGCGCCGGTCCTCCAGGACGGAGGTCCAGGCGTTGCGGCGGGCGGTGCGCTGGCCGCTGCTCATCAGCAGCGACTCGACCGCACGCAGTGCGTCGGTGAAGGACGGAATGGCTGTGGCGCGGACGTGCGCGGCCTGCATGGTGGAGGTCCCCCCTCGTAACGGCTTCGGTGTACGTGGTGTGAGTCCAGGGTCACTGTTTGGTGTTACCAGGGCGTGACCCACCGGTCAAACACCGATGAAACCCTGATGGAGCAGGCCGAAAAGGTGACGCGGCCCTGACGGACGCCCTGATCTGGGGCGACGGTCGGGACCGCGTCGTATCGGCCACTACTTGCCGGTAGCTTCTTGTGCGTGAATTCACACGGCTGCCGGTATCCCTTGAGGGGATTCGGGGGTGACGGGCTGTCAGACGGCCTGGACGGCGATGTAGCTGCCGCGCTTCTCCACGGCCATCTGGTACAGGCGCCCGGCGCGGTAGGAGGACCGTACCAGCGGTCCGGACATCACGCCCGAGAAGCCGATCTGCTCGGCTTCCTCCTTCAGCTCGACGAACTCCTGCGGCTTCACCCAGCGCTCCACCGGGTGGTGGCGCACGCTCGGCCGCAGGTACTGGGTGATGGTGACCAGCTCGCAGCCCGCCTCGTGCAGCTGCTTGAGCGCCTCGCTGACCTCCTCGCGGGTCTCGCCCATGCCGAGGATGAGGTTGGACTTGGTGACCAGGCCGAAGTCGCGGGCCTCGGTGATGACCTTCAGGGAGCGCTCGTAGCGGAAGCCGGGGCGGATCCGCTTGAAGATCCGCGGGACCGTCTCGACGTTGTGCGCGAAGACCTCGGGGCGGGAGTCGAAGACCTCCGCGAGCTGCTCGGGGACCGCGTTGAAGTCGGGGGCCAGCAGCTCGACCTTGGTGCGGCCGCCCTCGCGGTCCGCGGTCTGCTGGTGGATCTGGCGCACGGTCTCGGCGTACAGCCAGGCGCCGCCGTCCTCCAGGTCGTCGCGGGCGACGCCGGTGATCGTGGCGTAGTTCAGGTCCATGGTGACCACGGACTCGCCGACGCGGCGCGGCTCGTCGCGGTCCAGCGCCTCGGGCTTGCCGGTGTCGATCTGGCAGAAGTCGCAGCGCCGGGTGCACTGGTCGCCGCCGATGAGGAAGGTCGCCTCGCGGTCCTCCCAGCACTCGTAGATGTTCGGGCAGCCGGCTTCCTGGCAGACCGTGTGCAGGCCCTCGCTCTTCACGAGGTTCTGCATCTTCGTGTACTCGGGGCCCATTTTCGCCCGGGTCTTGATCCACTCGGGCTTGCGCTCGATGGGGGTCTGGCTGTTGCGGACCTCCAGGCGCAGCATCTTGCGTCCGTCGGGTGCGACTGCGGACACGACCGGCTCCCTAAAGCTTTGATTCCTCGGCGTACCTCAGGGTACGCCCATGATGTTCACGGCCCTCACGGATGGCCAACCTCTGGCCATCGGGGTCCATTCCCCCTGCGCGAGGTCAGGCGATGGCCTTCTCGATCTCGCGCGGCTTGAGGTCCGCGTTCCCGAGCACGTCCTGCAGATGCTTCTCGGCGATCGGCAGCACCTCTTCGATGGTGACCTCGCGACCGAGCTCGTACGAGAGAGAGGTGACGCCCGCGTCGCGGATGCCGCAGGGGATGATCTTGTCGAAGTTCGAGGTGTCCGGGTTCACGTTCAGCGCGAAGCCGTGCATCGTGACGCCCTTCGCCACGCGGATGCCCATGGCGCAGATCTTGCGGTCCTCGCGGCGCTGGCCGGCGTTCGACGGTGCGTACTCGGGGCCGTTGAGCCGGGGGTCGAACTCGGAGTCGGTGGTCCGCGGGTCGAAGTCGAGCTGGAGCCCGCCGAGCTTGGGGCGCTGTTCGACCGGGTCGCCGAGCACCCACACGCCGGCGCGGCCCTCGACGCGCGAGGTCTCGATGCCGAACTCCGCGCACACCCGGATCATCGCCTCCTCCAGGCGGCGCAGATGCGCGACCACGTCCACGGGACGGGGCAGCTTCTGGATCGGGTAGCCGACGAGCTGGCCCGGGCCGTGCCAGGTGATCTTGCCGCCGCGGTCCACGTCGATGACCGGGGTGCCGTCCAGGGGCCGCTCCTCGGGAGCGGTGCGGCGGCCGGCGGTGTAGACCGGCGGGTGCTCGAGGAGGAGGCAGGTGTCGGGGATCTCGTCGGCGAAACGGGCGGCGTGCACCCGGCGCTGCTCGTCCCAGGCGACCTGGTAATCGACCATGTCCGCACCGAATCCCATGCGGACGAACCGCAACTCACTCACGGCAAGCGCCTCCCTGGAAGGTCGTAAGGCACGAAACGTGCCCACGCCACTGTACGTCCGGCTGTCGCGCGTCAGCCCTGCGGGCAATCCTCACACGATCGGATGAATGCCGGGCGAAGATTGCAGTCGGCTGCTCACTCTCCGCTACATTCGCGCCGTTCATGAGGCCATAAGGGCTGCTCATCAGGCAATCCGGGCACCACGCGGCCGCGTGCATGCCCGAAAGGCAGGAGACCGCACCGCAGATGACGGAACGACCCGCGCAGCGCACTCCCAACCGCCAGCTCGCCGCGCTCATCGCAGAAGCGGGATTCTCCAACGCAGGTCTGGCCCGTCGCGTGGACCAGCTCGGCCTCGAGCACGGGCTGGACCTCAGATACGACAAGACGTCGGTCACCCGCTGGCTGCGCGGGCAGCAGCCCAGGGGAACCACACCCGCCCTCATCGCCGAGGTCTTCACCCGGCGCCTCGGCCGCCGCCTGACCGCCCAGGACCTCGGCCTGGACGCCTGCGCGCCCGTCTACGCGGGGCTGGAGTTCGCCTCCGCCCCCGAGGAGGCCGTCGACATCGTCAGCGGGCTGTGGCGCAAGGACTCCGGCAGCCACGCCGAGCTGCGCAAGATCGCCTTCACCCCGGCCGGTCTCGTGGTGCCCAGCCGGGACTGGCTCATCGGGCGCGCCGACGACCGGGTCGCCCGCGGCGAGGGGCCCGCCGCGCGGGTCCCGGCCCAGGGCCGCCCGGCCGACGCCTCCGCGCCCGCGGACCGGCAGCCGCAGATCGCCGGCGTGCCCCGCCAGCGCGGCCGGGCCGACCGGGACCAGACCGAGCGGGAGGCCGGGCAGCGGGTCACCTCGGGGGACGTCGCCGCGCTGCGCTCGGTCGGCGAGCTGTTCCGCGCCCTCGACGACATGTACGGCGGCGGCCACGCCCGCCAGGCCCTCGTGCGCTACCTGGAACACGAGTGCGAGCCGATGCTGCGCGGCACCTACGGCGAGCAGACGGGCCGCCGGCTGTTCGCGGCGGCCGCCGACCTCACCCGGCTCGCGGGCTGGACGTCGTACGACATCGCCGCGCACGGGCTCGCGCAGCGGTACTTCGTGCAGGCGCTCCGGCTCGCGCAGGCCGCCGGGGACCGGCCCTACGGCGCCCATGTGCTGGTCACCATGAGCCGGCAGGCCGTCTACCTCGCGCACGGGCGGGAGGCGGTGCAGCTGGCGCGGGTGGCCCAGCAGGGCATCGGCACCTCGGCGCCGCCCGCCGTCCAGGCGCTGCTGCACGCCGCCGAGGCGCGCGGGCACGCCGTGCTGGGCGAGGTGCGCGCCTGCACGGCCTCCCTGGTGCGCGCCGAGCGCGCCCTGGAGGGCGCCCGGCCCGGGGACGAGGTGCCGTTCTGGGCGCGCTCCTTCGACGAGGCCCAGCTCTCCGACGAGTTCGGGCACTGCCACCGGGACCTCCAGCAGTACCGCGCCGCCGCGCAGCACGCCGAGCGCGCGCTCCAGTTGCGCGCCCCGGCGTACGCCCGCAGCCGCCTGTTCTGCCGCGTCGTCCTCGCCACCGCCCGCCTCGGCCTCGGCGACCTGGACCAGGCCTGCCGCCTCGCCGCCGAGGCGGCGGCCCAGGCCGCCGAGATGCGCTCGGTACGCGCCCACGAGTACGTCCGGGACTTCGAGCGCCGCCTGGAGCCGTACAAGGACGCGACCGCCGTACGGACCTATCGCGACAAGCTCGCCGCCCTGAACTGAGAGAGGTGGCGCGGGGCGACGGGGGTGGTGCGGACATGCAGCGGCCTGGACGCGTCCGGCCCATGGGCGGGCGCGTCCAGGCCGGGGCGGTGTCAGGCCGCCGCCGCTCTCGGCGACGTCGGTTCCGGGTCCGCGCGGTGCAGGGAGCGGCCCGTGCCCAGGTCCGCCAGGAGGGCGGCGCAGGCCCGGTGGGCCGAGTGCAGGGCGCCCTGGAGGGTGCTGGTGTCGCGGTGGTCGCCGCAGACGTACAGGCCCGCCAGGAGGCGCACCGGGCGGCGGAGGTCGTGCGGGGGACGCATCGCGGGGACCGCCTCGCGGGTGTGGTGGACGGCGAGCGTCTCCCAGCGGGCGGTCGAGGTGCCGTACAGCCGGGACAGATGGCGGCGTACGGCGGCGTCGACGTCGGCCGGGGGCTCGCCCAGGACGGTCGAGGAGACCAGGGCCCGGCCGGCGGGGGCGCGGGACGGGTCGACGTGACTGATCACGGCCGTGTGCGCGACCGGCCCGCCGCGGTCCGAGTCGAGCAGCAGGTGCCCGCCCGTCGCCGGGGGCTCGTCCGTCGTGTGGTGCACCACCGTCACCGGGTGGAAGTCCGGCACGCGCAGACCCGGCAGCAGCTCGGCGGCGGTGCGCGCGTCCGTGGCGACCAGGACCGCGCGGCAGCGGATCTCGCCGTGCTCGGCGGTGGTCACCGAGTTGGTGGCGACGGAGGTCACCCGGACCCCGGTGTGCACCGTGCCCGGCGGCAGCGCCCCGGCGAGCAGTTCCGGCAGGACCTCCGCGCCGCCCTCCGGCAGGCACAGCCTGCCGCTCGCGAAGGCGTGCAGCGCGAGGTCCGCGCAGCGGCTGGAGGTGGTCAGGTCCGGGTCGCACAGCAGGGCGGACAGCAGCGGCCGCAGAAAGCCGTCGACGGTGCGGGCGGGCAGCCCGCGGGCCGCCAGCGCCTGGTCGGCGGGCAGTTCGGGGCGGGCCAGGAGGCGTTCGACCGGAGTGGCGGCGATCCGGGCGAGCGCGGTGCGCAGGCGCAGGGGCGCGCCGATGCCGAAGGGCTGGGCGCGCTCGCCCAGTCCGGGCCGGGGCCTGCCGGTGCGCACCAGGGGCGCGGTGCCGGGGAAGGGCGCGTCGAGCCGTGCCGCGGGGGCGGCGCCGGTGTGCGGCGGGGTGTCCGGGCGGAACCCGGTGTCGGGCGGGACGGGGCGCAGGGCACGGCCCGTCCGGACGCCCCCGGGGGGAGCGGAGGACCGGGGGGCGCTCGCAAGGGCGCGTACCGCGTGAAGTGCGCCCCGTGCGCTCCGTACGCTCCCTCCACCCGCCGGGGCGCCCGCGCGGTGGTGCCGGCCGTCGCTGTGCAGCAGGACCCCCGGTGCGAAGGAGCGCAGCACGAGCGCGTCCAGCCCCGGGCCCCGGCCCAGTTGGGGATAGGACGTGAACAGCAACTGCCCGATCCGGTCGAGCCGGAACCCGTCGACCTTCTCCGTCGACATACGGCCGCCCACGTAAGGGGCGGCTTCCAGGACTGCGGTCGTTACTCCTGCGCTGGTCAGTCGATGGGCCGCCGAGAGCCCGGCGACCCCGGCTCCCACCACGACGACATCCACCTGGTACGCGGGCTCAAGCACGTGCCCCTCCTCGAGGTTGCGCGACCGGTGGAGCAGTGATGCCCCCAACCGGGTTGAGGAATACCCGAGTTCGGCACGAGGTTAGGGTCGTAATCGGTCAGGTGCAGTCGCGCATCGACAGGGCACGGTCGCACGGCGGTCGCATACGGTCGCACTGCATCACAGGGCGGCCCGTACCGCGTCCTCGATCCCCGGGAACGCGAACGAGAACCCCGACTCCAGCAGCCGCTTCGGCACCACCCGTGCGCTGCCCAGCACATCCCCCGCCATCTCCCCGAGCACCACCCGCAGCACCGGCGCCGGCACGGCGAACGGTGTCGGCCGGTGCAGCACCCGCCCCATCACCGCCGTGATCTCACGGTTCGTCACCGGCTGCGGCGCGGTGAGATTGACCGGCCCCGACAGGCTCTCGGTGTCGACGAGATGCCGCAGCGCCGCCACCTCGTCGTGCAGCGCGACGAACGACCAGTACTGCCGTCCGTCGCCCAGACGCCCGCCCAACCCGGCCTTGAACAGCGGGAACAGCCGTCCCCAGGCCCCGCCCCGGCGGGCCACCACCAGCCCGGTGCGTGCGAACACCGTCCGGATGCCCGCCTCCTGCGCCGCCGCCGCTGCCTCCTCCCAGGCCACGCACAACTCGGGCAGAAAGCCGTCCCCGGGCGGGGCGCTCTCGTCGACCTCCCCGTCGCCCGTGTCGCCGTAGAAGCCGATCGCGCTGCCGCAGACGAAGACCCGCGGCGGCGTGTCGAGGGAGGCGACGGCCTCCGCGAGCGCCGCCGTGCCGAGCACCCGGCCGTCCCGCATCGTCTTCTTGTACGCCTCGGTCCAGCGGTGGTCGCCCACCCCGGCGCCCGCCAGATTGACCACGGCGTCGCAACCGGCGAGCCCGGCCGCGTCCACGTACTGCCGCTCGGGGTCCCAGCAGACCTCGTCACCGCCCCGGGCCGCCCGGCGCACCAGGCGCACCACCTCGTGCCCGTCCGAGACCAGGGAGCGCACCAGTGCGCTGCCGATGAGACCGGACGCGCCGGCCACCGCGATTCGCGAACGTTCCATGCGCCCATCCTGCCCGCCGCGGCACGGAAATTCCGGGGCACCCATCGGCCCCCGTCGTAGAGTGATCGCCATGCCGGTCGTCCACATACGCCCCGCCACACCCGACGACGAGGACCCGCTCGCCCGGCTCGACCGGGCCACCTGGTCCACGCTGCACTCCGTGCAGCCGCGTCCGCAGCCGCCGTACGAGCCCTTCTTCACCGAGCGGTCCGGGCCGGACGAGATCCTCGTGGCCGAGCTGGACGGCGCCGTCGTCGGCTACATCCGGCTGGGTCTGGCCACACCGCTGGCGTCCAACGCGCACGTCCGCCAGATACGGGGCCTGGCCGTCGCCGACGAGGCGCGCGGCGCGGGAGTCGGCCGGGCCCTGCTGCGCGCCGCCGTCGCGGAGGCCCGCCGTCAGGGCGCCCGCCGCCTCAGCCTGCGGGTGCTGGGCCACAACACCGCCGCTCGCAAGCTGTACGAGTCCGAGGGCTTCGTCGTGGAAGGTGTCCAGCCGGAGGAGTTCCTGCTGGACGGCGCCTACGTCGACGACGTGCTCATGGGCCGCCCCCTGTGACCGAAGCCCCTGACACGCCTGTGTGACGTGATACGCCCCCTGTGACCTGATACGGCCCGTGTGCCTCAGGAGGACACCAGCGCGCCCGTGTCCACCGCCCTCGTCGCGGCCGCCGCCTGCTGTGCGTCCGAGGCGATCTCGGCCGCCGTCAGCGCGTAGCCCGTCTCGCTGTTCGAGGTGGAGCGGGCGAAGACCATGCCGTAGACACGGCCGTCGCCGGTCAGCAGCGGGCCGCCGGAGTTGCCGGGGCGGACGGTGGAGCGGACCGCGTAGATGTCCCGGGTGACCGTGGCGGTGTTGTAGATGTTCTGGCCCGTCGCCCGGATCCGGTTCGCCACCGTCGCCGCCTGCAGGTCCAGGCCGCCGTCCTGCGGATAGCCCGCGACCACGGCCGCGTCGCCGCGCGCGGCGGTGCCGTCGAAGCGCAGCACGGGGGCGCGCAGGCCGGGGACGTAGAGCACGGCCACGTCCCGGTCGGGGTCGAACAGCACCACCCGCGCCTGGTAGGCGTGGCCTACGCCGCCGATCTGCACGGCCGGATCGTCGATGCCCGCCACCACGTGCGCGTTGGTCATCACATGCTGCGGCGCGTACACGAAGCCGCTGCCCTCGCGGCCCTGGTTGCCCGAGGTGCCAAGGATCTTGACCGTGCTGAGCCGGGCGGCGTTCGTCGTGGCGGCCGTCACACTGTCGCCGGAGGGCTTGGCCACGCCCGCCGCCGGCTCGTTCTCGAACGGGTTGAACACCTGCGGGAAACCCGCCTCGGTCAGCGCGGAGGTGGCGCTCGAGAACCAGGCCGGCGTGGTGTCCGGCATCGCCTTCTGCACGGCGCCCAGCAGCCTCGAGTCACGTATCGCCGTCGTCACCACCGGGGACGATGAGGCACCCAGCACGCTCGCCGCCACCCAGGCCACGATCAGCACCGCCACCGCGTTGGCGGCGGCCCCGCCGACCCCGTCGGCCACGCGCAGCGGCCCGTGGTCCAGCTCGCCCCGCAGCCGCAGCGCCAGGCGCCCCGCCAGCTCGTGCCCCACCACCGCGGGGACCAGCACCGTGAGCACGGCGGTGACCGTCGCCGTCGTCGTCCCGCGCGTGACGAAGTCCATCACCCACGGCAGCACCCACACGCCGACGACCGCACCGCCCACGAACCCGGCCAGCGAGACACAGCCGGCCACCAGTCCGCGCCGGTAGCCGGACGCCGCGTAGAGCAGGATCAGCAGCAACAACACGAGGTCGAGCAGGTCCACGCAGGCCGCCTTTCTCTCTGCCCTCTCCGCCCCACATACGCGTGGGACGGGCCCTGGTGATCAACCGGCCGACTCCGACCGGCCGACCGGCCACGGGCACGCGGATCCGGGATCCGGCCACGTGTACGTGTACCACCAGAAACGACACCGACCAGGACGATGGTTCCACCAGGTGGCACACCACACATCGCGGACGGACCGGATGGGGGTGACAGTGAGCTCATGCGTGGAGTGGGGAAGGCAGGGCGCACCCTGGGACGGCCGGGCCCGCGAGGGCGGCGCCGGCTCGGGGTGGCGCACCGGTGCCCGGAGCGGCTGCGGAGCACCGCCGTGACACTGCTGTGCTGTCTGACGGGCGCCGCCGCCGTCGGCGCGGTGCTGCTGGGCGCCCAGAGCGTCGAGCACACACTGGCCCTGGAAGCGCCGGACGGGCTGCGCGCACAGGCACCGGGCTCGGAGCCCGCGCAGGCCGTGGCGCCGCAGCGCGCCGGCTCCCGGTACACCGCGCCCCGGCCGCGCATCGTGCCGCGGACGGCGTGGGTGGACGCCACGATGCGCCACCGGCAGCCGCCGCCGCGCTACGACGACAAAGTGGTCGCCGTCTTCGTCCACCACACCGACTCGCCCAACGACTACGACTGCGCCGACGTCCCGCGCATCATCCGCCATCTGTACGCGGGCCAGACCGGCGCCCGCAACTGGGACGACATCGGCTACAACTTCCTCGTCGACCGCTGCGGCACGATCTACGAGGGCCGCGCCGGCGGCGTCGACCGCCCCGTCACCGGCGCCCACACCCAGGGCTTCAACCACCGCACGGCGGGCATCGCGGCCATCGGCACGTTCTCGGCCGGGACCCCCGTGCCGCGAGCGATGACGGACGCGATCGCCGCGGTGGCCGCCTGGAAACTGGGCCTGGCCGGGGTCGACCCGCGCTCCTCCGTCACCCTGGTCTCCAGCAACACGCTCAGCCGGTACCCGGTCGGCACCACCGCCCTGCTCCCCGCCCTGGCCGGCCACAACGACGGCTTCCGCACGGACTGCCCGGGCGCCGCCCTCACGGTCCGCCTCCCCGCCATCAGGGAGGCAGCGGCCCGGCTCCAGGGCAGGAGGCGCTGAGCGGCGGGGCCGGGCCTAGGGGCCGATCCCGGAATCGCCCCGGAATGACTCCCGGAGTCACTCGCGGAATCTGTCCCACAGCTTGGGATAGCGCTCGGCGAGTGCCCGGTCGTCCTCGAAGGCGATGGGGGTGCCCTCCGGTTCCGGCGGGGCGGGTGCGATGCCGAGGTCGGGGGCGACGGTGCCGGTGAGCTGTTCGTAGGCCTCGTCGGCCGCGTAGCCGAGCTCCTCGCCGTCGCCGTCGATCTCCTCGTCGAAGTCGTCCAGGAGATCCGCGAGCGAGTCCGGGTCGTGCACGGCCCCCTCGAAGACCTCCCGGCCCTGACCGATCAGCCAGCACCGGAAGAAGTCGAACGCGTCGTCGCTCGCCCCGTCCAGCAGCACCCAGGCGGCGCCCCACAGGTTCCAGCGGTAGGCGCGGTTGTACCGCGACTCGAAGTGACGGGCGAAGTCCAGCACCAGCTCCGGGTCGAACTCGAGCAGCCGCTCCACGAGCAGATCGGCCTGTTCCTCGGGGTCCCCCTCGGCGGCCCCGCGCGTGGCGTCGATCAGCTCCCAGAACTCCGTCTCGTCCATCACGGGTCAAGCATCGGCCCTCGGGCCGGGGCCCGCACGCGGAGTGCGGCGGATTGTTATCAGGCGGCCTGTCGTCAGCGGTACAGCGCGGCCAGACGCAGCGCGTCCCGTGCGAAGCGCTCGCGCAGCGACCCGGGGGCCAGCACCTCCACCTCCGGGCCGAGCGACGTGAGCTGGCCGTGGGCGACCTCCTCGGACTCCACCGGGAGGGTCACCGTCACCCGCCCGTCCTCGTCCGCGGGAGCGGCGGCGGCCAGCGACTCCCGGGCCGACGCCGGGTCCACGACGTACGGGAGCCGTCGCGCACCCGCCTCGGACAGCCGCACGACCACCTCGGCGCGCAGGATCGACCGGGCGAACTGCTCGGCGCGCTCCGCCCAGAAGGCGGGCAGGTCGAACTCCTCGTCGCGCTCGAACCGCTCCTCGCCCACCTCGACGGCCGTGAACCGGCCGACGCGGTACACGCGGTACGACCCCCGCGCCGCCACCCGCGCGCACAGGTACCAGACCCCCGCCTTCAGCACGAGCCCGTACGGCTCGAGTTCGCGCTCCACCTCGGCCTCACCGCTCCGGTAGCGCGCGGTGATCCGGCGGTCGTCCCACACCGCGTCGGCGACGGCGGGCAGCAGCTCGGGCGTCCTCGGCTCGGTGAACCAGTTCGGCGCGTCCAGGTAGAAGCGCTGGGCGGCGCTGCGGGAGGCGTCCCGCAGCGACGGAAGGAGCGCGGCCGACACCTTCAGGCGGGCCGCCGAGGCCGCGTCCTCGAGGCCCATCTCGCGCAGCGCCCCCGGCACCCCGCTCAGGAACAGCGCCTCCGCCTCGCTGCGCGCGAGCCCGGTCAGCCGCGTACGGTACCCCCCGATCAGCCGGTACCCGCCGGCCCGCCCCCGGTCGGCGTACACCGGCACGCCCGCCTCGGACAGCGCCTGCGCGTCCCGTGTGACCGTGCGCTCCGACACCTCCAGCTCCCGGGCCAGCTCGGCGGCGGTCATGGAGGGGCGGGACTGCAGCAACAGCACCATTTTGATCAGACGGGCGGCACGCATGCGCCCATGATGCCGGGGCCACCGACAGCGAAGGGGTACGGCGAGTGCCGTACCCCTTCGTCACCTGTCGGCCGTCAGCCCCTACAGGCCGTACTTCTCCCGGGCCTCCTTGACCGCCGAGGCCTTCACCTCGCCGCGCCTGGCGAGCTGGGCCAGGGCGGCGACGGCGATCGACTCGGCGTCCACGCCGAAGTGGCGGCGGGCCGCGTCACGGGTGTCCGACAGACCGAAGCCGTCGGCGCCCAGCGAGGACCAGTCCTGCTCGACCCACTGCGCGATCTGGTCCGGGACCTGGCGCATGTAGTCGGAGACCGCCAGTACCGGGCCCTCGGCGCCCTGGAGCGCCCGGCGCACGTACGGCACCCGGTCCTCGCCGCGCAGGAGGGCCACGTCGGCCTCCATCGCGTCGCGGCGCAGCTCGCCCCAGGAGGTCGCGGACCACACGTCGGCGGCCACGCCCCACTCCTCGGCCAGCAGCCGCTGCGCCTTCAGCGCCCAGTGGATCGCCGTGCCGGAGCCCAGCAGCTGGATGCGCGGGGCGTTCGCCGGGGCCGTCAGGCCCGCCGACTCCGCCGTGTTGAAGCGGTACAGGCCCTTGACGATGCCCTCGTCGATGCCGAGGCCGGACGGCTTGGCCGGCTGCGGCAGCGGCTCGTTGTAGACGGTGAGGTAGTAGAAGACGTTCTGGTCCTCGCCCTCGGCCGCCTCGCCGTACATACGGCGCAGGCCCTCCTTGACGATGACCGCGATCTCGTACGCGAACGCCGGGTCGTACGTCAGCGCCGCCGGGTTGGTCGCGGCGATGACCGGCGAGTGGCCGTCGGCGTGCTGGAGGCCCTCACCCGTCAGCGTGGTGCGGCCGGCCGTGGCGCCGACGAGGAAGCCGCGGCCGAGCTGGTCGCCGAGCTGCCACATCTGGTCGGCGGTGCGCTGCCAGCCGAACATCGAGTAGAAGATGTAGAAGGGGATCATCGCCTCGCCGTGCGTCGCGTAAGCGGTCGACGCGGCGATGAAGTCGGCCATCGAACCGGCCTCGGTGATCCCCTCGTTGAGGATCTGGCCGTTCTTGGCCTCCTTGTAGTACATCAGCTGGTCGCGGTCGACCGGCTCGTACGTCTGGCCCTTGGGCGAGTAGATGCCCAGCGACGGGAACAGCGACTCCATGCCGAAGGTGCGCGCCTCGTCCGGGACGATCGGCACCCAGCGCTTGCCGGTCTCCTTGTCGCGGACCAGGTCCTTGACCAGGCGGACGAACGCCATGGTGGTGGCCACGCTCTGCGAGCCGGAGCCCTTGTCGAAGGCGGCGAAGGTCTTGTCGGCGGGGGCGGGCAGCGCCGGGAGCGGGTGGACGCGGCGGGCCGGGGCCGGGCCGCCGAGGGCGGCGCGGCGCTCCTGGAGGTAGCGGACCTCGGGGGAGTCGGCGCCGGGGTGGCCGTAGGGGACCTGGCCGTCGACGAAGTCGCTGTCCTTGATCGGCAGCTCCAGGCGGTCGCGCATCGCCTTGAACTCGTCCACCGTCAGCTTCTTCATCTGGTGGTTGGCGTTCTTCGAGGCGAAGCCCTCACCGAGGGTGTGGCCCTTGACCGTCTGGGCCAGGATCACCGTCGGGGCGCCCTTGTGCTCCAGGGCGGCCTTGTAGGCGGCGTAGACCTTGCGGGACTCGTGGCCGCCGCGCGAGAGGTGGAAGCACTCGAGGATCTTGTCGTCGCTCAGCAGCTTCGCCATCTCGGCGAGCGCGGGGTCCTTGCCGAAGAAGTCCTCGCGGATGTACGCGGCGTCGCGGGTCTGGTACGTCTGCACCTGCGCGTCCGGTACCTCGCGCAGCCGGCGTACCAGCGCGCCTGTGGTGTCGAGCTGGAACAGCTCGTCCCAGGCGGTGCCCCACAGCGTCTTGACCACGTTCCAGCCGGAGCCGCGGAAGAGGGCCTCCAGCTCCTGCACGATCTTGAAGTTGGCGCGGACCGGGCCGTCCAGGCGCTGCAGGTTGCAGTTGATGACGAAGGTCAGGTTGTCCAGGCCCTCGCGGGAGGCGAGGGTGAGCGCGGTGGTGGACTCCGGCTCGTCCATCTCGCCGTCGCCGAGGAACGCCCACACGTGGGAGTCGGAGACGTCCTTGATGCCGCGGCTGGTCAGGTAGCGGTTGAACCGCGCCTGGTAGATCGCCGAGATCGGGCCGAGGCCCATGGACACCGTCGGGAACTCCCACAGCCAGGGCAGGCGGCGCGGGTGCGGATAGGACGGCAGGCCGTTGCCGCCGGCCTCCTGACGGAAGTTGTCCAGGTGCTGCTCGGTGAGCCGGCCGTCCAGGAAGGCGCGGGCGTAGATGCCGGGGGAGGCGTGGCCCTGGATGTACAGCTGGTCGCCGGAGCCGTCGCCCTCCTTGCCGCGGAAGAAGTGGTTGAAGCCCGTCTCGTACAGCCAGGCCGCCGAGGCGAAGGTGGCGATGTGGCCGCCGACGCCGTGCTTGCTGCCGCGGGTGACCATCGCCGCCGCGTTCCACCGGTTCCACGCGGTGATCCGGGCCTCCATGGCCTCGTCACCGGGGACGGCCGGCTCGGCGGCGGTCGGGATGGAGTTGACGTAGTCGGTCTCCAGGAGCTTCGGCAGGGCGACGCCGGTGCCCTCGGCACGCTCCAGTGTGCGGCGCATCAGGTACGCGGCACGGTGCGGCCCGGCCGCCTTGGCGACGGCGTCCAGCGAGGCCTGCCATTCGGCGGTCTCCTCGGGGTCGCGGTCCGGGAGCTGGTCGAGCTCGCTCGGCTGGATGGCGTTGGGGTCGGTCATGTCGCCGCCTTCCTCAGTCGAAGGGGGTTCCCTCATCTGGTAAGGGTTCGGGGGTGCCCTTGGTCTTTGGCAGGACAGGGCTGAGGCTCTGGTGGAAGCCCGTTGGTGACTGTAACTCCCTGATCGATGATCGATCAAAGGGTTGAGGGCCAAAACCTCTCGATCACGAGAAAGTCGGCACGGGGTGTCTTTCGGACAGGCACGCGGTGCCGCGTTTTCGAATGGTTTCCGCAGGTGAGCGGGTTGGTGCTCGACTGGGAGACCTGGGTCACGCCCGCGGCGCGCACCCCAGGACATGGGCCTTCACCAGCTCGGCGATCCGCGCGTCGCGCCTGCGGAAGGCCTGCACCAGCTCCTCGTGCTCCTCCGCGTACGACTGCTGGACGGTGCCCAGCCAGCGGATCGACAGCGCGGTGAAGACCTCGATGCCCAGGCCCTCCCAGGTGTGCAGCAGCACGGAGTTGTGCGCGGCGCGCACCAGTTCGCGGTGGAAGCCGACCGTGTGGCGGACCTGGGCGGTGCCGTCGGCGTTGCGGTCGGCCTCGTACAGGGCCAGCACGTGCGGCTCCAGGGCCGAGCAGTCCTGCGCGAGGCGGTCCGCCGCCAGCTCCGCCGCGATGGCCTCCAGACCGGCCCGGACCGGGTAGCTCTCCTCCAGGTCGGCCGCGGTGAGGTTGCGCACGCGTACGCCCTTGTTCGGCGCGGACTCGATCAGACGCAGCGACTCCAGCTCGCGCAGGGCCTCGCGCACGGGGGTCTGGCTGACCTCCAGCTCGGTGGCGATCCGCCGCTCCACGATCCGCTCGCCCGGCTTCCAGCGCCCGCTGACGATCCCCTCCACGATGTGCTCGCGGATCTGTTCGCGCAGCGAGTGGACGACGGGCGCGGTCATGAGGGCTCCTCAGTCGGGGCGTTTGACGTTTAGACAATACGGCGGGTTCGCTCCGCGGGAAGGGCGCGTGGGGGCGCTTTCGTGCAGGTGAGACGAGGCGCACACCTCCGGTGGGGCGGGCCGGTTGCGCCTTTGAGCTCGGTTCCGCCCCTTGTCCGGCGAGTGCGGGTCGTTCGTGGCTGGGCGCGCCCACGCGGCGGAGCCGCAGATGGATACCGCTCCGCGCCCCTTACGCCGGTGCCCCCGCCCGGAGATTCCGGGCGGGGGCACCGACGTACTGCACTGACCGGCGACTACAGGCCCAGCTCGACCTCGAACTCGCCTGCCTCCAGGATGGCCTTGACCGCCGTCAGGTAACGGGCCGCGTCGGCGCCGTCGACCAGGCGGTGGTCGTAGGAGAGGGTCAGGTAGGTCATGTCGCGGACGCCGATGACCGTGCCCTCCTCGGTCTCGATGACCGCCGGGCGCTTGACCGTGGCACCGATGCCGAGGATCGCGACCTGGCCCGGCGGCACGATGATCGTGTCGAACAGCGCGCCACGCGAACCGGTGTTGGAGATGGTGAAGGTCGCGCCGGACAGCTCGTCCGGAGTGATCTTGTTGGCGCGGACCTTGCCCGCCAGCTCCGCCGTGGCCTTGGCGATGCCCGCGATGTTGAGGTCGCCGGCGCGCTTGATGACCGGGGTCATCAGGCCCTTCTCGGAGTCCACCGCGATACCGATGTTCTCGGTGTCGAAGTAGGTGATCGTGCCCTCGGCCTCGTTGATCTTGGCGTTGACGACCGGGTGGGCCTTCAGCGCCTGGGCGGCGGCCTTGACGAAGAACGGCATCGGGGAGAGCTTGACGCCCTCACGGGCCGCGAACGCGTCCTTGGCCCGGGCGCGCAGCTTCATCAGACGGGTGACGTCGACCTCGACGACCGACGACAGCTGGGCCTGCTCGTGCAGCGCCTTGACCATGTTGTCGCCGATGACCTTGCGGATGCGGGGCATCTTGACGGTCTGGCCGCGCAGCGGGGAGACCTCCAGCGCCGGGGCCTTCCGGGCGGCGGCCGGAGCGGCAGCGGCGGGAGCCGGAGCTGCGGCGGCGGCCTTGGCGGCCTCGGCGGCGGCAAGGACGTCCTGCTTGCGGATGCGGCCGCCGACGCCGGTGCCCTTGACGGTGGACAGGTCGACGCCGTTCTCGGCGGCGAGCTTGCGCACCAGCGGGGTCACGTACGCGCCCTCGTCGGTCGGCTGGGCGGCGGCCGGAGCGGCCGGCGCCGGGGTGACCGGGGCGGGGGCGGGCGCCGGGGCGGGAGCCGGAGCCGCGGGCTGGGCCGGGGCCGGGGCCGGGGCGGGCGCGGCCGGGGCGGCGGGAGCCGGGGCCGGAGCGGCCGGAGCCGCGGGGGCGGCCGGGGCCGGGGCGGCGGGGGCCGGAGCCGGGGCGGCCGGAGCCGGAGCCGCGGCGGGGGCGGCACCGGGGGCGCCGATGACGGCGAGCTTGGCGCCGACCTCGGCGGTCTCGTCCTCGCCGACCACGATCTCCAGGAGCACGCCGGAGGCGGGCGCCGGGATCTCGGTGTCGACCTTGTCCGTGGAGACCTCGAGCAGCGGCTCGTCGGCCTCGACGGAGTCACCGACGGCCTTCAGCCAGCGGGTGACGGTGCCCTCGGTGACGGACTCACCGAGCGCGGGCAGGACCACGTCCGTGCCCTCGGCGCCACCGGCCGGGGCGGCCGGAGCGGCGGCGGGGGCCGGGGCGGCCGGGGCCTCGGCGACCGGGGCCGGGGCGGGCTCGGCGGCCGGAGCCGGAGCCTCGGCGGCGGCCGGGGCCGGAGCCGCGGCGGGGCCGCCGGTGCCGTCGTCGATGACGGCCAGCTCGGCGCCGACCTCGACCGTCTCGTCCTCGGCGACCTTGATGGAGGACAGCACACCGGCGGCGGGGGAGGGGATCTCGGTGTCGACCTTGTCGGTCGAGACCTCGAGCAGCGGCTCGTCGGCCTCGACGCGCTCGCCCTCGGCCTTCAGCCAGCGGGTGACAGTGCCCTCGGTGACGCTCTCACCGAGCGCCGGAAGGGTTACGGAAACCGCCATGGTTTCGGTTGCTCCTTACGAAGTGCGGAAGTCTGTGTCGTCGCGCCCGAAGACTGAAGGCGTCAGTCGTGGGAGTGCAGCGGCTTGCCGGCCAGGGCCAGGTGGGCCTCGCCGAGCGCCTCGTTCTGCGTCGGGTGGGCGTGGATGAGCTGGGCCACCTCGGCCGGCAGGGCCTCCCAGTTGTAGATCAGCTGGGCCTCGCCGACCTGCTCGCCCATGCGGTCGCCGACCATGTGGACGCCGACCACCGCACCGTCCTTGACCTGGACGAGCTTGATCTCACCCGCGGTCTTCAGGATCTTGCTCTTGCCGTTGCCCGCCAGGTTGTACTTGAGAGCGACGACCTTGTCCGCGCCGTAGATCTCCTTCGCCTTGGCCTCGGTGAGACCGACGGAGGCGACCTCCGGGTGGCAGTACGTCACCCGCGGCACACCGTCGTAGTCGATCGGGACGGTCCGCAGACCGGCCAGGCGCTCCGCCACCAGGATGCCCTCGGCGAAGCCGACGTGCGCGAGCTGGAGCGTGGGGACCAGGTCACCGACGGCGGAGATGGTCGGGACGTTGGTCCGCATGTACTCGTCGACGAGGACGTAGCCGCGGTCCATGGCGACCCCGGCCTCCTCGTAGCCCAGTCCCTGGGAGACCGGGCCGCGGCCGACGGCGACGAGCAGCACCTCGGCCTCGAACACCTTGCCGTCCGCGAGGGTGACCCTGACACCGTCCTGGGTGTACTCGGCCTTCTCGAAGAAGGTGCCCAGGTTGAACTTGATGCCGCGCTTGCGGAAGGCCCGCTCCAGCAGCTTCGAGGAGTTCTCGTCCTCGACCGGGACCAGGTGCTTCAGGCCCTCGATGACCGTGACGTCGGCGCCGAAGGACTTCCAGGCGGAGGCGAACTCGACACCGATGACGCCGCCGCCCAGGATGATCGCGGACTTCGGCACGCGGTCCAGGACCAGGGCGTGGTCGGAGGAGATGATGCGGTCGCCGTCGATCTGGAGGCCCGGCAGGGACTTCGGCACGGAACCGGTCGCCAGGAGGACGTGGCGGCCCTGGATCCGCTCACCGTTGACGTCCACGGAGGTCGGGGAGGACAGCCGGCCCTCACCCTCGATGTAGGTGACCTTGCGGGAGGCGACGAGACCCTGCAGGCCCTTGTACAGGCCGGAGATCACCTCGTCCTTGTACTTGTGGACCGCCGGGACGTCGATGCCCTCGAAGGTGGTCTTGACACCGAACTGCTCGCTCTCGCGGGCCTGGTCGGCGATCTCGCCCGCGTGCAGCAGGGCCTTGGTGGGGATGCAACCCCGGTGCAGGCAGGTACCGCCGACCTTGTCCTTCTCGATCAGGGCGACGTCCAGGCCCAGCTGTGCCCCGCGCAGGGCCGCGGCGTAACCACCGCTACCACCGCCGAGGATCACTAGGTCGAAAACGGTGCTGGCGTCGTTCGCCACGTCACGTCCTCCATGCATGTGCGCCGTGCGCCGGTCGTCGGTGACCGGTCGGCGGCTGGTGTCCGGCCGCTCGTTCTTCGGCCCTTAGGTGGGGGCCCTGTCCTGCCGACGCCCATCTTCGCACTTGTCGGGAGCGGAAGGGACGCGGGGCCGGGGTGTGAGACGTACCACCCGGTTGCCGCAACCGGACGAAACGGCCCCGAGTGCGAGAGGCACCCGGGGCTGTCGTGGCAGAGGAACGGAGGTCAGCCGAGGTCGCCCGAAGCCGTGAGTTCGGCGAGCCGGACCAGCGTGCGCACCGCCGAGCCCGTGCCGCCCTTGGGCGTGTAGCCGAAGGGACCCTGCTCGTTGAAGGCCGGGCCGGCGATGTCCAGGTGCGCCCAGGTGATGCCGTCGCCGATGAACTCGCGCAGGAACAGACCGGCGACCAGCCCGCCGCCCATGCGCTCGCCCATGTTGGCGATGTCGGCGACCGGCGAGTCCATGCCCTTGCGCAGGTGCTCGGGCAGCGGCATCGGCCAGGCCTCCTCGCCGACCTCCTCGGCCGCCTCGTGGACCGCGGTGCGGAACGCCTCGTCGTTCGCCATGACGCCGAAGGTGCGGTTGCCCAGCGCCAGGACCATCGCGCCGGTCAGGGTCGCGACGTCCACGATCGCGTCGGGCTTCTCCTGCGAGGCGGCCCACAGCGCGTCCGCGAGCACCAGCCGGCCCTCGGCGTCGGTGTTGAGCACCTCCACCGTCTTGCCGCTGAACATGCGCAGCACGTCACCGGGGCGGGTGGCGGAACCGGAGGGCATGTTCTCGGCCAGCGCCAGCCAGCCGGTGACGTTGACCTCCAGGCCGAGGCGGGCGGCCGCGACGACGGCGGCGAACACCGCGGCGGCGCCGCTCATGTCGCACTTCATCGTCTCGTTGTGGCCGGCCGGCTTGAGCGAGATGCCGCCCGAGTCGTAGGTGATGCCCTTGCCGACCAGCGCCAGGTGCTTCTTCGCCTTCGAGGTGGTGTACGACAGCTTCACCAGCCGCGGCGCCGACGCCGAGCCGGAGCCGACGCCCAGGATGCCGCCGTAGCCGCCCTTGGCGAGCGCCTTCTCGTCGAGCACCTGCACCTTCAGGCCGTGCGCCTTGGCCGCGTCCTGCGCGATGGCGGCGAACGCGGCCGGGTTCAGGTCGTTCGGCGGGGTGTTGACCAGGTCGCGGGCGCGGTTGAGCTCCTCGGCCACGGCCGTGGCGCGCTCGATCGCCGCCTTGTAGGCCCGGTCGCGGGGCTTGCCGCCGAGCAGCACGACGTCGGCGAGCGGCGCCTTGCCGCCCGCGGACTTGGCGTCCTTGCCGTTCTCCTTGTACGTGTCGAACGAGTAAGCGCCGAGCAGCGCGCCCTCGCCGACCGCGCCGGCGTCGGCGGCGTCCGTCAGCGGCAGCAGGAACGCGGCCTTCTTCGACCCGGCCAGCGCACGGGCGGCCACACCGGCGGCCCGGCGCAGCGCCTCGCCGTCGTAGCCGGCGTCCTTCTCGGGCTCCGCGCCGAGGCCCACCGCCAGCACGAGCGGGGCCTTGAAACCGGCCGGCGCGGGCAGCTTGGTCACCTCGCCCTCGGCACCGGAGGCGCCGAGGGTCTCCAGGACGTCGGCGAGCTTGCCGTCGTACGCCTTGTCGACGGCCTCGGCGCCCGGTGCGACGACCGGGCCCTTGGTGCCCTTGGCGACGCCGACGACGATCGCGTCGGCCCGCAGGCCGGGCGCCCCGGCGGTGCTGAGAGTGAGAGCAGTCACGGTGGTGAAATCTCGCTTCCCTGTAAAAGGTGATGTGGCCGAATGCGGGTGGGGTCGACCGCCCCGACGACCGACCCTAGATCCCTCCTGCGGGGCGGTCTTCACCCGGGCAGGCAAACACCCGGCACGAGCCTACGCGCGTTGCTTCGCCGACCGTGTCCCGCGGGGTTCACCCGGCGGCGGCGTCGCCGTCACCCTCCGATCCTCGCACCGTACGCCCCGGGGCGCGGCTCGGGGCAACTCCCGCCCGTGCGGGGAGAATCGGCGATGATCGTCGGGTGTACGTTCCCGCGCATCGCCCCGCCATAGCCCGTACGACGAGACGCCCGGTCCTCCTCGTCGCCCTGCTCCTGCTGCTCGCCGGCTGCGCCGGCCACCGCGGCGAAGACGGCGGACCCGGCGGGAACGGCGGTTCCGGGAAGGACGCCACGCCCTCCGCCGCGAAGCGCTGGCAGCCGCGCCCCGGAACCAGCTGGCAGTGGCAGCTCAGCGGCCGGCTCGACACCTCGGTACGGGCGGAGGTCTACGACATCGACGGCTTCGACCACTCCGGGGCGACCGTCGCGCAGCTGCACCGCAAGGGCCGCAGGGTCGTCTGCTACGTCTCCACCGGCGCCTGGGAGGACTTCCGGCCGGACGCGGACAGGTTCCCGAGGTCGGTGCTCGGCCGGGGCAACGGCTGGAAGGGCGAGCGCTGGCTCGACATCCGCCGTACCGACGTGCTGAGGCCCCTGATGGCGGCCCGCCTCGACATGTGCCGCGAGAAGGGGTTCGACGCGGTGGAGCCGGACAACATGGACGGCTACCGCAACCGCACCGGATTCCCGCTCACGGCCGCCGACCAGCTCCGCTACAACCGTCTCGTCGCCGAGCTGGCCCACGACCGGGGCATGGCGGTCGGCCTGAAGAACGACCTCGACCAGATCCCGCAGCTCGTCGGGGACTTCGACTTCGCGGTCGACGAGCAGTGCGCCCAGTACGGCGAGTGCGCGAAGCTCGAGCCCTTCGTCGCCGCCGGCAAGGCCGTGTTCCACGTCGAGTACGAGCTGCCGACCGCCCGCTTCTGCGCGCAGTCCCGCCGCCTGGGGCTCAGCTCACTGCTCAAGAAGTACGAACTGGGGGCGTGGCGCCGGGCGTGCTGAACCCCGTCGCCGGTCCGGTGGGCGTGCCGGTCCCGAGCCCGAGTCCGGTGACCGCCGTACCCGCCACCCGGTCGGCCAGCGACCGCCGGCCGGGGAAGAGGACGGGCAGGGCGTTGAACAGGAAGACCAGCACGGCCACCACCCACACCAGCACCGACAGCAGGAAGTGCCCCTCGATCAGCAGCACACAGGCCACGGCGTAGACGGCGACGTCGGCCGTGGTGGTGACGGCGGCGCGCACGGCGGCGTGGCGGGCCCTGCGCGGGGTGACCTTCAGCCCCAGCAGCCCCTTGCCGATGGTGCGTCCGGCAAGGGCCAGGCACCCCCACTGGTAGAGGAAGGCGGCCAGCACCAGCAGCCCGAACGCCTCCTCCACGTAGAGCACGACCTTGTCCCACAGCGACAGTCCGAGGTGCTCCGAGACGCCGATGACATCTCCGCGCGAGGTCAGCAGGTCCAGGCCGCCGCGGGTGGCGAGTTCGGGCACGTCGGTGACGAGCGCGGACATCCGGTGGAAGGTGAGCACGGCGAGCGCGGAGGCCGCCGCGACCACCAGCGCGAAGTCGATGAACCAGGCCACGGCACGGCGCAGCTTCGGCACGGACATCCCCCCGATCACAGCACTGTCTGTCTTTTCGGCGGCTCAGGCTAGCGGGGGGACGGGGCCGTCCGAAGGGATCGGCGGAGATCGTTTCAGCCCAGTGACAGAAGGACCAGGGCGGTGGTGGCCGCCGTCTCCGCGAGGGCGCCGAAGACGTCTCCGGTCACGCCGCCGAAGCGGCGCGTGCAGTGGCGCAGGAGGAGCTCGGCGACGAGCAGGGCGGCGATCACCGCGCCCGCGGCGAGCAGGGCGGTGCGTGTCCCGAGGCCGGCTCCCGCCGCGCCGGCCGCACCCGTGACGACGAGGGCGGCCCCCAGCGCGCCTGCCACCGGGACCACTCCCGCGACGGCCGCCCCCAGCCCCTCCGGACGGGCGGCCGGCACTCCGCGGCGCGCGGCCAGGGTCAGCGCCAGCCGGGCGGTGGTCGCCGCGACGACGGCGGCCAGCGCGCCGTGGGCCCACGAGTCGCCGTAGGCCCGCGCCAGGGCGGCCATCTGTGCGAGCAGCACGAGGACGAGGGTGATCACCCCGAAGGGGCCGATGTCCGACTGCTTCATGATCCGCAGCGCGTCCTCGGCGGGCTTGCCGCTGCCGAGTCCGTCCGCGGTGTCGGCGAGACCGTCCAAGTGCAGGCCGCGGGTCAGCACGGCGGGTACGGCGGCGGTGGCGACGGCGGCGAGGAGCGGACCGGCGCCGAGGAACAGCAGCACCAGACCCGCCGCGGCGGCGGCCACGCCGACGACCAGCCCGGCGACCGGCGCGCAGAGCATCCCGCCGCGCGCCGCGCCACGGTCCCAGCGGCTCACCCGGACCGGAAGGACGGTCAGCGTCCCGAAGGCGAACCGGAGACCGTGCAGCGCGGGCATCCGCGAGGACGGCACGGAGGGAGGGGACGGGGAGGCGGAGGGCGGCGAGGGTGACGAGGGCGACGAAGGGGAGGAAGGCGCGGACACGCGGGCAGGTTACGGGACCGGCGCGCAGCCGGCCGCGGGCGGGCGGGTCCCCGGCGGGCGCGGCACACTACACACATGGGGCACTGGCTGTACCGCAACATCGTCGAGCCCGGGAAACTGCCCCTGCTCCTCGCCCTCGGCGCCTTCGTCGTGACGTTCCTGGTCACCCGGGTCATCACCCGCCTGATCCGGGCCGGGAGGGGGCCCTTCGGCAACGTCAGGGCCGGCGGGCTGCACATCCACCACGTCGTCCCCGGTGTCGTCCTCAGCGTCCTCGGCGGTTTCGGCGCGGTCGCCAGCGGCCGGCACGGCTTCGGAGCGGCGGCCTTCGCGGTGGTCTTCGGGATGGGCGCGGGCCTGGTCCTGGACGAGTTCGCGCTCCTTCTGCACCTGGACGACGTCTACTGGAGCGAGGCGGGCCGCAAGAGCGTCGAGGTGGTCGTCCTCACCGCGGCACTGGTCGGGCTGGTGCTCGCGGGCTTCTCCCCGTTCGGTGTCAACGACATGACCGCGGACGAGCTGCAGGACCGGGGGACGGTCATCTCCGGCGTGGTCGTGAACTTCGTGTTCTCCCTGGTGGCCCTCGGCAAGGGCAAGTTCCGGCTGGCCGTCCTCGGGGTGATCGTCCCCTTCCTCGCCCTGGTCGGCGCCGTCCGGCTGGCCCGCCCCGACTCGTACTGGGCCAGGCACTTCTACCGCCGCCGCCCGCGCGCCCGCGTCCGGGCCGCTCTGCGAGCCCAGCGCCACGACCGCCGCTGGGACCGTCCCCGCCGCGCGGTTCAGGACTGGATCGGCGGCAGACCCGACGCGCGGTCGGCCCGGCTGCCGGGGCCGGGGCCAGGTCCGGACGGTGAGTGAGGGACCCGGCCCCCATGCCCGGGCCACCGGCGCCGTACGGCGGACAGCGCGCACACCAGTGCCACGGCCGTGAGCGCCGCCAGGTGCTCCCGGCCCGCCAGGTTCTCCTTCAGCGCCACCTCGACCGCCATCGCCGCGGTCACCGCGCCCGCCGTGACGTACGCGCCGTAACGCCAGCCGAGGTACACCGCGAGCCCCACCACCGCGGCGGACGGGCCGGTGTCCACCACGTGCGCCTCGGTGCGGGGCAGGCCCAGCGGACTGCCGGGGCCCAGCGCGATCCCCAGGCGCGCGTACAGGGTGCCGGCGAGCGTGGCGACGTAGGCGACGGCGAGGGTGCGCCACCGGCCCAGGCAGATCTCGGCGACGCCGAACACGCCCAGGATCTGCGCCAGCGCCCCGTACACCGGCAGGTCCGGGGCCGGCACGAACAGCGACATCGGGGTGCGCAGCAGGGACAGCCAGAGCGGGTCCTCGGCCCGTACGGACCCGACGCGGTGGACGAAGCCGCGGCCCCAGGGCTGGTTCTGCGCGTACTGGAGCAGCGCCGTCAGGCACACCGCGGCGAGCGTCGTCGGGACCGCCCGCAGGCGGCGCCGCAGCAGCGGCTCGCGCACGGTGTCGTACACGAGCCCCCACTCGGCGCGGGCCCAGCGGGCGAGCGTCCTCATCAGGCCTTCCCCGGCATCCTCATCGCGGTGTCTCCAGGTGCCCGCGGTGCAGCCACCTGGGCAGGCCCGGCGTGCCGGGCCCTGCCGCCAGGAAGCCCTCCGCGCGTGCCGCCGCGAGGCCGATGCGCGGCAGGTCCGCGCTCTTCTCGAAGAGCAGGAACCGTGGCTCCCAGATGGGCCGGTACTTGGCGTTGGCGCGGTACAGCGACTCGATCTGCCACCAGCGGGAGAAGAAGCTGAGCAGCGACCGCCACAGCCGCAGCACCGGTCCGGCGCCGAGGCGCGCGCCGCGCTCGAAGACCGAGCGGAACACTGCGAAGTTGAGGGAGACCTGGGTGACCCCGATCTCGCCGGCGCGGCGCAGCAGTTCGAGCACCATGAACTCCATGAGCCCGTTCTCGGCGTGCCGGTCGCGGCGCATGAGGTCGAGGGAGAGCCCGTGCGGCCCCCACGGCACGAAGGAGAGCAGCGCCTTCAGGTCGCCGTGGGCGTCGTGGCACTCCAGCATCACGCACTGCCCGTCCGCGGGGTCCCCGAGCCGGCCCAGCGCCATGCTGAACCCGCGCTCGGTGGCCCCGTCCCGCCAGTCGTCCGCACGTTCGATCAGATACGCCATCTGGTCCGCGGGGATGTCCTCGTGCCGCCGGACGCGCACCGTGTACCCGGCCCGTCGCACCCGGTTGCGGGCCTGCCGCACGGTGCGCATGGCCCGTCCCTCCAGGGTGAACTCGGCGACGTCCACCAGGGCCTCGTCGCCGAGCTCCAGGGCGTCCAGCCCGTGCCGGGCGTAGACCGTGCCCGCCTCCTCGCTCGCGCCCATCACCGCCGGGATCCAGCCGTGCGCCCGCGCCTGGTCCAGCCAGGGTCCGATGGCGCCGGGCCAGGCCTCGGGGTCGCCGATGGGGTCACCGGAGGCGAGGCTGACGCCGCCCACCACGCGGTAGGCGACGGCGGCCTTGCCGGTGGGCGACCAGATGACGCTCTTCTCCCGGCGCAGCGCGAAGTAGCCGAGAGAGTCCCGCTCGCCGTGCCGCTGGAGCAGCTCCCGCAGCCGCTTCTCGTCGTCCGTGGTGAGCGGGTCGACGGCGCGCCGGGAGCGGAAGGCGGCGTAGAGGACGGCGAGGACGAGGGCGGTGGACAGCGCGTTGACGGCGACGTTCGCCCAGTTGGGGGTGGCGATGCCGGGGAAGTGGGCCTCCGGTGCGGCGACCGAGACCAGCCGCAGCGTGCCGTAGTGCCAGCGCTGGAGGAACGTGGAACGGGCCGCGTCCGCCGCATGGTTGGTGACCGTCACCAGCAGTGCGGCCAGCAGCGAGGCCGACAGTGCCCCGCCCACGGCTACGGCGGCGGCCAGGCGGGGGTTGGCGCGGTCGCCCTTGGCGTAGAACTCGCGCCGCCCGAGCAGCAGCGCGGCGACGAAGGCGGCGGTCAGCGCCAGGGAGACCCAGTTCTGGACGGAATCGCGGACCTCCGGGAACGTCGCCTGGGCGAACGCGAACAGCGCCAGGAACGGCCCGCTCAGCCCGAGGTTCAGGATCCAGGCGGCCCGCTTGCGGCGGCGCATGGTGACGGCCAGGAACGCGGTGAAGACGCCGGAGGCGAAGCCGGCGGTGAGCAGATACGGCGTGAAGAGGTCCTGCTGGTTGTGGCGCCGTACGTCCTGGCCCAGGGAGACCCACACCGCGCTGAGGAAGTTGAGGAACGCGACGGCCCGCAGGTACCAGACGGCGAACGCGGCGGCCCGCCGCGCGCTCGCGCCACCGGGACGGACGGGTACGACTCGGGCATCTCCCATGAAGGTTGATCATATGGGGGCTCTTGCGGCGAACGTCCGTTTTGTCGACGGTCCGTCACCGCAAGAGCGGGCACGAGAGGTGTGTCGCCCGGGGTGCCGGCCGGGGTGTCAGCCGGGGCGCCGCCGCACGGGCCCCGCGTCCCGTGTCACTCCGAGCCGTGCCCGGCCGCGTCCTCGTCCGGCTTCTCCTCTTCCTTCTCGGCTTCCTCGGGGGTGGCCTCGGGAAGCTCCGCCGCCAGTGCCGCCGCGGCCTGGACCAGCGGCAGCGCCAGCAGCGCGCCCGCGCCCTCGCCGACGGTCACCTTGTGGTCGAGCAGCGGCTCCAGCGCCATCCGGTCCAGGGCCTTGGCCTGGCCCGGCTCCCCGCTGCTGTGCCCCGCCAGCCACCAGTCCGGCGCACGGAACGCCACCCGCTGCCCCACCAGGGCGCACGCGGCCGAGACCACGCCGTCCAGGATCACCGGCAGCTTGCGCACCGCGCACTGCAGCAGGAAACCGGTCATCGCGGCCAGATCGGCCCCGCCCACCGTCGCCAGCAGCCGCAACTGGTCCCCGAGCACGGGCCGGGCCCGCCGCAGCGCGTCCCGGATCGCGGCGCACTTGCGCATCCACGCCAGGTCGTCGATCGGCTCACCGCCGCGCCCGGTCACCACGGACGCGTCCGTTCCGCACAGCGCGGCGATCAGCACCGCCGCCGCGGTGGTGCCGCCCACGCTGACGTCGCCGAGCACCACCAGGTCCGTACCGGAGTCGGCCTCCTCGTCGGCCACCGCGATGCCGGCCCGGAACGCGGCCTCCGCCTCGTCGAGGGTCAGCGCGTCCTGGATGTCGATGCGTCCGCTGCCGCGCCGCACCCGGTGCCGTACGACGTCCTCGGGCAGCGTGTCGGGAGCGCAGTCCAGGGCCATGTCCACCACCCGCACCGGCACCCCGAGCCGCCGGGCCAGCACGGACACCGGCCGGCCGCCCTCCAGGACCGCCCGCACCAGCCGCTCGGCACCGCCCGCGGGCCGCGCCGAGACGCCGAGTTCCGCGACGCCGTGGTCACCGGCGAAGAGAACCACCCGCGGCCGTTCGACCGCCCGCACCGGCACGGCGCCCTGCGCCGCGGCCAGCCACTCACCCAGGTCGTCGAGGCGGCCCAGCGAACCGGGCGGCACGATCTGACGCTCCCGGCGCGCCTCGGCGTCACGGCGCATGCCGCCGTCCGGACGCTCGATCAGATCGGTGAAGTCGTCGAGATTCAGCGAGCTCATTCGCCGAACAGTACCGGCCCCGCTCGAACACGACCGAGCCACGTCGCCACCACACCCGTACGGCGTCTTCCCGACCAAGATCCCGATCTCATACGTTCCCTTTGCAGTGAATTGTCGCGCTGGGCCGCCGACATCGGTCGCGCGGGCCGGCGGTTCACCGCCGTACACCCTCTCGCCCCACCGGGAGCCGCCCATGCCGCCCCTGCCGTACGCCTCGCGGGCCTGCGACCCGCGCCGCATCGCGTACGCCGCCGAACTCGCCCAGGGCACCGACCGGTTCCACGAGCCGCGCCGCGAGAACTGCCCGTGGTGCGGCTCGGCCCGGCTGCGCACCCGGCTGCGGGCGCCGGACCTGCTCCAGCACAAGCCCGGCAGGTTCGCGCTCGACCAGTGCGGTGACTGCGGGCACGCCTTCCAGAACCCCCGGCTCACCCCGGAGGGGCTGGCCTTCTACCGCCGGGACCACGACGAGACCGGCCCCGGCGGCCTCCCGCACCAGGTGCTCGCCGCCCGCCGTGACCGGCGCCGCCACCGCGCCGACGCGCACCTGATGCGGAACGTGGGGGAACCGGAGAGCTGGCTCGACGTCGGCACGGGCCACGCCCACTTCCCGGCGGCGGCCCGCGAGGTGTTCCCGTACACCTCCTTCGACGGGCTCGACCCGACGCCGCGCGTGGAGGCGGCCCGCGCGGCCGGGCGGATCGAGGAGGCCCACATCGGCCATCTGGCCGACCCGCACATCGCGGACCGTCTGCGCGGCCGCTACGACGTGGTCAGCGTGTTCCACCACCTGGCCCACGCCCGCGACCCCCGCGCGGAACTGCGCGGCGCCCTCGGCGCGCTACGGCCCGGAGGCCACCTCCTCGTCGAACTCCCCGACCCGCGCAGCCTGTTCGCCCTGCTGCTGGGCAAGTGGTGGCTGCCCCACGGCCAGCCGCGCCATCTGCATCTGCTGCCCCTGCACAACCTCCGCGCGGAACTGGAGTCCGCCGGCTGCACGATCCTCGTCACCGACCGCCGCACCCCCCACACCCCCAACGACCTGTCGGCGGCCCTCGCCCTGGCCCTCACCCACGCCCTGCCCGCCCCCGACACCCCCTGGCGCGACACCCCGCCGGGCCCCCTGAGCCGCGCCCTGCGAGCGATCCTCTCCACCGCCACCACCCCCCTGGTCGCCGCGGCGGCGGCCGCGGACCTCCTCCTGTCCCCGCTCCTGCGCCGCACCCCCGGCCTCTCCAACGGCTACCGCATCGTCGCCCGGAGAGACACATAGCCGCACCGGGGCCGTACCGGGGCCGCGGCCCGGCCGCCGCTCAGCCGCGCAGCACCAGCGCCTGCCCCGCCACCACCAGCAGCACCTGCTCGCACTCCGCGGCGAACCCCGCGTTCAGGCGGCCGAGTTCGTCGCGGTAGCGGCGGCCCGAGGCGGTGGCCGGGACAATGCCGGAGCCGACCTCGTTGGAGACCGCGACCACCGTCCGGCGGCTCGCCCGGACCGCGGCCGTCAGCTCCGCCACCCGCTCCCGCAGGGCCCGTTCGCCGCCGTCGGCCCACTCGGCGTCGTCCCAGGCGCCGACGGAGTCCATGGCGTCCGTCAGCCACAGCGACAGACAGTCGATCAGCAGCGGCGGACCCTCCTCCGCCAGCAGCGGCACCAGGTCACAGGTCTCGGCCGTGCGCCAGGAGCCCGGCCGCCGCTCCCGGTGCGCCGCGACCCTGGCCGCCCACTCGGTGTCGCCGCCCCGGACGCCGCCCGTGGCCACGTACAGCACCCCGGGGAAGGCCTCCAGCCGCCGTTCGGCCTCCATCGACTTGCCCGACCGCGCCCCGCCCAGCACCAGCGTGCGCCGCGGCACGTCCGGTACGTCCTCGTACGCCCCGACCGCCAGCGTGGTGCCGTCCGGCACCGCCCGCGCCCCGGCCGCCGCGAGCCGCCGCCGCAGCTCCGGCCCCGGTGGCACGTCATGGTCCAGGTGGACGGCGACGACGTCCGTGGCCGGGCCCGCCGCGCCCACCGCCCGCAGCTTGGCCAGGGCGTCCGGCCGCCCCACGACGTCCGCGACGACCATGTCGTATGTCCGCGCCGTGTCCGTGTCCTCCTCCAGACCGGCCGGCGCGCCGCCCGGCGGCAGGTACAGCAGCCGCTCCCCGCCCGGCCCGGTCACCGCGTAGCCCGTGCCCGGCGCGTCCAGCGCCACCGCCCGCACCCGATGCCCCGTCAGCAGTGCCAGCTCCCGCCCGTCCGGCACCCGGCCCGGCTGCGGCAGCCCGGCCGGCACCTCGACGGCCGGCCCCTCGTGCGGATGCGACAGCAGCACCTGCCGTACGCCGCTCAGCGACGTGCCGGCCCGCGCGGCCGCGAACGCCGCGCCCGGCGTCAGGTCCAGCAGCACCGCCCCGTCCACGAGCAGCGCCGTCGCCGCGCGCGCGTGCGCGCCGAGCGCCGTCGCGCAGGCCGCGCAGGGGCAGTGGGGGCGGGGAAGTCCCGCGGGGGCACCGGTGCCGAGCAGAGTCACGTCCACGGACCCGATTTTCCCGGGTCGCCGCAGGTCTTGCGCATCCGACTAGGCTGCGGGCAGGAGCCGGACCAAGATCCGGCTTCCGCTGTGGAGTGTGCTCACACCAGGGAGGCGTACATGGTGGCATGGACGTGGCGGTTCGAGACGGCCGACGGGACGGAGGTCCAGCCGGCGGTACAGCCCGAGGAGTTCACCACGCAGGGCGACGCCGAGTCCTGGATCGGGGAGAACTGGAAGGCCCTGCTCGACGGCGGCGCGGACCAGGTGCGGCTGTTCGAGGACTCCGCGGAGATCTACGGCCCGATGAGCCTGCACGCCGAAGGGGCCCCGGAGTAGCTCCCCGTCCGGGGAGGGGCGGTCACCGGCCGCCCCTCGCCCCCGTTTCCGTACGGCTCACTGCTCGCCCAGCGTGACCTCCGCCGTCTTCCTGGCGCCGTCGCGCGCGTACGTCACCGTCGTCTTCTGCCCCGGCTTGTCGGACGCCAGCGCCTCGGCCAGGGAGGTCATCGTCGTGATGTCGTCGTCGCCGACCCGGATGATGACGTCCCCGGGCCGGATCCCCGCCCTGTCCGCCGCGCCGCCCGCCCTCACCTCGACCACGGCGACCCCGGCGGGCCGGTAGGAGGCGTCGACGACGGTGCGTCCGGTGATGCCCAGCGCCGCCCGCCCGGAGTCGACGACCTTGCCGTACTTCACGATCTGGCCGGCGATCGTCCTCGCCATCGACGCCGGGATCGCGAAGCCGATGCCGGGCGCCGCGCTGCCGCCGAGCTGGGGATCGGCGGCGGCGAGCGTCGGGATGCCGATGACCTCACCGTTCAGGTTCACCAGCGCGCCGCCGCTGTTGCCCGGGTTGATCGCGGCCGACGTCTGCACCATGTTGGCGATCGTGGCCCCGGTGCCGCCGCCCTGCCCCTCGCTCACGGTGCGCCCGGTCGCCGACACGATCCCCTCGGTCACGCTCGACGCCAGCCCGAGCGGCGAGCCCATGGCCAGGACGATCTGCCCGACCTCCACCTTCTGCGAGTCACCGAAGGTGGCCGCCTTCAGATCGGGCGGCACCTTGTCCAGCTTGACCACGGCGAGGTCCTGGTCCGGGTACGAGGAGACGAGCGTCGCGGTGAACGGCTGCCGGCCGCCCGCCGTGGTGACGCGGAACCGCTTCGCGTTCCCGACGACGTGCGCGTTGGTGACGATGTGCCCCTTGTCGTCGTACACCACGCCCGACCCCAGCTCAGTGCCGGTCTGGATCTGCACCACCGACGGCAGTACGTCCTTGATCACCCGCTGGTACTCGGCCTGGAGGTCGCCGGCGGTCGCGGGCGCGGCCACCTGCCGTTCCCCGGAGGCGTCCTTCGTCCTCGAGGCCGCGGCCTCCTCCGGAGTCGACGAGCCGTCGCAGCCGGACAGCAGCGCGACGCTGAAGATCACGGCGGCGGCGAGCCGAACGGCCGTCCGGAGAGCCGGCCGGAAGGAATGGGCACGGCGGGCTCGGGCGCGGCGGGCGCGGCGGGAACGGGCACGGCGGGAACCGGAAACGTCCATGCACCGAGTCTCACGGCGGGGTGAACACCCGGCTTGCCGGGCTCACCCGAACGAGCGGACCCGAAGAGAGACCGCGGCCTCAGCCGCGCACCCCGCACAGATGCAGCAGCGCCGCGACCGCGCGGTACGGGTCGGTGCGTCCGGCCCGCTCCTCCGCCGCCAGCAGCGTCTCCACATCCGCCGGGGGCCGGGCGTCGTCAGCCGCCGTGTCCGTGAGGACCCGCACCCCGTACCAGGCGTGCAGCGGCGCCCCGATCCCGGCGAGCGTCGCCGTCAGATCGGCGAGCCGGTCCGCCCGCACATCCAGCCCCAGCCGGTTCCGGTACGCCGTCGTGTCGAACGCGGCCAGCGCCGCCGGCCAGTCGCCGGCCAGTCCCGGCCGCAGCGCCAGCGCGTCACCGTTGCGCACCAGCAGCGACAGCAGTCCGCCGGGCGCGAGCATCCGGGCCAGCCCCGCCAGCAGCGGATCGGGCTCCTCGACGTACATCAGCACGCCGTGGCAGAGCACCACGTCGAAGCTGCCCGGCAGGAAGTGCACCCCGGTGTCCTGGCCGTCGCCCTCGACGATCCGCATCCGCGCCCGGATGCCCTCCGGCTCGGCGGCCAGCGCCTCGCGCGCCACGGAGATCATCTTCTGGTCGCGTTCCAGGCCGGTCACCTGGTGCCCCGCCCGTGCCAGCCGCAGCGCCTGCGTGCCCTGGCCCATGCCCACGTCGAGCACCCGCAGCCGCTGCCCGACCCGGAACCGCCCGGCTATCTGCTCGTCGAGCTGCCGGGCCACCAGCTCCTGCCGTACGACATCACGCAGCCCGCCCAGCTTGTCCAGCCAGGCATCGGCCGCACCCCCGGTGAAAGGCTCCGCGCTCAGGGCCGCTCTCCGCGCTTGACCTGCGGCTTCGGCAGCCGGAGCCGGCGCATCTGCAGGGAGCGCATCAGGGCGTAGGCGACCGCGCCCCGCTTGTTCTCGGCCGGGAAGCGCTCGGCGAGCCGCTTCTTCAGCCGGAAACCGGTGACGATCGAGTCCAGCACGATCAGCACGATCACGACGAGCCACAGCAGCAGAGCCAGGTTCTGCAGGTAGCCCACCCGCACCATGCTCAGCACCAGGATGACCACGGCCATCGGCAGGAAGAACTCCGCGATGTTGAACCGGGAGTCGATGAAGTCGCGGGCGAACCGGCGCACCGGGCCCTTGTCGCGGGCCGGGAGGTAGCGCTCGTCGCCGCTGGCCAGCGCCTGGCGCTGCCGCTCCATCTGCGTACGGCGCTCCTCGCGCTGCCGCTTGGCGGCTTCCTTGCGCGAGGTCGGCGTGTTGGCCACGCTGCGGCGCTGGGACTGGGCCTCACTGCGCTTGGGCGTGGGGCGGCCCTTGGGCGCCTGCGGGTCACGGGTCTGCTTGGAGAAGTTCACCGGCGCCTTGTCGGCGGCCGGGGCCTTCTCTTCCTTGGCACGGCTACGGAACACAAAACCCAAGGGTAAGGGCTTGACCCGCATGGACCCCAGCCCCGCGGGGAACGATCCGGCAACACCGGTCGTCTCCAAGGGGACAGAGGGGACGTTGCGCACGCGGCCGGCCGACGGTGCCCGGGGGTCACCTACTCCCTACGCCGGAGCGGAAACGGGCGCAGTCGTCCTTGGGGATGACCGCATCCGTTCCCGAACAGTGCGGTAATGGATGCAGGGCCCGTACTGTGGGTTCTGTCGCAGAGCTGTGAGCTGGAGTCCGTCAGAAGGGGGCGCGCGAAGCCCATGAGCGGTGTCATGAAGCGTATGGGGATGATCTTCCGCGCGAAGGCGAACAAGGCCCTTGACCGGGCCGAGGACCCGCGCGAGACCCTCGATTACTCGTACCAGAAGCAGCTGGAGCTGTTGCAGAAGGTGCGGCGCGGCGTCGCCGACGTGGCGACCAGCCGCAAGCGCCTGGAGCTCCAGCTCAACCAGCTGCAGCAGCAGTCCACCAAGCTGGAGGACCAGGGCCGCAAGGCGCTCGCGCTGGGCCGCGAGGACCTGGCCCGCGAGGCGCTCTCCCGCAAGGCCGCCCTCCAGCAGCAGGTGACGGACCTCGAGACGCAGCACGCGACCCTCCAGGGCGAGGAGGAGAAGCTCACCCTGGCCGCCCAGCGCCTCCAGGCCAAGGTCGACGCCTTCCGTACCCGCAAGGAGACGATCAAGGCGACCTACACCGCTGCCCAGGCGCAGACCCGGATCGGCGAGGCGTTCTCCGGCATCTCCGAGGAGATGGGCGACGTCGGCCTGGCCATCCAGCGCGCCGAGGACAAGACCGCCCAGCTCCAGGCCCGCGCCGGCGCCATCGACGAGCTGCTCGCCTCCGGCGCCCTGGACGACCCCACCGGCATGGCCAAGGACGACATCGCCGCCGAGCTGGACCGGATCTCCGGTGGTACGGATGTGGAGCTGGAGCTCCAGCGCATGAAGGCGGAGCTGGCCGGAGGCTCGTCCGCGGACCGGCAGGCCATCGAGGGCGGCCAGGGCCAGGCGCAGCCCCAGCAGCAGCCGCAGGACACCCCCCGCTTCGACAAGCAGTAGACCCACTCACCGACAGCCGGGGCCCACGCCGCCGAGGAGGGCGACATGATCGTACGGATCATGGGGGAGGGACAGGTGAGGCTGGCCGACGGCCACCTCGCCGAGCTCAACAAACTGGACGAGGAACTCCTGGCGGAGATGGAGAACGGCGACGGCCCCGGCTTCCGCCGCACCCTGCACAGCCTGCTCTCCAGGGTCCGTGACCTGGGCGAACCCCTGCCGGACGACTCCCTGGAACCGTCCGAGCTGATCCTGCCGTCCCCGGACGCCACCCTCCAGGAGGTACGGGACCTGCTCAGCGACGACGGCCTGATCCCTGGGTGACCGTCCCGTCCGGGGACCGTGCGCGGTCCGTCCTGCGTGAGCACCCCGTACCCTACGCAGGCGTGACCACCTCGCTCGACCGCGCCCGCTTTCGGATCAAGGCGCACCCCCTCGCCCTGGACGCGGCCCTCGCGGCCGCCGTCCTCGTGTGCATGGTGGTCGGGTCCTTCGCGGACCCCCGCGGGGAGAACGGCGTCAGCTGGGCCGTCCGCCGGCCGGAGCTGCTCAGCCTCGTCCTGATGACCCTCGGCGCCGCCGCGCTCGTCCTGCGCCGCCGTGCCCCGCGCACGGTCCTCGCCGTCACCGGCACCGTCTCCGTGCTCGAGTGCGTCACCGGCGACCCGCGCGCCCCCGTCGCCATGTCCGCCGTCATCGCCCTCTACACCGTCGCCGCCACCACCGACCGCCCCACCACCTGGCGCCTGGGCCTGACCACCATGACCGTGCTGACCGGCGCCGCCATGCTCGGCGGGACGCTGCCCTGGTACGCCCAGGAGAACCTCGCCATCTTCGCCTGGACCGGCATGGCCGCCGCCGGCGGCGACGCCGTGCGCAGCCGCCGCGCCTTCGTGCGCGCCATGCAGGAGCGCGCCGAACGCGCCGAACGCACCCGCGAGGAGGAGGCCCGCCGGCGCGTGGCCGAGGAGCGGCTGCGTATCGCGCGCGATCTGCACGACGTGGTCGCCCACCACATCGCCCTGGTCAATGTGCAGGCCGGAGTCGCCGCGCACGTCATGGACAAGCGCCCCGACCAGGCCAAGGAGGCGCTCGCCCACGTCCGGGAGGCCGGCCGGTCCGCGCTGAACGAGCTGCGCGCCACCGTCGGACTGCTCCGGCAGTCCGACGACCCGGAGGCCCCCACCGAACCCGCCCCCGGCCTGCACCGCCTGGACGAACTCGTCGGCACCTTCCGCAGCGCCGGCCTGCACGTCGAGGTCGCCCGCGCCGACCAGGGCACCACCCTGCCCGCCGCCGTCGACCTGGCCGCGTTCCGCATCGTCCAGGAAGCCCTCACCAACGTGCAGAAACACGCCGGCGGCCAGGCCCGGGCCGAGGTCAGCGTCGTACGGGTGGGGCCGAACGTCGAGATCACCGTCCTCGACGACGGCGCCGGCGGCGGTCAGGACCCCGCCACCGGCGGCGGCCACGGACTGCTGGGCATGCGGGAGCGGGTCACCGCCATCGGCGGCACCCTCACCACCGGCCCCCGCTACGGCGGCGGCTTCCGCGTCCATGCGATCCTGCCCCTCCACACCCGCACCAGCACCAGAACCACCGACAACAGCAACAGCAACAGCACCCGCGCCCCGGGGGACGCCGCATGACGATCCGTGTCCTGCTCGCCGACGACCAGGCCCTGCTGCGCAGCGCCTTCCGCGTGCTCGTCGACTCCGAGCCCGACATGGAGGTGGTCGGCGAGGCGTCCGAGGGCGCCGAGGCGGTGCGCCTGGCGAAGGATCAGCGCGCCGACGTCGTCCTGATGGACATCCGCATGCCGGGCACGGACGGACTGGCCGCCACCCGCCTGATCAGCGCCGATCCCGCCCTCGCCGAGGTCCGCGTGGTCATCCTGACCACCTTCGAGGTCGACGACTACGTGGTGCAGGCGCTGCGCGCGGGCGCCTCCGGCTTCCTCGGCAAGGGCAGCGAGCCCGAGGAACTGCTCAGCGCCATCCGGATCGCCGCCGGGGGAGAGGCACTGCTGTCCCCGGCCGCCACCAAGGGCCTGATCGCCCGCTTCCTCGCGCAGGGCGACGCCGCGGACGACGGCCGCGACCCGGCCCGCTCGGAGCGGCTGGACGCGCTGACCGTGCGCGAGCGCGAGGTGCTCGTCCAGGTCGCCGGCGGACACTCCAACGACGAGATCGCCGAACGTCTCCAGGTCAGCCCGCTGACCGTGAAGACCCACGTCAACCGGGCCATGGCCAAGCTCGGCGCCCGCGACCGGGCGCAGCTCGTCGTCATCGCCTACGAGTCCGGGCTGGTGCGCCCCAGGGCCGACTGAGCCCCGCCGGACCCGGTACGTCCAAGGGTGGAGTGCACTCCACCCGGGAGTACTGCGCCCGGAGTAGGCGCGCCGTAAGGAAATGGACCAGGGGGCTACGGAACGGCCGGTGCCGATACCGGAGGGTGTAGGGGTGGGCGCGTCTGCGCGCCCGTGCCGCGTTCGGCAGCTCACCGCCGCTCACCGACGTTCACGGACGTCCACCGGAAGAGAGACCCTGACCCATGTCCTGGCTGTCCAGATTCAGCCTCGCGCAACGGGCCCTGATCGGACTGATGTCGATCGTCGCGCTCGTCTTCGGCGCGATCGCCGTCCCCCAGCTCAAACAGCAGTTGCTGCCCAGCATCGAGCTCCCCATCGTGTCCGTGCTGGCGCCCTACCAGGGCGCGTCCCCGGACGTGGTGGAGAAGCAGGTGGTCGAGCCGCTGGAGGACAACCTCAAGGCCGTCGACGGCATCACCGGCGTCACCTCCACGGCGAGCGAGGGCAACGCCGTGATCACGGCGTCCTTCGACTACGGCAACGACACCCAGCAGCTCGTCGCCGATGTCCAGCAGGCCGTCAACCGGGCCCGCGCCGGGCTCCCGGACGACGTCGACCCGCAGGTGATCGCCGGTTCGACGGACGACATCCCGACCGTGGTCCTGGCCGTCACCTCCGGCAAGGACCAGCAGGCGCTCGCCGACCAGCTCGACAGGACGGTCGTGCCGGTCCTGAAGAACATCGACGGCGTCAGCCAGGTCACCGTCGACGGCGTACGGGACCTCCAGGTCACCGTCACCCCTGACGACGCGAAGCTCGCGCGGGCCGGTCTCACCTCCGCCGACCTGACGCAGGCCCTCCAGGCGGGCGGCGCCACCGTCCCGGCCGGTTCCTTCGACGAGGGCGGCGCCAACCGCACCGTCCAGGTCGGCGGCGGCTTCACCTCGATCGAGCAGATCCAGGACCTGATGGTCACCGGTCAGGGCGGCGCCGCCAAGAAGCCGGTCCGCCTCGGCGACGTCGCCGGCGTGCAGCAGGAGCCGGCCAAGGCCGACTCCATCACCCGCACCGACGGCCGGCCGAGCCTCGCCGTCGCCGTCACCATGGACCACGACGGCAGCGCGGTCGCGATCTCCGACGCGGTCAAGGACAAGCTGCCCGACCTGCGCAAGGACCTCGGCGCCGACGCGAAGATCACCACGGTCAGCGACCAGGGCCCGGCCGTCGCCAAGTCCATCCACGGGCTGACCACGGAGGGCGCGCTCGGCCTGCTCTTCGCGGTCCTGGTCATCCTGGTCTTCCTGGCCTCGGTCCGCTCCACGCTGGTCACCGCGGTGTCGATCCCGCTGTCCGTCGTCCTGGCCCTGCTCGTGCTGTGGACCCGCGACCTGTCGCTGAACATGCTGACGCTGGGCGCGCTGACCATCGCCATCGGCCGGGTCGTCGACGACTCGATCGTGGTCCTGGAGAACATCAAGCGTCACCTCGGCTACGGCGAGGAGCGGCGCGAGGCCATCCTGAACGCGGTGCGCGAGGTGGCCGGCGCGGTGACCTCCTCCACGCTCACCACGGTCGCCGTGTTCCTGCCGATCGGCCTGGTCGGCGGCATGGTGGGTGAGCTGTTCGGCCCGTTCAGCATCACCGTCACCGCGGCCCTGCTGGCCTCGCTGCTGGTGGCCCTGACGGTCGTCCCGGTGCTGTCGTACTGGTTCCTGCGCGCGCCGAAGGGCACGCCCGCCCAGGCCGACGAGGCCCGCCGCCGGGCCGAGGAGAAGGAGGCGAACAGCCGCCTCCAGCGCCTCTACGTCCCCGTCCTGCGCTTCGCCACCCGCCGGCGCCTGACCAGCGTGCTGATCGCGGTGGTCGTGCTGGTCGGCACCTTCGGGATGACGCCGCTGCTGAAGACGAACTTCTTCGACTCCGGCGACCAGAAGGTCCTCAGCGTCAAGCAGGAGCTGAAGCCCGGCACCAGCCTGGCCGCGACCGACGCCCAGGCGAAGAAGGTCGAGAAGCTGCTCGCCGGGACCAAGGGCGTCAAGGACTACCAGGTGACGGTCGGCTCCTCCGGCTTCATGGCCGCCTTCGGCGGCTCCACGGACACCAACCAGGCCTCGTACCAGGTGATGCTCGAGGACTCCGCGTCCGCCGACGACGTCCGCAAGGACATCGAGGACGGCCTGCACAAGCTGTCCGGCATCGGCACCACCACGGTCAACGCCGGTGACGGCTTCGGCGACCAGGACCTGAAGGTGGTCGTCAAGGCGGCCGACGGGGACGCGCTGCGCCAGGCCTCGGAGCAGGTCCGCAAGACCGTCGCCGGCCTGGGCGACGTCACCGACGTCACCAGCGACCTCTCGCAGAGCGTGCCCCGCATCTCGGTCCGCGCCAACGACAAGGCGGCGGCGGCCGGCTTCACCGACCAGACCCTCGGCATGGCCGTCGCCCAGTCGGTCAAGGGCACCACGGTCGCCAAGGCGACCCTGGACGACACCGAGCGGAACGTCGTCGTCAGGTCTGCCGAGCCCGCCGAGACGCTGGCCCAGCTCAAGAAGCTGCGGCTCGGCCCGGTGAAGCTGGGCGACATCGCGACCGTCAAGCTGGTCGACGGCCCGGTCTCGATGACCCGTATCGACGGTCAGCGCGCGGCGACCATCACCGCCAAGCCGACCGGCGACAACACCGGCGCGGTGAGCACGAAGCTCCAGTCGAAGATCAAGTCCCTGAAGCTCCCCGCGGGCGCCACGGCCGAGATCGGCGGCGTCACCTCCGACCAGAACGACGCGTTCAAGAACCTGGGCCTGGCCATGCTGGCGGCGATCGCGATCGTCTTCATGCTCCTGGTCGCGACGTTCCGCTCGCTCGTCCAGCCGCTGATCCTGCTGGTCTCGATCCCCTTCGCGGCCACGGGCGCACTCGGCCTCCTGATCGCCACCGGCACTCCGATGGGCGTCCCCGCCATGATCGGCATGCTGATGCTGATCGGCATCGTGGTCACCAACGCGATCGTCCTGATCGACCTGATCAACCAGTACCGCAAGCAGGGCCACGGCGTCGTCGAGGCCGTGGTGGAGGGCGGCCGCCACCGCCTCCGCCCGATCCTGATGACGGCCCTGGCGACGATCTTCGCCCTGCTCCCGATGGCCCTCGGGGTCACCGGCGAGGGCGGCTTCATCGCCCAGCCCCTGGCGGTGGTCGTGATCGGCGGCCTGATCACCTCCACCCTGCTGACCCTCCTCCTGGTCCCGACCCTCTACGCCATGCTGGAACTCCGCAAGGAGCGCCGCGCGAAGAAGCGCGCCGCCAAGCGCGAGGCGAAGGCGGAGACGGAGGAGCTGGAGCCCGCCGGCGTGTGAGCACATGACGAAGGGGCCGGTCCACGCGCGTCGCGTGGACCGGCCCCTTCGTCATGGACGAGCTACGGCAGCGCCAGCATGCGCTCCAGGGCCAGCTTCGCGAAGGCCTCCGTCTCCTTGTCGACCTGGATGCGGTTGACGAGGTTGCCCTCGGCCAGGGACTCCAGGGCCCAGACCAGGTGGGGGAGGTCGATGCGGTTCATGGTGGAGCAGAAGCAGACCGTCTTGTCGAGGAAGACGATCTCCTTGCCCTCCGGTGCGAAACGGTTCGCCAGGCGGCGCACCAGGTTCAGCTCCGTGCCGATGGCCCACTTGGAGCCGGCCGGGGCCGCCTCCAGGGCCTTGATGATGTACTCGGTGGAGCCGACGTAGTCGGCCGCGGCGACCACCTCGTGCTTGCACTCGGGGTGCACCAGGACGTTGACGCCGGGAATGCGCTCGCGGACGTCGTTGACCGAGTCGAGGCTGAAGCGGCCGTGGACCGAGCAGTGACCGCGCCACAGGATCATCTTGGCCGCGCGCAGCTCCTCGGCGGTCAGCCCGCCGTTCGGCCGGTGCGGGTTGTAGACGACGCAGTCCTCCAGGGACATGCCCATGTCCCTCACCGCCGTGTTGCGGCCCAGGTGCTGGTCGGGCAGGAACAGGACCTTCTCGCCCTGCTCGAAGGCCCACTCCAGGGCCCGCTTGGCGTTGGACGACGTGCAGATGGTGCCGCCGTGCTTGCCCGTGAACGCCTTGATGTCGGCCGAGGAGTTCATGTAGGAGACGGGGACCACCTGCTCGGCGATCCCGGCTTCCGTCAGGACGTCCCAGCACTCCGCGACCTGCTCCGCCGTCGCCATGTCGGCCATGGAGCAGCCCGCCGCCAGGTCCGGCAGGACCACCTTCTGGTCGTCGGACGTCAGGATGTCCGCGGACTCCGCCATGAAGTGCACGCCGCAGAACACGATGTACTCGGCCTGCGGCCGGGCGGCAGCGTCCCGCGCCAGCTTGAAGGAGTCGCCCGTGACGTCGGCGAACTGGATGACCTCGTCGCGCTGGTAGTGGTGGCCCAGCACGAAGACCTTGTCCCCGAGCTTCTCCTTGGCCGCGCGGGCACGCGCCACGAGGTCCGGGTCGGACGGGGAGGGGAGCTCGCCGGGACACTCCACACCGCGCTCGCTCTTCGGGTCGGCCTCACGGCCGAGCAGCAGCAGGGCGAGGGGCGTCGGCTGTACGTCGAGCTCCTGGGTTTGGGCGGTGGTCACGACACGCACCCTTTCTACTTTTCGTCGAACTGACGCTATTTATCATAACCGCTTCACGTCAGTTTGACGATGGGCCATTGTGTCCATGTGACGTGAATCCCGACACGGCACCGGCACTCGGACCCGACACACGCCCGTCACGGAGCCGTCCTCCGGCGTTGTCGCGTTCGTCGCTTCGTCCGCGGGCCGCTGTCAGCCGCTCGGCGCATGTGCGAGCATGAAGAGGACGAGCATGGACAAGAGAAAAAGCATGTGCTCGGCCCGGAATGAATCCGCGGCCTTGCCGGTTGCACTCGTCGGCAAGCAGTCTCCGTACAACCCGGGAGAGATGTAGATGTCCGTATCGGACGAGACCACCACCGTCACCGACGGCATCATCCTGACCGACGCGGCCGCGTCCAAGGTCAAGGCCCTGCTCGACCAGGAAGGCCGTGACGATCTCGCCCTGCGCGTCGCCGTTCAGCCCGGTGGCTGCTCCGGCCTGCGCTACCAGCTCTTCTTCGACGAGCGCTCCCTCGACGGCGACGTGAAGAAGGACTTCGGCGGTGTCAAGGTCGTCACCGACCGCATGAGCGCTCCGTACCTGGGCGGCGCCACCATCGACTTCGTGGACACGATCGAGAAGCAGGGCTTCACGATCGACAACCCGAACGCGACGGGCTCCTGCGCCTGCGGCGACTCCTTCAGCTGACCCGGCCCGGCCCCGCCGGGATCGTACGGACACGGCGCGGCCGCGTGACGGAAAAGGCGGCGGTCCCCCTCCATGGGGGGCTGCCGCCTTCCGTATGCGCCCGGTCTCGCGTCCAGGTCACCTGACCGGCTGACCGGCCGATCGCGGCGGTGCGGGCAGCCGGGCTCCCGGCTTCACCTGCGGGACCTGGCTGCCGTCCGACCCGACCACCTTCCGGTCCCCGAGCGGCCGGTCCAGGTGCACCGACTGCCGGTACTCCTTGGCGATCAGGATGCAGACCTTGTCCGGCCACGGAGTCTCGGTCACCGTGACGGTCACCCGGTCGGAGCTCTCCTTCGCCGACGTCCTGTAGTCGGCGCACACCCCGCCCTCGAAGCTCACCGTCAGCTCGTCGCCCTCGGTGCTGTAGCCGGACACCCGCACGTCACGGGTCGCCGGTGCGGCGCCCGAGCCGCTGGGCCGCGGCTCCGGCGGCCCGGACGGCGCGCCCGGTGAGCTCAGGTACTTCGGGTCGACGGCCGGGTACGTCACCGTGAAGCCGTCGCCGCCCTGCCCGGACGCCCCCCGCACCCGGAACAGCCAGGAGGGCACCAGCGTCTGCCGTCCGTTCGAGGAGTGCGACGCCAGACCGAACACGGCCCGCTCGACGGTGAAGGCGTCCTGCCCGGCACTCCGGCCCGAGGGCCCGGAGGCCGCGGAGTTCCCGGAGGCACCGCACGGCGCCTCCAGACGGTCCTTGAGCGGTACGGGACTGGCGCAGCCGCCGATGCCCATGCGGTGGTCGGTGCGCGGGGCCGCGTTCATCAGGTCCAGCGTCCTGCGCGCGCTCAGCACGGGATAGGTCTCGCCCTCGACCGGCGCCTTCACCTGCCCGCTGCCGCCGACCACCTCGCCCTGCGGGCTGACGGTCAGGCCCGTCGTCCAGCCGTACGCCGGCAGCCCGCCGAACCGCGGATCGGCGTTGACGACCCGCTGGGCGCCCATGACCTGGCTCGCGTCCACCTTCGCGTCGTCCTGCCCCAGCGCCTTGAGCACCGGAGCCGCCGCCTTCTCGGCCGCCGCCACGCTCACCGGGTGGCCGGCGGGAGCGGCCGGGTCGTGCGTGCACACCACGCCCTTGCAGTCGTCGGTGCCCGGCGCGTACCGGCTGAACGTCCAGGTCCCCGGTGCCTGCCGGTTCACCCGCAGCATCGGACCGGCCCCGTCCTTGCCGGTCCCGACCCGCCACGCCTGCGCGTCGGCCACGACGGCGCCCTCCACGCCGAGTGCCCTGGCCAGGCGGGCCACCTCGTCGCGCGTGACCTCGCCCCGCGGCTCGTACACCGGCGCGGAGGCGGGCCCGGCGGGCAGCGTTCCGGCGGCGCGGTAGGTGGCGCCGTAGGGGTTGGGCTCGCCGGGCGCGATCCCGCTCGTGCCGGCCGTGGCGCCCGTACCCCCCGTACGACCGGAGGCGTAGTCGTCGAGGACGAGCGGCGGGGGAGTGCCGTGGCCGCGGGAGGCCGCCGAACCCGTACGGTCGCCGGAGCCGTCGTACGCGCTCGTGGCGAGGTACGCCCCGCCGCCGCCCACCAGCAGCACGGCCGCGGCGACCGAGGCGGCGACCAGCGGAGACCGGCCCCGGCCGAACCGGCCGCCACTGCCGCCGCCTTCGTCATCGCCCCGGCCGTGGTCACCGCCGTCGCCTTCGCCGCCGCCCTGGCCGTCGTCACCGCCCTCGCCGTGGCCGTCGCCTCCGCCGTCGCCGGTGGTGCTCACCGGCGGGACCTCGGGCTCCGGCGCCTCCGGCCGTGCCGCGGTGTCCTCGGCGGCACCCGCGGCCTCGGCCTCGGCCGCGGCCGTGTCGTCGTGGTCGGGTCGCTCGGTGTTCACCGCATCGCTCCTTCGGCTGCACAGCTGTCCCTGTGACCCTGACCCGGCCCTGACAAAGCAGCCGGTCCGACGGGTCGTATCCCGCATCCCCCATACGGGGGACAGCGATGGGACGCAGCGGGGGAGCGCGCGGTTCCCCGGTCTCAGTCCCCGTAGTCCGACATCGCCTCCAGCAGGCGGGCCGAGGAGGCCGGCACATCCACCCCGTGGATGCGGGACGGCGGCACCGGCCGCCGGGACCCCCGGTCGGGAGCCGCCCAGTGAGGGGCCATCCGGGCGCAGTCCCCGCGAAGTGACGCGAGATCGCCTTCCGGGTCGGCCGGACCAGGGGCAGCATGGACCGTGTGGTTCGTCATGGCCGCACCGTAAGCACGGACGAGGCCGCCGAGAAAGATCTACCATCGGGTAGTTTTGTCCGCTTCAGCGTCACCCGCCCACCGGGTAGCGTGAACTGTCAATCGCCTCCTCCCTCCCAGGAGAGTCCACGCCGTGCGCATCGCAGTCACCGGCTCCATCGCCACCGACCACCTCATGACCTTCCCCGGCCGGTTCGCCGACCAGCTCGTCGCCGACCGGCTGCACACGGTCTCCCTCTCCTTCCTGGTCGACCAGCTGGACGTGCGGCGCGGCGGAGTGGCCGCCAACATCGCCTTCGGCATGGGCCAGCTGGGCACCCGGCCGATCCTGGCGGGTGCCGCCGGAGCCGACTTCGGCGAGTACCGTGCCTGGCTGGACCGGCACGGCGTGGACACCTCCTCCGTCCGTATCTCCGAGACGCTGCACACCGCCCGCTTCGTGTGCACCACCGACGCCGACCACAACCAGATCGGCTCCTTCTACACCGGTGCGATGAGCGAGGCCCGGCTCATCGAGCTCAAGACCGTCGCGGACCGCGTCGGCGGCCTGGACCTGGTGCTCATCGGCGCCGACGACCCGGAGGCGATGCTCCGGCACACCGAGGAGTGCCGTACCCGGTCCATTCCGTTCGCCGCCGACTTCTCCCAGCAGATCGCCCGTATGGACGGCGACGAGATCCGGATACTGCTGGACGGGGCGACGTACCTGTTCTCGAACGAGTACGAGAAGGGCCTGATCGAGACCAAGACCGGCTGGAGCGACGCCGAGATCCTCGGCCGTGTCGGCCACCGGGTGACCACCCTCGGCTCGCGCGGGGTGCGCATCGAGCGCGCCGGCGAGGACCCGATCGAGGTCGGCTGCCCGGACGAGGAGCGCAAGGCCGACCCGACCGGCGTGGGCGACGCCTTCCGCGCCGGATTCCTGTCGGGGCTGGCCTGGGGGGTCTCGCTGGAGCGTGCCGCACAGGTCGGCTGCATGCTGGCGACCCTTGTCATCGAGACGGTGGGCACGCAGGAGTACCAGCTGCGGCGGGCCCACTTCATGGAGCGGTTCACCAAGGCGTACGGGGACGAGGCCGCGCAGGAGGTGCGGGCACACCTCGGCTGAGGCCTGCCCCCACCCCCAGGACCCCCCACCCCCAGGGCCCCCCACCCCAGGCCCCCAGGACTAGGAGACCCGGCGGATCAAGTACGCCGTTCCCCGATCCGCCGGTTCCTCGCCCACGTACTCCTGTCCCCGCATCTCGCACCACGCCGGGATGTCCAGCCGGGCGGCCTCGTCGTCGGACAGCACCCGTACCGTGCCGCCGACCGGCACATCGCCGAACACCTTGGCCAGCTCGATGACCGGGATCGGGCACCGCTTGCCGAGAGAGTCGACGACCACTTCCTCCTGAAGCACCTGTGCGGCGGGAGCCGGCGCCCCCAGCTTCTCCCGCACCCCCGCCACCGCCCCCGGCAGCACCTCCAGGAACCGCTCCACGTCCTCCTTGGGCGTCCCCGGCGGCAGCGACACCCGTACGTTGCCCTCGCTCAGCACCCCCATCGCCTTCAGCACATGACTCGGGGTCAGCGTGCTGCTTGTGCAGGAGGAGCCCGACGAGACGGAGAAGCCCTCGCGGTCCAGCTCGTGCAGCAGCGTCTCCCCGTCGACATAGAGACAGGAGAAGGTGACGATCCCCGGCAGCCGGTGGACCGGATCACCGACCACCTCCACGTCCGGCACCAGCCGCGGCACCCGGGCCCGGATCCGCTCCGTCAGCTCCCGCAGCCGCACGGCCTCCGCCGCCGCCTCGGCCCGTACCGCCCGCAGCGAGGCGGCCGCGGCCACGATCGCCGGGATGTTCTCGAACCCGGCCGCCCGGCCCGACTCCCGCTCGTCCACCGGCCCCCGGACCGAGAACCGCACGCCCTTGCGCACGGCGAGCAGCCCCACCCCCGACGGACCGCCCCACTTGTGGGCGCTCGCCGCCAGCAGCGACCAGTCCCCGTCCACCGGGCCCCAGCCCAGCGACTGCGCCGCGTCCACCAGCAGCGGCACGCCCGCCGCCCGGCACACCTCGGCCACCTCGGCGACCGGCTGCTCGGTGCCCACCTCGTGGTTGGCCGACTGCAGACAGGCCAGCGCGGTGTCCGGGCGCAGCGCCTCCGCGTACGACGCGGCGGTCACCCTGCCCGCGCGGTCGACCGCCACCTGGGTGACCGTCCCGCCCTCCGCCTCGTGCGCCTCGGCCGAATGGAGTACCGAGGAGTGTTCGACCGCTGACACGATCAGGTGGCGCCCGGCGCGCCTGCGTCCGGCCAGCGCCCCCGCCACCCCGGTGTGCACGGCACGGGTGCCGGTGGAGGTGAAGCTCAGCTCGTCCGGCCGGCACCCCACGGCCTCCGCGGCCGCCTCCCGCGCCGCGTCCAACAGCAACCGGGCCCGCCGCCCCTCCTTGTAGAGGCGCGCGGGATCGGCCCACCCCTCGTCGAGGGAGGCCTGGAGAGCCTGCCGGGCTACGGGATGAAGGGGGGCGGCGGAAGCAGCGTCGAAGTAGGCCACACATCAACGCTACGACCCGTGGGGGTGCGGGCGAGCAGGGGGCGCGGGACTCCGCCGGCCTGCGGCTCCGTCGCGTGGGCGGGGCCGGCCCCACCCACCCGCAGTCGCCGCAAATGCCGTAATCACGAGCTATGAGGCGCCTCGACTCCCCGTCACATATCGGCGGAGCCAGGGGCATCCCACCCCTTCGGGGTGACCCGCGGCGCGTATGCCACCCTCCCCGCGACCCGCCGGAAGGCGTCCAGTAGGGTTTGGTCCGCATAAACATCCAAACCCCTGCCCGACGCAGGGCGGCGACCGACCAGCGAGAAGGCCGCAGCCGTACAGCGCGGGCGAGACTCTCGGGAAGGCGCTACGTGAGTCCCAACGGCTCCGACCGCTCGCCGCGGCGCCCGATGCGGCGGAAGCTGCTGCAGGCACTGACTGCGGGCCTGGTCCTGGCGACCGCGACCGGTTGCACATACAAGGACTTCCCCCGACTGGGTATGCCCACCCCGGCCTCGGAAGAGGCTCCGCGGATCCTCTCCCTGTGGCAGGGCTCCTGGGCGGCCGCGTTGGTCGTCGGCTGCCTGGTGTGGGGTCTGATCCTGTGGAGCGCCATGTTCCACCGGCGCAGCCGTACCAAGGTCGAGGTTCCTCCGCAGACCCGGTACAACATGCCCATCGAGGCCCTGTACACGGTGGTCCCGCTCCTCATCGTCTCGGTGCTCTTCTACTTCACCGCCCGCGACGAGTCCAAGCTCCTGGACGAATCCAAGAAGCCCGACGTCACGGTCAACGTGGTCGGCTTCCAGTGGAGCTGGGCCTTCAACTACGTGGAGCCCGTAGCCGGTTCCACGGGGGACGCGAAGACCGACAAGAACCTGGCGGCCATTCCGGACCGGTTCAAGAACGACTTCCCGGCGAACGCCGGCGGTGTCTACGACGTCGGTACGCCGGGCACGCGGAACCCGCAGAACGGCAACCCGGGTCCGACCCTGTGGCTGCCCAAGGGCAAGACCGTCCGCTTCATCCTCACCTCGCGGGACGTCATCCACTCCTTCTGGGTGCTGCCGTTCCTGATGAAGCAGGACGTCATCCCCGGCCACACCAACTCCTTCCAGGTGACCCCCAGCATGGAGGGCACCTACCGGGGCAAGTGCGCCGAGCTCTGCGGCCAGGACCACTCCCGGATGCTGTTCAACGTGAAGGTCGTCTCTCCCGACCGCTACGAGCAGCACCTCAAGGACCTCGCTAAGAAGGGGCAGACCGGTTACGTTCCCGCCGGCATCGCGCAGACGAGCCACGAGAAGAACCGGGAGACGAACAACCTGTGAGCATCCTCAACGAACCTCAGGGTGCCGCGGCGGCTGAGGGCTCTTACGAGAGCGAGCTGCCGGTCCGGCGCAAGCGACCCGGTAACGTCGTGGTCAAGTGGATGACGACCACCGACCACAAGACCATCGGCACGCTGTATCTGGCGACGTCGTTCGCGTTCTTCTGCATCGGCGGCGTGATGGCGCTCTTCATGCGCGCCGAGCTGGCCCGTCCGGGCCTGCAGATCATGTCGAACGAGCAGTTCAACCAGGCGTTCACGATGCACGGCACGATCATGCTGCTGATGTTCGCGACGCCGCTGTTCGCGGGCTTCACGAACTGGATCATGCCGCTGCAGATCGGCGCTCCGGACGTGGCCTTCCCGCGGCTGAACATGTTCGCCTACTGGCTGTACCTGTTCGGCTCGCTCGTCGCGGTGGCCGGCTTCCTCACCCCGCAGGGTGCGGCCGACTTCGGCTGGTTCGCCTACGCGCCGCTGTCCGATGCGGTGCACTCGCCGGGTGTCGGCGGCGACCTGTGGATCATGGGTCTGGCCTTCTCCGGCTTCGGCACGATCCTCGGCTCGGTCAACTTCATCACCACGATCATCTGCATGCGCGCTCCGGGCATGACCATGTTCCGCATGCCGATCTTCACCTGGAACGTGCTGCTGACCGCGGTGCTGGTCCTGCTCGCCTTCCCGGTGCTGGCCGCGGCCCTGTTCGCGCTGGAGGCCGACCGCAAGTTCGGCGCCCACGTCTTCGACGCCACCAACGGCGGAGCCCTGTTGTGGCAGCACCTCTTCTGGTTCTTCGGCCATCCAGAGGTGTACATCATCGCGCTGCCGTTCTTCGGCATCATCAGTGAGGTCATCCCGGTCTTCTCCCGCAAGCCGATGTTCGGCTACATGGGTCTGATCGGCGCGACGATCTCGATCGCGGGCCTGTCGGTGACCGTGTGGGCCCACCACATGTACGTCACCGGTGGTGTGCTGCTGCCGTTCTTCTCCTTCATGACCTTCCTGATCGCGGTCCCGACCGGTGTGAAGTTCTTCAACTGGATCGGCACCATGTGGAAGGGCTCGCTGTCCTTCGAGACGCCGATGCTCTGGGCGACCGGCTTCCTGATCACCTTCACCTTCGGTGGTCTGACCGGCGTCATCCTGGCCTCGCCGCCGCTGGACTTCCACATCTCCGACAGCTACTTCGTGGTGGCCCACTTCCACTACGTCGTCTTCGGCACCGTCGTCTTCGCGATGTTCTCCGGCTTCCACTTCTGGTGGCCGAAGTTCACCGGCAAGATGCTCGACGAGCGCCTGGGCAAGATGACCTTCTGGATGCTGTTCATCGGCTTCCACGGCACCTTCCTGATCCAGCACTGGCTGGGCGTGGAGGGCATGCCGCGCCGGTACGCCGACTACCTGGCGGCCGACGGCTTCACCGCGCTGAACACCATCTCGACGATCTTCTCCTTCCTGCTCGGCCTGTCGATCCTGCCGTTCTTCTACAACGTCTGGAAGACGGCCAAGTACGGCAAGCCCGTGAACGTCGACGACCCCTGGGGCTACGGCCGTTCGCTGGAGTGGGCGACTTCCTGCCCGCCGCCGCGGCACAACTTCGTCACCCTGCCGCGGATCCGCAGCGAATCCCCGGCGTTCGACCTGCACCACCCGGAGATCGCGGCGCTCGACCAGCTCGAGAACGCCGGGCACGGTGAGAAGGCCCTCGCTGGTGGCAAGGAGGCCGGCAAGTGAAGATCCAGGGCAAGATGTTCATCTGGCTGAGCGCCTTCTTCCTCATCATGGCCGTCGTGTACGGCGTGTGGTCGAAGGAGCCGGCCGGCACCACGGCCCTCTTCCTGGCCTTCGGCCTGAGCATCATGATCGGCTTCTACCTGGGCTTCACGGCCAAGCGGGTCGACGCCGGCGCTCAGGACAACAAGGAGGCCGATGTCGCGGACGACGCCGGTGAGCTGGGCTTCTTCAGCCCGCACAGCTGGCAGCCGCTCGCCCTCGGCGTCGGTGGCGCGCTGGCCTTCCTGGGCGTCGCCATCGGATGGTGGCTGCTGTACTTCGGCGCACCGCTCATCATGATCGGTCTGTGGGGCTGGGTCTTCGAGTACTACCGCGGTGAGAACCGCACCCAGTAACACACGCTGGACGATCCGGGGAACCCGGGCTCTCCCGACGGAGGGTCCGGGTTCCTTCGTTTGTCCGTACGACGCCCCCATACGTTCCCCCGTACGGACGACCCACCGTGCCAGAGTTGACGGAGCTACTTAGCGTGAAGTCATGAGCACCACCACTCCGCGCACCCGCACCGTCGTCAGCTTCACCCTCCTGGTGGCCGCCCTCGGCGCGGGCGTCACCGCCTGTTCCTCGGACGGCAACCCACTGGCGGCCGACCCCTACGACGCGGCGGACCAGATCTCGTTCAGCGCCCCCACCGACCCCGGCAAGAAGGCCGATCCGGACAAGCCCCTGGTGGTCACCGCAGAGGACTCCGACGGGCGCATCACGGACGTCACGGTCGTGGACGACAAGGGCCGCCGCGTCTCCGGCGAACTGGCCGCCGACGGCAGCCGCTGGCACAGCACCTCACCGCTGGCCGCGGGCACCCGCTACACGGTCTCGGTCAGCACGGAGGACGGCGACGGCGCACCCGGCCGCAAGGTCCTCACCTTCGACACCAGCAAGCCCACCACCCAGAAGCACCTGAACGTCACGTTCGGGCCGCAGGCGGGCACCTACGGCGTCGGCCAGCCCATCACGGCCGAACTCGACCAGCCCGTCCACGACAAGGCGCAGCGCGCCATGGTGGAGCGCGGCCTCCAGGTCGACTCCACCCCCGCCGTGCAGGGCTCCTGGTACTGGGTGGACGACAAGCACCTGCACTACCGGCCCAGGGAGTACTGGCCGGCCCACGCCACCATCCAGGTGCACAGCAACCTGGAGAACATCCGCATCGGCGACCGTCTGTGGGGCGGCGCCGCCAAACCCCTGACCCTCACCACCGGCGACCGCGTCGTCGCCATCACCGACGCCGCCACGCACCAACTCACGCTGTACAAGAACGACGAGAAGGTCAGGCAGGTGCCGATCACCACCGGCAAACCGGGCTTCGACACCCGAAACGGCATCAAGGTCGTGCTGGCCAAACAGGCGAGCGTACGGATGAAGAGCTCCACCATCGGCATCTCGGCGGGCTCCAGCGACTCCTACGACCTGACGGTCTACTGGGCCACCCGGGTGACCTGGAGCGGCGAGTACGTCCACGCCGCCCCCTGGTCCGTCGGCTCCCAGGGCGTCGCCAACGTCAGCCACGGCTGCACCGGTATGAGCAACGCCAACGCCCAGTGGTTCTTCAACAACATCCACGAGGGCGACATCGTCCAGGTCGTCAACTCCAAGGGCGACCCGATGGAAGTGTTCAACAACGGCTTCGGCGACTGGAACATGCCCTGGCAGAAGTGGGCCCTGGGCAGCGCGCTGAACTCCGGCGGCTCGACGTCCCAGTCGGACACGGCGAGGCTGCGCCCGCAGAGCCTGTGACGGCACAGAGCCTGTGACGGCACCCGGGACGGCCCGCGGCCACACGACGACGGGCCGTCCCGCGCTCCCCAGGCTTCCGGGCCCCTAGTGACCTGAGTCAGAGGTTCGTCGTTGGTTTGGTGTGAATCGTCGTGGACCGAAGATCCCGCCGTTGTCGGTG
>NZ_BNBC01000027.1:0-93054 GCF_014654675.1 Streptomyces spiralis
CTCCGCACGCCCCACCACCGGATCGAGCCTGCCCGCCTTCGCCTCCTCCGTCAGATCCCGCCCGTACTCGTCCAACGTCGTCGACGGCTTCCGCTCGGCCGCCTGGGCACCGTCCGAGCGCGCCGGCCTGTCGGTGAGGCCTCGCAGCTGCTCCGCGTCCAGTTCCGAGTCCTGGAGCAGACGGGCGGCTCCGCTGCCGGTGCTGTCGAGGAGGGCGCCGAGGATGTGCTCGGGGCCGATGTAGGAGGCACCGGCCGCCTGCGACCGGCCGTACGCGTCGGCGAGGGTGCGCTTGGCGGCCGGGGTGAGTCCCGGTTCGGCGGACGGTTCACCTGATTCCTTCGGCAGCACCTCGGCGATCTTCGACGCGAACACCTCCGGGTCGACTCCGGCCTGGGAGAGCAGGTTTCGCGAGGGATCGACCTTGGTCGCCGCCCACAGCAGGTGCTCGGTGTCGAGGTCGGAGGTACCGTCCTCCAGTGCCCGCCGCGCCGCCAGATTGAGCAGCTCCTGTGACGGCTCGCTCAGCAGCCGCCCGATCGGCACCCGCTGCACCGCCGGAGGCGACGTCGCGGGCGACATCCCGAAGAACCGGTTCAACAGCTCACCGAACGGATCCGACGAACCGAAGGCTGAGCCGAACGACATCGACATGAGAACCAACTCCACATGCGCATTTCGGGTGGTCATGAGCTGTCGCACAGGCCTCCCGCCGGAGGACTGATCGGTGCGCAACAATTGCCGTCTCTCAGACCAAGCTATCCCCGGGCGCCGACCCCGGCAGCTTCTCGGGGCAACACTGGACCGCCTCACAACAGACGTTGTCGCGCGATCCAAAAGACGTCACGTGCCGCAGCGCGCGCACGGTGGGGCGCAGTGGCCTGACCTCTGGTGTCGCTCCGGCCTTGAAGGCGAAGCGCGAGGTCAGCGGGTGGCGGCAAGGTCTCGGCCGGTGGCCGCGAGGTCGGCGGGTGGCCGGGTCCGGCCTCAGTCGCCGTGGCGGGGCGGCGTCGGATCCAGGTAGACGCGTTTGACGGCCGGGAAGAGCGTGCGGAGGCGGGACTCCGCCTCCTCGCAGGCCGATTCGATCTCGTCGGAGGTGGAGAGGCCACGGAAATCGACCTTCGCCGCGATGAGGATCTCGCCCGGGCCCTGCACCAGGGTCGTCAACTCCAGGACGCTCTCGATGTGCCGGATGCCCGTCAGTTCTCGGCGTACGGCGTCCCGCACCGGCGCCGGCAGCGCACGGCCGATGAGGAGCTCGGTGTTCGAGCGGCCCAGGACGAAGGCGACGAGGACGAGCAGCAGACCGATGAGGATGGAGGCGGCACCGTCCCACACCCCGGATCCGGTGAGCTGACCGCCGAGCAGACCGAGCGCGGCCAGCGCCAGACCGACGAGGGCCGCCGAATCCTCCATGACGACCGCTTTGACGGCGGTGTCGGGCGTGTGCTGAAGGTAGCGCAGAAGGTGGACCCGGAAGTGCCTGGCTCTCCCGGTGGCCTGCTTGAGCCCGGTGCGCAGGGACAGGCCCTCCAGGACGAAGGCGACAGCCAGCACGATGTAGGAGATCAGGGGGTCGCCGGGTCTCTCGCCGTGCGTCAGGGCGTGAATGCCGTCGTAGACGGCGAACACGCCGCCGCCGACAAAGGTGGCGACGGAGGCGAGCAGCGCCCAGATGTAGCGCTCGGGCCCATGCCCCAGAGGGTGGTCCTCGTCGGGGGGCTTCTTGCCGCGTTTGAGGGCCACCAGCAGGAGCACTTCGGTGATGGTGTCGGCGATCGAGTGTCCGGCCTCGGACAGCATGGCGCTGGAACCGCTGATGACGCCGGCGACGGCCTTGGCGAGTGCCACACCCAGATTGGCCGCGGCCGCCACGACGACGGTGAAGGCGGATCCACCGGCTCCGGGACCGCCCAAGGAGCCCACGCGGGGATCCAGAACCGGCCCGATACCACCGGTATCCGTACCTGTCCTCCGTTCCGGTTCATCCCGTGCGCTCATATCGGCAGCGTATGCCCACCCCCTTGTTCGAACGAGGCAACATGACCCGCTACGAGAGGACGATGGTCATGAGCAGTGACCGCATCCGCGACATCTGGGGGCCTCGCACCCCGTACCCCGCGGGCACCGGGCGGGTCAGGCCTTGCGCGATCACGAACTGCTGGGCGTCATCGACGACTGCGCCGTGCGGACCACGGCTCAACTCGACTGGCTGCGCATGCGTATGAAGGCCGCGACACCGCAGACGCTGCTCGTCGCAGGCCGACCGCGCGGTCGTCGCTCTCCACGGCTTTCTTCAGCTTTCTCCTACGGCTTTCTTCTACAGCTTCGTCAAGGCTCTTCCCTTGTGCATGGCGATGTGGCCGGTCCTGTCGCTCTTGATCTCGTACTGCGGATCGTCCGGTGAGCAGTGGTGCGTATAGCCCTTGCAGTCCACGTCGTGCGTGTGCTTCTTGACGATGACGCCTTCGAGGTGTCCGGCTTCCGAATTCCACCGCACGTGATCTCCGACGTGGAACTGCGTCACCATTCCAGGCCCCTTCGATCCGCACTCTCCGTGACACTGGCTTCCTCATGGTCGCACGCGGCCGGAGTGTCGGCGATCCGCTGCCGCGCCCGGCTGTGCCTGTCACCCGGCGATAAAATGGCGAGCCGGGTGATATCTGCTCCACCGGGCGCCGCCGTCCACCGCCGACGGCCGATCGAACTGGAGGATGCCGTCATGGCCGGACACGTCACCTACCGCAGGATCTACGAAGAACCCTCAGCGCAGGACGGCAAACGGGTGCTCGTCGACCGGCTGTGGCCGCGTGGCGTGAGCAAAGAGAGAGCAGACCTGGACGAGTGGCTGAAGGACGTCGCACCCTCGACCGACCTGCGCCACTGGTACCACCACGACGTGGAACACTTCGACGAGTTCCGCCGCCGCTACATCGCCGAGTTGCACGATCCCGAGCATCAGCAGGCAGTGGAACAACTGCGCGACCTGGCCGCCCACGACAAGGTCACGCTCCTGACCGCCACCAAGGACGCGGACCACAGCGAGGCCGCTGTGCTCGCGCAGTGGCTGAACCAGGCCGAGCCGCACAGCGCCGGCTGAGGCGACACCACCCCTCGCTCCCGTGCGTCCGGTGATTCCCGCCGATGGGGTCGTTTCCGCCGAGGGGTCATTCCCACCGATGGTGCAGGAGGCGCTCCAGCAGCCGGTAGCCGCGTTGCTCCGCCGCGGCCAGTTCGGCGGGATCGATGCCCGCCGGCCACAGCTCGCCCGCGGCGGCGTCGTCGGCCTCACGCAGTTCCACCACGGCCTCGGCCAGACGCACCTGGATGTCCGGGGGCGGCGGTCCGCAGGGACCGGCCAGCGCCCGCTCCGCGTGTTCCGACGCCCGGGTGCACGCGGCCAGCGCGCTCTCCACCCGCACCGCGGCATGGTCGTCCACCACGAGCAACGCGCAGATCAGCCCCACGGCGATCCCCAGGAAGCTGGCGAGCCCGCGGTCGTGGACGAGCTCGCCGACCGGGACGGGGACGGCCATGTCGCTCAGCAGCAGGGCCAGGGGCGTCACGAAGACGACCCCCAGGCCGTAGTTGCGGACGACGGCGTACTCCAGCAGGAACTCCAGGAGCACGATCACCAGCGCGAGGGTCGTGGGATCAGGGTGCGCGGCCAGCACGCCGAGTGCGATCAGCAGTCCGACGACGGTGCCCAGCGTCCGCTGGGCGGCACGTTGGGCCGTCGTCCGGATGTTGACCGAGTGCAGCACGGCGGCCGCCGAGATCGCGGCCCAGTAGCCGTGCCCGAGGCCCAGCAGAAGGGCCAGCCCGCCGGCCACTCCCGTGCCCAGGGTCATCCGCAGCGCCGGAACGACCCTGGCCGAGATGTGGCCGGGGCCGCGGTGGCGCGGTCCCAGCATCAGTTCGGAGGCGCGCTGGACGTCGGTGCCGGCCTCTGCGGCGGCCTGCCCGGTCACGGGGAGGGCCCTGCCACGTGCCGCGGCCGCCGGCCGGGACGCGAGTTCGGGCAGCAGCGGGATGACCCGGTGGCGCCGGTCCGCGAGGAGCAGGGCCTGCTGCCGCAGGCGCTCCGGCGTCACGGGGACATCATCGGGCGACGGCCGCGCGGAGCCGATCAGCAGGGACCAGGACATGTCCGTCAGACGCGCGCAGGCCCCCTCCTGGCCGGTGCACCGCACGTCCGCGGGCGGCGTGAGGCCGAGGGAGTGGTACGCGTTGAGGACGGCCACCGTCGCTCGGTGCCGCTTCCGTCCCGTCGCCTTCCCGGCGCCGACCGCGTCCAGGAGTTCCGCGAGCGCGCGCAGCGCCGCGGCGACGGCGAGACGCTGGGGCCGGTCCGGGTGGACGAGCCGACCCACCAAGGCCAGCCCCCAGGCCACCGCCGACGCCGCGGCGGCCAGCCCGGTTCTCGGCAGGACGTCGGCGAGGGCGGTGGAGCTGTTCGCGGCCACCGCGAAGGAGAAGAGGAGCAGCACCGCGCCCAGCCCGCCCAGCCGGGCGGCGTCACAGGCGAACTTGGCCAGCCCGGCGACCAGGGCCGTCGCCAGCACCACCGCGACCGCACCGGCTCCGCCCGCCCGTGGCTGGGCCAGCGCCGCCAGGGCCGCACCGCAGCCCACGCACGCCGTCATGGCCACCCCGACCAGCGCGAGCACCCGGGCACGGCGCGGGTAGGGCAGATTCCGCCCGAACGTGGTGGTGAACGAGCCCAGCATGGCGTACACCGCCAGATCGGGCCGCCCCGCCAGGACGATCGGCAGGGCCACCAGTGCCATGGCCAGTGCCGCGCGCAGTGCGAAGAGAAAGGCCCCGTCCACCTGGTGCACGGCCAGTGCACCGCGTGGGGAGAGCACCCGGCCCACCCCGGAGAGCGGGCGCGGCCGGCCACCCCTGATCACGGCGGGAAAGCGCCTGCGCGAAAACGGCATCGTCGGTGTGTGTCCTCTGCCCTGCTTTTGGGGATCAGTGTTTTCGGGATCAATGCTCTTGCGGGACCGGCACTTTTACGGGATCGACGCACAGGATCCGATGTGAGGGATCAATGCTCCGGACGGGTGCGGGGGTCCGCGCCGGGCGGCGGGAATGCCGCTAGTGTGGTGGCGCATGAGCACCTGCTTGCCGCTCTCCGTAATTCCGCGGCTTGTTTGCGCGGTGATCGCGGGCGCGGTGATCGGCGCAGTCGTCGCCCTGCCGACCGACATCCCGATGGGCGTCCTGGCGGGCATCGCCGCGACGGAAACCTTCTTCGTGGTGTCGGGCTGGATCGTGCTGTGGCCGATGGACGCGGCCGAGACACACCGCCATGCCGGACGCGAGGACCTGCGGCCCGTGGCCGAGGAACTCGTCGTGATCGCGGCGGCCTGCTGCGGACTGCTCGGCATCGCGGTGCTACTGCTCAGCAACTCGGACCCCGTTCATGCCGCGACGGCGCTCTGCGGCGTCTTCATGGCCTGGTCGGCACTGCACCTGATGTATGCCACCCGCTACGCGTACCTCTACTACCGGTCGTCCGAGGGCGGGATCGATTTCAACTCCGACGTCCCACCCGCGTACCGGGACTTCTTCTACTTCAGCTACAACCTCGGCATGACGTACCAGGTGTCGGACACCGACATTTCACGTTCGGGGATCCGTGCCATGGCATTGCGGCACTGTCTTCTCTCCTATGTGTTCGGCACGAGCATTCTGGCGACCGCCATCAATCTCGTCGCGGGAATCCTCACGCGCTGAGCACCAGCATCGCGTGATGTTCCGCTGCGGTCAAAGAGGGCCCCTCGATCGCCTGATAAACGGCGGCTATCTCAACGGGCGAACCGGCCCCCAGAGGAGTGATAAACGGCGCCGATCAGCTCATCGAAAATCCCTCTTTGACTGTCTGCCGTGACGGGGCGGAGGCTTGCCCTCGCAGCCTGAGTGAATGTTCACGGACAATACGACGGGAAGAGGCACAGCGGACGATGAGCGGCATCGAGGACCCGAGCGACGACCTGTCCGTCACCCCGCCCAAGCGCTGGGCCGCGGGTGTACCGGCGGTGGCCCACGCGCTGGAGTACTCCCTGGAGCAGACCTCGGTGCGGCGGACCGCCCTGACACTGCTGAACATCAACCAGGTCAAGGGGATCGACTGCCCCGGCTGCGCCTGGCCGGAGCCCGGGCCGGGCCGACGGCACCGCAACGAGTACTGCGAGAACGGCGCCAAGCACATCAACGACGAGGCCACCACCCGCCGGGTCACCGCGGACTTCTTCCGCGAGCACCCGATCGCCGAGCTGGCCGGCAGGTCCGACTACTGGCTCAATCAGCAGGGCAGGCTCACCGAACCCATGGTCAAGCGTCCCGGCGCGACCCACTACGAACCGATCGGCTGGGACGAGGCACTCGATCTGCTGGCGCGGGAACTCAGGGACCTCGACTCTCCCGACCAGGCCCTCTTCTACACCTCCGGGCGGCTGAACAACGAGGCCGCCTTCCTCCTGCAGCTGTTCGCCCGTGCCTTCGGCACCAACAACCTGCCGGACTGCTCCAACATGTGCCACGAGTCCAGTGGATTCGCGCTGCAGGAGACGCTGGGCATCGGCAAGGGCAGCGTCTCGCTGGACGACATCCACCACGCGGACCTGATCTTCGTCGTGGGGCAGAACCCCGGCACCAACCATCCGCGCATGCTCTCCGCCCTGGAGCAGACCAAGCGCAACGGCGGCCGGATCGTGGCGGTGAACCCGCTGCCGGAAGCCGGCCTGATCCGTTTCAAGAACCCGCAGAAGCCCAGCGGGGTGATCGGCCGCGGCACGCAGATCGCCGACCAGTTCCTGCACATCCGGCCCGGCGGCGACCTCGCCCTGTTCCAGGCGCTCAACCGCCTGCTGCTGGAGGCCGAGGACGCGGCGCCCGGCACCGTGCTCGACCAGGACTTCATCGACGACCGCACCACCGGTTTCGCCGACTTCGCCGCGCACGCGCGGGCGGTCTCCTGGGACGACGTCCTCACCGCGACCGGGCTCACCCGCGAGGAGATCGAGCAGGTCCACCAGCGGGTCCTGAACAGCGGGAAGGTCATCGTGTGCTGGGCGATGGGGCTGACCCAGCACAAGCACGGCGTTCCCACCATCCGGGAAGTCGTCAACTTCCTGCTGCTGCGCGGCAACATCGGCCGGCCCGGCGCGGGTGTGTGCCCGGTGCGCGGCCACAGCAACGTCCAGGGCGACCGGACCATGGGCGTGTGGGAGCAGATGCCCCAGTCCTTCCTGGACGCCCTCGGCCGCGAGTTCGCCTTCACCGCGCCCACCCGGCACGGCCTGGACTCGGTGAACGCCATCCGGGCCATGCGCGACGGCCGCGCCCGGGTGTTCCTCGGCGTCGCCGGCAACTTCGTCCGCGCGACACCCGACAGCCTGGTCACCGAGGAGGCGATGCGACGGTGCCGGCTCACCGCCCACATCTCCACCAAGCTCAACCGCTCGCACACGGTCTGCGGTGATATTGCCCTCATCCTCCCGACGCTGGGCCGCAGCGACCGGGACGTCCAGGCCACCGGTGAGCAGTTCGTCACCGTCGAGGACTCGATGAGCCAGGTCCACGCCTCCCGCGGACGCCTGAGGCCGGCCTCCCCGCACCTGCTCAGCGAGGTCGCGATCATCAGCCGCCTGGCCCGCAGCACCCTGGGGGACGAGCCGGCCATCCCCTGGGAGGAGTTCGAGTCCGACTACGGCACCATCCGGGACCGGATCGCCCGTGTCGTGCCGGGCTTCGAGGACTTCAACGCCTGCGTCGCCGAGCCGGGAGGCTTCAACCTGCCCAACCCCGTCAACCGCGGGGTCTTCCGCACACCGAGCGGCAAGGCGGTCTTCACCCGCAACGAGTTCACCATGCCGCACGTGCCCGCGGGGCATCTGCTGCTGCAGACCCTGCGCTCCCACGACCAGTGGAACACCGTTCCGTACGCCATGAACGACCGCTACCGCGGTATCCACAACGCCCGCCGCGTCGTCCTCGTCAACCCGGACGACCTCACCGCCCTCGGCCTCGCCGATCGGGACCAGGTCGACCTGGTGAGCGTCTGGCACGACGGGACCGAGCGCCGCGCGGAGGACTTCACCGCCGTCGCCTACCCGGCATCCCGGGGCTCCGCCGCGTCCTACTACCCCGAGACCAACGTCCTGGTACCGCTGGACAGCGTCGCCGACATCAGCAACACGCCCACCTCGAAGGCCGTCGTGGTACGCCTGGAGCCCACCGCCGCGCGCGGCGCGGACAAGCAGGCGCAACCGGACCAGCTGGGCCAGGAGAGCGTGACCGCCGGAAGCGGGCGGGGATCATGGGCCGAGTGACCGCGCGGCGCAGGGTGCTGCGCATACGGGACGGTGTGCCCTCGTACCGGCCGGACAACCTGGCCGCCGAGGAACCCCTGGAGATCCGGGTCGGCGGACGGCCGCTCACCGTGACCATGCGCACCCCGGGCGACGACTTCGACCTGGCCGCCGGGTTCCTGATGAGCGAGGGCGTCGTGCACGCCGCCGAGGACGTCACCGCGATCCGCTACTGCGCCGGCGCCACGGCGGACGGCGGCAACACCTACAACGTGGTGGACGTCGCCCTGGCCCCCGGCGTGCCGGCACCGGACGCCTCGCTGGAGCGGAACTTCTACACCACGTCCTCGTGCGGGCTGTGCGGAAAGGCGAGCCTGGACGCGGTGCGCACCTCGGCGGCATGGTCGGTGGCCGAGGACGCGCTGCGCGTGACACCGGAGCTGCTGTCGTTCCTGCCCGACCGGCTGCGGGCGGCACAGCGGGTGTTCGACAGCACCGGGGGCCTGCACGCCGCGGGCCTGTTCACGGCCGACGGCGAACTGCTGTGCCTGCGCGAGGACGTGGGCCGGCACAACGCCGTGGACAAGGTGGTGGGACAGGCCCTGCGGTCCGGGCTGCTGCCGCTGCGCGAAACGGTGCTGATGGTGAGCGGCCGGGCCTCGTTCGAACTGGTGCAGAAGGCCGTCATGGCGGGTGTCCCGATGCTCGCGGCCGTCTCCGCCCCGTCCTCGCTGGCCGTGGACCTGGCCGCGGAGAGCGGGCTGACCCTGGTCGGTTTCCTGCGCGGGACCTCGATGAACGTCTACACGGGAGCCGAGCGCCTGCGACACGACCTCGTCGGCCGACCGAAGGAAGAACGACCGGGGGAAGAAGCACGGGGGGAAGAAGGACACAGGGAAGGGGACGGGAGTGCGGTCAGTCAGAGGCCCACGCTTCCGACAGGCGGTCCAGCGCGGCGGTGATGTCGGCGCGGCGGGCGATGCCGGTCAGGGCCCGGGCCATGACCGAACCCGGCTCCCGGGCGGTGGTCACGAGGCCGACCTGCACCGTCCGGGCGGGCTCCACCAGGGGTACCGCCCGCATGCCGGGCGGCACTCCGAAGACATGCAGCCAGGCGTGCGGCACGACGCTCGCCCACTGCCCGGTCCTGACGTGGGCGAACAAGGTGGCCACCGAGTCGGTCTCCACTCGGGGCGAAGGCCGCACGCCGGCCTCGGCGAACAGCTCGTCCAGCACCCTGCGGCCCTGCATGGTCCCCGTCAGCAGGCACAACGGCAGCAGCGACGCCTCCGCCCACGTCGCCGTCGTCCGATGGCCCATACCGTCGGCGGCGGTGGTCAGCAGCACATACCGCTCCTGGTACAGCGGCGTCGTCCGGAAACCCTCCGGCAGATCCTTGTGGAGGTAGGTGATACCGGCGTCGAACTCGAAGTTCTGCACCTGCCGGAGAATGTCCTCGTGTTGGAGGTCCGCCATGACCTCCACACCGACCAGCGGATGCGCCACGCAGAACGGGCTGGTCAGCAGCGAGACCGCACCGGTCGCGGTCGGAATCACGCCGATGCGCAGGGTGCCGCTCAGCCCGGTGCGCAGGGCGCCCACCTCGTCCTTGAGGGCGTCACGGTCGGCCAGGATCCGCTGTGCCCACACCACGATGCGCTCGCCCTCGGGCGTGAGGCCCTCGTACTTCCGGCCGCGCCGGACCAATGGAACGTCCAGTTCCTCCTCCAGCTTCCGGATGGCCTCCGACAGCGCCGGCTGTGAGACGTAGCAGGCTTGCGCCGCACGCGCGAAGTGGCGTTCCCGGGACAGGGACACGAGGTACTCGAGTTGACGAAACAGCACGCCAAGGGTCTACCCGACGACGCACCGGAATGCCAGTCGCCGACGGGCCCGCGTTCACCGCGCTCGACCAAGTCGTCTGTGCGAGGCTGAGGATATGACCAGGATTCCGAAAAACACCACGGATACCAACGGCACCACGCTCTATTACGGAAATCCGGACACCCGTCACACGCTTCAGGTGTTCCTCGAATTGCGCGACCGGGCGAGCCATCGCATGGCCGACAGCCTGCTCGGCGTCTTCCGCCAGGTCGCCGACGAGGGAAAGTACGTCGTGAAATTCCATTTCGCCGCACTGCTCGACGACACGGTCGGCGGTGCCGGCTCGCAGCGGGGTCTGAGCGCGCTCGGCGCGGCCTCCGACGTCGGGCAGCGGCAATTCATCGACTATCTCGGTGTGCTTTTCGCTCATCAGCCGTTCCCGCCCGGCGAGGACAAGTTCGCCGACCCGTCCGTGCTGCTGTCGCTGGCCGGCGAAGTCGCAGGGCTGAGATCCCCGGAATTCGACCGCGACGTCACGGGCGACACCTACATGGAGTGGGCCGGAGAAACAGTCGGGAACTTCCCGTCCTTCGGCGTGGTGGGGACTCCGGTCGTCTGGCGCGACGGCGAAGTGATTCCCGTGGTGAAGAACGTCGACGACGGCCCGGCGATCAGCCCCGAGGAGTTCCTGGCCCAGCTTCGGACGCGGTGACACGGCCACACTAGGGGGCCCGTACACCGGCTGTGTACGGGCCCCCGGGGCGGTGTTCCTACGACGGAGGAACTACTCCCGGGCGGTCCTTCGGCGCCGCATCCACCACAGGAGGGCTCCACCGGCCACGGCGAGTGCCGCGGCGATGCCGCTGATCAGGCCGATCGGGGCGTCGTTGCCGGTGTGGGCGAGGTCCCCGCCGGGCTCGCCGGGTGCCGGGGCCGGGGAGACGGGCGCACTGGCCGTGGGTGCCGGACTGGGGGTGCTGCCGCCGCCCTGGCTGTGGGTCGGGGAGGGGGTCGGCCCGGTCGTCTGCGTCGGGGTGGGCGTCGGCTGCCCGCCGCCGCTGCCGGTGTCGTCGGCGGCGGTGTTGCCGCCGAGGAGCAGCTGTCCCTTCGCGTCGGTGTCGTCGGTGAGGGTCCGCACGCCGGTCTGCGTCTGCCGCGGCAGATAGCGGTGCTCGACGGTGAAGCGGGCCTTGCTGACGTTCTGCTTGGGCTGCTTGCTCATGTCGACGCCGCCCACGATGTAGATCTGCGTGGTGCCGTTGGCGGGGACGTCGTACTGGAACTCGCCGTGCGTGTAGATGTAGCGGTACTTCTGGAACAGGGCCTCGCGGGTCCAGTTCTGGTTGGGGGCGCGCAGCGGCCAGCGGGAGACGTCACCACTGTTGATGATCTTGTGGTAGTCGGTGGGCGCCTTGGCGTCCTGCTGGCGGATGTACTCCGCCGCGACACGGGCGGTGTAGACGCGCCGCAGATCCGCGTACTGGGGAGCGGTGTTGATGGTCTTCTCTACCGCGGGCACGATCATGCGGTCGATGACGCGCTGGGCCGCCCTGGTCTCCGCCTCGTTCGGGGTGCAGATCGGTTCGCCGGGGCCCGGGGTGCGCGTGGTCTGTGCCGTCGACTTCAGGCGCAGCGGGGTGTCCAGGATGTAGATGCCGCCGTCCTGCTCGCGGACCTGCGCGGTCTTCGGCTCGATCCAGTTGCGCAGGCCGGGCATGCACGGGCGGCCGTTCTGCTTGGGCAGGGCCGCCCAGTACCGCTTGCCCAGGTCGGTCTTGGGGTCCATGGCCTTGTAGAAGTCGTGCTTCATCCGGAGGTCGGCCTCCAGCAGCACACGTCCGGCGTCGGTCTTGCCGAACCTGGCGTCCATGATGCGGTCGGGCTCGTCCGGGTTGAGGTTGACCCAGAACTTGTCGGGGGTCAGGGCGAGCCAGGTGAAGAACGCGTCGGAGATGAGCTGGGCCTTCGCCTTGCCGCCCCAGCCGGACCGCTCGCTGGGGTCCTCCTTCGCGTCGAACGCGAAGTCGACGCCCTTGCCCTTGACCGGCTTGCCGATGTACTTCAGGTCCAGCGTGGAGAAGTCCACGCCACCGGGGCCGCGGGGAAGGCCGCCCGGGTTGGCCATCCGCGTGCGCTCCAGCTGTCGCGCCATGTCCGCCGGAGTGGGCCGGGACTGGCGGATCAGGTCGGTGGCGCCGCCCCGGCTGGTACCTGACTGGCCGGGTGGCTGCAACAGGTTGCTCGTGGCGCGCTGACCGCCCTTCGGGGCGAGTTCCACGCGGTCGGAGCGGTAGTTGTACTCGGTGACCCGGTTTCCGCCGGCGGTCTGCCTCAGTTCCCTCAGGAAGTTCTTCGCGTCGCTCTTCTGCTCCTCGGCGAAGACGTACTTCATCCGGGAGTCCTTCCAGGCGGGGTCCTTGGCCCAGGCCCGGTCCTTGGGTATCTGCTCCCGCTCGGGGGAGCCGTTGGACTTGATCTCCAGGATCTGCTTCGTGCTCTTGTTGTAGGCGTCGAGCTTGCGCCGGTAGGTCTTGCCGGTGTCGGGGTCCTTGAACTCGACCTCCTTCTGGCAGATCCAGTCCGGTCCGACCAGGCCGTGATCCTTGATCACCTTGCGCTCGAAGGCGTAACCGCGGGGGTAGTTGCCGGAGTTGGTGATGTACTTGGCGTCACGCCAGTCGGTGAAGTCCGCCCACGCGGTGGGGTTCTTCTTCCTGGCCTGGAGCCAGGACCACCAGATCCGGTCGACGGGCTTGGACTTCGGAGGCTGCTTCGCCAGCTTGTCCAGCCGGTCGATGTCCTCCTGGGACGGGCCCTGGAGGCCGTCCCACTGCTTGGCCGGGTTGACGTACTCGTAGGTGTCCCACTGGGACTTGGCGCGGGAGGCGTCGAACTCCGGCAGGCCGACGGTCGGACTCGTGGTGCTGGGCAGGCCGTACATCTCGTCGCAGCGCTTGCCCGGGTCCAGCGGCTTGGGCGCCGGAGCGGCCTGCGCGGACGTCAGCCCGGTCAGGCCGGTGACGGCCATGACCGATACGCACATCAGAGTCAGCGAAGAGCGGCCCAGAGCGCGCAGTCGCCCTGTTCTGGTCGATAATGTCACGATGCGTGTGTCCCCCTGGGGGCCCAGCAGAGCAGAGCTCTGTGGCGTCAGGGGCCCCCGTGCAGTGTGTGGCGCCGCAGAGCAACCCCAACCTTAGAAGTTCCTGTGTGCGGAAATCGCCGACACGTTCGACGCGTACACGGTCAACTCGGTTCTTTCGCAGGACTTTTACAAGAGCGGCCGCCCGGCGGGCGCTACGGTCGGTTGCCATGACCGAAGAGGAGTACGAGAACCTGCGGGAGCTGGACCGGCTGCGGGCGGACAATCCGCAGCTGAACGACTGGCTGGAGTCGATGCGGAAGAGGTTCCCGGCCTGGAACGAACGGCACGGTGGAGGCTGGGACTTCGGCCTGGCGTCCATCGGGCGCCTCCAGGAACTGGTGCGGGACGTCTACGACGGCAGCTGTGCGCGGGCGGACGCCGACAAGGACAGCGACTTTCTGCAGGTCGCCTCCTGGTATCTGGGGGAGGTCCACAACCGGCACTACGGGTCGGTGTGGCAGTGGCACCCGGACTCGCTCACGGTCGACCCGCCCGTCCGCCCGTTCGTCATCCAGCCGTTCGAGCGGTTGGAGGAGTTCCCCGACGAGGACGGCATCGAGGAGGACGGCCGTCCCGTGTACACACCGGTGGAACGGCTGTGCGGATTCATGCTCCCGGACCAGGGGGACCTGGTCGAGGACACGTTGATCCACGTACCGCCCTCGGACCGCTCCTGAGCCCGGGGAACCGCCGTCGCGAAGAGCCTGCCCGGAAAGTGAACGTGGGTGGCGAGGACAGACCCGGAGTCAGGGATTCGGTCGTTCGCGCTGGGCCCGGACGGACGCCGACGCTCCTCCACCGGTCAGGCCGCCGAGCCAGAGTCGCAGCAGGACCAGTGAGACGGCCGCGGCGAGAACGGTGAACGCCGTCATGGCCGGTTCGAGCGGGCCGGCGTGGGCACCGATCGTCCGGACCACGACGAGCGGGAGCACGACCAGGAACAGCAAGGGCAACAGCGTCACCCGCGTCGAGCGGCGCCGCGGCAGCCGGGCGGGGACGGGGGCCGGGCCGGAGCCGGCCGGCACCGGAGGGCCGGTCAGAGGCGGGGCGAGCGACGCGCCGACCCACCACAGGAGCGTCAGCAGCGCTGTCAGGGCCGCCCGGCCCACCGCCCTGTCGCGCAGGACTGCGCATTCCGGGACCGGGAAGAGCAGTTCCAGTGTGGTGACGGCGCAACTCACCAGTGCCGCCGTGCCGGTTGTCCGGCACCACCAGGTCGCGCGCCTCAACTGCACGGCACGGCTGCTGCGTTCCGTGGATCCCCCCGGGATGTCGGCACATTCGACCGGATCATACGGCCCTTCTCGCCCGTGGCATCGCCGAATGACGCGTGCGCCCCGCGCCCCGTCGGGCGCCCGGTCAGGCCGCTTTCCGGGTGGCGCGGTAGAGGGCCTCGGAGGTGGTGATCAGCTCGCGCTGTTCCTGCTCGGAGCCCACCATCGGCTGGGAGCCGTTGAGCGGCACCTGGGCGCTCTCGGGCAGGAACTTCACGGTCAGCAGGCCGATGGCGCCGGCCAGCATCAGGTAGTAGGCGGGCATCAGGTCGTCACCGGTGCCGTTGACCAGGGCCGCGGTGACCAGCGGGGTGGTGCCGCCGAACGCGGCGACGGCGAAGTTGAAGCCGATGCCCATCGCGGCGTAGCGGACGGCGGTCGGGAAGAGCGCGGGCAGGGTCGCGGCGCTGGGCGCGGCGAAGCAGGCCAGCAGCGTGGACAGGATCAGCACGCCGAAGACGGGCGGCCAGGTGCCGTGCATCCTGATCAGCAGGAAGGCGGGGACGGAGAGGACGATCATCGCGGCGGCCGCCACGGCATAGACGGGACGGCGGCCCACGTGGTCGCTGAGCCGGCCGATGAAGGTGATCAGCAGCACGATCCAGACCATGCCCAGCAGCACCAGGAGGTCCGCGGAGCCGCTGGAGCGGTGGAGGGTCTCCGTCTGGTAGGTGGGCAGATAGCCGGTCACCATGTAGTTGGTGACGTTGTAGAGCAGCACGATGCCCATGCAGACGAGCAGGGCCTCCCAGTGGTTCTTGACGATGGTCCTGAACTCGCTGCCCGCCGACTTCTGGGCGAGGCCCTTCTCGTGCTCGTCCAGCTGCTGCTGGAAGGCGGGCGACTCCTCCAGCTTCAGCCGCATGTACAGGCCGATGGCACCCAGGGGCCCGGCGATCAGGAACGGGACGCGCCAGCCCCAGGCGATCATCTGGTCGTCGGTCAGGGCGAAGTTCAGCAGGGTGACCAGGGCGGAGCCCAGCGCGTAACCGACGAAGGTGCCGAAGTCCAGCCAGCTGGAGAGGAAGCCGCGGCGCCGGTCGGGGGAGTACTCGGCCACGAAGGTGGTCGCGCCGCCGTACTCGCCGCCGGTGGAGAAGCCCTGGACCATACGGGCCAGCAGCAGGAGCACCGGCGCGGCGATGCCGATGGTCGAGTAACCGGGGATCACACCGATGGCGAACGTGCCGATCGCCATCATGATCATGGTGGTGGCGAGGACCTTCTGCCGGCCCAGGCGGTCGCCGAGGGGCCCGAACACCAGACCGCCCAGCGGCCGCACCACGAACGCCGCGGCGAAGGTCGCGAAGGAGGAGATCACCTGGGCGCCCGGTGAGGCGCCGGGGAAGAAGACCTTGCCGATGGTGGCGGCGAGGTAGCTGTAGACGCCGAAGTCGAACCACTCCATGCAGTTTCCGAGGGCGGAGGCCCCGACCGCGCGCCTGAGCAGCGGCGGCTCCACGATCCGGACGTCCTCCTCGCGCAGGGCGCGCCTGCTCCGGCGCAGCTTGCGGGTCAGCTCCTCACGGACCTGATGGGGCAGGTGCGCGACGGTGTTCCGCGGCCCTTCCGCGCCGGACGGGCCGCCCTGACCCTCTGGGGTCACATCCACACCGTGCCGCCTTGCCTGTTCGTCCTCCGACCCCGACGGTGGTCCTCGCCCGCTCAGCGGCGGGCGAGGCGCCGCTCGCCGCCGGCACCGGGGTTGTAGGCCAGTTCGTAGTGGCCGAAGACGGAGGGTTCCTCCGTGGCGGGCAGGACGCCGTCGGTGTCGATCGACGGTGCCTGCTTCACCACCTTCTTGGTGTAGGCGACCTTCACATAGCCCGGGCCGACGGTCGCGCCGATGAGCGGGACGAACGCCAGGCGCCGCCGGGTCGGCACGCCCACCGTGACCGTCGCGAAGAAGGGCTCGTCGGTCGTGGTGTCGACGTAGACGGACTCCAGTGTGCCGATCTTGCCGCCGTCCGCATCGACGACGTCGTGTCCGCGCCATTCACGGATGTCGCCGGCCTCGAACATCACTGACCTCCAGGGGGAAGGTGCTCCGGGGCTCCTGGATCACGGGAATCTCGGATTCCGGGGTGGACTCCTTCTCTTGTTCCCCGGATGCCCGACTTCATCGTGGTCCGGCCGCGGGGTGCGTCCGGACGGGTCACAAGGCCGCGTCCCGGTGGGTGGGGCGCCCGGCCAGGACGGTGAGCAGCACGGGCAGCCCGGCCAGGTCGGTGTCGGCGACGGTGAGGGGGTTGTCGGCGAGGACGGTGAGGTCGGCGCGGTGGCCGACGGCGAGCCGGCCGGCCTCGTGCTCCTCGCCGGCCGCCCACGCCGGGTTGACGGTGACGGCCTGGAGCGCCCGCAGCGGGGTGAGGGCCTGCTCGGCGCCGTGCGGGGGCCGGGTGAGGTCTCGGCTCGGACGCCGGTGGCGGCCGCCGGCCATGACGGCGAGCGGCGGATAGGGGGCGATCGGCCAGTCGGAGCCCAGGACGACCCGTGCGCCGGCCTCCCACAGGTCCCGGCAGCGCCATGCGCGCGAGGCCCGCTCCTCGCCCAGGCGGCGCGACCAGTTGTCGGTGTGGTCGGCGCGGGTGAACTCGCAGCAGTGCGTGGGCTGCATGGACGCGACGACCCCGAGCCGCGCGAAGCGGTGCACGGTGTCGTCCGGGACGGTCTCGATGTGCTCCACGCGGTGCCGCACCCCGGTGTCGCCGTGGGCGAGGGCCTTCTCGACGGAGTCGAGGACATGACGGACCGCCGCGTCGCCGATGGCGTGGGTGGCGGTGGGCACCCCGGCGCGGTGCAGCTCGTCCACCACCCGGGTGTACTCGTGCGGGTCGGGCCAGAAGGCGTGCGTGGACTCCCCGTGGCAGTCGGGGCGCTCCAGCCAGGCCGTGCCGTTGTCGATGGTGCCGTCCATGAACATCTTCACGCCGGCGACCCGCCACAGGCGGCCTCCGGTGCCCTGGAGCCGGATCAGCCCGTCCACCGCGTCCGCGTCGGCGCCCGGCTGGCACCAGGGGGCGATGCGGAAGCGCAGCGGGAGATCGCCGGAGGCCTCCAGCGCCTCGTACACGGCCAGGCTGTCGCCGTTGGCGTCCATGGCATGGCCACCGGTGAGGCCCGCGGCGGCCATGCCGCGCAGCACGGCGGCGGTGCGCTCGCGCAGCTCGGCGGCGGTCGGCCTGGGCGCCACCGCGTCCACGAGCCCGCACGCGGCGTCCTCCAGGAGCAGGCCGGTGGGCCGGCCGTCGGCGTCGCAGACGATCTCGGCGGCCTGCTCGAAGCGGCGGGGTCCGTCGATGCCGGCCAGCTCCAGGGCGCGGGCGCTGGCCAGCATGGAGTGCGCGTCGAACAGGTCGATGGCGGCCGGGATGCCGTTGAGGACGGGTTCCAGTGCGGCGGCGCCGACGGGCGCGTCGCCGAAGACGTTGGGGTCCAGTCCCCAGCCGCGCAGCCACGCACCCGGCGCCAGGCGGGAGGCCTCGCGGGCGAGGGCTTCGCGGACGGCCGTCAGGTCGGCGCAGGCGGACAGGTCGACGCCCGTGGTGCGCTCGGCGCCGGAGACCGGGTGCAGGTGCCCGTCGACGAAGCCCGGGGTGACCACGGCGCCCTTGAGGTCGATCACGGTGGTGGCCTGCCCGGCCAGCGCGCGGGTCTCGCGGTCGTCGCCGAGGTGGGTGATCCGGCCGCCGTCCGCCGCGAGCGCGGAGTGCGGGAGCAGCTCGCCCGTGACGGGATCGAGCAGCCGGGCGGAGAGCAGGACGAGGTCGGCGGGCACGTGGGGCTCCTTCGCGCTGGGCGGGTGGGTGCGGGGCTGGGGTGTGCGTGTGTGCGGGGATACGGCGGTACGGCTCCGCCGCCGGGTGCGGACCGGCCGGAGGGCGTGCGGGGTCGGCCCGCGTCATGCCGACCGGTGGTGGGCGCGGGCGCGGGTGTGTGCTGTGGTGGCTGTGCGCCGGTGGATCTACGGTGCGGCGCCGCTGCCGTATGACGTACGGCGTCGCGCGTCAGTGGGCCCGGTGCGTCCCGGGCGCCGACATGAGGGTGAGGAGGCTGCCCTTCTGCAGGTCCAGTTCGCGTTCCGCGGTGGTGACGGCCATGTTCGCCACCGTGGGGGAGCGGTCGCCGCGGTCCGTGTTGGCGTGGGCGCCGAGGCCGTCGAGGACGACGAGGATCTGGACGGCGGTCTCCATGGGGTCGTCGGTGTGGAAGACGCCGGCCTCGGTTCCCTCGCGGATCAGCCCGCTCAGCCGGTTCCGCCACAGCGCCTCCTGCCGGGCGACCCGGTCCGCCAGGGTGGGCCGGTAGCGGCTCAGGTGGCGGGCGTTGAGCCACAGGCGGCTCACCCCGTCGTAGCTCTCCCCGACGGTCAGGGAGAAGAAGCGTGCCAGGCGCTCGACCGGGCCGTCCGTGGGCCGTCCGGCCGGGATCAGCTCGTCCAGCTCGGCCGTCGCCGCGACCCCGAAGGCCTCCGCGACCAGGTCCTCCGTGACCGGGAAGTAGTGACCGATCAGGCCGGGCCGCACCGCGAGTTCGTCCGCGACCCGGCGGACCGTGATGCACTCCAGCCCCTCGGTCAGGGCGATCGCCGCCGCGGCGGAGACGATCTCGGTCCGGCGCTCCTCGGGGGTTTTGCGCACTCGTTTCGACTGAACGCTTGACGCCATGCCCCGCACGCTATTGGATGTGCGACCAATAATCAATTGGACGCGTGACCAATAGACGAGGTTTCCGTCAGGGCCCGTCGGTGCGGAGGACTCCATGACAGCCACGATTCCCGATTCCGGTGCGCAGTCGCCCGGGTCCGCCCGGACCGCCGACCGGGTCGGCCGGGTGGAGGCGCACGGCATCGACGTCATCCCCGACGACGAGCGCCACGGCCGGCCCAGGGAGCTGTTCGGGGTGTGGGCCGCGCCGAACGTGAGCTACCTGAGCCTGGTCGTCGGCGGCACGCTGATCCTGATGGGCCTGAGCCTGTGGCAGGCGCTGGCCGTCACCGTGGCCGGCAACCTGTTCTGGGCGTTCGTCGGGCTGATCGCGGTCAGCGGCCCGGCCTCGGGCACCCCCAGCGAGGTGATCACCCGGGCCATGTACGGCATCCGCGGCAACCGGGTGAGCATCGCCGTCACCGGCTGGTTCGCCTCCGTCTGTTACCTCGCCCTCAGCTGGGCCGCCGGCTCACTGGCCGCGTTCTCGCTGGTCGAGGAGGCCGGGGTGCACCCGAACACCGCCGTCAAGGTCGTGATCATCGTCGGGATCGCCGCGGCGACCCTGGCCATCAGCGTCTACGGCCACGCCACCATCCTCCGGCTGTACCTGCCGTTCACCGTGCTGCTCACCCTCGTGTTCCTGGTCCTGGCCGGCTATGTGTCCGGGCACGTGGACTGGGGCTACCACCCCCAGCAGCCTTTGCACGGTGGTGCGTTGACCGCCGCGCTGGCCGCTGCGCTCGCGCTCGTCGCCTCGGCGCCGCTGTCGTACAGCAACAGCGCGGACTTCGCGCGCTACCTGCCGCGTGACACCAGCCCCAGGGCCATCGCCGGCTGGACCGCGCTCGGCGCGTTCGTGCCCAGCGTGCTGTTCACCGCGCTCGGCTCGCTCGCCGGGACGGCGCTCGACATGTCCGATCCGCAGGGCGCCCTGGAGGGCGTCGTCCCCGGCTGGTTCAGGCCGGCCCTCCTGCTCGCGATCGTGCTGTCCGCCGTCGCCAACAACGCCATGACCGCCTACAGTTCCGGTCTGTCCCTGCAGGCCGTGGGGCTGCGGATCCGCCGCTCACGCAGCGTCGCCCTGGACGGCGCCCTCGGAGTCGCGCTCACGCTCTACGCCCTGCTGGTGTCGAACTTCCTCGACACCGTCAGCAGCATGCTCCAGCTGATGGTCGTCCTGATGGGCCCCAACATGGCGATCTACGTCACCGACGTGCTGTGGCGGCGCAACCGCTACGACGGACACGAACTGAGCGACGAGAGCCGCGGCGGCCCCTTCTGGTACGCCGGAGGCGTCAACCCGGCCGGAGCCACCGCCCTGGTGACGGGCGCCGCCGCGGCCGCCCTCTGCGTCGACACCCCGCTCTACGTCGGCCCCGTCGCCCGCGCCCTGGACGGCACCGACCTCTCGCTGCCCGTCGGAGTGGTCCTCGCCGCCGCGATCTACCTCCTGCTCATGCGCGGCCGCCGGGCCACCGCCGCCCGCGCCTGATCCACCGGGCGCGCGGCCCGTCCGGAAACGGGCGAGCGGCCCGGAGCCTGCCTTGGGGTGCAGGCTCCGGGCCGCTCGCTGGGAAGGTGCCGGCGGTCCCAGGGGGTGTCTCGTCGATCAGGGCCGAGACACCCCCTGGGGGAGAGGGGAGGCGGTCCCGGGGGAGCGGGCCGCTGGTCAGCAGGGACCGAGGTCCTGCCAGACACCCCACTCACCGGTGGTGCCGGGCTCCTCGCCCTGCGTCCACCACTTGGCCTTCCAGGTGTGGCTCTTGTAGGAGACCGTCTGACCGCCGGTGTAGACCTTGGTCTTGTCCCAGGGGGCCGCGGTGCACTGGTTGCCGCTGCCGCCGGTGACGGTCAGGGCGTACGTCGCCGAGTGGCTGCCGGAGGCGTTGGAGCCGGTGACGGTGACGGTGTACGTGCCGTTGAGGGCCGCCGAGGTCGTGGAGAGGGTCAGCGTGGAGGAGCCGCCCGCGGTGACGGAGGTGGGGCTGAGGGAGGCGGTGACGCCCGCCGGAGCTCCGCTGACGCTGAGGTTCACCGTCTGGGCGCTGCCCTGGGTCACGGCCGTCTTCACCGTGGCGGTGGTGGACTGACCGGCCGTCACCGAGCCGGAGGCCGGGCTGAGCGCCACCGAGAAGTCGTTGGACGGGGTGGTGCTGCCGCCGGTGAAGGGCTCGAAGATGTGGGAGAAGTCCCAGGTGTTCTGCTGGATGCCGGAGCAGTTGTCCGCGGCCGAACCGCCCGGGCAGCTTCCGTTGTCCCGCTGCAGCGCCCAGAAGGACAGGGTGTTGATGCCCTTGGAGACCGCCCAGTCGTAGACGGTGTGGGCGTTGGCCAGGCTGAAGGTCTCGGCCGGCCCGAAGTCGTCGACGCCGGGCATCTCGATGATGCCCACCATGTTCCACAGCTGCGCGGGCGTCTTGCTCGGGTAGAGCGAGGCGAGCGTGTTGTACAGCCCCTGGGCGGCGGTCTGGGTGTCCTTCGCCATGTCGTGGGGCTGGTTGTCGTAGTAGTCGAACGTCATGATGTTCACGACGTCGACCCGGGTGCCGTTGCTCACCGCGTTGCGCAGCAGCGCCTTGCTGTTGTCCGCGAGGCCGCTGGTGGTGGTCGGCAGGGTGTAGGAGATCTCGAGCTTGCGGCCGTTGGCCGCCGCCCAGTCCTCGACCATCTTGATGGCCTTGTTGCGGCGGTCGATCCCGGCGGACTTGTCCAGCGAGTCGACCTCGATGTCCATGTCGAGCCGCGAGATGTCGTAGGTGGTGACGACCTTCTCGTACGCGGCGGCGATCTGCGAGACGTCGGTGCAGCTGTCGGCGATCTCGGTGCCGGTGGTGTCGGCCGTGTAGCCGCCGAACGACGGGATGACGTCGCCGCCGTTGGCCTGGATGGTCTTGATGTCGCTGCCGAAGGTCGAGGCGGCGATCGGCATGCTCGTGTCGCCGTTCCAGTAGGGCGTACACGAGCCCGCGGAGGCCGTCTGAAGGAACGCCATCGTCAGGTGCTTGGCACCGGACTGGGCGGAGAGGGCGGCGGGGCTGTCGCCGGTCCAGGCCTCGAAGTAGGGAGCGAAGACATGGCTCGGCAGCGGTGTCGCCGCCTGAGCCGTGCCGGTGCCCGTCAGCGCGAGGCCCACCGAGGCCGCGGCCGTGGCGGCCGCGGTCAGGGCCACGCGGAAGGAACGCATGAGTCTCATGTCAGTCCCGGTGTGAGGAGGGGGGTTTCGCCAATTCCCTTACGGAGGGGAGTGGTTGGTGCCTATGGGATATCGCCCGCTCACCGGGTGGGTCAATGGTCTGGACCAAAAAGGGACTAGACCAATTTCCCGGCCTCGTGCCTCCTCCGCCTGAACAGAGCCCGCGGGGCCGGACTGGACCACCTGCGTCAAGAAATGGTCCGGTGCCGGCCGCGCCGCAGGCTCAGCGCTGCCGCAGGTGGTCCGCGCCCAGCGCCCGCAGCCGCTCGTGGACGCCGTCGTAGGCGCGGGCGGTGCCGAGGACGCGCTTGGGCAGCTTCGCGACCATCGTGTACTGGGTGTCGCAGACGTTCGCCGCCGGGGCCAGCCCGGCTTGACTGACCAACTGGTAGGCGTCCAGCCGGTCCAGCCCGAGCAGCTCCGCCGTCCACTGCACCAGGTCGTGCTGGCTGATCCGGAAGGCGTCCTCGAGCGGCCGGGCGTGACCGGTGCTCAGCAGGAAGTCGTCGTTCTCCAACCGCGGTACGGCGGGCGCGCCGCCCTTGACGAGGTCGACGGCCACCACCGTGTGCATGGCGGTCTCCACCGCCGTCCCGCACACCTCGCCCTCGCCCTGCCGGGCGTGGCCGTCGCCGATCGCGAGCATCGCGCCCTCCACGTTCACCCCGAAGTAGACGGTGGTTCCGGCGCGCAGCTCGGGTGTGTCCATGTTGCCGCCGTGGACGCCGGGGGAGATGGACGTCAGCCGCTCGCCCGCGGCGGGGGCGACGCCGACCGTGCCGTGCATCGGGTCCAGCGGCAGGTCCACGGCGAAGTCGCCGCGGGTCGCCTCGAACCGGCAGGTGCCGGCCTTGGCGTCGATGGCGTAGACCCAGACCCGCTCCTCCAGCGCGGGATGCAGCATGGCCGTGGTGTGGGTGGCCGTCAACGCGCCGAAGTGCGGGAAGGTGCTGGACACGCCCCAGTCGCGGGCCGGTGAGATGTCCACGAAGTGCACTGCCAGCGCGTCCCCGGGTTCGGCTCCGGCGACGGCGATGGGCCCGGTGACCGGGTTCAGGTACGGGAACGTGCACACCCGGCTGGGCAGATCGTCCGCCCCGCGCACCCGGCCGCCGAAGCAGTCCTCGGTGGTCAGCTCCACGATGCTGCCGGGCTCCACGGTCACCACGGGCGACCCGCCGCCGAACGAGTAGGCGTACCGCTCCGGGTCGTCGGGGACGCTGATCACCTGGGCGGGCGTGTTCATAGGGATGGTTCCTCCTGTGGAAGCGGGAAATGTCGAACGCCGAATACGGCGCCGATCCGGGCGCGCGGGCTATCCGTTGCGGGGCGGCGCCGCCACCGGCTCGTCCGCGCTCTGCACGGCCGACAGCTCCGGGCGCCGGCCGGTCAGCAGCAGCCCGGCCAGCACCACGACGCCGATGCCCAGCCAGACGAAGCCCAGCCGCTGTGCGGCGATGTCGGCGTTCACCACCACGTACGCCAGGATGGCGAAGCCGATGGCGGGGGCGATCAGATGCCGCCAGTAGTCGCGGCTGCGCCGGCGGATCAGATAGTGCACGACCACGGACACGTGCAGCACCAGGAAGGTGGTCAGGGCACCGAAGTTGACCAGACTGCTGAGCAACGTCACACCGTCGTCGCGGGAGTTCATGTAGAGGCCGAGGCCCAGGGACACAACCGCCGTGAGCAGGGTCGCGTTGACCGGCACCCGGTGGCGGGGATGAACCCTGGCGAGGAACGAGGGCAGTTGCCGGTCCCGGGCCATCGCGTACAGCAGCCGGGAGGTGGCGGCCTGGGCCACCAGCGAGTTGGCGAAGCCCCAGGCCACGGCGGTGGCCGCCGCGGTCAGGGTGGCCAGCCACTCGCCGGAGGCCACACGGGCCGCGTCGTAGAAGGCGGTGCCGTCCGGGTCGCCCTGGCTGATGAGCTTGCCGGGATCGGGCACCAGCAGGGAGGCGAGCCATGTCTGGACCACGAACAGCGTGCCCGCCAACAGCAGCGCCGCCACCATCGACCGGCCGATGGCACGCGCCGAGTCCTTGTTCTCCTCGGCCAGCGTCGAGATGCCGTCGAAGCCCAGGAAGCTGAGCACCGCGATGGAGACCGCGCCGAAGACCAGCGACCAGGAGAAGGTGTCGCCGTTGTAGACGGCGGTGAAGTCGAAACCGCGGCCCTTGCCCTGGGCCAGCGCCACCACGCCCACCACCACGAACACGGCCAGCACCAGCAGTTCGGCGAGCAGCATCACCTTGTTGACCCGCGCGGTCATCTGGATCCCGGTGTAGTTGACCGCCGTGTTGAGCACCACGAAGCCCACCAGCCACAGCCACACGGGGACCGACGGCACCAGCGAGTTCATGGCGATACCGGCGATCAGATACAGCAGCCCGGGCACCAGGACATAGTCGAGCAGGATCATCCAGCCGGCCAGGAACCCGACCGGGGCGGCGATCCCGCGCCCGGCGTAGGCGTAGACCGAGCCGGACATCGGGAACGCCCGCGCCATCTGCGCGTAACTCAGGGCCGTGAACATCATCGCCACCATGCCGACCGCGTAGGTCAGCGCGACCATGCCGCCCGAGCCCTCGAAGACGCTGCCGAAGATCCCGAAGGGCGCGATCGGCACCATGAAGACCAGCCCGTAGACCAGAAGGTCCCGGAAACTCAGCGAGCGGTGGAGTTCCTGGCGGTAGCCGTAGCTCTGGAGTGAGCCGGGAGCCGGTTGTTCGGTCATCGCGTTCTCCTCGCTGCTGGGTGCCCGCGCCGCGGGGAGAGCGTACGGCCGGTTATTTCCAGATGGAAGTATTCGGTGCGGGGGAGGAGGCATCCGGTACGGGGGAGCGGGAGGAGAGCGGGAACGACCGGACGACCCGCAACTCCGCGCCCTCCGCGCGGGCCAGGTGCATACGGGGGTGCGACGGCCCCAGCGGCGCCGACCTCCACGCCCGCCGGGCCACCGGGTCCGTCCCGTGCAGCAGCCGGCGTACCGTCAGGGGCAGCCGGTCGTCCGGCAGCAGGGCCCCGCGCGCGGCCAGCGCCGCGACCAGGTGGACGCCGTCGTACAAACCGCGCGCGTAAGCGTCCAGCACCGGCGCCGAGGAACCGAACAGTGCGCGGTGCCGCTCGGTCAGCGCCAGTGCCCGGTCCTCGGTCAGCGAGGCGAAGGAGTCCATGCAGGCGTACAGGCCGCCGGTGTCGTCGCCGCCGAGGGCCAGCAGCCCGTTCTCCTCCAGCGCCCCGGACAGCCGTGTCAGCCGGTGGTCGAGGCCGCTGTGCCGCAGCCCCCGGTTGAAGCGCACCAGGTCCCGGCCGATCAGGCTCACCAGCACCGCGTCCACCCGCCGGCGGCGCAGACCCTCGACCAGCCGCTGCAACGCCGGACCCACCCCGCCCAGCGGCACCCAGCTCTCCAGCACCACCTCGGCGTGCGCCCGCCCGATCGCCCGCCGGGCCGCCCCGTGCACGGCCCTCGGCCAGATGTAGTCGTTGCCCACCAGGGCCCAGCGGCGCACCCGGTGACGTCGCGTCAGCCAGGCCACCGCCCCGGCCAGTTGCGGTTCCGGGTCGACGCCCGTGCACACCACGCCCGGCAGCCGGCCGCCGCCCTCGTGCGGCGGCGTGAAGACGTACGGCACCCGGCCCGACACCACCGGCTCGACGGCCCGGTGGACATCGCTGGCGTGGAAGCCGGCCACGGCCTCCACCACGCCGGCCCCGACCAGTCCCGCGACCTCCGCCGCCACCGCAGAGGGCGCACGGCCACCGTCCACCAGCACCAACTCCAGCCGCCGCTCGGCGGACCGGACCGGCCCCGGCCGGGCGGCACCGGTCGCACCCGCCGCCGTCCGCCCGTACCCGTCGATCCCGCCCCCGGCATTGACCTCGTGCGCCGCCAGCAGGGCCGCGTCCAGCGCGGACGGTCCGGTCATCCCCAGCGCCCCGGACTGCGGCACCACCAGACACAGCCGGAACGCCGCCGGATCCCGGGGCCCGTGCAGCGCGTCGAGCGGCTCCAGCAGCCGCGACTGGAGGTCCACGCCGAAGTCCCCGCCGAAATCCACGCCGCGAGTATGCTCCAGGAGCGCGGGCGACGCAGGAGGTGAGTACGCATGGAGCGCGTACGGCCGAATCCGACAGGACACGCCCCGGCACCGTCCGCCGCGGCCGACGGCGGCGAGGGGCGGCCCGCCGAGCCCCTGCTCGTCGAGGTGCTCACCCTCGCCCAGCGCCGGCTCGCCCAGGGCCTGGCCGCCGTGCTCGACGAGGAGCACTGCACGGTCGACCAGTGGCGGGTCATGCGCGCCCTCGCGGACGACGGCCGCGCGATGGGCGAACTGGCCCAGGGACTGCTCATCCCGCAGGCCTCCCTCACCCGCCTCGTGGACGCGCTCGCCGACGACGGCTGGGTCTACCGCAGCCAGTCCGACACCGACCGGCGCCGCATCCGCGTCCACCTGTCCCGGCGCGGCCGGACCCGGCTGGCCCGGCTCGACGCGCTCGCCGCCGCCCACGAGTCGGCCCTGCGCGCCGCCGTCGGCACCGACGCCCTCGGCATGGACTCCCTCGGCCCGCTGGTCACCCACCTCGCGGCCGGCGGCGAGATCCGCGGCTGAGCCCGGCAAGCGGCGGTGTCCCGGTAATCGGTCTGCCGTACGACCCCTGCTTCCGGACTGCCGTACGACCCCTCATACCAGAGCGGGATGATCCCCGGGCGATTTTGTCAACTGCCCACCGCACATGATGCGCGGGTGACTACGGTGAGTGGTCGTCGGGAGACGCAGTGCCGCTCTCCGCGGACCGGCCGACCGGCACAGCGATGGCGCATGCCCGCTCGCGCCCCACGCGCGAGCTCACAGGCCCGACGGACCAGTACGAGGATCAGATGTCTCACCTCCGTGCACCGGCCGCCCGCGCAGACCGCCGTGAGGGCGGACGGCACGGGCGGCCGGTCGCCCGCCCCGTCCCCTCGCTGCCCGAGACCCACCTACGGCCCCAACTGCTCCGCCTCGCGGTGCTGCCGCCGACCGCGGTCGCCCTCGGGGCGGGTGCCGCCGTGCTCTTCACCGTGCGCTCCACCGGCGCCCGCCCCGGACTCGCCCTGTGGGCGGTGCTCGCCGGGGCGTCGGCGGTGGCGCTCGCCGGCATCGTCACCGCCGCCGTCGCAGCCGGGCGCGCGGCCCGGTCCGTGAACGAGCGGATCGACGCGCTGCGCCGCGGCACGGCACGCCGCGAGGGCGACCTGCAAGCCCTCGTCGACGCGCTGCGCCACGGCGAGAGCCCGCCCGAGCGCAAGCCGCGCGGCGGGCCGCCGGACCACGCCGACGAGTTCGAACTGCTCGCCGCCGACCTGGCCCGCGCCCACGACGGGGCGGTCGCCGCCGTCGTCCAGGCCAGCAGGCTCTCCAGCCAGGCGGGCAGCGAGCAGAAGCTCGAGGTCTTCGTGAACCTCGCACGGCGCCTGCAGTCCCTGGTGCACCGCGAGATCTCCATCCTCGACGAGCTGGAGAACCAGATCGAGGACCCCGACCTGCTCAAGGGCCTCTTCCACGTCGACCACCTCGCCACCCGGATCCGCCGCCACGCCGAGAACCTCGCCGTCCTCGGCGGCGCCGTCTCCCGCCGCCAGTGGAGCCGCCCCGTCTCCATGACCGAGGTGCTCCGCTCCGCCATCGCCGAGGTCGAGCAGTACTCCAGGGTCAAGCTCGTCCCGCCCATCGACGGACGGCTGCGCGGCCACGCCGTCGCCGACGTCATCCACCTGCTGGCCGAACTCGTCGAGAACGCCACGGTGTTCTCCGCGCCGCAGACCCAGGTCCTGCTGCGCGCGGGCCTCGTCACCTCCGGACTCGCCGTGGAGGTCGAGGACCGGGGCCTCGGCATGCCCGTCGGCGAACAGGTCAGGATGAACTCCCTGCTGGCCGACCCCGACCAGGTCAATGTCGCCAGTCTGCTCGCGGACGGCCGGATCGGCCTGTTCGTGGTCTCCCAGCTCGCCAAGCGGCACGGCATCACCGTCCGGTTGCAGACCAACATCTACGGCGGCGTACAGGCCGTCCTGGTCATTCCGCAGGCGCTGCTGGGGGCCGGGCCGGAGACGGCCACCGACGCCCCGGCGGACGTCCGCCGACCGCAGCGACCGCAGCCTGCGCCGGGCGACGGTCCACGCCGGTCCCCGGCGGCAGGACCGCCGTACGCGGCCGGCCCGGGCTACGCCCCGGCGGCCGCGGGCCCGACCACCGGCCCCCCCGGCGCGCCCGCGGTGAGCGGCGGAGGGGAGGGCGGCGAGGGCCGGACCGATGACCGGGGCGGACAGGGCGGCGGCGCGCGTGACGGCCGTGTCGTCGACAGGCGCTCGGCGCCTCCGGCCGGTTCTGCATCGGTGCCGGTCGCGGGCGGCGGAAGCGTCCTCGGCCCCGTCCCGTCGGCCGGGGACAACGGGACGACGGACGGGCCTGCGGCGACCGGAGCGGAGGCCGCCCGCGAGCTTCCGCCGACCGGCACGCACGCACCACCGGCGGCCGGCGGCCCCGCGCCCCTGCCCCGGCGCGGCACGAGTACGGGGCGGGCGAACCCCGCGGAGGCGATGCCCGGCATCCGGCCCGAGGACCGCGCCGCGGTGGCCGCGAACGCGGGGATCGTGCCCACCCCGCGCGACGGCCTGGTGCGCGGCACCATGGGCAAGCCGCAACTGCCGCAGCGCCGTGCGCAGCAGCACATCGTGCCCCAGTTGCGCGGCGGCCCGGCGCCCCGTCAGGACGGCGAGGTCTTCACCGGGCACGATCCCGGCCTGATGGCCGCGTTCCAGCGCGGGATGGGACTCGCCGAGTCCCGGCAACGCCGGGAACCGCGTCCGGCGGACGCGGAGACGGGGACGGTGACGGGGACCGGGACGGAGACGTGGGCAGAGGCGGACACGATGGCGAACCGCCCGGACGAGGGCCCCGGCTCCTCGACCGTGGCGACCGTGGCCGCATCCAGGGGCGGCGCGCCCTCCCTGGACGTACCACCCCATGACGCGTCACCCAGCCCCGAGACCCGGCCCGCGCCCATGCCGTCCACGTCCGATCTCACCGCCCGGCACGACGGGAGCGCGCCGCCCGGATGACCCGCACCAGCACGACCGGAACCACCGGAATCACCGGCAGGACCGTCCCGCCGTCCCCACGAGCGCGGGAGTCCGTCCCCGCCCGGCCTCTCTCGCCCACCCCCGAATCCGCCCGCACCCCCAAGCCGACCCCCACTCCCACTTCCACCCCTACCCCCACCTCCAGCGCTCCCGCAGACCTTCGTACCCCAAGGAGTCGATCCACCATGGCGAGCGATGCGCCGACCGGCCAAGTGTCCGACCTCGACTGGCTGATGAGCGGCCTCGTGCAGCGTGTACCGCACACCACCAGCGCCGTCCTGCTGTCCTGCGACGGACTGGTGAAGTCCGTCCACGGCCTGGACCCCGACAGCGCCGACCACATGGCCGCGCTGGCCTCCGGCCTGTACTCCCTCGGCCGCAGCGCCGGAATCCGCTTCGGCGACGGGGGTGACGTACGGCAGGTCGTCGTCGAACTCGACTCGACCCTGCTGTTCGTCACCACGGCCGGCTCCGGCACCTGCCTCGCTGTGCTGGCGGGCCGCGAGGCCGACGCGGCGGTCCTGGGCTACGAGATGGCGATGCTGGTCAAGAGCGTCCGCCCCTATCTCGTGACCGCGCCCCGCCAGTACACCGTCGAACCCCCGGCGCTGCGGCCTTGAGCGCGGCGGCGGCCGGCGACGGGCCCTGGCTCGACGACGCGGCCGGACGGCTGGTGCGCCCCTTCACGGTCAGCAACGGCCGCACCCGGCCCAGCATCGCACTCGACCTCATGTCGCAGGTGATGGCGACCGGGGTGACACCGCTGGGGTATCTCGGCCCCGAGCACGGGCAGGCGCTCGAACTGTGCCTCGCCCCGGTCTCGGTGGCCGAGATCGCCGCCCATCTGAGGCTGCCGGCGGCGGTGGCCAAGGTGCTGCTGTCCGACCTCGTCGACTGCGGCGCCCTCACCACGAAACCCCCCGTGACCCATCACCACCCCACTGACCGGGCTCTTCTGGAGGCAGTGCTCGATGGACTACGACGACAGCTCTGACCACGGCGGCGGCCACGGCCGCGGCGGCGGGTACGACGGCGGCGGGCACGACTATGGCGGGCACGGCCATGGCGCGCCCGACCAGGGCGGCGCCTCCGACCCGTTTCCGACTGCGCTCAAGGTCCTGGTGGCGGGCGGGTTCGGCGTGGGCAAGACGACCTTCGTCGGCGCCGTCAGCGAGATCGCGCCGCTGAGCACCGAGGAACTCCTCACCACCGTCAGCGAGGGCACCGACAATCTCGACGGCATCGAGAACAAGGTCGAGACGACCGTGGCGATGGACTTCGGGCGCATCACCCTCGACCCGCGGCACGTGCTCTACCTGTTCGGAACGCCCGGTCAGGAGCGGTTCTGGTTCATGTGGGACGAACTGTCGGAGGGCGCGCTGGGCGCGGTGATCCTCGCCGACACCCGCCGCCTCCAGGAGTGCTTCGCGGCCGTCGACTTCTTCGAGCAGCGCGGTCTCTCCTTCATCATCGCCGTCAACGAGTTCGACGGCTCCTACCGCTACCACCCCGACGAGGTGCGTGCCGCCCTCGACCTCGACCCGGAGATCCCCGTGGTCCGCTGTGACGCCCGTATCTCCAGCTCGGGCGTGCAGACCCTGCTGACCCTCGTACGGCACCTCCTCGCCCAGGCCCCGCACGGCGCCGGAGCCCGGCCATGAGCTACGACCCGCCGCGCCCGGCCGGTCGCCTGCTGCTCACCCCCGAGGACACCGAGGCCCCCGCCCGTACCCTGCGGTTGCGCAGGCTCGGTCTGGGGGAGCGTCCCGAGCCCGCCCTCGACGCCTTCGCGGACCGGCTCGCCGAGCGCACCCGGGCGCCGTACGCAATGGTCAACTTCCCCGGTGAGAACGGGCAGTTCTTCGCCGGGCTGCACCGGCCCGCACGGGACGTCCTGAACGTCGACACTCCCGCCCCCGCCGCCCCCGTCGCTTCCACGGGCGGCGACGGCCCGGCGGCCCCCGCCGTCCCGGCGGGCGCGACCGCCCCCGCCCCCGCCGGCGGCGCGGGCCCGCGGCCCGAAGTGGGCCGCTACCTCGCCCGCGACCACAGCTTCTGCCCCCATGTGGTGGCCCGGCGCAAGGCACTGGTGCTGGAGGACGTCCGCGACTATCCGCGGTTCGCGGGCAATCCGGTGGTCGACGAGTTCGGCATCCGTTCCTACCTCGGCGCCCCGCTCATCGACAGCACGGGGATGGTGCTGGGCACGGTGTGCGTCGTCGACATCGCGCCGCGGCCGTGGGGGCGGGAAGGCCTGGACACCATCAAGTCGGCGGCGGCCGAACTCACCCGGCGGCTGGAGGAGAGGGAGCCGGACGGCTTCGGTGTGTGACGGGCGGGGGTGGCCGGGTCGGGGCTGGGCGGCCGGCACAGGTGGCTGTCGCGTGGCCGAGGAGGGCGGTGTGAAGGAAAGCTGTGGCCGCGTTTAAGAAATCCTCGATGGACCGGCGCGCCGTCGTACGGCAGATTGCTGTGCGATCCCACCCCCCTCCCCGGACGCGGGTCCCTCCGGCATGCCCGGATCCTCGCCCGGGGCGCCAACCACAGGAGCCGTAGCGTTGAAGGCGCTGGTCAAGCAGAAGGCGGAGCCCGGACTGTGGCTCGCGGACGTTCCCGAGCCCGCCATCGGACCCGGTGACGTACTGATCAAGGTGCTGCGCACCGGTATCTGCGGTACCGACCTGCACATCCGGGCCTGGGACGGCTGGGCGCAGCAGGCGATCAGCACGCCGCTCGTGGTCGGTCACGAGTTCGTCGGCGAGGTCGTCGGGACCGGGCGCGACGTCGCGGACATCAAGGTCGGCGACCGGGTCAGCGGCGAGGGTCACCTGGTGTGCGGCAAGTGCCGCAACTGCCTGGCCGGGCGCCGCCATCTGTGCCGGGCCACCATCGGTCTGGGCGTGGGCCGCGACGGCGCCTTCGCCGAGTACGTCGCGCTGCCCGCTTCCAACGTGTGGGTGCACCGCGTCCCCGTGGACCTCGACATCGCCGCGATCTTCGACCCGTTCGGCAACGCCGTGCACACCGCGCTGTCCTTCCCGCTGGTCGGCGAGGACGTGCTGATCACCGGTGCCGGACCGATCGGCCTGATGGCCGCCGCCGTGGCCCGGCACGCCGGCGCCCGCAACGTCGTGATCACCGATGTGAGCGAGGAGCGCCTGGAACTGGCCCGCAAGGTCGGCGTGAGCCTCGCGCTCAACGTCGCCGAGTCGACGATCGCCGAGGGGCAGCGCTCGCTCGGCCTGCGCGAGGGCTTCGACATCGGCCTGGAGATGTCCGGCCGCCCCGAGGCGATGCGCGACATGATCGCCAACATGACGCACGGCGGCCGGATCGCCATGCTCGGCCTGCCCGCCGAGGAGTTCCCGGTCGACTGGGCCCGGATCGTCACCTCGATGATCACCGTCAAGGGCATCTACGGCCGTGAGATGTTCGAGACCTGGTACGCGATGTCGGTGCTGCTGGAGGGCGGGCTGGATCTCGCCCCGGTGATCACCGGCCGGTACGGCTACCGCGACTTCGAGGCGGCGTTCGCGGACGCGGCCAGCGGCAAGGGCGGCAAGGTCATCCTCGACTGGACCGCGTAACCCCCGTCACCCGCAAGCACCTTCAGGAGATCCCCCTATGTTCGACACCGTCCGCGACGACCTCCGCGCCACCCTCGACGAGATCCGTGCCGCCGGTCTGCACAAGCCCGAGCGGGTCATCGGCACCCCTCAGTCCGCTACCGTCAACGTGACCGCGGGCGGCCGCCCCGGCGAGGTCCTGAACTTCTGCGCCAACAACTACCTGGGCCTGGCCGACCACCCCGAGGTGATCGCCGCCGCCCACGAGGCACTGGACCGCTGGGGCTACGGCATGGCCTCGGTGCGCTTCATCTGCGGCACGCAGGAGGTGCACAAGGAACTCGAGGCCCGGCTGTCGGCGTTCCTCGGCCAGGAGGACACGATCCTGTACTCCTCCTGCTTCGACGCCAACGGCGGTGTGTTCGAGACGGTGCTCGGTCCCGAGGACGCGGTCATCTCCGACGCCCTCAACCACGCCTCCATCATCGACGGCATCCGCCTGTCCAAGGCCCGCCGCTTCCGCTACGCCAACCGCGACATGGCGGACCTGGAACGCCAGTTGAAGGAGGCGAACGAGGGCGGCGCCCGGCGCAAGCTGATCGTCACCGACGGCGTCTTCTCCATGGACGGCTATGTCGCCCCGCTGCGTGAGATCTGCGACCTGGCCGACCGCTACGACGCCATGGTCATGGTCGACGACTCGCACGCCGTCGGCTTCGTCGGCCCCGGCGGCCGCGGCACCCCCGAGCTGCACGGCGTGATGGACCGCGTCGACATCATCACGGGCACCCTCGGCAAGGCCCTCGGCGGCGCCTCCGGCGGCTACGTCGCCGCCCGCGCCGAGATCGTCGCCCTGCTGCGCCAGCGCTCCCGCCCGTACCTGTTCTCCAACACCCTCGCCCCGGTGATCGCGGCGGCCTCCCTGAAGGTGCTGGACCTGCTGGAGTCGGCCGACGACCTGCGGGTCCGGCTGGCCGAGAACACCGCGCTGTTCCGCTCCCGCATGACCGAGGCGGGCTTCGACATCCTCCCCGGCGACCACGCCATCGCTCCCGTGATGATCGGCGACGCCGCGAAGGCCGGACGGATGGCCGAGCTGCTGCTGGAGCGGGGCGTGTACGTGATCGGCTTCTCCTACCCGGTGGTCCCCCAGGGCCAGGCCCGCATCCGCGTCCAGCTGTCCGCCGCGCACTCCACCGCGGACGTCGAACGCGCGATCGACGCCTTCGTCGCGGCCCGCGCCGAGCTGGAGGGCTGAAGGGCGCACGGCTGCCCGGCCCGCGTCCCGGACGGCCGGCGGTCTTGCGATAATCGATCTCATGATCGAAGCGCGGCGGTTGCACATCCTCCGTGCGGTGGCCGACCACCGTACGGTGACGGCGGCTGCCGCCGCGCTGTACCTGACCCCCTCGGCCGTCTCGCAGCAGCTCGCGGCCCTGGAGCAGGAGACCGGGCACCGACTGGTGGAGCGCGGCGCGAAGGGTGTACGGCTCACCCCGGCCGGCGAGATCCTGCTCAGCCACACCAACGCCGTCCTCGCCCAGCTGGAGCGGGCGGAGGCCGAGCTGGCGGCCTACGGTTCGGGCGCGGCCGGCACGGTCACCGTCGCCTCCTTCGCCACCGGCATCGCCGAGGTGGTGGCACCCGCGGTGGCCCACCTGGCCGAGGCCGCGCCCGGCATCCGCATCCGCGTCCGGGACGCCGAGGGCGACGCCAGCCTGCCCATGGTGCTGGACCGGCAGGTCGACGTGGCGGTCGCCGTGGAGTACCGGGGTGCACCGCCCGCGGACGACCCCCGCCTCACCCACGTCCCGCTGTACGCCGAGCCCTTCGACGCGGTCGTCCCGGTCACCCACCGCGTGGCCGACGCGGCCGAGATGCCGCTGGCCGAGCTGGCCAAGGACCCGTGGATCAGCCCCTACCCGGGCAACCCGTGCCATGACGTGGTCGTTCTGGCCTGCGAGAACGCCGGGTTCCAGCCCCGTATCGACCACTCCTCGGACGACTTCCGTGCGGTCGTGGCCCTCGCCGCGGCCGACGCGGGCGTGGCCCTCGTCCCGCGCTCCGCGCTGCGCGGCATGGACCTGGCGGGCGTGGTCGTCCGGCCCGTCGACGGTGTGGCGCCCACGCGCCGGGTCTTCGCGGCCGTGCGCCGGGGCGCGGAGGAGCACCCGCTGATCCGCCCGGTGCTGGACGCGCTGGGCGAGGCCGCCCGGACGTGAGGCTTCCGTAACACGGCCGTCTCATATTCGGGATAACGTCCCAGATGTGAGACGAACCGAGGAGATCCTGCCGGACCCGGCGGGCCTGCCCGAGCCGTTGAGCCCGCCGGACCCCGTGGACGCCCGTCTCGGCGCTCGGCTGGCCCAGCTCAGGACCGAACGCGGCTGGTCGCTGGGGGAGCTGGCGGAGCGCAGCGGAGTGAGCCGGTCCACCCTGTCGCGGGCGGAACGCGCCGAGACCAGCCCCACCGCCGCGCTGCTGAACCGGCTGTGCCATGTGTACGGGCGGACCATGTCCCAGCTGCTCAGCGAGGTCGAGGCGGAGCCCGCCCCGCTGGTACGGGCCGCCGACCAGCCCGTGTGGGAGGACCGGGACTCCGGCTTCGTACGGCGCTCGGTGTCGCCGCCGCACACCGGGCTGCGCGCCGAACTCGTCGAGGGCCGGCTCGCCGCCGGCGCCGACATCGCCTACGACCGCCCGCCCGTCGCGGGTCTGGAGCAGCACATCTGGGTGCTGGACGGGGCCCTGGAGGTGACCGAGCGGGACACCGCGCACCGGCTTCGGGCCGGTGACTGCCTGCGGATGCGGGTGTGGGGGCCGACGCGGTTCCGGTGCCCGGACGACACCGGTGCGCGCTATCTGCTGGCGGTGGTGCGGCCGTGACCGTGCGACTTCCGGCCCCGGAGCCCCTGGACGCGGCCCGGCTGGACGACATGGCCGGGGAACTGGCCGCGCTGCTGGTCGACACGGTGGACGGCGGCGCCTCCGTCGGCTTCCTCGCGCCCCTGGAACCGGCCGAGGCCGTGCTGTGGTGGCGGGAGCGCGCGCGGGCCGTGGCCGCCGGACGGCTCACGGTGTGGGTGGCGTACGACGCCGGCGGACCGGCCGGCACGGTGAGCCTCGCCCTCCCGGACAAGCCCAACAGCCGCCACCGCGCCGAGGTCGTCAAGCTGATGGTGCACCGCCGTGCCCGCGGCCGCGGTCTGGGCCGCGCCCTCCTCGCCACCGCCGAGGCGGCCGCCGCCGCGGCCGGGATCACGCTGCTGCACCTGGACACCGAGACCGACAGCCCCGCCGAGGCCCTGTACCGCTCCGCCGGCTGGACCCGCGCCGGGATGATCCCCGACTACGCGGCGAGCCCCGACGGCGTGCTGCGGCCGACGACCCTGTACTACAAGCATGTGGGGACGGCCGCCGGCGGCGGGTGATTGTCAGTGGCGGCGGCTACGGTGCATGCCATGCCGGATGCCGAAGACGTACGCCGTATCGCCCTGTCCCTGCCGGACACGACGGAGAAGATCGCCTGGAGCATGCCCACGTTCCGGGTCGCGGGAAAGATGTTCGCCACGCTGCCGGAGGACGAGACCTCCATCGCCGTGCGCTGCCCCAAGGAGGAGCGCGACGAACTGGTCCTGGCCGAGCCGGAGAAGTTCTGGATCGCGGACCACGAGTCCCAGTTCGCCTGGGTCCGCGCCCGGCTCGCCGCGCTGGAGGACGAGGATGAGCTGCGCGACATCCTCGCCGACTCCTGGCGCCAGGCGGCCCCGCCCCGGCTGCTGGAGGCCTACCCGGAGCTGGGGCCGCCCGCCGTGCGCTGAAATCCCCTGGGGCGTTGTCAGCGGGCCATGGCATGATCCGAAGGACGGAGGCAGCCGGAGCGGAGGGGACCTCGGCTGCCGCCGTGAGGGAGAAGCCGGGGGGCGAGCGGGGGACGGGCAGGGCGGGGTTCGGCCGGGGAGGGGAGCGTCAAGGGGATGACCGGGACATCATCGCAGTCGTCACCAGGGGAGGCGGCGGCAGCAGGGCATGACAGCGTTGCCGGAGCCGGGGCGCCGCCCGCCGGAAGGCGAGCCGACGCCGGAGCTCGGGCAGGGACCGGGCCGGGGGCCGAGGACGGTGCGCGGGCGCGGCCGGTCTGGTCGCGGGACTTCGCGCTGTTCTTCGTCGCACGGGCCGTCGCCCGCCTCGGCGACACCATGCTGCCCGTCGCGCTCGCCGCGGGCCTGCTGGAACACGGGTACGGCGCGGGCGCGGTCGGCCTCGCCATGGCCTCGACGGCCGCCGCCTTCGCGGGACTGGTGGTCTTCGGCGGGGTCATCGCCGACCGGTTCAGCACCCGCAAACTGATGATCGGCGCCGACCTGGTCCGGCTCGGCACCCAGTCCCTGGCCGCCGTCCTCTTCTACTCCGGGCACGTGGTGCTCTGGGAGATCTGCGCGATCGGCTTCGCCAACGGTGTGGCCGGCGCGGTGTTCCAGCCCGGTGTGGCCAGTACGGTGCCCCGGCTCGCCGCCGACATCCAGGGGGCCAACGGCGCCATACGCATCGCCGAGTCCGCCGCCCAGCTCGCCGGCCCCGCCGTCGCCGGCCTCCTCGTCGGCTTCGCCTCGCCCGGCGGGGTGTTCGCGGCCCATGCCGCCACCTACGCGGTCAGCGCACTGTGCCTGCTGCTGCTCAGGCTGCCCCCGCTCCCCGCGGGCATGGACCCTGCGGCCGGTCACGGGTCGGGGACGTTCAAGGCCGACCTGGTCGAAGGATGGCGGGAGTTCAGAGCACGGACCTGGCTGTGGGGCGTCATCGCCGTCTGGTGCCTCTACATGATCGCCGTCTGGGGCCCGACCGTCCCGCTGGTGGCCACGGAAGTGGTCCAGCAGCACGGCCCGCGCTCCTACGGCCTGATCAACTCCGCCCTCGGCGCGGGCACCGTCGTCGGCGGCTTCCTCGCGCTGCGGCTGCGGCCCCGCCGCATGCTGCGCGCCGGTGCGGTCGCCCTCTTCGCCTTCGTCTGGTTCCCGGCGGCCGTCGGGGCCGGCCTGGGGGTGCCCCTGATGGCCGCGGGCGCCGCCGTCGCCGGGGCCGGAATGTCGTTCTGGGGCGTGATGTGGGCGACCAGCGTCCAGACACAGGTTCCGCCGGACGTCCTCAACCGCATCCACGCCTACGACGTGGCGGGCTCCCTGGCCATGATGCCCGTCGGCCAGGCCCTCGCCGGGCCCGCCGCCTCGGCCCTGGGCGCCGGTCACGTGCTGCTGGTGTCCGCCGCGATCAGCCTGGTCGTACCGACCGCGCTGCTCGCGGTCCCCGCGATACGCGACCTGATACGCGCCGACGCACGGCCTCCCGCCCGCCCCCCGGGTGCGGCGGCCGGACCCGGGCGGGCGCACCCGGAGAGGCGGTAGCCCGACGAACGGGCACCGCGACCCCATCGGTTCTCGGGCGCGCCCCGACGGTTCTCAGGCGCGCTCCGACCCCGGCCCGCCGCCGAGGAACGCCGAGATCCGCTCCCGCAGCGACCGGGCGTCGAGCCCGTGCGCGGCGGTGTGCTCCGCGACGGTCCCGTAGCGCCGCAGTTCGGCGCGGCCCACACCGAGACCCATGACGCGGTGCGGGACGTCGGACAGCGCGTCGTTCGCGGCGGCCGTCGACGTGCCCGCCAGGTACGGCTCGACGAGGACGACATCGGCCCCGGCCGTCCGAGTGGCCCGCCGCAGGGCGGCCGCGTCGAAGGGCCGTACGGTCGTCGCGTACAGCACGGTCACGTCGAGCCCCTCGGTCGTGTCGAGCACCGCGTCGAGCATCGGTCCCACGGCGACCACGACACCGGAGCGGCCCTCGCGCACGGTGGTGAAGCGCTCCCCGTCGACGGGGCGCGCCTGCGCGTTGGACTGCACGGACAGCCGTACGTAGACCTTGTCGTCGCCCGCGGCGACCGCGTGCCGCAGCAGCGTCTCGGCCTCGTCCGGATGACCGGGCACATGGACGGTCCAGCCGTCCAGGGTGTCCAGCAGCGCCACATCGCCCGGCGCCATGTGGGTGTAGCCGCCCGCGGGCCAGTCGAAGGACGCGGCGGCGCTCACCAGCACCGCGCCCACGTCCTGGTGCCCGAGATCGAGTTTGACCTGCTCGAAGGGCCGCTCGACGAGGAAGCTCGCGAAGGTGTGCACCACCGGCCGCATCCCGGTCAGCGCCAGCCCCGCACCGGCGCCGACCAGGAGCTGCTCACGGATGCCCACATTGATCACCCGGTCGGGATGCCGGCGCCGGGCCTCGGCGAAGCCGTCCTTGCCGATCTCGGCGAGGACGACCGCGACCCGCGGATCCTCGTCGAGCAGGCGGGAGACGACGGGTGCGAAACGGTCACGCATGGTGTCCATGAGGGTGGACCCTTTCCAAGGAGAGGGAGGACGGGTGGAGACGGGTGGAGGAGGGGAGGAGGGCGGGAGGTCAGGCGTTCTTCGGCTCGACTCGGGCCACCACCACGTGCGGCCGGCCGGGATGCGGTGCGGTGAAGGCGGTGTACAGGGCCTCGTGGTCGCGGCCGTCGACCGTCAGCGCCGACCAGCCCGCCGCCTCGAAGCGGGCGGCGATCCCGCCCGGACGGGCATGGCTGGCGGAGGCGTTGTCGACGACGACGGTGTGCAACTGCTCGAGTCCCGCCGGCCCGGCGAAGGCGATCGCCTCGTGGTTGCTGCCCTCGTCCAGTTCGGCGTCCCCGATCAGCGCCCACACCCGGGGCCGGTCGAGCCCCTGGGCGCGCAGCCCCAGGGCGGTGCCCACGGCGATCGGCAGTCCGTGCCCCAGCGACCCGCTGCCGATCTCGGCGCCCGGCACGAGGGTGCGGTCCGGATGGTGGCCGAGCGGGGAGTCGTAGGCGCCGAACTGCGGCAGCCAGTCCACCGGCAGGAAACCCTTCGCGGCGAGGACCGCGTAGTAGGCCATCGGGCCGTGCCCCTTCGACAGCAGGAACCGGTCCCGCTCCGGGTCCTCCCGCTGCTCCGGGCGGACCCGCAGCACCCGGTCGTAGAGCACCCAGAGCACGTCGAGCGTGGAGGTGGCGGCGGGTCCGTGCTTCTCGTCGCCCGTCATGAGCCCCATCAGCCGGGGCAGGTCGGCGTACCCGTGGGTGCGCCCGAGTTCTTCGGTGATCGTCATGCGTACGATCGTGCGACCTCAACCAAACTTGAGGTCAAGTGCAGTTGTCTCCCTGGGCAGAGGAAGCCTCGCCGAGCGCGCGGCCAAAAGGGGTGCGCGACCATCGGCCCGAGTGCGGTATTGTTTTCCTGCGCGTTCGGCCGCGGGAAACCCCAGGTCAGACGGGCAACGGGACGTGGCGCAGCTTGGTAGCGCACTTGACTGGGGGTCAAGGGGTCGCAGGTTCAAATCCTGTCGTCCCGACTGGAGACAGTTGCAGGTCAGGGCCGGTTTCGGAGGCATCCGAAACCGGCCCTTGATCATTCTTGGGGACCACTGGGGGACGGCGTCCTTGACCGAGGTCAGCGGGTCACGCCGGCGGTCGGGGCAGCTTCCAGTCTTTTCGGACGTACTGGCTCATGTGCGCATCCGGATGGCGCTGGAGGTAGTTCTGGTGCTCAGGTTCCGCTTCCCAGAACGTGCCGGACGGCACGACCTCCGTAACCAGCCTCCCCGGCCATAATCCCGACGCGTCGGAGTCCGTGATCACCGCGCCCGCGATGCGTCGCTGTTCCTCGTTCAGGTAGAAGATCGCGGACCTGAAGGTCAAGCCGATGTCGTCGCCCTGCCGGTTCAACGTGGTGGGGTCGTGGATCCGGAAGAAGAACTCCAGGATGCTGCGGTAGTCCGTCCCGGACGGGTCGTACGTGACCTCGACCGCCTCCGCATGGTTCCCGTGGTTTCGGTATGTCGGTTCCACCACCTCGCCACCGGTGTAGCCGACACGGGTGCCCACGACACCCGGGAGCCGGCGGAACAGCTCCTGCATGCCCCAGAAGCATCCGCCCGCCAGCACCGCGTACCCCTTCGCTGGCACCACGTCGTGTTCCTCCTTCGGTGAGGCCGGAATCGACTGAGGCCGTCCGACACGAGACCGGCCTCGACGGCGAGGGCCGCCCTTTCGCCACATCGCGGCAGCCGGACAGGGCTCTCGACTCCATGGCGCCGAACCGCCGGCTGGTTCACCGTTAGCTGCCTCGACGGCGGACTCCTTACCCGGCGTCTGCAGGTGCCCGGGCCGGGGGACTGCGCGAGCGGGGCCGGTCCGGAAGGTGAGAATGCGGCGGGGCAGCCCCGAGGGGCGTCCTCAGCACTTGGCTGGAGCCGATGGCCGGCCACCTGGGCGACCATGCCGGATAGACGCGTCGTCGACACCGGGCCTCTTGAATGGCCTTCTCCCGCCTGCGCCGTCACAGAAGTGCCGGCACGAGATGTCGCGGGGCTCCGACGGCATGGAGGCCGTAATGACTTCACCGGACAATTTCCAGCCCTACGAGGACGTGACCGCCTCCAACCCCCTGCGCTCGCAGGAGGAGTACGACGAGGACGAGCTGGGAGAGGACGTCCTGGACCGGGGTTACTCACCCGCCAATGCGCCTCTGGCCGTCAATGACTGGGGCGTCACTGCGAGGGAAGGCGCCTCCCACGAGGACCTCACGCACCGGCTCAGGCGCGAGGTGCCGGAGGTCAGCGCATCGGACGAAGGCGACGGGCTGGGCGACACGATCGGCACGGACGGTGAGCTCATCGACGACCAGGTCGGCGACGAGCGCGCGGGGCGCCTCCTCGGCTGGGACACGGACGTGCTCGCCGAGGGATACGACGGCGACGACTACTGGGCGCGGGACGTGGGCATCGACAACGGTGCAGCCTCCGCCGAGGAGGCGGCTGTCCATGTGGTGCCTGAAACCCGAGAGAACTCCTGAGCGACCGTCTGCCCACCGACTGGGCCAGTGGGCGGAATCCCCCTCCGGGCCGCGCGCGAGTCGCTCGTCGAAATACGCCGGAAACCCCGTCCGTGAAATCCCCGGATGTGCGCACGGCGAAAGAGAGAACAGCGACTTCCCGTAGACGTCCTGTAGATGGTCTCGTGTTCGGCTTGAGTGCACGAGATGACCTGGGGATTGAAGGCCATGCACTCTACGGATTTCAGAAGAACGCGCCGCTCGGCTGCGAACGAACATGCCGGAACCAGCGGCAGCGCCCCGGCAGCAGGGTCCGCCAAGGGCCGGAGGCAACTCGACCCGGAGTCCGCCGCCTGGGTGGACGCGCTCGGGGACGGTCATGGGCCGCGGTACGAGCAGGCTTGCACGCGGCTGCACGAACTGCTGGTGCGGATTGCCATGGACGAAGTGTTCCGCCGGGGTCCTCGTCACCGAATCACCGGGCCCGAGCTGAACGACCTCGCCCACCAGGCGGCCGCCGACGCTCTGATGAGGATCACGCACAAAATCCGGGAATTTCGAGGCGACGCCAGGTTCACCACATGGGCATTTCGATTTGTCGTACTCGAGGTGTCCAGCAAGCTGGGCCGCCATTTCGCGCGTGTTTCGAACGCATGGTTCGACTCGGACGAATGGGCGCAGGTACCCGACCGCTCCGGAACCGACCCCGTCGACCACTGGCAGGCGCGAGAGCTGGTCGAAGCTGTGCGCAACGTGGTCGAGACTGTACTGAGCGCCCATCAGCGGCAGGTCTTCACCGCCGTCGTCAACGGGGTCCCCCTGGAAACGCTTGCCGGTGAGCTGGGGACGAACCGCAACGCGCTCTACAAGACGATGTTCGACGCCCGTAAGAAACTGCGAGCTCAGCTGATCGCGGGCGGACATCTCAGCGCTGCGGGCTGATGCAGCGGCGGCCACGTCGGCCCGGGCCGCCACGAACTCACCTTTCCGAGGGGCCGGAGGTAAGATTTAAGGAGCCGCGGGCGCTCATTTCCGAAGGGGCCCACAAGGGCCGCCCCGGACTGACAAGGACGGCGAGCATGACCTTCATCTCGCGCGGTTTCCACGGCCGAAGGCCGCCGGCGGGCACGAAATTGCCGCCCGGGCAGTACGAGACGACCGGCTTCCCGGTGCTCTCCGCCGGGCCCACTCCCCGCATCCCGAAAGACGACTGGAAGCTGTCCGTGACCACGGAAGCCGGGAACCAGCACGTGTGGGACTGGGCAGGGCTGATGGCACTCCCGGCGGAGTCCCCCACCGTGGACCTGCACTGTGTGACGAAGTGGTCGAAGTTCGACACCGAATGGCAAGGGGTGTCCCTGGACGTTCTGCTCGCGGACGTGGAGACGGACGCGGAGAACGTCCTCGTCACCTCGTACGGCGGCTACACCACGAACATCCCCCTCGCCGACCTGGTCGACGGCAAGGCGTGGATCGCCTATGGCTACGGGGGCAGCGACCTGGCGCCGGAACACGGTGGCCCGGCCCGGCTGCTGGTCCCGCACCTGTACCTGTGGAAGTCCGCGAAGTGGGTGCGCGGGATCGAGCTGCGGCAGAGCGACACACCCGGCTTCTGGGAGAGCGCCGGCTACCACAACTACGGAGACCCATGGCGAGAGCAGCGGTACCAGGGAGACTAGGCGACCGGCTTCGGTGGCGGATCGCCGAGGTCACGGACCGGCGCGTGGAGTCGGCGACGGCCGTCACCCTGACACTGGACCTGCCGGACTGGCCCGGGCACCTGGCCGGCCAGCACGTCGACGTCAGGCTGACCGCGGAAGACGGCTACAGCACCCAGCGCAGCTACTCGATCGCCTCGGCCCCCAACGGCCGAGGCCTCGACCTGACGGTCCAGCGCACGCCCGGCGGAGAGGTGTCGCCCTACCTCGTGGACGAGCTCGTGCCCGGGGACCGACTGGAGCTGCGCGGGCCTGTCGGTGGCTGGTTCGTCTGGAGGCAGCAGCAGACGGAGCCGATTCTGCTGGTGGCGGGCGGATCGGGACTCGTGCCTCTGATGTGCATGATCCGCGCGCGCGAGGCGGTCGGCAGCCGGGTCCCCTTCCGGTTGTTGTACGCGGTGCGGACCCCGTCGGACCTGCTGTACCGCTCGGAGCTCCGCGAAGGGGCGCCGGGGCTGGACACGACGTACCTCTACAGCAGAGAAGCCCCCGCGGACTCGCCGCGCCCGCCGGGGCGCATCGCCCCCGAGGACTTGGTCCGCGGCGGCTGGCCCCCCGACTTCGAGCCGACCTGCTATGTCTGCGGGCCCACGGCGTTCGTCGAGAAGACGGCCGCCTACCTGGTGCTCCTGGGACATGCACCCGAGCGAGTACGTACCGAGCGCTTCGGCGACAGTGGAGGTTGAGATGGCGTCCGTGGAGGCCGGCGGCCCAGATGTGGACGATGCCCATGACGGGTATGTCGACGGAAACGCGCTGGCAGGGCCCCTGTCGGAGGTCTTCGCCGTTGATGTGACCGCCGCGACGTGCCGATGCGCCAACTGCGGCTGCACGGGCCCCCTCGCTTGCCTGCACGTGTACATGCATGCACCGGGTCTCGTCGCGCGCTGCCAGGAGTGCGGGAGGGTCGTGCTGCGTACGACGCGCACGAGAGACTCGGTCTGGCTCGACATGAGCGGCGCGGCCTCGCTTGCAATTCCACTGGGAGAGGCCTGAGTGCCCGTGTACCGCTGCGCCAGTACTACTGGCTTCACTTCCTGGCCCGCATGACACTGGCGGAGCGGCCGGAACCGGAGGCTGCGGGGAATTCGATCCCCGGCCACGAGCCGGCCGGGGTGGTCAGCGCCTTCGGCGAGACACCCCCTAGGGCACGGGCTGAGTACGTGGCCGTCGAGGCACGCAACCTCGCGCCGCTGCCGGGTGATGTCGACTTCCCGGGGGCGCGAGTCTGCCGATCTCCGGTCTGACCGCTCACGAGTTCGTCGACCTCGACGACGACGCCCTCGAAGTCCACGACTTCGACGGCGATCGGCTAGCGGCGTTCGCGCAGCCCGACCACGCGGAAACTCGCCCTGCCGACGCGGAGCACGCCGTCTGACAGCGGCGTGCACCGTACGCCTCCCTTGCCGCGCAGCGCGCGCTGCGCCCCGGGCCCGATGACAGCGTCCATCCACGCGCACGGCCGTGCCGCGCGATTGACGGCGAAGGCGATGGGGCCGTCGCCGGTGTCGAGCTCCACGGTCCGATCGATGCAGGAGTCGATGTCGACGCCTCGAAGCAGGATGTTCCGTCGCGTCTGTTGGAGGTCGACGGCAGGATCGATGCTTGTGGGCAGGTTCTCTTCCGCCATGATGGTCACGGCCGCGTCCCGGTGAGCCGGCTGGGCGAAGTACCGGTCGCCGACGATTCCGAGGTGACGGCGTACATGGATCTGCTGCACCAGGCCGCCGACAGGGTCAGCTGACGGCCCCTGGGCGGGCCGTCCGGAGAACCGGTGCACTGGCGACACGAGGAGCTGCACCACCTGCACCTCGTCCTGAGGGACATGTGGGGAACTCAAACCGAGTCCACACCCTTCCAGGGGTCGTGAGGCGGGCCGCGCAGGCCGCCCCGGGCGTGCCCACGCCCCGCATCAGAGCGTCGCGGCCGACGCGGGAGCCACTTGGCTGGGAAAGTGCCCTTGGCGGTCCGCGACCCGACCGCGGGCCGCAAGCGCTTTGGCACGGCCTCCAGAGTAGTGCGCCTTCCTGAGCAGGGGCAGGCGGTCGATCCGCCCGTCGACGCGCAGTAGAGGCACGGTGGACAGGACGCTCATCGGAAGAGGAACCGGCCAGTGCATCCTGACCGAGATCACCGAGGAGAAGCGACAGCCGCGGTGATTCCGACCGCCCAGCAGGCGTAGTCGAGCGGCGGTACGCACAGGCCGCTGCCGGCACCGTGAACATCACCACCACCGATGCCCGCCCGGAGACCCGGCCCCGGCCACCCTCGTGCCTCTCGGCTACGGACCGTGGCATCTTCTCCGCGGGGTGCCTGCGACAACGACATGGTTGCCGGCCTCCGCCGGCCCTACCAACGGGCCGGTTCGCCCTGGTCGAGGAATCCCCGCCCCGCCTGCTCCGCCGCATACGCGGCCACGAGCCGGTTCCAGCTGTACCGGCCCGGACCGATTTCCGAGACGAGGTGCGCTCGAGTGAGGCGCGACAGGACCTGGCGGACCCGGCACTCGGGCCGTCCGGCCAGGTCCGCGACCTGCGATGCCGCGAACATGGGGTCAGGGCAGGCGCTCAGGTCGCGGAAGAGCGCGGCCGTTTCCGTGTCGAGCAGGCGGTACGAGCGAGTGATGGACGCGCGGACGTCGAGCGCCCGGTCCTCGTCGCTCGCGAAGGCGTCCAGGGCGCCGTGCTCCGGCGTCTCGTACTCATCGGCCAGGCTCGCCAGGCGCAGTTGCGGTCGATAGGCCGCGCGGGCGGCGACGTTGGCCAGGGCCAGGGGGAGCTGCCCGGCCAGCCGGATGATGCGGTCGACGGCCTCTGGTTCAGCCGCTGTCCTCGCTGCGCCGAGTCGGCGCGCGAGGAGGCTGCGTGCGTCCGTCTGGCTCAGGGGCGTGAGTGTCAGGGGAAGTGCCTGGTAGGCGGCGACGAGCGCGTGCAGTTGCATGCGGCTGGTGACAAGGGCCATGGAGCCGGGGCCTCCGGGGAGGAGGTGCTTGAGCTGGTCCGTGTTCCATGCGTTGTCGAGCACGACGAGCACTCGGCGGCCGGCGAGCAAGCCGCGGAACATGAGCCCCCGCGCCTGCGAGGTCTCGGGCATGTCCTCGGGGCGGACCCCCAAGGACTGCAGGAAGTCCTCGAGTACGTGCGCGGGGTCCCGTGGCTCGGCCTCCGGTCCGGCTCCCTGAAGGTCGGCGAAGAGCTGGCCGTCCGGGAAGCGGTCAGCCAAACGGTGGGCGACAGTGGTGGCGAAGGCTGTCTTGCCGACGCCGGCCAGTCCGCCGACCGTGCAGATGGCCACAGAGGACGACGCCTCCGCATCGGCGACCAAACGCTCGACCTGCTTCTGCTCTCTCTCGCGCCCGACGAGGCTCGGCAGGGCGGCTGGGAGCTGGGCCGGGGCGTGAGGCGGGGCCGTCCGTGGCGCCCCCTTCGGACGGTCCGCGCATTGCGGGAGCTGGAATCGCCCGGAGAGGATGCGATCGTGGACTTGCTGCAGTTCCGGCGAGGGGCTGACGCCAAGGCGTTGACGCAGCAGGTGACTGGTCGTGTGGTAGATGGTCAGGGCTTCGGACTGCCGCCCAGCGCCGTAGAGCGCGGTCATGAGGAGGCCGCATATGCGCTCTCGAAGCGGGTGCTCGACAAGCAGGGCGGAAAGTTCTGCGGCGGCCTCGGCGTAGCGCCCTGTCTCCACTTCGCAGGCGAGCTGCTCCTCCACACAGGCGAGGCGTAGCTCACCGAGGACACTGCGCTGCTGGTCCGCGAACGGCCCCGGGACCCCGGCCAGGGCCACCCCCTTCCACATGTCGAGGCCCTCGGTCAGCAGGCTCGCCGCGGACGCCAGGTCGCCGTTGCCGCGTGCCTCCCGCGCCCTTGCCGCTGTCTCCTTGAACCTGTTCAGGTCCAGAGCGTCCGGTCGGATGTGCAGCAGGTAGCCCCCGTCGACCAAGCGCACGGAGCTGCCACTCTGCACCCCCAGTGCCTGCCTGAGCCTGTACACGTAAGTGCGCACGGAGCCCACGGCCGACGGCGGGGCCTCGTCGCCCCACACGTCCTCCACCAGTTTCGAGAGGCTTACCGGCTTGCCCGCCCTGAGCAGCAGCGAAGCGAGCACGGCGCACTGCCTCGGCTGACCGGCTGCGGCCTCGACTCCCTGCCTGTGCAGCCGGACGGGACCGAGCACTGAGAACTGGACGCCTGGGTGCATAGTGCCTACCGCCCTGGGGATCCTTGTGAGGCTGGGTACCGGCCCTCCAGCAGGGGACCGCTCTCCTCAAACATACCGCAGACCGGTCCGATATTCTGGACTAAATAGTCCCCTTACTGGGAGGCGACCTGCTCGTTGCGCGGGGGTCGCTTGTCGAGATGGGGGCGGGGCTGCGTGCAGGCAGTGGGGCGGGCGAACGAACGTGTCGTCCCGCCGCCACACCACGGCCGCCTGCCAGGGCGATGAAATCCAGCCGACACGGAGACCGCGAGTTAACCGCCGACGGCGTCGCGCGGGACTTCGCCGTCCCGCCCCGGGACGGGTCAGCGACCGCCCGCGTCCCGCGCAGGCGGATTGCCTTCCTCCGCGGGCACGGCATAGGCCTTGACGTGGCCGATCGCCATGTCGAGGGCGATCCTCATGGGTCTGACGTCCTGGGCCGTCTGCGCAAGGAGGTAGCCGCCCTGAAGGGCGGCCATGAGGCCGGTGGCCAGTTCTCCGGCGTCCGCGTCGGCACTGAGGACCCCCGAGTCCTTCATTCGCACGAGCCCGGCCTCGAGCAGCCCCGCCCAGGTGTCGAAGTGCCGGGCGATCGCCTTGCGCACCTCTTCGTCCTGATCGGCCAGCTCGCTCGCAAGGGAGCCGAGCGGGCAGCCGTACGCTCCGTTCCGGAGCGCGTTGCGTTCGATCACCGCGTCCCGCCAGCGCTCCAGCCCGCGGAGAGAGTTCAGCCGCCGCAGCAGCTGGTAGTGACGTTCGAGCACTTCAGCGGCCTGCAACGCGACAACGTCCCGCACCAGCGCATCCTTGTCGGGGTAGTGGCGGTAGAGCTGGGATTTACTCGTTCCGCTGGCCGCCCTGACATCGTCGAGGGTCGTGAGAGCCACTCCCTTGACGTACATCATGTCCGCGGCGGCCCTCAGAATGCGCTCGCGAGTCACCCGACCGCGCTCAGTCAGTCGGGAGTCGTTTTTGTCGCGTGCCTGTTCCGCCACATTGGCCAGAGTACCGGTGCGGAGGCTAACAGGATCCAGAATGGACTTCAAGGTCCTTTTCCGTCCTCGAGGTGCGGTGGCCGCGCTCGGTGGCGCCGGGGTGCTCGAGTACGGCGGCCACGGGTGCGGATACGCGGCCAGGCCGGTACCGACTGCGCACGCCGAAGAGCCGGCAGGCCTCGCGGGCACGACCGCGCGCCGGATGGCCACACGCTGTGTGACCATCGTGCACAGAGCGTGCCTGGTGCCTGCAGTCGGCCGCTGCGAAAGGAAGAAGCCGATGACGAACAACACCATGGCCACGAGGGCCGCCCGACTCGGATGCGCCACGCTCGTCGACGCCATGGGCCGGGTCTACGGCCACCGGGCTCACATTCCCGCCATGTCGAGCCCCGATCCCCTTCGCCCCCTCTTCGGGCGTGCCGCCACCATCTCCTTCCTGCCGTACCGCGAGGATCTGACGGAAACAGGCCGAGACTTCAGGCACTACTTCTACGGAGCGCTCGGGGAAGGGCTCCCCGCAGAGCACGTACTCGTGCTCTCCAGCGGCGGCTACTCCGACGTGTCGCACGGCGGGGGCACCAAGCTCGCAAGGGCGGACAGCGCCGGGCTGGCGGGCGTCCTGGCGGACGGCCGCCTCCGGGACTTCACCCAGCTGCGCGCCTACGGGTTTGCCACGTGGTGCACCGGGGAGGCGGTCCGCTGGGGCGGCGACACGGTAATGCCTCACGCCTTCGGCGTGGCCGTCGAGGTCTCCGGCGTGTGCGTGAACCCGGGCGACTACGTCTACATGGACAGCGCCGGCGGCGTCGTGATCCCTCCAGCGAGCCTGCACCAGGTCTTCGCCATCGCGGAGGACATCTCGGCCGATGAAGCCGCGGCTGCCAGAGACATCAGGGCCGAAAGCACACAGCCGTGACAGTTGAGGCGACTTCAGGGAACCACGCTGTGGGCCGGGCAGGTGCGGCACAGGCGGACACCTGAGGGCCCATCTCCGGCCTTGATGTCTCTCTGAGCCCGAAGAGCCGGCCTCGGCGCCGAATCTCTGTGTCCGGGGTCGAAGGCGGTCGCGCGGACAGCGGAGCGGTCAATCGGCAACGGCGAAGCCGTCGGAACCCAGCGTTCGACCGCGCAGGCGGTGATACCAGGATCGAGGTAGGGTTCCGGCGCCCTCGCGACAAGGCCCTCAGGCGGAGGGCGTCGCGCGCTTGGGCAGCACCCAGTCTTCGCGCGGGAAGTGGCATGTGTAGCCGTTCGGGTATGTGATGAGGTAATCCTGGTGCTCGGGCTCGGCCTCCCAGAAGGGGCCTGCCGGCTCGATCGTCGTCACGGCCTTACCCGGCCACAGGCCCGACGCATCGACATCCGCGATCGTGTCGCGTGCGACCTGCTCCTGCTCGGGCGACAGGGGGAAGATCGCCGAGCGGTAGCTCGTGCCGATGTCGTTCCCCTGGCGGTTCAGGGTCGACGGGTCGTGGATCTGAAAGAAGAACGCCAGGATGTCACGGTAGGTCGTCTGCGTCGGATCAAAGACGATCTCGACCGCTTCGGCGTGGCCGGGATGGTTGCGGTACGTCGCGTGATCGTTCTCTCCGCCGGTGTATCCGACGCGCGTCTCCAGCACGCCGGGCTGCCGGCGAATGAGGTCCTCCATGCCCCAGAAGCAGCCGCCGGCCAGGACGGCCGTCTCGGTGCCCGGTTCCCGAGTGATCTGCCCGGTGTCGTGAATTCCGCTGGTCATGATGCGTACTCCTCTGCAATGGGCAGCTTTCGTGGTGTGGGACGGCCTCACCCGCGCCCGGGGTGCACCGCGCGACTCCGATGAGCCACCAGGCCCACCGCATTGCGCCCGCACCCACGTCATGAGCGTCGATCCTTCGCCCCGTCTTACCGAACCACGTCGCCATTGGGCTTCTTCCTCGCCGCCCTCGCACCCCACCCGATCGATCAGCCCGGCAAGACTCCGAGGTCTGGCGGAAGCGCAAGGCGCCGCCTGCGGAGACGGCGAAGCTCTCCGGCGCGCGGTTCCGGGAGCGCCTCGAACAGGTCCGTGGGCATGGCGGGCTCCATCAGGTCGGCTGCCTGGGCGACGAAAACCGCGCGAACGCGGCCGGCGGGCTTTCCACCTCCGGGGGCAGGCGGCCGGGGCCGCGCACACGGGCGGCGCCCCTCGCTGCCCAGTCTGCCGCCTTTGCGGCGCCGCGCACACCGGATGCTCTTCGGTCCCTGGGCCCGGGGCGTCGCGGTAAGAACACGGGCGGCGCACGACGCGGAAACCAAGACGCTGCCGCGCTACCCGGGAGGTAGGCATGACGGAGTACCGCAAGAGTCCTGAGCGCGTCTCGCAGCTCACGGACCAGCAGTACCGAGTGACCCAGCAGGATGGGACCGAGCCCGCGTTCGCCAACGCCTACTGGGACAACAAAGCGGCCGGGATCTACGTGGACATCGTTTCCGGTGAGCCCCTGTTCGCCTCGGTCGACAAGTACGACAGCACGACCGGGTGGCCCAGCTTCACGAAGCCGCTCGACCCCGACCATGTCGTCGTGACCCCCGACACCAGCCACGGCATGGTCCGCGTCGAAGTCCGCTCGGCACACGGGGACAGCCACCTCGGCCACCTGTTCCCCGACGGGCCCCGCGACCAGGGCGGACTGCGGTACTGCATCAACTCCGCATCCCTGCGCTTCGTCCCCGTCCAAGATCTCGAACGAGAGGGCTACGGTCAGTACCTGCACTTGTTCGACGCGATGCAGGGAGACACCGCCGAAACCTGACAGGCAGGCCCTCGGCTGCAATCCCCCCGGCCCGCCTCGTCGATTCGCAGTAGACGCCCTGTCCATACCGACGTGGTTGCCTTCCTCTCGGAGGTTGCAGAGAAACGTGGTCGCCGCATCACACGGAGGGCAGTGCGCCATCTGTGTTGGTTGGCTCTCGCGGAGCTGGGAAGGCGGCCGTTGAGGCGTCGCCGAGGCTCCCGTGCGTGCGCCGACGCTGCCGGCCGGCATCCCGTCTCGGCTGCCTGACCCCCCGACCGCCGGGCGGGCCGTGCTTCCCCCCACGGCCCGCCCGGCGTGGGGCGTAGGTTCACATCACCGGCCGCTGGGCCCGTCCGTTCGCAGGCAAGACAGAAAGTGTGACGATGACGATCAAGCTAGAGGCCGAGGCATCGGCCCGTGAAGAGAACAACGCTGCGCTCATCGCTGCTCTGGACGAGAGAAGTCTCAGCGAGGTGGAATCCAGCTGGAACCTCGATGTCCTCAACGACGCGGAGCACGGTCGCTGGGTCGCCAGCCTCGGTCCCGAAGCGATCGCCGAGCTCTCGTACCGGTTCGTGGGCGGTCGCGTTGTGCTGCTGACGACCTGGGTCGACCCCGCCTACCGCAAGAATCGGGTGGCCACGGAGCTCGTCTCTCGCGTGCTGGACGAGATCCGCGAGAGCGGGAAGAAGATCACCATCATCTGCCCGGTCGTGGGTGAGTTCATCGCCCGCAACCCCGGGTACGCCGACCTCATCGACAAGGTCCATCCCGGAGCCGGCGCCTACCCCAAGCACGAACGCGCGGAAGGCGGCCACGACACAGAGCTCGCCGCGATCGAGCACGACCTGGCGTAACACTCCGGAGGCAGAACGCCGTCCTCCATCTCGTTGCCGCCGCTTGTGTGCGGCCGCATGCCTCGAACCACCACAGCTCGCAAAGGGCCAGTTCGGGCCCACGGGAGGTGCCCGCAATGACCAAGAACCTCGACGGTGTCTCAGCCGAAGACGGTGCACCTGTGCCGGCTGGGGAGATTCCGGCCGCTCTCACCGCAGGGCGCCTCGTCTACAGCGACGGAGCGACGCAGACCTTCCACTCCGACGGCGCCACCCGCTACTTCGAGGGCGGACGGGAGACCGAGGGCACGTGGTCGGTCGACGAGAACGGCCACTTCTGTTCGTTCTGGCCGCCGTCCTACCGGGCCTCGTACGACCTGCACCGGGTGGTGGAGGGGGGAGAGGTCGTCGGCCTTCGGTTCTCGGATCTGCGAAGCGGAAGCCGTTTCGACGGCCGGTACCAGTGAACGCCGGACCTGCCCCTGGTGGAAAACGACCGGGGGAGCGCGAGGGACGAGGGCGCCCTCTCAAACTGATGCGAACACGGTGACCCGAGTGACGGCGCCGCCGGCCGCCGCTGCGATCGGCACCTGAAGGCGGCGGGCCGCTTCCAGATGGTTACTGGTCCAGATGATGCGCACGCCGGTCCCGGTCGCCTGCCCATCCGCATCGTGCAGGTCACGGCGAACCGCCTCGACCAGCCGGGAGTTGTTCTTCGGGTCGGAGTCCAGTGGCTCGGGCACCAGCCCTTCGTCGTTCTCCAGCCCGTGCGCCAGACTCTGGTACCACCGCAGGATCCGTTCGGCCATGATGATCAGTTCCTTCTGCGCGGCGGCACGGTCGTCGAGCGATGCTCTGTCTGCGGACCGCCGCCACAGTTCCAGGACCGCGTCTCCGGCCAGCCGGAGCCCGACAACACCAGCGACCAGGGTCGTCATCTCGCACAGAGGGACAGGCTTGGCCCCGCGTTCGGCCAAGAACGTCCGGAAGGCATCGTCCAGCCGGCGTGCCGCGGCCGCCGCCTGCCGGCCCTCCTGCGGAACCTGGATGGCCGCCTGCCCGAGAGCACAGCACGAGACCGCATAGTCCACGGCGGCGAGCAGATATCGCGCGCTGTCGGCGTACGCCTCCGCCAGCGCCTTGCCGACCGCCGCGGAGGCGCCACGCGGCCAGAAGAACAAGCCGACGACCAAACTCACGCCACAGCCGAGCGCGATGTCCTCGATGCGGAACAGGATCAACGAAAAGCCGGCAGGCTGTGCGACGTTGTACAAGATCACCAGTGTGAGGGTGAAGGCAGCCTGCCCGGCAGCGAACGAGACCACCGCCGGAACGACACCTGAGAACATCACCGCCAGCGGCAGCAAGATCCACAACAGAGTCGTGTCGTGTCCGATGAGCTGAAGAAGAGCGACGCCCAGGACCGAACCGGCCAAAGTCCCGCCAAGGGCACGAAAAGCGTTCTGCCCGGTGTTGAGTGCGTTGGAACGCAGAACCGACAGGGTGCCGAGCATGACCCAGAAGGCGTGCTGGACACCGGTCACGTCGGCCAGCACGACCGCGATACCCAGGCCGATGGCACCGCGGATGCTGTTGTGCAGCCACACCGAGTGCGGTGCCACGTGCGCGGCCGCCCGGTCCGCTGCGCTGGTCAGCGGCCCGTCGGGCGCCCCCATCACGCGGCCGAGCAGGCGATCCCACCAACTGCGCCGGTGAGCAGCGCGGGCGGCGCTGACGTTCTGCGCGATCTGCAGGACGACGAAGGCCACCTCCTGGGCCCGGAACGACACGTCAAGGCTGTCGATGAAGGTGTCGAGGTCAGGCTCGCCGGCGTCCCCGGCGCCTGGCGTCGGCATGCGGCTGACGGCCTCGTCCTCCAGCGCGATCAAAGCCGTCCGAAGTTCCGCCGCTCCGGCCAGCAGCCGCTCCGGTGAGTCGTCCGGGTCGTCGAGCAACTGCGCCGACAGATCCAGGACTTCCGCAGCAGCCCTGCGCACCTCCGACGACCCCGAGGTGCCCACCGGGCCTTCCTCCACCGCGGGAGCGGACTCCACCAGGATCGTGCTCAGCCAGGTCAGCTCATCGACCAGGCGAACCAGAGCCCGAGACTCGGTGGACAGACCCGTGGGCCGGTAAGGGGTGGCGGTGAAGGCCTGCCGCAGCTTGTGTGCACTCGACTCGGTCTGCCCAGCGCAAGTACGGCACTTCCGGAACGCCGTTGCGCGGCACCGCCCCGCGAAGTAGTCGGCTTCCGAGCGCAGTTGAGCCGCCGCCGCCCGGCAGACCTGCGCCGCCGGCGCACTGAGCGGGTCGCCCTGCGGCCTCGGCCACAGCAACCGGACAGCGAGCATGGACGCCCCCGCCGCAAGCACCACGCCCATCAGCCGTTCGGGCAACTGCCCCAGCGGCGCAGGGGTCGCCACCGGCAGGATGAACGCAAGCAGCAGCGACGTCGCGGCGCCGGCCAGAACCGAGCTGACCACGCCCGAGAAGAGCACGACGAAGCCCACCGACACCGTCGCCACCACCGCGGTCCAGACTGACCGGGCCGCGAGGGTACCCAGCGAAACCAGCACCACCCACGCAACGGCGAGCGCCGCGTGTGCCCGCATCCGCTGGGCCGGGGGACCGGTGAACTCGACCAGCAGAAGCATCGAGAACGCACCGAACGCAGCGAAGGTGGCGGCGACCGGTGAATGGAAGACCTGGGTGCACAACGCGAAGAGGAGGGGCAGCACCACCGTGGCCCTGGCCGCCCGCCGCGTGGCGGCCAGGACCGGATCCCGGCGGCGCAACCATGCGGTGAGCTGACGCATCCGATTCATCACGATCCGCCTCGGGGTGGAGACACGGTGACCGGGCAAGGAGGTCATGAGGCACCCCTCACGCCCGGCGTCGCCGCCGCGCGGCCAGGGCCACCAAGAACACAGGACGACGGCCCCGCCTCCTCGGACATGATCCGATTTTCGAACAGCGCCATGAGACTCGTCCATCCTCTGGTTCGGAGAGGCTCCGGCGCCGGTGACGGGTGGGTCCCGCCGTTCTCTGCTGGGAAAGTCCGGTGCCGAATCACCGTACTGGCGTCGGCCGCGCCACCCGTTCTTACCTGCGGCTCAACCGCCACGTGCCAGTCGGTCGGTGATCGGTGTGCCTTGTCAGTTCTCGATCCTGACCTGGCGTGGATCGAAGGCGACGTAGCCGCTGAAGTCGCGACCGACACGGGTCGCCGCCGACTCCTTGATGTTCGGGTAGGACCAAGCCGCGTCCCTGAGCACCGACTCGCCGACCACGACGTCGTGATACTGCGCCCTCCCCTTCCAGGGGCAGGTGTAGGGGGTTGGGCTGTTGCGGAGCGCGCCGGCCGCAACCGAGTCCGGTGGGAAGTATGCGTTTCCCTCGATACTGACTACCGCCTCGCTCGCAGCCTCTGCCACGACGGTCTCCCCGACCACTGCCTTCATCGGTCTTTCCTCTCATCGATCCCTTTGCACGGCCATATCCGCCCACGCGGCCGACCGTGTCGCCTGTTCTTCTCTGCTCATCGGCTCACCCCTCCAATGTGCCGTTACGCCGCCCATGCGCACAGCGCTGCGGTGCGGTGGACCATACAGTCCAGTATGGCGCTCACTTTCCGCAAGGCCATGCGGTAAGTTGGACTAAGTAGTCCGTTTGAGTGTCCCCTGAGAGGGCTACTCGGGGCTACTGACTGGAGACGAGCGAAACGAGAAGAGACATGGGGCCATCACCCGCCGCCGTCGAGGTGCGCAAGGACGAGACCACCCGCCTCTACGAGGCACTGATCGATGGCGAGGTCGTCGGCAGCCTGGCTTACGAGACTACTGGGGGACGTGTCTCGCTCACGCACTCGTACGTGGACCAGGACCGCCGGCATCAGGGCATCGCGTCGGCCATCGCGCGCTACGCCCTGGAAGACCTGAGTCGAAGCCAGGCCAAGGTTGGCGTCTACTGCGGTTTCGTCGCCGATTACGTCCAAGCCCACCCCGAGTGGAACGGCACCGTCGACATCAACCGCTCAGCTTTCATCGCCACTCGAACCGTGCGGGACACGACCAGCGGGCACTGAAGATCCACCGTCTTGAAGTCGCTGGTCACGGGCCGGTTGAGTCGCTGATCGGGTACACGTGCAGGTCGAGGGCGCTTGTCGGATCTCGAGGTCATGCGCCCGGGGTGGCCGATCGGCCCTCCTCTCGGGCCGTGGGTCCCTTCACTGCTGCGCGTGAGCGTGCGAACACTGGATTTCGGGGCAGTCGGTGTGCTGCCCGTGATCCGACGGACTGCGGTGGTGAGTGCAGTGTCCGCATCCAGTGACAACGGACCCGGCCCGGTGGCCGAAGGGCCCGACCCCCTGGGAGATCCGTTCCTGCGCACGCGGTTCGCCGTGCCGTCGCGGCCCGCCACCTTCCTTCGGCGAAGACGCCTGTGCGAGCACCTCGACCATGCGCTCGACACGCCGCTGACGATGGTCAACGGCAGCGCCGGCGCGGGCAAGACCCTGCTGGTCGCCGACTGGGCCGCAGGCCTGGGACGGCCGGTGGCCTGGCTCACCCTCGACGCCTCCGACCAGTCACCCGGCCTCTTCTGGGCCCATGTGCTGCAGGCCCTGCGCGAGCGCGGCGTGCGGGAGGTCCGGAAGGCGGGCTGCCCGGCGGACGCCGGCTCGGTGGCCCACGCCCTGCTCGCCCGGCTCGCCGCCGAGCTGAGCGGACGCGACCGGCCCGCGATCCTCGTCCTCGACGAATTCGACCGGGTCACCGCACCGGAGATCGCCGACCAGCTCGCCTTCGTCCTGCACCACGCCGGGCGCGGTCTGCGCACGGTCCTGGTCACCCGCACCGAACCGGTGCTGCCCCTGCACCGGTACCGGGCCGAGGGCACCTTGACCGAGGTCAGGGGCGCCGAACTGGCATTCACCCCCGAGGAGGCGGCCACGCTGCTGGCGCGGCACGGACTGCGGCTCCCCGGCGGTGCCGTCGCCGCCCTCGTGGCGCGTACCCGGGGCTGGGCCGCCGGTCTGCGGCTGAGCGCCCTGGCCGCACAGCGCAGCGGCGACCCCGAGACGTACCTCAAGGAGTTCGAGGCCGGCCACAGCACGATCGCCGACTTCCTGCTGGCCGAGGTGCTCGGCCGGCAGCCCGCCAGGACGCAGGACCTGCTGCTGCGCGTCAGCGTCCTGGACCGGATCTGCCCCGACCTGGCCGACGCGCTCTCGGGCCGACGGGACGCCGGGGCGATCCTCGCCGAGCTGCACCGGGCCAACGCGTTCGTCGAACACCTCGGCCACGACTGGTACGGCCTGCACCCGCTGTTCGCGGAGATCCTCGGCGCCCACCTCAGGGCCCGGTCCCCCGGACTGGAGACCGAACTGCACCGCAGGGCCGCCCGGTGGCTGAGGCACTCCGGTCACCTGCTGGAGGCACTCGCCCACGGTGCGGCGGCGGGCGACTGGGAGTTCACCGCCCGCGCCCTGGTCGACGACCTGGCGATCGGGCAGTTCTTCACGGGGCTGCGCTCCGACGACCTGGGTGAGCTGTTCTCCCGGATGGCACCGGACGTCACCGGTCCGGAGGCCGACCTGGTCCGCGCGGCCCGCGAGCTGGCCGCCGGTGCCCCGGCCCGCGCCGGCCCGTATCTGGAGCACGCCCGGCGGGCCCTTGAGCGCGAGGGGCGGGGCAGAGCGGCAGCACGGCTGAGTTGCGCCCTCCTGGACGCCCTGTCCGCCCGGCTGACCGGTGCTCCGGGCCGGGCCGAGCACGCGGCGGCTCGGGCGGGAGAGATCAAGCAGGACATCGCGCCCGGACTTCTGGACCGGCATCCCGAAGTCACGGCCCTGCTGCAGACCCACCTGGGCTCGGCCCGGCTGTGGGCGGGGCGTTTCGACGACTCCCGGTCCGCCCTGTGCGCCGCGGCCGCCGGCTCCGAGGGGGTGCGTACGGCATTGCCCCGGCAGGAGTGCCTGAGCCAGCTCGCCCTCATCGACTATCTGAACGGCTGGACCGGGCGGGCGGAGCGCGGGGCACTGGCCGCCCTCGCCGAGGCGGAACGGTTCAGTCTGTCCGAGTCGTGGGGCTCCGGCCTAGGGTGCCTGGTCCTGGCCGCGGTCGCCGTCGACCGCGACGAGCTCGACAAGGCCGAGGCACTGCTGGAACGGGCCGGGGCAGAGCAGCCCGTCCCGCCGGACCCGGTGACGGCCGCCGGACGTGCCATCGTCCGGGCGCGTCTCCAGCTCGCCCGCGGCCGGACCCGGGCCGCCCTGGAGACGGCGGAGTCGATCGTCCCTTCCGCGGCGGCGTCACCCTGGGCCCAGGACCACACCGCGCTCGTCGTCTCGGCCGCCCATCTCGCCGAGGGCCGCCCCGAGCCGGCCGTGAAGGCGGTGCAGGACCCGGCGTGCCACCGGACCGCGTGCGCCGTGGCCGCCGCCCGGGCACACCTCGCGGCGGGGAATCCGGACGCGGCGCTGGACCTCCTCGACGGCCTTCCCGCCGAGGAGGGTGCCGGTCCCGCGGTCACGGTCCGGGCCATGCTGGTCCGGGCGGAGGCCGCGGACCGGACGGGCGACCACGACACGGCACGCCGTCTGGTCGGCAGGGCGCTCCTTGACGCCGGCCACGAGCGGCTGAAGCGCCCGTTCGTCGAGTCCGGCCCGTGGATCCGCCGCCTTCTGGGCACGGACCCCGTGCACGGACCGGGCCGGGACCGGCCGGCCGCGCGCTGCGGAGGGGCGAGCGGGGCCGAGCCGTGCGCACTGCCGTCGCCGACGCTGCTCGTCGAGGAGCTCACGGCTCGCGAGTGCGACGTGCTGCGGCGGCTCGCGCAGTTGATGTCCACCGAGGAGATCGCCGCGGACCTGTTCCTGTCGGTCAACACGGTGAAGACCCATCTGAAGAACGCGTATCGCAAACTCGGCGTGAACCGCCGCGGCGAAGCGGTCCGCCGGGCCCGCGAACGCGGCCTTCTGTGAGCCCCCTGCCGGTGGTCCGCTCCAGGCCGGAGCACACCGGCAGCGGTCCGCTCAAGGTTCGGGCCACCGGCAGCGGTCCGGCCGCGTCCACCGTGTATCACCTGCGCAGGGTGAGGCCCGGTGACCGGCCCGGACGGACGATCGCAAGCAGGGGCGCACCTGTCCTCGAGTCACCGCGGGAGTACAGCTGATGCGCTACGAGATCCGCGTCGACGGGGACATGTCGGAGACGCTGGCCCAGGCGTTCCCGGAGCTGGAGCACGTGCGGATGTCCGGCCAGACGGTCCTCTTCGGTCCCGTCGTGGACGAGGCGCACCTGTACGGGCTGCTGGCCCGCTGCCAGTCGCTGGGACTGCGGGTCCTGGAGATGCGCCGCGTCCCGGAATGAGGCCCGCGGCCGAGTGGGCCGCGGGCGGCCCGTGGCGGCGTGCGGGAGACCCCGTGAGGAGGAGTCATGAGCGTTTCGCGTGATGCGGCGGCGCGTACCGGACCCGGGCCCCGGCCCGACGGCGGGGCGTCCGGGGATCCCGGCGACGTGCTGGCGGGCCTCGGCGGTTCCTGGACGTGGCTGCTGGCCTCCGCGCTGGCGACGCTGGTACCGGGGGTCATCGTGCTGGTCTGGCCGGACGAGACCCTTCACGTCCTGGCGGTCGCCGTCGGCCTGTATCTGCTGGTGGTCGGTGTGTTCCGGTTCGTCGCCGCGTTCTCCCCGAAGGAGCACGGCGAACGGCTCTCGCGACTGCTCGTCTCGGTGCTGTTCGTGCTCGCAGGGGTGCTGTGCCTGAGGCATCCGCTGCAGACCGTCGCGGCGCTCTCGCTGATCGTCGGGATCGTCTGGCTCGTGTCCGGCATGCTGACCGCCTACGCCGCGCTCGCCGTGAAGGACCTGGCCCATCGCGGCTTCGTCCTCGGCGCGGCCGCGCTCGGCGTCGTCGCGGGCATCGTCGTGCTGGCGCTGCCCACCCAGTCGGCGCTGGCCCTGACCCGGCTGCTCGGACTGTGGCTCGTCCTGCTCGGTGTGGTCGAACTGGGCGTCGCCTTCGCCTGGCGCTCGGCGCTGCGCAGAACACGGACGGAGCGCGTGCCCGGACCCGGTACGACGCTCTGAGCCCCGGCCCGGTACGACGCTCTGAGCCCCGGCCAGGGCACATCGCTCCGCGCCCCGGCCGCCGTACCGCAGTCCCGACCCGCGCCGGTCTGCGCGCCGGTCTGCGCGCCGGGCGAGCGATCACCCGGTCCGGGTGAGGCGCCCGGCGCCTGCCGTGCGGACGCTGAGAATCGGACATACCGGTCACCGGGTGGAGGCCCGGCGCGGACCGGAACGGAGGCAAGAAATGAGTGCCGACATGTACCTCGCCTACGACTATCCGCTGCTGAGCGCCTTCTGGACGATGCTGTGGTTCTTCCTGTGGATCATGTGGTTCATCCTGCTCTTCCGGGTCGTCCTCGACATCTTCCGTGACGACTCGCTGAACGGCTGGGCCAAGACGGGCTGGCTGGTGTTCTGCATCGTGCTGCCGTTCCTCGGCGTGTTCGTCTACGTCATCGCGCGCGGCAAGAGCATGGGCCGCCGCGAGATCGCACAGGCGCGGGCGCAGCAGAACGCCGTCGACGCTTACATCCGCGAGACGGCGGCCGGTGGCAGGACCAGCAGCGTCGACGAACTCGCCCGGCTGTCCGATCTCCGCTCCCGGGGCGACATCACGGACGAGGAGTTCGCCCGGGCCAAGGACATGGTCCTCGTCGGTGCCGCCCCCGCGGGCCGGGCCACCTCGGTCACCGGCACGCAGAACGCTTCCGGCACCCCCACCTCCCGCGGCTGAGGCCACCGTACGAGCCGGGCACACCGCACGAGACGAAACGAGGCAGAAGATGACCGCGACACCGACCGCCCGTCCGCACGCGAAGCTGGCATGGGCCACCGGCCTGACGGCCTTCGCCGCCGTCATGCTGATGATCGCCGGAGTGTTCGACATCTTCCGGGGCATCATGGGCATCGCCCAGGACAACGTGTTCGTGACGACGCCCAACTATGTCTTCCACTTCGACCTCACCGGCTGGGGCTGGATCCATCTGATCCTCGGCGCACTCGCCGTGATCGTCAGTCTCGGGCTCTTCCAGACGGCGACCTGGGCGCGCGTCGCGGGCGTCACCATCGCCGGATTCATCATCCTCGCGAACTTCCTGTCCCTGCCGTACTACCCGGTCTGGTCGGTCGTGACGATCGCCTTCTCGGCGTTCATCATCTGGGCCCTGTGCGTGGCGCGGCCCGCCGAAGAGCCCCCAGCCCCCGCCAAGGCGGCACCGCGCGGCCCCTAGGGGCCACCGAGCCGAGGGCGGCCGCCGGGCCGCGGCGGCCGTCGGACGTGTGTGGGTGCGCGGTCCCCCCGCCCGGTGTCGGCAGCACCCCGTGGCCCGGCCCGGCACCACCCCATGACCAGGCCCGCCGGCACTGCCGGGCGGGCCTGCGAGGGTGAGGGGACCATGACCCCAACGGTCGTGCCCACCGGGCCGGTCCTCCGGCTCCGACGGATAGTGGTGCGGGACGACGGGTGCCGGCGTTTCCACGAGAACATGGCGCTCCGCGAGCAGGTGGCGCACGCGAACGAGGGACACCGACATGCCCGACGAGCACCCCGAGGGGCCCGACCCCGAGCGGCCGACGTCCCCCGGTACCGGCGGCGAGCGCTCGGAGCTGGAGCAACTCAGAGCCCGGGTCGCCGCGTTGGAGGCGAGCCGGGCGGCACGGCCCTCCCACCACCGCTGGAGGGCCTTCTTCTCGGCGCTCCTCATCGTCCTGAGCTGTGTCCTCGCCCCGCTCGCCGCCGTCGCCGCCTGGACGGCGGACGAGGTCGACGACACCGACCGCTACGTCGCCACGGTGGCGCCCCTGGCGTCCGACCCCGCCGTCCAGGCGGCGGCGGCGAACCGGGTAACCGACGCGGTGATGAGCCACATCGACCTGCCGACCCTGCTCGAAGGCGCCGCCCCCGAGAACCGGCCACTGCTGGAGAAGGCGCTCGGCAAGCTGGGCGGCACCCTGGAGAACGCCGTCCGCAGTTTCGTCCGCGACAAGGCCCAGGACGTCATCGCCTCCGACGTCTTCCGGCGGATCTGGATCGACGCCAACCGTCAGATCCACACCGCCCTCGACAAGGCGCTGACCGGCGGCGGGGGCGCGGTGAAGATCAACAACCAGTCGGTGACCGTCGACCTGGCCCCGGTCGTGGAACGGGTCAAGCAGCGTCTCGTGGACGAGGGCATGACGGTCGCCGCGAGGATTCCGCAGGTCCACACGGACTTCACCGTCCTGCGCTCCGACAAGCTCGGCAAGATGAAGACCTATCTGCGGGTGCTCCGGATCGCCGGGTTCTGGCTGCCGGTGCTGGTGGTGCTGCTCGTCGTCGCGGGTGTGCTGCTGTCCGTGCATCGCCGGCGCGTACTGGTCGCGGCGGTGCTGGCGGTCGCGGTCGCCATGCTGATCCTCGGCCTCGCGCTCACCGTCTTCCGGGAGGTGTATCTGAACGCGCTGCCGGACACCGTCTCGCAGCCGGCCGCCGGGGCGATCTACGACACGCTCACCCGGTATCTGCGCACCTCCGTGCGCAGGGTCGTGGCCCTGGCGGTGGTCATCGCACTGGCGGCCTGGCTGACCGGGCCGGGCCGACGGGCCGGGTTCGTGCGGGAGGCATGGCGGTCGGGGCTGAGAGCCGTCCGCGGCGCGGCGGACCACGTCGGTTTCCGTACCGGCCCGGTCGGGCCCTTCGTCCACCGGTTCCGGACCTGGATCACCTGGATCCTGGTGGCCGCGGCTGTGCTGACGTACCTCCTGTGGAGCTACCCGACGGGCTGGATCGTCCTCGTCATCGCGCTGGTGCTGCTGTTCGCCATGGCCGTCGTCGAGTTCCTCGACGAGCGGACCCCGCCCTCGGCGTCCGCCTCCTCCGGGCCGGCACGAAGACCCGGACCGGAGCCCGGAACGCCGCAGGCAGCCGGCTGACGCCGAGCACCGGTTGGCCTGTCCACCGGTCCACCGGTCCACCGGTCCGCCGGGTCACCGGTTCCGCGGTCCTGTCGGTCCGCCGCTCTCGTCCTCCAGTCCCTCTTCGTCGCGGAGCCTGCGCCACAGACGGGTGCGGTGCAGCACGTAGAGGGCGACGAACAGCACGAGCACCTGCAGTCCGATGGCCAGCAGCCAGAAGACGTCCTTGCTCTCCAACTCGTCGGTCAGGTAGGTGAAGTTCATCCCGAAGAACCCGGTCAGGAACGACAACGGCAGGAAGATCACCGACACCACGGCCAGTCGGTTGATCACCCCGTTCTGCTCACCGGAGACCAGGGAGGAGTAGCTGGCGAACGCACGCCGCGTGGCCTCCTGGAGGGACTCGACGTCCGTGAGGGCCAGCCTCCCGGCCTGCTGGAACTCCCGGGCGAGCCGCTGGCGCTCCTCCGGGAAGCTCCGGCTCAGCATCCTCCGGGTGAGGGTCTCGTCCGTGACCTGGAGGTAGGGCAGGAGGGTGCGGTGCAGCAGGGCGGCCCGCCGGCGCAGCTGAGCCAGACGGTAGACCTGCTCGGGGCGGCGCCTGTCGAACATCTGGTCCTCCAGGTCCTCCACCTTGAGCAGGGCGTCCACGGCGGCCCGGCGGAAGGTCGCCAGGGCCTCCTGGAGCAGCAGGAACAGCACGGCCACGGTGTCGTGGGGTCGCTCCCGCCCCAGCTGTGCCATGAGGCCCTCCACCGACGCGGCCGGTCCGCGCCGGACCGTGATCAGGTGCCGCTCCGTCACCAGGGCGTGCACATGGGTGACCCGGCCCCCTTCGAGCACCGGCAGGACGACCCCGGCCCGGTCCCCGAGGAACTCGGCCCGCACGGGCTCACCCGCCTTGCCGAACCAGGACAGGTGCTCGGCGGGAAGGCCCAGCCGGCGGGTGACCGGCTCTTCGTCGGGCGCCGCCTCCTCGGGAAGTTGCAGGTCGACCAGGAGGAAGTCGGAGACGGCGAGACGCTCACGCGCCTCGGACAGGTCGGTACGAGTGACGACCCCCTCCGGCATCGACACCACCGATACGATCATCGCCCCTCACCGCCGTCACGGACCCGTGAGTCCCACGGTGCGCACGGCGGGCGGCCCGCGCACCCGGGAGGCGCGCAAGCGCCTCACCGGGTGCCTCGAAGGGGTGAGGCGGGCCGGCGGGTGGGATGCGGCTACCGCAGGACGGTGATCCGGTCGGCGGCCGTCGGGGCGTACGGCGCGGACGCGGACGAGTGCGCCGTCAGATAGTCGACCAGCGCGGCCAGGTCGTCCTCGCCGACCAGCTGGTCGGTGCCCTTGGCCAGCTCGGTGAAGCCGTCACCGCCGCCGGCCAGGAAGGAGTTCATGGCGACCCGGTAGGTGGCCGTGGGGTCGATCGGCTCGCCGCCCAGCCGGACGGAGTCCGCCGCGACGCGGTCGGCGCCCGACCTGGTCAGGTCGAGGGTGTAGGTGAGGCCGTCGGAGATCTGGAGGATCTTCGGCACCGCGGCGTTGCCGCCGCTGACCTGCTGCTGCAGCACGGTGATCAGCTGGGCGCCGGTCAGCGTCTTGATGTTGACGGTGTTGCTGAACGGCTGCACGGCGAAGCCCTCGCCGTAGGTGACGACCCCGTCGCCCTCGCCGCCGGAGGCGGCACGGACCAGGTCCGCGCGGATGCCGCCGGGGTTCATCAGGGCCAGGTCGACGTCGCTGTCGACGGTCCTGGCGTACTCCAGCTGGGCGTCGGCGATCAGGTCGCCCAGCGGCGACTCGGGGGTGCTCTCGGTGCCGCGCGTGATGTCGGCCGAGATGTAGCCGACGGCCTTGTCGGCGACCGGGGCGGCGAGCGTCTTCCAGTGGTCGATGAGCCGGGTCAGGTCCGGGGCCTTGGGCTGGGTGCGGTCGACGACGTGGTTGGCGCCCTTGACCGAGGTGCGGACGATGTCGTGGGTGCGCCAGTCGTACTTCATGTCCAGCTCGGTGAAGAGCCGTCCGTAGGAGGCGGCGCTGGTCACCAGGCGGGGGTGGCCGGCCGGGTCGGGGATGGTGCAGACGTAGGCGTTGTGGGTGTGGGCGGTGACGAGGGTGTCGACCTCGGGCGAGACCTTCTTGGCGATGTCCACGATGGGACCGCTCAGACCGGAGCCGCTGCCGCCCGCGTCGCAGTCGTAGTTGTACGCCGACGACACCGGGTAGCCCCCTTCGTGGATGAGCGCGACGATCGCGTGCACGCCCTGCCGCTGGAGGACCTTGGTGTACTTGTTGATCGTCTCGGCCTCGTCGGGGAACTTCAGCCCCTTGACGCCCTCGGCCGAGACGATGTCCGGGGTGCCCTTCAGGGTGACGCCGATGAATCCGACCTTGACGCCCTTGACGTTCTTGACGGTGTACGGCTGGAGGAGCGTACGGCCGGTCTTCTCGTCGATCACGTTGGCCGACAGGATCGGGTAGTCGGCGCCCTCGAAGGTGCGGCCGGTCTCGTAGCAGCCGTCGAGGGGGTGGCAGCCGCCGTTCTGCAGGCGCAGCAGCTCGTCCTTGCCCTCGTCGAACTCGTGGTTGCCGACGCTGGTGACGTCCAGGCCGAGCTTGTTCATGGCCTCGACGGTGGGCTCGTCGTGGAAGAGACCGGACAGCAGCGGGCTGGCGCCGACGATGTCGCCGGCGGCGACGGTCAGCGAACGGGCGTGACCCTTGCGCGCGGTGCGCAGGCTGCTCGCCAGGTACTCGGCACCGCCGGCGTCCACGGACTTCGTGGTGCCGTCCGGCTCCTGTTCGGTGACCCGGCCGGAGGAACCGGCGGGCGGCTCCAGGTTGCCGTGGAAGTCGTTGAGCGCGAGCAGCTGCAGGTCCGTGGGGTGGGTCGGGTGCCCGCCGGGACGGTCCTGGGCGGGGCCGGCCTGGGCGGGAGCGGCGGCGCCGAGCGCGCCCAGCGTGGCCAGCGCGGCGGTGGCGGCGAGCGCGGTGGTGACGGCTCTTCGCGGGGTGCGGCGGCGTTGACGTATCGGAGACATGGTCCCCCCTCTGATGTAACCGGATCAAGACAGACCAGTGGCCGCGGCCTAGGGTCAACGCGCGTAGTTGTCAGGAGCTTTGCGATGACGGACCGCGGGTGGCCGCGGAGTCCTCGCTGCCGGTCCTGACGTAGCCGCGGGAGCGCACGACGTCGTGGGCGAGGCGGGTGAAGGCGCGGGCGGCGGCGCTCTGGTAGCCGCTGCCGCGCCGCAGCAGGGTCACCGTGCGCGCGAGCAGGGGAGGGTCGAGGGGCACGGGTGCGAGGTGGGGGTGGTCGTGGGTGACGGCGTCGGGGAGCACGGTGGCGACCGGAGTGCGCCGGACGATCTCGATGATGGCCTGGATGGAGTTGGCCTCCACCGCGATCCGGGGCCGCACCCGGTGGGCCTCGAGGTGCGCGTCGATGTGCGTGCGCGTGGCGAAGTCGCCGCTGAGCAATGCCAGCTGATAAGCCGTCAGTTCTTGCACGGGCAGTGGGAGGGGGCGGTCGGCGCCGGGGTGGTGGTCGCCGGTGACGAGGCTGAGGGTCTCGGTGAACAGGGTGGTGGCGGTGAGGCCGGGCAGATGGTCGCCGGCGAAGGCGATGCCGAGGTCGAGTTCGTCGGCGAGCAGTGCCGACTCGATGCGGTCCTGGGTCATTTCCCTGACGTCCAGGGTGACGCCGGGGTGGCGGCGGTACAACTCGGCCGTCAGGGGCCCCACCAGGTACGCGGTGAACGTCGGTGTCACCGCGAGCCGCAGGTGGCCGCGGGAGAGGTCCTGGACGTCCTGCACGGCGCGCTGCGCCGCCGCCAGGTCCCGCAGGGCCCGCCGGGCGTACCGCGCGTACGTCTCGCCCGCGTCGGTGAGCCGGACGCTGCGGCCGCTGCGGTCCAGCAGTTGCACGCCGACGGTGCGCTCCAGTTGCCTGACCTGCTGGGACAGAGTGGGCTGGGAGATGCGCAGGTCCTCGGCCGCACGGGTGAAGTTGCCGTGCTCGGCCACGGCCAGCAGATAGCGCAGGTGACGCAGTTCCGGACCCATGCCCCCAATTATAGATGGCAACAATGGCAGCCATGAGTACTGCGTCTTGGACGCTATAGCCCCAGGTCCTGCATGGTGGATCCATCGAGCCGGAAGCCGGAAGCCGGAACCGATTCGGACGGAACTGATTCAGCCGGCCGGAACCCATCGAAGGGAGTGACCCATGCGCGACCTCGCCGAGGGCGTCACGCGCTTCCAGCGGGACGTGCACGCCGCCAGGGCGGACCTGTTCGCCCGGCTGGCCGATCACCACGCGCCGCACACGCTGTTCATCGGCTGCTCCGACGCCCGCGTCGTCCCGGAGCTGATCACGGCCAGCGAGCCGGGAGAGCTGTTCGTCGTCCGCACCGCCGGAAACCTCGTCCCCGCCTACGCCCCCGGCTCCGACGCGGTGACGGCCGGCATCGAGTACGCCGTCGCCGTCCTGGGGGTGTCCCGCATCGTCGTGTGCGGGCACTCCGCCTGCGGCGCCATGACGGCGCTGGCCGAGTGCCACGACCTGAGCGCCGTGCCGACGCTCGCCCAGTGGCTGCGGCACGCGGACGCCTCCCGCGCCCGTGCGGCCGCGCGCGGGGACGTCGCGTCCCTGGTCCGTCAGAACGTGCTCGCCCAGCTGGCCAACCTGGCGACCCATCCCTCGGTGGCCCACGCCCTGGCCGAGGGCGGCCTCACCCTGCACGGCTGGGTCTTCGACATCGCCACCGGAGACGTCGAAGACCTTTCCCCCGCCGGTCCGGTCACGACGCCCGCGGCCTGACCCCGGCTCCACCCCGACCCCTGAAACAGAAGGAGAACCCCTCATGGCGCACGCCCAGTTCGATCCCGCCGCCCGTCAGGCCCTGGCCGCCGCCGCGGTCGAAGCCAAGATCCGCAAGGACCTCACCTGGCAGCAGATCGCGGACGCGGCCGGCCTGTCGGTCGCGTTCACCACCGCCGCCGTGCTCGGCCAGCACGCCCTGCCCGAGCGGTCCGCGCGGGCCGTCGGCGAGCTGCTGGACCTGGACGCCGACGCGGTACGGCTTCTCCAGGCGATCCCGACCCGCGGCTCCATCCCGGGCGGCATCCCGACCGACCCGACCATCTACCGCTTCCACGAGATGCTCCAGGTGTACGGCACCACGCTCAAGGCGCTGGTCCACGAGCAGTTCGGCGACGGCATCATCTCCGCGATCAACTTCCGGCTCGACGTGAAGAAGGTCGCCGACCCCGAGGGCGGCGAGCGCGCGGTGATCACCCTGGACGGCAAGTACCTGCCCACCAAGCCCTTCTGAACCTCCCTCCCCGCCCCCACCGCCACCTGAAGGAGCGACCGTGACCCCCACCGAGCCGAGTGCCGCGGAGATGCGGCACCTGGAACGCGCCGTGGAACTGGCGGAGGAGGCGCTGTGGGCCGGGGACGAGCCGTTCGGCTCGGTTCTGGTAGGCGCCGACGGGCAGGTCCTGGCGGAGGACCGCAACCGGGTCCGCACCCTCGCCGACCGGACCCGGCACCCGGAGTTCGAGCTGGTCCGCTGGGCCACCACCCACCTCACCGAACGGGAACGGGCGGCGGCCACCGTCTACACCTCCGGGGAACACTGCCCCATGTGCTCGGCCGCCCACGGCTGGGCCGGACTGGGCCGTATCGTCTACGCGCACTCGGCGGCCCAGCTCGGCGAGTGGCTGGCAGAGCTGGGCGTGGAGCCGTCCCCGGTGCGCTGCCTGGCGATCCAGGACGTGGTGCCCGGTCTTCCGGTGCAAGGACCCGTTTTGGACCTGGCCGAGCGGCTGCGCGAACTGCACCGCCACTTCCGCCAGCTCCCGCGCGAAGGCGACGCCGGGACGTGAGGCCGCTCCGGGCCGTGACCCCGGCCATGCGCGAGGACGGGCGGTGACGGGGTCATCCGAACGGTTGACCCCACCCGCCGGCACCGGGGCGAGAATGAGAGAGTTCGCCGAGCTCAGCGGGTGTCCGGGCTCAGCACACAGCAGCGAGGAGCAGCCCATGCCGTCCAGGAGCCGGACCTGCCCGGGCGGCCCACCGGCCACCGGCCACGAGGCACGCACGCCGGAGCTCGTCGTCCATCTGGCGTTCTTCCTGCTGCTGGGTTCCTCCCTCGCCCGCTATGTGCAGCGGCACGGGGCCCAGCCCGAGGCGCCCGCCGTCCTCGCCCTGGCCGGCACCCTCGCCGTGCTGTACGTCATCGGTCGCCGTGCGACGGCGGGCCCGGGCCGCACCGCCTCCGGCATGGCCCGGCTCGGCGTGCTGGTCGCGGTCTGGGCCGTGCTGGTCGGCCTGGCGCCCAGCTTCGCCTGGTGCGCGGTGCCCCTCTTCTACACCGCGCTGCGCACCCTGCCGCCGCGCGCCGCCTACGCACTGGTGGCGTTCTTCACCGCCTTCGTGGTCCTCGCGCAGCTGCGTCTCGCCGACCGTTTCGAGGTGGACGTGGTGGTCGGTCCACCGGTCGTGGCCGTCCTGGCGACCGCGGTCTTCACCCACATGGACCGGCAGGCGACCCGGCAGGCCGCCCTGATCCACGATCTCGTGCGCACCCGCCGCGAACTGGCCGCCACCGAGCGCCGTGAAGGCACCCTCGCGGAACGCCAGCGGCTCGCCATGGAGATCCACGACACCCTGGCCCAGAGCCTGTCCAGCCAGCGGATGCTGCTCCAGGCCGCCGACCGGCTGTGGGACAGCGATCCGGGACGCGCCCGCGAGCATGTGCGCAGCGCCGCCTCCATCGCCGAGCGCAGCCTGACGGAGGCCCGCCGCTTCGTCCACGACCTCGCGCCCGCCGACCTCGCCGAAGGCGGCGGCCTGGAGGCGGCCCTGCGCGGCCTCGCCTCCCGCGAGACGACGGACGCACGCACGGTGACCTGCGTCGTCGACGGCACTCCGGCGCCGGGCGCGCTGCCCGACCGGGTGCAGTCCGCGCTGCTGCGCATCGCGCAGGGCGCCCTCGCCAACGTCCGGGAGCACTCCGGTGCCACCCGGGCCGCGCTCACCCTCACCCACCTCGGCGACCAGGTCCGTCTGGACATCGCCGACAACGGCCGCGGTCTCGACACGGCCGCACTGCCGGAGCGCGCCGAGGGGGTCCGCGGGCACGGGCTGCCCGCGATCCGCGCCCGGGTCGGCCAGCTGGGCGGCACCCTCACCATCGAGTCCGCGCCCGGTGAGGGCACCGTGGTGTCCGCGGCCGTGCCGCTGCACCCCGCCACCGTGGAGGTCCCCGCGCCATGAACCGTGCCGAACCGAACGCACACCCGGGACCCGGGCCCGAACGGCCCGCGTCCTCCGCCCGGCCCGTCCGGCTCGTGCTGTGCGACGACCACGCCGTGGTCCGCGCCGGACTGCGCGCCCTGCTCGGCAGCGCCGAGGGCGTCGAGGTGGTCGGAGAGGCGGACAGCGGCGCCGAGGCCGTCGCGCTCGCCACGAAGCTCGCCCCCGACGTCATGCTCATGGACCTGCAACTCGGCGCCGGGATGGACGGCGTGGAGGCGACCCGGCGGATCACCGCGGACTCCGCCGGCGCGGTGCACGTCCTCGTCCTCACCACGTACGACACCGACGCCGACATCACCCGCGCCATCGAGGCCGGCGCCACCGGCTACCTGCTCAAGGCGGAGCGCCCCGAGGAGCTGCTCACGGCCATCCACAGCGCCGCGGCCGGCCGCACCACGCTGTCCGCGCCCGTCGCCCACCGGGTCATGGCCCGTATGCGCAGCCCGCGCCCCGGCCTCACCGACCGCGAGCGCGACATCCTCGGTCAGCTGGCCCGCGGGCTGACCAACCGCGACATCGCCAAGGCCCTCTTCCTCAGCGAGGCCACGGTCAAGACCCATCTGGGCCGCATCTACGACAAGCTCGGCGTCGACACCCGCGCGGGCGCCGTCGCCGTCGCCAAGGAGCAGCGCCTGCTGCCGTGACCTCTCACCGAGGCCGGGCGTCCGCCCGCGAGACGGCCAGGTAGCCGACGAAGCCGAGGATCGCGACCGTCCAGGAGAGGGTGACCGGGCCCAGGCCCAGACCGAGCCCTCCCCGGGCGCCCGGCAGGGCCATCCAGTCCGCGATCGAGGCGCCGAGGGGGCGGGTGATGACGTACGCCGTCCAGAAGGCGGTCACCGCGCCCAGCGTGCCGGCGCGGTGGGCGAGCGCGGGGACGCATATCGCCACCGCGAAGAGCACGACGGAGCCGAGGTAGCCGAAGCCGGCGGTCGCGGTGAGATCGCCCGCCGCGGTGCCGAGCGCGAACGTGGCCAGGACCGCCGCCCAGTAGAAGGCCTCACGGCGGCGGCTGCGGACACTGTGGATCGACAGGGTCCGCTCGACGGCGAACCAGAGGCCGAAGACCGCGGCCAGCGCGATCAGGAAGCCAGGGGTCGAGACGGCGTAGGGGACGCCGAGGCCGACGTGGAGGACGTCGGCGGCCATGGTGCCGAACACGCTCACCATGACGACGGCCGTCCAGTAGATCCAGGGCACGTAGCGGCGGACGGCGAACTGCAGGACCAGCGAGGCGACCAGGGCCAGAGCACCGAGCGCGACCGCCGGGACGGGGCCGAGGAGCCGGGCCAGGAAGTCGGACGCCGTCTCGCCCATGCCGGTGGTCAGCACCTTGATGACCCAGAAGTAGACGGTCACCTCCGGCACCTTGTTCGCCAGGACGCGGACGCGGGCGTGGCCGTGCGGCCGGCGACCGTCACGGCGGTCGTCGAGGACGTGCTCTGTGCTCATGGCGGGCACGATCGCATGATCAACTGGCGCTTTCCCAGACCTCTTTGCCAGGGTTTTGGCGGTTGTGGTGCAGGAGTTGCCCGAGAGAAAACCTCAGCACCACACACCGGCGCCGTTTCCGCCTCAGTACCCGTAACCGACGTGCGCGAGCGCCTGCTTCAGCAGCACCCCGTGCCCGCCGGGCATCTCGCTCTGCACCGCCGGGGAGGCCGCCTCCTGCGGGCTGAACCAGACCAGGTCCAGGGCGTCCTGCCGGGGCCGGCAGTCGCCGGTGACCGGGACGATGTAGGCGAGCGACACGGCGTGCTGGCGCGGGTCGTGGTACGGCGTGATACCGGCCGTGGGGAAGTACTCGGCGACGGTGAAGGGCTGCAGCGAGGCGGGCACGCGGGGCAGCGCCACCGGCCCGAGGTCCTTCTCCAGGTGGCGCAGCAGGGCGTCGCGGACCCGCTCGTGGTGGAGCACCCGGCCGGAGACCAGGGTCCGGCTGACCGTTCCGTCCGGGCCGATGCGCAGCAGCAGGCCGATGCTGGTCACTTCGCCGCTGTCGTCGACGCGCACGGGAACCGCCTCGACGTACAGGATCGGCATGCGGGCGCGCGCCGACTCCAGTTCGTCGCTGGTCAGCCAACCGGGCGTGGTTTCGGTCATGTCAGACATTGCTTGATCATACTTTCCGGGTGGGGCGCCCGCTGGGGTCGCGGGCCGGTTCGGATACGGGCGGTCCGTAGAGTCGGCGGGCGTTGTCGCGGCCCGTCCAGGCAGCGATCCGCAGGGCGTCGGGCAGGCTCAACTCGTCGGCGTCCACGCGGCTCTGCAGCAGACCGGCGAGCCCCTGCCGGAAGGACAGGGCACCCAGGTGGTGGAACTCGGCCACCCCGTAGGCGTCGGAGCTGTACAGCAGCTTACGGAACGGGGTGATCTCCAGCGCCTCCTCCAGCACCGCGCGGGAGCGGGCCGGGCCGGTGTAGTGCAGCGCCAGACCCACGTCCAGGTACACCTGCTCGAACACCGCGGCGAGATAGGCGGCCTGGCGCTGGTAGGGCCAGCAGTGCAGCAGCAGCACGGGGATCGTGCCGGCGGTCAGGTGCAGCCAGTCGGTGAGCAGCGCGGGGTCGGCGCGGTGCAGCCGTACGTCCGCGTCGCCGAAGCCGGTGTGCAGTTGCAGGGGCAGGCCCAGGTCGACGGCCGTCCACAGCAGGTGCCGGGTCAGGACCGGGTCCGTGAGCCGGCCGCCGTGCGCGAGCCAGCGGGCGGCCGCCCCGGTCACCTCGGTGTCCGCGGGCCGCGCGGGGTCCAGGGCGAATCCGGTGCGGTAGGCCGCCACCGACTTCACCGCCACCACACCGGGCCGACGTACGGCCTCCTCGGCGGCCGACCGCACCACCGCCGCGTACTCGCCCGCCTCGACGCCCCGCGCGGCCACTGCCTCGGCGATCTGCTCCAGCCGTACGACCTCACAGCCGGCGGCGCCCGCGCAGCGGCCCAGTTCGGCGGGGGAGGTGACCGGGTGCGGGGCGTAGCCCGTGTCTACGCAGAACGTCCCGGCTCCCGCGGCGGTCAGAAAACGGCGGTTGACCTCCTGCCAGCCGAGCTCCGCACGCCGGGCCAGGTAGTCGGCCGGTGGCGCGTGCCGGGGCAGGTCCAGCAGGGGCGCGCAGTGGCGGCGTACGGCCACGCCGACGGGACTGTCGAAGGGCGAGACCCCGGGCCAGGCCTCGCCCTCGGTGATGAGGGACGCGAACTGCTCGTGGGTGAGGTCGGCCGTGACGGCACCGTGGCAGTGGTGGTCCACCAGCCGCAGCGCGGCGAGGGCCTCGTGGACCGGCCCGGCTCCGGCCGGCGCACCCATCAGTACCTCCACCGGTAGGCCGCCGCCACCTGCTCGTCGTCGAGTCCGGCGACGGCCGCGATCTCCCCCTCGCGTACGGCGGTCACCGCGTCGGCCAGGACGGGACCGAGGGCGGCGCGCAGCACTTCGTCCGTGCGGAACACGGCGACGGCCTCCGCGAGGGAGGTCGGCAGGCGCCGTACACCCCGGTCCGCGGCCACTGTCTCGTCGAGCCGTGCCGGGTCGCCGGTGGTCTCCTCGGGCAGCGGCGCCGACGACGTGATCCCGTCCAGACCGGCGGCGATCAGGCAGCCGAGCGCCAGATACGGGTTGGCCGCGAGGTCGACCGGCTTGATCTCCAGGTTCGCGGCCCGGTCGCGCACCCCGAGGGTCCCGGTGACCACCCGCAGCGCCGCCTCGCGGGTCTCCCGGCCCCACACGGTGAACACTCCGGCCCACTGGGAGGGCTTCAGACGCAGATAGCTGGCCGGGCTCGGCGCGGTCACCGCGGTGAGCGCGGGCAGACGGGCCAGCAGACCGGCGGTGAAGGACTCCGCCTCCGGCGTCATGCCGTACCGGCCCCGGCCGCCGGCGTGCAGGTTGGTCCCCCCGCGCCACGCCGACAGGTGGACATGGCCGCCGTTGCCGACGCCCTCGCCGCGGACGGCCGGGGCGAAGGAGACCCTCAGCCCGTGCCGCAGGGCCACCGCCCGGATCGTCTGCCGCACCAGCACGCTCCGGTCGGCCGCCGCCACCGGATCCAGGGCACCGGCCGAGATCTCGAACTGCCCGGCGGCGTACTCGGGGTGGAGCTGGTCGACGTCCACACCCTGCGCCGCGCAGGCCGCCAGCAGGTCGGCGGTGTAGTCGCTCAGCTCCACCTGGCGGATCGCGCCGTACGCGGGACCCGACACCGCCGGCTCGAAATCGCCCTCCGGTGCGCTCGCCCGGCCCACGGCCCACTCGATCTCGACGGCCGCCTTGAAGGTCAGGCCGTGGCGCCGCTCGGCGTCGGCGACGATCCGGCGCAGGAAGGTACGGCCGCAGCCGGGGTGCCGCTCGCCCTCCTGGGTGATCCGGTCCACCGGCGCCCAGGCCCAGCCGGGCTGCGCGGACAGCACCACCAGACGGTCGAGGTCCGGGTAGAGCCGCAGGTCGCCGTCCGGGGAGCCGAGGACGTCGGTGGTGACGATCGAGTCGTCGGCCAGGAAGGTGTCGAACACCGGCGACATCCCCACGCCCCACGCCGCCGCCGCGGGCAGTTTCGCCACCGGGACCGTCTTGATCCTGCCGATCCCCGCGGTGTCGACATAGGCCAGTACGACACCGTGCACGCCCCGGCCGGCCAGCTCGCCGGCGAGCGCGGTGGCCCGTTCGACGTCACCGGGACGCCCGCCGGGGACCGGGTCGGCAAGGGGGGTCATACGTCCTCCTCGGGGCTCGGGCGCGGTGCGCGGCCGTGCGTCAGGGTTTCACGGCCACCGCGCCGAACTGCGGCACCGCGGCGGGGGCGCCCGCCTCGGGCCGCCACCGCGAGCACGGCACCAGGCCCGGTTCCACCAGGTCCAGGCCCTCGAAGAAGGCGGCGACCTCGGCGCGGGAGCGGGCGGTGATCGCGGGAGTGGCGTTCTCGTTCCAGAAGCGCATGGCCGCCGCGTTGCCCTCGCCGCCGAGGTCGGCGTCGAAGGTGGGGTGGGTCAGGGCCAGACAGCTGCCGGACGGGACCGCGGCCATGACACGGCGGACGATGTCGCGGGCCGTGCCCGTGTCCAGGACGAAGTTCAGGATGCCGAGCATCATGACCGCGACCGGCCGGCCGAAGTCCAGGGTCGCGGCGGCGCGCTCCACGATGGCGTCCGGGTCGCGCACGTCGGCGTCGACGTAGTCGGTGAGGCCCTCGGGGGCACTGGTCAGCAGCGTGCGGGCGTGGGTGAGGACGATCGGGTCGTTGTCGACGTACACGATCCGGGACTCGGGGGCGATCCTCTGGGCCAGCTCGTGGGTGTTGTCGACCGTCGGCAGCCCGGTGCCGATGTCGAGGAACTGCCGCACCCCGCGCTCGGCGGCCAGGAAGCGGACCGCCCGCCCGAGGAACTCGCGGTCCGCGCGGGCCACCTCCCGGATCACCGGGAACAGTCCCGCCACGTGCTCACCGACCTGCCGGTCGACCAGGTAGTTGTCCTTGCCGCCCAGCCAGTAGTTCCACACACGCGCGTTGTGTGCCACACCGGTGTCCACGCTCGGCGGCTCGTCCGAGGGGGAGTGGCTCTCGTTCACGTCTGCGCTCCCGTGTCGTGGTCGTCCGTGTCGTCGGTCTCGCGGTGCGTGCGTGCCGTCGCCGCCATTGTGCCGTCCGGTGATCACCCTGTCCCGGGAATCGGCGGACAGGACGGCAGGACGGTGACGGGCCGTCGGCAGCCCGGTCGTGGCGCGGGGGAGTGTTCGCCCGGCGGCCGTGAGACGTGTTTGCCCCGGAGCCGTCGAACGTGTTTGCCTCGGAGATCGGCGCGGCGCCGTCACCAGGGCGCCGGCGCACGACCGCCCGCCCCGGCGCGCCCCGCGCGCCCCCGACAGAGACCCGGACATGCCCAGCACTTCCTCGCCCCTGCTCACCACCCCCGCGACCGACGCCGGGACCGGCCCCGAGGCCGCCGACGGTCCCGTCGACATACGGCTGATCGTCACGGACATGGACGGCACGCTTCTCGACGACGCCCAGCGGATCCCGGCGGGCCTGTGGCCCATGCTGGCCGAGCTGCGCCGCCGCGGGGTGCTGTTCAGCCCGGCGAGCGGCCGGCAGTACGCCACGCTGGCCGAGCAGTTCGCCGGCGCGGACGAGGGCATGGTCTTCATCGCCGAGAACGGCACGTACGTCGTCCGTGACGGCGAGGAGCTGAGCTCGGACCCGCTGGAGAGCGCCGTCGCCGTACGTCTCGTCGAGGGGGTGCGCGACCTCGCGGCGCAGGGCGTGGACCTGGGCGCCGTCGTCTGCGGCAAGCGGTCCGCCTACGTCGAGCGGACCGACGAGGCCTTCCTCGCCGAGGTCCGCAAGTACTACGTACGGCACCGGGTCGTGCCGGACGTGACCGCCGTCGACGACGACGTGATCAAGGTCGCCCTGTTCGACTTCGGGTCGGCGGAGCGGACCACCGCGCCGGCCCTGGCGTCGTTCGCCGCCACCCACAAGGTGGTCGTCTCCGGCGAGCACTGGGTCGACGTCATGAACCGCACCGCCGACAAGGGCGCCGCCGTGCGCCGGCTCCAGCGGGACCTGGACATCACCCCCGCGCAGACCCTGGTGTTCGGCGACTACCTCAACGACCTGGAGATGCTGGACGCCGCCGAGTGGTCGTTCGCCATGGCCAACGCCCATCCCGAGGTCGTCCGCCGGGCGCGGCACCTGGCCCCCTCCAACAACGACCACGGTGTGCTGCGCACCATCGCCCGGCTGCTCCGCCTGCCGCAGCCGGGTGCCTGACCCCACGGAGCGAAGGATCAGGTGACGGACTCGACCACCTTCTTGTCCAGCGCGGCCCGTACCAGCGCCGCCGCCAGGGTGTCAGGCTCCGTGTCACCGGCCAGCTCCACGAGCCGACCGGGGTCCTTGGGCAGCCCGAGGCGCTCCGCGCCGGACAGCGTCTTGGCGTCCAGGTAGGGGGCCACCTCGGGCCACACGTGCTGGACCTCGCGCAGGAAGATGTCCGCGCCGGCCGGACCCAGGCCGGGCACTTCCTGCAACAGCTCGCGCAGCGTGGAGACGTCGCCGTGGGCCTCCCGGCGCAGCCGGCGCAGATCTCCGCCCCAGCGTTCGGCCACCAGCTCGGCGCCGTCCCCGAGCTGGGTGGCGGTGCGCTCGTCGTAGCGCCGGTAGCCGCCGCGGCCGAGCGCGTCCACGCGGTCCTGCCAGTCGGACCCGGCCATGCCGCGCGCGTCGCGCAGCCCCGCGTCGTACAGCTCACGGGCCGCGGCGACGGCGACCGAGCCGCGGATCCGGGCGCTGAGCAGCACGGAGAGGACCAGCAGGCGGTACAGCGGCTGCGGGGTGTCCTTCAGTGGGATGCCGGCCTCCTCGGCGAACGTCTCGCCGTGCGCCTCGATGAGCTCGTGCAGCACCCGGGACTCACGGGAGCCGCCGGAGTCGCGGGCTGCGTTCACCGGGTCGCCTTCAGCGGATCGTGGCCGAGGGTCATCAGCCGGTGCCGACGGTCGGTATCCTCGGCGCTCTCCGGCTCGGGCTCGTTCGCCGGGTCCGCCTGCGACATGACGAGGTCGACCACCTCGTGCATCACACGGACGTCGTCCTCGGTCAGGTCCATGCGCCGTTTCTGGAGGATGGCGAGGACGTGCTGCCCGATCGGCGCGCCGGCCTCGTCCGGCAGGGGTTCGGTGCGCTCGCCGGAGTCCTGGACCCGCAGCCAGGCCGCGAGCTCCTGCGAGGTCATGTTCACCACGCGGTGGAACTCGTCCCACAGCGCGTCGTCTTCGAGGGCGTCGCTCATCGGGTGCCCCTTTCGTGCATGGTGCGCGGAGAGCGTGCCGCGCGGAGAGTGGCCGCAGCGCGCCGGTTCAGTCCTCCCGGGACACGTTCTCGGCGGCGAACATCCAGCGCTGCTTCTCCAGCTCGGCGGTGATCGTGATCAGCAGGTCCTGGGTCACCGGGTCGGGCGTCGCGGTCGCCTCGATGCGTTCGCGCAGCCGGGAGATGGCGGCCTCCAGGGACTCGACCATCACCTCCACCACATCGGTGTCGCGCACCCAGCCGTCCTTCGGGCCGGGCAGTGTGAAGGCCGAGGCGATCGTCTCCGGACGGCCGTCCGGAGGCAGCCCGAGCGCCGAGGCGCGCTCCGCCACGGTGTCCGCGAACTCGCGGGCCGCAGCGACCACTTCGTCGAGTTGCAGGTGGATGGAGCGGAACCGCGGTCCCACGATGTTCCAGTGCGCCTGCTTTCCGATCAGCGAGAGCCCGAGAAGATCCACGAGCGTGCTCTGCAGCGCCTCCCCGGTGACCTGGCGGGCCGACTCGGGGATCGTGCTCTTCACGACAGTCATACGGCGGTTTCTCCTTGGGGAGTCGTCTCTGGCGGTACCGGGCGGGTGCCCCTCGCGTACCACCGCAAACAAGGGCGGCCGAGGTGTGGCCAGGACGCCCCCGTGAGGCCGCTCAGGCGGTGAGGACCCGGTCCAGGAAGCCCGTCACGTCCGCGAACACCTCGGCCCGGTTCGTCTCCAGGAAGACCTCGTGCCGGGCACCCGGATAGATCCGCTCGGTCAGGTGGCCGGGGGAGCCGCCGCCGGTGAGCCGTACGACGCCGGTCCGGCTTCCGGGCAGCGGCACCAGCCGGTCGTCGTCGCCGTGCAGCCACAGCACGGGGAGCCGGCCGACGTCGCCGCCCTCGGCGACGGTCTCCAGGGTCCGGGCGAACGCCTCCAGCGTGGGCCGCTTCATCGGCCCGTGCCACACCAGCGGGTCCGCCGCGTAGGCCGCGCCGACCGCCGGGTCACGGGAGAGCGAGGCCGGGCTGATGGGCGTGTCGGGGATCTCGTCGAGGGCGAGCAGCCGCCCGGGCAGCTCCCAGGCGCCGATGACCGGGCCGGACAGCACCAGCGCGGTGAGCTCCTCGCCGTACCGCTGCGCGTAGCGGGACGAGATCAGGCCGCCCATGGAGTGGCCGACGAGCACGAGCGGCAGCCCCGGGTGCGCGGCCCGGGCCAGGTCCGCCACCGCGTGCACGTCGGTCACCACGTCCTCGAAGTCCGTGACGACCACGCGCTCGCCGGCCGATCTCCCGTGGCCCATGTGATCGGGCGCGTACACGGCCGCGCCGTGCTCCCCGAGGACGCCCGCCACCTCCTCGTACCGCCCGGCGTGCTCGCCGTACCCGTGGACCAGGAGGGCGACGTAGCGCGGGTGCGGATGCGGCCACTCGTGCACGAAGAGCGTGCCCCGGGTTCCGGCGAGGACGTGCTCGCGGGCGTCGGACATGGTTCCTCCAGCAGCGTCGGCGGGGTCCGCGGGGATCTTCAGGGGATCTTCCCAGGGGGCCGGTCCGAGGTCTATAGTCCAAAACTAGCAGTGCTAATTAATGGCCCGGTGTGGCCGTGAGCCGTCTGAGGAGTCCTGTCGTGCGCCCCGTCCACTTCGCGGCCGCCCGCCGCACCCCGATCGGCAAGCTCCGCGGAGCCCTGTCCTCCGTGCGCCCCGACGACCTGGCCGCGACCGTGATCCGTACCCTCGTCGCCGACGTGCCCGCGCTCGACCCGGCCCGCATCGACGACGTCTACTGGGGCGCCGCCAACCAGGCCGGCGAGGACAACCGCAACATCGCCCGCATGGCCGCACTGCTCGCCGGGCTCCCCGAGTCCGTGCCCGGCGCCACCGTCAACCGGCTGTGCGCCTCCGGCCTCGAGGCGGTCACCGCCGCGGCCCGCACCATCGCCGCCGGCGAGGCCGACATCGTGCTCGCCGGCGGCTCCGAGTCGATGAGCCGCGCCCCCTTCGTGCTGCCCCGCCCCGACGAGGCGCTGCCGCACCGCATGGAGACGTACGACACCCGGCTCGGCTGGCGCCTGGTCAACCCCGCCATGAAGGACCTGCACGGCCTGCTCTCCATGGGCGAGACCGCCGAGGAGGTCGCCGCGCGGTACGGCATCGCGCGCGAACGCCAGGACGAGTTCGCGCTGCGCAGCCACCGGCTGGCCGCCCAGGCCCGCAAGGACGGCCACTTCGACCACGAACTCCTGCCCGTCGAGCGCCCCGACGGAGTGGTCGTCGACAGCGACGAGTGCATCCGCGAGGACACCTCCTACGACAAGCTGGCGCGCCTCGAGCCCGTCTTCCGCACGGGCGGCACCGTCACCGCGGGCAACGCCTCCCCGATGAACGACGGCGCCGCGGGACTCCTCCTGGTCAGCGAGGAGGCCCTGAACGAGCTGGGTCTGGAGTCCCTGGGCCGCTACGTCGCCGGCGCCTCCGCGGGCGTCCACCCCGACGTCATGGGCATCGGGCCCGTCCCCGCCACCCGCAAGGCGCTCGCCCGCGCGGGCTGGAGCATCGGGGACCTCGAGGAGGCCGAGTTCAACGAGGCCTTCGCGGCCCAGGCCCTCGCCTGCGTCGACCAGCTCGGCATCGACGAGGACCTGGTCAACCCGAGCGGCGGCGCCATCGCCCTCGGCCACCCCCTCGGCTGCTCCGGCGCCCGCATCCTGACGACCCTGCTGCACCGCATGCGCCGCAACGGCGCGGCGCGCGGCCTGGCCACGATGTGCGTGGGCGTGGGGCAGGGCACCGCCGTGCTCGTCGAGCGCCACTAGCCACCGGCCACCATCCACCAAGGGACATCGGGAACCCCAGCCGCAACGAAGCCGCACCAAAAGGAAGTACCCCCTCCATGGCAACCCTCTCCGTCGCCGCGATCCTCGCCGAGAACGCCCGGCGCCGCCCCGACAAGACCGCCCTCGTCGAAGGAGATCTGCGGCTCACCTTCGCCCAGGTCTGGCAGCGGGCCCGCGCGCAGGCCGGGGCGCTCGTCGGGCTCGGCGTCCGGCCGGGGGACCGGGTCGCGCTGATGGCGCCGAACACCGCCGAGTTCCCGCAGGCGTACTACGCGATCGCCGCCGCCGGCGCGGTCGTCGTCCCCGTGCACCTGCTGCTGTCGGCGGCCGAGGTGGAGCACGTCCTGAAGGACAGCGGCGCCACCCTGCTGCTGTGCCACCCGGCGCAGGCGGAGACGGGCACCGCCGCCGCCCACCGGGTCGGGGTCGACGTCGTCACCCTGGGCACCGAGCTGGACAGGCTGGCGGCCGACGCCGACCCGCTGCCGTCGTACGTCACCCGCGCCGCGGACGACCCGGCCGTGATCTTCTACACCAGCGGCACCACCGGCGTCCCCAAGGGCGCCGTGCTCAGCCACTTCAATCTGGTGATGAACGCGACCGTCAACGCCTTCGACGCCAACGACATCCGCCCCGACGACATCGCGCTCGGCGCGCTGCCGCTCTTCCACGCCTTCGGCCAGACAGTGTCGCTGAACTCCACCTGGCGGGCCGGGGCGACCCTCGTGCTGCTGCCGCGCTTCGACGCGGCGCGGGCCATCGAGCTGATGGTGAAGGAGGGTGTGAACACCTTCCACGGCGTGCCGACGATGTTCGTCTCGCTCGCCGCCGCGGCGGCCGACGCCGACGTGCTCCCCGAACTGCGGGTGTGCATCTCCGGCGGCGCCTCGCTGCCGGTCGCGGTGCTCGAGCGGTTCGAGGCGGCGTTCGGCGCGAAGATCTACGAGGGCTACGGACTCTCGGAGACCTCCCCGGCGGCGGCCGTCAACCAGCCGGTGTTCGGCGCGAAGCCGGGCACCATCGGCCACCCGCTGTGGGGTGTCGACGTGGAGATCGCCCGCGCCGAGGTCGAGGGGCGCGTCGAACTGCTGCCGCCCGGCGAGCTGGGCGAGGTCGTCGTCCGCGGCCACAACGTCTTCTCCGGCTACCTCGGCCGTCCCGAGGCGACCGCCGAGGCGCTGGTCGACGGCTGGTTCCGCACCGGAGACCTCGGCACCAAGGACGACGAGGGGTTCCTGCGGATCGTCGACCGCAAGAAGGACGTCATCATCCGCGGCGGCTACAACGTCTACCCGCGCGAGGTCGAGGAGGTCCTGCTGCGCCACCCCGGCATCACCCAGGTCGCCGTCATCGGCCTGCCGGACGAGCTGCACGGCGAGGAGGTGTGCGCGGTCGTCGTTCCCGCGCCCGGTGCGCGCCCGGAGGCGGCCGAGGTCACCGCGTGGTCGAAGGAGCGGCTGGGGCGGCACAAGTATCCGCGGCGCGTGGAGTTCACGGACGCGCTGCCGCTGGGGCCGAGCATGAAGGTGCTCAAGCGGGAGCTGCGGGCTCGGTACGCGGGGGCCTGAGCCCGAGAGGGCCGACGGATGGGGCGGTGCCGGGCGGCCACCTGGTGAGACAGCGCTTTCGTCCGGTGCTTGTCCGGACATAGCATCGGGCCTCGGCATGGACACGATGACTCTCTGGCACATATCCGGCTGGGACCTCGCGGCGCTCGCCTTCGCGGCCCTGCTGGTCGGCTTCTCCAAGACCGCCGTCAGCGGGGCCAACACGGTCAGCCTCGCGATCTTCGCGGCGGTACTGCCGGCCCGCGCCTCCACCGGGGTGCTGCTGCCGGTCCTGATCACCGGGGACGTGCTCGCCGTCCTCACCTACCGGCGGCACGCCCACTGGCCCACCCTGTGGCGGCTGTTCCCCGCCGTCGCGGCCGGAGTGGTCGTCGGCACGCTGTTCCTGGTGTGGGCCGACGACACCGTCGTACGGACCTCGATCGGCGCGATCCTGCTGCTGATGGCGGCCGTGACGGTGTGGCGCCGCCGGGCGGCCGACCGGGCGGTGGAACCGGAAGCGGTCACCACCCGGGCCGGCCGCGTCAAGGCCCGTTCCTACGGTGTCCTCGGCGGCTTCACCACCATGGTCGCCAACGCGGGCGGCCCGGTGATGTCGATGTACCTGCTGTCGGCCGGCTTCCGCAAGCTCGGCTTCCTGGGGACGTCGGCGTTCTTCTTCCTCGTCGTCAACGTCTCCAAGGTGCCCTTCAGTGCGGGGCTCGGCCTGATCGACGGCCGCTCACTGTTCCTGGACGCGGCGCTCGCGGTGTTCGTGCTGCCCGGGGCGCTGTTCGGCAGGTGGGCCGTGCACCGGATCAACCAGCGGCTGTTCGAGCGGCTGGTGATCGCGGCGACGGTCGTGGGCGGTGTGCAGCTGCTGCTGCGTTGACGGATGGTCAGGGGGCGGTCAGGAGGGGTCGGTCAGGGGTCTTCGGGGGGTCTTCAGGGGGTGGAGGGAGCGGCGGCGGCCGCGCGTGCCAGTGCCGCCCGCAGACGGTCGTAGCGCTGTACGTCCGTCCAGTCGTCGGCGCGCCGTCGGCGCCCCGTGCAACAGCTCCAGAGGCTTGCCATGATCGCGGTTGCCAGTGGGATGAGCAGCCACGTCAAAGGGTCCAAGGTCGTCCTCCCTTTCCCGAGCGGATCAGTCGGTACGGCGACCATGACATACATGATCAGCTCTACATATTTGTACGTAGAGCGATTCTGTGCATTTCACCCGTAGGGGCGCGGCCGGTACCGGTCGTCGGCATGCCAAGTGATCGTTAAGATGGGTCGGTTGAGGCGGGACTTTCGGGGAACAAGGGCGGGTCACGGGTGCTGGTGGCGGATCGATACCGGATGGACACGGTCATCGGGCGCGGTGGAATGGGCGAGGTCTGGCGGGCGCTGGACGAGGTGCTCGGCCGCCAGGTCGCGGTCAAACTGCTGCTGAACGACGCGGACGCCTCGGCCGAGGCGCGGTTCCGGCTGGAGGCGCAGACCTCGGCACGGCTGAACCATCCGCACGTGGTGGGGACGCTCGACTTCGGCACCTGGCAGGGACGCTGCTTCCTCGTCATGGAACTCGTCGAGGGCGACAGCCTCGCCGGGGAACTGGCCGCCGGCGGGCCGCTCGCACCGGACCGGCTGGCCCAGGTGGCGCAGCACGCGGCCGAGGGCCTGGCCGCCGCGCACGCGCAGGGCATCGTCCACCGGGACATCAAACCCGGCAACCTGCTCAGCGACCGCGACGGCTCGGTCCGCATCGGTGACTTCGGCATCGCGCGCTTCGTCGACGACCCGTCGGCGGGGCTCACCACCACGGGCCAGATCGTCGGCACCGGCCTGTATCTGGCGCCCGAACGCGCCATCGGCACCCCCGCGAGCCCGGCCTCCGACCTGTACTCGCTGGGCTGCGTGCTCTACCAACTGGCCGTGGGCCACCCGCCCTTCGAGGCGGAGTCTGCGACCATGCTGCTGTACCAGCACGTCGACGCCGCGCCCGTACCGCCGCACCAGCGCGGCGCCGCGCTGCCCCCCGCCTTCGAGGCCTATCTGCTGAGCATGCTCGCCAAGCGGCCCGAGGAGCGGCCGACGGCACGGCAGGCCGCGGACTGGTTCCGCAGCGGCGCCTGGCGCGGCACCCCCGAACCGCTGCCGCCGGAACGGCCGGGCATCGGCCACGAGCCCCACCCGGCCGTCCTGCCGGCACACCACCACGGCCCCGTCCACGGTGCCCCTGCGCATGCCGCACAGGCGCATGCGCAGGCCCGGACGCCGGCCCCGGTGCCGGACACCGGCTGGAACACCAGCGTGCACCGGGTGCCCGCGCGCCGACCCGGCCTGCGCACCTCGCTGCGACGCCACTCCCGCACGGTCGCCGTGGTGGGCGGAACGGTCCTGTTCGTCTCCGCGGTCCTCCTCGGGATGAGCGTCTTCTAGACGCCGCTCAGGACGGTGGTGGCCGCGGGTCACGGCACTCGCGTCCCCGGGGGCTGTGAAGGAGACAGCACCGTCCGGAGGTGTCGGCGAGAGCTGACTCCGAGCTTGGTGAACACATTGCCGAGATGCCACTCCACCGTGCGCGGGCTGATGAACAGCTGAGCGGCGATCTCCGGGTTGGTGTTTCCGTCTCTGGCCAGCCGGGCGATCTGGGCCTCCTGGCTCGTGAGTCCGGCGACGGCGCCGAGCGTCCGCTTGCGTACGGTCTCCCCGGTCGCCAGCAGCTCCCTGCGGGCGCGTTCGGCGAAGCCGTCGGCTCCGATCCGGCTGAACAGCTCATAGGCGGCTCCCAGCTGGCCACGGCTTTCCTGACGGCGGTTCCGGCGCCGCAGCCACTCGCCGTACAGCAGACGGGCGCGGGCCAGTTGAACGGCGACCCGGCAGCACCCGAGATGCTCGATCGCCTCCCGGTAGAGCGCCTCGGCAGCCTTGCCGTCGCTCAGGAGCGCGCGCGAGCAGGCGCCCACGCCGAGGGCCCACTCGGTACCGCTGGCGCGAGTCCGTTCCGTGAGCGTGTTCAGGGCCGACGCGGCGGCCTCGGGCTGCCCACCGCGTACGGCCGCCTCGACCAGTTCGGCCAGCGCCCACCCGAAGAACCCCAGGTCCTCGTACGTGCTTGCGCGCGTCGCGGCCGCCAGCGCGGCGTCGTAACGGCCGAGGCCGTTGTTCAGCAGCGCGGTCGCGTACTCGGCGAGGCCGAGCGAACGTCCCTCGCCCCGGGCGACCACCTCTTGGACCGTGGTCCCGATGAGATCCAGTGCCTGGGACTCCTGTGCGCGCCATGCGCCGAGCAGGAGCGAGGTGTACATCATGGGCGCGCCGCCTGTCGCCTCCGAGATCGCCGTCGCCTCGTCGATGAGAGCCGCCGCGGTGTCGAATTCGCCGGTGTGCACGTCGAAGCACGCCTGGTAGGTCAGCGCCATCGGGAGGACGCCGAGCGCCCCCGCCTCGCGGGCGAGGCCGACGGCGCCGGTGGCCAGATCCTGCCAGGCGTCGTCGTCCCACAGGTCCGGCGCGAGAGGTTCGGGTGCCACACGGAACGCCAGCCACAGCCAGCGCTTGTCGGTGTCCCTGGCCCCGGATCTCTGCTCCTGTCGGACGAGGTGGAGTGCGCGCCTGAGAGCCTCGGCACCTGCGGCGTGGCCGTCGATGATCCGGCTCGCCATGCCGTCCAGAAGGACGTCGACCATCCGCGGGGGCGTCGGTGGCGGCGGTCCGGCTCGGGCTGCCTCGGCCACCTCCCGCTGCCCGGGTCCTCCCCCCAGGCGACCGGCGAAGATCGCGGCGCCCAGCGCTTCCAGCAGCGTGTCACGGGCAAGGGCGGCGTCGACGGGAGCCAGCCGATGTGCTGCCTCGAGCAGCAGCCGGGGCGCGTCGCCGCCGCGTACCTGGGAGAACACCAGACGGGCCCGCAGCCGCTCGAGGCGGGCGCGCTGCGGATCGTCGAGCGGACCGGCCTCCGCGGTCGCCAGCATGGTGCGCGCCCGGTCGGCCCCGCCGGCGTCGATGTGGGCCTCGGCGGCGGCCAGTGCACGGGTGACACGACGTGCGGGATCGGGGGTCGATTCGGCTGCGCCCTGCAGGAACGCGGCTTCCGCGGCGGACCCTCCCCTGCCGCGTGCCCGGTCGGCCGAGTGCTCCAGGCCCACGGCGACGCTCTCGTCGGGACCACCGGCGGCGTGAGCACGATGCCACGCCCGGCGATCCGGATCGAGGTCGGGATCGGTGGCTTCTGCCAGCGCCCGGTGCGCCGCCCGGCGATCAGGCGCGGACGTCCCCCGGTAGACGGCTGAGCGCACCAGGGGGTGGTGGAACCGGATCCTGGTACCGAACTCGACGAGTCCTGAGGCCTCCGCCGGCGCCGCGGCGTCCACCGTTATCCCCTGCGCACCGGCCGCGCGCCACAGCAGACTCGCATCACCGGTCGGCTCCGCGGCGGCGGTCAGCACAAGCCGCTGACTGTCCTGCGGAAGTGACCGGAACTGCTGGTGAAAGGCGTCTTCGATGCGGCTGACCACGGGGCGCCCGCCGGGGAGCCAGAAACCGCCCGCGAGCTCCGCGGGTGCCTGCGGCAGGTGGAGCAGCGCCATCGGGTTGCCGCGGGCCTCGGCGACGATCCGGTCCCGTACCAGCGGGTCGAGCGGCGCGCGGACGGCCGACGCCAGCAGGGCACGCGCGTCGGTCTCGCTGAGCCCCTCGACGGTCAGCTCCGGCAGACCGCTCAGCGCGTGAGCGCCGCCCGAATCCCGCAGGGCGAAGACCAGAGCCACTGATTCGGCCATCAGTCGCCTGGCGGCGAACGCCAGGACCTGGAGGGATCCGTCATCGAGCCACTGCGCGTCGTCGACGAGGCAGGCCAGGGGCTGATCCTCGGCGGCGCCGGCCAGCAGACCGAGCACGGCCAGGCCCACCAGGAACCGATTCGGCGCCTGGCCCTCCTGCAGTCCGAACGCGACGGACAGTGCCTCACGCTGCGGTCCGGGCAGATCACGCAGCCGGTCCAGCATGGGCCCGCAGAGCTGGTGAAGGCTCGCGAAGGGGAGCTCCATCTCCGACTCGACCCCGGCGACGCCGGCGACACGGAACCCGGCGGCTCTGCGCTGGGTGTGGTCCAGCAACGCCGTCTTGCCGATGCCTGCCTCACCACGGAGGACCAGGACCGCGCTGCAGCCCGATCGCGCCCGGGCCAGCACCCTCTCCAGCGCCGCCAGCTCACGGCCCCGGCCGCGCAGTCCGACCTGCGGATCTCCGACAGGCACGCCCATGAGTCACTCCTGGTCCGCTGCCTGACCAGGATTTCACCGCATTCGAGGATTCTCCATTCGATGTCGGGACGGGCACGGCAGGGAGCTTGGGGCCCCTGGTGCCAGCCACGGGAGCGACCCCCGGGGTTTTCCCCGGGGCGAGCCGGAGACGCCTGCGCGACGGTGGAGGAGCCGGTGACACGAGGTCGCCGGTGACACTTGAGGAGACCCCATGTCCCTTGCCGACAAGTCGGCAATCCGGCCGTTCACGTTCGAGTTCCCCGAGGCCGAGCTGGAGGATCTGCGCCGGCGTATCGTCGCGACGCGGTGGCCGGAGAAGGAGACCGTCACGGATCAGTCGCAGGGCACACAGCTCGCGACGGCCCAGGAACTCGCGCGGTACTGGGCGACGGAGTACGACTGGCGCAAGGCCGAGGCGAAGCTGAAGGCGCTGCCGCACTTCATCACCGAGATCGACGGCCTGGACATTCATTTCATCCACGTCCGCTCCCCGCACGAGAACGCTCTGCCGCTGATCGTCACGCACGGCTGGCCCGGTTCGGTCGTCGAGCAGCTGAAGATCATCGACCCACTGGTCAATCCCACCGCCCACGGCGGGAGCGCGTCGGACGCCTTCCACGTCGTCATACCGTCGATGCCCGGCTACGGCTTCTCGGGCAAGCCGACCACGACCGGGTGGGGTCCCGAGCGCATCGCACGGGCCTGGGGAGAGCTGATGCGGCGCCTGGGCTACACCAGGTACGCGGCGCAGGGCGGCGACTGGGGTGCGATCGTCACGGACTTCATGGGCGTGCAGGAGCCCGAGGGCCTGATCGGCATCCACACCAACATGGCCGGTGTGATTCCGCCGGCCGTCGACGCCGCGCTGATCGCGGGCAACCCGCTGCCCGCGGGCCTGTCGCTCTCGGACGAGGAGAAGGCGGCGGTCGAGCAGCTGGACTTCGTGTACCGGCACGTCTACTACGCGTACATGATGGGATCGCGTCCGCAGTCGCTGACCGCGCTCGCCGACTCTCCCGTCGGCCTGGCGGCCTTCCTGCTCGACCACGACGCGGCCAGCCTCGCCCTGATCTCCCGGGCCTTCGCCGGCCGGACCGAGGGCCTGACCCGGGACGACGTCCTGGACAACATCACGCTCTTCTGGCTGACCAACACCGCGCTCTCCGCGGCTCGCCTCTACGCGGAGAACACGACCTCCTTCTTCCGCGTCAAGGGTGTGAAGCTGCCGGTCGCCGTGAGCGTCTTCCCCGACGAGCTCTACCAGGCCCCGAGGAGCTGGACGGAGCAGGCGTACCCGAACCTGGTCCACTACAACCGGCTTCCCGCGGGCGGCCACTTCGCCGCCTGGGAGCAGCCGGAACTGCTGGTGGAAGAGGTCCGCACGGGCCTGAGGTCGCTCCGCTAGGCACCCCTGAGGTCGCTCCGCCAGACAACCGGGCCCGACCTCCCGCACAGGCCGCGGGCCCGACAACGCGGCCGAGTCGCTCAAAGGCGAGCGCTCGGCCGCCCCGAGCCCGCGGCCACGCCGCCTTCACCTCGAAGTCCCGGAAGGGTACCCGGCGATGCACGACCGCGCATCCGCCTCGAGCCACAGGACCGCATGGAAGTGACGCGCATGTTCACCACCACCCTCGCCCACCCGGTCTCCGCGCCGAGTCCAGCGCCGTCCGCCCTGATGGTCGTGCGCGGCGAACGGGACGCGGCCGGCGCGCCCCTGCGCCACGCCGCCCTCCGGGACATGCAATCGGCGGCCCCGGCATGACCGGGCTCCTGAACCGCCTGGCCCTCCTGGAGGCGGTCCGCACCCAGGTGGGTCACCGGACGAACGTGGCCGCGGTCTGCCGAGAGCTGGTGGATGCGGTGGTACCCGCGTTCGCCGGCACCACCGACGTCGAGGTGCTCGACGACGTCGTACGCGGAGAGGAACCTCCGACGGTTCCCGTCCGCCGAAGCGTTCCGCTGCGCCGAGCGGCCCATCGGGGCGGGATCTCGGCCCACCCGGTCGGGGACGTACGCATCCTGCCGGCCGGCACGCCCTTCTCGGACGTCCTGTCCGACCTTCGGCCGCGCCTCGTCCCCATCGTGGAGGCCGACTCGTGGCCGGCCACCGAGCCGGCCGGAGCCGACGCCATCAGGCGATCGGGTGCCCACTCCCTGATCGTGGCCCCGCTGGCGCTGCGCGGCCAGGCTCTGGGCGTGGTCAGCTTCTACCGCCACCGGCACGAAGAGCCCTTCGACCGGGATGACGTCGCGGTGGCCTCCGCCATCTGCGCGCACGCCGCGCTCTGCGTCAACAACGCGCGACAGTACATGCGCGAGTGGATCATCGCCTCGACCGTCCAGCGCCGGCTTCTTCCCCGGCCTCCGAGCCGCCAGGCAACCGTGGAGCTGTCCCCGCTGCACCGTCCCGACCCCGAGGGCGGCGGCGCGTGGTTCGACGCGATCCCGCTGCCCGGCGCGCGGACCGCGCTGGTGGTCGGCGACGTGGCGGGGCGGGGCATCGCCGCGGCCACCACGATGGGGTTCCTGCGCACGGCCCTCCATACGCTGGCGGCCCTGGATCTGCAGCCCGACGAACTCATGGCCCGCCTGAACGACACCGCGGTCCGTCTCGCCACCGAGCGCGCCGCACTTCCTCCCGAGGATCCGCTGCACTGCGAGCCGTTCACCGCCGGCTGCGCCGTGGCGATCCACGACCCCGTCGACCTCATCTGCACCATCGCCCGCGCCGGCCTCCCCGAGCCCGTCGCCGTGCTTCCCGACGGTACGTCTGCCCGCCTCTCCGTTCCCCCGGGCCCCCCACTCGGCGAAGCCGGCACCGCCCCCTTCCCCTCGACCACGATCAGCCTCCCCGAGGGAAGCACTCTCGCAATGGGGACCACCTCGCTCGCTGACGAGGTCCTGGCGGCGACCGCCCCCCTGCGCCCGCTCCTGGCCGACACCGGCACAACGCCCCTGCCGGACGTGCGCGACAGTATCGAGGGCGCCCTCACCCGAGCCCACGGGACCGGCGAGCAACTGATGCTGCTCGCCCGTACGAAGGCGCTGCCGGCGGACCAGGTGCTGACCACGCCCCTGCCGGCGAGCCCCGAGGCCGCACCGATGGCCCGTCGGGCAGCCCGCCGCCGGCTGAAGGTCTGGGAGGTGGACGAGGAGACCGCGTACACCACCGAGCTCATCGTCAGCGAGCTGGTCGGCAACGCGGTCCGCTACGGCACCCCGCCCCTGCGCCTGCGTCTCATCCGTGACCGGATGCTGACCTGCGAAGTCGGCGACGCCGCAGCAGGCGCTCCGCGCGTCAGACATGCCCGTACCGCCGACGAGACCGGCCGGGGGCTGTTCATCGTCGCGAGCCTCGCCGACCAGTGGGGCACCCACTACGAGGCACGAGGAAAGACGGTCTGGGCCCAGCAACCGCTGCGCGGACATCACGTACGCGGCGAGGAGATTCCTTGACGCGCGACCGGTCGGGTTTCAACGGCGGTGGGCAGGCAAGGACATCGCTGATGTTCGCGGGAAGTGACGGCACCGCCGTGCGATCAGGACGCTGAGGACCTTCCGTGTCGGATCATGAACCAAGGATCGGCTACACCGAAGTCGCGGATCAGGAAGTGCGCAGCCTGCGAGTGCGTTACTGCCGGCTGCGGACCGCTGGGGACGAACCGGTCGCCGAACTGGAAGCGCTCTCCTTCACACTGCGGTTCGGTGCGGTGGCCGTTGCCGCAGAAGGCATCGGTGGCGTGGAAACCCAGCCCGAGTTCAGACGTCAGGGACACATGAGTCGCCTCCTCCGCCAGGCCTTGGCCGGCATGGCACAGAGGGTCGACGTCGCCTTCGTGTCCAACGGTGTCGAGGGGATCTACGAGCGGTTCGGTTTCGTCGGAGCCGTCGCCGAGGGACACCTGGTCATTCCCGTGCGCAACGTCGAGCAGGCGGCGGGAGACGATCTGGACGCGCCCGTCCCAGGCATCCGCAGCGGCTCTCCGAGCGATCTTCCGGCGATGATCCGTCTGTACAACACCGCGCACGCACAGCGGCCCTGGACCCACGTACGACACTCGGGCTGGAACCGGCTCATTCCCCAGGCCACCTGGAAGCCGGGGTCGCAGACCCTGGTCCTGCAGCCCGATGGTGCTGCCGTCGGCTATGCCGTGCTGGAGGGCCGAGCCTTCGGCGATCCCGTGGGTTCGCTGACCGTGGACGAACTGGTGGCCGAGGATGCCGCTGCGGCACGCCTGCTGCTCATGGCCATCGCCCGACTCTGCTGGAAACGGCGTCTGAGCGAATTCACGGTGCGGGAGCCGGCCGACGGCCTCACCGGCCGAGTGGCTCGCCAGATGGGCTGCACCTACCAGCAGAGGTTTCCACCGAGCGGCGGGATGATGGCCGCCGTCTTGAACCGGTCGTCCCTGGTGCGGAAGCTCGAGCCCGAGCTGCGGCGCCGGGCCGCCGTGCGGCAACCGGACAAGGTCTTCGACGAGGCGTTAGACGCGCTGCGACGTGGCGACCTGTTCCCCGATGACAAGGCCCTCGTCCGGCTGCTTCTCGGCCACTGGTCGACCGAGGACGCATACGCGCACGGCATGTCGATCCCCGAGGCGTACCGGGAGCTTTGCACGGCTTGGTTCCCCGGAGGCGGCACACGGTCTCTGCCGACCCCCTACGCGCACCGCCTGGATCGGTACTAGGGGGTATCTCGCCGATCATGCCGGGCTCGCGGTGGCTGGCACCGCACCTCGCGGCGTTGTCGTCGGTCGCCGATGCTCCGCATCGACTCCCTCCTCCGCCTTGCGATGTT
>NZ_BNBC01000027.1:93089-102650 GCF_014654675.1 Streptomyces spiralis
CGAACGGCGTGGGAGGTGCCCCCACCACCAGCCACCGCTCCCTGATCCGGCCTGATCGACGAGACACCCCCTAGAACCTGTGCTCGACGGGCTGCGTGACCAGCCCTGTACCGAGCGCGGCGGCGTCGGTCGCGGGTCGGAGCGACACTGGCTGTATGGCCGGCCCCAGTCCCAGCAAGGCTCCGGAATGTCGCTTGCCGCCGCGGCCGCAGAGTGTTTCGGCGGCCCGGCGGTTCGTGCGCGATGTCCTGGAACAGAGCCCGCCGGATGTGGTGGACACGGCGCAGCTGCTGGTCAGCGAGCTGGTGACGAATGCGGTGGTCCATGCGAACACCGAGGTGGAGGTCCGGGCCTGGGCCACCGACGGCAGGGCGCACGTCCAGGTCAGTGATCACAAACCTTCCCGCGGTCTGGTTTCCCAGCAGTTCAGCAGCTATGCCAGCACCGGACGTGGGCTGGGCATGGTCGAGCAGCTCGCCTCCAACCACGGCGTATACGTCGGCGAGGACCGCAAGACGGTGTGGTTCGAGCTGTGGTCCGGCACCGCTCCGCCGCCGGCGCCGGGCTGGGACACGTCCGTCACGTCCCGCGGGCCGACCGTCACCGTGACGCTGATCGACGTGCCGGGCGCGCTCCACAAGGCAGCTCAGCAGCACCGCGAGGCCCTCCTGCGTGAATCACTGCTCACCACCCTGGCCGATGACCGACCCACGGCCCTGCGGGACGACCTCCTCACCGCGCACGAGTGCAACCACATGATCAAAGCGGCCCTGACCGCTGCGCCGGAACAGATGACCGCCCAGGGGGACCTGCGTACCCTGCGCGTACCGATCCCCGCTGACGCCGCCCCGTCCCTGCGCACCCTGGACCGCATGCTCGATCACGCCCAGGAGGCCGCCTGCGAAGGACGCCTGCTCACCCGGCCGGCCCTGCCCCAGACCCGTGCGGCCAACCACTGGCTCCTCGAGCAGTTGATCGGCCAGATCGAGGGCCGGCCTCCCACTGCCTGGACCTCGACCCCCCACGAGCCCAGTGCCGTCCCGCCGGAACCGGCGCCATGGGACCCCAGCAGCCTGCAGGCCAGCCCTACCGCCACCATCGCCGCCGACGACGCAGACCGGATCATCGCCGTGAACACACCGGCGGCCGACCTGCTCGGCTGGCCCGCGGACGAGCTGGTCGGACAGCGCATCACCGTACTCATCCCCGAACACCTGCGTGAACGCCACATCGCCGCCTTCACGACCCTGCTGCTCACCGGAGAGCCACGCATTCTCGGCCGCCCGGTGACCATGTCCGCGCTGCACCACGACGGCAGGCTGATCCCCGTCAGTCTGCTCATTCAGACGCAGGAGGCGAGGGACGGCCGCAGCGTGTTCGTCGCCCGCCTGAACCCCACACAGGACCGTCATTAGTCGGTCGAACCGGGTTCAGCCGAGACCACGATGGGCGGCCCACAACTCCCCGGCACGGCCGGCGGCTTCGGCGACCAGGGCCGTCAGGTCGGGTCTGTCCGGGACGGGGAACGAGACGTATGCGCCCCGACCACCACCGACCGGGCGGCCATAGGCCTTCACGGCGAGGTGACCGTCCGGGAGAAGCCGGACGTTGAGTGTGGTCAGCGTGAACGCTTCACCGCGTCGAGTGTCCGTCCAGCGGAGCGCCTGCGGGATCGTGACATTGATCGCCAGAGCACTCACTTCCAGGTCGCTGCTCATGGGCGGATGATCTCACGCGAGTCGCCGCGGGCGGCCGCCGCCGGCTTGGGACCACCGGCTTGGGAACCGTCCCCGGAGGATGCTCAGTCGAGACAGAACTCGTTGCCCTCGATGTCCTGCATCAGGATGCACGATTCGTTCTCGTCATCGGCAAGCAGCGTTCGCACGTGTACCGCGCCGAGCGCGACCAGTCGTGCGCATTCGGCCTCCAGCGCGGCGAGGCGCTCGTCACCCACGAGTCCGGTGCCGACCCGCACGTCGAGATGCACCCGGTTCTTGACGATCTTCCCTTCGGGAACGCGCTGGAAGAGCAGGCGCGGGCCCACACCCGAGGGATCACTGCATGCGAAGTAGGTGACCTGGTCCTCGGGCGGCAGCGAGCGGTGGTAGTCCTCCCACGTGGCAAACCCCTCGGGGACCGGCGGTACGACGTATCCCAACACCTCGCACCAGAAACCGGCGAGGCGTGCGGGTTCCGCGCAGTCGAAGGTGACTTGGAACTGCTTGATCGACGACATCGGCGCACCATAGCAGGGGGACTCCGTTGCTCATCTCCCGGCGTGAACAAGACACTTCCGCACGACGTAGTCTGCGAAGCATGCGGATCTCCGTCTCCTCCGACATGGACGAACCCGTGGCCCGCGCCCTGGTCGCGAAGCTGCGTGAACGCGGGCACGAGGTCGTCACCCACGGAGCCCTGCGCCCCGGCGACGATCCGCAGTGGGCGGCATGCTCGGAGGCCGCGGCCCGGGACGTCGCCGAGGGCCGCTCCGACCAGGCGGTCGTGTGCTGCTGGACCGGCACGGGCGCGTCCATCGCCGCCAACAAGGTGCCCGGCGTACGGGCGGCCCTGTGCACCGACGCCTACACGGCGGACGGAGCGCGCCGCTGGAACGACGCCAACGTGCTGGCGCTCGGCCTGCGGCTGACCTCCGAACCCCTGCTGGCCGAGATCCTCGACGCCTGGTTCGCGGCGGCGCCCAGCGAGGACGCCGAGGACCGGGAGAACGTCGCCCGCGTGGGGCGGATGGACTCCGGCCGGACGGTCCAGCCGTAAGCACGAGGACGCCCGGCGCCCACGCGAGCGCCACTGCCGCCGCCACGGCTGCGGCTACGGCTGTTGCGTCGGGCCGGTGTCCGGCGACGTCGACGCGCGCACGATCCACGAAAGCGCGTCGCCACGGAACAGCGCGCGCCCGGCCGCGATCCGCCGCTCGCGCACCGGTCCCCGCTCCGTGAGCCGGGTCAGGGACCGCAGCAGACCGGCCTCGTCCGGAGCGTGGTCGGACACCCCGAGGACGGCCATACGGCGGACCCCCTCCGCGCCGTGTCCGGGCAGCGGCCGGTACCCGACGACCGGCAGCCCGGCGGCGAGCGACTGGACGGCGGTCTGTCCGGCCGCGTTGTCCACCAGGGCCGCGCACGCGTGCAGCAGCTCCGGCATGTCGCTCACCCAACCGGGGGTGAGGACGCCCGGCACACGGGACAGCTCGCGCCGCAGCCGCTCGTTGCGCCCGCACAGCACCACCGGCAGGAAGCCGTGCGCGGCGAGCAGCCGTGCCGTGCCGGCCAGCTCCGCCCCGGCGCCCCAGGCGCCCGCGGAGACCAGCACGGCGGGCCGGCCCGGCCCGTACCTCTCGAACCGGCGCCGCCACTTGGCCGCCCCCGGCCCCCCGGTGAAGAAGTCGGGAGCCACCACCGGCCCCGTCGCCTCGGCCGGCCGGCCCAGAGCCCGGCCCACCTCGTCGGCGGCCTCCCGCGTCACACACAGGTGCAGGTCGTTGCCCGGATGCAGCCACTGCCGGTGCACGGCGAAGTCGACGACGACCACCGCGCTGGGCACCCGCAGCACACCCCCGGCCCGCAGATGGCCGGTGAGCTGCGCCGCCAGATGGAAGACGGGCACCACGACATCGGCGCGCGTCTCGCGGACCAGGCGCATCAGCCGGTCGCTCGCGAGCCGCGCCAGCGGTGTGCCGCTGGGCCGGGGCCGGGAGCCGGGCCGCAGGAAGACATCGTAGATGCCGGCGTAGACCCAGGGGCAGTGCCGGACCGCGCCCTGGTAGAAGCCGCGCAGCCCGGCCCCGAGGCCGTACGGCAGCAGTGCGAGCACGTCCACGACGTGCGCCTCCCGGCCGGCGGCGCGGGCCCGGCGCGCCAACTCGGCGGCCACCGTGTCATGGCCCGAGCCCATGCTCGCGCTGACCACGAGCAGGCGTTCGGCCCCGGGCGGGCCGTCCGGAGCGGGCGGGGCGGGCGCGTGCCCGGCGTCCGGGCCGGGCCGGACGGGAGTGTGCCCGTTCTCCGGGCCCCGGGCGGCGGGCAGCGGTGGCGGCACGGGCGTTTCGGACGACACTGGTAGTGAGTAACCCTCACCCACCGCAGTCAAACGAACGGGCACGCCCCGCCCGTCCCACGTTTCGGGCCCGGCCACCGGGATACTTCACCCCGGCAGGACAAGGCCGGACCGCCGGGAGCCGCACCGACGGCACCCGGTCCCCGTCGACCTTCGAGGTGCGCCCCGATGTCCCAAGCCCCTTCCCGTCCTCGGTCCGGCTCCGGGATCCCCGTGGAGGCACCGGCGACGCTCACCGCCGCGAGCCGGCGCGCCGCCGACGGCGCGCTGCCGGGCGGGGGCGCGCTGGTGACCGGCGCCTCCTCCGGGATCGGGGCCGCCGTGGCCCGCCGGCTCGCCGCCGAGGGCGGCTGGCGGCTGGTGCTGAACGGGCGGGACCGCGCGCGACTGGAAGAGGTCGCCCGGGGCACCTCGGCCGTCGCCTACCCGGCGGACCTGTGCGGCCCGGGCGCCGAACGGCGGCTCGCCGAGTTCGCCCTGGACAGCGTCGGCCGGGTCGACCTGCTGGTGGCCGGTGCGGGCATCGGATGGGCCGGGCCGTTCTGCACCATGCCGCAACCCGCCATCGACGAGGTGTTCGACGTCAACGTGCTCGCCACCCTGCACCTGATCCGGCTGCTGCTGCCGCACATGGTCGGGCAGGGCACGGGCCGGGTGGTCATCATCGGCTCCCTGGCCGGCACGGTCGGCGTCCGGGACGAGGCCGTCTACTCCGCGGCCAAGGCCGCGCTGGGCGCGTTCGCCGATGCCGTGCGCTACGAACTGCGCGGCACCGGCGTCGGCATCAGCCATGTGGTGCCCGGCGTCGTGGACACGCCGTTCTTCGACCGGCGCGGGGTGCCCTACCGGCGCGCACTGCCCAGGCCGGTCCCGGCGAGCCGGGTCGCCGACGCGGTGTGGGAGGCCGTCTCGCGCGGCCGGGACGAGGTCTACGTCCCCGGCTGGACCCGTGTGCCCGGCCGGGTCCGCGGCGCCGCGCCCGCCCTGTACCGGCGCCTCGCCGCACGGTTCGGGTGAGGCGGGGAAGCGTCCGATCGAGGCGGGGAAGCGTCGGGTCGAGTCGGGGAGGGGGAGGTAGGGCCGGGTGAACGTCCTCACCGTCGTCCTCGCGCTGCTCGCCGCCTCCGCCAACGCCGCGGCCTCGGTCCTGATGAGACGCGCGGCCACGGAGAAACGGGCGGACGAGGCGACCGGGCGCGCGCGGGGTGGCTGGAGTGGGCGGCGGCGGTGGTTCTGGACCGCCGGTGCCGGGCTGCTCGCCGGTTCCGGGGTGGTGCAGGCCGCGGCGCTGGCCGTGGGGAGTCTGTCGCTGGTTCAGCCACTGCTGGCCACCGAGCTGCTGTTCACGCTTGCGATCGGCAGTGTCGTCTTCCATCGCCGGCCGGACCGGGCCACCTGGCTGTCGTTCCTGGCCCTGGCCGTCGGGCTCGCCCTGTTCCTCGGGGCCGCCGCGCCGTCCTCCGGACGGACCACCGCCGAACCGGGCCGCTGGGTCCCGGTCGGGTCGGCGGTGGGGTGCCTGGTGCTCGCCCTGGCGGGCGCGTCCCGGCTCGTCTGCGGGGCGCCGCGGGCGGCCCTGCTGGGGCTGGCCTCGGCCGTGATGTTCGCGTTGACGGCCGCGCTGCTGAAACAGGTGACGGGACAGCTCCCGAAGGGGCTGGGCCACCTGGCGGCGGACTGGACGCCGTACGCCACCGCGGTCACCGGACTGGTCGCCTTCGGGCTGCTCCAGTGCGCCTTCCGGGCGGGCACCCTCGTCGCCTCCCAGCCCGCCCTCACCCTCGGGGACGCACTCACCAGCGTGGCGCTCGGCTGGGCGCTGTTCGGGGAACACATCGCCCTGGGCGTGCGGATGGTGCCCGAGGCGATCGGCGTCGGTCTTCTCGCGGCGGGCACGGTCGGCCTGGCCCGGGCTCCGGCGGTGTCCGGCCAGTGGGACACCGAGCCGCCGCCACCCCACCGCCGCGGCCGCCATGGTCATCACGAAGGCGGAGGCGTACGGGCGAAGAGCACGTGAGTGCGGACGGAGAGCGCGTGAGGAGGCGAAAACGCGTGAAGAGAGGGAAACACACGGGAGGCCGGGCAGCCGTGGCAGGCGGACCGGACCGTGGGGGCGTGCGCCCGGCGGTGGGGGTCCTCGCCCCTTCCGGAGTCGCCGTCGCCGTCGTCACCGGGGCCGCCGTCGCGGTCGCGCACATCGTGCCGGCCGCCACCTGGCTGCCCCGCTTCCGCGCCGTCTGCTTCCCGCGCCTGGCCGGTCTCGGCCGCCCCGGCCATGTGGCGCTCACCTTCGACGACGGTCCCGACCCCGACTCCACGCCGCACTTCCTGGACGCGCTCGACCGGCTCGGCGTCCGCGCCACCTTCTTCGTCCTCGGCGAGAGCGCCGTCCGCTTCCCGGAGCTGACCCGGGACATCGCGGAGCGCGGGCACGAACTCGCCGTGCACGGCTGGACCCACAGCCGCCCCTGGCTCCCGGCCCCCGGCCGGGACCTTCGGGAGACCGCGCGCGCGGTTCACGCCCTGCACGAGATCACCGGCCGCCGGCCGACGTGGTACCGGCCCCCCTACGGGATCCTCACCGGTGGCCGCTGGGCCGCCGCCCGGCGGCTCGGACTGCGTCCCGTGCTGTGGACCGCCTGGGGGCGGGACTGGACGGCGGACGCGACGGCCGCCTCCGTCCGCGCGACCGTGCACGCGGACCTGCGCGGCGGCGGGACGATCCTCCTGCACGACTCGGACCGCGCCTCGTCCCCGGACTGCTGGCACGCGGCCCTCGGCGCCCTCCCCGGCCTGATCACCGGCTGCCGGGACGCGGGATGGCAGGTGGGACCCCTCCGCGAGCACGGCATCGCCCGGGACCACGGCCCGGATGTCCCCGACGCCGAGGCCGCCCGGCCCCGGCAGCACACCCCGGCCACCGGCCGACCCGCTCCCCACCCGACGTGACCGCCGCACCCGGCACACCACCCACACTCCACGCCGTGACCGCCGCACCCGGCAACCACCCACGCTCCACGCCGACAGCGTCGCGGCGGCGTACGCCGCCGAGGCACCTGGCCCACCCCCTCCGGCCTGCCCGCCCCGCCCCGCCCCGGCCCGTTCCACTCCGCCGCATAGTCTCGACCCATGTCTGTGCACGTCCTGGTCCTCGGCGGTACCACCGAGGCACGCGAGGTGGCCGCGGCGCTCGCGGGGCGGCCCGGTGTCCGCGTGACGATTTCGCTGGCGGGACGCGTGAGCCGGCCGGGACCGCTAGACGGTGAGGTGCGCGTCGGCGGCTTCGGGGGCGCGGACGGGCTGGCAGCCTGGCTGCGCGAGCACCGCGTGGACGCACTCGTCGACGCCACCCACCCCTTCGCCGAGTCGATCACCCGCAACGCGGCGCGGGCCGCCACCGCCACCGGCGTACCGCTGGTGGTGCTGCGCCGCCCCGGCTGGCGGCCGGAACCGGGGGACCGCTGGCATCCGGTCGCCTCGATGGCCGCCGCCGCACGGCTGCTGCCGGAGCTGGGCCGCCGGGTGTTCCTGACGACGGGACGGCTGGACCTGGCCGCCTTCGCCCACCTCGCCGAACTGCACTTCGTCGTACGGTCCGTGGAGCCGCCCGAGCCGCCGATGCCACCGGACGTCCAGGTGGTGCTGGCCCGCGGGCCGTTCACCCTGTCCGACGAGACCGAACTGCTGCGGGCCCACCGCGTCGACGTGCTGGTGACCAAGGACAGCGGGGGAGCGGCCACGGCCGCCAAACTCACGGCGGCACGGCAGCTCGGGCTGCCGGTCGTCGTCGTACGGCGGCCGCCGCTGCCGCAGGGCGTGACGGCGGTGCCGGACGCGCGAGCCGTCCTGGAGCGGCTGCACCTGCCCGCGCCCTGACCGGAGGTGCCCGGCGGCCTACTCCTTCGGTCTGCGCCGCAGCAGATACGTGTCCATGATCCAGCCCTTGCGCTCGCGGGCCTCGGCCCGCAGCCGCTCGATGCGCGGAGCGGTCTCTGCGATCGGGCCGGAGGCGAGGATCTCGTCCGGGGTGCCTATGTAGGCGCCCCAGTAGATGTCGATGTCCTGGTCGGCGTACTGCCGGAAGGTCTGGTGGGCGTCGAGCATGACGACCACGTCGTCCACGCCCTCAGGGAACCCCTCGGCGAGCCGCCGGCCCGTGGTGATCTGCACCGGCCGGGCCACCCGGTTCAGCCCCGTGCGGTGCCGGGCCACCAACGCCGAGACACTGCTGATGCCCGGCACGACGTCGTACGCGAAGTCCACCGCGCCGCGCGCCAGCACCTCCTCGAGGATGCCCAGCGTGCTGTCGTACAGCGCGGGATCCCCCCACACCAGGAACGCGCCCCGCTCCTGATCACCGAGCTCCTCCGTGATCAGCCGCTCGTAGATGTCCGCGCGGGCGCTGCGCCAGTCCCCGACGGCGGGGGAGTAGCCGGCGCCGCCCGCCGACCGGTCCCGCTCCGGGTCCCGCGCCTCCACCACGCGGTACGTCCCCTCCGGTACGTGTGCGTGCAGGATGTCCCGGCGCAGCCCCACGAGGTCCGACTTCACCTCGCCCTTGTCCAGGACGAAGAACACGTCCGTGTCGCGCAGCGCCCTGACCGCCTGCAACGTGAGCTGGTCGGGGTCGCCCGCGCCGATACCGATGACATGAATCTTTCGCACGCCCCCGAGTCTGCCGTACGGCACTGACAACGCGTGCACCGGTGCCGCACCCAGCGCTACGACGCCCGGCGACGGCGCACCTCGGGCCCGTCGACCGGCCCCGTCGCTCAGGCCCCGCCGCGCAGCCGGGGCGCTTGCCGCGCCGCGTCCACGGTCCCGTCCGACCCGCTCACCACGGCGTTCTCCACGGCGTCCGCCAACTCCCGTGCCCAGGCGGCGAGCCCGGCCGCGTCCATGCCGTGGGGTTCCCGTACGCCGGTGTCCGTCACCCACTCCTCCACCGCGCCCGCCCCGCGCCGCAGCAGCCTGGCGCCGCCGGTGACGTTGCCGCGGGCCGCGTGCGTGAGCCCGACCGCGAGCTGGGCCAGCCCCCGCCACAGCGCGCGCTCCTCCTCGGGTCCGGACTTCCAGGCGTCCTCGAAGACCTCGTGCGCGTGGAACGGCTTGCCCTCGTCCAGCAGCGCCTGGGCCTCGGCGACCGTCTCCTCCGGAGTGCGCACCACACCCTCGGGCTGCCGCGGCACGCCGCCCGTGCCGTAGGGCAGGGGCCGCCCCAGCCCGTCCCGCGGCCGGGCGTTGCGCGCCCGCCCCGCACTGTCCCGGTCCCGTGCGCCGGCCGGCCGGCCGGAGGAGGAGGTGTCGCTCATACGCCGATTCTCCCCCGAACCCGCGCCCTCTTCGGCACGGCCCCCGACGTGCGGTAAAGTGACGTTCGCGCGATCACACGGGTCACCGTGGGGCAGCGCGACGGGACGTGGCGCAGCTTGGTAGCGCACTTGACTGGGGGTCAAGGGGTCGCAGGTTCAAATCCTGTCGTCCCGA
>NZ_BNBC01000027.1:102677-115309 GCF_014654675.1 Streptomyces spiralis
TCGCGAGAGTCGTATCCAGGGTCGTTCCGGAGTCATCCGGGGCGGCCCTTTCGCATGTCGGCGGGCAGGCGGCCTGATCCGGTCACGCCCGTCCCGGAGCCCGTCCGTGATGCGCTTCCTTCGCGCCCTCCCCTTCCCTGTCCCCGTCCTTGTCGTCGGGGAACGTGGGCCTGTGGTCGCCGAGCGCGATCTTGGTCGCCATCTCGGCGAGCTGCCCGCAGGCGCGCGCGATCTCGCGCTGGGCCTGGTTCCGCTCGCCGATGACCGTGCCGAGCAGCAGCGCGGTCAGCGAGATGGATCCGTTGAACGCCTGGAGGGTGATCATGTCGGTGAGCAGGTCATGACCGGCGAACGGGCCTGCTCTCTCGGCAGCGGAGACGATCGCGAAGGTGGACACGGCCAGCGCGCAGGGTGCGGCCCCGGCGAGCTGGAAGCGGAAGGCGGCCCAGATCAGCAGCGGGAAGCCGAGGAACAACAGCGGCGTGCTGCCGGCCTCGAGGAAACCGACGCCGAGCGTGGCCGCCACAAGCAGCAGCGTCTCCACCCACCGGGACGGCGGCATGCCCTTCGGCAGACGTGCCGAGCGGAGCACGAGCAGGACCGGCGTGACCACCAGCACGCCCATCGCGTCGCCGGTCCACCAGACCGACCACGTGGGCCAGAAGTCGGCGGTGCTCAGCACACCGGCCAGGGTCAGGGCCCCGCTGCCCGTGGTTGCGCTGACCAGCATCCCGGTGAACGCACCGAGGAAGATCAGTGCCAGCGCGTCCCGCAGCCGGTCCAGCTCCGCTCGGAACCCCGTGCGGCGGAGCAGCGCGTAGGAGCAGAGGGGCGCGAGCGTGTTGCCCGCCGCGATCGCGAGCACGGCCGGGAGCGACGGTCCCAGCGAGACGTTGACCAGGAACGCGCCCAGCGCGATCCCGGGCCAGACCCGCGGGCCGCACAGGAGCAGGCTCGCCAGTGCGATGCCGCTGGGCGGCCACAGCGGGGTGACCTGGCCCCGCACCAGCTGCTGGAGCAGTCCCAGCTTGGCCGAACCGAGATACAGCGCGGCGACGGCACAGATCTCCAGGACGGTCATGGCACCGCGCCGGAGCCGTTCACGTCGCGCGACAGACATCGGGCGACCTCCGTGTCACATCGCCCCGAGACCCATCATCCGCCGGATGCCCCGGATCCTCCACGGCACCGTCGCGCGTCGAGCGCCGGACCGGCACCGCGCGGAGGAAGCGTCCGGCCGGCGTCGGCAGGAAGCCAAGGCCCGGTGCTCAGGCGGGCGGGGTGCGCAGGGCGAGGATGGCCATGTCGTCGTGACCGTCGCTGGGGTGGTGATCGGCCAGAACCCGGACGAAGTCCGCGAGGGGCAGGACCGCGTGCGCCACGGCGAGATCGGCGAGCTCGTCCAGGCTCTTGTCGATGGGGCGGTCGGGATTCTCGATCAGCCCGTCGGTGAAGAAGACCACGGTGGAGTCGGCGGGCAGGAACCGGGAGTGGTCCGGGCGGGGCAGCCCGGTGTCGACGCCGAGCGGCAGTCCGGGCTCGCCGACCAGATAGACCGCTCGTCGCTCGGGCGTGAGCAGCAGAGGCGGGACGTGACCGGCGGTGCTCCAGCGGAGTCGCCACCCCGGTCCCTCCGGTTCGATGCGGGCCAGGGCGGTGGTCGTGACCCGGTTGTTCGCGATGGTCTCCAGGCTCCGGTCGAGATGGGTGAGGACAGTGCCGGGCGGCTGGCTCCGGTCGAGCACCAGAGCGCGCAGCATGTTGCGGGTGGCGGCCATGGCGGCAGCGGCCTGCAGGTCGTGGCCGACCACGTCGCCGATGACGACCACCACGACGTTGCCCGGCAGAGGAATGGCGTCGTACCAGTCCCCGCCGAGCTGACTGGGCTCGGCGGCGGGCCGGTAGATGGCCGCGGCGGTGAAGGGCCGCAGGTCGGGCAGTGTGGGCAGCAGCAGCCGCTGGAACTGCTCGGCTCCGACGCGAATCCGCTCGAACAGGCGAACGCGCTCGATCGCGATGCCGGCGGCGCTGGCCAGGGCGACGACGACGTTCTCGTCGTGCACGTCGAACGGCTGCCCGTCGTCCCGCTCGGAGAGGTAGAGGTCGCCGTAGATCTCGCCACGCACGCTGATCGCGACGCCGAGCAGGGTGTGCAGCCGCGGGTGGCCCGCCGGGAACCCGGCGGAGGACGGATGGGCCCGGATGTCGTCGAGCCGCAGGGGCTGGGGGTATCGGATCAGATGCCCGAGGACACCCAGGCCACGAGGCAGTCCGACCTCGGCCAGGGCATCGCGCTCCTGCTCGGACAGACCGGCCGTGACGAACTCCTCCAGACGCTCTCCGGACTCGTCGAGGACGCCCAGGGCCCCGTAGCGGGCGCCGACCAGGTCCATGGCTGTGGTCACGATCCGGTGCAGCACCGCGGGCAGCTCCACCTCACGGCTGATGGCCACCACCGCGTCCAGCAGGCCCTGCAGCCGGTCCATGGAGGACAGCAGGGCGCGCAACTGCTCGTCGATCCGGCCCAGCTCCGAACGCAGTCGCAGGTGCAGGTCGGGCACGTGCGCCCGCCTCGGCCGTCGCCCTTCCCTCTCGGTCACCATCACGAGCGCCCGGTGTCCGGTTGCGTGCGGTGCGACCGAGTCGGCGTGACCGGCCGCGTCGCCGGGTCCACGCTCCGGTCACGAGGGCTCCGCCCGCCCTCACATGAGCGGTACATCGCAACCTCCTAGCGGCTGCCCTCTCTTCGATTGTGGCATCGGTGGCCGTCTCCGCAGCCCGGACGTCCCGCCGTGGCGGCGCGGCCCGTGCTCAGGGGCGTACCAGCAGCCGGAAGTCGAAGGCGTAGCGCGACGCCCGGTACACATGGGTGCCGTACTCGACGGGTCGGCCGGTGTCGGCGTAGGCCGTGCGGCACATGGTGAGCAGGGCGGCGCCCTCCTGCTCGTCCAGGCGGGCGGCCTCCTCGGGGGTGGCCGTGCGGGCGCCGACGGTCTGGCGGGCGCTGTGCAGGGTGACGCCCGCCGCGCGCATCATGCGGTACAGGCCGGTCGACTCCAGCCGGGCGGTGTCGAGTTCGAGCAGGTCGGTGGGCAGGAAGTTGCACAGGAACGCCACCGGCCGGCCGTGCGTGAACCGCAGCCGCTCCAGCACCGCGACCTCGGCGCCCTCGGGCAGGCCGAGCGCGGCCGCGACGTCGGCGCCGGCGGGCACCGACTCGTTGCGCAGCACCCGGGTGGTGGGAGCCTGCCCTGCAGTCTCCAGGTCGTCGTAGAGGCTGCTGAGCTCCAGGGGGCGCTTGACCCGGCTGTGCACCACCTGGGTGCCCACCCCGCGCCGCCGGACCAGCAGGCCCTTGTCGACCAGGGACTGGATGGCCTGGCGGACCGTGGGGCGGGACAGGCCGAGCCGCGCGGACAGGTCGACCTCGTTGCCCAGGAGGTTCCCCGGAGTCAGGGTCCCCCGCTCGATCGCCGCCTCCAGCTGCTGGGCGAACTGGTGGTACAGCGGCACCGGACTGGACCGGTCCAGGACGAAGTCCAGGGCATCGAGCGCGGAGACGGTCGCGCCACGGCCACGGTCACCGGTCGTCGCCACGGTGGCACCCCCCTTCGGGTCGGGTAGGCGTCGGATCGGCCTGTGGCCGTCGCTCCGTCACAGGTGGCGGCGGCGCCGCGCCGCCTCGCGGTCGTAGCGTTCGCGGGCCAGGACGGCGGGCTCGCGGCCGGCCACCTCGGCCACCGGCACGTCCCACCAGGCCTCGGCCGGCGGCGCGGTCGGGGCCGGGTCCGTCTCGACGTACACGCAGGTCGGACGGTCGGAGGCACGGGCCGTGCGCAGCGCCTCGCGCAGCTCGCCGACCGTCTTGGCGCGCAGCACGTCCATGCCGAGGCTGCCGGCGTTGGCGGCGAGGTCGACCGGGAGCGGGGCGCCGGTGAAGGAGCCGTCGGCGACGCGGTGGCGGTAGGCGGTGCCGAAGCGTTCGGCGCCCACCGACTCCGACAGGCCGCCGATGGAGGCGTATCCGTGGTTCTGGACCAGGACGACGTTGACCGGCAGGCCCTCCTGGACGGCGGTGACGATCTCCGTCGGCATCATCAGATACGTGCCGTCGCCGACCAGCGCCCACACCGGTGTGTCCGGCGCGGCCTGCTGCACGCCGACGGCGGCGGGGATCTCGTAGCCCATGCAGGAGTAGCCGTACTCCAGGTGGTACTGGCGCGGGGAGCGGGCCCGCCACAGCTTGTGCAGGTCGCCCGGGAGCGAACCGGCCGCGTTGATCACCACGTCCTCGTCGCCGACCACCGCGTCCAGCGCGCCCAGCACCTGGGTCTGGGTCGGTACGGCGCTGTCGTCGTCCGCGCGGAGGGCCGCCTCCACCACCCGTTCCCAGCGTTCCTTGCCCGCGCGGTACTCGGCCTCGTAGGCGGCGTCGACGCGGTGCCCGGCCAGCGCCTCGGTGAGCGCGGTCAGGCCCGCGCGGGCGTCGCAGACGAGTGTGGTGGCCGCCAGCTTGTGGGCGTCGAACGCGGTGATGTTGAGGTTGACGAAGCGGACGCCGGGGTTCTGGAAGAGGGTGCCGGAGGCGGTGGTGAAGTCGGTGTGCCGGGTGCCGACGCCGACGACCAGGTCGGCGGTGCGCGCGAGGTGGTCGGCCACCGCGGTGCCGGTGTGCCCGATGCCGCCGACGTCGGCCGGATGGTCGTACCGCAGCGAGCCCTTGCCCGCCTGGGTGGAGGCGACCGGGATGCCGGTGGCGTCCGCCAGCGCCCTCAGCGCGTCCTCGGCCGCGCTGTGGTGGACGCCGCCGCCGGCGACGATCAGCGGGCGGGACGCGGACCTGATCGCGTCGGCCGCGGCGGCGAGTTCGGCCGGGTCCGGAGCGGGACGCCGTACCCGCCACACCCGCTCGGCGAAGAACTCCCCGGGCCAGTCGTAGGCCTCCGCCTGGACGTCCTGCGGGAGCGCGAGCGTGACCGCGCCCGTCTCGGCGGGGTCGGTGAGAACCCGCATCGCGTTCAGCGCGGACGCGATCAGGGCCTCGGGGCGGGTGATCCGGTCGAAGTACCGGGAGACCGGGCGCAGGGTGTCGTTGACGGACACGTCCGCCTCGACGGGGTGCTCGAGCTGCTGGAGCAACGGGTCCGCGGGGTGCGCGGCGAAGTAGTCGCCGGGCAGCAGCAGCACCGGCAGGCGGTTGATCGTGGCCAGCGCCGCGCCCGTGACGAGGTTGGTGGCGCCGGGGCCGATGGAGGTGGTGACCGCCTGCGTGGACAGCCGCCCCCGCTGCCGGGCGTATCCGACCGCCGCGTGCACCATCGCCTGCTCGTTGCGGCCCTGGTGGTAGGGCATGACGTGGGCGTGTTCGACGAGTGCCTGGCCGATGCCCGCCACGTTGCCGTGGCCGAAGATGCCCCAGGTGCCGGCGATCAGCCGCTGCCGTACGCCGTCCCGCTCGGTGTACTGGGCGGCGAGGAACCGCACCAGGGCCTGGGCGGTCGTCAGACGGTGGGTGGGGGTGCTCATCAGGACCTCTCCGGTGCCGTGTAGAGGGGGAGACGGTGGTCGACGGGCTGCTCGGGCCAGGTGGAGCGGATCCAGGCGTGGTCCGGGTGGTCGCGGATCAGCCAGGCGCGTTCGTCGTCGGGGCCCGCCATGACGTTGAGGTAGTACATGTGGTGGCCGGGCACGGCCATGGACGGCCCGTGCCAGCCGTCGGGGATCAGTACGACGTCGCCGTCGCGCACCTCGGCCAGGACGTCGGTGTCGTGGCCCGGACCGGACGGGGAGACCCGCTGGTAGCCGAGGCCCGGCGTGGTGCCGTGGGCGGCGAACTCGAAGTAGTAGACCTCCTCCAGGACCGACTCCTCGCCCGGCCGGTGCTCGTCGTGCTTGTGCGGGGGGAAGGAGGACCAGTTGCCGCCGGGGGTGATCACCTCCACGGCGATCAGCCGGTCGCAGTCGAACACCCCGGCGGCCGCGAAGTTGTTGACCTGCCGTGAGCAGTTGCCGGTGCCGCGCAGCTCCACCGGCACACCGGAGGCCGGTCCGTGGCGGGCGGGCAGGCGGCGGGTGCAGCGGGCGCCGGTCAGCGCGAACCGTCCGCCGCCGGCGGAGGCGACGGTCGTACGGGCGTCCCTCGGGACGTACGCGAAGTCGCTGACGCCGCTGAACACGTCGGCGCGGCCGGTGAGTTCGAACCTGTCGTGGCCGATGTCGTCGACGCAGTCGACCGTGCAGCCGCCGCTCAGCGGCAGCACGATCCACTCGCTCTCCCCGGTGTCGAAGGTGTGCGAGCCGCCGGGTGCGAGCTCCAGGACGCGCAGGCCGGAGTATCCCCAGCCGGCGGACTCGGGGGTGACGTGGACGGCGTAGGGGCCGTCGGCCGCCTTGCCCGCGGGGAGGTGGTGAGGGCTGGTCGGGCTGGTCATGCGGTGCGTTGCCTCCTTGTCACGGGTGGGCTCACCACGGAGCCGGTCACAGCAGGCCCACCGCCGTGTCGACCGCGTCCTCGACCCTGCCGTCGGCCGGGTACAGAAGCGAGCGGCCGACGACCATGCCCTGCACGGTGGGCAGCCTCAGGGCCTTGCGCCAGCGTTCGTAGGCGCCCTCCTGGTCGTCGCCGACCTCCCCGCCGAGCAGTACGGCGGGCAGTGTCGAGGTCTGGAGGACCTCGGCCATGTCGTCCGGGTCCTCGGTGACCGGCAGCTTCAGCCAGGTGTAGGCGGAGGTGCCGCCCAGGCCCGAGGCGATGGCGATGGAGCGGGTGACGGCCTCGGCCGACAGGTCGTTGCGGACCCTGCCGCCGACGCGCCGGGCGATGAACGGCTCGACGAACACCGGAAGGCGCAGCTCGGCCATCTCGTCGATGACGCGGGCCGTGGCCTCCAGGGTGGCCAGCGAGCCCGGATCGTCGTAGTCGATGCGCAGCAGCAGCTTGCCCGCGTCGAAGCGGAGCCGCGCGATGTCGCGGGGGCGGTGGCCGGTGAAGCGGTCGTCCATCTCGAAGGACGCGCCCGCCAGGCCGCCGCGGTTCATGGAGCCCATGACCACCTTGCCGTCGAGCACCCCGAGGAGCAGCAGGTCCTCCAGTATGTCGGCGGTGGCGAGCACCCCGTCGACGCCGGGCCGGGACAGCGCCACGCACAGGCGCCCGAGCAGATCGGCGCGATTGGCCATGGCGAGCCGGCGGTCGCCCACGGCGAGCGCGCCGCGCGCGGGATGGTCGGCGGCCACGATCATCAGCCGCCCGCCGGCGCCGAACAGCGGTCGCCGCACCCGGCGGGCGGCGGCCTCGGCGACGGCCTCGGGGTGCCGGGCTCTGACCGCGGTGAGGTCGGGGATGCTGACGCTCAAGAGATGGCTCCGTTCAGGATGTGGCTCGCGCGGGAGGCCGTCGGCGCCGGCCAGGGCGCGGCATCGACCGGGCGGACGTCTCCGCCCCCGACAGGGGTACGCCGGAGCATGGCGGGTAGAGATCGACTTCGATGCTGCCGATCGTGATCGGTTACAGGGGCGAGGCGGACTCGACCGGCTCCGGATCCCGGGGCCTGCCGCCTCCCAGGTGTAGGACCCCCGGGGCCTCACTGTCAATAGTTTGTACTTACATTCGGACCTGAGCGTGAAAGGATGTCTTGACAAAGTTATTGACAGCGGGCGCGACAGGGGATTGGATCCCGTCCCAACACACCCCAGCCGAACAGCCGGCCGGCCGTGCCGCCCAGGCGGCAGGCACTCGGTCACGTTCCGGAACCGGTCCTTACCGGCTCCGGTCCACCGGATCCTCCCGATCCCCCCTTTCCCCTCGTCGCACAGTGAGGTGCCGGAAAGATGGACCGCTCTTCTCGCTCCCGCAGACTCCTCCCCGCCGTGGCCGTCGCCGCGGCGGCGGCCCTGACCCTCGCCGGCTGCTCCAGCAGCTCGGGCGGAAAGAAGGCCACGGAGGGCGGGGGCGCCGCCTCCGCGGGCAAGGCCACCACGCCCCGGATGACGGTCGCGCTGGTCACGCACCAGGCGCCCGGCGACACGTTCTGGGACATCGTCCGCAAGGGCGCCGAGGCCGCCGCCGCCAAGGACAACATCAAGCTCGTCTACTCCGCCGACCCCAACGCCGGCAACCAGGCCAACTACGTGCAGAACGCCATCGACCAGAAGGTCGACGGCATCGCGGTCACCCTCGCCAAGCCGGACGCCCTCAAGAGCGTCGTCGGCAAGGCGGTCGCCGGCGGCATACCCGTGGTCGGCCTCAACTCGGGCCTGAGCGACTGGAAGAAGCTCGGGCTGATGGAGTTCTTCGGGCAGGACGAGACCGTGGCGGGCGAGGCGTTCGGCGACAAGCTGAACGAGGTCGGGTCCAAGAAGGCCGTCTGCGTGATCCAGGAGCAGGGCAACATCGGGCTGACCCAGCGCTGCGACGGTGTGAAGAAGACGTTCAAGGGCACCACCGAGATCCTGTACGTCAACGGCACCGACATGCCGTCCGTGAAGTCCACGATCACCGCCAAGCTGAAGCAGGACAGCGGCATCGACTACGTCGTCACCCTGGGCGCGCCGTTCGCCCTGACCGCGGTGCAGTCGGTGTCGGAGGCGGGCAGCAAGGCGAAGATCGCGACCTTCGACCTCAACAAGGAACTGACCGGCGCCATCAAGAAGGGCGACATCCAGTTCGCCGTCGACCAGCAGCCCTACCTCCAGGGCTACCTCGCGGTCGACTCCCTGTGGCTGTACAAGAACAACGGCAACTACAGCGGCGGCGGTGTGCAGCCGGTGCTGACCGGCCCCGCCTTCGTCGACAAGTCCAACGTCGACAAGGTCGCCCAGTTCGCCGCGAAGGGCACTCGGTGATCGACATGTCCCAGCAGGCCGCGCCGGCGGTGGGCACACCGCCGGCTCCCGGCGGCAAGCAGACCGACGGCCGTACGGTCCGGCGCTCACCGGTCCTGCGGCTGCTGGCCCGCCCCGAGGTCGGTGTCTTCCTCGGCGCCGTCGCCGTCCTCGTCTTCTTCCTGGTCGCCGCGCCCTCGGTCCGCCAGGGCGGTTCGATGGCGACGATCCTCTACCAGTCGTCCACCATCGGCATCATGGCCCTGCCCGTGGCCCTGCTGATGATCGGCGGCGAGTTCGACCTGTCCGCCGGTGTCGCCGTGATCACCTCGGCGCTGACCGCGAGCATGCTCAGCTACCAGCTCACCATGAACGTGTGGACCGGCGTGATCGTCGCCCTCGTCCTCTCCCTGGCCATCGGCGCGTTCAACGGCTGGATGCTGATGAAGACCGGGCTGCCGAGCTTCCTGGTCACCCTCGGCACCTTCCTGATCCTCCAGGGCGTCAACCTGGCCGTCACCAAACTGGTCACGGGGAACGTGGCCACCGACGACGTCAGCGACATGGACGGCTTCGGCCAGGCCAAGGCCGTGTTCGCCTCCTCCTTCGACGTCGGCGGGGTCCAGGTGAAGATCACCGTGGTGTGGTGGCTGGTCTTCGCCGCGCTCGCCACCTGGGTGCTGCTGCGCACCAAGTACGGCAACTGGATCTTCGCCGTCGGCGGCAACAAGGACAGCGCGCGGGCGGTCGGCGTCCCGGTGACGTTCACCAAGATCTCGCTGTTCATGCTGGTCGGCTTCGGGGCCTGGTTCGTGGGCATGCACCAGCTGTTCTCCTTCAACACCGTGCAGTCCGGCGAGGGTGTCGGCAACGAACTGATCTACATCGCCGCCGCGGTGATCGGCGGCTGCCTGCTCACCGGTGGCTACGGCTCGGCGATCGGCCCGGTCTTCGGCGCGTTCATGTTCGGCATGGTCAACCAGGGCATCGTCTACGCCGGCTGGAACCCCGACTGGTTCAAGGCCTTCCTCGGCGTGATGCTGCTCGGCGCCGTACTGATCAATCTGTGGGTCCGGCGCACGGCGACCCGGAGGTGACCGACATGACCACCGACAAGACAGCAGCCGCCCACGGCGCCGTGCTGAAGGACACCCCGCCCGAGGGCGGCGGACCCCTGGTCGAACTCCGGGGCGCCGGCAAGTCCTACGGCAACATCCGCGCCCTGCACGGCGTCGACCTCGCCGTCCACTCCGGCCGGGTGACCTGTGTGCTCGGCGACAACGGCGCCGGCAAGTCCACCCTGATCAAGATCATTTCCGGGCTGCACCAGCACACCGAGGGCGAGTTCCTGGTCGACGGGGAGCCGGTGCGCTTCACCACGCCCCGCGAGGCCCTCGACCGGGGCATCGCCGCCGTCTACCAGGACCTGGCGACCGTCCCGCTCATGCCGGTGTGGCGCAACTTCTTCCTCGGCTCGGAACTCACCAAGGGCCCCTGGCCGGTCCGCCGCCTGGACATCGCCCGCATGAAGCGGACCGCCGACGAGGAACTGCGCGCCATGGGCATCGTCCTGGACGACCTGGAACAGCCCATCGGCACCCTCTCCGGCGGCCAGCGCCAGTGCGTGGCCATCGCCCGCGCCGTCCACTTCGGCGCCCGCGTCCTCATCCTCGACGAGCCCACCGCCGCCCTCGGCGTCAAGCAGTCCGGGGTGGTCCTGAAGTACATCGCCGCCGCCCGCGACCGCGGCCTCGGCGTCATCTTCATCACCCACAACCCCCACCACGCCTACATGGTCGGCGACCACTTCACCGTGCTGCGCCTGGGCACCCTGGAGATGTCCGCCGCACGCAGCGAGGTGAGCCTGGAGGAGCTGACCAACCACATGGCCGGCGGCGCCGAACTGGCCGCCCTCAAGCACGAACTGTCCCAGGTCCGCGGCGTCGACGTCGAGGAACTGCCCGAGGCGGACGACCTCTCCGCACCCCTGCCGGCCTCCTCCGAAGGGAACTCCTGACATGGCTCCGGCGCTGGACCGCATCCGGGTCGGCTCGGCCCCCGACTCCTGGGGCGTCTGGTTCCCCGACGACCCCCGGCAGGTGCCCTGGCAGCGCTTCCTCGACGAGGTCGCCGAGGCCGGCTACTCCTGGATCGAACTCGGTCCCTACGGCTATCTGCCCACCGACCCCGCCCGGCTCACCGACGAGCTGGCCCGGCGCGAGCTGAAGGTCTCGGCGGGCACGGTCTTCACCGGCCTGCACCGTGGCCCCTCGGTGTGGGAGTCGACGTGGGAGCACGTCGGCCAGGTCGCCGCCCTCACCCGGGCCATGGGCGCCCGCCACCTCGTCGTCATCCCCTCCTTCTGGCGGGACGACAAGACCGCCGAGATCCTGGAGCCGCCGGAGCTGACGGGCGAGCAGTGGGCCCACCTGACCAAGGGCATGGAACGCCTCGGCCACGAGGTCAAGGAGACGTACGGCCTGGACATCGTCGTCCATCCGCACGCCGACACCCACATCGACACCGAGGCGCACGTCGAACGCTTCCTGGACTCCACCGACTCCGACCTGGTCAACCTGTGCCTGGACACCGGGCACTACGCCTACTGCGGCGGCGACAGCGTCAAGCTGATCGAGACGTACGGCGAACGGATCGGCTATCTGCACCTCAAGCAGGTCGACCCGGAGATCCTGGCCGACGTGGTGGCGGGCGGGGTGCCGTTCGGACCGGCGGTCCAGCGTGGCGTGATGTGCGAACCGCCCTCCGGCGTACCGGAGCTGGAGCCGGTGCTGGTCGCCGCGCAACGCCTCGGCGTCGACCTGTTCGCGATCGTCGAACAGGACATGTACCCCTGCCCTCCCGACAAACCCCTCCCCATCGCCACCCGTACCCGCCGCTTCCTGAGGTCCTGCGGCGCGTGACCCTCCGGGGGCGGAGGCGGACACAGGACCGCCGTGCGAGGCCCCGCCGGGCTAGAGTCGGGCCGGTACGGGAAGCCGAGCGTCACGGTCAGCACCGGTGGTCGGGGACGCGGCGGCGGGTACGCCCTCCGACGAGGAGAGCCTCATGAGCACAGCGCGTGACCTGATGATCGTGGCCCTGGGTCTGACACCGAGCCGGCCCCTGCGGCGCGGCGACCTCTCGCTCGCGCTGGCCGGGGCCGAGGCGTACGACCTGCTCCGCGCCGAGGCGATCACGCTGGCCGGCGAGCTCATGGTGCCGCGTCCGTTGCCGGACCTCGAGGACCCCCTGCTGGAGGAGGCCGCCTCCGCGCTGGTGCGCGAGGCCCCGCACGAGTCCCTGGAGGACTGGCTCTGGCGGCGCGGGCGGGACCTGGCGGCGGCGTACCTGACCGCGCTGGAGCGGGAGGGACAGGTCTCGTGGGAGCGGCACCGCTGGCTGCCGTTCCGCGGTGGCCGCGGCGTGCTCGGCGACACCGAGGCGCGGCGCCGGGCGATGTACCGCTGGGCGGCGGACGAGCCGGTGCTGCTCGCCCTGGCCGCGGCCGTCGGAATCCGCGACGAGCCGACGCCGGCCGAGCCGGGCGTCACCGACGAGGCGGCCCTCGGCGTGCTCGCCGCCGTGCACGACGCGGTGATGGAGCTGGAGGCCGTGCGCCGGCGGCGGGCCATCGAGGAGGCCGCGTTCGCGAACGTCTGGCGGGGCGCCTGACGGTCAGGGGGTGTCTCGTCGATCATGCCGGGCTCGCGGTGGCTGGTGCCGCACCTCGCGGCGTTGTCGTCGGTCGCCGATGCTCCGCATCGACTCCCTCCTCCGCCTTGCGAGGCACGGCACCAGCCACCGCTCCC
>NZ_BNBC01000027.1:115339-121163 GCF_014654675.1 Streptomyces spiralis
GCCTGACCGACGAGACACCCCCTAGGGCCCGACAGGCGGCGGGACAGGGCCGCTCCTATGCTGAGGACGTCGGGTCTGGTGCCGAGGACATCGGGACATGAGGTCCGTGCGAGAGCGGATGCTCCACCCGCGTCATGGCCCCTCCCGTCGGCGTCCGCCGCGGAAGGACGCCCTCCGCAGCCCCGCGCCCGTCCCCGACGACGCGGGTGACGTCTCACGCGCTCGGAGTCGGCCCATGACACTCGCGTGCACCCGAGGACTGCGCCGCAGTGCCGTCACCGCGACCGCCGTGGGGATGCTCGCCGCCCCGCTCGCCGGCCCCGCCGCGGGAACCACGGCCGTTGCCTCCGCCGCCTCCGCCGCCTCCGGCGTGCCGGGCACGGCCACCGCCGCCTCGCCGGCGGATCCGTCCCCGCCCTCCCCGTCGGCCTCCTCCGACGTGCGCCCCCTGACCCCCGACGTGGTCCGGCAGGTCGACCAGGCCGTCCGCCGCGTCATGCACCAGGCCGACGTGCCCGGTGTGATCGTGGGGCTGTGGACGCCCGACCAGGGCCGGTACGTGAAGTCCTTCGGCGTCGCCGACAAGAGCACCGGCCGCAGGATGTCCGCCGACCTGTACATGCGCATCGGCAGCGAGACCAAGACGTTCACCGTGACCGCCCTGCTGCGCCTCGTCGACCGGCACGAGGTGAGCCTGGACGACCCCGTCGGGAAGTACGTCGACGGCGTGCCGGGCGGCGACAAGATCACCCTGCGCGAGCTGGCCGGCATGCGCAGCGGGCTGTTCAACTACTCGGACGACGAGGGCTTCTTCAAAGCGCTCACCTCCGACCCGCGGCGCTCCTTCACCCCACGGCAGCTGCTGGCGTACGCCTTCGGACACCCCGCGCTCTTCCCGCCGGGCCAGAAGTTCGACTACTCCAACACCAACCTGATCCTGCTCGGCCTGGTGATAGAGAAGGTCAGCGGCCGGCCGCTCGCCGACTACATCCGCACCGCCGTCCTGGAACCGGCCGGCCTCGACCACACCTTCTTCCCGAGCGGCGCCGAGTTCCCGCGGCCGCACGCGCGGGGCTATACCATCCAGACCGCGACCGGGCAGGTGCAGGACGCGGCCGACTGGAACCCGTCCTGGGGCTGGGCGGCCGGAGCGATGATCTCCGACCTCGACGACCTGCGCGTCTGGGCCCGTACCGTGGCCACCGGCATGCTGCCCGACGGCCGCATCCTGATCAGCCCCGCCACCCAGAAGCAGCGGCTCACCACACCGCCGTCCGCGATCCCCGGTGCCGGCTACGGCCTGGGCATCTTCGACGTCCACGGCTGGCTCGGCCACAACGGCTCCCTGCCCGGCTACGAGTCCCTCACCGTCTACCTGCCCTCCGCCCGGACCACCCTCGTGGTCCTGCTCAACACCGACATCGACCACAAGGGCAGCGAGCCCAGCACGCTCCTCGGCGAGGCGATCACGAAGATCGTCACGCCGGGGCACGTCTTCGACCTGCCGGCACAGCCCGCCGCCCGGTGAAGCGCGTCAGACGGTGCGGACCTCCTCGATCCGTACCGGACGGTGCTCGTGCAGCGACAGGGTGCACGCCTCCGCGATCCACCCGGCCTCCAGCGCGTCCGCGACCGTGCACGGCGACGGCAGCCGCCCGGCCACGACCTCGGTGAACGCGGCGAGTTCGGCCCGGTAGGCGGCGGCGAAGCGGTCCATGAAGAAGTCGTGCGGGGTGCCGGCCGGGAAGGCCACCCCCGGTTCGAGGGACCGCAGCGGCAGCTTGTCGTCCAGGCCCACCGCGACGGAATCGGTGAAGCCGTGCAGCTCCATGCGCACGTCGTGACCGCGGGCGTTGTGACGGCTGTTGGAGACCACCGCGATCGTGCCGTCGTCCAGGGTGAGGACCGCCCCGGTGGTGTCCGCGTCGCCCGCCTCCTTGATGTACTCCGCGCCCCGGTTGCCGCCGACGGCGTACACCTCGGTCACCTCCCGGCCGGTCACCCAGCGGATGATGTCGAAGTCGTGCACCGAGCAGTCACGGAAGATGCCCCCGGAGGCGGCGACGTACGCGGCGGGCGGCGGCGCCGGGTCCAGCGTGGTGGACCGTACGGTGTGCAGCTTGCCCAGCTCACCGCGGCGCACGGCCGCGCGGGCGGCCGTGAAGCCGGCGTCGAAGCGGCGGTTGAAGCCGATCTGCACGGGCACGTCGCCGGCCTCGACGGCCTTGAGCACCTCGACGCCCTCCGTCATGGTGCGCGCCACGGGCTTCTCGCAGAAGACCGGGACGCCGGCCTCGACCGCGGCGCGGATCAGTGCCGGGTGCGCGTCGGTCGCGGCGGCCACCACCACGCCGTCCACCCCGGCGGCCAGGACCGCCTCGGGCGAGGCCGCGACCTCGGCCCCGAACCGTTCCGCGGCGGCCCGGGCGGCCTCCGCGACCGGGTCGGCGACGACGAGAGACCCGACGGCGTCGAGTCCGGACAGGGTCTCGGCGTGGAAGGCGCCGATACGGCCGAGGCCGAGGATTCCGATGCGCATGACGGGTGCGGCTCCTAGGGTGCGGTGGTGCGGTGCGGTGGTGCCGGAAGAGACGGCTAGCCGAGGCCGCCGAGGACGTTCTGGTCCCAGTCGATCACCGATCCGGTGACCACTCCGGACCGGTGGGACAGCAGGAAGACGACGAAGTCGGCGATCTCGTCGGGTTGGCCGAGCCTGCCCATCGGCAGCCCCGCCGCGGCCTCCTCCCGCCAGTCGTCGCCGGCGCCGTGGAAGGCGCGCTGGGTGGCGTCCTCGCCCTCGGTGGCGGTCCAGCCGATGTTCAGGCCGTTGATCCGGACCCGGTCGAAACGGTGCGCGTGGGCGGCGTTGCGGGTCAGTCCGACCAGCCCGGCCTTGGCGGCCACGTACGGGGCGAGGAAGGGCTGACCGCCGTGCGCCGAGGACGTGATGATGTTGACGATGGTGCCGGGGGCCTTGCGCGCCACCATGTCGGCCACCGCCGCCTGCATCGCGAAGAACGGCCCCTTCAGATTGACCGCGATGTGCGCGTCGAACAGTTCGGGGGTGGTGTCCAGCAGCGTGCCGCGAGAGGTCAGCCCGGCGGAGTTCACCAGGCAGTCGATCCGGCCGTAGTCGTCGACCACCTCGGCCACGGAGCCCTTGGCCTGCTCCGCGTCCGCGAGATCGGCCTGGATGAACATCGCCCGGCCGCCGGCGGCCGTCAGCTCCGCCACCAGTGCCTCACCCGGCTCCGTGCGCCGCCCCGTCACGGCCACCACGGCGCCCTCGCGGACGGCGGCCCGCGCGATCGCGGCGCCCACGCCCTGCGTGCCGCCGTTGACCAGGACGACCTTGCCGTCGAGAAGTCCCGTGCGTTCCATGAGCCCTCCTCAGCTGCTGCGGCGCTCGGCGGCGGTCCTGAGCTCGTCCCGCAGGGCGCCGGGGGTCCACTCCTCCCGCACCGCCCGCCGGACGAGGTCCGCCTGCGAGGGCGGGGCCAGACCCTCGACCGGCGGGTCGCTGTCCAAGTCGGTGGGGAACGGGTAACCCTCGGCGCTCGCGGCGACCACGCGTTCCAGCCAGTCCTCGCCCACGCCCTCCGCCTTGCGCTTGAGCAGCACCGGGAAGACCGCGTTCACCACCGCCTCCCGGTTCACCGTCTCCATCGCGCGGCCGAAGGCGGAGGAGACCTGGAGCAGGTTGGCCATGCGCCGGATGTCCGAGGACCGGTTCGCGCCCGCGGCGTGGAAGAGCGCCGGGTTGAAGAAGACGGCGTCGCCCTTGGCCAGCGGCAGCTGCACGTGGTGCTCCGCGAAGTACGCCTGGAACGCGGGCAGCCGCCAGGCCAGGTAGCCGGGCTCGTACCGCTGCGAGTGCGGCAGGAACAACGTCGGACCGGACTCGACCGGCATGTCGCAGTGCGCGACCGCGCCCTGCAGCGTCAGCACGGGGGACAGGCGGTGGACGTGCGCGGGATAGGCGGCGGCGGCCTCGCCGGTGAGGAAGCCGAGATGGTAGTCGCGGTGCACGGTCTGGGCCGCACCGCCCGGATTGACCACGTTGACCTGCGAGGTGACCTGGTAGCCGGGGCCGAGCCAGGCCCGCGAGACCAGGGCCAGGACGTCGTTGGCGTAGTAGTCGGCGAAGCTCTCCGGGTCGTACCGGGCCGCCTTCTCCAGGGCGTTCCACACCCGGTCGTTGGAGCCCGGCCTGGCGAAGTGGTCCCCGGCGGTGTTGCCCGCGGCGCGCTGCCCGGCGATCAGCGCGTCGAAGACCGCCGTGGTCCGGTCCACCACCGCCGGGTCGGGGAAGGCGCCCCGGACGACCACGACGCCGGGCCCCTCGTCGAGGGCGTGGACCAGTTCGGCCTGCACGGCGGCCCGGTCCCCGGCCGCGACGAGCCGCTCACGGTCGTAGACGAGGACGCCCTGCTCGACGGCCGAGGCGTGCGGATGGCCGGCGAGGTCGGTGGTGCGCTCGACGAGCGCCCGGAAGGCGTCGAGGTCGCAGTCCCGCTCGGTGAGCCAGGTGCGGCGGTGCGGGGAGCCGTGCGGCGAGGGAGAGGACATCGTCGTCCTTTCGGTGACGGGGGCGACGCGGCCCTGTCATTCTTGTCAGTACAAACCCCTCGAACAACCATCAGCGAGCCATCAAAAACCCCTCAGACCGCGCGAGGAGCCGCCCTGTGGGCCATCCCTTCCCGATCCGCGAGATCGCACGTCAGGCCGGGCTCAGCGAGGCCACCGTCGACCGCGTGCTCAACGGCCGGGGAGGGGTGCGCGAGAGCACCGCGCGCGAGGTGCGGCGGGCGATCGCCGACCTGGACCGGCAGCGCACCCAGGTGCGGCTGGTCGGCCGTACGTTCATGGTGGACATCGTGATGCAGGCGCCCGAGCGGTTCACCACCGCCGTACGGGCCGCCCTGGAGGCCGAACTGCCGTCCCTGCACCCGGCCGTGGTCCGCTCCCGCTTCCACTTCCGTGAGACCGGCCCGGCCCGCGAACTGGTCGCCACGCTGGACCGGATCGCGCGGCGCGGCTCGCAGGGCGTGATCCTCAAGGCCCCGGACGTCCCCGAGGTCGGCGCGGCCGCCGGCCGGCTGACGGCGGCCGGGATCCCGGTCGTCACGCTGGTCACCGACCTGCCCGCCACCGCCCGGCTCGCCTACGTCGGCAGCGACAACCGGGCGGCGGGCGCCACCGCCGCGTACCTGATGGCCCAGTGGCTCGGCGACCGGCCCGGCAATGTGCTCACCTCGCTCAGCAGCGGCTTCTTCCGCAACGAGGAGGAGCGCGAGATGGGCTTCCGCAGCGCCATGAGGGCCGCGCGGCCGCGCCGCACCCTGGTGGAGATCGCCGAGGGCCAGGGCCTGGACGCCACGCAGTACGACCTCGTCCGGGCCGCCCTGGAGCGCGACCCGGAGATCCGCGCGGTCTACTCGATCGGCGGCGGGAACATCGCCACCCTGCGGGCGTTCCAGGACCTGGGCCGCGAGTGCGCGGTGTTCATCGCCCACGACCTCGACCAGGACAACACCCGTCTGCTGCGCGAGCACCGTCTGTCCGCCGTGCTCCACCACGATCTGCGCCAGGACATGCGGGAGGCCTGCCGGCTGGTGATGCGCGCCCACGGCGCCCTGCCGCCCGCCGGGCCGGCCCTGCCGTCCGCGATCCAGGTGGTGACCCCGTACAACATGCCGCCGCAGGCCGGCCCGGACGGCGGCCACGGGGCATAGGGCCTCTCGTTTGGATCACGCCGGGCTCGCGGGGTCTGGCACCGCGCCTCGCCGCGTTGTCGTCGGTTGCCATGGCTCCGCCATGACGC
>NZ_BNBC01000027.1:121207-124381 GCF_014654675.1 Streptomyces spiralis
GCTCCCCCACTGCCTGAACGGCGTGGGAGGTACCCCCACCACCAGACCCCGCTCCCTGATCCGGCCTGATCCAAACGAAAGGCCCTAAGCGGTCGCGAGGTGGCGAGGGCCGCCGGCTCGGGTGATCGTTGAGACGACCGTCTCCGTACGCCGGGAAGAGAGCAGCCCATGGCGGACCCGCCGGCGGCCGTCCCCCAGCGGTCCGCGCACGACACCCGCTCCCTTCTGCTCTTCGGCGGGGTCTACGGCGCCGTCGTGGCCTGTGCCATGGTCGCCGCCCTCACCGGGGTCGGGCACAACTCGGCGGCCGACCGCCGCTACGACTCCGCCTGGCTGCTGGTGACCGCGCTCGCCTCCGCGCTGGCGCACGGCTACGCCCACTACATCGCCGAGCGCGGCCCGCACCGGCGCGGCCAGGCGCTGCGCGCCCTGGCGGCCGAGTGGCCGCTGGTCGCCGCCACGCTGCCCAGCGCGCTGATCCTCGCGGGTGGCGGCTGGGGCTGGTGGCCCGCGGACGAAGTGGAGTACCCGGCGTTCACCTTCAACGTCGCCCTGCTGTTCACCCTGGGCCTGGTCTCGGCCCGGTGGGCGGGGCGCAGATGGGCGATGGCGCTGCTCACCGGGGTGGCCGACGCCGTGTTCGGGCTGATCGTGGTCGTGGCCAACGCGCTCATCAAGTGACGTCTCCATCGGCATCGCCGGGAAATGGCCGAGCGGCCCGAGGCGGCTCAGGGCCCGCTGCCCGCGTCGGCGTCCAGGCCCGTGCACGCCACCTTCCCGTTCACCTCGGCGCACGCCTCCACCCCGCTCGGTGAGGAAACGGCGAGCATCGGGCTCGTGTCGCCCCGGGTGTCGTCGGCGGAGTACGTCGCCGACAGCACGTCCCGGCCCGTCCGCACGGAGACCTCCCGGGCCACCGCGCCCCGCACCCGCACCTGCGACCAGGCGGTTCCACAGGAGGGGGACCAGCGCAGCCGGACGGTGTACGCCGCGTCGCTCACGGCGCTCTTGGTCTGCGCGTCGCCGGCGCACGCCGAGGCGCCGGGCAGCTCGCCCTGGCAGGAACGGCCCTGGCAGCGCTGGGAGACCGGCACGACCCGCGTGCCCGGTGCCGTGCCGCGCGAGGAGGTGGCGAGGGCCGTGGCCACGGCCGCGACGGCGGTCAGCAGGGTCAGCGCCGGGAGCAGGGCGCGCCGCCCAAGGCGCGCCCGGAACGGGCCTGCGGCCTCGGCCTTGGAGCCGGAACCGGACGCCGGCCCGGAGGCCGAGGGCGTGGCGGGTGCGCGTGGTGCTTCTCCCGCCGCCTCCCACAGCGCCAGGGCCGGTGCCGGGTCGGCGCCCGCGAGCCGGGCGAGCGCCTCCACGGCCGAGCGGGGCGGGTGCTTGGCCCCGGTCAGGTAGCGGTGCCAGGCGGACTTGCTGTAGGGGGTGCGCGTGGCGAGGGCGGCCAGGCTCAGGCCCGTACGGTCCCTCAACTCGCGCAGGGTCGCCGCCAGCGGCCCGATCGACGGTGCCGCTTCCTGGGCCTGCCGCATCATGCTGCTCCCGACTCGACTTCCGCTATGGGCGTTTCGCCCCCAGTTGTCGGGATGGATTCCCGGGTTCGGGCCACCGCCACACATCCGGGAGGTGTGAGGAAAGTGAGCCGGCTGTGACTTGGGCTGTGCCTTCGGTTGCGGCTTCGGCTGCGGCGTGGTGCGGGACACGCCGGGGCCCGTTCCGCCGGCACGCGGTGCGGCGGAACGGGCCTCGTCCGTCAGGGCGTACGGGGCAGAGGAGACGTCAGCACCAGGGGACGGCGCCGCGTACGCGCAGGTAGCGCGCCGAGACGTAGCCCCGCACGTGCGCGAGCCGGTACCACTGGTGGGTGCCGCGCACCCAGGACCCGTACGTCCGGCACTTGAGCGCGAGCAGCCGGCCCGAGTGCCGCACGCCGATCACCCGGTACCCGGTGCCGGGGCCGGAGCGGACGTTCAGCGGGGAGCGGTGCGTGGTCACCCGACCGACGGGGTGGCTCGAACGGTAGTGCGTGGCATGGTGGTTGACGTGGCGCCAGTGCCGTACGTGCCGCGCCGGGGCGGGCAGCGGCGAAGGAAGCAGGTGCTGCTCGGCCACTGCCGCGGCGGGGCGCGCGGCGGGCGCGGCCGGGGCGGCATCGGCGGCCGTGGGCACGAGCGCGAGCATCGCGACCGTGGCCAGCAGGCCGCCGGTGAGGGTCCGTCGGATCATGGAAACCTCCGGGCTTTCGTTCCGGTGACCACATGGCGTGATCACATGTCGCCCAGCGTTTCCGTGGCGGCGGCCGACGATGCCGTCCCCGTGTCCCTGGGACGGCGGGGACGTCCCAGGGGACCGGTGCTGCGGGAGGTGCCCCCGCGACGCCCGCGGCGAACCGGCGAGGGGGCGTCGCGGCAGTGAACGCCCCAGCAAACTACTTGAGTAAGTCAACGATATGATAGCCTCGGGGCATGCCCACCCCATCGTCGCCCACCGGCCCCGTCATCTCGCCCGAGGTGGCCGAGATCGAGCGCGCCCTGACGCGCATCACCTATCTGAGCACACGGGCCCGGCAGCACGAGCGGCTGATGGGACTGGCCGGCGTACCCCTGGACCGCGCCGCGGTGGCGCTGCTGCGCCAGATCGCCGACTCCGAGCCGCTGCGGCCCGGCGAGCTGGCCAACCGCCTGGGCGTGGAGGCCTCCCATGTGACGCGCACCGTCCAGCAGCTGGAGAAGTCCGGCCATGTCACCCGCGTCCCCGATCCCGACGACCGCCGCGCCCAGCGCATCCGGCTGACCGAGCCGGGCCGGGAGGCCATCGCCCGCATCCGCGAGGCCGGCGCCCGCGGTATGCAGCTTGCCCTGTCCGGCTGGTCCGCCGAGGAACTCCACGAGCTGGCCACGCTGTTCCATCGCATGGTGGACGACTTCCTCGCGTACGCGAACGACATGGACGCCGTGCAGGACACCACGGACACGGCACGGCGTCGCACCGGCTGACCGTGCTGCCGTCCCGCCGGACGGGGGCCGTCCGCCAGGGGCCGCTCACGTACGGTAGGGTTTACCCGGGCGTCGAGGTGGATCACCGCACAGGCGCCCGACGGGACGTGGCGCAGCTTGGTAGCGCACTTGACTGGGGGTCAAGGGGTCGCAGGTTCAAATCCTGTCGTCCCGA
>NZ_BNBC01000027.1:124412-134456 GCF_014654675.1 Streptomyces spiralis
ATTTCGAAGTCGCGGTTCACAGGCCGTGCCGGAGCAGTCCGGCACGGCCTGTTGGCTGTTCGGACGGTGCGGCGAGCCCGCCTCGTGCATGATCGGGTCCCGGACCGATCGTGTTCGGCCGCGAGGCCGGTACAACGGGGAAACGGGGAGATTCACATGAGACGTCGCTGGGTCAAGGTTCTCGCGATCACGGTGGTGGTGCTGGCCGTTCTGTTCACCGTCGCCGACCGCCTCGCCGTGCACTACGCCGACGACGAGGCCACCCACCTTGCCGCGCAGAAGTACGACTACAGCAACAGCACCGACGGTGACCTCGAGGTGTCGATAGAGGGCTTCCCCTTTCTGACGCAGGCGTTCAGCCGGCACTTCGGCCACGTCAGGCTGGCGGCGTCGCAGTTCACCGTCGACACCACGAGCAACGCCCAGGGCGGCTACCTGCCCGTCAAACAGTTCCATCTCGACCTGCGCGGCGTGCAGGTGACCTCTCTGGCCGCGCGCAGCGCCGAGGCCGATCTCGCCACGGGCTCCTTGATGCTGTCGTACGACGCGCTGTCCGGCGTGGTCACGCGGCTGACGAGCAAGGGCGGTCCCATCCGGATCTCGCAGGCCCCGGGTTCGACGGAGCAGGCGGCGCGGGTCAGGGTCACAGGCACCGCCGGCGGGAGCGACCTGAACGGCACGGGCACTGTGCTCGCCCAGGGAACGGAGATCTCGCTGAACCTCCCCGGTACCGAACAGCCGATGGCCACGTGGCGGGTCCAACTCCCCGAGAACGTCGGCTTCACCTCGGCACGCGCCACCTCAGAGGGCGTGCGGATCGGCATGACCGGTCACCTGGTGAACCTCGGCTCGTCGCGTTTCACCAGGTGATCCGACCCGCCACCGGCCACGGACCGCGGGCGCGGGCCGACTTCGGCCGGCCGGCGGTCGTCCGGGTCACGACCTCGTTCGAGCGGCTTTCCCTACCGAATCACTAGGGAAATGGGGTACGGTGGTGGCGACGGGAGTGAGGATGATGAAGCCGACGTGTCACCGTGCATCACTCCACTCGGCCGATGCGTCAGCCGGGCAGGTGGACTGGCCGCACATAGCCCGTGAGATGGCGGACGACCTCGCCACGGACGCGGTCGAGCGGGAACAGGCCGGCAAGCCGCCGCTCGAAGAGGTCGCGCGGCTGCGCGAGTCGGGACTGCTCACACTGCTGGCACCGGCCGAACTGGGGGGAGGCGGTGCCGACTGGCGCACGGCCTGCACGGTCGTCCGGACCGTCGCCGCGGCCGACGGGGCCATCGGGCACCTGCTGGGCAACCACTACTTCCTGTCCTACAGCCCCCGGTTCTTCGCCGGCCCCGCCCGGGCGGCCCGCATGGAGCGGGAGTCGGCAGCGGGACAGTGGTGCTGGGGAGGCGGTATCGCCTCGCACGAACCACCGCTCATACTGACCCCCTCGGCGGACGGCTGTCTGCTGGACGGCTACCAGAGGTATGCCGCCGGGGTGGGGATCGCCGACCGGCTGGTGGTCCGAGCGGCCAGGTACGGCACCGGCGAGCCGCTGGCCGTCCTCGTCGACGCCACCCGCCCGGGCGTCGTGAGCGGCACCGTCGGGGACACCTTCGGCCGGCGGCTGGCGGCGGGCGGCGGCGTGGAGTTCGACTCCGTGCCGGTCGCGGCGGACGACGTCTTCGGCTCCCTCTCGCCGGACGAAGGAGTGCTGTCACCCTTCGCCTCTCTGGCCGCGCCGACCGCGCGGCTGGTCTCCGTCCAGTTCTGTCTCGGCGTCGCCGAGGGACTGCTGTCCGAGGTCCGCGAGTACGGAAGGGCCGTGCGGTCCCCCTGGCAGCCCTTCTCGGCGCAGCCCTGGCCGGTCGGCGCACCGCAGGATCCGAACGCGCTGACCGCGTTCGGCGAGCTCGCCGTCGTCGCGCGTGCCGCGTCCGCCCTCGCCGACCAGGCGGTGGAGGCCCTGATGCACGGCCTCGCACAGGGCGAGGACCTCGACGGTGAGGAGTGCGCGGAGATCGCCGTCCTCGCGAGCGTGGCCGAGGCCGCCGCCTCCCGGGCCGCGCAGGAGATCACCACCCGTGCCCTGGACGTCATCGGCGCCGACGCCGCCTCCTCCCGCCACGGCTTCGACCGCTTCTGGCGCGACGCCCGGACGCACACCCTCCGTGAGCCGGTCGCCCCCAGGCTGCGCGAGGTCGGGGACTACTTTCTCAACGGCGCGCACCCGCCCTTCACCCTGCCCGGCTGACGGCGCAGCCGGTGACGTGCGGACACGGCCGTGATGGATAATTGCGGCATGCGGATCTCGGCGCGGGCGGACTATGCGGTGCGAGCGGCACTGGAACTGGCCGCTGCGGAGGACGACACCTCGCTCAAGGCCGAGGCGATCGCCGCCGCACAGGGCATCCCGCACAAGTTCCTGGAAGGCATCCTGGGCGACCTGCGCCGGGGCGGCCTCGTGGTCAGTCAGCGAGGCGGGAAGGGCGGCTACCGGCTCGCCCGCCCGGCGGACTCCATCGCCATCGCGGACGTGATCCGCGTGGCGGACGGCCCCCTGGTCTCGGTGCGGGGCGTGCGCCCGCCCGAACTCTCCTACGGCGGCCCCGCGGAGTCGCTGCTGCCGCTGTGGATCGCCGTACGCGCCAACGTCCGCAAGATTCTCGGCGAGGTCACCCTGGCCCATGTGGCAGCGGCCAGGCTGCCCGACGACGTCGTGACCCTCGCGGAGGATCCCGAGGCCTGGACGAATCCCTGACCGTCACCCGGCAGGCGCGGCCGGCCGCACCCTTCCACGCGGCCCGGGACGTCCCGCGGAACACGTGACGTCTGTCGGCCGCGGCGCAGGTCGCGGTCACAGCGCCCGTGCGGCATAGGCCCTGACGTCCGCGTCCGAGTCCGTCGTCGCGGCGGCCAGGGCCACTCGGGCGTCCTCGACGGCACGGTGCCGGGTCAGGGCCAGTACGGCGGCCTTGCGGACGTCGGCGTTCGGGTCGGTGAGGGTCTTGGCGAGGGCCGGTACGGCCAGTTCGGAGTCGGCGGAGGACAGAGCGGCGGCGGCACCGGCCCGTACCTGCCAGGCCAGGTCGGACAGGGCGGCCTCCGCGCGGCGGGCCAGGGCGGCCGGGCAGCCCGTCGTGCCCAGAGCCTCGTAGGCGGCCCCACGCACCAGGGCGTCGGGATCGTCGATGAGCGCGGCGAGCGCCGAGCGGGCCACGTCCGCGCCCGTACCCAGGGTGGCCAGGGCCTTGGCGATCGTGACGCGGACCTCGCGGGACGGCTCGACGGCCGCCGCCCGGGCCACGTCCGCGACGGCGTCGACCGACACGAGCGCGCGCACGGCCGCGACACGCACGGCGATGTCGGGGTCCGACAGGGAGTCCGCGAACAGCTCGGCGTCACCGATCCGCAGGGCACGCAGCACGTCCAGTGCGGCGGCACGGACGGCGGGGTCGGCCCCGGACAGGGCGGCGGCGAGGCCGTCGCGCAGGGCCGGTTCCGGGGCCAGTGTCTCGACCAGTTCGCGCAGGGACGCCGCCGCGGCGGCGCGGACGCCGGCGTCGGGATCGGTGAGCGCCGCGGCCAGTGCCGGGCCGGTGCCCGGCGGCACGGTCTCCGTCAGGACCGTGACGGCCGTGCGGCGCACGCCGGGCTCGGGGTCCGCCAAGTAGCCGGCGAGCACGGAGAGATCGGGCGCGTCCTCCGCGAGACGCAGCAGTTCGAGCAGGCGAGGTGTGGTCGGCGCGCTCGCGTCCGCACGGGTGCGCGCGGCTGTGGCGGCCACGGTGGGCTCCCGCCGGGACGCCACCGGCGCGCTGTCCCGGGCCCCCGCCGTCGCCACCTGCTCCGGGTGGACCTCGCCGAGGTGCCGGGAAGGGCCGCCGACCGGGGCGAAGCCGTCGACCGGGACCAGATAGGGGGCCACGGGACGGGCCGTGAACTCCATCGCCCCGGACGGGGACTTGAACAGATCGAGGTGGTGGAACCAGGACGCGTCGTCCCGCACCGGATGATCGACGCGGTCGTGGTAGAGGCCCCAGCGGGACTCCGTGCGGGCGAGGGAGGCGCGCGCGGCCATCTCCGCGCAGTCGCGGATGAAGGTGACCTCGGCGCACCGCATCAGCTCGTGCGGGGTGCGGGCACCCATGGCGGCGATGTCGTCCCGCATCCGTTCGAAGGCCTCCAGGGCCAGGGAGAGCCGGGCGCCGGCCTTCGGCGGGGCCACGTAGTCGTTCACGAAGCGGCGCAGCTTGTACTCGACCTGGGTCTGCGGCGGCCCGTCCGGGTTGCGCAGCGGGCGGTAGATCAGCTCGTGCGCCTCGCGGAGCTGGTCGGCGGGCAATTCTCCTTCGTACGCCGTGTACCGGGAGGCGTCCGCGCCCGCGAGGTCGCCGAAGACGAAGGCGCCGATCATGTAGTTGTGCGGCACACAGGCCAGGTCGCCGGCGGCGTACAGGCGGGGGACGGTCGTCCGGGCGTGGTCGTCGACCCGTACGCCCGAGGCCGAGTGGCCGCCGCACAGGCCGATCTCGGAGATGTGCATCTCGACGTCGTGGGTGCGGTAGTCGTGGCCGCGGCCCGAGTGGAAGGTGCCCCGGGTGGGGCGCTCGGTCGAGTGCAGGATCGACTCCAGCGCGGAGACCGACTCCTCCGGCAGGTGGCTCAGCTTCAGGTACACCGGGCCGCGGTCGCTCGCCACCTCCTCGGCGAACTCGGCCATCATCTGGCCGGACCAGTAGTCGGAGTCGACGAAGCGTTCGCCGTGGCGGTTGACCTGGTAGCCGCCGAAGGGGTTGGCGACGTAGGCGCACGCGGGACCGTTGTAGTCCTTGATCAGCGGGTTGATCTGGAAGCACTCGATGCCGGTGAGTTCGGCGCCCGCGTGGTAGGCCATCGCGTAGCCGTCGCCCGCGTTGGTGGGGTTCTCGTAGGTGCCGTACAGGTAGCCGGAGGCGGGCAGGCCGAGGCGGCCGCAGGCGCCCGTCGCGAGGATCACCGCGCCCGCGCGCGCCACCACGAACGCGCCGGTGCGCGTGTTGAAGCCGACCGCCCCCACGGCCCGCCCCTGTGCCGTGAGCACCCGCACCGGCATCACCCGGTTCTCGATGCGGATCCGCTCGCGCATCTCGCGCCGCCGCAACTGCCGGTACAGGACCTTCTTGACGTCCTTGCCCTCCGGCATCGGCAGCACGTACGAGCCGGAGCGATGGACCTGGCGGACCGCGTACTCGCCGTGCTCGTCCTTCTCGAACTTCACTCCGTACGACTCCAGCCGCCGCACCATCGCGAAGCCGCGGCCGGCGGTCTGGCGGACGGTGGACTGGTCGACGATGCCGTCGTTGGCGCGGGTGATCTCGGCGACGTAGTCGTCGGGTTCGGCGCGACCCGGGATGACCGCGTTGTTGACGCCGTCCATGCCCATGGCGAGCGCGCCGGAGTGCCGGACGTGGGCCTTCTCCAGGAGGAGCACGTCCGCGCCGTGCTCGGCGGCGGTGAGCGCGGCCATGGTGCCGGCGGTGCCGCCGCCGATGACGAGAACGTCGCAGCTGATCTCCTCGGCGTCGGTGAGGGCCGGGATCTGCGGGAGGGTGTCCACCGGGATGCCTTTCAAGAACCGAGTGACGTGAGGACTTCGCGCCGCAGGGCGACGCGCGCCGGATCGTCGTGCGCGGAACGGTCGCGCGGGCGCGGCACATCGCGTACGGCGGTCAGCCGGTCGTTGCCGAGCAGCGCCACGCGGTCGCCGAGGAAGAGGGCCTCGTCGACGTCGTGGGTGACGAAGACGACCGTGGCGCCCGTGCCGTGCAGCACCTCCACCAGCAGGTCCTGCATGCCGGCGCGGGTCTGGGCGTCGAGGGCGCCGAAGGGTTCGTCCATGAGGACGGCGCGGGGGGCTCCCGCGAGCGCCCGGGCCAGCTGGGCGCGCTGGCGCTGCCCGCCGGAGACGCGGTGCGGCAGTTGCCGGGCCTGCTCGGCGAGGCCGACGCGCGCCAGCCAGGCCCCGGCCTGCCGCCTGCGCTCCGCACGCGGCACCCCCTTGACGGCGAGCGGCAGTTCGACGTTCGCGCGCAGGGTGCGCCAGGGCAGGAGGGCGTCCTCCTGGAAGACCAGGGCACGGTCGGCGGCGGGGCCCGTCAGCGGGCGCCCGTCCTGGCCGGCCTGTCCGGCGAGCGGGGACAGCAGCCCGGCGAGCGTGCGCAGCAGGGTCGACTTGCCGCAACCGGAGGGGCCGACGACGGTCAGGATCTCGCCGGGGGCCACTTCGAGGTCCACTCCGTGGACCACGGGTGCGCCGGGCCGGCCGAGGACGGCGCCGTGCAGCGCCAGGGCCGCGCCGCCGCGGGCGGGCGAACGGACGTCAGACGAGCTGGTCATGGGGGACGCCCTCCTTGGTCGTGGGACCCACCGGTACGGCCGCTGCGGTGCCGCGCGCCCGGCGCGGCATCCGGCCGGCGGGGACGTACGAGGTGCGGGGCAGCCAGCGGGTCAGGCGGCGGCCGAGGAGTTCCACGGCCGTGGAGGTGACCCAGCCGAGGACGCCGATGGTGACCATGCCGACGAGGACGCCCGCGTAGTCGACGACAGTGTAGTCCTGCCAGGTGCGGTACCCGACGCCGTACTGGCCGGAGATCATCTCGGCGGAGATCACACAGATCCACGAGACGCCGATGCCGACCGACAGGCCGCCGAAGATGCCGGGCAGCGCGCCCGGCAGCACGACCGAGCCGAGGATCCGCCACCGGCCGCCGCCCATCGTCAGCACGGCCTCCTCCCACACGGGTGTCAGCGCACGGACGGCGTGCCGGGTGGAGACGAGGACGGGGAAGAAGGCGGCGGTGAAGGTGATGAAGACGATGCCCTGCTCGTTGGAGGGGAAGAGGAGGATCGCGACCGGGACCAGTGCGATCGCCGGGATCGGGCGGACGACCTCCAGGACCGGCCCGAGCAGGTCCTCGGCGAGGCGGGAGCGGGCCACGAGCACGCCCGTCGCCACGCCCAGGACGGCGGCGAGCAGGAAGCCGGTGAGGATGCGGGTGAGGCTGTCGGTGAGGTCGGTCCAGTAGTCGGGGCCGGCCAGCCGGTCGGCGAAGGTGCGGGCCACGTCGGCGACGGTGGGGAACTGCGAGAAGCGCAGCCACAGGTCGACGTTCAGGCTGGTCAGCAGCTGCCAGAGGCCGAGTGCCGCCGCCAGGGAGAGCGTCCGCAGCACATGGCGTGCCAGGGGCCGCCGGGTCATGACGCCCGTCCCAGTGCGTCGGCGTACGTGATGACGCGGGCGCCCGGGTGCGCGGCGACGTACGCCTTCGCGGTCGCCGGTGCGACGAAGGGGAGCAGCTGGTAGCCGTCGGCCACCCAGACCGCCCGGTCGGCGAACCAGAGGGTGCCGGTGGTGGCGTCGGGGACGTAGGCGGCGCGGATGCCGTTCTTGTGTCCGGCGACATGACGCAGCAGCTCGGCAGGGGACTTGAAACCGATCGTCTTCTGGGCGCCCTTGGGCCACACCTCGCTCGCGGCGGCCGGCGGCAGCGAGGCGAGCCGCTTGGCGTAGTCGGCGCCGAGGGCCTTCCTGACGTACCGGTCGTCGACGAAGGAGTCCACGTCGATGTCGCCGGTCAGCTTCTCCGCCTTCAGGACCGAGACGTCCTGCTTCAGCGCGGACAGCAGCCGCGGCTTGATCGCGGGGTCGAAGGTGGCGATGCCGTGGGCGCCGTTGTAGAGGTAGACGACCTCGGCGGGCAGGCCGGTGGCCTCGGCGACCTTCTCGGCGGCCGCGACCGGGTGGGCGTCAAGGTAGTCCGTGGCCTCGGTCTGGGCCTTGAGGAAGGCCTCCAGGACGGCGGGCCGCCGCTGGGCGAAGTCCTCGCGGGCGGTGACGCCGTGGAAGGTGGGCAGGTTCAGCTGGGCGCCGTCGTACAGGGCCTTCGCCTTGCCCTGGTGGGCGAGCAGGCCGGGCCACGCGACGAACTGCGACAGGGCGTCCGCGCTGCCCGACGACAGGGCGGAAGCACCCACCGCGGGTTGCTGGTTGAGCTTCTCGATGCCCTTGTCGGGGTCGATCCCGGCGCGTTGCAGTGCCCGTACGAGCGTGCCGTCGGCGGCCGAGCCGACGCTCGTGGAGACCTTCTTGCCCTTCAGGGAGGTGAGGGAGGACAGCGTGGAGTCGGGGGAGGTGACGATGGTGTTGAGGCCGCCGCGGAGGTTGTAGCCGGTGACGGAGACCAGCCGGGTCGGCTTGCCGAGCTGTTTGCCGCGGGCCGCGTTGATGAGCAGCGGGAAGTCGCCCATCGAGCCGATGTCGATCTTCCCTGCGGTCATCTGGGCGGTGATGGGGGCGCCGGTGGCGTAGTCCTGCCAGTCGACCTTGTAGACATGGCCGTCGTGGAGGGCGTCGAGGGCCCGCTCGAAGTAGCCGAGGGAGCGCAGGAGGGTGCCCGCCGTGACGGTGTTGATGGTCTTGGACTGGTAGCCGACGGTGATGGTGACCGTCTTGGCGTCGCCCGCCTCGGCGCTGCCGCCGCAGGCGGACAGGGGCAGCAGGAGCAGGGCCGCGGACAGGGCGATGGGTGTGCGTTTCATGGGAGTTCGGGACCTCTCACCGGAGCAGGTAGGGCATGTTGACCGTCACGGCTCCGGTGGGACAGCGGGCCGCGCACGGGCCGCAGTACCAGCACTCGTCGACGTGCATGTAGGCCTTGCCGGTGCTGTCGTCGATGGCGAGGGAGTCCAGCGGGCACATGTCCACGCAGAGCGTGCAGCCGTCGATGCACTTCGACTCGTCGATGGTCACGGGCACGTCGGCCCGCTGGGGCGCCAAGGGCATGGCTGTCTCCAGGAAGGTCGAACCAGATGAGTGATGAGTGATGAGTGATGAGTGAGGGGGGAGGTGTCAGAGGGAACGGTGCAGCAGGCCGCTCATGGTGATGCGGTCGCCGCGGAAGCGGATGAACTCCAGGTCGACGGGGCGGCCGTCGGAGAGGTGGGTGAGCCGTTCCAGCATCAGGACGGCCGCGCCGTGCGGCGCTTGGAGTACGGCGGCGGAGTGGGTGTCCGCGTTCACCGCCTCCAGGGTGATCTCGGCGTGGCCGAGACGCTTGCCGGTGATCGTCTCCAGGAGCCGGAAGACGTCGGTGTTCTCCAGGTCGGCGCCGAGCAGGGCGGTGCCGATGTCGAGCGGGATGTAGGTCAGGTCGAGGGAGAGGGGCAGGCCGTTCAGGCGGCGCAGACGTTCGATGTAGAGGACGTCGGTGCCGGGCTGGACGTGCAGGCGTTCGGCGACCGGGGCGGGTGCGGGTGCGGGGCCCATGGTGCGGACCTCGTTGGTGACCCGGCCGTGCTCGCGGAGGGTCTCCGCGAGGCCCATCAGGCGGTCGAGGCCGTGCGGGTACTTCTGTGCGACGACCACGGTGCCGACGCCCGGGAGCCGGTCCACGAGGCCTTCGGCCCTCAGCAGGTCCAGCGCCTGGCGGACGGTGTTGCGGCTTGCGCGGTAGTCCGTGGCGAGGGCCGTCTCGTGGGGGAGCGTGCCGTCCGGGAAGCCGCCGGCCAGGAGCTGGTGGCGGAGCAGGTCGGCGAGCTGCCTGGCCTGGTCGGCGCGCAGCCGGCGCCGCGCGCGGTGGGCGGCGACGGTGGTCGCGCCCTGGCCGGCGTGGTCCCGGATGCTGTTGCTGGAGGGCATGTCTTGAACCATATCGATCGGGTAGGGAAAGGAGTGTTGCCGCCGTGTTGCGCCACCTGACGGGGTCTCAGTTGGGCCGCTGACCTGGGGTTTCGTCGAGCCGTCGGGAAGATCTGCCAGTGCCGGCCCGCTTCTGCGGGGCGGGTCGCCCGCCGGGCCGTGGACACGCTTGCGGGACGCGCCGCGTGACCGGTCCGGGGCCGCGCCGAGCTGCTTCGCCGCGGCCTCGGCGCGGTTGCCGGCCGGGCCACTCCGTGTCGATCGGGACGCGTTCGCTCAGCGGGTGACCAGCAGGCCGCGGCTGCGCAGGACCCAGCGTTCGAGGGGGCTGAAGATGAGCAGGTCGATGGCGATGCCGACGAAGAGGA
>NZ_BNBC01000028.1:0-100495 GCF_014654675.1 Streptomyces spiralis
ACGAGATCCTCGACAAGGTGGCCGCCTACTGCCGAAGAATCTCTGACTCAGGTCACTAGGGCCTGTCCGGCGGATCATGGCGCAGACGCGGGGGCTGGCACGCCCATCTGCGGCGTTGTCGTCACTCGCCGACGCTCCGCGTCGACTCCCTCCTCCGCCTTGCACCTGGACGCACCAGCCCCCGCTCACCTGAGTTGACCGGCGCCGCCGCTTGCCTGCACCTTGATCCGCCGGACAGGCCCTAGTGGCCGGAGGTGGCCTTCAGCCCCACCACCGCCACCAGCAGCAGACACACGAAGAAGATCCGGGCGGCGGTCGCCGGCTCCCCCAGCACCACCATGCCGAGCACCGCCGCACCGGCCGCCCCGATGCCCACCCACACGCCGTAGGCGGTACCGATGGGCAGGGAACGGGAGGCGTAGGACAGCAGCAGCATGCTCGCGACGATGCCGGCGCCGGTCAGCACACTGGGGACGGGTCGGGTGAAGCCATCGCTGTACTTCATCCCGATCGACCAGCCGACCTCCAGCAGACCGGCGAGGACAAGCAAAACCCAGGCCACGACGGGCACCTCCGAGACGATTCACTGACGAACGGGGGGTGCGTCGTCTTTGCCTGCATCCCGGTACGGCGCGTCTCGTCGGGCTCCTCTTCGAGGCTAGCAAAACGAACGGACGGCCAAGAGGCACGACAAAGGGGCTGGTGACAACGGTCACCAGCCCCTCGGCTCCGTCACGTCACAGGTACAGACCGGTGGAGTCCTCCGACCCCTCGAACCGGTCCGCGGCCACGGCGTGCAGATCACGCTCACGCATCAGCACGTACGCGGTGCCCCGCACCTCCACCTCGGCCCGGTCCTCCGGGTCGAACAGGACCCGGTCGCCCGGCTCCACGGTCCGCACGTTCTGCCCGACCGCGACGACCTCCGCCCAGGCCAGCCGGCGTCCCACCGCCGCCGTGGCGGGAATCAGGATGCCGCCGCCCGAACGACGCTCGCCCTCGCCCGTCTCCTGCCGGACCAGTACCCGGTCGTGCAGCATCCGGATGGGCAGCTTGTCGTGATGGGTGCTGTGCTCGTTTCTGTTGGCGCTCACGCCTCGAACCTACCTGCCTTCAGCATGTCCGTACGTGCCTGGGTCAGCCCCGGCGCCTGCGCGCGCCCAGGGCGAGCAGACCCACGACCCCGACGGCGACCAGCGCGACCGGCACGATCCGCTCCAGACGAGGCGCGCCGTCCCCGTCGACGAACTGGGCGCGCACATCGCTGACGACTCGGTTGACCTGTACATAGGCCCGTCCGAGGGTGTGGTCGACGTGGGAGGTGACCTTGGCCTTGGCATCCGCGACGATGGTCTTCGGGTGCACCCGCACGCCGATCTCGTCGAGCGTCTCGGCCAGCACCTCGCGACGGCGCCTGATGTCCGCCTCGATCTCAGCCGGGGTCCTGGTGTCCGCCGTGTCCGCCACCGTACCGCCTCCGCAGTCCACTGATGCCTGTTCAGTACAGTCTGTCAGCTTCGGCCGGGACCGCGCTGTCGGCACCCCCGGTTACCCTCGGACCGACACGGTATTGGCACGCACGAGGAGACGAGCTTCGATGACCGAGCGACTCCAGCCCGGGGACGTGGCCCCCGCCTTCACCCTCCCCGACGCCGACGGAAACGAGGTGTCGCTGGCCGACCACAAGGGCCGCAAGGTCATCGTCTACTTCTACCCGGCCGCCCTCACCCCCGGCTGCACCAAGCAGGCCTGCGACTTCACCGACAACCTGGCCCTCCTGGCCGACGCGGGCTACGACGTGCTCGGCATCTCCCCCGACAAGCCGGAGAAACTGGCGAAGTTCCGCGAGCAGGAGTCCCTGAAGGTCACCCTCCTCGCCGACCCCGACAAGAAGGTCACCGAGGCCTACGCCGCCTACGGCGAGAAGAAGAACTACGGCAAGACGTACATGGGCGTCATCCGCTCCACGATCATCGTGGACGAGAACGGCAAGGTCGAACGAGCCCTGTACAACGTCCGGGCCACGGGCCACGTAGCCAAGATCATCAAGGATCTCGGTCTCTGAGGTGGCTGCCCGGCCAGTAGCATGGCCGGGCAGCACCGAGCGGCCGTGGTGGAATTGGCAGTCACGCTGGGTTTAGGTCCCAGTGGGGTAACTCCCGTGAGGGTTCGAGTCCCTCCGGCCGCACCGACTCCGGTCCGGACGGCCCTGACGGCCATCTCAGCCGAGCAACTCCCGTACCACCGGCACCAATGCCCGGAACGCCTTGCCGCGGTGGCTGATCGCGTTCTTCTCGGCGGGGGTCAGTTCGGCGCACGTCCTCGACTCGCCGTTCGGCTGGAGGATCGGGTCGTAGCCGAAGCCGTTGGTGCCGGCGGGGGCATGGCGTAGTACGCCGCTCAGTTGGCCTTCGACCACCCTTTCCGTGCCGTCCGGCAGGGCCAGGGCTGCCGCGCAGGCGAAGTGGGCCCCCCGGTGCTCCTCCGCGATGTCCGAGAGTTGGGCGAGGAGCAGGTCCAGGTTGGCCTGGTCGTCGCCGTGGCGGCCCGCCCAGCGGGCGGAGAAGATGCCGGGGGCGCCGCCGAGGACGTCCACGCAGAGGCCGGAGTCGTCCGCCACCGCCGGGAGGCCTGTCGCCTGGGCCAGGGCATGGGCCTTCAGCAGGGCGTTCTCGGCGAAGGTGACGCCTGTTTCCTTGACGTCGGGGATCTCCGGGTAGGCGTCGGTGCCGACGAGTTCGTGGGGGAGGCCTGCGTCGGCGAGGATCGCCCTGAGTTCGGTGATCTTTCCGGCGTTGCGGGTGGCGAGGATCAAGCGGGTCATGCTCACCAGTATCGGGGGACCGTCAGGGCGTGCAGACCTTGGTCAGTTCGCCGGCTGCGTCGGTGACCGGGGTGACGTCCGGGGTCTTGTCGCCGTTCCTGACGGCGGTGCGGACGTTGTCCACGGCCTTGCCCAGGTCGTCGACGGCCTTGTTGACGTCGGTGTTGTCCGTCTTGTCGCCGATTTTCTTCAGGTCCTTCTCGATGGCGGCGAGGGCTTCGTCGGTCTGCGTCGGGTCGTTCGACGCGTTCTGGACCGCTTGCTGGAGGTCGGTGACGCTGTCGGCGATGGAGTCGGCGGTCTGGACGCAGTCCAGGGCCTTGCCGACCGCGTCGCATCCGGTCAGGGCGGAGACGGCGAGTGCGACGGCGGCCGTGGTGGCGGCGATGGCGGTGGTGCGGCCCGGGCGTCGTCGGTGGCGGCTCGCGGCCATGGTTCGGTTCCCTCCCTGTGGTGGCCGGGCGTACGGCGGTGGTGCCGTGCGCCCGTACCGGTAGGGACGCGGGCCGGGTGGCCGGGGTTGCCCTCGACGGTCGCCTGTCTTGAGGCTCCCTTTACTTTTCTTGCTGCTTTTCCGGCTTTTCTACTTTTCGCGGGTGCTTTCGAGTGCCGTGCGCTGGATCGCGGCGAGGTCCGTGCAGCCGGCCACGGCGAGGTCGAGCAGGGCGTTGAGTTCGTCGCGGGCGAAGGGTGCGGCCTCGGCGGTGCCCTGGACCTCGACGAAGCGGCCGTCGCCGGTGCAGACGACGTTCATGTCGGTGTCGGCGCGCACGTCCTCCTGGTAGCAGAGGTCGAGGAGCGGGACTCCTCCGACGATGCCGACGGAGACCGCGCTGACGGTGCCGGTGAGCGGCTGGCGGCCGGGCTTGATCAGTTTCTTGGCCTGGGCCCAGGCGACGGCGTCGGCGAGGGCGACGTAGGCGCCGGTGATGGCCGCGGTGCGGGTGCCGCCGTCGGCCTGGAGGACGTCGCAGTCCAGGACGACGGTGTTCTCGCCGAGTGCCTTGTAGTCGACGACGGCGCGCAGGGACCTGCCGATGAGGCGGCTGATCTCGTGGGTGCGTCCGCCGATCCTGCCCTTGACGGACTCGCGGTCGCCGCGGGTGTTGGTGGCGCGGGGCAGCATGGAGTATTCGGCGGTGACCCAGCCCTCGCCGCTGCCCTTGCGCCAGCGCGGGACGCCTTCGGTGAAGGAGGCGGTGCACAGGACCTTGGTGTCGCCGAAGGAGACGAGGACGGAGCCTTCGGCGTGCTTGCTCCAGCCGCGTTCGATGGTGACCGGGCGGAGTTGTTCGGGGGTGCGGCCGTCGATTCGAGACATGGTGCCGAGCCTAGTCCCCTGCGCGGAAGGGGCTCCTCCCGTGTCGGGAGGAGCCCCTTCCAGGTGAACCCGGCGGTCCGTGTGGACCGCGGAGGGTCACATCATGTCTTCGATCTCCGCAGCGATGGGGTCGGCGTCGGTGCCGATGACGACCTGGATGGCGTTGCCCATCTTCACGACGCCGTGGGCGCCTGCTGCCTTGAGTGCGGCCTCGTCGACCAGTGAGGCGTCGTTGACCTCGGTGCGGAGGCGGGTGATGCAGCCCTCGACCTCTTCGATGTTGTCGATGCCGCCGAGCCCGGCAACGATCTTCTCAGCCTTGCTGGCCATGTTCCTTCTCCCTGATCCGAAACCGCTTTGTGGCAGTAACCCACAGTTGGCCCATCTTCGCGAGCGGTCGTGCCGTGGGTGCCGAAGGATGGCGTTCACGACAGCGGAACCGTGCGTCAACTGGTCTACACCACCGTTGGCGCGGTGGCCAAACGCGTGCCGCGCCCAGGAGCGGAGCCGGGGAGGACGCCCATGAGTGCCGACAGCGCCGACGCCAGGGTCTCTCCCGTGCGCGAGCGCTGGAACACCCTGTTCCAGGGTCTGCAGAAAATGGGGCGCAGTCTTCAGCTGCCGATCGCCGTGCTGCCGGCGGCGGGCATCCTGAACCGGCTGGGGCAGCCGGATGTGTTCGGCAAGGACGGGCTGGGCTGGACCGATGTCTCGAAGGTGATGGCGGGGGCGGGCGGCGCGCTGCTCGACGGCCAGCTGGGGCTGCCGATGCTGTTCTGCGTCGGTGTGGCGATCGGTATGGCGAAGAAGGCGGACGGCTCGACCGCGCTGGCGGCGGTGGCGGGCTTCCTCGTCTACTACAACGTGCTGCACCAGTTCCCGATCACCTGTCCGGCGGGCGCGAAGGTGGCCGCGACCGGCTGTCAGGCGGCGAGCGGGACGGTGACGGCGTTCACGTACCAGAATCCGGGGGTCTTCGGCGGGATCGTGATGGGGCTGCTGTCCGCTTTCTTCTGGCAGCGTTTCCACCGGACGCGGCTGGTGGACTGGCTGGGGTTCTTCAACGGCCGTCGGCTGGTGCCGATCGTCATGGCGTTCGTGGCGATCCTCTTCGCCGCCCTGTGTCTGTGGGTGTGGCCGCCGATCGGTGACGGGCTGGAGAGTTTCAGCGACTGGCTGCACGACGCGGGGGCCTGGGGTGCCGGGATCTTCGGTCTGGCGAACCGGGCGCTGCTGGTCATCGGCCTGCACCAGTTCCTGAACGTGCCGCTGTGGTTCCAGTTCGGCAGTTACACCAAGCCCGACGGGACGGTGGTGCACGGCGACATCAACATGTTCCTGGCCGGCGACCCGAACGCGGGCCTGTTCACCTCGGGCTTCTTCCCGATCATGATGTTCGCGCTGCCGGCGGCGGCGCTGGCGATCACGCACACCGCCCGGCCGGGCCGGCGCAAGGAGGTCGGCGGGCTGATGCTGTCGGTGGCGCTGACGTCGTTCGTCACGGGGATCACCGAGCCGCTCGAGTACTCGTTCATGTTCATCGCTCCGCTGCTCTACGCGGTGCACGCGGTGCTGACCGGTGTGTCGATGGCGGTGACGTGGGCGCTGGGCGTGCACGACGGGTTCAGCTTCTCGGCGGGCCTGATCGACTATGTGATCAACTGGAACCTCGCGACCCGGCCGTGGGCGATCGTGCCGATCGGGTTGTGCTTCGCGGTGGTGTACTACGCGGTCTTCCGTTTCGCGATCACGAGGTTCGACCTGCGGACTCCGGGGCGTGAGCCGGAGGAGGAAGTGGAGGACACCACCAGGGCCTGATGGCCCCTCCAACGGCCGAAACAGCACCCCTACGGCCCGTAGCGGAACGGTCGCAAGTTCGCGGGTTCCTTACCTCACCTTCATCGTGCTACAACAGGTCTACACCACTGAGTGGTGTAGACCACCACCCGATGGAGGACGAATGAGCACCGCCACCGCGACATCGTCGGCGGCTCCCGCAAAGAAGCGGGGTTCAGGCCTGTTCCAGGGCCTGCAGAAAGTCGGTCGAAGCCTTCAGCTTCCGATCGCCGTACTCCCGGCGGCGGGCATCCTGCTCCGCCTGGGGCAGGCGGACGTGCACGACAAGCTGAACCTGCCCGACAAGGTTACGGCTGTCTTCGCCACGGCCGGTGGCGCGATCTTCGACAACCTGCCGCTGCTGTTCTGCATCGGTGTCGCGATCGGTTTCGCCAAGAAGTCCGACGGCTCGACGGCGCTCGCCGCCCTGGTCGGCTTCCTGGTCTACAGCAATGTCCTGAAGGCGTTCCCGGTCACCGAGGCGAAGGTCCAGGCGGGCGCGGACATAGCCGCCACGTACAACAACCCCGGTGTGCTCGGCGGCATCCTGATGGGTCTGCTGTCGGCGGTGCTGTGGCAGCGCTACCACCGCAAGAAGCTGGTGGACTGGCTCGGCTTCTTCAACGGCCGTCGCCTGGTGCCGATCATCATGGCGTTCGTCGGCACCGCGATGGGTGTCGTCTTCGGTCTGATCTGGAAGCCGATCGGTGAGGGCATCTCCGACTTCGGTGAGTGGATCACTGGTCTGGGCGCCGCCGGTGCCGGTCTGTTCGGTCTGATCAACCGTGCGCTGATCCCGGTCGGCATGCACCAGTTCGTCAACACCGTCTCGTGGTTCCAGATCGGCGACTTCAAGAACGCGGCCGGCGACGTCGTCCACGGCGACCTCAACCGCTTCTTCGCCGGTGACCCGACCGCCGGTCAGTTCATGTCCGGCTTCTTCCCGATCATGATGTTCGGCCTGCCGGCCGCCGCGCTCGCCATCGCGCACTGCGCCCGTCCGGAGCGCCGCAAGGCCGTCCTGGGCATGATGGTCTCGGTCGCGCTGACCTCCTTCGTGACCGGTGTCACCGAGCCGATCGAGTTCTCGTTCATGTTCATCGCCCCGGTGCTCTACGCGATCCACGCTGTGCTGACCGCCGCCTCGATGGCGATCACGTGGGCGCTCGGCGTGCACGCCGGCTTCACCTTCTCCGCGGGCCTCATCGACTACGGCCTGAACTGGAACCTGGCGACGAAGCCATGGCTGATCATCCCGATCGGCCTGGTGTTCGCAGCGATCTACTACGTGACCTTCCGCTTCGCCATCACCAAGTTCAACCTCCCCACCCCGGGCCGTGAGCCCGAGGAGGAGGTCGAGGACCTCACGAAGGCGTGAGTCCTCCCCGGACGTGAGAAGGCCCCCGAGCGCACTGCTCGGGGGCCTTCTCGTGTCGCCGCGGTGTCAGATCTCGTACACCGCTCCCGGCGCCGCCAGTTCCACCGGGCCGTTGTAGACCGCGCGGGCGTGGGCGAGGTTGATCTGGGGGTCGGTCCACGGGGGGATGTGGGTGAGGACGAGGCGGCGGGCACGGGCGCGGGCGGCGGTCTCGCCCGCCTCGCGGCCGTTGAGGTGGAGGTCGGGGATGGATTCCTTGCCGTCCGTGAAGGCCGCCTCGGACAGGAACAGGTCGGTGTCCCGGGCGAGTTCCTCAAGGGCCTCGCTGACGCCGGTGTCGCCCGAGTAGGTCATGGCGCGGCCGCCGTGCTCGATCCGGATGGCGTACGCCTCCACCGGGTGGGCCACCAGCTCGGTGTGCACGGTGAAGGGGCCGATGTCGAAGGTGCCCGGCTTGACCGTGTGGAAGTCGAAGACCTCGCTCATGGACGAGGCGGTCGGGGTGTCGCCGTAGGCGGTGGTCAGCCGGTGCTCGGTGCCCTCGGGGCCGTAGACCGGCAGGGGGGCGCAGGGCCCGCCGTCGTGCCGGTAGTAGCGCGCGACGAAGTAGGCGCACATGTCGATGCAGTGGTCGGCGTGCAGATGGCTCAGGAAGATCGCGTCGAGGTCGTAGAGACCGCAGTGGCGCTGCAGCTCGCCCAGGGCGCCGTTGCCCATGTCGAGGAGCAGCCGGAAGCCGTCGGCCTCTACGAGGTAGCTCGAGCAGGCCGATTCCGCGGACGGGAACGACCCCGAGCAGCCGACGACGGTGAGCTTCATGGAGAAGAAACCTCCGCTGGCGGGACAGATACAGAAGGTGACGGGGGTCGTGCGGTCCGTCGAGCGTAAGGCGCGAAACGGCCGGTCGCTCCTCCGGCAAGGGCGGTTGTGGGCGAACTCACCTGTGGTGTCACCGGTTCGGCTGGACGTGGGGCGCATGAGGTGTGAAAGAGGGCGCGCGCTGAAGGTCTCGCGCCGGTACCGTCGTCCTTATGGACACGTCGTGGTGGCTGGCGCTCGCGGCAGTGGTACTGCTCGCGCTCGTCGCCACGCTCGTGGACGGGTGGGGGCGCGGTCGCCGGCCCTCGGGGCGCAGGACGCGGCCGCCGGGGCGTGTGCTGGGGCGGGGCGGTGCGGCCCGGCCGCAGCCGGCGGAGATCTGGTGGGCGAACGTGCCCTACGAGGAGGGCTCGGGGGCCGGTGACCGGCCCTGTCTGGTGCTGTCCGTGCACGGCAAGCGGGCCCGGGTCGCCAAGATCACCAGCCGGTACCACGACGAGCGGGCCGGGGTGATTCCCCTGCCACCCGGCTCGGTGGGCGACGCGCAGGGGCGGACCAGCTTCCTGGAGACCGACGAGGTGCGGGAGGTGCCCGTGTGGGACTTCCGGCGCCGGGTGGGGGTCGTGGACCCGGTGCTCTGGGACCAGGTGCGCTACCTGGCCGGCTGAGGTCATGGTCGCGTCACCCTCACGGTGACCGTCCACTCCTGGATGCCCATGCAGGAGATCTTGTGGGGGCCGGTCGCGCACAGCGGGCGGGAGGAGGTCAGCCGGGCCGTGCCGGGCGCGGTCGCGGTGTAGGCGGCCAGGGCGTCGCCCGGCATGATCACGATGCCCGGGTCGGCCCCTTTCAGGACGGTTCCGGTGGCCTTGACCGGGGCCCAGGGGCGGTCCTTGGTGCCGTCCAGGGTGAGGCGCAGATACCCGCCGACGGTGAGGCAGACGGTGCGGCCGGAGTCGGCGGCGCCGAGCTGGGCCTGGCCGGTGCAGCCGGAGGGGGCCTTGGAGGCGGGCGCGGACGAAGTGGCCGAGGCGGAGGCCGGCGGCGACGCCGAGCTGCCGCCCTCGGAGCCCTCGGAACTCGCGGAACTCGCGGAACTCGCGGAACTCGCGCCCGCGGAACCCGGGGTGCCGCCGCCCTTGCCGTCGTGCTGCGCTCCGCAGCCGGTGGCGAGCAGGGCCGCTGCCGCCGCCGTGGCGACGGCGACGGCGGTGCGGTGGAGCGTCGTGGACGTCGTACGGCGCATGGGGCGGCCGCCTTTCTGCTGTCCCGGTCACGGGTGCCCAGTGCCCTGATGCCGATGTGACGTCTTTCCAGCACATCAGGATCCGCTCCCCCGCGCACGCCGGAGCCCCGGCCGGTGCGTGCCCGCCCGGCCGGGGCCCTGTGCGACTCGCGGATCAGCTGGTCGTGATCGCCGTGTCGTCGACGACGAAGCTGGTCTGCAGGGAGGAGTCCTCGCTGCCGCTGAACTTCAGCGTGACCGTGGAACCGGCCAGCGAGGACAGGTCGAAGGACTTCTGGGCGTAGCCCGAGGCGGCGTTGACGTTGGAGTACGTCGCCAGGCTCTGCGAGCCGGCCGTCACCGTGAGCTTGTCGTAGGCGGTGCTGCCGCTCTCCGACGTGTCGATGTGCAGGTAGAACGTGAGCGTGGCCTTGCAGCCGGCGGGGATGGTCACCGACTGGGACAGGGTGTCGGTGTGGGTGGTCCCGTAGCCGTCGAGCCAGGCCTTGTAGGAGCCGCTGTGGGCGGGCTCACCGCTGTCGTTGGTGATGACGCCGCTGGTGGCGGTCCAGGTGGTGTTGCCGGACTCGAAGCCCGGGTTGCCGAGCAGCTGCGCCGAGGTGCAGGTGCCGCCGGAGGAGCCGACGGTCCAGGTGAAGGAGGCCGAGCCGGAGGCGCCGGTGGAGTCCTTGGCGGTGACCGTGACCTGGTAGGTGCCCGCGGTGGACGCGGTGCCGGAGATCAGGCCGGTGGAGCTGTTGACGGACAGTCCGGTCGGCAGGCCGGTGGCGCTGTAGGTGAGGGCGGCGCCGGCGCTGTCGGTGGCGTGTATCTGGAGGCTGACGGAGCTTCCGGTGGTGGTGGACTGGCTGCCCGGGTTGGTGACGGTCACCGTGTTGCCGCTGGTGGTGCCGGAGGTGAAGGCGGTGGTGCCGTTGGGGGTGCCCCAGCCGGTCGGGCCGTCGTAGCCGGTGCGGGCGGTGCAGAAGTACGAGGTCGAGCAGGAGCCGTTGCTGCCGCTGGTGACGTCGTACAGGTTGCCGGTGTGGGAGTACGGGTACTTCGCCGGGTAGTCGCTGCTGCCCGGGGTGCCCGCCAGGGCGTAGACGCCGGCGATGATCGGGGCGGAGGCGCTGGTGCCGCCGTAGACCGCCCAGCCGGAACCGCCGTAGGTGTCGTAGACGGCGACGCCGGTGGCGGGGTCGGCGACCGCGGAGACGTCGGCCTCCATGCGCTTGGCGCAGCCGGTGTCGGTCTGCCAGCTGGGCTTGGGGTCGTAGGCGGAGCAGCCGGAGCCGGTGCCCTCGGTGGAGTTGGTGTGCCAGACGCTCTCGCTCCAGCCGCGGGAGTTGGAGGCGGTGGTCAGCGCGGTGCCGCCGACGGCGGTCACGTACTGGGAGGTCGCCGGGTACTCGGCGCCGTAGCCGGAGTCACCGGCGGAGACGGTGATGGCGACGCCCGGGTGCTTGAAGTACTGGGAGTCCTCGGTGGTCTGGCCGGACGCCTCGCCGCCGCCCCAGCTGTTGGAGACGAACTTGGCGCCGAGGGCGACGGCCTCGTTCTCCGCGATGCCGAGGTCGGTGTCGTTGGCCGAGTTGGCCTCCACGAGGATGATGTTGCAGTTGGGGCAGACGGCGCTGACCATGTCGATGTCGAGCGCCTCCTCGCCGGCCCAGCCGGTGTCGTTGGAGGGCAGCGAGGTGGTGGAGCCGGTCTGGCTGACCTGCTTGAAGCAGCCGTTGGCCTTGGTGCACGGCGACAGGCCGTAGGTCGAGCGGTAGGTGGCCAGGTCCGACTCGGCGTTGGGGTCGTTGTAGGCGTCGACGACGGCGACGGTCAGGCCGGAGCCGCCCGTGGTGGGCAGGTTGTAGGCGCTGTGCAGGTTGGCCGGGGAGAGGCCGGAGGGCGCGGCGGCCGCGAGCGCCGAGGCGAGGCGCTGCTTGATGTCGGTGCGGCGCTGGGCGAAGCAGGAGGCGTGGCCCGGCTCGGCGGTGGCGCACAGGTGCTGGGTGGGGACCTTCTGGCCGGCCTTGCCGGTGGAGTGGAAGATCTGCCGCCCGGGGTCGGTCAGGGCCTTGGTGTTCTGCGCGGTTTTCGTGAGGTGCGGCTGCGCCGTGGCGGCGGGCTGGGCGCCGGCCGTGGGGGCGGCGACGAGTCCGGCGACGGTGAGGGCGAGGGCGGGGAACGCGACGGCGAGGAGTCTTCTCAGACTCCGTCTCCGCCGGCTCGGGCGTGACTCACGCATGGGGTACTGCCTCCGGTTGACGTGGGGATTCGCACTGGATTGGCAGCCCGTGACGCGCGTAGCGGCGGCGAGACCGCGCAGTCATGAGCATGACACTCACAGACGCCTGTCATGGCGCTGGGTGAGCGTGACATGACAGGGCGCGGTAGGAACGTAATACCAGGGCCGTGCTACCCGGCAGTACCGGAGCGAATTCTTTGCGTCTCCATAGGATGCGCTTAGCCCCCACATGAGAGAGGGGGCCGCGCGTGCCCGAGCAGGACCGGAGCCTGTCGCGAAGAAGGCCCTACGCCCAGAGCTGGCCCTGGAGCGTCTCGATGGCCTCTTCCGTGGTGGCGGCCGTGTAGACGCCGGTGGAGAGGTACTTCCAGCCGCCGTCGGCGACGACGAACGCGATGTCGGCGCTCTGTCCCGCCTTGACCGCCTTCCTGCCGACGCCGATGGCCGCGTGCAGGGCCGCGCCGGTGGAGACGCCCGCGAAGATGCCCTCCTGCTGGAGGAGTTCACGGGTGCGGGTGACCGCGTCGGCGGAGCCGACCGAGAAGCGGCTGGTGAGGACGGAGGCGTCGTAGAGCTCGGGGACGAAGCCCTCGTCGAGGTTGCGCAGGCCGTACACCAGGTCGTCGTAGCGCGGTTCGGCGGCGACGATCTGTACGTCGGGCTTGTGCTCGCGCAGATAGCGGCCGACGCCCATCAGGGTGCCGGTGGTGCCCAGGCCTGCGACGAAGTGCGTGATCGAGGGCAGGTCGGCGAGGATCTCGGGGCCGGTGGTGGCGTAGTGGGCGCCGGCGTTGTCCGGGTTGCCGTACTGGTAGAGCATCACCCAGTCCGGGTGCTCGGCGGCCAGCTCCTTGGCCACGCGCACGGCGGTGTTGGAGCCGCCCGCGGCCGGGGAGGAGATGATCTCCGCTCCCCACATGCCCAGCAGGTCCCGGCGCTCCTGCGAGGTGTTCTCGGGCATCACGCACACCATGCGGTAGCCCTTGAGCTTGGCCGCCATGGCCAGCGAGATGCCGGTGTTGCCGGAGGTGGGCTCGAGAATCGTGCAGCCCGGGGTGAGCCGGCCGTCCTTCTCCGCCTGCTCGACCATGTGCAGGGCGGGGCGGTCCTTGACGGAGCCGGTCGGGTTGCGGTCCTCCAGCTTCGCCCAGATGCGGACGTCGGCGGACGGCGAGAGCCGCGGCAGGCGCACCAGAGGGGTGTTGCCGACCGCGGCCAGCGGAGAGTCGTACCGCATGCCGATCAGGCCATACCACCGGCGACGGCCGGCAGGATCGTCACGTTGTCGCCGTCGGCGAGCTTGGTGCTGATGCCGTCCAGGAAGCGGACGTCCTCGTCGTTGAGGTAGACGTTGACGAAGCGGCGCAGCTGGTCGCCGTCGACGATGCGGGCCTGGATGCCCGGGTGCCGGGCCTCGAGGTCGGCGAAGAGCTCGGCGAGGGTCTCCCCATTCCCCTCCACCGCCTTCTGGCCGTCGGTGTAGGTGCGGAGGATGGTCGGGATACGGACCTCGATGGCCATGGTTGCGGGCTCCTGTCAGGAAGGTGTCGTCGATAGGGTGCGGCGCGCGATGGGTTCTCCCAGGCGTTCAGCACGGGAAAGCGCCGCGGCTCACGGCCGGACGGCGGCAGGAGAACGTCAACAGATGGCGCTGTTCAGCCTGCACAGGTCGACGTGCAGCCGCGCCACGAGCAGCACGCCCGGCGTCTTGTCGCTCACGTCGTTCAGAACCATGCGGTCATCGTATCGATTCCCGGCCCGTGCCCCAGAGTGTGATCTCGCCCTTCGGACTGCTTTCGTCCGTGATGCGGGATCAGTAGGCCTCGACCACCTTGACCTCCTCCTCCGTGACCTCGCCCTCCACGATCCGGAACGAGCGGAACTGGAACTCGCCGGCTCCGTCGGTGTCGGCCGTGGACACCAGGACGTAGTGGGCGCCGGGCTCGTTGGCGTAGGAGATGTCGGTGCGGGAGGGGTAGGCCTCGGTCGCGGTGTGGGAGTGGTAGATGATCACCGGCTCCTCGTCGCGGTCGTCCATCTCGCGGTAGAGCTTGAGCAGGTCCTGGGAGTCGAACTCGTAGAAGGTGGGCGAGCGGGCCGCGTTGAGCATGGGGATGAACCGCTCGGGGCGGCCGGCACCCACGGGACCGGCGACCACGCCGCACGCCTCGTCGGGGTGGTCCTCGCGGGCGTGGGCGACGATCTGGTCGTAGAGCGACTGGGTGATGGTCAGCATGGGGCACAGGATAAGCAGAAGGGCCGTTCCGTACCGGGGAGTGGTACGGAACGGCCCACATGGCGGACGCCCTGAGCGGCAGCGGGAGCGGGTTCCACGAGTATCCGCTCCCGCTGGACGTCCGGTCCCTGAGAGGTCAGCGCCTGCTGAAGGCGGCGGCCTCCGGGTTGCGGCGCCTGAGCACCCAGTAGGCGACGCCCAGGATCACGCCCCACAGCGGCGCACAGTACAGGGAGATGCGGGCGTCCTTGTCGATGCCCATCATCACGATCACCATGCCGATGAACGCCAGCGCGAACCAGCTGGTGAACGGGGCGCCCGGGGCGCGGAACTCCGAGCGGGGCAGCTCGCCGCGGTCGGCCTTGGCGCGGTAGCGGATCTGGCTGATCAGGATGACGATCCAGGCCCACATGCCGGAGATGGTGGCGAAGGACACCACGTAGTCGAACGCCTTGCCCGGCCACTGGTAGTTGATCCACACGCCGACCAGCATCAGCGCGGCGGAGAACGTCGTGCCGACGAGCGGGGTGCCGCTGGGCGTCAGCTTGGTGAAGAACTTCGGGCCCTGGCTGTTGAGCGCGAGGTCGCGCAGCATGCGGCCGGTGGAGTACATGCCCGAGTTGCAGGACGACAGGGCGGCGGTCAGGACGACGAAGTTCACGATGCCCGCGCCGGCGGCCAGACCCATCTTCTGGAAGGCGGCGACGAAGGGGCTCACGCCCGGGTGGAAGTTCGTCCACGGCACGACCGACAGGATCATGATCAGCGCGCCGACGTAGAAGACGGCGATGCGCCACGGCACGGTGTTGATCGCGCGGGGCAGCACGGTCTTGGGGTCCTTGGACTCGCCCGCGGTGACACCGACCAGCTCGACGGCGAGGAAGGCGAACATCACCATCTGCAGCGTCATCAGCGTGCTGCCGACACCGTGCGGGAAGAAGCCGCCCTCGTTCCACAGGTGGGCCACGGAAGCGGTGTCGCCGGCGTCGGAGAAGCCGATCGTCAGGATGCCCGCGCAGATGAGGATCATGCCGATGATCGCGGTGACCTTGACCATCGAGAACCAGAACTCCAGCTCACCGAAGAGCTTCACGGAGATCAGGTTCGCGCCGTAGAGGACGACGGTGAAGACCAGGGCGGACAGCCACTGCGGGATGTCCCACCAGTACGTCATGTAGGCGGCCGCGGCGGTGACCTCGGTGATGCCGGTGACGACCCAGAACAGCCAGTACGTCCAGCCGGTCACGAAGCCCGCGAAGGGGCCGATGAACTCGCGCGCGTACTCGGAGAAGGAACCGGACACCGGGCGGTACATCAGCAGTTCGCCGAGCGCCCGCATGATGAAGAAGATCACGAGGCCGGCGATGGCATAGGCAAGGATCAGACTGGGCCCGGCCTTGGAGATGCCCTTGCCCGCGCCGAGGAAGAGGCCGGTGCCGATGGCACCGCCGATGGCGATCATCTGGATCTGCCGGGCGCCGAGCCCGCGCTGATACCCCTCGCCGTCCCGCGCGGCCTCTTTGCCGTCGCGATGCTGGTCGACCTGCACTGAGGTCATGGATGGTGCGCCTTTCTCCATGCCGACCCGGGCCTTGAGTCGGCCGCGGATCGGGTCCCGATCCCCCCGGATGTGATGGAGCTGGTGCCAACCGACGGTCGTCGGCGTGGTGGCGCACCCGGCGGACATGGGTGGTGTTCGCCGGGCGGTCGTGAAGATGTACCACGAGCTTTACAGAGATCACAGGTGTGGCCTGTGATGCATCACATAACTAGAAACACCCAAAGGCCACCTGAATCGGGCATACGGGGGCACCGCGGTAACAGGATCGTTATGCGGATCTGAGCGTCCGCTGAGCGAACGCAGAAGCAGCCGAAATGGGATCGATCTGGATCGATCCGGGCATGCCGATCAGGGCATGAGGGTGGTGACGAGGGTCTCCTGGAGCCCGCCGAGCCACAGATACGCCATCACCATCGGCTTGCGCGGGTCCTCGTCGGGGAGGGTGTAGAGATCGTCGGCGTCGTCCTCGTCGGTGATCTCCAGCCGGGAGCCGATGGCCAGGCGCAGGTCGTTCAGGGCGCCGAGCCAGCGCCGGGACTCCTGTGGCGACAGCTCCAGCACGGCACCGCCCTCGCTTGCCGGGGACAGCTCGTTGAGGGAGTGGACCACCGCGAGCGCGTTCTCCCGTTTGCCGGCGCGCAGGTCGTTCTCGGTGTAGCGGCGGAACTCCGCCGAGTGGGCGCGCTGCTCGGCCGCCTCCTGCGGGCCGGCCGGCTGCTCCTCGGGGTCGCTGTAGGCGTCCGGGAACAGCCGCTTGAGGACCGGGTCGGTGGGCGGCTCGCTCGGGCCCTCGGCGAAGAGCTCGGCGAGCGGGTCGGCGGGGGCGTCCTCGGCGGGGCCGGGGCCGATCAGCTCCAGGAGCTGCACGGCCAGCGACCGGATGATGGAGATCTCCACCTCGTCGAGGGCGACGGCCGCGCCGCCGCCGGGGAGCGGTTCGAAGTGTCCTGGCATGGAAGGGGTTCGCTGCTTCCGGTCGGTCCGGGCTGTCCTGCTGCCCACGGCTGCTGGATGGCTGCTGCGCGACTACTTGCGGTCCTGCTGGAGCGTGGCCCACAGACCGTAGCCGTGCATGGCCTGAACGTCCCGTTCCATCTCCTCGCGGCTGCCACTGGAGACGATCGCCCGGCCCTTGTGGTGGACGTCGAGCATGAGCTTGGTGGCCTTGTCCTTGGAGTAGCCGAAGTACGTCTGGAAGACATACGTCACATAGCTCATGAGATTGACGGGATCGTTGTGGACGATCGTCACCCAGGGGACGTCCGGCTCAGGTACGGCGGAGACCTCTTCCGCCGACTCGGTCTTCTCGATCTCGATGGGTGCGGCTGCCGTCACATGGCCCATGCTGCCACTACAGGGGGGTGGGAGCACAAACAGGCAGGGCGGCGGCCGGGTGGTGGCGGGCGAGAAATCTTAAATCGTCAGACTGACGAAATGGGAGTACGATTCCTCGTCATGAACACAGCGGACCTCAGGCTGCCGGTGGACGTTCCCTCGACGGCGCTCTTCACCGACCAATACGAGCTGACGATGCTGCAGGCCGCTCTGCGGGCCGGGACGGCCGGGCGGCGCAGCGTCTTCGAGGTCTTCACCAGGCGGCTGCCCGACGGACGCCGGTACGGCGTCGTGGCCGGGACCGGGCGCGTCCTGGACGCGGTGGAGAACTTCCGCTTCGACGCGGGCGTCCTCGGCTTCCTGCGCGAGCGCGGAGTGGTGGACGAGGCCACCCTCCAGTGGCTGGCCGACTACCGGTTCAGCGGCGACGTCTGGGGCTATCCCGAGGGCGAGGTGTACTTCCCGGGCTCGCCGATCATGCGGGTCGAGGGCTCCTTCGCCGAGTGCGTGCTGCTGGAGACCGTGATCCTGTCGATCCTCAACCACGACTCGGCGATCGCGGCCGCCGCCTCCCGGATGTCCTCGGCCGCCGGTGACCGGCCGCTGATCGAGATGGGCGCCCGCCGCACCCACGAGCTTGGCGCCGTCGCCGCCGCGCGCGCCGCCTACGTCGGCGGCTTCTCCAGCACCTCCGACCTGGCCGCGGGCTTCCGTTACAACATCCCCACCGTCGGCACCGCCGCCCACGCCTTCACCCTGCTGCACGACTCCGAGCGGGACGCATTCCGCGCCCAGGTCGACTCGCTCGGCCGGGGCACCACGCTGCTGGTGGACACCTACGACGTCGCCGAGGCCGTCCGTACGGCCGTGGAGATCACCGGGCCCGAGCTGGGCGCCGTGCGCATCGACTCCGGCGACCTGCTGCTGGTCGCGCACCGGGTACGGCAGCAGCTGGACGAGCTGGGCGCCCGCGACACGAAGATCGTCGTGACCTCCGACCTCGACGAGTACGCCATCGCCTCGCTCGCGGCGGCACCCGTGGACGCGTACGGCGTCGGCACCCAGCTCGTCACCGGCTCCGGCCACCCGACCTGCTCGATGGTCTACAAGCTGGTCGCCCGCGCCGAGTCCGCCGATCCGAACGCTCCGCTGACGCCGGTGGCGAAGAAGTCCAGCGGCGGCAAGACCTCCATCGGCGGCCGCAAGTGGGCGGCGCGCCGGCTGGACGCCTACGGGGTCGCGGAGACCGAGGTGGTGGGCACCGGCCCGGTGCCCGACGAGCTGGCCGGCCGGCAGCTGCTGGTGCAGCTGGTCAAGGGCGGCGAGGTCGTCGGCCGCGAGCCGCTGGACGCCGTACGCGACCGGCACGCCGCCGCCCGCGCCAACCTCCCGCTGTCCGCGACCCAGCTCTCCCGCGGGGAACCAGTCCTTCCGACGGAGTACGTCCACGAGCGCTCGGGTAACTAAAGCGGGTGCCCGCTTCAGCACCGCCGAGAGCTGGTTCCGCCCACTGATCCGAGACCGAAGGACACCCACCATGCGCCGCGCCTTGATCGTCGTCGATGTGCAGAACGACTTCTGTGAGGGGGGCAGCCTCGCGGTGGCCGGTGGGGCGGACGTCGCCGCCGCGATCACCGATCTGATCGGGCAGGCGCCCGCCGGGTACCGGCACGTGGTGGCCACCCGCGACCACCACATCGCGCCCGGCGGGCACTTCGCCGACGACCCCGACTACGTCCGCACCTGGCCCGCGCACTGCGTGGCGGGCACGGAGGGCGTGGGCTTCCACCCGAACTTCGCGCCCGCCGTCACCTCGGGCGCGATCGACGCGGTCTTCGAAAAGGGCGCGTACGCGGCGGCCTACAGCGGCTTCGAGGGCGTCGACGAGAACGGCGTGTCCCTGGCCGACTGGCTGAGGGCCAGGGAGATCACCGAGGTCGACGTGGTCGGGATCGCCACGGACCACTGTGTGCGCGCCACCGCCCTGGACGCCGCGAAGGAGGGCTTCCGCACCCAGGTGCTGCTGGACCTCACCGCCGGGGTGGCCGCGGAGACCACCGAACGAGCCCTGGAGGAGCTGCGCCGCGCGGGCGTGGAGCTGACGGGCAAGCCGGTGGTGGCGTAGCCCGGGGGCCCAGCCCGCCCCGGCTCCCTTGGCGTGGCCCGGAGGCCCGGCCCTCCCCGGCCCTTTGGGGGCGTCTCGTCGATCAGGCCGGATCAGGGAGCGGTGCCAGGCGCCGCGAGCCCGGCATGATCGCCGAGACACCTCCTACGCCTGGGCGGGTGTGTGCGGGCGCAGGAGGGTCCTGATCGGGTGCCACAGCTCCGGGGGGCCGACGGGGACGCCGACAGCGTTGTCCCGGGACGTGCGCCATATCAGGCCGTCGGGGTGGTGCAGCACCGCGGTGATCTCGTCCGGGGTGGGCGGGGCGGCGTTGCCCCGCAGGTAGACCGCGCGCAGGCCCAGGTTGCGCAGCCTGGTCAGGGCGCGGGCGCGGTTGCGGGCGTGGACGAGCACGCGGACGCCGCCGACGCCGTCGGGGGCGGCGCCGGGCAGGTTCAGCGCCACCACCACCGTGCCGTTCGGCAGCTTGCTGAAGCCTCCTGCGGCCATGTGGTCACATCCCCGTTCCGGTCGGTGTCAATAAGAGAGCCACAGCAGGCACCTAAACACGATCGGCGGCAACCCGCCAGGGGTTACCGCCGATACGCGTGTGACCTGCGCGTTTGCTGACTACTTCACCGCGCTGCCGACCTCGAGCTCGATCGTCGAGCCGTCCTTGGCCACCTTTTCGATCTTGATCTTGGTGTTGGTGTCAGTGATCTTGACACCGGCCGCCGGGTTCGACGCGTCGTAGTAGGTGTTGGTGTGGTCGTTGAAGACCGACACCCCCTTCTGCGACTTGATCCACACCGGCACGTCCGCCTTGTGCAGCGTGATCGCGTCCGTGCGCTCCAGGGTGAACGGGGAGTCGTACGCCTGGAACCGGTTGCGCAGCAGCGTGCCGTCGGTCCACTTCAGCGGCGTCGGGTGCGAGTCGACCGGCAGGATCAGACCGGTGCCGGGGTGGTCGCCGGTGTTGTTGTCCGGCTGTGAGGTGTCCCACTTCCAGATCAACAGGCCGTTCTGGTACGGGAGGTGCTCAACCCAGTCCGGACGGGTCGTCGAGAAGCCGAAGTTGTACGGGCCGACCTGAAGGGTCTTGTCGTACGACACGTACTGACGGTTCTCGGCGATGTAGTACTGCTTGTAGTCCTTGGTGAAGGACGCGCCGATGCGGGAGAAGCCGGCCGCCGTCCAGGCCGGGTCGGCGCTCTCCGCGTTGTCCGAGAAGACCGCGGAACCGTCCGCCGTCACCGTGATCCGGTCGGCCGCGAAGCCCTTGAGCGCCACACCGCCGTCGGTCTGGTAGCGGAAGCGCAGGTCGAACTTCTTGCCCGCGTAGGCGTCGAGCGGGTACGACAGCTTCGCGTACGCGTCGATCGAACCCGTCAGCCCCGGCTTGTCGCTGGCGTCGCGCGGGATCGGCTGACCGTTCACCGTGCCGTCCAGGGCGGTCCAGTTGGCGCCGCCGTCGGTCGACACCTCGGCGTAGAGGTAGTCGTACTCGGCCTCGATGTCGTACCAGCCGTCCAGGGACAGCGTGGCCGAGGACTTGCCGGTCAGGTCGACCGAGCGGGTCAGCGTGTTCTTCAGGTCGTTGCCACTGCCGCTCCACCACTGGCTCGCGCCCTCGGCCGGGGTGACCACCTCGGTCTTGACCGCCTTGTCGGGCAGCGAGACGACCAGCGCCTGCTTGTGCTTGGTGTTGTACTCGGCCACGCCCAGCTTGTGCCACGAGTTCACGCCGGCCTTGGCCGTGTCGTAGTTGAGCCAGCCCAGCTGGAGCTTGTCCCAGGCGTTCATGTCGCCGGGCAGGTTGCCGATGGCCTCCTTGCCCGTACCCAGCCAGGAACCGGACGACATCAGCGTCCAGAACCCGGTCGAGTTCTCGCCGCCGTTGGTGTCGTACTCGTCCGGCAGACCGAGGTCGTGGCCGTACTCGTGGGCGAAGACGCCGAGTCCGCCGTTCTCCGGCTGGATGGTGTAGTCGCCGACCCAGATGCCGGTGTCGCCGATCTGGGTGCCGCCGAGCTTGTTCTCGTCCGGGCCGGTCGCGCCGGCGTCGGTGCCGAAGGCGTACCAGCGGTGGGCCCAGATGGCGTCCGTGCCCTGGGCGCCGCCGCCCGCGGACTCGTCCTCGCCGGCGTGCACGATCTGGAAGTGGTCGATGTAGCCGTCGGGCTCGTTGAAGTTGCCGTCGCCGTCGTGGTCGTAGCGGTCCCACTGGTCGAACTGGGCGAGCTCGGTGCGGATCTCGGCCGCGGTGTCACCGGCGGCCTCGCGCTGGGCGACCCAGGCGTTGACGCCGTCCCGGACCGCGTACCAGGCGGCGGAGTCGCCGGCCTTGTTGGAGCCGTAACGGGCCTCGTTGTAGGGGACCTTGACCCAGTCGGTGACCTCGCCGTCGACCGAGTAGCGGCCCGAGGACTGCGTCTCGTAGTACTTCTTCAGCGACTCGGTGTCCTTGCCGGTGCCGAAGTACAGGTCCTGGTAGTGCTTCTGGTTGTAGTCCGCCTGCCAGTCCGTACTGTTGTCCTTCGTACGGTCGGGGGCGGCTATCTGGTTGTGCTGCGGGCCGGGCGTGCCGCCGTAGCGGCTGTCGACCTGGTCGCCGAACTCGACCAGGATCGTGAAGATCTTGTCGGTCTTCTCACGGCCGAGTTCGACGTACTTGCTGTCGCCCTTCTTGCCCTTGAGCTGGACGACCTTCGAACCGTCACGGTCCTTGACCGTGGCCTTGCCGGATATGACCTGGTTGAGCGCTTCCTGGCGCTGAGCTTCCTGGGTCTTGCTCAGCGGACCGTCGAAGTCGTGCTCCTTCTGACCCGACAGCGGGTCGTGCCGGTCCACCGAGGCGGAGCCGCTGCCCGTGGGGGCGGCCTCCGCGACGGCGAACGTCGAGAACGTGGCGGTGGCCGCCGCGAGGGCGACACCGATCGCGGCCGTTCTGAACGTCCAGGGTCTACGTGTCACTTGATGTCCTCCCCTGACGCGTTCGGCGCGCGGAGAGGCGGTCTCAGGCCACGACAAAGGTCCGCGCGCGATCAACGCGTGTAGTCAAGTGACGACATTTGACTAGAGGTTTACGAGAAAAGACAGACCTTGACTTGGACAGTTCAAGTGCACTATGCGGAGCTGGGGTTCGCTTTACGGACGGCGTGGACGGGCGTCCGGGGCGGCCCGCCGGGTGGGCGGCGCGTGGGACCGGGGGCGGGGTGCGAGGCGTGACTCCGTGCGCCCCCTGTGCATCGGCACCGTGGGTTAGGTCACGCTTACCGGCCGTTCCGCTCGGGCATGCAGGGGATTAAAGTCGATTGGCGGAACGCCCGGAAGTCGGCGGAAAGCCAGGCCGTCACCCCGTCTCGCCCCCAAATTCTTCCGAGGACACGATTGCCATGCCTCGTCCGACCGCCGCACAGCTCGCCTACGGTTCCTGCACCGTGATCCTCTCGACGCTCGCCATGCTGCTGCTGTCACAGACGAGTTCGGGCCTGGGCATCGCGGTCGTCGCCCTCGCGGCACTCGCGCTGGGAATCCTGGTCGCCATGACCGTACCGCTGCCGAAGGCGCACGCGGCGGCCGCCGCGGCTGCCGCCCGGGACACCCGGGACGCCCGGACCGTCGAGCACGTCCAGGCGCCCGCCCGGGAATGGCGAGAGCCCGTCTCCGCGGGCGCGGAGACAGGCCAGGGCGGGTCCGGCGGGGGTTCCTGACGCCGCGTCGGGCGGGACCGGCCCCAGGCGCGTTCGGCGCCCTCGGCACGCTCAGTGCCCCTCGGCGCGTTCAGCGGTTCGTGCTGACCACCACCGTCTTGGCCGCCTTGTCGTGCAGTCCCTGCCTGTAGGGCCGGTCGAAGTAGCTCCAACCGCCGCAGATCGCCAGCCAGATGCAGGCGCAGCAGAACCAGAACGGGATCCACAGCACCGCCGCGCGCGCCAACGCGGTCGCGACGGACGGCGTGGAACCGTCGGCCAGGTTCGCCACGCGCATGCCCAGCCACTTCTTTCCGAGGGTCTGTCCCCATCGGGCGGTCATGAAGGTGTCGTAGGCCATGTAGAGCACCACGCCGACCACCGACTGCCAGAGGGAGCGCGCGACTTCCACCTGATCGGCGTTCACCGTGTACTCGTTGACGCGGAGCGCCAGGGTGATCAGCCACACGACGACGCCGACCAGGATCAGGTCGATGATCCGCGCGAGGGTGCGCCTGCCGCTGTCCGCGAGCGGAGGCATCCCGGCGAGCGGGTCCTCCGGGTACGGGCCGCCGCCGTAGGGCCCGCCACCGCCGTAGGGTCCGCCACTGCCGTAGGGCCCGCCTCCGTAGGGCCCGCCTCCCCCGTGGGGTTCACCGCCTCCGCCGTACGGGGAGCCGCCCGTGCCGCCGCCGTACTGGTCACCGCCGTGCGGTCCTCCGCCGCCGGGCGGCGGGGGCGGCCCGCCCGGGGGCGGGGGCGGGGGTCCGGAGCCCGGAGGCGGTTCGGAGCCGGGGGGCGGTTCGGTGCTCATGCGCCGAGTCGATCTCGAACCCGGCCGGGCCGCATCCGGCGAGCGGCCGTACGGATGACGGCCGCCGAGCCCCTACGCCGTCCCGGTCACCCCGCCACGAAGGTGTGCGCGGCCTTGTCGTGCCAGCACTGGTGCCAGGGCCGGTCGAACAGGCACCACAGCACGCCCACGAGTCCGACGACGAGCAGCCCGGGCACGCTGTAGACGAGCCAGCGGCCGAGTGCCCGGCCGAAGGACGGAGGCTCGTGGGCCTCGATGTCCCGCACCTGGAGGCCGCACAGCTTCTTGCCCAGGGTGCGGCCCCACCTGGCGGTGGGCAGTGCCTCGTAGACGACGCCGAAGAGCAGCAGGACGGCGAGGACGATGCCCAGATACGTCGCCGTCGTGCCGTCCAGCAGCCAGACGGTGACCGTGTGGCCGGAGAGCTTGGCCGCGTCGATCTTCTCGTCGATGTGGTCGGCCGCCCTGGTGCCCAGCGGTGCGGCGGCCCCTGCGGTGGCTCCGGCGAGGACGACCGTGTCGACGAGGCGTGCGGCCAGCCGCCTGCCGAGGCCGGCGGGCCGGGCCTCCGCCTGCCGGCGCGCGGCCGCCTGGAAGGGGTCCTCGACCGGCGGCTTCCACGGCGCGACGGGCTGCCCCTCCCCTGCGCCCACGGCCGCACCTGCCCCCGCACCCGCTCCCGCTCCCGCTCCCGCTCCGGCGAGCTGGTGCACCTGCTGCGGCCAGGAGGACTGCCCGCCGCCGGGGCCACTGGTCAGTGGCGTGGGCACGGGACCGGCGGCCGGACCGGCCGAGGCGTTGGGAACGGGCTGCGGTGCGCCGCCCTGCTGGGGCAGTGCGGGGGCGGGGGCGTGCGCCGGGGAGGGGGACCCGGCCGGCGCGGCGCCGGACGCCTGAGCCGGGGCGGCTCCCGGGGTCTGAGCCCTGGCGGCAGCCTGGCCCTGCGGGCGGCCGTGCGGGGTGGCCTCCGGACCGCCCAGCAAGCCCTGAGCCGGACCTGCCGGACCCGCCGGACCCGCCGGGCCTGTCCGACCTTGAGCGGGGCCCTGGCCCTGCGCCTGTCCCTGCGCCGGTCCTTGCGCTGCCGACGCGCGCCCGGCTGCCGCCTTGCCGGCGGCGAAGCCGGGGCCGTCCGGCCCGCCGGGCGAGCCCTGAGGGGGTACCGGCGCCGGTCCCGGGCGTCCCGGGTCTCCCGTCGGATCGGACTGCCACCCGGGGCGCACCGGGCGGAACATCATGGTGCCCTCGTCGGCCGGGGGGCCGCCGGGGGCAGGGAGGCCGGACCCGGGCGGGTTGCCCGGCGTCCCGGCTCCGCCGTCCGCCGCCGTCGGACGGCGGAACACGAACGTGTTGCCCGCCTCGGCCTGGCCGGGTCCTCGCCCCTGCCCCTGGCCCTGGCCCTGGCCTGCCTCCGCGGCCCGCTCGTCAGAGGGCCGGACGGTCGGCTCGGGCGTGTGGGCCACGCGGGGGTCGGCCGGCGCCGGGGTGCCCCAGGAGACGCGGCGGTCCTGGTCGCCGCCGAATCCGGACTGCTGCCCTCGGTCGGCGCCCCACGCCGAGGCCGGCTCGGCACGGACGCCCTGCGCCCCTGCCGGGCCCGGCGCGTCCGCGGGGTCCTCGTCGAAGAAGTGCGGGCCCGTCTCCTCGACCGCCGGAGTGGCGGCGCCCGCGGGTGCGGGCGCGGGGCTCACCCCGGGCGGCGGGCTGAGCGGCTCGCCGTCGGCCGGTGCCGGACGGCTGGTGCCCGGTACCCAGGCGGCACCGTTCCAGTACCGGACGTATCCGGGGATGGACGGGTCCGGGTAGTACCCCTCGCGGGGCCTGTCGTCACCTGGTGCCGGGGTTGGGGCGCTCATGTCCGTCGTCCCGTATCTGCTCGGGGGTGGTATCGGGGGCCTCCACATCTATCAGACCGGCGCACCCGCCACCGCCAGTCCCGCCGGACCGACTCCTTTCCGGGCAACCTCGTACATGTACTTCACAAGCCCGAAGCCCCGAACGGAAAAAAGTTCGGTCGATCCGCGTAATGCCCGGCGTCCACCCGCCTCTCCACTCGTGCGGGTCCGCTCCGGATCCGTATCCGTACCCGTGACGAGTGGAGAGGACCGACGGAGGATGAAGCGCACCGTGGTGGAACGCGAGCTGGAGCTGAGGCTGGTGCTGTCGCCCGAGCGGGGGATCCCCGTTCCGGCCCGGCTCGGATACCGCACCGACGACCCGTACGCCGTGCACCTCGACTTCCATGTCGACTCCGCGCACCCCGTGCACTGGACGTTCGCCCGCGAGCTGCTCGTGGAGGGGGTGTTCCGGCCGTGCGGCAACGGTGACGTACGGGTGTGGCCGTCGAAGTCGGACGGCCGCAGCGTCGTCCTGATGGCGCTGCGGTCACCGGGCGGCGAGGCCCTGCTGGAGGCGCCGGCCGCGCAGGTCTCGGCGTGGCTGGAGCGCACGCTGCGCGTGGTGCCGCCGGGCAGCGAGGGGGAGCAGCTCGGCCTGGACGACGGTCTGGCCGAACTGCTCGCCCGGTGAGCGCGGGGGCCCGGGCGGCGCAGCGGACGCGACGGCGCGGGTGCGCGGGTACGCGGGTGCGCGCGGGTCAGAACAGCTTGCCGGGGTTGAGGATGCCCAGCGGATCGAAGACCTGTTTGATCCCCCGCTGCATCTCGACGCCCACCGGGCCGATCTCGCGCGCCAGCCACTCCTTCTTCAGTACGCCCACTCCGTGCTCGCCGGTGATCGTGCCGCCGAGCCGGAGGCCCAGGGCCATGATCTCGTCGAAGGACTCGCGGGCGCGCCGGGACTCGTCGGGGTCCTGGGCGTCGAAGCAGACGGTCGGGTGGGTGTTGCCGTCGCCGGCGTGTGCGCAGACCCCGATGGTGAGCTGGTACTTCTCGGCGATCTGCTCGATTCCGTCGAGCATCTCGCCGAGCCGGGAGCGCGGCACGCACACGTCGTCGATCATCGTGGTGCCCTTGACCGCCTCCAGCGCGGTCAGGGACAGCCGCCGGGCCTGGAGCAGCATCTCGGACTCGGCGGCGTCCTCGGCGGGGACGACCTGGGTGGCGCCGGCCGCCTCGCACAGCGCGCCGACGGCGGCGAGGTCGGCGGCCGGGTCGGAGGTGTCGAAGGCGGCGAGCAGCAGGGCCTCGGTGGTCTCCGGCAGGCCCATGTGCGCGAGGTCGTTGACGGCCTTCACCGTCGTACGGTCCATGAGCTCCAGCAGCGACGGCACATGGCCGCCCGTCATGATCCGGCACACCGCGTCGCAGGCGGCGGCCGCGGAGGAGAACTCGGCGGCGAGCACCAGTTGCTGCGGCGGCTGCGGCTTGAGCGCCAGCACGGCCCGTACGACGATGCCGAGCGAGCCCTCGGAGCCGACGAAGAGCCGGGTGAGGTCGTATCCGGCGACGCCCTTGGCGGTGCGGCGGCCGGTGGACATCAGGCGCCCGTCGGCCAGCACCACGTCCAGGCCGAGGACGTACTCGGCGGTGACGCCGTACTTCACGCAGCACAGGCCGCCGGAGCCGGTGCCGATGTTGCCGCCGATGGTGCACATCTCCCAGCTGGAGGGGTCCGGCGGGTAGTACAGGCCGTGCTCGTTCACCGCGCGGGAGAGCGCGGCGTTGACGACACCCGGCTCCACGACCGCGATCCGGTCGACCGGGTTGATCTCCAGGATGCGGTCCATCTTGGTCAGGGACATGATGATGCAGCCGTCGGAGGCGTTGGCCGCGCCGGACAGGCCGGAGCGGGCGCCCTGCGGGACGACCGGGACGCGCAGTTCGGTGGCGATCCGCATGACGTGCTGGACCTGCTCCACCGTGCGCGGCAGGACGACGACGGCCGGGACGCCCGACGGGCAGAAGCTCGCCATGTCGTTGGCGTAGGAGGCCGTGACGTCGGCGTCGGTGAGGACCGCCTCGGCCGGCAGGCCCGAAAGGAGCCGGTCGGTGAGGTTGCCCTGGGCCTCGTCGGGTGCGGCTTGGATACGGCTCATGATCACAGCGTCGCACCATGGGCCATCCCTGTGAACCCCGTCGGCCCTCTCCCTCCGGTCCGCCGGCCGAGTTCAGAGCGCGGCGGTCCCGATGAGGGCGTTGCGGGTGACCAGCGCGGCCAGCTGTTCCTCGCTCAGCCCTTCGGTGTCCGCGGGCCGTCTCGGCAGCACCATGTAGCGCGTCTCCGCGCTGGAGTCCCATACGGTGATCCGGGTGTCGGCGGGCAGGTGCAGGCCGAACTCGGCGAGGACGGCGCGCGGGTCCCTGACCACCCGGGAGCGGTAGGCCTCGGACTTGTACCAGCTGGGGGACGGGCCGAGCAGGAACAGCGGGTAGCAGGAGCAGAGCGTGCAGACGATGACGTTGTGGGCGTTCTCGGTGTTCTCCACCACCCTCAGCCGCTCGTAGCCGCCCTTCATGTAGCCGAGTTCGCGGACCGCGGCCGTTCCGTCGGAGAGCAGCCGAGCCTTGTAGGCCGGGTCGGTCCAGGCGCGGGCCACCACGCGGGCGCCGTTCGCCGGGGTCGCGCCGGTGACGAAGGCGTCGATGATCTCGTCCAGCCGCGCGCCGGTGAGCACCCCCTTCTCCTCGAGCAGGGTCTCCAGCCGCCGCACCCGGCGGGCGATCGCCGCGTCGGAGTGGTCACCGCTCATCGGGCACCTCCTCCAGATAGCTCTCCCACAGGTCCAGTACGACGTGGTGATCGCCCTCGCCCCACAGGTCCCGGGCGGCGAAGCGCACGGCGTAGACCTGTTCGACGGGCGCGTCCGCGCGGCCCTGTGCACTGAGGTCGGCCAGGGGTGCCCGCTCCTCCGGCTCGACGACGACACCCGGCTTGCCGCGGGCGTAACGCGGCAGGCGGGTGTGGTGCGGCGGGTCGTACGGGAAGGTGCGGACCCGGGTGCCGGCGGCGAAGCGGTCAGGCATCCGCGGCCTCCGTCTCGCCGCGGCCGCCGGGTTCCCGCTCGTCGAGTTCACCCGGTGCGAGGACGCCCTTGCGCTCCAGCAGGGAGCAGATGGCCGTGAACCACCGCTCGTAGTAGGAGGTGGTCAGGTACCGGGCGGGCGGGATCGACTCGATGGCGTCCCGGAACTCGTTGAGCTGGAAGAGCCCCTCCGCGCGCAGGGCGAGCAGGAGGCCGGCGACCCTCGCCTCCCAGTCCGCGTGGAAGGGCTCGGGGTCGTCGGTGGTGTCGATGGCGCCGAAGCCGACCGTGCCGCCCACGTCGTTGATCCTGGCCATGACGTGAGCCTACGTCCGCCTCGGCGCCCTCGCCTCACAGATTGCCGCGGCGCTCCTGCTCGCGCTCGATCGCCTCGAACAGGGCCTTGAAGTTGCCCTTGCCGAAGCCCATCGAGCCGTGCCGCTCGATGAGTTCGAAGAAGACGGTCGGGCGGTCCTGGACCGGCTTGGTGAAGATCTGCAGCAGGTAGCCGTCCTCGTCGCGGTCGGCGAGGATCTTCAGCTCGCGCAGGGTGTCGATGGGCACGCGGGTGTCGCCGACCCACTCGCCGAGGGTGTCGTAGTAGGAGTCGGGGGTGTTGAGGAACTCGACGCCGGCCGCGCGCATCGTCCGTACCGTCTGCACGATGTCGTTGGTGTTCAGCGCGATGTGCTGGACGCCGGCGCCGCCGTAGAACTCCAGGTACTCGTCGATCTGGGACTTCTTCTTGGCGATCGCGGGCTCGTTGATCGGGAACTTGACCTTGAGGGTGCCGTCGGCCACGACCTTCGACATCAGCGCGCTGTACTCGGTGGCGATGTCGTCGCCCACGAACTCCTTCATGTTCGTGAAGCCCATGACCTTGTTGTAGAACTCGACCCACTCGTTCATCCGGCCGAGTTCGACGTTGCCGACGCAGTGGTCGATCGCCTGGAAGGTGCGCTGGGCGGGCGGCTCGACGAGGGGCTTCGCGGCCACGTAACCGGGGAGGTACGGGCCGTCGTAGCCCGTCCGCTCGACGAGGGTGTGACGGGTCTCGCCGTAGGTGGCGATCGCGGCGAGGACGACGGTGCCGTGCTCGTCCTTGACCTCGTAGGGCTCGGCGACCGGGCGGGCGCCGTGCCCGATCGCGTACTCGTACGCGGCACGCGCGTCCGGGACCTCGATGGCGAGGTCGATGACGCCGTCGCCGTGCTCGGCCACGTGCTGGGCGAGGAAGCGGCCCCAGTCGGTGGCGGGCTTGATCACCGAGGTGAACACGAAGCGGGCGGAGCCGCTCTCCAGGACGTAAGCAGCGGTCTCGCGGCTGCCGTTCTCCGGTCCGGAGTAGGCGACCAGCTTCATGCCGAAGGCGGTGGAGTAGTAGTGCGCCGCCTGCTTGGCGTTGCCCACGGCGAAGACGACCGCGTCCATTCCCTTGACCGGGAAGGGGTCGGCCTGCCGCGCGGTCGCGTCGGGAGTGTGCTGTGTGGTCTGCGTCATAGCGGAAGCGTCACCTGGTCTCGCAAGGTGCGCAATAGTTCGCGTATTCACTGGGCAATATGCTCGGTGAACGACCGGTGTCGGCGGGCTTTCTGTACAGGATGACCACCGTGAGGCGACCCTGGAGGCGGGGCTGTGGCGATCGATCGTCTGGACGGCCGCATCATCGCGCTGCTGGCGCGCGAGCCGCGCATCGGCGTCCTGGAGATGTCCCGGCGCCTGGGGGTCGCCCGGGGGACGGTGCAGGCGCGTATGGACCGCCTCCAGTCCCACGGCGTCATACGTGGCTTCGGCCCGGAGGTGGATCCGGCGGCGCTCGGCTATCCGGTGACGGCGTTCGCGACGCTGCAGATCCGCCAGGGGCAGGGCGCGGACGTACGGGCCCACCTGGCGACGGTGCCCGAGGTCCTGGAACTGCACACCACCACCGGCACCGGCGACATGCTGTGCCGGCTGGTGGCCCGCTCCAACGCCGACCTCCAGCGCGTGATCGACCGCGTGGTCGCCATCGAGGGCATCGTCCGCGCCTCCACGGCCATCGTGATGGAGAACCCCGTGCCGCTGCGGATCATCCCTCTGGTGGAGCAGGCGGCGGAGGACCGGGAGAGGAACGGGTAGAGGGCGTCGCGGGGCCGTTGCGGGGTGGTCTCCGGCTCGTTCTGTCAGCTCGCTCGTTTAACAGCTCGGGACCGAGCCCTTGCCCGTGCGCAGGGCGGTCAGGGCGCCGACCGCGCCCTTGAGGGTGGTCACCGGGATCAGGCGCAGGCCCTTCGGCAGCTCCGCGCGGGCGTCGGTGCACTCGGCCTTCGGGACCAGGAAGACCGTGGCGCCGTCCCGGCGCGCGGCCTGGGTCTTGAGGGACACGCCGCCGACCGCGCCCACCGTGCCGTCCGGGCTGATCGTGCCCGTGCCGGCGATCGTGCGGCCGCCCGAGAGGTCGCCGCCGGTGGCGTCTCCGTGGATCTTGTCGATGATGCCGAGGGAGAACAGCAGACCCGCGCTGGGGCCGCCGATGTCGGCCAGTTTCAGCGAGACCTTGATGTTCTTGTCGCCGCTGAGGCCCAGGTACTTCAGTGCGGCCTGGGTCGCCGCGTCCTGGGACTGCTTCATCTGCTCGGCGTTGTGCCGCTCGATCTGCTGGACGGTGTCACCGCTCGGGTAGACCGCGTCGCGCGGCATGACCGCCCGGCCGGTGTCGAACCAGCCGTCGATCACGTCGCCGAGCGTGACGCGGGCGTCCGGGCCGGTCGCCTCGATGGTCGTCATCCGCAGCTGCCCGCTCGTGCTCCGCACCGGTGTACCGGAGATCGTGATCACCTGGCTGCCCTTGAACGTGCCGAGCACATTGGCCGTCGAGCCGGGCTGTGCCACCGAGAACGGCAGCGGCGCCGCCACGGCCGTGGCGATCAGGGCCACGACGGGCAGCGCACAGAGGGCGAGGGCCTTGGGGCGCGAGAGGCGAGAGAGCACGGGATCAATCTAACGCGACGACGACATCCGGCCGGGCGGCGGTCACCCTCCGCCCGGGCCCCTGCGGCTCGGCGCAACGCCTCCGCGACCTCGGCGCGACGCCCCCGCCGCCTCAGCGCAATGCCCCCGCGACCTCATCGCGACGCCCCCGCCGCCTCAGCGCAACGCCTCCGCGACCTCGCGGGCCGCGTCCACGACCCTCGGGCCCACCCTCTCGGGCACGGAGTCGGCCAGCATGACCACGCCGACGCTGCCCTCGAGGCCGGTCACGCCGAGCAGGGGGGCCGCCGCGCCGCAGGCGCCCGCCTCCAGTTCGCCGTGGGTGAGGGTGTAGCCGGGGTCGGCCATCGGCTGGCGGCGGGCCTCGAGTATCGCCTTGCCCGCGGCACCCCGGTCCAGGGAGTGCCGGAACCCGGCCCGGTAGGCCACGTGGTAGTCCGTCCACGAGGGCTCGACGACGGCGACCGCCAGCGCCTCCGACCCGTCCACCAGCGTCAGGTGCGCCGTCGCCCCTATGTCCTCGGCCAGCGACCGCAGCGCCGGCAGCGCCGCCTCGCGCACCAGCGGGTGCACCTGCCGGCCCAGACGCAGCACCCCGAGCCCGACCCGGGCCCGTCCGCCCAGGTCACGGCGGACGAGCGCGTGCTGTTCCAGAGTGGCGAGGAGCCGGTAGACGACGGTGCGGTTCACACCCAGTTTCTGGGACAGTTCGGTGACGGTCAGTCCGTGGTCCGTGTCGGCCAGCAGTTTGAGGACCTTCAGTCCCCGGTCGAGCGTCTGAGAGGTCTCCGCGGTCACGACGCCCACTCCTTAAGTGGTGAGGTCGGCGGCGCTCATCGCGGCGGGTACGTCACCGAGTCCCGTCAGTGACGCGCAACAGAGGCCGCCGATCGGCCGGCGGTCCGGGCCGTCCCGGACGTAAGTCGCTTCACGGCTGCGCTCCGCGGCGGCTCTGCCACGGGGCGTGTGCGTAGCGGGACAGTAGCGAAGCCGGTTCGCTGAGCGGAAGCCTCCGTCCAGAATCCGGGCAAGGGCAGATCCGGCCTGCCTGCATTCGTCCGGATACGCGCGCAGTCCCGGGCCGTGGCGCGCGGCATCAGCGCATGCGCGTGGCCCACTCCCGCACCTTGGCGATCCGCTGGCGCAGCTGTCCCGCCGTCGCCTCGGCGCTCGGCGGGCCGCCGCACACCCGGCGCAGCTCGGTGTGGATCACGCCGTGCGGTTTGCCGCTCTGGTGGACGTAGGCGCCGACCAGGGTGTTGAGCTCCCGGCGCAGCTCCATCAGCTCCTTGTGGGTCACCACCGGCCGCCGGTCGGCGGGCAGTTCGAGCAGATCGGCCTCGCTGTCCGGCTTCCTGCGGCTGTGCGCGATCTGCCGCGCCTGCCGCTTCTGCAGCAGCAGCTGCACCTGCTCGGGCTCCAGCAGGCCGGGGATGCCGAGGTAGTCCTGCTCCTCCTCGCTGCCCGGGTGGGCCTGCATGCCGAACTCGGCGCCGTCGTAGAGGACCCGGTCGAAGACGGCGTCGGACTCCAGTGCCTCGAACGGCAGCATGTCCTGCTCGCCGGTGTCCTCGTCCTGCTCCCGGTTCGCCTCCTCCATCTCCTTCTCGGACTCGGCGTACGGGTCCTCCTCGCCCTCCTTCTTCGGCTTGTCGAGGGCGTGGTCGCGCTCGACCTCCATCTCGTTGGCGAAGGTGAGCAGGTCCGGGATGGTCGGCAGGAAGACGGAGGCGGTCTCGCCGCGCCGCCGGGACCGTACGAAACGGCCGACTGCCTGGGCGAAGAACAGCGGGGTGGAGATCGTCGTGGCGTAGACGCCGACCGCGAGGCGGGGCACGTCGACACCCTCGGACACCATGCGGACCGCGACCATCCAGCGGTCGTCGCCGTCGCTGAACTCGTCGATCTTCTTCGAGGCGCCCGCGTCGTCGGAGAGGACGACCGTCGCGCCACTGCCCGTGATCTCGCGGATCAGCTTGGCGTAGGCGCGCGCGGAGTCCTGGTCGGAGGCGATGACGAGGGCACCGGCGTCCGGGATGGCCTTGCGGACCTCGGTCAGCCGCTGGTCGGCGGCGCGCAGCACGGCCGGCATCCACTCGCCGCGCGGGTCGAGCGCGGTGCGCCAGGCCTGGCTGACCGCGTCCTTGGTCATCGGCTCGCCCAGCCTGGCCTCGATCTCGTCGCCGGCCTTCGTGCGCCAGCGCATGTTGCCGCTGTAGGAGAGGAAGATGACGGGCCGCACGACGCCGTCGGAGAGCGCGGAGCCGTAGCCGTAGGTGTAGTCGGCGGCCGAGCGCCGGATGCCGTCCTGGCCCTCCTCGTACGTCACGAACGGGATGGGGTTGGTGTCGGAGCGGAACGGCGTGCCGGTGAGGGCGAGGCGGCGGGTCGCCGGCTCGAACGCCTCCAGACAGGCCTCGCCCCACGACTTGGAGTCACCGGCGTGGTGGATCTCGTCGAGGATGACGAGGGTCTTGCGCTGCTCGACGCGGTTGCGGTGCAGCATGGGGCGCACGCCGACGCCCGCGTACGTCACGGCGACGCCGTGGTACTCCCTGCCGAGCGGGCCCGCGCTGTACTCGGGGTCCAGCTTGATGCCTATGCGCGCCGCCGCCTCGGCCCACTGCTTCTTCAGGTGCTCGGTGGGCGCGACCACGGTCACCTGCTGGACGACGTGGTGGTGCAGCAGCCATGAGGCGAGCGTCAGCGCGAAGGTCGTCTTGCCGGCGCCGGGGGTGGCGACCGCGAGGAAGTCGCGCGGCTGCTCCTGGATGTACTTCTCCATCGCCCCCTGCTGCCAGGCACGCAGTTTGCTGGCGGTGCCCCAGGGCGCGCGTCCGGGGAAGGCGGGCGAGAGATGGTGCGAGTGCGACGAGCTGGCGGCGGTAGTAGTCACGGTCTCCGGTTCGTTGTGCTGGGGGCTCGGCTACGGATGACGACCGAGCCACCCTACCGGTGTGCTCACCCGTCACCCGGGCCGACGACACCCCGCCGACCCCGGTTGCGACACGCGTCACAGATCATCGGGCAAAACGCGGCAACTGCGCGGCGATCTTGGGTACATCGAGGGCGCCCTGGCAGACATCGAGCACGAAGCGCTCGGCCTCGTCCACGTCGAAGTCCGCGTCCAGCGGATGCCCGTTGAGGTGCAGTAAGACCCAGGTCGCGTACCAGGCGATGCGCTTGTTCCCGTCCACGAGTCCGCGGTTGCGCGCCAGGGACTCCATCAGGGCGGCGGCCTTCTGCCAGACGTCCGGGTAGGCGTCCTGCCCGAACACGCTCGACTGTGGACGCGCCAGCGCCGAGTCCAGCAGACCGTAGTCGCGCACCTCGTCCGCCCCGAGCCGCTTGGCGAGGTTCAGCAGCTCGGGAAGGGTGAGGTAGTACATCAGGCCAGTCTCCGGTTGAGCTCGGCGCTGGCCTTGAGCACGTGCTCGGCCGCCTCGTTGAACAGCCGGGAGCGCTCGTTCACGGCAGCGATCACCGCGTCGTGCGCGAACGCCTGCATGCTCCTGCCCTCGGCCGCCGCCCGCTCGCGCAGCGCCTCGAGTTCCTCGTCCGTGAAGCGGAGGTTCAGTCCAGCCATACCTCGACGGTACTACGTGGTACTACGTGGCACCACGAGGTGTCACCGCGTTTCGCCCCGCACCCGCCTGGCCACCCAAACCCCCACCAACGCCACCCCGGCCATCGGCAGGAACACCGCCGCGAAGGCGGCCGGGTGGGCGGTGGAACCGGTCGCCGTGGCGGTCGTGTGGGCCACCGTGCCGCCGCCCAGCGCGGCGAACGCGGCACCCCCCACCGCGAGCAGCAGGACGTTGGACAGGGCGTCGGAGATCTGCAGGGCCGCGGAGTTGGTGCCGGCCTCCTCGGGGGCGGACAGCCGCAGCAGCAGCACGCTGGTGGAGGCGATGACCAGGCCCATGCCGAAGCAGCCGAAGCCCCAGGCGACGGCGACCGTCCAGACCGGCACGGAGTGGATCAGCACGCTGGGCGCGGTGGCGATGGCCGCCGCCACCAGCACCATCCCGAGTGTCATCAGCCGCTCCCGGTACGGCGCCATCCTGGGCCGCGACTGCACCCAGGAGCCGAGCGCCCAGGTCCCGCCGCCCGCCGCCAGCGAGAAGCCGGCCAGCGTCGGGGAGAGCCCCCGCTGGGTGACGAGCATCAGCGGGACGAAGGACTCGGCGGCGATGAAGGAGCCTGCCGCGACCCCGCGCAGCAGCACCACGGACGGCAGCCCGCGCGCCGCCCGGTAGGTGCCGCGCGGCAGCAGCCCGCGCACGGCCGGCACCAGCAGCGCGGCCCCCGCCGCTCCCGGTATCAGCGATATCCAGCGCAGGTCCTGCGCCGCGTACTGGAGCAGCCCGGCGCCGAACGAGATACCGAGGGCGAGCCGGATGCGCCGCAGGTCGAAGGACTGCTCGGTCTCCTCGTCGGTGCCCTCCCCCACCGGGCCCGACGCCCGCCGCCGTATCTGGGGCAGCGCCATCGCCAGCGGGAACACGACCAGCACCGGGATGCCGATGAACACCCAGCGCCATCCCAGGTGCTCGGTCACCGCGCCCGAGGCGAGCGGGCCGACGATCGACGGGACCACCCAGGCCGCCGCGAACGCCGCCATGATTGCCGGACGCAGCCGCTCCGGATAGGCCCGCCCCACGACGACGTACAGGGCGACGATCACCAGCCCGCCGCCGAACCCCTGCACGGCCCGTCCCGCGATGAACACCCACATCGTCGCGGCCGTCCCGGCCAGCAGCAGCCCCGCCGCGAAGGCGCCGATCCCCGCGGTCAGCGCACCCAGCGGACCGCGCCGGTCCGACCACTGCCCGGCGAGCACCATCCCGAACAGACTCGTCGTGAAGAACCCCGAGAACGCGAAGGCGTACAGCGACAGCCCGTGCAACTCCCGGGCCGCGACCGGCATCGCCGTGCCCACGGCGGTCGCCTCGAAGGCGATCAGCAGCACGACGGAGACGATCCCGACGCTGAGCGATCGGTAGGCCCGGCCGAGCACGGTGTCGGTGGCCTCTTCGGCCGCCGCGGGGGCGGGGGCCGGTGCCTCCCGCGGGCGGGATCTGCCGGGCTGGTCGGAGGTGCCGGCGACGCCGGTGTCGCGTGGTTCCAGGGCGGTCATGGTCGTCAGGGTAAGGTCCACAGCCGCTTCTTGCCCCTGTCGGGAGTCGCCCCCGGACCGGGACCTTGGTCGTACGACCTCCACTCGTCCTCCCCCTTCTCCACGAACGTTCTTTGTGAACGGCGTATGGCAGTCGCGTTGCAGCCCCCGCGGTTTCCTTGAGTCGCCCCTTCACCACGGCCTACGGTCGACGCACCGAGTTCGGAACGGACCGCCCAGCGGTTCCCGACACGGCCGTGTGCCCGAGTGGCCCAGGGACTCGCCTGCAAAGCGAGGTACGCGGGTTCAATTCCCGCCACGGCCTCTGTTGCCTTGAACAGGCAAAACGAAGGGGCGGCACCCTTGATGGGGTGCCGCCCCTTTGCTCGTCCGTCTCAGTTTCCGTCTCAGTCGACAGCAAGTCCCTGCCTATACCGGTCCGGGCTCCGCTCACCAGGAGTCGTCGTCTGGTTGGGCACCTGGCGATCGACTCAGGCCTGGAGACGTGGGAGATCCACATCCTCCAATTCCTGGGGTTGAACGAAACCGCCACCGTCAGCAACTCCCGTCCGCTGACTCACATCACCTGTGTCGACCTCGCGGAGGGACCCGTCTCGCGTGCGCTGCCAGTGCGTCCCCTCAGCATCACGGAAGGCAATGCTGACGCCGACGATGTGCTCCATTCGGGCGGCATGCCGGCGCGCTGGCGGCAGCCGTGCCGATGCAACTGGCCAACGCGCACGCGAAGGCTCATGCCGCACACCTTGCGGTAGGGCTGAGGAAGCGGAGCCCCTACGGTGTCGCCCTCTCAGGATTGGTGCGCGAGTACCTGGCGCAGACGGCGCGGGAGCTTGGGGAGTCCGTACGAGACGTGCGCGGGTACGAGTACGCAGTGATCCACGATCACGCACTCTTCCCCTTCAGGTACGCAGACAAGCCGAGGCCGCTTGATCGTGCCCGGTTGCCTTCGAACGCGTCGCCCACCCGGCATCGACTGTTCCGGGCGCATGGGCCCCAGCCGCCAGAGGGGCTGTTCGACCTCGATGACGGCCTGGCGACGGAGGAGTACCTGGGGCTGTACGAAGCGTTCGAGGAGTTGGGAGCTTCTACGAAGCTGATCTGCGTCTTCTTCACGGCCGATCCGGAGAACGGCATCCATGCCATTCACTGGGGAGAGGCTCACCTCGAACCGGACCGAACGTTCACGTGGCCGTACAAGGAACAGCTCCCCGTCGCTCCCGTGCCGCTTGAGTGACCTGCAGGGTCCGCCGCTGTCGGCAGAGAGTCCGGCTGCCATCACCAGCCGACATCAACGACGCCGGACCAGGGCGGACAACGACGGCCTCGGCTGGAATGCCGGCCAGCCACGAGGGCCCATTCCGGGATGTCGCCTGACCCAGCGAGCGAACTTGTAAGCAGCGGTCGCCGTCCACCGATTCGATCTCCCCCAGGCGTCTCCCGGCGGTGCCGGCTGCCAGGGAAAGCGCAGGTCGCAGTGCGGGGGCGGAGCACACTGTAAATCTGCTGGACGGCCAGAGTCGGGGCGTATCCGCGCCATCCGAGGGCGGTCGGGAGCAACTACAGCCCGTGCCGATGGCCCGCACAGCGGGGCTCAATGAAGGAGGTGGAGGAGCGCTTCTCGGCCTGCTGACGGCCGGGCTCACTGTGTCCGTGGCGGTCGGCGAGTCCAGCATCGCCTGAGCCCTGCAGCCGTGCCGAAGGTCGTTCGACGCTCAGACCGCGGCGCACACCCCGGCTAGGTCGTCGGCGAGGATCCCCGGGCACGCCAATCGATCACGGTTCGTGTGTAGCCGCCCTTGGACCTACAACATCATGAGGCGAGCTGTGAGTCCCCGCTCGTATCGTGAAGAGAGACAGAGCTGCGGGGCAAGGCAGGGAAGTCATGAAGGTACCGGCGGTCGACTACGCGGCGGTGTTCCAGGCCCTTCCCGGGGCGGTGGCGCTGGTGACCCCGCAGCTGATCTACGCGGACGCCAACGCGGAGTTCTTGCGCCTCCGGGGCCTCCCCCGCGAGCAGGTGGTCGGTCGCTTCGTGCCCGAGGACTACCCCGAAAAAGACCCCTCCGAGCCTCTCCTGCTCAGAGTTCTGGCATCACTACGCCGGGCAGCGTGCACCGGTGAGCGCAGCATCGTGGCGTTGCAGCGCTACGACGTGGAGGACCCCGATCTGCCCGGAGTGCGGCACGAGCGGTACTTCAACATGACCAACATCCCCGTGTTCGGATCTGACGAACGGGTAACGCTGTTGCTGCACCGGGCGGAGGACGTCACCGAGCTCATCCGCGCCCGTGAAGTCGCGCTGACCTTGCAAGAAGCCATGCTGCCCGCTCCTCGCCCGGTCGGCCGGCACCCGGCGGCCGTACGCTACCGGCCCGCCTCCGAAGCGCTGCATGTGGCCGGCGACTGGTACGACCTGGTCGACCTGCCCGGCGACCGCATCACCGTCGCGGTCGGCGACGTCGTCGGCCACGGCCTGCCCGCAGCCGGCGTCATGGGACAACTGCGCAGCGCCCTCACCGCCGCCTCCCTCGTCGCCGAAGGCCCCGCCCGCGCCCTGGAGGTCCTCGGGTTGTACGCCCGCACCGTCGACGGCGCCGAGAACACCACCGTGGCCACGGCATTCATCGACTGGAAGACCCGCACCATCACCTACAGCAGCGCGGGCCACCCCCCACCCGCGCTCCTGCAGAAGGACGGGACCGTCGAGTTCCTGGACCAGGCCACCGACCCGCCACTGGCCGCCCGTCCCGAACACGCCCCCCGGATCCAGGCTGCAGCGGACTTCCACGAGGGCGCCGTTGTCGTGCTCTACACAGACGGCCTGATCGAACGCCGCGGCGAAGACATCGACACCGGCCTCGCCCGGCTCGCCGACTCCCTGGTTCGCCACCAGGCAGAGGACCCCGAACCCCTCGCCGACGCCGTGCTCAACGACCTACTCCCACCCGGTGACGCCACCGACGACACCGCCCTGGTCATCGTGCGCCTGTGAATCCAGCCCGCTACGTTCGCCTGCAAGCTGCAGCGCGCCACCGCGCCCGGGGCAGACCTGGGGCAGCGACCCCAGGCTTGAGCAACATCCGCGGTTAACCCTGAGAGCCTGTCAGACGCTCGTCGGCCTCGTTGGATGATCAGGAGCCACATCACGCTTCGCGTATCAATCGCGCAGGACGTAAGGTCATCGCGGCTGACGCGAGGAGACAGCGTCCGTCTCAGTTTCCGTCTCGTTCATCGCCGTACACAGCCTTACGGAGCCGCATCCGGATGGCGCTCTGACCAGCGACGACAAACCTGCAAAGCGAGGTACGCGGGTTCAATTCCCGCCACGGCCTCCCAGCGTGCGGTGCAGCAGCCAGAGGCTGAAGGCGAGGGTGGAGACGTCCTCGTCGAAGGGGTGGAGCGTGGCCTCGGCCGCGCTCCAGTTCCACACCTCGCCCGTGGCTCCGTCGACCACCAGGCTGTCGCCCTCGGCGAAGTGGCCGAGGCGTATCAAGCGGTCGACGTGGGACGGAAGTTCGGCACGCCGGTAAGCGCCCGGGTGCTCGTCGGCGTAGTACTCGGCGAGGGTGCGCAGGGGGATGTCGGTGTCCAGCTCGAAGAGGATGCCGTCCTCGGGCAGGCCCGTCTCGCGCAGGAAGCGGCGGGTCGGCTCGTGGGTGAGCGTGGCCGGGAAGTCGACGTCCTCGAAGCGGACGACGCGGCCCCGGCCGAACTCCTCGTCCAGGAGGCGGGCGGGCAGGCGCAGGGTCAGGCCCTGGTTCGGATCCCCGGCCTCCTCGGCCAGGGCGGTCACCGCGGTGCAGGTCGTGCTCATCGTTCCCCCGTGTTCTCCGAAGCCGTCGTACCGACTGCCCGACTGCCGAAAACACTACGACGCACCACTGACAAAGCCCCCGGCCTGCGAGAACGCCGGGGCTCAGCCGCTCACTGGCCCGTGACGACCGCCGCCTGCGGGCGGATCGGCAGGCGGTTGACCGGGCGGCCGGTGGCGGCCCGAACCGCGGAGGCGACGGCCGCCGGGGAGGTGACCACCGGGACCGCGCTGACCGCCTTCGCGCCGAAGGGGGCCACGACGTCCCGCTCCTCGACCAGTTTCACGATCTGGATGTCGGGCGCGTCCAGGGCCGTCGGCAGGGCGTACCCCGTCAGGTCGGGATGGCGGACCAGGCCGCGCGGGGTGCGCAGGTTCTCCGTGAGCGCGATGCCCACGCCCTGGGTGACGCCCGCCTCGATGCGGGAGACCAGCTGTTCGGGGTTGAGGACCCGGCCGACGTCCTGGGCCACCGCGAGCTCCACCACGCGGACCGAGCCCAGCTCGATGTCCACGTCCACCACGGCGCGGATCGCGCAGAAGGCCAGGCCCACGAAGGCGTCGCCCTGGCCGGCCTCGTCCAGCGGCTCCGTGGGGTGCGGGCGGCACTGGGCCGTCGCCCACAGCTCCTTGCCGTCCATGGCCTCGGTGACCGTGGTCGACAGCACGCCGTCGTACGACGTGATCTTGCCGTCGGTGATCTGCAGCAGCTCGGTCGACATGCCGAACTTGTGCGCGAGGGGCTGGAGGAGCTGGGTGCGGACCATCTTCGCCGCGCGCTCCACCGCGCCGCCGGACACCCAGGTGTGGCGGCCCCGGCAGCCCGCGCCGGCCGGGGGCTGGTCGGTGTCGACGGGGGCCACGTGCACCTCGTCGATGCCCAGCGTCTCCTGGACGATCTGCCGGGCGAGCGTCGTGAAGCCCTGGCCCGTCTCGACGGCAGCGCACAGCACCGTAGCGACGCCGTTCTGGACCTTCACCGTGGCCGTGGAGACCTCGTCCGCGCCCTCCGCGCCGAGCATGTGCACCATGCCCAGGCCGTAGCCCACGCCCCGGCGCACCGCGCCCGGCTCGCCCGCGCCCTCGGGGCCGCCGGGCAACAGCCACTCGTCCTCGGGGGTGTCCTTGGGCAGCGGGGGCAGCGGGTGGTCCGCCACGGCCTGGAGCAGTTCGGCGACCGGGGCCGGGCAGGTCACCGTCTGGCCGGTGGGCAGGACGTCTCCGGTGGCCATCACGTTGCGCAGCCGCAGCTCCGCCGGGTCGACGCCGAGCTTCTTGGCCAGCTTGTCCATCTGCGCCTCGTAGGCGGCGCACACCTGCATGGCGCCCTCGCCGCGGACGTGGCCCGAGGGCGGGTTGTTGGTGCGCACGGCCCAGCCCTCGATGAAGGCGTTCGGCACGACGTACGGTCCGCAGGCGAAGGACACGGCGGCGGCCAGGGCGTCGCCGGAGGTGTCGGCGTAGGCGCCCGCGTCCAGCAGGATCTGCGCCTCGACCTTGACCAGCTTGCCCTCGGCGTCGGCGTGGTGGCGGTAGCGCAGGAGGGTCGGGTGGCGGTGGGCGTGGCCCAGGAAGGACTCCTCGCGGGTCGCCGTCAGCTTCACCGGGCAGCCGGTCTTCAGCGCCAGCAGGCCCAGCGGGAGCTGGAAGCCCTGGTCCTCGCGGTCGGCGGTGGCGCCGGGCACACCGGTGACGACGATCTTCACGCGCTCCGGCTCCAGCCCGTAGCAGGCGGCGAGCGCGTCGCGGTCGGCGTGCGGATCGGTGGAGCCGAGGTACAGCTCGACGCCGCCGTCCGGGCGGGGCACGGCGAGGCCGGCCTCGGCGCCGATCGGCGCGGGGTCCTGCCGGCCGATGCGGTACAGGCCCTCGACGACGACGTCACCGGCCGCCTCCGGGTCGCCGTGGCGCAGCGGGATGTGCCGGACCAGGTTGCCGTCGGGGTGCAGCGGCTCGGCCTCGAACGCCTGCTCGGGGTCGATCACCGCGTCGAGTACTTCGTACTCGACGATGACGGCGGCGGCGGCCATCCGCGCGGTGTCCGGGTGGTCGGCGGCGACGGCGGCGATGGGCTCGCCGTGGTGGCGTACGACTTCGGACGCGAAGACGGGACGGTCGGCCGTGCCACGGCCGTACAGCGGGCGGCCGGGGACGTCCTCGTGGGTGACGACGGCCCGTACGCCGGGCATCTCGCGCGCGTGGGTGGTGTCGATGGACACGATGCGCGCGTGCGCGTGCGGCGAGCGCAGGACCGCCGCCCACAGCAGGCCCTCGGCCCACAGGTCGGCCGCGTACGGGAAGGTGCCCTCCGTCTTGGCGCGGGCGTCGGCGGGCGGCAGCGAGGAGCCGATTCCGTGCGGCAGAGGCTCCGGCGCGGGGGCGGTCTCCGTGGCGGCAGCGGTGGCGGCTTCGTTGCTCACGCCTGGCCTCCGTCGTGGCCGTAGGGGTCGTGCGGGTCGTGATGTCCGTGGGGATCGTGGTGGTGCCCGTGCGGATCAGGGTGACCGTGCGGTTCGTCGGGCCCGTGCGGGGCCGGTGCGCCGAAGGCCGAGTGGTGGATGCCGCCGGCGCCGGGGCCCGCCTGGTGCGGGATACGCGGCTCGCCGGCATCCGTCTCACCGCCGTCGGCCGCGGCGTGCTCCGCGGCGGCGTGCGCCTCGCGCTCGGCGACGACCTCCTCGACCGCCCGCAGGACGCCCTTGTAGCCCGAGCAGCGGCACAGGTTGCCGCACAGGGCCTGACGGGTCTCCAGTTCGGTGGGGGCCGGGTTGCCCTCCAACAGGTCGTGCACGGTCATCGCCATGCCGGGCACGCAGAAGCCGCACTGCACCGCGCCGCAGCGCGCGAGCGCCCGCTGCACGTCCGACGGCTGTCCGTCGACGGCCAGGCCCTCGACCGTACGGACCTCGCTGCCGGCCGCGGTGACCGCGGGCACCAGGCAGGAGGCGACGAGACGGCCGTCCACCTGCACGTTGCAGGCGCCGCACTCGCCCTGCGAGCAGCCGTCCTTGGCGCCCGCGAGACCGAGCCGCTCGCGCAGCACGTACAGCAGCGACTCGCCGATCCACGCGTCGGTGACGGGCCGGTCCACGCCGTTGACGCGCAGCACGTAGGAGGCGAGCGGATGCTCGTCCTGCGGCGCCGCGGGCGGCGGGCCGTCCGCGGCCGCGGCTTCCTGGTGCGCGTCGGCCGGGTCGGCCGGGTCGGCGTCCGGGGCCGTGGGGTCGGAGGCCGTGACGGGCTCTTCGGCGGCCTGGCGGGGGTCGGCGGACTCCTCGGCCGGGTCCTGGGCGGCGGGGCGCCCAGCGGCGCTCTCGGCGGGCTCTACGGGCGCTTGGACGGCCCCGCGTACATGCTCGGGCGACTCATCGGCCCCGGGAGCCCCGGAAGGTCCGGAAGGTCGGGAAGGTCCGGCGCCGGGCTGCACGGCCTCGGCGTCCCGTGCGGCCGACCGGGTCGCGGCGGGGGCACCGGACTCCGGCTCGGGCTCGGACTCGGGGTGCCGGCGGTGCTCCGGGTGCTCGTCACGCGCCGTCGGTTCCTCGGGGTGCTGGGCGGTCGTCGCGGGCTCGGCCGGATACGGGTGGGCGGCGGGCTCGCCGTCGTACGCGCCGCCGTCGTACGCACCGTCGGCGGGGTCCTGCGGCGGGCGCGCCCACGGTTGCCCGATCGCCTCCGGCGCCCAGGGGGCGGCCGCGCCGCCCGGGAGGGTGGGCGGAGGGGTGCCGCCCCACTGCTGGACCAGGGACGACGTAGTGAACTCGCCCGATTCGTCCGGAAGGTCGCCTCCGGCGACCGGGATCGACCACTGCCCCGTGACGTCGTGCCCGGGCGCCGGGGACGGGGGCTGCGCCTGGGAGCGCCCCTGGGAGTGCGCCTGCGCCTGCCCCTGTGCCTGGGTGTGGTCGTCCTGGAAGGTCCACTGCTGGGTGGCCTGGGGGCGGTACGCGAACCGGTCGTCCGCGCCCGCGTCCCCGGTGCCGTCCTGCGGCACCGCGTTCGGGTCGGGCCACTGGGCGCCCTCGGCGGGTACGGCCCAGCCGCCGGTGGCCGACGGGTCGGTGGCCGCGGGCGAGGCGGGCGTGACCGTTATCTGCGGCGGCACATAGCCGTGGCCGGGCGCGGCCAGCGGACTGTCGGCGGCCAGGAGGGCGTCGATGCCGCCCTCGGGAAGCTTCACGAACGCGGTGGCACCGTCGTCGTAGTCGCCCTGTGGCAGCGGGTTCCAGCGGCCGCCGCTGCCGGGCGCGCCCTCCGCGTGCTGGTCGTCGGTCACGACAGCGCCCTCCCCAGTGCTCGTCGGGCCAGCGCGGCGACGGTGCGCCGCAGGTGCAGTACGGCGGGTGGAAGCTGCGGCACGGACCCGTCCGGGGCCGGGACCGGATCGGGGATGCAGGCCGCGGCGACGTACTCGCCGAAGGCGTTGAGCGCCTCGGGCACGATCGCGCGGTCGTTGTCCCAGTCGATGAGCTGGGCCACCCACTGCTCGGCGTCCAGGGGCCGGAGCGGCATGGGCGCTATGGCGCCGACCGCGCAGCGCACACCGCGCCGGGCCGGGTCCAGGACCAGCGCCACGGACGCGACGGCGCGGCCGGGGCCGGTGCGGCCGGTCGCCTTCACGAAGACCTGGGGGGCGTGCAGCAGCGGTACGCGCACGTAGCCGATGAGCTCGCCCGCGCGGAGCATCTCCACCCCGGCGAGCAGGTGCGACACCGGGATCTCCCGGCGGGCTCCGCCCGGACCCGCGATGATCAGGGTCGCCTCCAGGGCGGCCAGCACCGGCAGCGCGTCCCCGGTGGGGGCGGCGGAGGCGATGTTGCCGCCCAGGGTGCCGGCGTTGCGGATGTGCGGGGGGCCGGCGGCGCGTGCGGCGGCGGCGAGCGCGGGGATCAGGGCGGCGAAGTCGGGGCGCCCCATGCGCGCGTGCGTGAGGCCGGCGCCGAGCAGCGCGTGGCCGTCCTGGTACTGCCAGCCGCGGATCTCGCTGATCCGGCCGAGGCCGACCAGCGCGGCCGGCCTGAGCTGCCCGGAGTTGACGGCGGCCATGAGGTCGGTGCCGCCGGCCACGGGCACGGCGGCGGGCATGGCGGTGAGTGCCGCCACGGCCTCGTCCAGCGTCGTGGGCAGCGTGACGGCCTGCGCCGCCTGCGGTGCGTGCGTGGTCAAACCGGCTTGCCCCTTCCCGCTGCCCCACTGGTCCCACCCGTGTGGCCGTACGGTACGACCTGACAGGGCGGACGTGGCAACTCTGGCACATCTTCGCAGGGGGCGAGGACACGGGTCCGCCAGGAGGCATTCGCCCACCTCATCGGGGACATGGTCCGTTTTGACACGGCATCACCGCTGCGGGCGAATTCCCACCCTTCGCTGACTCTTGCGGATTTTTTTCCGCTGTCAGTTCGAGAAGCGCGGGGCGCGGAAGGGGCGGGGATCGGGGAGCCGGGGGATCGGGAACCCGGGGCGGCCCCGACGGGCCGGCCCGTCGGGGCCGCCCCACCCGCCGAGGCCGCCCGACCCGTCGGAGCCCGCCGCACCCGTCGGGTCTCGCCCACCGGCCGGGGACTCCCCGTCGGGGGCGGCCCCACCGGCAGGGACCGGGGAGCGGGAAGCCGGAAGGGCCGCGGGTCGCCCCGCGCCGCCCGACCCGTCGGGGGCCGCCGCCGCACCGGTCGGGGCCTCGCCCACCGGCCGGAGGCCTCCCGTCGGGGCTGCCCCCCGGCAGGGGCACCGCCCACCGACCAGGACCCGCTCCCCCGCCAAGTCCGCCCCACCGGCAGGGACGCCGCCCACCGATCAGGACTTCGCCCCACCTACCAAGGCCGCCTCACCGGAAGGAGCCCCGCCCAGCAGAGGGCCCCGCCCCACCAGTCAGGGTCTGCCCATCAGTCGCGGGCCCGCCCGACAGTCGCGGCCCGGCTCCATCGGGGGTCACCTGGCCGGTGGCGGGCCGTCGATCGGGCGGCCGAGGATGCCGGGACGGCGTTGCCAGGGGTGCGGGCCGGTGGGAGGGCGGTAGGCGACGCCCAGGGCGTCCAGGCGTCGGTAGTGGGTGGTCATCCGGCGTTCGAAGTCGGCGAAGTCCCGTTGCGAGGGCGCGGGCAGAGCGCTCCAGGCGACCTCGGCGAAGGCGGCCAGTCTGGGGAAGGTCTGGTAGTCCACGCGTGCGGAGTCCTCCATCACCTCGGTCCACACGTTGGCCTGGGCGCCCAGCACATGGTGGGCGTGGTCCGCGTCGAGTCCGGGCGGCACCGGCTCGAACCGGTAGACGTCCTCCAGGGTCCGTACGTAGCCGATGGGCACCGGCTCGTCGGCGCCCGCGTCCTGCCGGTGGTCCAAGTACACCTGCTGCTCGGGACACATGACGACGTCGTGGCCGGCCCGCGCGGCGGCGATCCCGCCCGCGTACCCGCGCCAGGACGACACGGCGGCACCGTCCGCGAGCCCGCCTTCCAGGATCTCGTCCCAGCCGATGAGCCGACGCCCGCGCGCGGCAAGCCACTTGTCGAAGTGGCCGACGAACCACGCCTGCAACTCGTCCTCGTCGGCCAGCCCGAGTTCCCGGATGCGGGCCTGCGCCGCAGACGAGGCGCGCCACTGGTCCTTGGGGCACTCGTCGCCGCCGATGTGGAAGAACTCCGAAAATCCCGTGGAGCCCGTGGCGTTCGCCGGGAACAGGTCGAGCAGTTCCTCGAAGACGCCCTCGTAGAAGCGCAGGGTGTTGTCAGTGGGGGCGAGTACGTTCGGATTGACCCCCCAGTTGTCCCAGACAGTGAGGGCGGTGGTGTCGATGACGTCGGTGTTGCCGAGTTCCGGATACGCGGCGATGGCGGCCTGCGAGTGCCCGGGTACGTCTATCTCCGGGACGACGCTGATATGCCGCTCGGCGGCGTAGGCGACGATCTCGCGGATGTCGTCCTGGGTGTAGTGGCCGCCGTGCGGTTTGTCCTCCCACAGCGGGGAGGCCCGGTGGCCGACCTTGGTGCGCGAGCGCCAGGAGCCGGTTTCGGTCAGTTTCGGGTACCGCTTGATCTCCACCCGCCAGCCCTGGTCGTCCGTCAAGTGGAGGTGGAGCACGTTGAGTTTGTGCGCGGCCATCAGGTCCAGGTAGCGCAGGACGCCGTCCTTCGGCATGAAGTGCCGGGCCACGTCCAGCATCAGCCCGCGCCAGCGGAAGCGGGGCGCGTCGTCGATGACCTGGGCCGGGACCGCGTGGGCGGCGCCCGGTCGCACGGGGGCGCGGCGGAAGGCGTCCGGGCCGAGCAGCTGGCGCAGGGTCTGCGCGCCCCAGAAGACCCCGGCCGGGGCACCGCCGCGGATCTCCACGCTCCGGTCGGTCACACGGAGCCGATAGGCCTCGGGCTCCAGGGTGTCGTCCAGGAGCAGCCGCACCGAGTTCGCCGCCGGCTCCCGACCGACGGCCGACGGGGCGGACGACACGGCGGCCGACACAGCGGCTGACGCGGCAGTCGGCGGCCCGCTCGGGCTGACGGCCGGCAGCGGCAGACCGAGGGCCGCGCCGAGCGTGGCGCGCAGCCAGCGTTCAGCGGTGCCCGTGCCGGGGGCGGCCCGCAGAGTCGTGTCCTGGTCGAACAGGAACGCGCCCCGCACCGGACCGGCGACGGCGCGCGCCGCCGGAATCACGTCGTTCTTGATCTCGTCCTGCGCCACGGACGGAGCCTAGGGACTACCGCAGGCACCCACAAGAGGTCTGGACCACTGAGGTCTGAACCGCTCTCCCGGCGACTACTTGCCGCCGCCCTTGCCGCCCTTGTCGTCGCCGCCGCCGGCACCCATGGACTCGTAGATCTCCTTGCACAGGGGGCACACCGGGTACTTCTTCGGGTCGCGGCCGGGCACCCAGACCTTGCCGCACAGCGCCACGACGGGCGTCCCGTCCAGGGCGCTCGCCATGATCTTGTCCTTCTGGACATAGTGGGCGAAGCGCTCGTGGTCGCCGTCGCCGTGGGACACCTGCGGCGTCGGCTCTACGAGGGTTCCCGTACCAGTCCCGCGCTCGGGCTCGAGAGTGCTCATACGGCAAGGGTACTGAAGCGTCCGGAGTTCAGTTGAGCGATGGGTCGTCCGGATATGTGGCGACCATCGCCAGCTCGTTGCGCTGCCGGCGCAGCACCTCGCGCCAGAGCCGCTCGGGGGACGGGGAGGACACGTCGCCGGGCTCCGACTCGACGACGTACCACGCCCCATCCACCAGCTCGTCCTCCAGCTGACCGGGGCCCCAGCCGGCGTACCCGGCGAAGATCCGCAGCGATCCGAGGGCGGAGGCCAGCAGCTCCGGCGGGGCCTCCAGGTCGACGAGTCCGATCGCGCCGTGCACCCGGCGCCAGCCCAGCGGAGCGGCCTCGCCGGAGGCGCCGCCCGGGATGACGGCGACGCCGAGCGCGGAGTCCAGCGACACGGGGCCGCCCTGGAAGACGACGCCGGGCTCCCCGGCGAGATCCGCCCAGCCCTCGAGGATGTCGCCGACGTCCACGGGCGTGGGACGGTTGAGGACGACACCGAGGGAGCCCTCCTCGTCGTGGTCGAGAAGGAGCACCACCGCGCGGTCGAAGTTCGGGTCCGCCAGGGCGGGCGTTGCCACGAGCAGCCGCCCTGTGAGCGAGGACACCTCGGTCATGCCAGACATGATCCCGCATCTTGCCCAGGTGTGGGGAGCCAATCCGGCTACGGGAGTGAGGGCAGCTCACGGGGGCACGGGAGCGCCGAGGGCGCACGGCCAGGCGGTGACCCCATGTGCCCGGTCTGCGACGGTTCGTGTTGTGACACAGCCATGACGTGGCTGGGCGGTCCTCGGGCTTACTTCAGGGGGGTGTACGGCGATTACTCTGTCTTCCCCGGCCCTGACCGAAGTGATCGGCCGCGCCCGGCCACCCCCCTGCCCACCTCATCGGAACGCGAGATACATGAGCGTCAACGACGATGTCCTGCTTGTCCATGGCGGCACCCCGCTGGAGGGCGAGATCCGTGTCCGCGGTGCGAAGAACCTCGTGCCCAAGGCCATGGTCGCCGCTCTGCTGGGCAGTGAGCCAAGTCGGCTGCGCAACGTTCCGGACATCCGTGACGTGCGGGTCGTACGCGGTCTGCTGCAGCTGCACGGGGTGACGGTCCGTCCGGGTGAGGAGCCGGGCGAGCTGGTGCTCGACCCGACCCGGGTGGAGAGCGCGAACGTGGCTGACATCGATGCCCACGCGGGCTCCAGCCGCATTCCGATCCTGTTCTGCGGCCCGCTGCTGCACCGGCTGGGCCACGCGTTCATCCCCGGCCTCGGCGGCTGCGACATCGGCGGCCGGCCCATCGACTTCCACTTCGACGTGCTGCGGCAGTTCGGCGCGGTGATCGAGAAGCGGGCCGACGGCCAGTACCTGGAGGCGCCCAAGGGGCTGCGCGGCACGAAGATCCGGCTGCCCTACCCGTCCGTCGGCGCGACCGAGCAGGTGCTGCTGACGGCCGTACTCGCCGAGGGCGTCACGGAGTTGTCCAACGCGGCGGTCGAGCCGGAGATCGAGGACCTGATCTGCGTCCTGCAGAAGATGGGCGCGATCATCGCGATCGACACCGACCGCACCATCCGCATCACCGGTGTGGACAAGCTCGGCGGCTACACCCACCGCGCGCTCGCGGACCGTCTGGAGGCCGCCTCCTGGGCGTCGGCGGCGCTGGCGACCGAGGGCAACATCTACGTCCACGGGGCCCAGCAGCGGTCCATGATGACCTTCCTGAACACCTACCGGAAGGTGGGCGGGGCCTTCGAGATCGACGACGAGGGCATCCGCTTCTGGCACCCCGGCGGGCAGTTGAAGTCCATCGCACTGGAGACGGACGTGCACCCCGGCTTCCAGACCGACTGGCAGCAGCCGCTGGTGGTCGCCCTCACCCAGGCGACCGGCCTGTCGATCATCCACGAGACGGTGTACGAGTCCCGTCTGGGCTTCACCTCCGCGCTGAACCAGATGGGCGCCCACATCCAGCTCTACCGCGAGTGCCTGGGCGGCTCCGACTGCCGCTTCGGCCAGCGCAACTTCCTGCACTCGGCCGTCGTCTCCGGCCCGACCCGGCTCCAGGGCGCCGACCTGGTCATCCCGGACCTGCGCGGCGGCTTCTCCTACCTGATCGCCGCCCTGGCCGCCCAGGGCACCTCCCGGGTCCACGGCATCGACCTGATCAACCGCGGCTACGAGAACTTCATGGAGAAGCTCGTGGAACTGGGCGCGAAGGTCGAGCTGCCGGGCCAGGCGCTCGGCTGACGGCCCTCAGCCGCGCCACTCCGGCTGAGCGAGCGCCTTCCGGCTGGGGGCCCGGGGGTCATCCCCCGGACAAGCACAGCATGGAGAAGCTCGTGGAACTGGGCGCGAAGGTCGAGCTGCCGGGCCAGGCACTCGGCTAGCGGTCGCCACAGGCCGTCGTACGCAGCGCTCACGGCGGACGTACGACGGCAGCGCTCACCCGCGGCTGTAGGCGCGTACGACGATGGGGCGGCCCCCGGTGAAGGGGGCCGCCCCATTGACGTCGATGCCGGACCTAGCGGGCCGCGTACGCCGTCCCGAGGCGTACCAACGGCAAGGTCACTTGCCCTTGGCGGCTTCCTTGAGCTTGCTGCCCGCGGAGACCTTGACGCTGTAGCCGGCCGGGATCTGGATCGGCTCGCCGGTCTGCGGGTTGCGGGCGGTGCGAGCGGCACGGTGGGTGCGCTCGAAGGTGAGGAAGCCAGGGATGGTGACCTTCTCGTCCCCCTTGGAGACGATGTCGCCGACGACGTCGGCGAACGCGGCCAGCACGGCGTCGGCGTCCTTGCGGGTCACCTCGGCGCGGTCGGCCAGCGCGGCCACCAGCTCACTGCGGTTCATGTTGTTACTCCCGTGTTCTTCTTGCCGTTGAGGCGTGCCACGCGGCCAAGCCGCATGTTGGGCCAGCGAAGCCGATGCTGCCAGGGTCCTCGATCGGTCCCCGGACCCGGGTCCCTCGTCAGACCCTCGCGCCCAGGGAGGCATCCTGCCCCCACCTGCGGCGGGAAAGCCAATCCGGCACCCGTAGGAGTCGTGAGAACACCCTTGGGAGTCACACGAAAAGAGGGCCTGCGCCTGGCGGCCACGATAAAACGCGCCACTGACAACGCGATCGGCGACGCGCCGGTTTCAGGCCCACCGTGGCCATCGTCACGTCCGGGAGCCGCCGCCCCCGGACGCCTGTTTTCAGTCAGTATGACCCGTTTGTCAAGTGATGCTCGGAGCAGGTGCCCCGAAGAGGTACTCAGAGCAGGTGCTCAGACGACGCTGGTCGGGCTGCTGCTCACCGGTGCCGCCCCGGCCGCCTTGGCGGCCTCGCGCACCGCTCCGGCGACGGCGCCGGCGACCTTCTCGTTGAAGACGGACGGGATGATGTAGTTCGGGTTCAGCTCGTCCTCGGTGACCACGTCGGCCAGGGCCTGCGCGGCGGCCAGCATCATCTCGGTGTTGACGGTGCGGGACTGGGCGTCCAGCAGGCCGCGGAAGACGCCCGGGAAGACCAGCACGTTGTTGATCTGGTTGGGGAAGTCGGAGCGGCCGGTGGCCACAACTGCGGCCGTCTGCCGGGCGATTGCCGGGTCGACCTCGGGGTCGGGATTCGCGAGCGCGAACACGATCGCACCGTCGGCCATGGCGGACACGTCCTCGCCGTCGAGCACGTTCGGGGCCGAGACGCCGATGAAGACGTCGGCGCCGCGCACGGCCTCCTTCAGGGTGCCGGTGAGGTTCTCGGGGTTGGTGTTGTCGGCGATCCAGCGCAGCGCCGACTCGGGGGCGGCGTCGACCAGATCATGGCGGCCGGTGTGCACCACACCGTGGATGTCGGCGACGACCGCGTTCTTCACACCCGCCGCGAGCAGCAGTTTGAGGATGGCCGTACCGGCGGCTCCGGCGCCGGACATCACGACCCGGACGTTCTCGATCGGCTTGTCCACCACGCGCAGCGCGTTGGTGAGGGCGGCGAGCACGACGATCGCGGTGCCGTGCTGGTCGTCGTGGAAGACGGGGATGTCCAGGGCCTCGCGCAGCCGGGCCTCGATCTCGAAGCAGCGGGGCGCGGAGATGTCCTCCAGGTTGATGCCGGCGAAGCCGGGGGCGATCGCCTTGACGATCTCCACGATCGCGTCGGTGTCCTGGGTGTCCAGGCAGATCGGCCAGGCGTCGATGCCGGCGAACCGCTTGAAGAGGGCCGCCTTGCCCTCCATGACCGGCAGCGCGGCCTTGGGGCCGATGTTGCCCAGGCCCAGCACGGCGGAGCCGTCCGTCACGACCGCAACGGAGTTGCGCTTGATGGTCAGGCGGCGGGCGTCCTCGGGGTTCTCGGCGATCGCCATGCAGACGCGGGCCACACCCGGCGTGTAGACCATGGACAGGTCGTCACGGTTGCGGATGGGGTGCTTGGACGCCATCTCGATCTTGCCGCCGAGGTGCATCAGGAACGTACGGTCGGAGACCTTGCCGAGCGTGACGCCCTCGATGCCGCGCAGCTTCCCGACGATCTCGTCGGCGTGCGCGGTGGAGGTGGCCGCGATGGTGACGTCGATACGGAGCTTCTCGTGGCCGGACGCGGTGACGTCGAGGCCGGTGACCGAGCCTCCGGAGGACTCCACGACGGTGGTGAGCTGCGAGACGGCGGTTCCGCTCGCGGGCACCTCCAGCCGGATGGTCATCGAGTAGGAGACGCTGGGCGCCGTTGCCATGGCCGACTTCCTCTGCTTTCACCGTGTCGCGAGTTGTAGCCGTCCGATCGTCGCACCTACCCCTGAGTACGTGGTAGTCGCCCCGGATTGCGGACGTTTTGTTCACGGAGGAGCGCGCGCTTTCGGAAAACGACTTCCACCATACGAGAAAGGATCGGACAAAGAAAGAGGCCCACGTCACTCGGTGACGTGGGCCTCTCACACGTTCATGACACCGACCCGCCATGCTCGCCTCGCGGCAAGTGGTCCCTCGAAGGGACGAAGGTTGGGCCCGGGGGCTTGGATCGAGCCGGTGTCACGGTCAAGGCTAACAAACAGATGCCGCGGGGCCATTCCCGTAGCTCCCGCTTCCGGCGGAATCAGTCCCGGGCGGGTTCCCCCGATCAGTCCCTGAGCAGGTCCGGCACCCCGGCCGCGTCCGGTTCGTCCCGCTCCCCCGAGACCACCGTCAGCTGCTGGGTGGCCCGGGTCAGGGCGACGTAGAGCACCCGCAGGCCGGCCGGCGACTCGTCGGCGATCTCCGCGGGCGAGACGACCAGCGTCGCGTCGTACTCCAGGCCCTTCGCCTCCAGGCTGCCCAGGGCCACGACCCGGTCCCCGAGGCCGGCCAGCCAGCGCCTGGCCTCCTCGCGCCGGTTCATCGCGACGACCACGCCGACCGTGCCGTCCACCCGGTCCAGCAGCCGCTCGGCCTCCTGACGCACGGTGCTCGCCACCGAGTCCCGTACGACCGCGAAGCGCGGCTGTACGCCCGTGGAGCGCACCGCCGACGGGGCCCGGGAGCCGGGCATGGCAAGGGCGAGCACCTTCGCGGCCAGCTCGGCGATCTCGGCCGGGTTGCGGTAGTTCACCGTGAGCTCGAAGCGGCGGCGCGGGCGGGTGCCCAGGGCCTCGTCACGGGCCTCGGCCGCCTCGTCCGGGTCGGACCAGGAGGACTGGGCCGGATCGCCCACCACCGTCCAGGTGGCGTGCCGGCCGCGACGGCCGACCATGCGCCACTGCATGGGCGTGAGGTCCTGCGCCTCGTCCACGATGACGTGCGCGTACTCGGTGCGCTCCTGCGCGAGGCGCTCGGCCCGCTCGCGCTGCGACTCCTCGCGCACCGGCATGAGCTCCTCCAGGCCGGTGAGCTGGTCCAGCGGGTCCAGCTCGCGCTTCTTCCTCGGGCGGGCCGGGGTGCCGAGGATCGCCCGGAGCTCGTCGAGCATCGCGATGTCGTGCACCGAGTACCCGTCCCGCTTCAGCGAACGGGCGACCCTGCGCACCTCACCGGGGTTGAGGACCCGGCGCGCCCAGCGGCCCAGGCGCCGCTCGTCGGCCATGGCGGCGAGCACGGCGCGCGGGGTCAGCTCGGGCCACCAGGCGTCCAGGAAGGCGGTGAAGGAGTCCTCGCTCGTCACGTCCTCGTCGAAGGAGGAGCGCAGCTCGGCGGCCAGCTCGGGGTCGGTGTGCCGGGCGCCGGCGCCGGACCGCTCCCACAGGGCGTCCAGCAGCAGCTTGCGGGCGCGCGGGCGCAACAGGTTGACCGGCGCGGTGCCGCCGAGGGCGGTGCGCCGGATGCGGTCCAGCTCCCCGCCCTCCAGCTCCAGCCGGCGCCCGAAGGCGACCACCCGCAGCCGGGCGGGCGGCCCGGCGGGGGTCTGCGGGGCGGCGTCGCCGTCCGTGTCGTCACCGAGGGCGAGCTGCCCCGCCGCGGCGGCCGCGGCCGCCACCGGACCGGCCGCCGCGCCCGCGCCGGGACCAAGCTCAAGCGCGCCGCGCGCCGCCTTCCGCAGCACCTTCAGCATCCGGTACGAGCCCTTGGCCCGGGCCACGGACGGCGAGTCGTACAGCGTGGCCTCGGTGCCCTCGACCAGCGAGCCGATCGCGCGGATGGCGACCTGGCCCTCCTCGCCGAGGGAAGGCAGCACGCCCTCGGTGTACGCCACGAGGAGCGGGGTCGGCGAGACGATCAGGATGCCGCCCGCGTAGCGGCGCCGGTCCTGGTAGAGCAGGTAGGCCGCCCGGTGCAGGGCGACCGCCGTCTTGCCCGTGCCCGGGCCGCCCTCGACGTACGTCACCGAGGCGGCGGGCGCGCGGATGACCAGGTCCTGCTCCGCCTGGATGGAGGCGACGATGTCCCGCATGGTGTGGGTGCGGGCGCGGCCGAGCGCGGCCATCAGCGCGCCGTCGCCGATGACGGGCAGCTCCCGGCTGTCCAGGAAGGCCGTCAGCTCGGGCCGCATCAGGTCGTCCTCGACGCCGAGCACGCGCCGCCCCTTGGAGCGGATCACACGACGGCGGACGACCCGGCCGGGGTCGACCGGGGTGGAGCGGTAGAACGGGGCGGCGGCCGGCGCCCGCCAGTCGATGACGAGCGGGGAGTAGTCCTCGTCGAGGACACCGATCCGGCCGATGTGCAGGGTCTCGGCGATGTCGGCGGTGTTGTCCTCGCGCACCGCGCCCTCGGCGGGCTCCACGGCCGTGTAGGCGCCGTCGGGCCCCTTCTTGCCGTCCTTGCCGAGCAGCAGGTCGATACGGCCGAAGAGGAAGTCCTCGAACTCGTTGTTCAGCCGGTTGAGGTGGATGCCCGCGCGGAAGACCTGCGCGTCGCGCTCGGCGAGCGCGCCGGGAGTGCCGACCTGGCCGCGCTTGGCCGCGTCGTGCATGAGGAACTCCGCCTCGTGGATCTTCTCCTCGAGCCGGCGGTACACCCGGTCCAGGTGTTCCTGTTCGCCGCGGATCTCCTGGTCGCGCACCGAGTCCTGCGCGGCGTCCTGCGCCGCGCCGTGGCCTGCGCCGTGAACCGATTCGACCGCGGAATCCTGTTGAGCCTGAGCGGCCACCGGGCCCCCTTCTGACGTGCTGGGCAGCCGTCAACCGTACGCGAAGGGGACCCGTCGGCGGAAGCCGGGCGGCGGCCCGGGCACCTCTCTGGCCGTTCGCCAGGTCCTGTCGTCAAACTCCCGTCGTCCGCCCGAAGGGCGGCCCTGCGGCGTCAGGTGCGTGCTCTCGGCGTGCCGGGCGCGGGCCCACGTACTTGGACGTACTTGGGTCTGCGCCCGGTGCGGCGAGGGGGGCGTGCATGGCGTCGCGGGGCAGACGGGAGTTTGACGACAGGGCCTAGGCGTCCACCTGGACCAGTCGCTTGCCGTCGAAGGTCATGACCTCGAAGTGATCGATCTGGTTCGGCTGGAAGGCCGCTCCGCCGCGGATGTAGAGGGGGTTCTTGGCCTCCTCGGTCTTGGCGTTCGGAACGCCGTAGCCCCAGCCGGGAACGGACCAGGACGTGATCGTCTCCCGCTCGCCGTTCTTGCCGACGGCGATGAGCGAGCAGCGCTCGGGGCCGGTCACGTTCTTCAGCTGCAGGACCGCGTTGGTCCCCCAGTCCTTCTTCTCCAGCGCGACGGTCGCGGTGACGTGCGTGGCCGGGTCGGTGGCCGTCACCTTGTCGGACATGGTGTCGAAGGCGGCCTTCGCGGGGTTCGCGGCCACCGTGGGCGTGGAGCCGCCGTCCGAACCGCTGACCGCGTACACCGTCAGCGGGCCGCCGATGATCAGCGCCGCGGCCGCCGCGACCAGGTAGAAGCCCTTGCGGCGCTTCCGGGCGCGGTGCTCGGAGACCTCGTCGACCAGCTTCTCCACCAGCCGCGGACTGGGCTTCGCCGACAGGGACTCGCCGATCGCGGGGGTGCCGGCGCCCGGCAGGTCCGCGAGCGCGGCCAGCATCGGCTCCATCCCGGCCAGCTCGTCGAGCTGCTGGGCGCACCACTCGCAGGTGGCGAGGTGTGCCTCGAAAGCGGTTGCCTCGGCGTCGTCGAGAATTCCGAGGGCGTAGGCGCCGACGGTCTCGTGCTCGTTCGGGGCCGGTGATCCCTGCATGGACCCTGACATACCCGAACCACCCGGGCCGAATCCCTGGTTTCCCCCGTAGATGCTCATCACGCCGTCACCCCCCGCTCCTCCAGAGCCAGCTTCATCGAACGCAGGGCGTAGAACACCCGGGAGCGGACGGTGCCGCTGGGTATGCCCAGCGTCTCGGCCGCCTCGTTGACGGTACGCCCTTTGAAGTACGTCTCGACGAGGACCTCCCGGTGGGCCGGGGTCAGGTCGTCGAGCGCGTCCGACAGCGTCATCAGCCACAGCGCCTTGTCGATCTCGTCCTCCGCGGGGATGACCTCCAGCGGCGACGGATCGACCTCCTGCGGCCGGGCCTGCCGGCTGCGGTGGCCGTCGATGACGATGCGCCGGGCGACCGTCACCAGCCAGGGGCGTACCGAACCGGTCGCTCGATTGAGCTGGCCGGCGTTCTTCCAGGCACGGATGAGCGTCTCCTGCACCACGTCCTCGGCGCGCTGCCGGTCTCCGGCGACCAGCCTGAGGACGTACGCGAGCAAGGGACCGGCGTGCTCGCGGTACAGCGCGCGCATCAGCTCCTCGTCAGGTTCCGAGGGCTGTGAGGACATGCGATGTCGGGCCCTCGATCCACGTTCATTGGCCACGGCCGCATCCTTGCGCACGCCCACCTCCGGTGTCCGGGGGTTCCCCCAGTCGGTCGCTCGTGCACGGGTACGGATACGGAACGCCCCGCGTTCAAAGCGAGCCCACGGTTTTCTTCGAGTCGACGTGACGAGAGAGGACATGGGAGCACATTCCCCCCACCCACCCTTTACGTTTCCGCCACACCGACGGGTCGAGCCGCGCTGCCCGCGCCCTCCGCCGTCCAAACGAGGTGTTGCCCAAATCACACGCAGCTGGGCAGGACCACCGAGGCGGGCTGCCCTTCACCGCCTCGGCGCACCCCACCATCTCCCGTGGCGCTGACGGACGCGATTCCAGGCTTCGTCAGGGGCATCGTCGGGCACTGCTACGAGCATGGATTCGGCTTCGTCGCGCACGTAACCGACCTGAGCCGCGGTCAGGCACCGGCACTTCCAGACCAGCCCCGCCATCTCGGCCGCCAGCGGATCGCAGGGCCGCGACGCCTCCCCGAGTTCGACGCCTGTGATGGCGGCGAGGTCACCAGCCGGGATACCGAGAGCCGTCGCGAAGCCCTCCACCCGCTCCGCGGTGAGCGGAACCCGGCCCCGTCCGATGCCGCCGATCGTGGAGGCGGCCAGGTACACACGGCCTTCGGTCAGCAGGGCCAGGACCCTGGCCACAGCGGCCACGGAGTGCAGATTCCGGTTGCCGCACAGCAGGTTGACGAGCATCGCGCCGAAGCCCGCCTCGTGCTGGTCGAAGACGTACGGCGGAGCGGACGAAGGTTCTTCGAGTTCCAGCGGCATTTGATCGACAAGCCGCTGGACGAGGGCTCTCTGCTCCGGCGGCAGCGCCATCGCGATCCGGACAAGGGCCACGACCGCGGACCCGGCGGCCGACCCCCGCGGTGGGAGGACTTCCGGCACCGGGACGTCGGCGATCACATGGAGGTCTGCGGCGTGGAACCCGAGCGCGGGAGCGAGCTTGTCGAGCTGCGCAGCCGACGGCGCCCTGCCGGACACCACCGAGCGGAGTTCCGCCTCCGGGACACCGGACGCCGAGGACAGCCACGCGACGTCCACCCGGCGGTGGTTCATGAGTCGGGTCAACAACACGCCGAAGTCCGGCTTGTTCGCCACGGTCTCACCCTCCGCGTCCTGACTTCCGTGGTGGTCATCGTGCTTGCCGTGTTCTGGACTGTGATCACCGGGTACACATGGTGGTTCTACGGCGACTCTCGGAAGGCACTCGCGCTGCAGGGCGAAGGCGGAAGCGAAGAAGACCCGGCGTCTCGGTCAGTGAGCCATGGAGCTCTTCCAACTGCCTTGGGGCCAGGGCACCGTGTCCACCACCATGTCGGCCTGCAGCGGACCGGGCACCGACGGAACCAGCCACCTCCACCGATCACGTTCGACAAGCGGGCGGCTCTCCGACGTGGTCGAGCGCGCCCCTCAGGCGCGGGCGATGGCCGCGCGGCGGCGGTGGCGGGCCACTCGTTCGCGGTTGCCGCAGACCTCGCTGGAGCACCAGCGCCTGCGGCGGCCACGGGAGGCGTCCAGGTAGACGATCGGGCAGTTGTCGCCCGCGCACTGGCGCAGGGCCGCCCGGGCCACGGGGTCGGTGAGCAGGTCCAGGGCGTCCCGGGCGACGGCCGCGAGCAGTGCCGCGCAGTCGGGAGGGTCGGCCAGCGCGCGTACCAGCGTGCCGTCCGTGTCGCGTACGGCGCGGGGAGCGGGCGGTGCGGGGCGGGCGAGGTCGTTGACGCGGGCAAGCGCGAGGTCGTGGGGACGGACGTCCCCCGTGAGGTGCGCGCGCACCAACTTCCCCACGTCGTCCCTCAGTCCGTGGAAGCGGGGTGCCCAGGAGGCGTCGGTGTGCGTCAGGGCCGTGCCCGGTGGCACCAGTCCTGAGCCGGTGATCCAGGCACACAGTGCGGGCGGGGAGTCCAGGCGTTCGCCGGGATGGGTGGTGGCGAGGAGATCCAGGCAGATCCGCCCGGCGTCGAAGCGCAGCTCGTACGGGATCGTGGCCGTACCCAGTGCCATGTGCCTGTCACCGCCTAGGACAGGGAACCTTCACCTCCCACAGTGCCTGCCCGCTCCCGCGTCCGGAACCCCTCGTACCGGCGAGGTCCCCCGAGCCCGCGTCTCCGTCCCTACTCCTCCGCGTACTTCTCCTCCGTCGCCGGGTCCAGGGCCAGGCGGTAGCCCCGCTTGACCACCGTCTGGATCAGCTTCGGTGCCCCGAGCGCCGTGCGCAGGCGGGCCATCGCCGTTTCCACCGCGTGTTCGTCGCGGCCGGCGCCCGGCAGGGTGCGCAGGAGGTCGGCGCGGGCGACGACCCAGCCGGGGCGCCGGGCCAGGGCGCGCAGCAGGGCCATGCCGGCCGGCGGTACGGGCTTCAGGTCGCCGTCGATCAGCACCGCGTGGCCGCGGATCTCCAGCCGGTGACCGGCGACGGGCAACGGGTGGGCGCGGGCCGGAAGTTCGCGGCACAGCAGCTGCACCAGCGGGCCCAGCCGGAACCGTTCCGGCTGCACGGTGTCGATGCCGTGCGCCTGCAACGGCACCGCGGTGACGGGGCCGACGCATGCCGCCAGCAGGTCGTGGCCGAGCGCGGTGAGCAGCTCGGGCAGCAGTCCCCGTTCCTCGGCCCGTGCCAGCAGGGACGCGGCGGCCGGTGCGCTGGTGAAGGTGAGCGCGTCCAGGCCGCGGGAGACGGCGGCGTCCAGCAGGCGGTCCAGCGGACCGGGATCCTCCGGAGGCAGCCAGCGGTACACCGGCACCGGGACCACCTCCGCTCCGCCGGCGCGCAGCGCCTCCACGAACCCCGGCAGCGGTTCGCCGTGCAGCTGTACGGCCACCCGGCGGCCGTCCACGCTCTGCCCGAGCAGCCGGTCGAGCACCTCTGCCATGGACTCCGACGACGGGGACCACTCCTCGGTCAGCCCGGCGGCCCGGATCGCGCCCTTCACCTTGGGCCCGCGCGCCAGCAGCTCGGTCCGGCGCAGCTGCGTCAGCAGCGCCTCGCCGAGCCCCCACCCCTCGGCCGCCTCCACCCAGCCGCGGAAGCCGATCGCGGTGGTGGCGACCACCACGTCGGGCACCTGGTCGATGATCTCCTTGGTGGCGGCGAGGAGTTCCCCGTCGTCGGCGAGCGGAACGATGCGCAGGGCCGGAGCGTGCAGGACGGTGGCACCGCGCCGCTGGAGCAGGGCGCCCAGCTCGTCGGCCCGGCGCGCGGCGGTCACGCCCACGGTGAATCCGGCGAGCGGCCCGTGCTCGGACCGTTCGGCCTGGTGCTCTTCGTCGTACATGTGCTCGCTCTCCTAGCTGACCGGCACGCCGCCACCGAGCCTGTCAACGGCGCGTGACAGGCTCGGTTCGGCTTCATTGCACCGGTGTTACGTCACACCTCGGCATAGCTGAGCTGCGGCTTCGTCTCCGCTGCCACCGTAGTCACAGCCTGCCCCGCCGCGCGGCGAAGGTATACGGCCCAGGTCACCGCGAAGCAGACGCCGTAGAAGGCGAGGAAGGCGACGAACGCGCCGGTGCCGGAGCCGTAGGAGAGGAAGGACTGGCGGAAGGCGAGGTTGATGCCGACCCCGCCGAGCGCGCCGACGGCGCCGATCAGGCCCATGGAGGCGCCGGAGAGACGGCGGCCGTGGGCCATGGCGGCCTCCCCTTCGAGCCCCTTGGCCAGGGCCTTGGCCTGGAAGATGCCCGGGATCATCTTGTACGTCGAGCCGTTGCCGAGGCCGCTCAGCGCGAACAGGACGATGAAGACGGTCACGAACAGCGGCATCGACTGCTTCAGGCTCGCGACGACCAGGGCGGCGGTCGCCGCGGCCATGGCGACGTAGTTCCAGAGGGTGATCCGCGCGCCGCCGTACCGGTCCGCGAGCCGACCGCCGACGGGCCGGACCAGCGAGCCGAGCAGCGGGCCGATGAAGGTGAGGTAGGTCGCCTGGAGCGGGGTCCGGCCGAACTGGTTCGTCAGCACCTGGCCGAAGGCGAAGCTGTAGCCGATGAAGGAGCCGAAGGTGCCGACGTAGAGGAAGGACATGATCCAGGTGTGGGCGTCCTTCGCGGCGTCCTTCGCGGCGCCGGTGTCGTTCTTCACCGTCGCCAGGTTGTCCATGAAGAGCGCGGCGCACCCGGCGGCCACGACGATCAGCGGGATGTAGATGCCCAGCAGGACGCGCGGTCCGCCGCTCGCCCCGATGACCGCGAGCGCCACCAGCTGGATCGCCGCCACGCCGACGTTGCCGCCGCCGGCGTTGAGGCCCAGCGCCCAACCCTTCCTGCGCAGCGGGAAGAAGGCGTTGATGTTGGTCATGGAGGAGGCGAAGTTGCCGCCGCCGATGCCGGCGAGCAGGCCTACCCACAGGAAGGTGGAGAAGGAGGTGCCGGGGTGCATGACCGCGAAGGCCGCGATCGTCGGGACGAGCAGCAGGGCCGCCGAGACGATCGTCCAGTTCCGGCCACCGAAGAGGGCCACCGCGAAGGTGTAGGGGACGCGCACGACGGCGCCGACGAGGGTGACCACCGAGGTCAGCAGGAACTTGTCGGCGGGAGTGAGGCCGTACTCCGGGCCCATGAAGAGCACCAGGACGGACCACATGGTCCAGACCGAGAAGCCGATGTGCTCGGACAGGACCGAGAACCAGAGGTTCCGGTTGGCGATCCGTTCCCCGCTCGCCTCCCAGAACCCCTTGTCCTCCGGGTCCCAGTGCTCGATCCAGCGGCCACTGCGACGGGGCGGGGCTGGGGCTGGAGCTGTCATCACGCCTCCACGGGCTCCGGGTGCTCGGTCTGGCCGTCGACTGTCATCGACTGACTGAGCCCGAAGGTAGAAAGGGCGCGTTTCCTGCCTGTGGCGGTGGGTCACCGCAAGGGAACGTTGCTCTCACCTCACGGGGTGGGACGGTGAGAGGTCCCCCGCGGCCCTCACCGTCCTCGCAGCCCACACGGTCCTTGCGGTCCTCGTGGTCCTCCTGCGGCGGCGTTCGGTCACCGCTTCCCGGTCGGCCACAGCCGTGGCCTCCGTTTCGCCGCCAGGTCCTCGATCCAGCCGAAGGCGAGGATCGCGGCGGCGATCAGCGGCCACACCAGGACGAACATCCACAGGCCGTAGGTCGAGTCCAGGAACGCCGACGCGCGGTCGCCTTGCAGGAAGGGCAGGTTGTAGGCCTGGTCGAGAAGGGGGACGGTGAGGGCTATGAGCAGGTTGTGCCAGAGGTAGATCGTGACCGCACGGTTGTTGGCGAGGGTGATCAGCGGCTCCCAGCGGCGCAGCCGGGCGGGGAACCGCTGCCAGGACGGGGAGTACTGGAGCAGGATCACGACGATCGCGAAGGACCAGGTCGCCTGGGCGAGCGGGATGTCGTTCAGGTCCCAGCCGTCGGGGCCCTGGTGGCCGGACGCCCACCACAGCGCGAAGGCCATCAGCACGGACGAGACCGAGACCGCCGCGTAGCGGGGGATCCTCCGCAGCAGTCCCTCGTGGTGGGCGATGCCCAGGATCCAGCAGCCGCCGTAGACCGCGAAGTCCGTCACCGCGTCGCCCGTCTCGCCGGGGATCGTCACCAGGCCGGTGCCGACCACCGCGGTCAGGGCGAGCGGGGCGAGCAGGGTCGGCCACGGGGCCCGGCGGAACGCCCGCAGCAGCAGGGGCGACGCCACGACGAACCACAGATACGCCCGCAGGTACCACAGCGGGCCCGCCGCGTCGTCCGCCCAGGTCGCGTCCAGCAGGCCGGAGTCGGAGCCCAGGTGCTCGGGGTACGGCGGGGAGCCCACCGGGACGACGTAGGTCAGGAGCTTCACCAGGCCGGCCGCGCCGCCGATGTCGGGGTCCTTCACCGGGTTCCAGCCGGCCGCCAGCATCAGGGGCAGGAGGATCGCGCCGAACGCCCACAGCGGCGGCAGGAGCCTTCTCAGCCTGCCCTTGATCACGCTTGCCGCCGGACGGTCCAGCGAGCGTGCCATCAGGGAGCCCGCCAGCGCGAACATCACGCCCATCGACGGGAACAGCACCGTCAGCCAGGCCCAGCCGAAGAGGTGGTAAATGACCACCCGGAGCAGGGCGAGGGCGCGCAGGAGGTCCAGGTAGCGGTCCCGGCCGCCGGCCGGTTTGCGGCCGGCCGCGTTCTCCGGGGCGAGGGCCTGCGTCATGCCACCGGCCTCCGATCGGTCGTCTCGGTCGCCTCGGAGGTCGCGGTCGTCGCCTCAGAGGTCCCGAGTGCCTCGGGCATCTCGGGGGTCACCCTCACGCGCTCGCGCGGTGCCGGTCCGCCGGGTCCGCCCGGTCCACCGGGTGCCTCCACCACGCCCGTGCGGCGCAGTTTCTGCCAGCGCAGCCGGCCGCCGGTCAGCGCGGTGATCCAGGACTGGAGCAGGACGACGTACATCAGCTGGCGGTAGAGGATCTGCTGGAGCGGCAGGGAGATCAGGTGCGTCATGCGTTCGCGGTCCAGGCGGAAGGCATACGCGGCGCAGGTCGCCTGGATGGCCAGGACGCCCAGCCAGGCCAGGATCGTCTTCTGGGTCGGGCCGAAGACCACGCCGTAGAGCAGGAAGATGTCGATCAGGGGTGCGAGCAGCGGGGCCACCACCATGAACAGGGACACCAGCGGCAGGCCCACGCGGCCGAAGCGGCCGGACGGCCCGCGGTCCAGCAGGGCCCGGCGGTGTTTCCAGATCGCCTGCATGGTGCCGTAGGACCAGCGGTAGCGCTGGGACCACAACTGCTGGACCGACTCGGGTGCCTCGGTCCAGGCGCGGGCGTCCTCGGCGTACACCACCCGCCAGCCGGCGCGGTGCAGCGCCATGGTGATGTCGGTGTCCTCGGCGAGCGTGTCGTCGCTCATGCCGCCGACCTGCTTCAGTGCGGACCGCCGGAACGCCCCGACCGCGCCCGGGATCGTCGGCATGCAGCGCAGGGTGTCGTACATGCGCCGGTCGAGGTTGAAGCCCATCACGTACTCGATGTGCTGCCAGGCGCCGATCAGCGAGTTCCGGTTGCCGACCTTGGCGTTGCCGGCCACCGCACCGACCCTTGGGTCGCCGAAGGGCTGGACGAGCTCGCGGACGGTGGACGGTTCGAAGACGGTGTCGCCGTCCATCATGACGATCAGGTCGTGCGAGGCGTGCGCGATACCGCGGTTGAGGGCGGCCGGCTTGCCCGCGTTGGGCTGGCGCACCACCCGTACGCCGGGCAGGTTCAGGGCCTCGACGATGTCCGCGGTGCCGTCGGCCGAGCCGTCGTCCACCACCACGACCTCGACCGGATGCTCGCCCGCCATGAGGGAACGGACCGTGTTCTCGATGCACTTGGCCTCGTTGTACGCCGGCACCAGCACCGACACCGGCTCGGTGACCGGCTCTCCCCAGCGGAAGCCGGGGCGGCGTACCCGGCGGGCGTGCGCGCCGGAGAGCAGCAGCATCAGGGCGAAGCGGGCGATGACCAGGCCGCCGACCAGGGCCATGCAGACGCCCAGGCCGTCGGTGATGCCGTCGGCGGCCTGGACCAGGAAGATCCAGGCCTTGCCCTTCCACAGGTCGGGTCCGGTGACCGGGGTGAGCGCGCTGGGCGCGCCGAGTGCCTCGGTGAGGTTGTCGAACCGGTAGCCGCGCGCCTGGAGTTCGGGCAGGTAGCGGTCCAGGGCCTGCACGGTCTGGTGGCGGTCGCCGCCGGAGTCGTGCATCAGCACGATCGCGCCCTTGCCGCCCTTCGGGGTGGCCCGGCGGATGATCTCGTCGACGCCCGGCTTCTGCCAGTCCTCGCTGTCGGCGGTGTTGACCACGGTGATGTAGCCGCGGCTGCCGATGTACTCGGTCACCGGCCAGGACCGGTTGTCCATGGCGTCGGCGAAGGAGGAGTACGGCGGCCGGAAGAGCGAGGTCCGCACGCCGGCCGCGCCGGTGATGGCCAGTTGGTTCTGCGACAGCTCCCAGTCGATGCGCTTGTAGGACTGGTAGGAGAGGTCGGGGTGGTTGAAGGTGTGCAGGCCCACCTCGTGGCCCTCGGCCACCATGCGCCTGACCAGGTCGGGGTAGCGGGAGGTCATGGTGCCGGTGACGAAGAAGACCGCGTGGGCGTGGTGCTTCTTGAGCACGTCCAGCACCTTCGGCGTCCAGGTCGGATCGGGGCCGTCGTCGAAGGTGAGGACCAGGCGGTGGTCGGGCACGCGCAGGCTGGTCGCCTGCCCGCCGCGGGTGTCGATGACCGGGCCGCCGTCGAGGATCTTCTCCGGCACCTTGTCGGTGGCGGCCTCGGGGCGGATGCGGTGGTCGGCCAGGATCTCGCTGTGCACATAGCCGCGCAGCATCAGCATCGCCATCAGGGCGGCGAGCACGAGCGTGGGCAGCAGGTGGCGCAGGGGCAGGCGCGCGGCAGGGCGGTTGCGCGCCGCGGGACGGCGGGCGGCAGGACGGCGCCCGGCAGCGGGGCGGCGGTCGCCGGGGCGGTGATCGGCGGGGCGGCGTGCGTCGCCGCGACGGAGGCGGGCCGCCATCAGGCGAGGTTTCCCGTGGCCGCCGGGGCCGACGCACCGCCGGAGGCGCCGGAGGTCCCGGACGTTCCGGCGGGACCCGGCGCGGAGGTGGGTCCGGGTGCCGTCGTGGGGCCCGGTCCCCCGCTGGTTCCCGGTGCCGGCTCACTCGTCACGGGCACCGGGGTGCCCGGCCCCTCCGCGACCGTTCCGGAACCAGGGCCGGAGCCGCTCGTGCTCCCGCTGCCGCCTCCGCCGGAGGACGGCGACGGGTCGGGCGAGGACGCGCCGCCGGTGCCGCTGGGGCTCGGGTCGAGTGAGGTGGAGGCCGGCGGCGGGGTCGGACCGACGACGGGTCCGGTCGAACCGCCGTTGCCGGGCGGCTTGGGCCCGCCGCTCGCCGTACCGCTCGGCCCGGGAGAGGCCGAGGTTCCCGGCCGCGCACCGGCGGAGGACTGGGGCGCCGTGGCACCGGGGCCCGCGGACGGCTTGCCGGAGCCGGAGGCCGAGGCGGAGATCCCCGGTACGTTCGGCACCCCCGATGCGCCCGGCACTCCTGGTACGGCGACGCCGTCTCCCGTGCCGGGCGGTCGTGCCGGGTCCGAGGGCACCGGGGAGGTGTCGACCTTGCCGGCCGGCCGGTCGTCGGCCTGTCCGGGCACCGGCAACCAGGGTGCGTCGGAGTTGCCCGAGAGGAGGGTGACGACGATGACGACGGCGTAGACCGCGCAGGCGAGCCCCACCGCCATGCCGAACCGGCGGAAGCGCCGGCTGCGGCGGCCGGAGGCGTCGACGAAGACGGGTCCCTCGGAGCCGCCGCCCTCGCGGCCGTCCGGGTCCGGGGAGCCGGTGTCGTCCGGGCTGCCCTCGACACGGTCGAGGCGGACGGTCAGTTCGCCCGGATCGGAGCCGTCGCGTCCGGGCTCCTCCCACGGGTCCTCGACCCGCAGCGCACGGCCGGTGCCGGTCTCCGGGAACGTCTGGGCGTCCTCGCCGACGTCGCCGTCACCGTCGCCGTCGCCCTCGGCGGCGGGCACCGCTCCGGTCGCGGACGCGGCCGCGGGCCATTCGGGTTGGGCCTCTTCCGGCCCTTTGTTCACGCGCACGTAGCTTCCCCCACGGGAGTGTTCCGGGTGCGCGTACGACTCCGAGCCCCACGCCGCCGGAACAGGCCCCCACCTGCCCGAGCGCCCCCGTTGTCCCACCGTGCTCGGCGGTCACGAACTTACGCCTGCAAAGGTGGTCAGGAATCGTGAAGATCAATGGTGAACGGAATTGACCGATTCGCCGCTGATTCGTCGATGGCTGGAATCCATCCTGTTTCGGGTCGCAGGAACCAGCCTTCACGTGCCGCCACTTCCGCCGCCGCGCGCCGCAGGGCGTCGAACGCAGGATGCACCAGCCCCCTACGCCACACGAGTGACACCGGCGACAGCGGAACCGGGTCGACGAGCGGCCGTACGACGGTCCGGGGCAGGGGCGGGAAGCCGACCACCGCGAGCACCGGGTGACCGGTCTTGGCCATCAGCCGCTCGAACTCCTCGACCCCGACGGCCAGCGGAGCCGGTGGCGCGACCGCGATGCCCCGGCCGTCGAACAGGCGGTGCGCGAGGTCGGTCCACTCCGGGGTGCGCGGGTTCCCGGCGCCGGCGTACACGGTCTCGCCCTCCAGCGCGGCCAGCGGCACCTGGGGCAGCGGGGCCAGCGGGTGGCCCTCGGGCAGGACGACCGCCATCGGCTCGTACCGCACGAACTGGTGGTCCAGCATGGCCCGCAGCGCCGGGTCCAGGCCCGCGTACCGACCGAACGAGGCGTCCAGGCGGCCCGCCAGCAACTCGGCCGCCGCGCCCGTCAGACCGCTCTCGAAACGGGCCATGATCTCGTGTTCCGGGGCGAGTTCGCGGGCCCGGTACAGCACGCGGCGGCCGGTGGCCAGGCCCGGCGAGTTCAGGTCGACGAGCAGCGGGCGGGCCTGTCCGAAGGCGGCCAGCAACTCGTCCTGGGCGTCCAGCACCCGGCGTGCGTACGGCACCAGCCGCTCGCCGTCGGCGGTCAGGGTCACCAGCCGGGTCGTCCGCACGAACAGCTCGGCGCCCAACTCCCGCTCCAGTCGCCGTACATCGCGGCTGAGCGCCTGCTGGGCCACGTACAGCCGCGCCGCGGCGCGCGTGAAGTGCAGTTCCTCGGCGACGGCGAGGAAGGCGCGGAGCAGGCGGGGGTCCAGGGGGCGGCGGCCGGGCAGGTCGGGCATGCGGTGAACTTACAACGTGAGTGCGTGAATCGGCACCGACAAGGTGTTGGACCAGGTGATCCACTACGCGCGACGGTGGTGGACATGCCACCGACGAACGCCGAAGCGACCCCCGGAACGCCCACCGGAACGACCGACCGAGCCGTACCCACCGCGACCGCTCCGGCGACGGGCAACCCCTACCGCCGTCTCTTCGCCCTCCCCGGCGCCCGCGCCTTCACCGCCGGGAACCTCATCGCCCGGCTGCCCTCGGGCATGTTCGGCGTGAGCGCGGTCGTCATGATCGCCGGGGCCCGCGGCTCGTACGCCCTCGCCGGCGCCGTGACCGCCACCGGCCTGGCGGCGACCGCGGTGACCGCGCCCTGGATCGCACGGCTGGTCGACCGCCACGGCCAGGCGCGCATCGCCGTGCCCGCCACCGTCTGCGCGGTGCTGGGCAGCCTGGCCCTGGTGCTGTGCGTGCACTACGACGCCCCGGACTGGACCCTCTTCGCCGCCTACGCCGCCACCGCGACCACCCCCAACACCGGCGGAATGTCCCGCGCCCGCTGGGCCCACCTGCTCAAGGGCGATCCCGAGGCCCTGCACACCGCGAACTCCTTCGAGCAGGCGGCCGACGAGCTGTGCTACATGCTCGGCCCGGTCCTCGCGGCCTTCCTGTGCGGCACGGTCTTCCCGGAGGCCGGGACGCTGACCGGGGCGGCGCTGCTGCTCACGGGCATCCTGCTGTTCGCCGCCCAGCGCTCGACGGAGCCACCGCCCCGGCCGCTGTCGTCCCGGGCGAAGGCACCCCTGCGCGCCCCGGGCATGCCGGCGCAGCTCGCGGTCTGTCTCGCCATGGGGGCCGTGTTCGGGGCCATGGAGGTGGTCACGGTGGCGTTCGCGGACGCCCAGGGGCACCGGTCGGTGGCGGGCGTGGCGCTCGGGTTGCAGGCGGCCGGGTCGTGCGTGGCGGGTCTGGTGTTCGGGCTGCTGCGGCCGGCGGGACCGGCCGACCGGCGGCTGCGGTGGTGCGTGGCGGCGATGACGGTTCTCATGACGCTGCCCCTGCTGGCCGCCGCTCTGACCGGCTCCCTCCTGCTGCTGTCGGGGGCACTGCTCGTGGCCGGTACGGCGACGGCGCCCACCATGGTCACCAACATGACCCTGGTCCAGCAGCGCACCCCCGAGGGCCGCCTCAACGAGGGCATGACCCTCGCGGTGACCGGCCTCCTCGGCGGCATCGGCTGCGGCAGCGCGGCCGGCGGCTGGGCGGTGGAGCACCTGTCCCCGACGGCGGCCTACGGGGTGCCGGTCACGGCCGCGGCGGTGGCGCTGCTGATCTCCCTCGTCCGACGGACCGGGTGACCCGGCGGTCTTGCGTTCGCCCGCGCCGAAGGATGCCGAGCACGTGCCCGGTGTGGTTCGATGAGAGGGAGGCCCCCGCCCGGACCGGCATCCAAGCGGGGACCCCTTTTCACCGGAAGGCGGTTACCGACCGGGAGCCCTCACTAGTTCTGAGGACTGCCGGTCACCGCCCGACGAGCCACCTCCCGAACTCCCGGATCACCGCGGCGATCCGCTTGTACAGGGGCTTCTTCTTCGGCTTTTCCTTCCGGTGGCACCCCATCGGCGCCCTCCTTCCAGACGAGGCAGCCAAGATCCCGGTGACTGCCGCCTTCAGGCTCGGGCCGGGCCCCGAAGGCGTGGGGCCCGGAACGTCCTTGGAAGGAGGGCGCGTTCAGTGCGCCCGCAGATCGTATCGCCCTGTTCCGCTACGAGTTGGCCTACATCACCCGTCGCAGACATGCGCAACATGGGCCGCTGCACGCGGAACGGGCCGCTCCTGGAGGGAGCGGCCCGTTGCGGTGCCTTCGGGGAAGGCGGGGGTTCGGGTCAGAACAGCAGGCGGTAGGTGTTCCAGCCGCTGGTGCCGATCTTCACCCGGGACGCGAACGGGGCGGACGCCTTGCCCGTGCCCTTGTACAGGTACAGGGCGCCGGTGGAGTCGCGGCCGACCAGGTCGGTGATCCCGTCGAGGTTGATGTCGCCCACGGAGACGATCTTGTTGTAGGTGTTCCAGCCGGCACCGATGCGGGTGCGGGCGGCGAAGGGCGCGTTGGAGTCGCCGGTGCCCTTGTAGAGCCACAGCACGCCCGAGCTGTCCTTGGCGACGATGTCGTCCTTGCCGTCACCGGTGAGGTCGCCCTTGCCGGTGAGGTCGGTGTAGATGTTCCAGCCGCTACCGACCTTGCGGCGCTGGGTCAGCTTGCCGTCGCCGTAGCTGAGGTAGAGCCACAGCACGCCGGAGCCGTCCCGGGCGATCAGGTCGTCGGCGGAGGCACCACCGAGGTTCCCGGCCGAGAGCACGCGGTTGTAGATGTTCCAGCCGCTGCCGATGAGCAGGGGGTCCGTGTCCCACTTGGTGTAGTACAGCTGGCTGCCGTAGACGTCCCAGAGGCCGTCCGAGTGGCCGTCGGCGTTCTGGTCGACCTGGGTGATGAAGCGGGAGTCCTGCCAGCCGTCACCGACATACTCGCGGGAGCCGAGGCCGCCCGAGCCGTTGGGCGCGTAGCCGTAGATGGTGCCGCTGCTGTTCACGCCGTACAGCGCGTTCACCTGGGTGCCGCCGGTCGCGGTGCTCGCGGTGTACTTCGAGACGGACGGCTTGGCGTTCACGGAGACCTGCGCCGCGGTACGGGCGGGTGCGTCCGCCGCGCCGGCGGCGCTGGTACCGGCCGCCACCAGTGCGGCGGTGAGCGCCGCGACGGTGCCGCGCGCCACCGCGCGGCGGGCGTTCAGGCCGGAGCTTTTGACCACGAGGGTCCTCCAGTTGGTCATGAGGAAGGGTTCGACCGCCGGTCCGGCCCGATGGCGCACACCGGTGCCGCCGGCGGGACCCAGGGGTACTCCATGATCCTTACACGTGTCTTTTACATGTCAACGGTTTTTCCTCATGGCACGAAAGCGGGACAGAAGCGGGACAGAAGCGGGACGCAAGTGCAACACGAGGCGTACAACCTTTTCGGCGCGGCCGGTGACGGGTCCCGGGAACGACGAAGGCCCCGCCGCTCGGAAGCGACGGGGCCTTGCCCACATGGGGTGCGGGGTCCGGGGGCCAAGGCCCCCGGCTCCAGCTGGGTGGAGATGGCGGGAATCGAACCCGCGTCCAACGGTGCGGAACCAGGGCTTCTCCGTGTGCAGTCCGCTTCGATTTTCTCGGCCCCGGAGATCACGCGGACAAGTCTCCGACGGGCTCAGTCACTGTGTGGTTTCCCTCTTCACCCCGTGACCGGGATCAAGGTTTAGTCCCCTAGCTGATGCCAGGATCCGGGTCGGGAACAGCCCCGGGCTGACACTCCCTTAGTAGGAGGCTCGCTCTGCTACCTGAGATCAGGCAGCGAGGGCGAAGGCCTGCTGGGAGGAATCGCGCTTGGTGTTGGCGATTATTTTTTTCGGCCTGTGGTTTACGAGATCATGGCCGCTTCCTCGACACGCTTCCCCTGCTTCGACAGCCGCTGTCGAAACCGATCATCCCCATGTTGATTTCTCAAGGTGCGCACCTGCCGTGAGGTGCAGGTGCCATGGTACGGAACAACGCCCGTCGACGCCACCGTATTCCCGCCGGTCACCCGGCCGTCGTACGGCGTTCGTACCAGGTCCAACGCGACCCGGCACCGGAACATTCCCGACCCGGCTACCGCCCCGGCTCCCGGTTCGGTCCCGGCTCAGGCGCGCTGCCTGCGGCGCACCGCCGACATCGCGCGGTCCGCCTCGCGCCGGTCCTGCTTCTCGCGCAGGGTCTGGCGCTTGTCGTACTCCTTCTTGCCCTTCGCCAGGGCGATCTCGATCTTGGCGCGGCCGTCCTTGAAGTACAGGGCGAGGGGCACGATCGTGTGACCCGTCTCCTGGGACTTCGACTCCAGCTTCTCGATCTCCACCCGGTGCAGCAGCAGCTTCCGCTTGCGGCGGGCGGTGTGGTTGGTCCAGGTGCCCTGGCTGTACTCGGGCACGTGCACGTTGTACAGCCACGCTTCGTGAGCGTCCAGTTGCACGAAGCCGTCGACCAGCGAGGCCCGCCCCTGGCGCAGCGACTTCACCTCGGTGCCGGTGAGGACCAGGCCGGCCTCGTAGGTGTCGAGGATGTGGTAGTCGTGCCGCGCCTTCTTGTTCTGCGCGATCAGCTTGCGCCCTTTTTCCTTAGCCATAGTGCCCACCATTTTCGCACTACGGAGGGGTCGCGGGGAAAGATTATCGGGGGCGTGCGTCGGCGGGCACCGCGTACGCGGTCGGAGCCCCCACGGTCACGAGGCGTCGTCGCCCAGGCCCGTGAGGACCGTACGCGCCCGTCCCAGGGCGTCACTGCCCGCGTCCAGGTCCGGAGTGATGCCGTGACCGTCCACGCTGCGGCCCGACGGGGTGCGGTAGTGCCCGACCGTGAGTTCGGCGACGGAGCCGTCGGGCAGCCGGCTCGGCATCTGCACGGAGCCCTTGCCGAAGGTGCGGGAGCCCACCACCACCGCGCGGCCGCGGTCCTGAAGGGCGCCGGTGAGCAGCTCCGCCGCGCTCATCGTGCCGCCGTCGACGAGCGCGACCAAAGGCCTTCCGGTGTCGCCGCCGGGGCCGGCGTGCAGGGCGCGCTGCGTGCCGTCGACGTCGTAGGTGGCGACCAGGCCGCCGTCGAGGAAGGCGGAGGCGGTGGTGACGGCCTCGGTGACCAGGCCGCCGGAGTTGCCCCGCAGGTCCAGGATGATCCCGGTGCCCGAGGGCGACCGCCGTACCGCCGTACGGACCTTCTCGCCCACGCCCTTGGTGAACGCGGTGATCTTGATGACGGTCACCCCGTCGGCCAGACGCCGCTCGGTGACCGGGTCCGTCGAGAGACGGGCGCGGCGCACGGTCTGCGTCCACACGCGCGTGCCGCGCTGGAGGCCCAGGGTGACGGCCGTGCCCGCGGGGGCGTCCTCGGCGTCGCCGCGCAGTAAGGAGACGACCTGCGTGACGGGCAGCCCGTCCACCTTCTCGCCGTCCACGCTGCGCAACCGGTCGCCCTGGTGGATCCCGGCGTCGGCCGCGGGCGAGCCGGGCTGCACCTTGGAGACGTCGATACGGCCGTCCCGCTCGCGCCGCGCCGACAGGCCGACGCCGGTGTACTGGCCGTCCAGGGCTTCCTGGAACTCCTCGTAGTCGCCCTGGGAGTAGACGGCGCCCCAGCGGTCGCCGCTGCGGCTGACGGCCCGTTCGGCGGCCTCCATGGGGGACTTTCCGGCGGCCATGGCCTCCTCGGCCGCCTTTGTCACCTGTTCGTGGTGGCCGGCGGGTTCGAGCTCGGTCGAACCGGCCGCCTGCGCGGAGGACTTCCGTCCGGCGCCGTCCGGCACGGAGCCGGGCAGGGAGCCGGTCGCCGCGCCGGCCACGAGCACGCCCGCGAAGACCAATGTCAGGGTGGCCCCGGCGCGGTTGCGGCGGGGCTGACAGAACGGGTCACGACCTGACATGGCGGTGAGTCTAGGACAACGCCTCACAGCCGTACGTCCGCTTGGCCGTACGGCCCTGTTGGCGTGTGTCACACCTTCAGATACTTGCGCAACGCGAAGAACGCGGCGAGCGCGGGCATCAGCAGGCTCGTCGCGAGGATGAGCGGCAGCTTGGTCAGCACGGCGTCCCAGCCGATGAAGTTGATCAGCGTGAGCTTGTGCGCCAGGTCGAGACCGTGGTCGATGATGAAGTACCGCGCGGTCACCAGGAATCCGCACGCCACCGTGCCGCCGATCAGTCCGGCGACGGCGGCCTCCATGATGAACGGCGCCTGGATGTAGAAGCCGGAGGCGCCCACGAGCCGCATGATCCCGGTCTCCCGGCGCCGGCTGAACGCCGAGACCCGCACCGTGTTCACGATCAGCATCAGCGCCACCACCAGCATCATCGCCATCACCGCGCGCGCGGCCCAGTTCATGCCGTTCAACAGCCCGAAGAGGTTGTCCAGGATGCCCTTCTGGTCCTGGACCGACTGGACGCCGTCGCGTCCGTTGAAGGCGCTGGCGATGACCTTGTACTGCTCGGGGTTCTTCAGCTTGATCCGGTACGACTCCTGCATCTGGTCGGGCGTGAGGGAGCCGGCCAGCGGGGAGTCGCCGAACTGCTCCTTGTAGTGCTTGTACGCCTCGTCCTGGGACTCGTAGGTGACCGTCTCGACCACCGACATCTTCTTCAGGTCGGCGAGGATCGCCTTCTTCTGGTCCTCGGTGACGGCGCCCTTGGCGCAGTTGGGGTCGTTCTCGGCGTCGCTCTTGTTGCAGAGGAAGATCGAGACGTTGACCTTGTCGTACCAGTAGCCCTTCATCTTGGTGACCTGGTCGCTCATCAGGAGCGACCCGCCGAACAGGGCGAGCGACAGGGCGACGGAGACGACGACCGCGAAGGTCATCGTCAGGTTGCGGCGGAGACCGACACCGATCTCCGACAGGACGAACTGGGCGCGCATGGCGTCTGGTCAAGCCTTTCCGACGTGGACTCTTCAGTGCTGGTAGCCGTAGACGCCGCGCGCCTGGTCGCGGACGAGGCGGCCCTTCTCCAGCTCGATGACGCGCTTGCGCATCTGGTCCACGATGTTCTGGTCGTGGGTCGCCATCACCACGGTCGTGCCCGTCCGGTTGATGCGGTCGAGCAGCTTCATGATGCCGACGGAGGTCTGCGGGTCGAGGTTGCCGGTGGGCTCGTCGCAGATGAGCAGCTTGGGCCGGTTGACGAAGGCCCGCGCGATGGCCACGCGCTGCTGCTCACCACCGGAGAGCTCGCCCGGCATACGGTCCTCCTTGCCGCCGAGCCCGACGAGATCGAGCACCTGCGGCACCGACTTGCGGATCTCACCGCGCGACTTGCCGATCACCTCCTGCGCGAAGGCCACGTTCTCGGCGACCGTCTTGTTCGGCAGGAGGCGGAAGTCCTGGAACACCGTCCCCAACTGGCGGCGGATCTGCGGCACCTTCCAGTTGGAGACGCGCGCGAGGTCCTTGCCGAGGACGTGCACCTGGCCGTGGCTGCACCGCTCCTCGCGGAGGATCAGCCGCAGGAAGGTGGACTTTCCGGAGCCGGAGGACCCCACCAGGAACACGAACTCGCCCTTCTCTACCTCCAGGGAGACATCCCTGAGGGCGGGGCGGGTCTGCTTGGGGTAGACCTTGGAGACATTGTCGAATCGGATCACGGATGCACCACGGGTCGCCGGGGGTAGATGAGCGTGACCATACGCGAGTCGGGTGCGCGAGCGCAGTCGCCGGTCTGGGTTGCGGGCCAGTTGTACGTTTTGTCTGCGCTTCGGCGGGGCAGGAACGGGGGCTTCAGGGGGACCTGAGGGGAGCCCGAGCTGAAATCCGGGGAACCTGGCATTGTGGTGAGGGGAACGTTCGCGTGTCCGCGGGCGTTGTAGAGGTAACCGGTGCAAGGAGGGCGAGCGCATGACGTACGACCGGCTGGTGTGCGCGAACTGCGCGGCGCCCGTGAGCGAGGGCCGGTGCCCCGTGTGCCGTGCGAACCGCGAGCGGCTGCAGCAGGAGAACTTCTTCGCGGGGCTGAACCCGATGGCGCTGATCGCGCTGCTGGCGGTGCTGATCGCCGCGGTGGCGCTGCTGGCGCACCAGACGGCTTAAGCCGGCCGCGAGGCGTATCGGACCACGCGAAGGGCCCGGAGCGACAGGCTCCGGGCCCTTCGGCGTCATATGCCGGGTACGCCCCGTGGACGTGCGGCTACGCTCAGGCTGCGGCTCCGCCGCGGCCCGACACCAGGCGCGGCAGGATACGGAAGCCGACACCGCCGGCGATCATCGTCGCGGCACCGATCAGCAGGAACGCGGTCTGCCCGGCACCCGTCTCGGCGAGCTCCTTGCCGTTGCCCTGCGGCGCGGTGTTGGCCGGGGTGGTGGAACCGGTGTCGGTCAGGGCCGAGGAGCCCTGGTCCTGCGGGGCGGGGGTGTTGCCGTCGGGGGTGGTGCCGGTGTCGCTTCCGTCTTCGCCCTGGTCGCCGGTGGCGCCCTCGGAAGTGCCCTGCGCGGTGCCCTGGGACGTGCCTTCCGACGTGCCCTGGGACGTGCCTTCCGACGTGCCCTGGGACGTGCCTTCCGACGTGCCCTGGGACGTGCCTTCCGACGTGCCCTGGGACGTGCCCTGCGAGGTCCCCTGGGACGTGCCTTCCGACGTGCCCTGCGAAGTGCCCTGGGACGTGCCCTGCGAGGTCCCCTGCGACGTGCCCTGGGACGTGCCCTGCGAGGTCCCCTGCGACGTGCCCTGGGACGTGCCTTCCGAGGTCCCCTGGGACGTGCCCTGGGACGTGCCCTGCGAGGTCCCCTGGGACGTGCCCTCGGTCACACCGAGCGACGCGCCTTCACTGGTGCCCTGGCTCGTGCCTTCACTGGTGCCCTGGCTCGTGCCCTCGCTGGTTCCTTCGCTGGTGCCCTGGCTCGTGCCCTCGCTGTTGCCGCCCGAGTCGTCACCGCTGCCCGTGCTCACGCCCAGCGAGACCGGACCGACCTGAACATTCGCATCCAGCGCGGACGCCGCGCCCGCGGCGGTCAGCGAGGCGCCGGCCGCGATCACGGCGCCGGCGGCTATCCGCGCGACCCGGATCCGCGTCTTCTTCGTCATATGGTTGCTACCCCCAGTAGCCGAATCGTCTGTGAGGCCGCGCTCGGGGCAGTGATCGACGGAGGTAGCTGAACGATGAAGCCCCCCGGTTCACATGCGCCCCAGAGATGCGCATGCCGCGCTTTACCATTCCCATAATTCAAAGCAACGTCAAGGCCGTTGCGTACGTGATGTCCGGGTACGCGCTCTATGCGAGGCGAAGAGCAATGTGAGCGTGATGCAAAACCCGGACTTCCGGGAACGAAAAAGGCAACTGCCGCCCCGGAGGCGGCAGTTGCCTTGTCGACTAAGTTACTTCGCAGCCTGCTCCTGCTGCTTGCGCCAGCGAATTCCGGCCTCCAGGAACCCGTCGATCTCGCCGTTGAACACGGCCTCCGGGTTGCCGACCTCGAACTCGGTGCGCAGGTCCTTGACCATCTGGTACGGGTGCAGGACGTAGGAGCGCATCTGGTTGCCCCAGGAGTTTCCGCCCTCGCCCTTGAGGGCGTCCATCTTGGCCTGCTCCTCCTGACGGCGCCGCTCCAGCAGCTTGGCCTGGAGGACGTTCATCGCCGTGGCCTTGTTCTGGATCTGGGAGCGCTCGTTCTGGCAGGAGACGACGATGCCGCTGGGCAGGTGGGTGATGCGGACCGCGGAGTCGGTCGTGTTCACGCCCTGGCCGCCGGGGCCCGAGGACCGGTAGACGTCGATGCGCAGCTCGGACTCGTCGATCTCGACGTGGTCGGACTGCTCGACGACCGGGAGGATCTCCACACCGGCGAAGGAGGTCTGCCGCCGCCCCTGGTTGTCGAAGGGCGAGATGCGGACGAGCCGGTGGGTGCCCTGCTCGACGGAGAGGGTGCCGTAGGCGTAGGGCACCTGCACCGCGAAGGTGGTCGACTTGATGCCGGCCTCTTCCGCGTACGACGTCTCGTAGACCTCGGTCTTGTAGCCGTGCTGCTCGGCCCAGCGCAGGTACATGCGCTGCAGCCGCTCGGCGAAGTCGGCGGCGTCCACGCCACCGGCCTCGGCGCGGATGTTGACGAGGGCCTCGCGCGCGTCGTACTCGCCCGAGAGGAGGGTGCGGACCTCCATCTCGTCCAGCGCCTTCCTGACCGCGGTCAGCTCGGCCTCGGCCTCGGCGCGGGTGTCCGAGTCGTCCTCGGCCTCGGCGAGCTCGAACAGCACGGCGAGATCATCGATCCGTCCGCGCAGCGCCTCCGCCTTCCTGACCTCGGCCTGGAGGTGGGACAGCTTGCTGGTGATCTTCTGCGCCTCGTCCGGGTTGTCCCACAGGGACGGCGCGGCCGCCTGCTCCTCGAGCACGGCGATGTCTGCCCTCATCTTGTCGAGGTCCAGAACGGCCTCGATCGACTCCATGGTCGAGGAGAGGGACTTGAGCTCTTCGGATACATCGACGACTGCCACGCATCCAGCGTAACGGCTCCGCCAAGCGTGGATGGCCGAGCGGTGACGGCCGTCACGGCGTGGAGGGCGCCGAGTGCCGCGTGTCCTGAGGCTCGCTCGCCGGGGCGTCGCCGGACGTTGCCCACCAGGCACCGGCGCCGACGGCCGCGACGAGCACCAGACCCGCCACGCTCAGCGTGATCCGCCGCCGGCGGGCCGCGGCGCGGTTGCGGGCGGATCCGGGGCGGGGCGCGCCGGGCGTACGCGGAGCGCGCGCCGTGCCGTGCGCGCCGCCGGCCAGCTCGTCCGGGGCGGGGACCCGCATCGAGGTGTGCGTGTCCCGGTTGGAGTCCGGCCTGGCGCCGGGCACCAGGGGCACCGCTCCCCGGCGTGGCGCGCCGTCCCCGCCGGGCGCCGGGGTCCGCTCGGGCAGCTCCTCCCGCGGCTCCTGGGCCGGGTCGGTGTCGTCCGGTTCGTCCACGTCCAGGGGCGGCATGCCGGTGAGCATCGGCAGCAGCTCCCTCAGCCGCGCCGCCAGCTCGGAGGCGCGCAGCCGGGACGCCGGTGCCTTGGCCAGGCACTGCACGATCAGCTGCCACAGCTCGTCGGGGATGCCGGGCAGCGGGACCACCGTCTCCGTGACGTGCCGGCGCAGCACCGCGCCGGGGTGCCCGCCGCCGAACGGGGTGAACCCGGCCAGCAGCTCGTACAGCACGGTGGCCAGGGCGTAGATGTCCACCGCCGCCCGCGGGGGCAGGCCCTCCACGATCTCCGGGGCCAGATAGTCCGGGGTGCCGATGATCTTCGTGGCGCGGGTCCGCTTCGGAGAGTCGATGAGTTTGGCCACACCGAAGTCCGTCAGCAGCGCCGGGTGGGCCCCGCCCGGGCCGAGCGGGCCCTGCATGTCCAGCAGCACGTTCTCCGGCTTGACGTCCCGGTGCACGACTCCGGCCGCGTGCGCCGCGGCCAGCCCGTCCGCCACGTCGGCCACGATGGCCACCGCCGCCTCGGGCGCCAGCCGCCGCTCCCGCTCCAGGCGGGTGCGCAGGTCCGTGCCGCGGACCAGGTCCATGACCAGGGCGAGGTCGTTGCCGTCGACGACCAGGTCCCGTACGGAGACGACGTTCGGGTGCTCCAGGCCCAGCAGCGCGGTCCGCTCCTGCACGAAGCGGCCCACGAGCTCCTGGTCGGACGCCAGGTCCTCGCGCAGCAGCTTGATCGCGACGGGCCCGTCCGGCCCCTCGCCGAGCCACACCGTGCCGGCGCTGCCCCGCCCCAGGATCTGGTTCGCGGTGTACCGGCTGCCGATCTTCCGTGCCAAGACTGCTCCTACAGACGCGTGTTGTCGCCAAAACTACGCGTCCGCGGAGCCAACCTTCACCGCGGAGACGGAAATCACCCGCCCGGTGTCGACAAATCTCCAGACTCACGTGCCGCGGCGTGGATCCGAAGGGACTCCGGTCCGGCGGCCCCGCGATCCGGCGGCCCGCCCGTCAGCTGCCGCTGCCGCCCAGGTCCTTGATCCAGCCGACCGCCTCGCCGACCCACGAGCTCAGCTGGTCCCAGTAGCCCTTGCCGGTGCCGATCCACTCCTGCAACGGGCTCAGCTCCCAGACCAGCCAGCTCGCGACGAACAGGATGAGGATCGTGAACAGGCATCCCTTGAGGCAGCCGAGCCCGGGGATCTTCATGGGGTTCGCGCTGCGCTGCCGGGGCGCGCGCGGCTCGCGCGCCGGGCGCTGGGGCTCCGGGGCGGGCGGCGCGTACCGCTGGGGCTGCTGCGCCTGCCGGTGCTGCGGCGCCGGGGCGTACTGCTGGGGCTGCGGCTGGGCGTAGCGGGGCTGCTGCTGCGGATGGCCGTAGCCGGGCTGCGGCTGCTGCTGCGGCCGGGCGACCTGTCGCTGGGGGCGGCGGCGCAGCGGGTCCTCGCTCGGGTCGAGGTACTGGATCTGCGTCTGCTCGTTGCGGTCGCGGGCCGCGCGCAGCTGGGACTGCCAGGGGTGCGGCTGCTCGGGCTGCTGCCCCTGCTGTGCCTGGGGCCCGCCGCCCTGCTGTCCCTGCGGCATCGGCGGCATCATGCGGGTGGGGTCGGCCGCGCCGTGAGGCAGGACGGTGGTGGGGTCGGCGGCGCCGGCCGGGCCGCCGGTGTGCGGCAGGACGCTGGTGGCGCCGTTCGGGTCGTACGCCGGCACGCCCGGCGCACCGTGCGGCAGCACCTGGGTCGGGTCGGCCGCGCCGGGCACACCGGGGGTGTCCGCGGCGGGCACGGTCGCGGGCGCCGGGTCGGGGGCCAGCAGGGCACCGACGCCCTCGGCGGCGGCGATCTGCGCGGCGTTGGCGTGCACGCCCACGCCCTCGGCGACGACCCGCAGGCCGCGGGCGAGGTTCACGGCGCTGGGCCGCTCGTCCGGGTTCTTGCGCAGGCAGCGTTCTATGACCGTCCACAGCGGGTCGGGGACCGTGGACGGGCGGCGCGGCTCGGCGCTCAGGTGCTGGTGCAGGACCTCCAGCGCGGAGCCGCCGCCGAACGGCGGGCGGCCGGTGACCAGCTCGTACAGCAGGATGCCGGCGCCGTAGATGTCCACGGCGGAGGTCTGCGGACGGCCCTCGGCGGACTCGGGCGCCACGTAGGCGGGGGTGCCGACGAACTCGTGGGTGCGGGTCAGGCCGGGCGAGTCCGCCAGACGGGCGATGCCGAAGTCGGTGAGCATCGGGTGCATCTCGCCGCCGTCCTGCTTGAGCAGGACGTTCGCCGGCTTCAGGTCGCGGTGGACCACCCCGTCGGCGTGGCTGGCGGCGAGCGCGTCGGCGATCTGCGCGGTGAGCAGCGCGGCGGCGACCGGGGTGAGGGGGCCGTTCTCGCGCAGGTAGCGGTGCAGGTCGGGGCCGTCGACGAGGTCCATGACCAGCGCCAGCAGATCGCCCTCGACCACCAGGTCGCGGACCCGGACGATGTTCGGATGGGTGAGCCGGAGCAGCACGGAGCGCTCCCGCAGGAACCGCATGACGACGTCGGCGTCGTTGGCGAGCTCTTCCTTGAGGACCTTGATCGCCACGGTCTCGCCGGGCTGGCCGGGCACGGCCGCCTCGGCGCCCGCGGCCTCGCGCTGGCGGGCTCGCCAGACGGTCCCGGTGGCACCGCGTCCGAGCGGCTCCTCCAGGAGGTACTTGCTGCCTACCGGCCGCACGTCATGCGCTCCCTGCTGCTTGCTTGCCTGGTCCCCCGCGCCTTCTGGGACAGGGCCCAGGGCCTGCCGCGGGTGTTCCGACCCACTGTAGTGCCGCTCCTCGCCTTCCCCACGGCTGTTCCGGAGCGACGTACGCGGCCACATACGCAGGAGGTGCCGTACATGTTCGACGGTAAGACGCTCGACTCGGGTCGGTTGGTTGCCCGCGCACGGACGTGACCGATCTCAAGCGGGCCCGAAGCGGTCATTCACCGGGCACCGGCCAGGCACTTTTGGGGGCAGAGCCGACCAATCAAGATCACTTGCCGTGGGACGGCGGGCGTGTTGTCGGTGGCAGGTGCGAGGATGCCTCCAGTGACTGGCCGACGTGCTCGTGTGGGGTGGGGGGAGTCCGCGCCCGCGCAGAAGGGACCGCTGACGCCGATGCAGATCCGGCTGACCGTCGTAGACCCGCTGGGCCCGCCTGCGGCGGCCGGGGGCCGCGCCGCGAGCCGCGACGTGCTGGTCACGGCGCCCGCGGGGACCGCCCTGGCCGCGGTGGCGTCGGCGCTGGCCGCTGCGGTCGCCGGGGACGGCGGAGCGGCGTCCGAGCGGTCCGGCCCGGAGCGTGGTGCGGCCGGGCGCGACCGGAGCGGATCGGAGCGGTCCGGCCGGGAGCCCGGTACCGGGCCCGTGGTGCTCTACGCGGGAGTCGAGCGGCTCGACGCCCAGCGCTGCACGCTCGGCGAGCCGCCGCTGCTGGACGGCGCCGTGCTGTCCCTGGGCGCCCCCGCCGCGCCGGAGCCGCACCCCGAGCTCGACGAGGCCCCGACCCAGCTGCACGTGGTCGCGGGGCCGGACGCGGGCGGCGTCCATCTGCTGCACGGCGGGCAGATCGTCGTCGGCCGGTCCGCCGACGCCGACGTCCCGCTCGACGACCCCGACGTCTCCCGGTTGCACTGCGCGGTGACGGTCTCCGCCGACGGCCGCGTCTCGGTCGCCGACCTGGCCTCCACCAACGGCACCGTGCTGGACGGCAGGCCCGTGGGCTCCCGCCCGGTCCGGTTCGCCCCGGGCGCCCTGCTGCGCATCGGCGAGTCGGCCCTGCGTCTGACCCCGGCCGCCGGCCCGTCCGCGCGCGTGGCGACGGCACCGGACGGCGAGGGGCATGTGCGGGTCTCCGGCGGCGAGGGCGCCGCGCCGGGTGGGGCGGGTGAAGGGGGTACGGCGGCGCACGCGCGCGTGCCCGACTCCGCAGGCGGTACGGGCACGCAAACGGCAACAGCAACAGGCTTCGGTACGGGCACGGCCTTCGGCACAGGCACAGGCGCCGACACGGCCTTCGGCACGGGTACGGCCCCGGGCGTGGGCGTGGGCGTCGGCGCGGACCCGGAGGCCCGGGAGGCGCGCGAGCACGAGCCGGTCGAGCCCCTCGTCCCCACGCAGGGCCGCGCCCCGTGGCTCGAGAGCCACGGCGGCGGGCCGACCCACGCGGAAGGGTTCGCCGGCGACCTCGACGGCGCCGGCGAGCGCGGCGGGCGCAAAGGGACTCCCGTGCGGGGCACCGACGTACCGCAGGGCGTGCGCAGGCGCGGCGGGATCGGTGCGTGGGCGCGCCGCCTGGCCGGTGGGCGCGGTGACACTGCGGCGGCCCACCGCGGGGCGTACGACGAGGGCACGGCGGCCCACGCGTCCGCGCGGCACACGTCCGAGGCGTACGCGGCAACGCGTCTGCCGGAGACCTGGCCGGACCCGGCGGCGCTGCTGCTGACGGCCCTGGGGCCGGGTCCGCGGCTGTGGGAGCGCGGACCGGGGCACCCGGAGGCGCTCACGGTCCGGCTCGGCACGGCCGACCGCCCCGCCCCCGACGACTCGGGTCGGCTGCTGCCCGCGGTGCCGGTGACCACCGGCCTGCGCGAGGTGGGCGCGCTCGGCCTGGCCGGACCGCGCGAGCGCCTGTCCGGGCTGGCTCGCGCGGTACTGGCCCAGCTGGCCGCGCTGCACTCCCCCGACACCCTCGAGATCGTCCTGATCAGCGCGGACCGCGCCCGCCCGCTCCAGGAGCGCACCGTCGAGTGGTCCTGGCTCGGCTGGCTCCCCCATGTGCGGCCGGGCCACGGCCAGGACTGCCGGCTGCTTCTGGCCTACGACCGCGACCAGGCCACGGCCCGCACGGACGAGCTCCTGCGCCGCCTGGAGGACCACCTCGCCGAGAGCCGGGAACCCGCCGGATCCGCACCCGGACCCACAGGTGCTGGCCGGCGCCCCTCCTGGGCCCGGGACGACGACGGTCCGGACGGACCCGGCTTTCCGGGGCCGTACACCGTGGTCGTCGTGGACGGCGACCCGGGCGGTGCCGCGGTGCGGGAGGCGGTGGCGCGGCTGGCGCACGAGGGTTCCCGGGCGGGGATCCACGTCGTGTGCCTCGCCGAGACGTCGCCCGCCTCGCCCGCGTCCCCGGTGACGGAGACGTACGAGGCGGCCCTCGCGGTCTCGCCGGTGTTCGGCGAGTGCGGGGCCGTGGCGCTGCTCAGCGGCGACGTGGCGACGGCACTGCGGCTGATGCGTGTCGCGCGGTCCGGCGGGCAGGGGCAGGGTCCCGTGGGTCCCGACACCGTCGCCGGGGTCGACGCGGTGTCCCTGCCGTGGGCCGAGCGGTTCGCGCGGGCGCTGGCGCCGCTGAGGACGGCGGCGGACGGCGCCGGTGGCGACCGGACCGCGCGGCTGTCGGTGCCGCTGCCGCTGTCGGCACGGCTGCTGGACGAGCTGGGGCTGGCCCGGGCCACCCCGGCGTCGCTCCAGGCGCGCTGGGCGGACGCGGCCGACGACGCCAGATCCCTCGGCGGGCGCGCGTGGGTGATACTCGGCGCCGGTCCGCGCGGCCCGGTCTGCGCGGACCTCGTGGCCGACGGGCCGCATCTGCTGGTCGAGGGACCGGCGGGCAGCGGCCGTACGGAGCTGCTGCGGTCCGCCGTGGCCTCGCTCGCCGCCGCCGAGCGCCCGGACCGCCTCGGCATCGTGCTGCTGGACGGCCGGGACGACGCCGGCGCGGGCCACGGGCACGGCGAGGGCCTGCGGGTCTGTACGGACGTACCGCACGTCACCACCCACCTGACCGCCAACGATCCCGTGCGGATGCGGGAGTTCGCCCAGTCGCTCAGCGCGGAGCTGAAGCGGCGGGCCGAGCTGCTGGGGCTGGCCGACTTCACCGAGTGGCACGCCCGGCGCGAGGTGTCCGGCCGGATCGTCGCCCAGCGCACGGGACCGGGCCGCACCGCGGCGGCCGACCCTGCGGCGACCGGCACGGGGACGCCCGGCCCGGGGGCCGCCGATCTGGACGCCCCGCCCAGTTCCACCCTGCGGCTGCGGCCCGCGGCGGCACGGGCGCGCGGCGAGGCGGCGCCGCCGCCGCTGCCCCGGCTGGTCGTGGTCGTCGACGACCTGGACGCCCTGGTCTCCCCCGCGCTGGGGTCGCCCGGGCGGCCCGCCGCCGGGTCCGTGATCCGGGCGCTGGAGGCGGTGGCGCGGGAGGGCGAGCGGCTCGGCGTGCACCTGGTGGCGGCGACCGCGCCCGGAGGCCGTACGGCACAGACGGAGCCGGCCCGCCGTGCCGCGCTGCGGGTCACGCTGGACGCCCCGGCCTCCGGCCCGGACGAACCGGCGCCGGGGCGCGGCCGGTTGACGGGCGCGGACGGCCGGGTGACCCCGTTCCAGGGCGGCCGGGTCACGGGCCGCATCCCCCGGACGGCGACCCAGCGGCCCACGGTCGTCCCCCTGGAGTGGCAGCGCATGGGCGATCCGCCCACCCGTCGCTCGGTCCGGGAGCTGGGCAACGGCCCGACGGACCTGGCCCTGCTGGCCAGCGCGCTGGAGCGGGCCGCGCGGGAGGTGTCGGCCGCCGAGGTCCCGTCCCTGCTCTGACCCACGCCCCTGCCGTCCTGCCTGACTTACCGTCACGACGAGGTCACGATCTTCCGGTTGACACTGTGGGCGCTCTTGCCGACTCCCGGGCCCCGGCGTAGACCAGAGCGCACGGGACAGGACAGCGCTGGGACGTTCGACGAGGACGAAGAACGGGGCAGTGATGCGCAGCACGAGCAGCACCATCCGGACACACGGGGCCGCCGGTTCCACCAGGGCGACCAGGGCCGCGGCGGCTCTCGCCGCGGGAGCACTGGCTCTCTCCCTTGCCGCGTGCGGCGGCTCGGACAACGACAAGAAGAGCGGCGACGACCACAGCGGCGGAGCCACCGGCGGCACGGGAGGCGGCACCACCGTCACCCTCCCGAAGCTGGACGGCCAGACTTTGGAGGTCGCCGCCGTCTGGACCGGCGGGGAGCAGAAGAACTTCAAGAAGGTGCTCGCGGAGTTCACCAAGCGCACGGGCGCCAAGGTCACCTTCGTCCCCGCCCAGGACCCGATCATCAACTTCCTCGGTTCGAAGATCGCGGGCGGGCAGCCGCCGGACGTGGCGCTGCTGCCGCAGCCGGGCGCCATCAAGCAGGCCGTGGACAAGGGCTGGGCCAAGCCGCTCGGCCCGGAGGCGCAGGCGCAGCTCGCCAAGAACTACTCGCAGGGCTGGCAGGACATCGGCAAGGTCGGCGGCAAGCAGTACGGCGCCTACTACAAGGCCGCCAACAAGTCGCTGATCTGGTACAACGCGAAGGTCTTCGAGAACGCGGGCGCGAGCGAGCCCAAGACCTGGAAGGACCTGCTGGCCACCGCGCAGACGGTCTACGACTCCGGTGTCACCCCGTTCTCCGTGGGCGGCGCCGACGGCTGGACCCTCACCGACTGGTTCGAGAACATCTATCTCTCCCAGGCGGGCCCGGAGAAGTACGACCAGCTCGCCCAGCACAAGATCAAGTGGACGGATCCGTCGGTCAAGCAGGCTCTGACCACCCTCGCGCAGATCTGGTCCAAGAAGGACTACGTCGCGGGCGGCGCGAAGGGCGCGCTCCAGACGGAGTTCCCGGTCTCCGTCACGCAGACCTTCACCGGCGGCGACCAGCCGAAGGCCGGCATGGTCTTCGAGGGCGACTTCGCGCAGGTCAACATCGGCGAGACCAAGGCGAAGGTGGGCACGGACGCCAAGGTGTTCCCGTTCCCGGCGGTCGGTTCCAGCGCGCCCGTCGTCTCCGGCGGTGACGCGGCGGTGATCCTGAAGGACTCCAAGGCGGCGCAGGCGCTGGTGACGTTCCTGGCCTCGTCCGACGCGGCCACGATCCAGGCGAAGCTCGGCGGTTACCTGTCCCCGAACAAGAACGTGCCGAACTCGGCGTACCCGAACGAGGTGCAGCGCAAGATCGCCCAGGCGCTGATCGCGTCCGGCGACGACTTCCGCTTCGACATGTCGGACCAGGCCCCGCAGGCGTTCGGCGGCACGCCCGGCAAGGGCGAGTGGAAGGACCTCCAGGACTTCCTGAAGAACCCCTCGGACGTCGCGGGCACCCAGGCGAAGCTGGAGAAGGACGCGGCGGCGGCGTACGGCAGCGGGAGCTGATGGGCCGATGACCGCTCGCACCCACCGAGGAGGGGGCCGGCGATGACGTCGGCAGCCGCGGAGGGCGTCGCCAAGACGTCGGCGACGCCCTCCGCTCCCCGTGGTCGCAAGAGCGTGACCGGCACCCGAAGGACCGTGGCGGCCCTCTTCCTGCTGCCCGCACTGGTGCTGCTCGGCGCGCTCGTGGTCTACCCGATCGGGTACTCGATCGTCCGCAGCTTCTACGACTCCTCCGGCGACCACTTCGCCGGAATCGACAACTACCGGGCGCTGTTCACCGACGACGGCATCCGCACCGCGCTGAAGAACAACATCATCTGGGTGGTGTTCGCCCCGGCGGTCGCCACCGCGCTCGGCCTGATCTTCGCGGTGCTGACCGAACGGGTGCGCTGGGGAACGGCGTTCAAGCTGGTCGTCTTCATGCCGATGGCGATCTCGATGCTGGCGGCCGGGATCATCTTCCGGCTGGTGTACGACCAGGACCCGGACAAGGGCGTCGCCAACGCGGTGTGGGTGGGGGTCCACGACACCTTCGCGCAGTCGTCGGCGTTCCCGAAGGCGCACCCGGGCCGCAACTCGCCCCTGAAACCCGACCACGGCGGCTTCCTCACCACCAGCCCGGTGCACACGGGCCAGTCGGTCGCCCTGCCGCTGGTGGGTGTCGCCCCCGAACAGATGCCCGACAGCGCCGAGAAGGCCGTGCGGGCCGCCGCCGAGCCGGGGAAGATCACCGGCACCACGTGGCAGGACTTCACCCGCGGCAAGGGAGTCGGGAAGCTCGGCGCGGTCGACCCGTCCGAACTGGGCTACTCGGGCATGCGGATCGAGGCCGTCAAGGACGGCAAGGTGGTGGCGACGGCGAAGGCCGCCGCCGACGGCACCTTCACGCTGCCCGCGAAGGCCGACGGCGCCCTGCTGAGGCTTCCGGCGGGCAACTTCAAGGAGCCGTACAACGGGGTGGACTGGCTGGGCCCCTCCCTGGTCACACCGGCCATCATCGGGGCGTACGTGTGGATGTGGGCCGGGTTCGCGATGGTGCTGATCGCGGCCGGGCTCGCGGGCGTGCCGCGTGAACTGCTGGAGGCCGCCCGGGTGGACGGCGCGAACGAGTGGCAGGTGTTCCGCAGGGTCACGGTGCCGCTGTTGGCGCCGGTGCTCGCGGTCGTCGCCGTCACGCTGATGATCAATGTGCTGAAGATCTTCGACCTGGTCTTCATCATCGCCCCCGGTTCCTCCCAGGACGACGCCAACGTGCTGGCCCTGGAGCTGTACCGCAAGGGCTTCTCGGAGGGCCGGCCGGGCGTCGCCAGCGCGATCGCGGTGTTCCTGCTGGTGCTGGTGATCCCGGTGATGCTGTTCAACATGCGGCGGTTGCGGCGGGAGGTGCGGCGATGACGACCGAGGCCGTCACGAAGGCGATCCCTGCTGCCCAGCCCGTGAAAGCCAGGCGGTCGGTCGGCTCCCGCCTCGCCGAAGCCGTCAGCGGCGGTGTGGTCCGTGTGGTGCTGATCGTGGTGGGCCTGTTCTGGCTGGTGCCGACGATCGGTCTGCTGCTGTCGTCGCTGCGCTCCCCGGAGGACATGAGCGCCAGCGGCTGGTGGACCGTGTTCACCAAGCCCTCGCAGCTGACGTTCGACAGCTACCAGAAGCTGCTGGAGAACAGCGACATCACCAACTCCCTCCTCAACACCGTCCTGATCACCGTTCCGGCGACGGTCCTGGTGGTCGTGGTCGGCTCGCTGGCGGGCTACGCGTTCGCGTGGATGGAGTTCCCGGGCCGCGACTGGTGGTTCCTGGCCGTGGTCGGTCTGCTGGTCGTGCCCGTGCAGGTGGCACTGATCCCGATCGCCGAACTCTTCGGCAAGATCGGCCTGTTCGGCACGATCTTCGGAGTGGTGCTGTTCCACACCGGGTACGGCCTGCCGTTCGCGGTGTTCCTGCTGCGGAACTTCTTCGCGGAGATCCCCCGCGAGCTGCTGGAGGCGGCCCGGCTCGACGGCGCCGGTGAACTGCGCCTGTTCGCACGGGTCGTGATGCCGCTCGGCGGGCCCGCGATCGCCAGTCTCGGCATCTTCCAGTTCCTGTGGGTGTGGAACGACATGCTGGTCGCGCTGGTGTTCACCAAGTCCGGTACGCAGCCGATCACGGTCGCCCTGCAGACGCAGGTACGTCAGTTCGGCAACAACATCGACGTCCTGGCGCCCGGCGCGTTCATCTCGATGGTGATCCCGCTGGCCGTGTTCTTCGCGTTCCAGCGGCAGTTCGTGTCCGGTGTGATGGCGGGCGCGGTCAAGTAGTGGGAGATCAGGCGATGCAGCGGGGAGATCAGGCGCTGTAGCGGCGAGCAGGAAACCAGGGGCGGGCCGGTGACGGCCCGCCCCTTCGCGTTCCCCCGCCGTCCCCCGGTTGCCGTAGCGGAACGTGACCCATTCGGTCCATCGGCCGTTCCCGGGCACAGCCCGGTCGTGACGCAAGCGGCGCGACGGGCCGACCGCCCGCGCCGACCCTTGGAAGTCCTTCGTGCCCCGGTTCAGTGTGATCGTCCCCGTGTACCAGGTCCAGGCGGGTCTGGACGAGTGCCTGGAGTCGGTGCTGTCCCAGTCGTTCATGGACCTGGAGCTGATCGCCGTCGACGACTGCTCGCCGGACGCGTGCGGTGCGATCGTCGACGAGTTCGCCGCGCGTGACCCGCGCGTCAGGCCCGTGCACCTGACGGAGAACCAGGGGCCGGCCCGGGCCCGCGACGCGGGGCTGTACCGGGCCACGGGCGACTACCTGGTTCTCCTGGACGGCGGCGACACGCTCACACCGGACGCGCTCTGGTCGATCGAGACGCGTCTGAAGGAGACCGGCGAACCGGACGTCCTGGTCTACGACTCCGCGCGCACGGACCGGACCGGCAGGACGATCCACGGCGACGTCACCGGGCGCCCGGGGACCTGCCGTCGGGACTTCGTGGAGCGCGAGGGCCTCACCTTCGCGGCCGACTGCCACGAGGACACCCCGTGGACGTACCCGGTGCCGCCGGCCGCGGCGTCGATCGCCTCCCTGGACCGGGTGTGCGTGCACCACCGGCAGCCCCGGCGGGACGGCGTCCCGGGCACCACCGGCCGCCGGCACTTCGACGTCCTCGAGCGGCACGACCGGGCGTTCCCCCGCCCGGGCCGGATGCCGCGCGGCTGCCGCGCGAAGTTCCTGCGCCGGGCCCGCACGTACCACCGCCGCCACCTCGCCCCGGGCGTCCGGCTCCCGCTGCGTCCCCGGCTGCGGCCCGCCCTGGTCCGCCTCGCCTTGCACCGCACCTTCCGCGCGCTGCGGATGGCGATGACCCTGCGCCGCCGTACGGCCAAGGCCGTCGTGAAGTTGCTGCGGGCGCTGCGGGCCGTCCTGCTGCAAGCGCACCACCGGATCCGGCCGTGTCTGCCGCCGCACGCGGACCGCGCGCTCTTCTCCGCCAGCACCACCCCACGGTGCCGCCGGCCGGCCCCGGACACGCCGCCCGCGGGCCGGCGCCGGCCCGCTCGCGTCCTCACCGGCGGGCATGTGCGCGGCTTCCGTTCCGCCCAGCTACGGGCGGTGTTCCGTGAGCGCTTCTGCCCGTACGGCGACGGGCGCGCCGCCGAGCGGATGGTGCGGCAAGTGGTGCCCGGACAGGGCGGCGAGGCGGCCGGGCCGCCGCCCGTCGTCCCGCTCGCGGAACGCCACCCGGTGCCGTGGCCGGCCGCGGACCCGGTTCGTTCCCGGCCCGCCAACGTGCCGCAACCCGCCGGCCGGCAGACCGTCACCGACGGCCACTGACCACCGTTTGCCCCTATGGGAGTTCGTATGTGCCCCGCGTCACGGCCCGTCCCCACCCGGCCCCCGACCTGGCGACCGCCGGGACGACCGGGCCGCGACCGGCGTGGCTGCCGGCCTCCGGGAGCTGGCGGGACGAGGAGTCGGCGCGGCTGCGGGCGGCCTTCCGGGCGCGCTTCTGCGAGTTCGACGACGGCTGGGCGGCCGAGCGGGTGGTGCGCACGCTGATCCTCGGCGAGGTCGCGTGGACCCCGTCGGCGCCGACGCCGCCCGCGCGCCCCCGGGCGGTCACCGCGCAGCTGCCCGCCCAGTCCTGCGGCCACGACCGGCTCGCACCGTCATGAGCCCGCGCGGCGAGGCCGAGCGGGAAACAGCGGCCGCCGTCACGGGGAACCCGCTCACCCGATGAGGTGACCCGGGACGGGCGTCGCCGACCCGGCCGAAGATATTGGGAATATACGGTTAATGTCCCGTAGATCCCTGTCCGTCCCTGCTCCCGGCCCGGTAGCGGTCTCCGCCCCCGGCCCGGGAGCCGCGCGCTTCCCCCTCCCGGTCCGGTGAGCAGCGGCGTCCTCGTCCGGCGGCGCTCCGCGCGCGGGGCGGCCGCGCTGGGCGGACGCTCCCGGCGCCCGAGCCCGTACCAGGTGTGCGGCGCCCTGTTCTGGCTGGTGATGACGCTGGCGTACTGGCGCCTGCCGCTGTGCTGCGACGCCGGCCAGCACGCGGCGGTGATCGAACGCCTCAGGGACGATCTGCTGCATCCCCGGCATCCGATGGCGGACCTGCCGGGCGCGGGCAGCCCGTACTACTCGCCGTACGCCCTCGCGGAGGGCGTGTTCGCCCGGTGGACCGGGCTGTCCGGCTGGGACGTGCTGCGGCTCGCCGGGCCGCTGAACCTGTTGGTTCTGCTGACCGGGCTCGGGCGGTTCGTTCGGGCGCTGACCCCGCGGCCCTGGGCGCCGGTGCCGGCACTGGGCGCGGTGACCCTGCTGTGGGGCACCGAGCCGGTCTCGTGGAGCGGCTATCTCGGGCTGATGTCGATGGCGGAGAACCTCGGCTATCCGTCGGCGTTCGCGCTCGGCCTGACGCTGTGGGCGTGGGCGCTGACGGCGGCTCGGGCGCGGGATGCGGAGCGGGTGCGGTTCGTGGGGCCGAACGGGCTGCGCGGCCTCGGCGGGTACGCGGGGCTGGGCGCGCTGTACGGGCTGGTCCTGCTGGTGCATCCGATCACGTTCGTGGCCGCCGGGGTGGGGGCCCTGGCGTGCGTGGCGGCCTGGCAGCGCGGATGGCGGGTCCGGGTGGCGGGCCGCTGGCTCCTGGCGGCGGCCGTGTCCCTCGCGCTCGCCGGAAGCTGGCCGTACTTCGACGTGTTCGCAATGGTCCGGGACGACCGGCTGGACGGGCTGCACCGGGTGCTCTACGACGGCCTCGGCGGCCACTTCTGGCTGGCCCTGCTCGGTGTGCCGGCGCTGTGGCGGCGGGCGCGCCGGTCGCGGGGGCGGGACCCGCTGGTGCTGATGTTCCTGCTGGACTGCCTCGTCGTGGCGTACGGGTGGTTCAGCGGCCACTTCACCTACGGCCGGGTCCTCGGCCCGGCCCTGCTGGGGCCGCAGATCGCGCTCGCCGTGGAGCTCTCGGCACCCCGGCCCTGGGCGCCGTGGCGCCGTCTGCTGGGCGTGATCGCCGCCGCCGGCGCCTGCGTGGGGTTCCTGAGCGTGCAGGCCGGGGCGGTGGTGCCGCGCTCGCTGGATCCGGTCGGCTTCGACCAGCCGCCGCGCTGGCCGTCGTACGACTGGGCGGCGGGGTGGATGCGGCGCGGCGACGTGGTGCTCGCCGACGGCTACTACGCCCGGCACGCCGTCGCCGGGTACGGCGTGAACCTGGTCGCGCCTCTCTGGCCGGACATCGCGCTCGACGAGCGGGAGCGGCAGCGACGGGCCGCCGCCGTCCGCGCCTACCTCGACCCGGCGACGACCCGCGCCGGCCGTGCCGCCGTCGTCCGCCGCTACCACGTGCGCTGGCTGCTGCTGCCGCGGTGGCGTGCGGCGCCGCGGGAGGCGGTGGTGGTGGCGTGGAGCCGGCGGACCGGGGAGGTGCTGGCGCGGGTCGGGGGGTGAGCGGGACCCTGGGGCGGGGAGGGCCCGTGAACAGGGCCCCGGGCCGGTGCGCTACTCGACGACGAGTTCGACCGGGATGTTGCCGCGGGTGGCGTTGGAGTACGGGCAGACCTGGTGGGCCTGCTCGACCAGCTTGCGGCCGGTGGCCTGGTCCACGGTGTCGGGCAGCTCGACGCGCAGGGTGACGGCGAGCGCGAAGCCCTCGCCCTGCTTGCCGAGGCCGACCTCGCCGGTGACCGCGGCGTCGCTCACGTCCACCTTGGCCTGGCGGCCGACGAGGGCGAGGGCGCTGGCGAAGCAGGCGGCGTAGCCGGCGGCGAACAGCTGCTCGGGGTTGGTGCCCTGCCCGTTGCCGCCGAGCTCCACCGGCGGGGCCAGCTGCACGTCCAGCTTGCCGTCGGAGGTGTAGGCGCGGCCGTCACGGCCGTGGGTGGCGGTGGCGACGGCGGTGTAGAGCGCGTCCATGGAAACCATCCCTCTCGAAAAGTGTGCGGACGTCGTGCGGACGTCGGCGGACGAGCGTGGACCGGGTGTCCTCGCGTCCGGAGACAAGTAGAGCACGCAATTCAGTTGTGCACAACTTAATGACGCCCGGCTATCCTGAGGGCATGACGACCGAGGTTCCGCCCAGCGCCCCGCCTGACACCGCGCCCGACGCCGTGCCGGAGGAGGACTGGCTGCACCTGGAGCACCAGATCTGCTTCTCGCTGCACGCCGCCTCGCGCGCCTTCAACGGCGTCTACCGCGTGCTTCTGAAGGAGCTCGGGCTCACCTATCCCCAGTACCTGGTGATGCTGGTGCTGTGGGAGCACGGCCGGACGCCCGTGAAGAGGCTCGGCGAGCATCTGCGCCTCGACTCCGGAACCCTCTCCCCGCTGCTCAAGCGGCTGGAGGCGGCCGGCCTGGTGCGCCGGGAGCGCAGCACGCGGGACGAGCGGTCCGTCGAGGTGCTGCCGACCGGTCAGGGCGTGGCGCTGCGCGAGCGCGCCGCACTGGTGCCGCGCCGGATCATGGCGGCGACCGGCTTCACCCTCGAGGAGATCGTCGACCTGCGTTCCCGGCTCGACCGGCTCACCGGCGCGCTCGACGCGGCGGCGCTGGAGGAGGCACCGGACTGCGGGTGACTGCGCGCCGGTGTGATGCGTGTCCGGTGTGATGCGTGTCCGGTGAATGTGTGGCCGGTGTGGTGCTGTTGGCCCTCTCTTCACGTGGTCGACGGCGTATCGGCACGAACGCACCATTCACGCGGTCTACGATCCGCCGTGATGAGTGCCTTCCGGAGCGTGCCGCGTGCCCTCACGCGTGCGGTGGCCAGACACCGCCTCCTCGCCCTGACGGCCACCTGGCTGCTCACCCGCGCCCTGATGCTGTGGCTGCTCGTGCACGACTCGCTGCCCCTGCTGGGCCGGGGCGCGGTGGCGCGCGAGGTGTGGCTGCTGTACCGGCACTGGTACACCGTTCTCTCCCACGGCGCCTTCCCGGCGCACGACACGCTGTGGCAGTACCCGCCGGGCGCCGGAGTGGTGCTGCTGTCGCCCGCGCTGCTGCCGGGCCTGACGTACTTCCAGGCGTTCGTGGCGCTCACCCTGGCCGCCGACGCCCTGATCACGCTGGCGCTGGCCCGCGCGGGCACCCGCCCCGGCCGCAGCCTGCGCGGGGCCGGCTACTGGACGCTGGGCCTGCCGCTGCTGATGCACGTCCCGCTGGCCCGCTACGACGTCCAGGTCACCGCCATCGCCGTGCTCGCCCTGCTGGCGCTGGGGCGCTCCCCGCGCGCGTGCGGCGCGTTCGCCGCGCTGGGCGCCCTGGTGAAGGTGTGGCCGGCGCTGGTGCTGCTGGGCACGCCCCGGGGCCGTACGACCCGCTCGGCGTGGACGTGGGCGGCCGCCACCGGGGCCGTCGTCGGCCTGCTGCTCGCCGGTGTGTTCCGCAACCCGCTGGCCTTCGTGCGCCAGCAGGGCGACCGGGGCGTGCAGATCGAGTCGTTCGGCGGCACGGCGCTGGCCCTGGCGACGCACGCCGGCTGGCCGGGGACGGTGCGGTACCAGTACGGGGCGCTGGAGTTCACCGGGCCGCACGTGACCGCCGTCGCGCACCTGGCGCTGGCGCTGTCCGCGGTGGCCTTCGCCCTGCTGCTGGTGTGGCGGGTCCGGGCCCGGCACCGGACTCCGGCGACGCCGTACGACGCGGCGCTGAGCGCCGTGCTGCTGTTCACCGTGACCAGCAGGGTGATCAGTCCGCAGTACATGGTCTGGCTGCTCGGGCTGGCCGCCGTGTGTCTGACGTCACGGCACACCGTGCAGCGCCCGGCTGCGGCGCTGATCGCGGCGGCGAGCCTGGTCAGCGTGATCGCCTACCCGATGTTCTATCCCCAGGTGGCGGGCTGCACCTGGACGGGATGCGCTCTGATGTTGGTACGCAACGGTCTGCTCGCCTCGGCGGCGGTAGTCTCGTTCGTCCGGCTGTGGCGCTCGACAAGACCGGTGCTACCCGCAAGACAACCCGAGCCGGACCCATACCGTCTTCCGCACCGGACGCCAAGTCCCTCTTAATGGGAGATTACCGTCCGTACCTACAATCCCCTGCCCGTGGACTCCATGCACCCCCACCAGAGCCAGAGCCCCGACGAGACCCAGCATCCGACCCCCCACGTCGGCGTCGTCCTCATCGGATACAACGACGCCGCCCACATCGCCCACGCGGTGCGCTCGGCGCTCGCGCAGGGACCCGTCGTCCGCGAGGTCGTCGCCGTCGACGACTGCTCGACGGACGGCAGTCACGAGCTTCTGACCGGCCTCGCCGCCACCGAACCGAGACTGCGGGTGATCCGGCGGGAGACCAACAGCGGCGGCTGCGGCAGCCCGCGCAACACCGGTATCGAGGCGGTGACCTCGCCGTATGTGATGTTCCTGGACAGCGACGACGAGCTGCCGGCGGGCGCGGTGAACGCGCTGCTCACGGCCGCCGAGGAGGAACACGCGGACGTCGCGGCCGGCCTGTGCGTGCGCCGGGAGCTGCCCTCGGGGCGCGAGGTGCCCTGGCAGGCGGCGCTGTACGAGCGCAGCGCCGTGCTGACGCGCCCGGAGCGGCTGCCCGCCCTGGTGCACGACACCCTCTGCGTCAACAAGCTGTACCGCACCGACTTCCTGCGCGGGCACGACATCCGCTTCCCCGAGGGCCGCTTCCCCTACGAGGACTTCGTGTTCACCGCCCGGCTGCTGGCCGCCGGGCCGCGGATGGCCCTCGTCCCCGACCGGGTCTACCTGTGGCACGTGCGGCGCTCCGCCGACCGGCTGTCCATCTCGCTGGACCGCGCGCACGTCGACAACTGGCGGGCGCGCATCGAGGCCAGCCGGCAGGCGTACGAGATCCTGCTGGGCGCCGGGCGCAAGGAGCTCGCGCGGGCCGCCCGCACCAAGTTCCTCGACCACGAGCTGCGCATGTACGCCCGCGAGCTGCACCTGCGCGACGCGGAGTACCGGCGCGCGTGGTGGACGCACACGCGGAAGTACCTCGCGGAGTACGACGCGGCCGACTGGACCGTCAACCCGTCAGCGCCCGGGCGGCTCCTCGCACGGGTGATTTTGGCCTCGCCCGAGCCGCGCGACCTGTCCCGGCTGAAGGGGCTCGCCGCCCGCCCGGCCCGGCTGTGCCCGCCCTACGCGCGGGACCAGCACTCCACGCCCGTCTGGGCGGACGATCTGCCCCAGGTCACCCTGGAGCCGTGCCAGACCCGGCCGGCGCACCTCCTCCCGCTCTGCGTGGACGCGGCACTGCGCCCCCGCGCGCGTGCCTCCGTGCTGCGGCTGCGCCTGCACGAGATGTACGGCCGGGTGGCCGCCGCGGGTCCCCGGGAGCTGGAGGTGGAGTGGCGGCACCGGGAGACGGACCGGCCGGCCCGGCGCACCACCGTCCCCCTCACGCGCTCCTCCGGTGGCAGCTGGTCCGCCGAGACGCCCGTGGACCTGGCGGGGCTCGGCGCCGGTACGTGGGACCTGCGCCTACGGCTGCGCTTCGCCGACGGCACCTCCCGGCAGATGACGGGGCACGCCGTCGCGGGCGCCGGGCTGCTGCGCCGCAGCGTCGTGCCGAGCCTGAGGTTCGGCATCCTGCTGGCCCAGCCCTACGCCACACACTCCGGCGCGCTCGCCGTGCGCGTGGCGACCGGGCTGCGCGGCGCCGCAACGGTGCTCCGCGGCAGACTCCGCCGCCTGCTGCCCTGAGCCGCCTGCCGCTGCGCCCCGCACACACCTCGGCCCGGCCGACTCCGACCCGGTTCCGACTCGCACCACTGACTCCGACTGACGAGGAGACGCCCGACATGACCTGGCTGATCACCGGCGGCGCCGGCTACATCGGAGCGCATGTCGTCCGCGCGATGACCCGAGCGGGCGAGCGGGCCGTGGTGTACGACGACCTGTCCACCGGCGACGCCGCCCGGGTCCCGGACGGGATCCCGCTGGTGGTGGGCTCCACGCTGGACGGTGACCGCCTGGCGCGGGTCCTCGCCGAGCACGAGGTCACCGGCGTCGTGCACCTGGCGGCGAAGAAGCAGGTGGGCGAGTCGGTGGACCAGCCGCTGCGCTACTACCGGGAGAACGTCGAGGGCCTGCGCGTCCTGCTGGAGGCGGTGACGGCGGCGGATGTCTCGGCGTTCGTCTTCTCGTCCTCGGCCGCCGTGTACGGGATGCCGGACGTGGACCTGGTCACGGAGGAGACGCCGTGCATGCCCATGAGCCCGTACGGCGAGACGAAGCTGGTGGGCGAGTGGCTGGTCCGTGCGACCGGCCGGGCCACGGGCCTGTCCACGGCGTCCCTGCGCTACTTCAACGTGGCGGGCGCGGCGAGCCCGGAGCTGGCGGACACCGGTGTGTTCAACCTCGTCCCCATGGTCTTCGAGAAGCTGACGGAGAACGCGGCCCCGCGCATCTTCGGCGACGACTACCCCACGCCCGACGGCACCTGCATCCGTGACTACATCCACGTGGTGGACCTCGCGGAGGCCCATGTGGCCACGGCCCGCGCGCTCCAGTCCTCCCCCGGCCTCGACCTGACCCTGAACATCGGCCGCGGCGAGGGCGTGTCGGTGCGCGAGATGATCGACACCATCGCCGCCGTCACCGGCCACCACCACGTCCCCACGGTCACCCCGCGCCGCCCCGGCGACCCCGCCCGCGTCGTCGCCTCCGCCGACCGCATCGCCACCGAGCTCGGCTGGAAGGCCCGCCACGACGTCCACGACATGATCGCTTCGGCCTGGCAGGGCTGGCTCCGCCACCACCCGCAGGCGGCCCGCGACTGACGGGACGCCTATCGGTCCCGGTCGGCTCAGCCGCCTCGCGTCGTCGCGGTCACCCGCCTCAGGCCTTCCCGGTCACCCGCTCATGTCCTCCCCGGGCCCGCTTCGGCGGGCCCGGTCGCGTTCCGGGGGCTCCGGAAGGGTTCCGGGACGGTTCCGGGAGGCGGTCGTGCGGCGTCACAGCGCCTTGAGCGCCTCCGCCGTGCCCCGGGCCAGGGCGCCCAGGTAGCCCTTGGGGAGCTTCGGGGAGCGGATGACGACCGCGCGCCAGTACAGGGGGCCCGAGATGAGGTCGAGGGCGAGGTCGCGGTCGAGCCCGGGACGGATCTCGCCGCGCTGTCCGGCCGCGGCGAGGATGCTGCTGGCGACGCTCTCCTGGCCGTCGCGCAGGGCCTTCTGCATGGCCTCGGCGATGTCGGGGTTGCGGGCCGCCTCGGCCTGGAGGTCGGGGATGATCTGCGAGGCCACGGGGTGGCGCAGGGCGCGCGAGGTCACCTCGTAGAGCAGCCGGAGGTCGGACTCCAGGGAGCCGGTGTCGGGTGCGGGCAGACCCTGGACCGCGAGCGCGGAGACGACGTCGAGCACCAGGTGCAGCTTGGAGCGCCAGCGGCGGTACACCGCCGTCTTGCCAACCCCCGCGCGCCGTGCGATTCCCTCGATGGACATCCGCGCATAGCCGACGGACGCCAGTTCCGCGAAGACGGCGGCCCGGATCGCCTCCGTCACGTCCTCCCGGAGTACGGCCGCCCCCGCGGGGGCACGGCGGCGCGGACGCGTCTGGGATTCGCCGGCGTTCGTCGTCATGCCGTCCAGCATAGGGCGTTACGACGAAACGGTTGCGTCCCGACGTCACTTGGCCGTACGCTCGCGTTTCGACGATACGGTCCCGTCCCGACGTAAGAAAACGAGAAGAGAACCGTAAGGAAACGGACGGCCGACGCGGAACCGTACGCCCGCAGCCCCTCCCCCCGACGAAAGCAGCGGATGTGAGCCAGGTCCTCCACACACCGCCCCCGCGCCCGGCCGAGGCCGAGGACGACCTCGCGGCGCTCGCCGCCCGCCACGGCCTGACCGTCAGCGGCGCCCGCCCCTCCCTGCCGGCCTACATCCGCCAGCTGTGGGCGCGGCGCCACTTCATCACCGCCTTCGCCACCGCCAAGCTGACCGCCCAGTACAGCCAGGCGAAGCTCGGCCAGGTCTGGCAGGTGGCCACCCCGCTGCTGAACGCGGCGGTCTACTACTTCATCTTCGGCGTGCTGCTCGGCACCAAGCACGGCGTGAAGGACTACATCCCGTTCCTGGTCACGGGCGTGTTCGTCTGGACGTTCACGCAGAGCTCGATCATGGCGGGCACGCGGGCCATCTCCGGCAACCTCGGCCTGGTGCGAGCCCTGCACTTCCCGCGCGCCGCACTGCCCATCTCCTTCGCGCTGCAGCAGCTCCAGCAGCTGCTGTTCTCCATGGCCGCGCTGGTGGTGATCCTGTTCTGCTTCGGCATCCCGGTCGGCGTCTCCTGGGTGCTGACCATCCCGGTGCTGTTCCTGCAGTTCGTCTTCAACGCCGGCGTCTCGATGATCATGGCCCGGATGGGCGCCAAGACGCCGGACATCGCACAGCTGATGCCGTTCATCCTGCGCACCTGGATGTACGTCTCGGGCGTGATGTTCAGCATCGACGCCACGCTGCGCAACAGCAACCTGCCGCATTCGGTGGAGGTGCTGCTGGAGGCCAACCCGGCCGCCGTCTACATCGACCTGATGCGCTTCGCGCTGATCGACAGCTTCCACGCCCATCAGCTCCCGCACCACGTGTGGGCCTTCGCGCTGGGCTGGGCACTGCTCGCCGGGGTCGGCGGCTTCGTCTACTTCTGGAAGGCTGAGGAGAGGTACGGCCGTGGCTGAGCACAGCTCCGAGAAGATCCCCACCGTCGTCGCCGACAAGGTCGACATCGTCTACCGGGTGTACGGCACCGGCGCCGGACGCGGCTCCGCGACCGCCGCCCTCAACCGCATCCTGCGCCCGGGGAAGGCCGAGAAGGCGGCGGGCGTACGCCGGGTGCACGCGGTGAAGAACGTGTCGTTCGTCGCCTACAAGGGCGAGGCCATCGGCCTGATCGGCACCAACGGCTCCGGCAAGTCCACGCTGCTCAAGGCGGTGGCGGGCCTGCTGCCGGTGGAGAACGGCAAGATCTACACCGACGGCCAGCCCTCGCTCCTCGGCGTCAACGCGGCGCTGATGAACGACCTGACCGGCGAGCGCAACGTCCACCTGGGCGGGCTGGCCATGGGCATGTCCCGGGAGCAGATCAGGGAGCGCTACCAGGGGATCGTCGACTTCTCCGGCATCAACGACAAGGGCGACTTCATCACCCTGCCGATGCGGACGTACTCCTCCGGCATGGCGGCCCGGCTGCGGTTCTCCATCGCCGCCGCCAAGGACCACGACGT
>NZ_BNBC01000028.1:100528-130437 GCF_014654675.1 Streptomyces spiralis
CTCATCGACGAGGCCCTGGCCACCGGCGACCGCGCCTTCCAGAAGCGCTCGGAGGAGCGCATCCGCGAGCTGCGCAAGCACGCCGGCACGGTGTTCCTGGTCAGCCACAACAACAACTCCATCCGCGACACCTGCGAGCGCGTGCTGTGGCTGGAGCGCGGTGTGCTGCGCATGGACGGCCCGACCGAGGAGGTCCTGGCGGCCTACGAGTCCTTCACCGCCGGAAAGTCCTAGGGGGTCTCGTCGATCAGGCCGGATCAGGGAGCGGTGGCTGGCGCCGCGAGCCCGGCATGATCGGCGCGGCACCCCCCTAGGAGAGCCCGTCCGGCGGGCCCGGCCCCCGAGTCAGGGGGCCACCGCGTACAGCACCTCGCCGCCCGGCCCGTGCGCCACCGGACGCAGCCCCCGGGACCGCATCGGCGTCGTGCCGTCCAGCACCCAGCGCACGTCGTACGTCCGCAGGATGTCCCCGCGGACGGAGGGCGGCGTGGCGCGGGTGTAGTAGCGCTGGACGGCCTCCTCCCGGCGGGCGGTGTCCGGCAGGAAGAACTCCGGGTAGCCGGGGGCGACGGTGTAGGCGCCGTAGGCGGGGATGAGCTGGGAGGCGAAGTCGCGGGCCATGACGACGTCGCCGTACCTCACGTACGGGGTGATCCAGTGGTACCCGGCCCATGGTTGCGTGTAGCGGGCGGCCAGCGCCTCGGGCAGCGCGGCACGGCCGACGACATAGCCGAGCATTCCGGCCTGGGTCCAGGCGCCCACGGCGAACGCGGCGGCCAGCGCCCAGGCCCAGCGGACCCGCACCGCGCGCCGGCCGCCCTGGACCACGGCCAGCGCGGCGGCCAGCTGGGCGGGGATCAGCGCGGCGGGCAGCGCCCGCCCCCAGGCGTAGTGGCCGCTGAGGAAGCCCGCAGCGCACACCAGCGCGCCCAGCAGGAAGAAGACCACCAGCGGGTCCCGGTGGTCGCGCCGCCACCGCGCGGCCAGCGCGGCCACGCCGAGCAGCACCAGCCAGTAGCGGCCCGTGAAGTGCTCGTAGAGCGCGCGGTGCACCTCCTCCAGGTCCCCGCCGGCCGAGAACAGGGCGAAGAAGTCGTAGTACGGCCACAGCCACAGCACCAGCAGGCCCAGCGCGGCCCCGGCCGCCAGCCTCGGCCACATCCCCCGCGGGGGCCGGGCGGCGAGCACCGTGGCGAGGGCGCCCAGCGTGGCGACGACCCCGGTGAACTGGTGGCAGAGCAGGATCACCGCCCACAGCGCCCCGAGCCCGAGCCACGCCCCCCATCCGCTCGGCGCGCGCAGCGCCCGGGTGAGCCACGCCCACTGGTGGAAGGCGAGACCGAGGGCGAACACGCTGGGGTACGACACCGTCAGCGCGAGGGAGTTCAGGGCGATGAACCCGCTCCAGTTGATCAGGACGGTTCCCCACAGCAGGACCAGGCTCAGGGCGGCCAGGGCGGGCGCGGCCCGGTGCGCGCTCAGTGTCCGCGCATACCGCCACACGCCCGTCACCAGCAGCGCCAGCCCGGTGAGCGCGGCCAGCCGCAGCACCACGAAGACCGACCAGTCGCTCGCCCGTGCGAGGGAGCCCAGCAGCAGCATCCACGGCGAGTAGTACGGGCTCGGGGAGTCGGCGTCGACGAGCGGGTTGCCGGGGTGCAGCAGGCTGTGGCGCAGGCGCTCGATGGTGGCCGCGTGCATGCCGAGGTCTCCGGCCCACGGCAGCCGGACGATCACCGGGAGCAGCAGGGCGACAAGGAGCGCGGCGGCGGCGCGGGGGGCGAGGGAACGTCTGACGGCGGCCGGCGGCCGCCGCGCGGCTCTGCCGGCGGGGCGCGCCTCAGGCGGCGCGGCGCGCATCGGGGGCCTGCGCGGCCGGACGGCTCTCCCTGAGGTTCACTGTCATGCGCATCACGCGCGCCACTTTATCCGAATGATCCCGTTTAGCAGGAAAAGGTAAATTTACCGTGCGTCGTGTGCCAGACGGCGGAAAGAGGGCGGATAGAAGACGACATGAGGGCGCCCCGGGCCTGCCGTCGCGGCCCGGGGCGCCCTCGGTCGGCGCTGTGTGCGCTACGAGTGCGTCCGCAGCAGCGTGCGCATCGTCCTCATCGCCACCGACAGGTTGGCCAGGTCGAACGCGTCCGAGCCGTGGATCTCCTCCAGCGTGGTGCGGGCCCGCGACAGGATCGGCGCGTTCTTCTGCTCCCACATCTTGAACCGCTGCTCCGGCGTCGAGGTGCCGTTGCCGACGGCCAGCACGTCCGCCGTGAGGCCCGCGTGCGCCGCGTACAGGTCCTCGCGGATCGACGCGCGGGCCATGGACTGCCAGCGGTCGGCGCGCGGCAGCTCGATGATGCGGTCCATCAGCTGGGTGATGCTGAGCCGGTCGGCGAGGTCGTAGTACACCTCGGCGACGTCCATCGGGTCCTTGCCCATGCGGTCGGCGATCGAGACGATGTCCAGCGCCGGGAAGGCGGAGGAGAACCCGGCAACGCGGGTGGCCAGCTCGTCCGGGACACCGGCGGCGGACAGCTCGTCGTAGACCTGCTGGTACCAGTCCAGGTCCGCGCCGCGCAGCAGCTTGGGCAGCTCGGCCCACACCTGCTCCACCCGCTCGGCGAAGAAGTCCACCGTCTCGGTCAGCTGGAGCGGCTGCGGCCGGTTGTTCAGCAGCCAGCGCGTGCCGCGCTCGACCAGACGGCGCGAGTGCAGCCGGATCCGGGTCTGGACGTCGGCCTCGACCTTGTTGTCCAGCGCCTCCACCGCGTCCCACACCGACGCCGAGCGGAAGATCGCGCGGGCCACGGTCTGCGCCCGGACGATCTCCTCCAGCGACGCGCCGGTCTCCTCGCGCAGCCGGTGCAGATACGTCGTACCGCCGGTGTTCACCGTGTCGTTGACCAGCACGGTCGTGGTGATCTCGCGGTGCAGCGGGTGGTTGTCGATCTGCTCGGCGAACTGCTCGCGCAGCTGGGTCGGGAAGTAGGCGTGCAGCAGACCACGCAGGTACGGGTCGTCGGGCAGCGTGGTGTGCAGCAGTTCCTCGCAGACCGTGATCTTCGTGTACGCCAGCAGCACGGCCGTCTCCGGACCGGTCAGACCGTGTCCGGCGGTCAGCCGCTCACGGATCTGGCGGTCGGTGGGCAGGAACTCCAGCGCCCGGTTCAGATGACCCTCGCGCACCAGGTGCTTCATGAAGCGCTGCTGGGCGTGGAGCATGTCCTTGGACTGGGCGAGCGCGTTGGCGATCGCCGTGTTCTGCGCGTAGTTGTTGCGCAGCACCAGGGCGCCGACCTCGTCGGTCATCTGGGCGAGCAGCTTGTTGCGCTGCTTGACGGTCATGTCGCCGTCCGTGACCAGGCCGTTGAGCAGGATCTTGATGTTCACCTCGTGGTCGGAGGTGTCCACGCCCGCGCTGTTGTCGATGGCGTCGGTGTTGACCTTGCCGCCGGTCTGCGCGAACTCGATCCGGCCCAGCTGGGTGCAGCCCAGGTTGCCGCCCTCGCCGACGACGCGGACCCTGAGGTCCCTGCCGTCGACGCGGATGGCGTCGTTGGCCTTGTCGCCGACGTCGGCGTTGGACTCGGACGACGCCTTGACGTACGTACCGATGCCGCCGTTCCACAGCAGGTCCACCGGGGCCTTGAGGATCGCCTGCATCAGGTCGGCCGGGGTCATCTTGGTGACCTTGTCCTCGATGCCGAGGGCCTCGCGGACGTGCGCGTTGACCGGGATCGACTTGGCGCTGCGCGGGAAGATCCCGCCGCCGGCCGACAGCAGGTCGGTGTTGTAGTCGGCCCAGCTGGAGCGCGGCAGGTCGAACAGGCGGCGGCGCTCGGCGTAGCCGGTGGCCGCGTCCGGGTTCGGGTCGAGGAAGATGTGCCGGTGGTCGAAGGCGGCGACCAGGCGGATGTGCTCGCTCAGCAGCATGCCGTTGCCGAACACGTCACCGGACATGTCGCCGATGCCGACGACCGTGAAGTCCTGGGACTGGGTGTCCACGTCCAGCTCGCGGAAGTGCCGCTTGACCGACTCCCAGGCGCCGCGGGCCGTGATGCCCATGCCCTTGTGGTCGTAGCCCGCGGAGCCGCCGGAGGCGAAGGCGTCGCCGAGCCAGAAGTCGTAGGACTCGGCCACCTCGTTGGCGATGTCCGAGAACGTCGCCGTGCCCTTGTCGGCCGCGACCACCAGGTAGGTGTCGTCGCCGTCGTGCCGGACCACGTCCTTCGGGGGCACGACCTCGCCCGCGACCATGTTGTCGGTGATGTCGAGCAGCGCCGAGATGAACGTCTTGTAGCTGGCGATGCCCTCGGCCAGCCAGGCGTCCCGGTCCACGCTCGGGTCGGGCAGCTGCTTGGCGACGAAGCCGCCCTTGGCGCCCACCGGCACGATGACGGTGTTCTTCACCATCTGCGCCTTGACCAGGCCCAGGATCTCGGTGCGGAAGTCCTCGCGCCGGTCGGACCAGCGCAGACCACCGCGGGCGACCTTGCCGAAGCGCAGGTGCACGCCCTCCACCCGCGGCGAGTACACCCAGATCTCGTACGCCGGGCGCGGCGCCGGAAGGTCCGGGATGGCCTGCGGGTCGAACTTCATGGAGACGTAGTCGTGCGGCGCGCCCGAGCCGTTCTTCTGGAAGAAGTTGGTGCGCAGGGTCGCCTTGATGACCGTCAGGAAGGACCTGAGGATCCGGTCCTCGTCGAGGGAGGCCACCTGGTCCAGGGCCGCGTCGACCTCTTCGAGCAGGGCGTCGACCAGCTCGTGGCCGGCGCGCTGCCGCTCGGGCGCCATTCGCGCCTCGAACAGGGAGACGAGCAGACGGGTGGTGTGGACGTTGTTGCGGAGGGTGTCCTCCATGTAGTCCTGGCTGAAGGTGGAACCCGCCTGGCGCAGGTACTTGGCGTAAGCGCGCAGCACCATCGCCTGGCGCCAGCTCAGCCCGGCGCTCAGCACCAGCGCGTTGAACCCGTCGTTCTCCGCCTTGCCGGTCCAGGCGGCGGCGAAGGCGTCTTGGAAGCGCTCACGGGCGTCGTCGGCGAGGTAGTCGCCGCCGGTGGCCACGAGCGGGACGCGCAGACCGAAGTCGTAGATCCAGGCCGTCGTACGGTCCGCGCAGCGCAGCTCGTACGGCCGCTCGTCGGTGACCTCCACGCCGAGCTGGCTCAGCACCGGCAGGACCTTCGAGAGGGAGACCGAGCCGCCCTTCTGGTAGATCTTGAAACGGCGCTCCTCGGGGGCGGCGCCCACCGGTTCGTACAGGCTCAGCGCGAACGTCTTGTCCTCGCCGAGCTGCTCCAGGTTGACCAGGTCGGCCACCGCGGCGCGCGGGGTGTGGTCGGCCTTGTAGCCCTCGGGGAAGGCGTGGTTGTAGCGGCGCAGCAGCTCGGCGGCGTGCTCCTCGCCGAGTTCGGCGGTCAGCGCCTCGGCGAAGGCGTCGGCCCAGGAGCGGGCGGCCTCCATCAGACGGGCCTCGATGCGCTCCTTGTCGCTGTCGGACAGCTGCGGCAGCTCGGTGCCCTGCGGGACGCGGACCACGAAGTGCAGCCGGGACAGGATCGACTCGGTGTTCCAGGCGGTGAAGTCGACGCTGGTGCCGCCGAGCTCCTCCTTGAGGATGTCGATGATCCGCAGGCGCACGCCCGTGGTGTAGCGGTCGCGCGGGAGGTAGACGAGGGCCGAGTAGTAGCGCCCGTACTCGTCCTGGCGCAGGTACAGCCGCAGCCGGCGGCGCTCCTGCAGGTAGAGGACGGAGGTGACGATCGGCTCCAGCTCGGCGGCCGGGGTCTGGAACAGCTCGTCGCGCGGGTAGGTCTCCATGATCTGGAGCAGGTCGCGCCCGTCGTGGCTGTTGGGCGAGAACCCGGCGAGGCCCAGGACCTCCTCGACCTTGCGGCGGATGACCGGGACCCGGCGGACCGACTCGGTGTACGCGGCGGAGGAGAACAGGCCGAGGAAGCGGCGCTCGCCGATCACCTCGCCCTTGTCGTCGAACTTCTTGACGCCGATGTAGTCCAGGTACGACGGCCGGTGCACGGTGGCCCGGCTGTTGGCCTTGGTGAGCACGAGCAGCTTGTGCTCGCGGGCCTTGGCGCGGGCATCGGCGGGCAGCCGCTCGAAGGACGGGCTGACCGGGTGCTTGTCCTCACCGGCGTGATGCGGGTCCGAACGCAGTATCCCCAGCCCGGTGCCGGGCACGGCGGCCAGGGAGTCGTCCTCGCGCAGCTGGTACTCGCGGTAGCCGAGGAAGGTGAAGTGGTCGGTGGCCAGCCAGTGCAGCAGCTCGCGGGCCTCCTCGACCTGCTGCTCGGGCAGGTCGGTGGGCAGGGTCTCGTCGGGCAGCCCCTCGGCGATACGGGTCGCCGCGTCGCGCATCTTCTCCCAGTCCTCGACGGCCTCGCGGACGTCGGAGAGCACGCGCAGCAGATCGGCGGTGATCTGCTTGAGGTCGGAGCGGTCGGTCTCGCGGTCGATCTCGACGTGGATCCAGGACTCGAAGTGCGCGTCGTGCGGCAGCGGCTCGCCGGCCGGCGCGCTGGGCAGCACCTCGAGGAGCTTGCCGGTCAGGTCGCGGCGGACGACGAACTGCGGGTGGACGACGACGTGGATGCCGCGTCCCTGCCGGGTCAGCTCGTTGGTGACCGAGTCGACGAGGAAGGGCATGTCGTCGGTGACGACCTCGACGACGGAGTGGCTGCAGGTCCAGCCGTTCTCCTCGACGGTCGGAGTGTGCACCCGCACGTTGGCCGTGCCCTGCGGGCGCGCCTCGGCCAGACGGTAGTGGGAGAAAGCGGCTCCGAAGACGTCGACCGGGTCGCGGTCGGCGAGGTCCTCCGGGGCGGTGTGCAGGTAGTAGCGCTGGAGGAACGAGAGTACGGAGTCCCGGTCCGGGGCACCCTCGTCCGTCGTCCCGGTCGGGAGGTGCCCCCCGGCCGGACTGTTCTCAGCTACCCGAGCGGCCCTCTCGAGCAACTCGGCCTTGGCTTCGTCCAGCTTGGTCTGCATTGTCCTCTGGCTCCTGTCGCGCGCCGTTGCGTGACGTTGAAGGAAGTACGGTCTCTTCCCCTTGGGCGTAACGTCCCGGTCCGGGGTGTCCGGTCCCTTCCGACGCTATGCCGCGGGGTGAGATGAGCGGGGGGTTATCGGCCATCTTCGACGCGTCCGACGGATGTGACGCTGCTCTCGGCGGCGCCGCCGGTCGGGGTTGACGCGGCGTCCTGGGGGCCGTCGAGGCCCCGTCCCGCCCGCGAGGACCAGCGACCGCCGCCCGGTCACGGCTGTCGTCCGTGCACACCGGGCGCAGAGCGGAGACTGGGGTGCCCCCGCGACCTATCGCGCTGATCACGCCACAAGGCTATCGCTCTTCACGGGTAACCCGTCATGAGCCGTATGTGTACAAAACCCGGGGTGGAACTTTGACGTTCTGCACAGGGGCGCCGGCGACAAAAACGACGTAGGCCCACCCTGACCGACCGCCGGACGGCAGCCAGGGCACCCGGCCGCAGGGGCTCGCAAGAGGCCCACACACGGCCGGGGAACGGTCCGCACGGGGCCACTGCACGGGCCACCGCACGGGGCCGGACGGCCCGCACGGGTACCGGACTGTGGCCGGACACGGACCGGTCGGGGCCGCACGGGTCCAGGGCCGCGTGCACCAGCAGCCCCAAGTCGCCCTCAGGACCCGGGCCGGTGCGTTACGCCGCGAGGCGTTGGGCCTCGGTCACTGCCTCCTGGAGGGTGTCCACCACCGGTACGCCGGCCTCCTCGAGGCTGGCGCGGCTGTGCGAGCCGCCGGTGTACAGCACCGCCCGGGCCCCCGCGTGCAGTGCGGCCACCGCGTCGTCGGCGGCGTCCCCGATCACCACCGTGCGCGCGGGATTCACCCTCGCGCCCAGCGCGCCCAGGTGCCGCACCATGTGCTCCGCCTTGCTGCCGCCGGACGGCCCGGTCCGCCCGTCGACCCGTATGAAGTGCGCCTCGATCCCGAAGCCCCGTACCAGCGGGACCAGCTCCTCGTGCCCGTACATGCTGAGGATCGACTGGCTGTGTCCGGCCGACGTCCACCCCGTGAGCAGCTCGACCGCCCCCTCGGTCAGCCGGCAGCGGCCCCGGTGCTCGACGTAGTACCGGTGGAAGACCTCGTCCATGAGCTCCCACTCGGCACCGGTGGGCAGCCGGCCCATCAGCCGCTCGTAGAACTTCGGCACCGGCACGCAGTACAGCGCCCGGTACTGCTCCAGCGTGATCGGCTCCAGGCCGAGTTCGGCGAACGCCGCGTTCGTCGCGCCGATGATCGCGTCGTTGTCGTGGAACAACGTGCCGTTCCAGTCCCAGACGATGTGCGCCCCTGACTGCTTCCCCATGCCGGAAAACGTACCCCTCGCCACTGACAATCAGGACCCCTCGCCGAGCCCGACCAGGTTCGGGATCTCCTGCGTGGCGTACCAGAGCAGCTCGTGGTCCTCCGCCCCGTCCACGACGAACTGCGCGTCGTCGTCCCCGGCGTCCGCCGCCGGCAGCGCCTGAGCCGCCGCGCGCACGTCCGCCTCGGCGTCGTCCAGGTCGACGTGCACGGCGGCGGCCTTGGCCAGCCGTACCGTCCCCGTCACCCGCACCTCGCCGACCGCCGCGGGGTCGAGCCCCCGGTCGGGGTCGACGGCCGTGGTGCCGTCGGGTACGTCCACGGCGACCACGACCCGGCGGCGCGGCGCGTCCGGGTCGGCGGCCAGCAGGCGCAGGGAGGCCAGTGCGGCCCGGTTCAGCGCGGCGTACTCCAGCTCCTCCATGTCGTCGGAGAGGTACCACTCGCGCAGGGCGGGCGTGACGGCGTAGGCGACGAGCGGCCCGGCCCCCAGCTCCCCCGTCCTGTACGCCTCGGCGAGGCCGGGGAGGGTCAGGGGGACGTAGACGCGCATGGCTGGCCGCTTTCTCGTGTCGGAGGGCTCCGCAGGGCTCCGGGAGACGGCCTTCAGGATACGTGCGGGGCCCCTCTTTCGTGCCCACGGCCGCCCCCTCCGAAGCGTCCACCCCACGCCCCGCACCTCACCCGGCACGCCCCCGTTCTCCCGGGCCTTCCGGCGCCTTCCACCACTCGGATGAGTGAACCTGCCAACCGGCCGCCACCGGCTTCGCGTTCCTTGCCCGGGCCGAACCGGGTCCCGTACAAGATCCCTGCAGGAAGTTACCGATCGGTAGACCAGCGCACCGCATCACAGAAACGGGGACTGATGAACAAGGTCATGACCAGGGCGCAGCGCCGCCCCGGTACCCGCCCGCCGGGCCGTCACGACGTACGCCGCCCCGGTGGCGCCCCGCCCCGCACCCCGGGCGGCAGCCCGGCCCGCACGACGAACGGAGGACGCCCACCGGGCTCGCCGCGCGGCACGGGCCGGGTCCGCACCGCTCCCGCCGACAACCGCCCGCAGACCGCCCCCACATGCACCTCGAGCACCTCGAGCACCTCGAGCACTTCGGGCATCCCGGCGGCCCCAGTCCTCCCCACCGCTGCCGCCGCCGTCCCCCTCGCCGCCGACGTCTTCGCCGACCGGCTCCTCGCCGTTCTCAGCGGGCAGCGGCCCGTCCACTGGATGCTCCGGCACACCGCCGGCCGTGCCTACGACGAACTGGCCCGGCTCGCCGAGCACGGCCCCCTGCGTGCCCGCGGCACCCGTCCCGTGGTGCGCGACATCGGCTACTACGAACCCCGCCCGGGCGCCGTCGAGGCCTTCGCCCGGATCGGCGCCGGCGAACAGCTCCGCGCGATGGCCTTCCGCCTGGAACGAGGCCGCGACCGCCGCTGGCGCTGCACGGCGGTGGAACTGGGCCGCCGCAGCGCTCCGCGCACGGCCGCCGGATGACGCGAAGGGCCGGGCACCCTCGGGATGCCCGGCCCTTCGCCGGTCACTGCTCGGTCCTCGGTCCGCCACTCGCGGCCTCGGCCCGCTGCTCACGGCCTGGTGCGCCACACGCGGCCTCGGCCGCGCCGCCGCTCAGCACGGCGGCAGCGCCGGCCGTCACTTCTTGCGGCGGCGGCCGCCCTTCGCCTGCTTGCGGCGCTCCGCGCGCGTGAGGCCGTCGGCCTCGGAGCGGACCGGCTCGTCGTCGCTGGCGAACTCGCCCTCCACGATGCCGCCCTCGCCGTCCACCGTCGGCGCGGAGAAGTGCAGGTCGCGCCGCTGCGGCGCGTCCAGGCCCTTGGCCCGGATCTCCGGACGCGCGCCCGCCTGCGCCGGCACCACGTCCTGCGGCTCCTTCTCCAGCGACGGCACGGCGTCCTCGACCGGGACCTCCTCGACCTGCTGCTCGACCTGGACCTCCAGGTTGAACAGGTAGCCGACGGACTCCTCCTTGATGCCGTCCATCATCGCGGAGAACATGTCGAAGCCCTCGCGCTGGTACTCGACCAGCGGGTCCTTCTGCGCCATCGCGCGCAGGCCGATGCCCTCCTGGAGGTAGTCCATCTCGTAGAGGTGCTCGCGCCACTTGCGGTCCAGGACCGACAGCACGACCCGGCGCTCCAGCTCACGCATGATCTCGGAGCCGAGCTGGGCCTCGCGCGACTCGTACTGCTCGTGGATGTCGTCCTTGATGGACTCGGAGATGAACTCGGCCGTCAGACCGGCCCGGTCGCCGGCCGCCTCCTCCAGCTCCTCGACGGTGACCTTCACCGGGTACAGCTGCTTGAAGGCGCCCCACAGCCGGTCCAGGTCCCAGTCCTCCGGGAAGCCCTCGGCGGTCTCCGCCTGGACGTAGGCGTCGATGGTGTCGTCCATGAAGTGCTGCACCTGCTCGTGCAGGTCCTCGCCCTCCAGGACGCGGCGCCGCTCGCCGTAGATGACCTCGCGCTGGCGGTTGAGGACCTCGTCGTACTTCAGGACGTTCTTGCGGGTCTCGAAGTTCTGCTGCTCGACCTGCGACTGGGCGGAGGCGATCGCGCGCGTGACCATCTTGTTCTCGATCGGCACGTCGTCCGGGACGTTCGCCATCGACATCACGCGCTCGACCATCTGGGCCTTGAACAGGCGCATCAGGTCGTCGCCGAGGGAGAGGTAGAAGCGGGACTCGCCCGGGTCGCCCTGACGGCCGGAACGGCCGCGCAGCTGGTTGTCGATGCGGCGCGACTCGTGCCGCTCGGTGCCGAGGACGTAGAGCCCGCCGAGGTCCTTGACCTCCTCGAACTCCGCCTTGACCGCCTGCTCGGCCTTCTCCAGGGCGGCGGGCAGGGCCGCGGCCCACTCCTCGATGTGCTCCTCGGGGTCGAGGCCGCGCTGGCGCAGCTCCGCCTCGGCGAGGTCCTCGGGGTTGCCGCCGAGCTTGATGTCCGTACCACGGCCGGCCATGTTGGTCGCGACCGTCACGGCGCCCTTGCGGCCGGCCTGGGCGACGATCTGGGCCTCGCGCTCGTGGTGCTTGGCGTTGAGCACCTCGTGCTGGATGCCGCGCTTGCTCAGCTGCTGCGAGAGGTACTCCGACTTCTCGACGGACGTCGTGCCGACGAGGATCGGCTGGCCCTTCTCGTGCTTCTCGGCGATGTCGTCGACGACCGCCTCGAACTTGGCGACCTCGGTGCGGTAGATCAGGTCCGACTGGTCCTTGCGGATCATCGGCTTGTTGGTCGGGATCGGGACCACGCCGAGCTTGTAGATCTGGTGGAACTCGGCGGCCTCGGTCATCGCCGTACCGGTCATGCCGGAGAGCTTGTTGTAGAGGCGGAAGAAGTTCTGCAGGGTGATCGTGGCGAGCGTCTGGTTCTCGTCCTTGATGTCCACCCCTTCCTTCGCCTCGATCGCCTGGTGCATGCCCTCGTTGTAGCGGCGGCCGGCGAGGATACGGCCGGTGTGCTCGTCGACGATCATGACCTCGCCGTCGATGACGACGTAGTCCTTGTCGCGCTTGAAGAGCTCCTTGGCCTTGATGGCGTTGTTCAGGTAGCCCACCAGCGGGGTGTTCACCGACTCGTAGAGGTTGTCGATGCCCAGCCAGTCCTCGACCTTGGTGACGCCGGACTCGTGGATGGCGACCGTGCGCTTCTTCTCGTCGACGTCGTAGTCGCCGGTCTCCTCCACGCCCTTGAGGGGGTTGCCCGCCTCGCCCTTCTTCAGGCGCAGGACCAGCTTGGCGAAGTCGCCGTACCACTTGGTGGCCTGGTCGGCCGGGCCGGAGATGATCAGCGGCGTACGGGCCTCGTCGACCAGGATGGAGTCGACCTCGTCGACGATCGCGAAGTTGTGACCGCGCTGGACGAGCTCGTCCTTCGACCACGCCATGTTGTCGCGCAGGTAGTCGAAGCCGAACTCGTTGTTCGTGCCGTAGGTGATGTCGCACGCGTACTGCTCACGGCGCTGGGCCGGCGTCATGTTGGCGAGGATGCAGCCGACCGAGAGGCCCAGGAACTTGTGGACGCGGCCCATCATCTCGGAGTCGCGCTCGGCCAGGTAGTCGTTGACCGTGACGATGTGGACGCCGTCTCCGGAGAGAGCGTTCAGATAAGCGGGCAGGGTGCCGACGAGCGTCTTGCCCTCACCGGTCTTCATCTCTGCGACGTACCCCATGTGCAGGGCGGCGCCGCCCATCATCTGCACGTCGTAGTGGCGCTGGCCGAGGACGCGCTTGGCGGCCTCGCGCACCGTGGCGAACGCCTCGGGCAGCAGGTCGTCCAGGGTCTCGCCGTCGGCGTAACGCTGCTTGTACTCATCGGTGAGGGCCCGCAGCTCGGCGTCGGAGAGGTCGATGAAGTCCTCTTCGATGGAGTTGACCTGGTCCGCGATGCGGTGCAGCTTGCGCAGGATCTTGCCTTCGCCTGCACGCATGATCTTCGAGAGGACGGACACGGGGGTTGGTCTCCTTGCCGGTCGGGCCTGGGACGGTCGGTTTCCATTTGACTGACTGAGCAACGGCCATCGTATGCGAGGACCCCGCCAAGCCGGGAGGGCCTGCCGCGAGGGCACCCGTCCGCGGCTTGGCTTCGCCTCCACGCTCGTGTTCAGAATCGCCTTCACAGGGGACAACGGCCAGGAGGCGCGGATGGTGCCGCGGCGCCACCACGAATTGCGCGAATCGTGATCGGTCGCTCACGCGCCGGGAAAACAATGGCATCCCCTCGCGCGCCCGAGCAGAATCAGCCGATGGAACCCGTCACGCTCACCACGGACCGCCTCGTCCTGCGCACCGTCGGCCGCCGGGACACCGACGCCGTGTACGCCGCCGCGCAGGATCCCGACATCCAGCGCTGGACCACGATCCCCTCCCCCTATCTTCCCGAGCACGCAGAGGGCTTCACCGAGCAGATGGTCCCCGACGGCTGGGCCGACGGCTCGATGTTCACCTTCGGCCTCTTCCTCTCCGGGCCCGCCGGGGACCTGGCCGGCATGCTCGGCATCACCAGGCGCTCGCTGGGCGAGGCCGAGGTCGGCTACTGGGGCACCAAGGAGCACCGCGGCTACGGCTACGTCACCGAGGCCGTCCGCGCCGCCGCCCGCTGGGCCTTCACCGAGGTCGCCGTGGACCGGCTGGAGTGGCGCGCCGAGGTCGGCAACCACGCCTCCCGCGCGGTGGCGGAGCGAGCGGGTTTCACCGTGGAGGGGCTCCTGCGCTCGGCGATCAACAACAAAGGGGTGCGGCGGGACTGCTGGGTGGGTTCCCTGCTGCCGTCGGACCTGGGCCTGCCGTCGACGGCGCCCTACCTCCCCGCCCGCCGGCCCCACGGTGAATGAGCAGGTCGGCGCCCACTGTCAGTGCCAGGTTCTATCGTGCCGAGCATGACGACCGCCCCGCGTCCCGCCTTCGACCTCTCCGCAGACGAAGCCCGCCGCATCGCCCTGCGCGCCCAAGGCCTCCTCGGCGCCCCCGACCGCAGATCCGGGGTCCGCGGCGTGCTGCGCCGGCTGGGCGCAGTCCAGCTGGACACCATCTCCGTGCTCGCCCGCTCCCACGAGCTCATCCCCTACGCCCGTCTCGGCGCAACAGGCCGCAAGACGGTCGAGAACACCTACTGGAAGGGCACCCGGGCCTTCGAGTACTGGTCGCACGCCGCGTGCATCCTCCCCATCGAGGAGTGGCCCCACTTCGCCTTCCGCCGCCGCGCCTACCGCAACCGCCCGCACTGGAACCACGAGCTGCCCGACGGTGCCTACGACCAGGTCATCAAGCAGCTGACCACCGAGGGGCCGCTGACGGCCACCGAGCTGGGCGGTGCCAAGCGGACCAGCGAGTGGTGGGACTGGTCCGGCTCCAAGGTCGCCGTCGAACGCGCCCTGATGTACGGCGAGGTGGTCTGTGTCGAGCGCCGCGGCTGGAAGCGGGTGTACGACCTCGCCGAGCGCGCCGTCCCCGCGGAGCTGCTGCACGACGAGCTCGACGACACCGAGTGCCTGCGCCGCCTGGTCGGGCTGGCGGGGAAGTCTCTGGGCGTGGGCACGCGCGCGGACATCGCCGACTACCACCGTCTCAAGGGCGAGCAGGTCGAGGCGGTGATAGCGGAGTCGGGCCTGGTCCCGGTCACGGTGGAGGGCTGGGGGAAGCCGGCCTGGGCGGACCCTGAGGCGCTCGCGGCACCGCCGCGCGGCCGCCATCGCACCACGCTGCTGTCCCCCTTCGACTCCCTGATCTGGGAGCGGGCGCGCACGGAGCGGATCTTCGGCTTCAGCCACCGCCTGGAGGCCTACGTCCCCAGGCACAAGCGGGTCCACGGCTACTTCGCGATGCCGGTGCTCGCCGGGGGCCGGCTCGTCGGCCGGGTGGATCCCGCCCGTGAGGGCGGCACCCTCGTGGCCAAACAGGTCACCCTGGAGGACGCCAGGTCCGTGCCCGCCGTCGCCCAGGCGCTCGTCGAGGCGGCGAGCTGGGTGGACTGCACCGACGTACGGGTCGAACGGGTGGACGCTCCCGAACTGCGCGAGCCCCTCACCCGGGAACTGGCCCGCGCCCTGGCCTGAGTGCGCCCCGGCCTGTGCGCCCTGGCCCGAAGCGTCAGCGGATCTCCAGGATCTTCTCCCGCATCGCGTACACCACCGCCTCCATCCTGGAGTGCAGCTGGAGCTTCTCCAGGATGTTGCGGACGTGGTTCTTCACGGTGTTCTCGGAGATGAACAGCTCCTTGGCGATGTCCCGGTTGTTCATTCCGGTGGCCACCAGCTTCAGGACCTCCAGCTCCCGGTCGGTCAGCCGGGGCGCGGGCACCAGGCGGCGCTCGTCGGTGCGCTGGATCATCGACTTGAACTCGGTGAGCAGCTTGGAGGCCATGGACGGGCTGATCTGCGACTGGCCGTCGGCCACCGCGCGGATGGCGGTGGCCACCTCGTCCGTGGAGATCTCCTTGAGGAGGTAGCCGGTCGCACCCGCCTTGATGGCGTCGTAGAGGTCCGCCTCCTCGTCGCTGATCGTCAGCATGATGATCTTCGCGCTGGGGGCGACCTCCTTGATGGAGGTGCACGCCTCGATCCCGCCCCGCTTGGGCATCCGCACGTCCATCAGCACGATGTCGGGCAGCAGGTCGGCCGCCTTGTCGACGGCCTCGGCGCCGTCGCCCGCCTCACCGACGACCTGGATGTCCTCCTCGGCGGCGAGCACGATCTCCAGGCCGCGGCGGAAGAGGGCGTGATCGTCCACGACAAGGACTCTGATCGGCTCCTTGCGGGACGCGCCCACCTCCGGGCCCATGCCGACGACACCGCCGTCGGCATCCTCGTCCCGGATCGGTCCGAAGCTGTCCGTCATCGTTGTTCCTCCCCCTGAGGCTGTGGCCTGGTGTGCGGTGCCATGGCCAACCCAAGGCAACGGCCCATCGGTTGAGCCGTTGCGGCCATGATTCCATGTCCGGCCGACACTGCGGTGACCAAGCGGTGCGTGAAGGGGTCGCACGCCGGTGCCCCTGGGGGCGCACCCGCGCGCTCCAGGGGCACCGGCTCAGCTGTCGGCCGGGTGGGTCAGCCGCCGAGTGTGCCGCCCGCCTCGGGAGAGTTCTCCTGAGTGATCATCGTGTCCGTCCTGAGGTGGATCACGCCGTAGTCGTAGGCGTGCCGCCGGTAGACGACGCTGGGTTCCTTGGTCTCGGAGTCGACGAACAGATAGAAGTCGTGTCCGACCAGCTCCATCTCGTAGAGCGCCTGGTCGAGGGTCATAGGAGCGGCGACGTGGGTCTTCTCCCGGACGATGAGGGGTCCCTCCCCCTGCACCTCCAGCGAGCCGACCTTCTTGGTGGGCACCTGGCCCGCTTCCTCCGCCGCGGCGGCCAGTCCGTTGCCGTTCAGCACCGCCGCGCCCGGGACGTGCTCGGCGACCTCCGCCGCCGGGATCCGGCGCGCGCCACGGCGCGAGAAACGCTTGTCGTGCTGCTTGCGCAGCCGGGTTCCCAGCTTCTCCGCCGCCAGGTCGAGCGCCGCGTACGGATCGCTGGCCGCTGCCTCCGCCCGGATCACCGGACCGCGGGAGCGGAGCGTGATCTCCACTCGGTCGCTACGGTCGGCCTGTCGGGGGTTGGGCTCCTTGGACACCTCGACGTCGAGGCTGATCACCTTGGCATCGAGCTTCTGGATCTTCTCCAGGTTCAGCTTCTCGGCCACGTGCTTGCGGAACCGCTCGGGCACCTCGGTCTTGCGGCCCTTGACGACGATGTCCACGCAGAACTCCGTTCCCGGATCGCTCCGCTGCGTCGGCGGAGCATCTCCCTTTCGCACCCGGTTCCGGTGACATCCGGAACCTCGGACTCGGTGACGTCCACCTCCTCCTCCCCCGTGGGCGAGATCTCCACCCTGCCGGTCGGGTGATTCTCGGGAAACCCGCGCACCCGCAAACCGCGAACCCGCGGCACGGCATTGGGATATGACGGGAACGGCCTGCGCCTTTCCCTCACACCCGAACATATCTCGCCCGGCCGGATGGCGTCACCCTCTACCGCGGCGTACCTCCGTTCAGGTGAATTGACTCTTTCATTACCCGCAACGACGGAAGTCAGAGGTCAGTTCCGGCACAATTCGAAGGCTTCCGGCGAGGCCGCGACGACGGCCGCGCAGCGCACGTGACCGGCGGCGTACGCACCCGCCAATTCCGGTGCCTCATACACCGGGTTCCCCTCCTTACGTGGTGATGCCGCGTTCCGTTCTCCCATCTCTTCCCGGGCCCGCGCCCGGTACACAGTCGATGTCACCGCCCGCGCCGCCTCGCTCAGCGAGGCGCCCGTCGTCATCAGGTCGTCGACCAGCACCACCGGGCCGTCCCGCAGCAGCCGGGCGCCACCGGCGACCACCTCCAGAGCACCGGCGAGGTTCTCCAGCCGCTGCCGGGAGCCCAGTCCCGACTGGTCGGCCACGGCGCGCCGCTGCCGCAGCACGGCGACCACCCGGGCCGACGTCCCGGACCGGCGCAGCTCGCCCGCCGCCGCGAGCGCGATCCGACGGGCCGGATCGTGCCCGCGTGCCCGCACCGCACCGCGCGCGGACGGCACGGGCACGAGCAGCACAGGCCCACCGCCCCGCACAGGCCGACCGCCCCGTACGGGCCGACCAACCCGCGACACGGGACCACCGCCTCCGGGGGCGGCCGGGTACCCACCGCAGGCGCTGTTGCTCAGCCCCGCCCGCACCGCACCCGCCAGTGCCGCACCCAGCGGTGCCGCGAGGGTCAGGGCGCCCCGTTCCTTGTGGGCGAGGAGGGCCGCCCTCACCGCGTCCGCGTATGCGGCCGCCGCGTGCACGACAGGCAGGCCGGGCGGCTCCGGCACCGGTCGCACCCGGCATGGCGCGGATCCGTCGAGGGCGGCACGGCACTCGGGACAGAGCACCGCGCGCGGCCTGCCACAGCCTGCGCACTCGGCCGGAAGTACCAGGTCGGCAAGGTCCTGCCACCACCCGCGCATGACTCCACTGTGCCCGCGACGAACGGCCCCGGCCACCCCTGTGGACAACGGATGGCGGTCGCCTGTGGACAACTCGGCCCACGGCCTCCGACGCTTCACTCACACGAGCGAGACAAGGCGCCGGAGCCCAACGCACTCCCGTCCCCCGGATCATCACCCGGGCATCCGGTCACCCGCTCCCCCGGTGACCCCGTCACCCCGGATAGACAGGCGCCGACCCGTCCTTGACCACCTTCTGCCACTGCGCCCCGGCCGGCATCCGGACGATCCCGTCCTCCGAGTACGCCACCAGCGGCAGCTGCTCGTCCTCGGACGCGGCGATCGACTGAACGCCCGTGAGCGCGGCGGGCGCGGGGCCCTCCGGCGTGGATCCGTCGACCTGGACGTACCGCATCGTCTGTACGCCCTCCTGTTCGCGCCCGGCCACCACGAGCCGGCTGTCGCCCGCCCACGACATGGTCGTCACGTCCTCCAGCTCGGGCGCCGCGGAACGCAGTTCGAGCACCGACACCACCGGCCGGTCCCCACTCCTGTCGTCCCGCTCGATCCGCCCGATGAGCAGCGACTTCTTGCCGTCCTTGTGTTCCACGACCAGCGCGATCCGCACCCCGTCGGCGGCCACCCGCACCGCGTCGATGCGCCCGTCCAGCCCGGGGACCCGCACCTCGAGCGGCGCGCCTGTGCCGTGCTCCAGCACCATCAGCCGCGGCCGGGCCGGGTCGCGGTCGGCGATCCACAGGTCACCGCGCGCGTCCCAGCTGGGCGGCGTCAGCCGGTCGTCCTCGGTCTTGCCCCCGCTCTGCACCACCGCGTTGCCGAGCGCGCCGCCGGCCACCAGCGACCCGACGAACAGCGACCTCTTGTCGTAGCCGACCGCGGCGGCGGTGCGCTCGTCCCATGACACCGCGGCCGACCTGAACTTCTGGACGCCCTCGCCCAGCGCACCCGGCACCGGGTCCGCCTGCGTGCCGGAGCTGCCTCCGGCGATCCGCACCAGCCGGTGCCTGTCGTCGAGGAAGTACAGGTACTCGGGCCGCTTCACCGAGCCGCGCGTGGCGACCTCCTCGGCCCCCTCCTCGTCGAGCGTGCACAGCGTGCTGCCGTCGGCCCGCTGCAACGCCACCGCGTCCACGGTGGGCGTGAGGTTCCGCAGCGTGAACAGCAGCTGGGTCGCCATCTCCCCGCACTGGCGCCGTCCGGCCCGGGACGCCTTCTCGTTGAGCGGCACCGTCAGCTTGTTCTGGTCGTCGGGGGCCAGCGCGGTGACGCCGTCACGCAGCGCCGCACCGGTCGGGAAGCTCGACCTGACCACCGGCTGGAGCCAGTGCGTGGGCCCCTTGAGGACGGAGCGCACCATCTGCGTCATCGCGTCCACCCGCCGCCGCACGTAGACGGGGTCGGCGACGGCCGTCACCGGCGTCCCCGCCGTCTCGGCTCCGGTGTTGGAGGCGAAGTAGTACTTGTTGACGGACACGTAGTTGCGCTGGAAGTCGGACTGCCCCATGACGACGCCCTGCGGCACCACGTCGATGCGCCACTGGCCGTTCTTCTTGTTCCGCGTCAGATGCACCGGCTGGCTGTACTGGCCCCCGAGGGGCGCGTACGACTGCTGTCGGTCCACCCGCGCCATCTGGCTGCCGGTCAGCATGAACGCGAAGGTGTCGGCCTCGTGTCCCGTCGTACGGTCGGGCCGGGTGTCGGGCCCGTTGGCCAGCACCGTGGTGGACTCCTCCGGCCTCCAGTCCCGCGCGGCCTCGCCGGTCAGGTACTGGCGCGCCGTCACGTACTGCGGGTCGTCGCTGGTCAACGCCTCCAGGAAGCCCTGCAGGATCTCCGCCGGCGGGGCGTTGTCCCGGGGCGGCATGGCGAACACCCGTACCTCTGTGTCCTGCCGCGGGGTGGACTCCACGTCCCGCAGATCCCCGCTGTCGGGCATCGAGGCACAGCCCCCCAGCAGGACGACCCCACAGGCGGCATACGCCACCGCGCGCAACGGCCGACGCCGCGCGCCCCCCTCGCGGTCAGCGCCCACGAAATGCCTCCCCTTGCTGCTTCGGCTCCCCTGCCCCGGCTCCCTCCGGGCCCGCGGAGCTCTCGGTCTCGTCGCCCGCCGGCTCCACGGCGGGCGCGCTCGCCCGTGGGGGCGCGGACGTGGACGTGGTGTCCGGCCGGCGCGTGCCCGAGGCGGGCCGGGGCACCACGCGTGCGCCGCTGCCGGGCAGCGCCGTCGGGTCGGCCGTGGGGGTCACGGTGGTCTGCCGGGCGGCTATCGGGTCCCGGCCGTCCCGGCCCGGCAGTGCCGTCCGGTCCCCGGCCTGCGCGGGCACGGTGGCCAGTTTGTCACCGCCGCGCGGCGGACCGGCGTCGTCGAGTCCCCGGTTGCGGCGCGAGTCCTTGGGTTCCAGGGGTATCGGCGAGCCCCGCAGCGGCTCGTCCGCGGTCCGGGGCAGGGTCAGCCGGAACTGCGACCCGCCGCCCGGCTCGCCCCACGCCTGCAGCCAGCCGCCGTGCAGCCGGGCGTCCTCCAGGGCGATCGACAGCCCCAGGCCCGTACCACCGGTGGTACGCGCGCGTGCCGGGTCGGCCCGCCAGAAACGGCTGAAGACGCGGGTCGCCTCACCCGGCTTGAGCCCGACACCGTAGTCACGCACGGCGACGGCGACCGCGCCGCCCGCCGCGGCGAGCCTGACGACGACGTCCCGTCCCTCGCCGTGCTCGACGGCGTTGACGACGAGGTTGCGCAGCACGCGCTCCACGCGCCGCGCGTCGGCCTCGGCGACCACGGGCTGCTGGTCACCGACGACACGTATCCGCGTGCCCTTGCGCTCCGCGAGCGGCTCGGCGCCGCTGACGACCCGCCGTACGACGTCACGCAGGTCGATCGGCTCGGCCTCCAGGGCCGCCGCGCCCGCGTCGAAGCGGCTGATCTCCAGCAGGTCCGCCAGCAGCGACTCGAACCGGTCCAGCTGGTCGGCGAGCAGTTCCGCCGACCGCGCGGTGACCGGGTCGAAGTCCTCGCGGGCCTCGTGGATGACGTCGGCGGCCATCCGTACGGTCGTCAGCGGGGTGCGCAGCTCGTGCGAGACGTCGGAGACGAACCGGCGCTGCATCCGCGACAGGTCCTCCAGCTGGTTGATCTTCAGCTGGAGGTTCTGCGCCATCTTGTTGAAGGCCTCGCCCAGGCGGGCGATGTCGTCCTCGCCGGTGACCTTCATCCGCTCCTGCAGCCGCCCGGCCGACAGCCGCTCGGCGATCCCGGCGGCCATCCGCACCGGCGTGACCACCTGCCGCACCACCAGCCAGGCGATCGCCCCGAGCAGCACGACGACGAACAGACCGGCCGTCGCCAGGGTGCCCTTGACCAGGCTCAGCGACTTCTCCTCCTGGCTCAGCGGGAAGAGGTAGTACAGCTCGTACGGGTCGCCGTTGGGGTCGTTGACCTGCTTGCCGATGACGAGGGCCGGCTGGGGCTTCTTGTCGGTGTCCTTGTAGATGATGCGGGTGTAGCTCTGCGCGGCGGTCATGCTGCTGTTGATCCGCGCCCGCAGGTCCTCGGGGACGCTCACCGTCGGGTCCACGCCGCCGGAGGCGCGCGGGCCCCGCCCGCCGCCGCCGTTGTCGTCCGCGGGCAGCGTGACGACGTCGAAGGCCCCCTGGCCGCCACTGGAGAGCGACAGCACCAGCTCGCTCATCCACGAGATGACGTTCTGGGAGGAGTGGCCGTCCGCGGGGGCACCGTCGTCGCCGGTGCCGGTCGCCGCCTCGTCCGCCTTCTGCTTGGCCACGGCGAAACCGCCGGTGGCCTGGCTCTGCGACGCCTTCACCTTCGCCTCGAGCAGGCCGTTGCGCACCTGCCCGATGACGACGAAGCCCAGCAGCAGCACCACGCCCAGCGACATCAGCAGTGTGGTGGCGACGACCTTCAGCTGGATGTTGCGCCGCCACAGCCGCATCACGGGCAGCAGCGGCCGGCGCACCCAGCGCAGCAGCAGCCGCAGAACCGGGCTGCCCTGCACTCCGCCGCTCAGCAGTCCACCCTCGAGGAAACGTCCCCAACGAGAGCCCGCGCTCTTCCGGCCGACAGGCCGCTCCACGCGGGCCCCGGTCCGTCCGGGTGCCGAAGCGGCACTGTCCCCGGACATGTCAGCTGGGCCCGGCCTTGTAGCCGACACCTCGGACGGTCACCACGATCTCCGGCTTCTCCGGGTCCTTCTCCACCTTGGAGCGCAGCCGCTGCACATGCACGTTCACCAGGCGCGTGTCGGCCGCGTGACGGTAGCCCCACACCTGCTCGAGCAGCACCTCGCGGGTGAACACCTGCCAGGGCTTGCGGGCGAGGGCGACCAGCAGGTCGAACTCCAGCGGGGTCAGCGCGATCGACTGCCCGTCCCGCTTCACGGAGTGCCCGGCCACGTCGATGACGAGGTCACCGATGGCCAGCTGCTCCGGCGCGGGCTCCTCCGACCGGCGCAGCCGCGCCCGGATACGGGCCACGAGCTCCTTCGGCTTGAACGGCTTCACGATGTAGTCGTCGGCGCCGGACTCCAGGCCCACGACCACGTCGACGGTGTCGCTCTTGGCCGTCAGCATCACGATCGGCACCCCGGACTCGGCCCGGATCAGCCGGCACACCTCGATGCCGTCCCGACCGGGCAGCATCAGGTCCAGCAGCACCAGATCGGGCTTGGTCTCCCGGAAGGCCGCCAGCGCCTTGTCGCCGTCGGCAACGAAAGACGGCTCGAAACCTTCGCCACGCAGCACAATCCCGAGCATCTCGGCCAGTGCGGTGTCGTCGTCGACGACAAGGACTCGTCCCTTCATAAACGACATCATCCCATTCTCGTAACGGTGGCGAAGATCCAGGTGAGGCAGCTCACTGGCCTGTGACGATAGTCGTACGGAGCCGTCACTGTCTGCCTCTGCCGCCTTGAACGGCGAACGGGAAGGGTAGCGAGTAACGAGGTCCTAGCCCACCGTCGCCTGCCGCGAGCGTGCGCACAGCTCGGCCAGGCCCTTGGCGGTCACCGGGGACACCGCGCCCTCCTCGGTGACGATCGCGGTCACCAGCTCGGGCGGGGTCACGTCGAACGCCGGGTTGTAGGCCGGGGTGCCGAGAGGCGCGACCGGGATGCCGCCGCCCGCTCCCATGACCGGAACCTGCGGGGCGACGAGCTCGGTCACCTCGTAGCTCGGCCGCTGCTCGACCTCGATGGCGGCCCCGTCCGGGGTCTCCAGGTCCACCGTCGTCACCGGGGCCACCACGATGAACGGCACATGGTGGTAGCGGGCGAGCACCGCGAGCGGATAGCTGCCCACCTTGTTCGCCACCGATCCGTCCGCCGCGATCCGGTCCGCGCCGATCAGCACCGCGTCCACCTCGCCCGCCGCGAACAGCGAACCCGCCGCGTTGTCGGTGAGCAGGGTGTACGCCAGGTCGTTGCGGGCCGCCTCGTACGCCGTCAGCCGGGCCCCCTGGAACAGCGGCCTCGTCTCGTCCACCCACAGCCGCCGCAGCCGCCCCGCCCGGTGCGCGGCGAGCGCCACCGCGAACGCCGTCCCCTCTCCGCCCGACACCAGCGACCCGCTGTTGCAGTGGGTCAGGATCCGGTGCCCACCGCCGGACAGCAGCTCGTCCAGCAGCGCCAGCCCGTGCTCGGCCATCCGCTCGCTGGCCCGGGCGTCCTCCTGGTGCATCTGCCGTGCCGCGGCCAGCGCCGCCGACGCGGCCTGCCGGGGATCACCGGTCCTGGTGAGCGCGGCCCGGTACGCGGACTGCGCCCGCTGCACCCCGACCGACAGGTTCACCGCGGTGGGCCGGGCTCCCGCCAGCGCGGTCGACGCCTCGTCCACGTCGAAGCCGCGTGCGGCGGCGAGCGCGACACCGTACGCCCCGGCGATGCCCAGCAGCGGCGCCCCGCGCACGGCCAGCGACCGGATGGCCTCCACCAGCGCGGGGGCGTCCGTGCACACCAGCTCCACCTCCTCGGCGGGCAGCCGGGTCTGGTCGAGGAGGACCACGACCGGCCCCTCCGGCGGCTCCTCCCAGCGGATGACCGGGATCCCCGCCTGCCGGTTGTCACCACGGGTCTGCGCGTACTGATCAGCCATGCCGTCAGTGTTCCCCGTATCGCACGGACAATGGAAGGCACGCAGCCCCGACCGTGGCAGGTCACCCGAACACCACCCCATGGCACGATGGCTGCCAACCTGCAGCCGCGACCGCGGACGGGCACCGTGAAGGAGCGACGATGAAAGACACTCCGGGCTGGGCCTCGCCCGGATCCGCCCCGTCCGACGGGCAGGAGACCGGCGCGTCCGGCCCTGCCGACGCCGCCGGCCGACCCGACCCCGCGCAGCCGGCACAGCCGGGGCAGCCCGCGGACCAGCCGGGCACCCAGCCGCAGAGCCCCGGCGTGAAGTGGTCCAAGGAGCAGCCGCCACCGGGCCAGTGGTCCGCGCCCACCGGCGCACCGGCTCCCGGCCAGACCCCGCCACCGCCGCCTCCGGGCCCCGGCTGGGGCACCCCGCCACCGCCCCCCGGCGGCTACGGCGGTCCAGGGAGCGGCGGATGGGGCGGCCCGGGATACGGCGGCCCCGGCGGCTACGGCGGATGGGGCGGCCCGCCGCCCGCCGCCAAGCCCGGCGTGATCCCGCTGCGCCCGCTCGGCGTGGGCGAGATCCTCGACGGCGCGGTCTCCATGATGCGCACCCACTGGCGCACCGTGCTGGGCATCTCCCTCGTCGTCGCGGTCATCACCGAGATCATGACGATCCTGGTGCAGCGCCTGGCCCTGCAGAACACCATCGACAGCGACGCACTCGACGACCCGAACGCCTCTCCCCGCGAACTGTTCCGGGCCATGGGCGACGCCCTGCTGGGCTCCGGCGTCCTCTTCGTCGTCTCCCTGGTCGGCACCGTCCTGGCCACGGCTCTGCTCACGACGGTCACAAGCCGCGCGGTGCTCGGCCGGCAGGTCACCGTCCGCGAGGCCTGGCGCGACGCCCGCCCCCAGGTGCTGAGGCTGGCCGGGCTGATCCTCCTGCTGCTGCTCATCGGCATCGGCGCCCTCGCCGTGGGCGTGCTGCCCGGCATCCTCGTCGCCGCGTCCGGATCGCCCGTCGGCGGCACCGCGCTCGCCGTCCTCGGCGCCCTGGCCGGCGGTGTGGTCGCCGTATGGCTGGCCGTCCGCTTCTCCCTGGCCTCGCCCGCGCTCATGCTCGAGAAGCAGGGCATAAGGAAGGCCATGACCCGCTCCGCCAAGCTGGTCCGCGGCTCCTGGTGGCGGGTCTTCGGCATCCAGCTGCTGGCCGCACTCATCGTCGGCATCATCTCGGCGATCATCGTGATCCCCTTCGGCCTCATCGCCGCGGCCTTCAGCGACGGCGGCGTCTCGGGCCTGCTCGACGGCTCCACCGACCTCGGCTGGACATACCTCATCATCAGCGGGATCGGATCGGTGATCGGCTCCCTGATCAAGTTCCCGATCTCGGCCGGTGTCACCGTGCTCCTCTACATCGACCAGCGCATCCGCCGCGAGGCCCTCGACCTCGAACTGGCCCGCGCCGCCGGGATCCAGGACCCCGGCTCCGGCACACCGGCCACGGGGAGCTGATGCCGTGAGTCTGCCGGGGGGAGTTCTCACAGCACCGCACGCGCTGCCACGCGCGGCACACACAGCCGTACGAACGCTGCTGCACACGGGCGGCAGGTCCGCCGTCGAGGCGCAGCCGGGCCCCGGCGAACCGCCCGTGACCATCCCGCGCGACCCCGCTCGGGAGGCGGCCCGCCGCGAGCTGTCCAAACGCATGTACCACGAGAACGACCCCGGCGTGCTGCAACGCGCCCTCGACCACTTCTGGAACTGGGTCGGCAACCTGTTCGACTCCGCCTCGGCCGCGAGCCCCGGCGGGACCGTCGGCCTCGTCGTCGTCATCGTGGCCGTCCTCGCGGTGCTGGGCGCCCTGTGGTGGCGGCTGGGCACCCCGCACCGCGCCCCCGCCTCCGCCCCCGCACTGTTCGACGACCGCCCCCGCAGCGCCGCCGAACACCGCGCGGCCGCAGAGGCACACGCCGCCCAGGGCCACTGGAACCAGGCCGTACAGGAACGCATGCGCGCCGTCGTCCGCTCCCTGGAGGAACGCGCCCTCCTCGACGTACGCCCCGGCCGCACCGCCGACGAGGCCGCCGCCGAGGCCGGCCGCACCCTGCCGGCGCACACCGACCGGCTCCGCGCCGCCGCACGGGACTTCGACGACGTCACATACGGCGGCCGCCGGGCCACCGAGCAGTCGTACCACCGCATCGCCGAACTCGACCGCGACCTGGAACGCACCAGGCCGCAGCACACCAGCAGCGACCGGAGCACGGCCCCCACCACCCACCAGGGAGCCGCCGGATGACCCTCGAGGCCACCACCAAGGCCCCGCCCCCGTCCACCTCGGTCTCCCCCACCGCCCGCCAGGTGTGGACCCGAGGGCGCGGCATCCTGCTCGCGCTCGTGCTCCTCCTCGCCGCGGGCATCACCCTGGCCGCGCTCCGCTCCGGCGACCGGCACGGACGTCTCGACCCGCGCTCCGCCGACCCCTACGGCAGCCACGCCGTCGCCGCCCTCCTCGCCGACCACGGCGTGTCCACCCGCGTGGTCACCACCCTCGACCAGGCGCGGGCCGCGGCCGGCCCCGACACCACCCTGCTCGTCGCCGTCCCCGACCTGCTGACCCGGCACCAGCAGTCCCAGCTGCACACCGCGACCACAGACTCCGGCGGACGCACCGTCCTCGTCGCCCCCGACACCCCCTCCGTCGGCCGCCTCGCCCCCGGCGTCACCGCCGACCCCGCACCCGGCTTCGACACCACCCTCGCCCCCGACTGCTCCCTGCCCGCAGCCCGCCGCGCGGGCACCGCGGAGACGGGCGACGGCGTCCGGTACTCGACCACCATCCAGAACGCCGACTCCTGCTACCCCAGCGACGGCCTGCCCACCGTGCTGCGCATCCCGCACAGCGCACTCGGCGGCGACACCGTCGTCCTCGGCGCGCCCGACATCCTCTACAACGACCGCCTCGACAAGCAGGGCAACGCCTCGCTCGCCCTCCAACTCCTCGGCTCCCGCCCCCATCTCGTCTGGTACCTCCCCTCGCTGACCGACGACTCCACCCAGGACACCGGCGAACGCGGCTTCTTCGACCTGCTGCCCTCCGGCTGGCTGTGGGGCACCCTGCAACTCTTCATCGCAGCCGCCCTGGCCGCCCTGTGGCGGGCACGCCGGTTCGGCCCCCTGGTGCCCGAGAAACTCCCCGTAGCGATCCGCGCCTCCGAAACCACCGAAGGCCGCGCCCGCCTCTACCGCAAGGTCAACGCCCGCGACCGCGCGGCCGCCGCTCTTCGCTCCACCACGCGCACCCGCCTCGCCCCCCTGGTAGGCATCCCCGTCACCCAGGCACACACGCCCGAGGCCCTGCTCCCCGCCCTGTCCGGCCGGCTCGACACCGACGCACAGGCCCTGCACGACCTCCTCTTCGGCCCGCCGCCCGGCGACGACGCGGCCCTCGTCTCCCTCGCCGACCGACTCGACGCCCTCGAAAGAGAGGTACGCCGTCCATGATGGACCCGACCACTGACAACGCCGGGCACACCGGGGACGCGGCCGGCGCCCGCTCCTCCCTGGAAGCCCTGCGCGCCGAGATCGCCAAGGCCGTGGTCGGCCAGGACCCCGCCGTGACCGGCCTCGTCGTCGCACTGCTCTGCCGCAGCCACGTCCTGCTCGAAGGCGTCCCCGGAGTCGCCAAGACCCTCCTGGTCCGCACCCTCGCCGCCGCCCTGGACCTGGGCACCAAGCGCGTGCAGTTCACCCCCGACCTCATGCCGAGCGACGTCACCGGCTCCCTGGTCTACGACGCCCGCACCGCCCAGTTCTCCTTCCAGCCCGGCCCGGTCTTCACCAACCTCCTTCTCGCCGACGAGATCAACCGCACCCCGCCCAAGACCCAGTCGTCGCTGCTGGAGGCCATGGAGGAACGCCAGGTCACCGTCGACGGCACCCCGCGCCCGCTCCCCGAGCCCTTCCTGGTCATCGCCACCCAGAACCCCGTCGAGTACGAGGGCACCTACCCCCTCCCCGAGGCCCAGCTGGACCGCTTCCTCCTCAAACTGACGATCCCGCTGCCCTCCCGCCAGGACGAGATCGACGTCCTCACCCGCCACGCCGCCGGCTTCGACCCGCGCGACCTGCGCGCCGCCGGCGTACGCCCCGTCGCCGGCCCCGCCGACCTCGACGCCGCCCGTGTCGCGATCGCCAAGACCACCGTCTCCCCCGAGATCGCCGCCTACGTCGTCGACCTCTGCCGCGCCACCCGCGAATCGCCGTCCCTCACCCTCGGCGTCTCCCCGCGCGGAGCGACGGCCCTGCTGTCGACCTCCCGCGCCTGGGCCTGGCTCACCGGCCGCGACTACGTCATTCCCGACGACGTCAAGGCCCTCGCCCTGCCCACACTGCGCCACCGTGTGCAGCTGCGTCCGGAGGCCGAGATGGAAGGCGTGACCGCCGACTCGGTGATCAACGCGATCCTCACCCACGTCCCGGTCCCCCGCTGATGGCCCTGACCGGACGCGCCGCCCTCCTCGCGGCCCTCGGCTCCCTCCCCGTCGGCATCTGGGACGCCGGCTGGACGGGCATCCTCGCCGTCAACGCCCCCCTGGCCGTCGCCTGCGCCTGCGACTACGCCCTCGCCGCACCGGTGCGCCGCCTGGGCCTGACCCGCTCGGGCGACACCTCCGTACGCCTGGGCGAAACCGCCGACGTCACCCTCACCGTCACCAACCCCTCCAGGCGCCTGCTGCGCGCCCGGCTGCGCGATGCCTGGCCGCCCAGCAGCTGGCAGCCCGGCACGGAGACGACAGCCTCCCGCCACCGTCTGACGGTGCCGGCCGGCGAACGCCGCCGCGTCACGACGCGCCTGCGGCCCACCCGCCGCGGCGACCGTCACGCCGACCGCATCACCATCCGCTCCTACGGCCCGCTCGGCCTGTTCTCCCGCCAGGGCACCCACGAGGTCCCCTGGACCGTGCGGGTCCTGCCCCCGTTCACCAGCCGCAAGCACCTTCCGTCGAAGCTCGCCCGGCTACGGGAACTGGACGGCCGCACCAGCGTGCTCACACGCGGCGAAGGCACGGAATTCGACAGCCTGCGCGAGTACGTCCCTGGCGACGACACCCGTTCCATCGACTGGCGCGCCACAGCCCGCCATTCCACGGTCGCCGTACGCACCTGGCGCCCCGAACGCGACCGGCACATCCTGATCGTCCTCGACACGGGCCGCACCTCCGCGGGCCGCGTGGGCGACGCACCGCGCCTAGACGCCGCCATGGACGCGGCCCTGCTCCTGTCGGCCCTCGCCTCCCGCGCCGGGGACCGCGTCGACCTGCTCGCCTACGACCGCCGGGTCCGCGCCCTCGTCCAGGGCCGCACCGCCGGTCAACTCCTGCCGTCCCTGGTCAACGCCATGGCCACCCTGGAACCGGAGCTGGTCGAGACGGACGCCCGGGGCCTTGCCGCCACGGCCCTCCGTACGGCTCCGCGCCGCTCGTTGCTCGTTCTGCTCACCAGTCTGGACGCGGCTCCCGTCGAGGAGGGCCTGCTGCCGGTGCTCCCGCAACTAACCCAGCGCCACACGGTCCTGGTGGCCTCGGTGGCGGATCCGCATGTCGCTCGCATGGCCGCGGCCCGAGGAAACACGGAGGCGGTCTACGAGGCCGCCGCAGCCGCCCAGTCCCAGTCCGAGCGTCACCGCACGGCGGAACAGCTCCGCCGCCAGGGCGTCACGGTCGTCGACGCCACACCGGAGGATCTGCCGCCGGCACTGGCGGACGCATATCTGGCACTGAAGGCGGCGGGCCGCTTGTGAGCGAGCCGTCAGTGCTACTCGGGGGCGTAAGCCCCCTACCTCTTTTCCCCCTGAACGCAGAAAAGGCCCACGCCATCCGGCGTGGGCCTTTTCTGAAGAATTGTTCGGCGGTGTCCTACTCTCCCACAGGGTCCCCCCTGCAGTACCATCGGCG
>NZ_BNBC01000029.1:0-54514 GCF_014654675.1 Streptomyces spiralis
CCCTCCGGCGACCTGGACGAGAAGTTCGCCCAGACCGGCATCGCGGCGATCGCCGACGCCAACTGACGCCGGGGACAGCGCCTTTGCGTTAGCCTTGCGGATCCGTGACCGGGGCACACACACGGTGCCGGAGCGGCCTCAAGGAGCAACGTGCAGCAGTATTCCGTCCTCAGCCTGGTGGGTTCGGGCTGTTTCGGCCTGGTCGTCGGGTGGATCGCCTACCGGACCCTGCGACGCTCCGAGGGGTCGCGCATCTCCGACCTGGTCACCGTGGTGGCCGCGCTGGGCGGCGGTGTGGTGATCAATACGCGGTTCCCCGACCCGGACCTGTTCGCCTGCTACGCGTTCGGGCTGGCCGTCGGCTTCTTCGGCTACCTGATCGTCGCAGGGGCGCTGAACCGTGCGGAGCGCAAGCGGAGGGCCGCCGCCCAGCCGGTGCCGGAGGGGGCCGTGGGAGAGACCCCCTCGCTGCCGCAGCAGCCCGACGTGCCGAGCGTCAGCTCCTTCATGGGCGACTGAGCCTCAGGTCCGCGCAGCAGTACGCCGTGTAGGCGAGTCCCAGCAGATTGCCCTTGCCGAGCAGTTCCGCTCGTACCCGGTGCAGGGACTCGCCCACCGTCAGCCCGGCCAGGAAGTGACGCCAGAACGACTGGGCCACCTCGCCCGCGAAGTTCTGGCCGACCGAGATCTCCGTGCCGATGACCCCGGAGGCGCCCAGGCTGCTGAACACGTCGACGAAGGTCAGCCAGGTGCCCGGGGTGTCGTCGGTCGTGTGGCAGCCGTTGAGGAAGACGAGCGGGGCGTTCTCCTCCCAGTCCCGCCACCCCTTCGTCCCGTCCGCGCCGGTCCTTCCGTCCGCGTCGCTCGTCTCGGTCATCCGGGCCGAGATGTCGGCGGGCCTGACCCGTTCGCCGTTCCCGATCTCCAGTTCCGTCGCGCCGGTGTGGTCCGCGGTGTCCTCCTGGCGGCGACCGTGGCAGTAGAAGTACACACAGTCCTGACCGGCCCGGAAGAGTTCCTCGAGCAGGGACTCGCGCGAGTCGCAGTCCCGCACGTTGGCCTCGCCGAACTGCTTCCGCAGGGAGACCAGGTGTTGCTCCGCCAGGTCGGCGCGCGGCAGGGTGAGGGCGCGCCCCACCGTCATGTGCGGTGCGTCCAGGCCGCGTCCGGCCCGGAGCGGCAACGTGCCCCGGTCCTGCCGCGAGGTGGGCTGCTCGATCGCGTGCCGGAAACCCCAGAAGCCGTACGGGCACACGGTGTTGCGGGTGTGCCGCGCCGAGTCCCGGCACGTCCGCCCGGCGCCGTCGCCGCGCCGGGCCTGCTCCAGGCCCGCCTCGCAGTACACGGGGCTGTCCCCGGTGTCCACGGGGATGTCGTAGACCAGCGCCCAGGGAAACATCAGCGGCTGCCCCTGCTGACGGCAGATCTGGATGGTCGCGGGCTCCCTCAGCCGGTCGCGAAGGGCCGCCCGCTGCGCGGGCACCGGCGCGAGCAGATGGAGCAGATCCCAGCCCACGGCGGCCAGCCGCCACAGGTCGTCCAGGAATTCCGCGGCGCTCTTGGCGTTGTCCGCGCCGAGCCGGTCCAGCGGCGGGATCCACTTGTCGCCGGGCTTCTCCGGGGGCACCGCACGGGTGGCGTGCACATCGGTGAGCACCGTACGGGCCCGGGAGAGGGCGCCCTCGATCTGCGCCTCGGTCAGCCAGAAGGTGCTCACCGGCCGGTCCCCGCCGTCGACGTCCACGACCAGGGCCCCGTCGTACCCGCGGGAGACCCTGATGGCCGCGTCCCGGCTCGGCAGGTCGTCCAGGCCGAGGAAGCCCGAGGTCAGCGTGAAGTCGACCTCTCCGCTCAGCGAGCCCCCCGCGGGTTCCTCCCGCTCCGCCACACGCGCACGGACGGTCGCGGACTGGAGCAGGTTGCCCCGGTACGCCACGGTGACCCGCAGGCTCGCCTCGGACCGCGGCCCGTCCGGCGCCGTGACCGGAATCCACACGTATCTCCCGCGGTGCTCGGGCCGGCACACGTGCCGGCCGCCCGGCGGGCAGGGACAGACGTACGCGTGTCCGTCGAGCGGCAGGAACATCGCGTGGCGCCGGTCCGGCACCAGGAAGTCCTCGCTGAGCACGGTGACCTGCAGCCAGTCGCCGCGCCCGCCGTCGTCCAGGTGCGGCAGCTCGTCGTCCGGGAGCGGCCGCGCGCTGTCCCGCAGCAGGCTGTCGCGGCCGAGATCTCCGATGTCGAGCCGGAGGTGGTACCGGGCGCCCGCTCCCAGCAGCCAGTCGTGGGGCACCACCTGCCGGGAGATCGGCCATGTCAGGCTGAGGTTGAGGTAGCGGCGGTCGGGCGGCGCGGCTCCCGCCAGGTCCTGGGGGACGACCGCCGCGTCGGTGTCCGGCTCCGGCTGCGCCTGTGCGGGGACGGCGCGCTCGGTCGTCCCGCGGCCCGCCAGGTACTTCCCCAGCACGCGTTTGAAACTGGCATGTTGACGCCGGATCTTCTGAAGCTCGATCAGGAGCGTCTGGTCGTCGATGCTCTCCCTCGCCAGCAGGTCCAGCAGGGCCTTCCGGGCGGGCTCGTCCAACTCGTCCCACAGGGGTGAGGCACGGAGCCGTCGCAGCTCCTCCTTCCCGATCGGCGCGATGTCGACCATGACTGACGGCCTTTCGACTGGACTGGGGAAACCGGCTGAGGAAACCGGAGGGACAATTGTGCCTGCCGGACACCGGTGGGCGGCTACTCAAGGGGACGGACGGAGGACCGCATGGCGGTGACGCCACGTGACGTACTGGTCGAACTGTCGTGGGGGGACGGCGGGGAGTTGCGCGCGGCACTCCTGACTCCCGAGGGCCGGCCCACTGGCGATCCCGAGATCTTCCGCCCGGACGACGACGACATCCAAGACATGCTGTCCCCGGAGAGCAACCAGTTCACGCTGGCGGACCTGTCGGACACGGTGCTGTCCGAGGCCGCGCGCGGCCACATCAGCCGCCAAATGGCGCTGTTGACGGACGGTCAGAGACTGCGGCTGAGGATCCGGCTTGGCACCGGGCCCGAGGGCCCGGTCCGGCTGGCGGCTCTCCCGCTCGAGCGGATCGGGGTACCCGATGCGAACCGGGTCGACGCCAACGGGCCGTGGCAGGACTGGGTCGAGCACGGCTACCTCGCCCAGCGCGTCCGGAAGACGCCCCTGGGCGAGCACCCCCGCATCTCCCTCGTCCGTGAGGTCCGCCCCCGGCACACCATGCCCTCGGCCGTCGTGGACGGCCTCAACGATGTCGTCGTGGTCGCCAACGCCGCCGCCGTCCAGGGGGACATCACCACCAGGGCGGGCACGACGCGGCACGTGGTGGGTCCGGGGCCGCTGACGTACGGAAGCGGGGACCAGGACAGGATCGTGGAGGTCCTGGACGGCAGCCGGTTCCGGACGCGTCCGGTGGAGCCCGCACCGGCGGACGTCGAGGCGGTCCACCGCGCTCTGGCCGGCGGGCCGCTCGCCTTCTACTTCGGCGGACATCATGTCGACGGCGGGCTCGTGGTCGCGCGGCAGCCGGAGTCCACGGACGCGCACTGGCTGGACGGCGACACGCTCGCCGCGTGGCTGGTGCGGGAGAGGGTGCCACTGGCCGTCCTGATGGCCTGCGACTCGGCGTCACCGGCCGCCGGCGACGAAGGGCTCCATGAGGCGGGCCTGGCCGAACGGCTGGCGCTGGCCGGAGTGCCGTACGTGGTGGCGGTGGACGGCAAGGTCCGCGACGGCCAGGCGGCGGACTTCGCCGACCGGTTCTTCACGTCCCTGGTCAGGGGCCATGACGTGGACCTGGCCGTGCTGGAGGGTGCCGGAGCCTTCGCGGGGAGCGACGCCCGCCCGGTGCTGTTCACCTCCCGGGCCGGGGCCGCGCTGAGACTGGGCACTCCGGCGCCCCGGGAGGCGTCCTCGATGCCGTCGGTGGCGCACCGCGTGCCCGCGGCCGTCGTCGACCGGCTCGACGAGCGCTTCCGGGTCTGTCTCAAGGCGGAGTTCTGCCTGCGGGAGGCCCCCTTCACCGCGGTGCTCGCCGATCCCTCGGGCGACGACCTCGCGGATCTGCTCAACCGTACGGAACAGGACCTGTGGCGGACGAGGGCCGAGCGGGAGGAGCTCTCGGACGGTGAGCGGCTCCACTGGTACACGTACAACTCGCCGCGCAACCTGCCCGATCTCACCGCGGAGTCACTGCACCTGGCCCTGTTCCCGGGCTACCGACCCGGGCGGCCCCTGGGGCTGGTGGTCCGCCGGCCGGCCTCCTTTCCCGCCAAGCGGATGGACTGGACCGGTAACGAAAGGGAACTGCGGCGTCTGCTGCCCGGCCTGCGCGGTGTCGTTTTCCAGGTCCACGGTGAGCCCCTGCCGGCCGCACGCCACACGGCGCGGGAGATCGCCAGGGGACTGGGGGCCGAGGAGTACCTGGTCCGGGCCCCGGAACACCCCGACGCCCGCGCCCCGGAACGGTTCGGCGCCGCGCTGGGCGAAGCGCTGGAGTCCTGCCGTGCGACGCTCCCCGCCGGGCTGTCCGACGCCTCCGCCGTCGTCGGACATCTGAACGACGCCGGCTCGGCCTGGGACGACCTCCCGGGGGGCGAGGCCGGGGTGCTGCGGGCCGTCCGGGCCGCGCAGCCCGACATCGGGGACGAACTGCTGGACGCCCACGCCGTCGGCCGGTCCGACCCGGCGCGCTGGGCCTCCCTGTGGGCGACCGAAGGCGACGACGCGGCCACCCGGAGATGGCTGCGGGCCGCACACCGGGCCGGCCGTCTGCCGCCGCCCGAGGCGTTCCGGGGCGTCGTCCTCACGCCGACGATGGTCGACACGGTGGTCCTGGGCCTCCTGCACACCGGTCTGCACACCGACGACGTCTTCCGTGCGTGGCTCGAGGAGCAGCGGCCGTCGGACGCGGTCGTCGCCGCGGCGGAGGTGGCCGCGCGCGGGGAGCATGCGGTGCGCGCCGAGGATCTGGCGAGCCCCGAGCACGCCGTGGCGCTGGACCGGGCCGGGCTGCTGTCCGGCTCGGACTTCACGGTGCTGGATCCCCGGGGGCAGCGGCTGGGCAGCTGGACCCTGTTGACACGGCTTCCTCTGACCACCTCGCGCATGGCCTGGGTGCTCGACCGCTCACCGGCCCGCCGCTCGCTCGTCGGCCTGGGCAGCGGGCGCCCGAGCGGCGTACCGGACTACGAGCTCCTCGACGAACTGCATGATTTCCGACAGGCGTTGCGGCCCTCGCTGTTCACTCCCCCTGCGGGGGCGTGGACTTGACCGTCCGTGCCGCGTCCACCTCCAAGGGCCTGCCGTCCGCCCGCTCATGACCCTGGAGTGAAGCGGAGATGTCCGATCGGGTACGTGATGAACCTGATGACCCGATAGACTGAGTGACCCACCACACACTCCTTGTTCGCAGGGTGAGTTGTGGGTGCACGCCGCGCCACGGGGGACGGCGGGCAGTGTGCCGAACAGCAGGGAAGGACCGCCGTGCTCGAGAACTGGTACTTCTGTTCGGCTCTGGGTCTGCCGCCGCGGGCGGCCTCCGACTACCTCGATGTCGTCACCGCCCTGCGCGAGCCCGTCGCACAGCCCCGGTCCGGCGAACTCGTCTGCGCCGCCCTGGAATGGCTGGCCGGAACGGACACTCCGCTCGCGGTGTACGCGCTGCCTCATGTGCTCAGGGCGCACCAGGTGTTCCTGGCCGAGCACGAGCGCTACGAGACGGAGGACGCCCCGGCGGAGCACCGGCGCTGCGTCTGCGTCCGGGAGCTGACCGGCCGTACGGCCGTCCTGTACCGGAGTGTCGCGGAGGTGCTGCCGCAGGAGCTGCGGCCGCTGGTCGCCGCGATACTCCAGGCCGCCGGCGCCGGAAACCCGGAGGCGGTACGGCTGTTGGGCAAGGTGCTGGAGAAGCCCGACGCCGTCGCGGCCGCCGCCGACGAGCCGTCACCTCCCTACCACGATCTCCTGGACCACCTGCTGCCCTCCGTCCTGCTGACGGCCGCCCGCGCGCTGACGGGCGTGTGCCCGGACGCCCTGGGCGAGCTCATGGACGAGTTCCCGGTGCTCCTCGACGGCGCCCTGCGCGGCAGGCACGGCAGGCTGGCGCTGCTGCAGGCCACGGAACTGGCCGCCGCGCTGCGGTCGGAGGACACCGCGGCCGTCCTCGACCGGCTGGCGCGAGCCGTGGGCGGCTCCTTCGACATGGAGCCCGATGTGCTGGCCACGGCCGCCCGGGTGGTCTTCCGCGCCACCGGGGAGGCGGACGACGGCGTATGGGCCCGGCTCGATGCGGAGGCGGCGACGGGGGCCGAGCTGGGCCGCTGGACGGCCCGCAGGCGTCCGGCGGGCATTCCGGGTGACGACACCCCGGACGGCAGCCGCCGTGTCCTGGCCTACGCCCGGCTGGGCGGTACCGGGAACCACCGCTGGTCGCCGATGCCGGGGGTGCTCTGGCAGGCGGCCCTGCACGAGCGTGCCGCCGAACTCGACGCGGGCCGCGCCGTGCACTGGCTCGAGCGCCACTGGCAGGCGCCGAACGGCGTGCCGAACCAGCGGCAGACGCACGTGACCGTCCCGCACGGCGAGGACTACGCGCACGCGCAGCTCCATGTGGGGCGCCTGCTGAGGCTGCGCGGCCCCGGCCCCGACTGGCGCATGCCGATCCTCTACCTGGCCGACGGCTCCGTCGAGGAGAACGATCCGGCGACGGCCGCCCAGGTGTGGTCGCCGTGGATCCTCTCGCCGCCCGGTGAGCCGAAGCAGTTCCGCGCCACCGCCGAGCAGATGGTCCGGCTGCTCGCGGCCAGTTCCCTGGCCGTACGTCTGCTCTGCGCCACGCCTCCGCCGCCCGAGGGGCAGGGGGCCGGGCCGCTGCCGGACTTCCTGCTGCTGCTTCTGACGCACGTCCGTGACATCCTCGGCAACCGCCACCGTCTGCTCATGAGGGAGCTCACCGAAGGCCACGGGGACGCGGGCAGCGGGCCGGGTCAAGGCCAGGGGCAGGGGCAGGGGGAGGCCGGGGCGCCCAGGGGGCCCGCGGTGCTGTCGGCGCCCGTGCGCCGCCTCGGGACGTTCATGCTCCACCAGATCCAGCAGGTCGACGCCGTCGGCACCGGCAAACGGCCCGCCGTGCACCCCGGCGAGGTGGTGCGGCTGGTGGTCCGGGTGCACGCCTGGGACGCGGAGCAGCCGAAGCCCCCCGCGCCGGTGCGCACGCTGGTCAGATCCCGGGTGGCGCTCGGGATCGCGCTCAGCTGGCTCCAGGAGGCCGCGGCGGGAGGGACCCAGCCGCACCGGACCGAGGGCAGCGGCCGTTGGTTCACCACCCCGGACGACCCGGTCGCCCCGGCGCGAGCGCTGCTCGACTTCTCCTCGGGCCTCGGTGACCAGCCGCACCGGGGCACCTCCGTGCAGGCGGCACTGCTGTGGCGTGAGATCTACCCGGGCGAGTCGACCTACGCGCTGCGCTGGGACTGGGTGGGCGGCAGACCGGACTACGCCGACCCGAGCGCGGCGGCCGGACTGCACTACCGCAGGCTGCTGCTGAGCGCGCCCAAGGACCCGGACCGGGACGCCTTCTCGGTCGCCGACTGGGCCGACATGGGCGAGGAGCTGGAGCGGGACATCTCCGACGAGCACGGCATCATTCCGGTGACCGTGCGGACCCTCAGGCTGGCGGCGTTGCTCCGCGAGCCCGAGCTGGGTGACGCGGAGGCGCACGAGGACTGGGTGACGGCGTGGTCGTTGCTGGTCCGGTCGCTCAACCTGCCGCAGCATCTGCCGCGTTGGGTGCGCGGCCGCATGTTCGACATGTTCGCGGCCCCGGTCTCGGGCAAGGGGTCGCACGATCGTGTGCTGCGAGTCCTGGAGCAGGTCGTGGACACGGTGATCGACCTGAGCGCCAAGGCTCCGTTCTACTACGACCGGCTTTTCGAGGTGCTGGGCGGCGGCATGCACGTGGCGCCGGCGAGCGCCAACCGCCTCCGGCAGCGGGCGCTGCGGTCCCTGTACGTCCGCTGGGGGCCCTGGGGCCTGACCACCTCGACCGGCAACCCCTTCGACACCTACGGCGACCGCGTCTCGCTGCGCGGTACCGAGGCCGCCCTGGTCGGATTCCTGCGCAACACCTCCCACCGGGTGCTGGAGGCCCGTGAACTTCCGCTGGCGGCCGGCATGGACAAGCTGTGGCGGGACACCCACGCACCGGCCCTCACTCCGGCCCAGCGGGTGGAGTCGGGCTCGTCGGACCTGGAGTCCTGGCTGGTCCGGGCCGGTGTCGTCGACCGCCGGGCCGGGGAGACGCTCCTGTATCAGCCCGGTGTCGTGATCGACGCGCGGATGGAGGGACGCAGCCGCGCGCCGGTGCACAACCTCTTCCTGCACAACGCGCCGCGTCCCGAAGAGGGCACGTACGTGCTCGGACTCGTCACCGCCAAGGACGGCAACCAGCAGGGTCCGCAGCAGCGGCTGTGGATCAACTGCGGACAGCGCTTCCCCGTGCCCGCGCTGGTGTCCGAGCAGCAGGCCAAGCGCCGGCGCGTGGGCGATGCCGTGGCCGTCCTGATCACCAAGGACGGCGGCCGGCTGCGCGGCGACCGGGTCGTCGCGCTGGCCCGCCGGCCTGCCGTGGACGGGGAGATCCGGTCGGCGGAGCTGAAGGCGGTCGACCGCTTCCCCGGACTGGAACTGTCCGTCCACGGCGTGGACGAGGACGGCTACCCGCGAGGGACCGGTGTCGACGACATCGCGGCGCGGCGCCGCTGGGACCCCGACCTGTCCCGGGTCCACACGTCCTCCGTCGGTACCGGTCTGCCCTACGACACCCTGGCCCGCTGGGACGCGGTGCTCGGCCACTGGGTGCCGGTGGACGCCGGGGCACCCGAACTCGCCGTGGCGCCGGGGGTCGACGAGGCCGGCACCGGGCAGCGCCCCGAACGCACGGCGCTGCGGCTGGTCCTCGCGGGGCCGGCGACCGACCGCACGGGATTCGGGCCTGCCTGGCGGTTCGTCACCACACCGGGCCGCGCCTACGTCCTGGGCCCCTCGGCCTGGGATGCGGCGGACTGGCAGAAGCTGGACGAGGCCTGCTCCGCCGGACGCGCCGGGCTGATCGTCCACGCCTCCTACGAACCCGGGCACGGCCGGCTCACCCTGCGCGAGCCGGCGCCCGGCCGGAGCCCGTTCGACGACCGCAACGCCCGCTGGCTGGAACTCTTCGACGTCTTCCCCGCCCACACGGGGGCCGACGGGCACACCGAGGACGAGCACGACGACGACCAGGCCGACCTCCCCGTCCAGGAGCTCTACCACGAGGCGCGACGGCACGACGCCGACGGCGAGGGGTTCTGGACCGTCGACGTCCCGGCCGTCGACGGCTTCCCGACCCGGATCAAGGTCGACCTCACCGGCCGGGTGCAACGCAAGCGCGTGCTGTGCAGCATCGACCACTGGGGAGAGCCGCAGGCGCGGGGTCTTCTGGCCGTCGCCCGGGCGATGGACGAGACGGGCATCAGGGAGAAGCACCGCTCCCCCGAGACCTACGACCGGCTTGCCCGGCTGCACGAGGGCTCGGTCGTCGAACTGGTCCGGCAACTGACCAGGAAGCCGGGGGACACGGACTGCCTGGTGATGCTGAAGTCCGGGCTGATCGGCTGGGCGGCCACCGAGTCCCTCACGCTGACCGGCGAGTTCCCCACCATGTCGACGACCGTGCGCCGGCGCGCGGTCGTCGTCCAGGACGGCCACGCCCCGCGCCCGCAGCCGCAGCGGGACCCGGAGGCGCTCGACGACCTCCGCCAGGCGTGCACGGGCCTGAGCGACCCGGCCCGCCTGGAGCGGGCGGGCGCGCTGCCGGGCCTGGTGCTCGGCCGCATGTACAACACCGACAACACCCTGACCATGCTGCGTGTCTGGTTCCGGCTCGACGACGAGGTCGTCGAGGCCGTCGTCCCGGCCGTGTGCTTCGACCAGGCGTCGCCGTCGGTGGGCGACCATCTGAGGGCCACCCGGACGCCGGCCGGCTGGGTCTTCTCGGTGCTGCGGCGCCGGCTGCGGCTGCGCGCCCTGTGGGAGTGGGCGGGCGACCTCCCCGACGCCGGCTGGCACCCCGTGGGCATGGTCTCCGACCGCGGCGAGGACTACGGCGCCGCCGTCTCCCAGCACCCCACGCTCGCCCGGCTCGCGCTGAGCCGCGCTCCGCAGGACGGCGGGCGGCGGTCCGATCCGGCCAGGGCGAGGCGCCTGCCCCGCGGCCGGGTCCTGGTCGAGCGGGACGGACGCTCGCTGGTGGGCACCATGACCGGCTTCTACCTGGGTGCAGATCCGCAGCCCGTCCATGTGGACCAGGTCCTGGTGCACACCCTGTGCGTCGATGCGACCCCCGCGTCGAGAGGACAGGGCGACCGGCCGCGCTTCACCGACGTACAGCGCCGGTTCGTGCTGTCGCCGGCCACCCTGCGCTCCCGGCCGGAGCGGAACCGGCGCACCGCGGATCCCGCGGCCGAGTGGGCCCGTTTCCTGGCGCGCCGTGACGGAACCCTGGAGGGCCCGAGGGTACGGGGACGGCTGCACCTCGACGTGCTGGCCCCCGACGAAAACGGCACGTACCAGGGATGGCTGGAAGCGGACGACGGCCCGCAGACCTTCGTCGGTGGACGCGGCTACTCCGAACATCTGGTCAGGGCCGTGCCGGTGCCGTACGGGCGGGGATACCGCTACTCGCACCTGCGGGCCGCCCCGCTGACGGTGGCCGAGTTCGTCGAGAAGGTGGCCCCTCACGCCCGTACGGACGGCAGCCGCTGCCCGATCGAACGCGACCGCCGCCCCTACTACGTCGGGTTCGAGGAGACCGACGCGGGGCCGGTGCACCGCTTCGAGTGGGGATTCGGATGGTTCGCCGACGTGCCGCACGCGGCCCTCACCGTCGGGGGCTCGGTGGTGGACCCGGCGGCGCTGACGCTCTTCCACGGCGACCGGATCGACGCCGTCTCGATCACCGCCGCGGCCGAGGAGGAGGTGCCGGGCGGGCTCCGGGTGTCGATCGCGCTGCGGGACATCCGCAAGAGCGTCGAGTACCAGATCCACCAGGAGGCCGCGCACCAGGTGGTCCACCTGCTGGACCTGGAGATCGACCACGCCACCGGTCGGGTGGTCGTGCTCCGCGTCCACACCCGCAGCCGGGGCGTCGGCCGCGACGGCGCCGACGACCATGTGGAGGGGCGCCCGGTACGGGCCATCCTCCACCCGGAGGACATCGCCCGGCTGCTCGCCGCCGTCCCCCGGGACAGGTCCCGGCAGCGCGTCCTCGGCCGGGCCGTGGTGGAGGAGGGACCCGCCCGCGGCCGCGTCCACCAGTTCCGCCTGGTCCCCCCGACGGCCGCCCCGGACGACCGGACCCCCGGCCTGCGGGCGGGCGACAGGCTCTACATGGAGGCCGGCCGGATCCAGCCGACGGCCAACGACTACCTGCTCCGCTTCGACCTGCCCGAGGGTGTGGCCGCGCTGAGCGACCCGGACGCGGCCCCCGACCGGGCCCCGTTCCATGTCATCGTCACCCGCCGGGACTTCTCCCACCGGGAGGGCGTCCTGCGGCGCGCGGCCGAGACCGTCGGGGCGGGCGCCTACGACGGCCAGGCCAAGATGCTGGTGGAACTCCTGCGCCCGTCGCCCGACAAGGAGAGCCGCTGGCAGGGTTCCACCAAGTCCCCGCTGCCCCGCCCGCTGGACGTGCTGCGGAGCTACCTGAACAGCCGCTCGGGCGGTTGCTTCGGCGTCGTCGACCCGGCGGGCCAGTGCGTCGAGGTGCGGCCCGGCGTCGTCTTCCCCATGGCCGACCTGCACCGGGGCCCCGGCATCACACCGCGGTCGGTGGTCCGGCTGGATCTGGCGGACACCGGGCGGGTGACCGTGGTCCTGGCCATCCCGGCCGACGACGCCTATCTCACCGACCGGCCCCGCCCGGTGGTCGTCTTCCCGAAGGACAACCTGAAGACGCGGGACGACCTGCGCCGCGCCGACGAGCCGGGACGGTTCACCGTCGCCGGACTCCCGGGGATCAGCGCCACCGCCCGCAAGGGCTTCGGCAGGGTTCTGCTGGAGACCCGCCATCCCCGGATCGCCGCCGTCCGGCGGGAGGACCAGCCGAGGAGCGGGCCGGTGGACCGGGTGGTGCCGCTGGACCACTCGGAGGCGGGCACCGTCGCCTTCGAGCCCGGTGACGTCGTCGCCGGTGTGCGCCGCGAGCGGCTGGCTCCGGCCGGTACGGAACTGGCCACCACCCAGGCGCCGATGGCGTGGGCGCAGCTGTCGTTCATGGACGACAGCGCGCGGCGTATCGCGGAGGCCTGCGCCCGGCACGGCTGGACCTACCACGACTCCCGCACCCGGGAGTGGGTGCCCGGCGAGGCCAAACCCCGCACGCGCAGGCTTCCGGCGCGGGCCCGTTCGACCAGCGAGCCGGTGTTCTTCTCCCGCAACGCCTCCGGCTGGACCCTGCGGCACGAGAGCGAGGCGTTGCAGCGGTTCGGCTTCCCGGCCACCGAGCTTCTGGAGGAACCGGCCGGCGACATCGCCGAGGGGCGGCGCCGGTCCTGGGCCGTCGCCCACGCCGACCGGCACAGCGTCTGGCTGGAACTGGCCCCGGGCCGCGTCTCCGAGGTGCGCCGGGAGCTGGTGCGGTTCGCCGACGGCCACTCGCTGGCCGACCTCGACTGGTCGCTGTTCAGCCCCGGCGACCTGCTCTACGGCCGGGTCGAGGGAGGGGTCAACGAGTGCGGCCACCTGGTGCTGGACGACTGGCGTCCGGGGCTGCGCGGGGCGATGGCGGCACCGTTCGCACGTCGCATGCTGCTGCCGGTCGCCCTGCGGGACGAGGAGGCCGGCGCTCTCTACCTCGGTGAGGGGCGCGGCACCGTGCCCTACCCCGCCGACCAGACCGTGCTGGACGCCCACCCGGTCGGGAGCGCCGTATGGCTGGACCGGGCCAACCGGCTGAGCGTCGCCGAACCGGACAGCGTCGCGGAGAACGACGTGGTCTTCCTGGCCCTGGACCGGGAGCAGGGCCTGCGGATCTGCGGGCTGCCGAGGGCACGGGTCGAGCTGGCCGCCGAGAGCGAGGCCGACGCCTGGTTCGGCTGCGGCTGGCTGCGCGCCGAACTGCTGCGCGCCAGCCGGGGCGAGGCGAGCCTGCTGAACCAGCTGGACGTCCTGCCCGTCACCGTCGAGCAGGTCACCGCCGGGCCGGAGACCGTGGTGACGGTCTCCCGCCGGGCGCAGCCCCGGAGCATCTGGCCCCACGGAACGGTGCTGGCCCAGCCGGTGGCCGACCTCGGCCGCGGAAACGTGGCGGTACGTTCGGGAAGCGCGCTGTTCCGCGTGCACATCCGGCAGCTCGTGCCCGGCCTGCCCGAGCACGGCACGCAGATCCAGGCGGCCTCCCGGGCGCTGGCCGCCACCCAGGAGTACGTCAGGCTGCACTGGAGCAGGGCCGAGAAGCTGCTGTCGTGCGGGATCCCGGGCAGGCGCGGGGCCGGTGCGGCCGACGGCGCCGACAGGGCCGAGGGCGACGGCGAGGAGATCGCCGTGCGGGTCTGGCTGCGGGTCAACGACGAGGAGGACCGCGCTCTGGGAGTGGTCTGCCGCGACGTCCGCACGCAGCGCCCGTACTGGCTGCCCGTCGGGGAGGCGGCGTGGACCGGCGGTCTGCGCGGTTCCACGCTCTTCGACCATCTGCGGGGCATCCGCCGGCTCACCGTGCTGCGGGACGGCCCCGGAACCGTGAGCCTCAGCCGGCTTCCGCTGGTGGAGCGCGAGTTCCACAACCTCGCGCCGGGACGGCTGCTGCCGGTGCGTGTGGTCGCCAGGTCCCTGAAGGAGGCGTCCGAGAAGGCGGCAGCCGCGAAGGAAACGTCCGCCGGGGAGACCGCGACCTGCCTGGTGTCCGTCGAACCGCTCGGCGTGCTCGCCGCCTACTCCGCCGTGGACGTGACGACGGAACTGGCCGAGGAGTCTCTCGTGGCCGAGGTGGCGCGGGTGCGGCAGGACAGGCGCGGTGGACGGTTCGTGACCCTGGTCAAGCCGGGCAGCCGGCTCACCGTCCCGGACCTTCCCCGATGGATGTCCGACGCCCTGGTCAAGCTCCGGCTGCCGGACTTCCGCCAGGTCCCGCGGCCCGTGGACGGTCTTGTCCCGGCCCGGTTCGCCGCGTACTGGCGGAGCTACGAAGAGGGCCAGTCCGGCAAGCTGACGGACGAGGCGGCCGAGTCCCCGGCATGCCGGGTCATGCGCGCCCGGGGACTGCTCCACTCGGCCGACGGCCCCGACCGGGCCGACGTCCAGAGCTTCGCGCTGCGCGCGGTGACGGACTGGCTCTGCTGTCCCGAGGGCCAAGCGGTCCTGCACCACGACAGGACGAGCGTCGACCTGGCCCCCGCGCTCGCCGTGTGTGCCATCGGCGCGCTGGCGGCCAAGAAGTCCTGGCCGGGGCGTCCGCCGTTGCCCGACGACTGGCCCGTCTTCCTGCTGCAGAAGATCGGGCTGCGGGCTCTCGGCTCGCTGCACACCGAGGCGTTGGTCAGCCAGTGGCTGACGCGGCCGGATCGCCAGCTGGAGTCCGGTGGGTTGTGGCGGCGGCTGCGGTCCATCGAGCTCGGGCCCGAACTGACCGACGCCCAGATGGAATCGCTGGAGCGGTTCGCTCAGGCGCTGACCGCGCGGGCCGCCGCGGGCGACGAGAAACACGCCGCCGCCCCGGTGGCGCGGGGCCTGATCGCGGCGTGCGGCGGTCTGCCGGACGCCGACGTCCTCCTCAAGGACGCATCGATCCTGCGCCCGTTGGCCGATCTCGGCCGGAGCCTGCGTCCCGCCGCGGACGCGGCGGCGTCCCAGCGCTTCCTGCTGGACCGGCAGACCGCCATCCTGAACACGGCCCTGACGCAGGTCACCAGGGACAAGGTGCCCCTGACCCTGCTCCCTCCCCTGGAGCCGGCCACCGCGAGAAGCCGGAAGTACGCCCTGGCCCTGCGCTCGGCCCTCCGCGCCCACTCCGGCCCCGCGGACTGAGGAGGCCGCCACCGAATGAGGAGCCGTTCCCGCACGGCGGCTCCACCGCCCACGTACGCAAGCGCGATGGGCCGGTGGAGCGCCGTGGTCAGGAGACTGCTCCGGTCAGGAGGCCCCTCCGGTCAGGAGGCTGCCCTGCTCAGGAGGCCGCTCCGGTCAGGCCGAGGAATTCGCTGCGGGAGCGGGCGTCGGAGCGCAGCAGGCCGAGGAGGGTGGAGGTCATGGTGCTGGATCCGGTGGCCTGGACGCCACGCAGGGTCATGCAGCAGTGTTCCGCCTCGATCACCACGCCGACGCCCTTGGGCTCCAGATGTGTCTGCAGCCAGTCGGCGACCTGCTTGGTCAGGCGTTCCTGGACCTGCGGGCGGCAGGCGAAGTGCTCGACGACACGCGCCAGTTTGGACAGGCCCAGGATGCGGGCTCCCGGCAGATAGCCGACGTGCGCCGTGCCCACGAAGGGCAGCAGGTGGTGCTCGCACACCGACCGGACCGGTATGCGGCGGGCCAGGACGAGTTCGTCGTATCCCTCGTCGTTGGGGAAGGTGGTCAGGTCGAAGGGGCGCGGGGTGAAGAGTTCCGCGTAGGCGCGGGCCATCCGCCCAGGTGTGCCGCGCAGGCTCTCCGAGGCGGTGGAGATCCCGAGTGCGGCGAGGAACTGGCCGGCCGCGGCTTCCGCGGCGGCCAGGTCGATCCCGTCGGACTCGTGGACGACCCGCAGGGCCGGCCGCGCGGGTGCCGCGGCTTCCTCGTCGAGGGGGGCTGTCAGGGCGGTGGTGCGGTTGAGGTGCTCGGTCATGTCAGCTGCCCCCGACGCCCAGGGCGGTGAGGAGCACCAGGACGAGGGTGGCCACGGCGAGCAGACCGTGGGCGAGCACGACCGGCACCGGGAAGTGCCGTTCGGCTGGGACGCCGCCTTCGTCTCCCGGCCCCGCGGCGGCCGCTGCCGCGCCGGCCGTGGCTCGGTCGCGGTGGACGGGGATCCAGCGGGCCAGCATCACGAACCCCAGCAGCGCGACCGGCAGCAGCAGGCCGAACGAGGTCCAGGCGAGCGCGCCCTTGTCCGCCACGATGTAGATGATCCACACGACCAGTCCGATGGCGGCCAGGGCGAAGTGGCCGAAGACGACGGGTGCGGGCAGCCGGCTGGTGCCGGTCTGCTGCTGGCGGATTCCGCCGCGTTGGATCCAGGTGCCGAGCATGTAGAAACCGCCGAGAGCGGTGATCACCCAGGTGATCAGGGCGGCGACGTCCATGGGGAACTCCCGAGGGGGACGGTGGTGGAGGCAGCCGGAGGACACCGGCCGTCATGGTGGGCGTGGGGGCCGGGTCACACGGCGGAGCGGGTGCCGTTCCGGCTGCTGCTGCCGGGCGTGTATCCCTCGGCCTGGGTGTTCTCGTCGGCGACGCGTACGCCGTAGCGGTAGGCGAGCTTGCCGCCCAGGAATCCCGAGATCGCGAGGGCCACGATGCTGAGGGCCGACAGGACGAGCCTGCCGATGCCGACACTTCCGCCGCCCGTGTAGTCGCCGTGGCGCCACAGGAAGTTGACGACGTAGGCGGCGGTCACCAGCAGGTTGAGCGTCATGTGGACCAAGGCGGTGCGAAAGGCCGGAGTGCCGGCCGGAATCGCGAACAGGTCCAGGAATCCGACCATGGCCGCCAGCAGGGCGCCGATCACGCCGACCGCGATCAGCCACTCCGAGGACTGGGTCAGGAAGCCCGGACGGTGCACGACGTGGGATGCGATGTCGAACACCAGGCTGGTCACCCAGGCACCGATCGGCACGGTCACCAGGATCGGGTGGAACGGGTGGCCGTACGGACCGGCGAGCGAGGCGCTGACCGGGCGCTTCGCCTGAAGCTGTGACTCACTGGCCATCGGAACCTCCGGCTAGTTTCACCAATAAATCTTGGTCTTATTTCGGAGGTCCGTCAAGACATGCAGGACAGAGAGCCAGAAGAACACTTGTGCCCGCGCGGATGGGAGTTACCGTGGTCCTGTGGCTTCTGATCCGACTGAGCGGGCCGACACGGCCGACAGCGCCATCGACTCCGTCAGCGTCCTGAGCGAGGACTCTCGCCGGCGCATGTTCACCTTCATCCGCCGCGCCCGCCGCGCCGTCACCCGTGACGAGGCCGCCGCCAGCGTCGGCATCTCCCGCAAGCTCGCCGCCTTCCACCTCGACAAGCTCGTGGACGCCGGCCTGCTGCGCGCGCGCTACGAGACACCGGGCGGGATCCGCAAGGTCGGCAGGCAGCCCAAGGTGTACGAGCCCACCGACGCCCAGATCACCGTGAGCATCCCCGACCGGTGCCACGAGCTCCTGGCCGACCTGCTCCTGGACGCCGTCCTCACCGAGGGCGCCGACGAGAACGCCACGCAGGCGGCCATGCGGACCGCCGAACACCGTGGCCTGCAGTTGGGCGAGGCGGCCCGGGACGAGACCCGTCCGGGCCGCCTCGGCCCCGAGCGCGGTCTGACCGCCTGCGAGCGGCTACTGGACCAGTACGGCTACGAACCCGTCCGGGAGACCCCGACCCAGCTCCGGCTCCGCAACTGCCCCTTCCACCCACTGGCCGCGAAGGCCCCGGACCTGGTGTGCGGCATGAACCACGCCTTCCTCTCCGGCTACCTCCACGGCCTGGAGGTCAACGGAGTCCAGGCCGTCCTGACCCCCGAGCCGGGCGAGTGCTGCGTACGCCTGGGCCCGAGCGAACCCGACCGTGATGGCGAGACGGCACAGGACCGCTGACCACCTGACGAGAAGCCGCAGGTCGGATTGCGTTCCGGGCCCCAGACCCCATGGGATCCCGGTGGGGAGTCGCCGTCGGGTCGCTCGAAGTCGTACGACGTCGTCTACACCGAGGACTGGACCGGCAGCGAGGGCCGGCTGCACCACATCGCCTTCGCCACCGACACTCGCGAGGACATCCTGCGCGCCGCCGACCTCGCCATCGACAGCGGCGTCTTGATCGAGACGGGCAACGCCGACATCGGCTTCACGATGTACGCCTGCGCCGCGCTGTTCGGCGCGGTGATGATGACGCTGGCCGCCCTCACCATCAAGGCGCGCTCGACCGCGAAGCTCTGACCTCCACGGAGGGGAAAGGGCCCGCCAGTGCCGGGACTTCGGCGCGGGAGGGCCTGTTCGGCCTTGGCGGTCGCGAAGTTGCCGACCGTGACACCGATCCCGTCCTCGCCGGACTTGGCCACGCGTCGACCGTCTGGGCGGTCGCCGACCGAAGCTCGGCATTCTCCGGCGCGGCCGACGCCGGAACCAGGCGAACTGATAGTACGTCAATATTGCTGGCTACCATTCATTCGCACGCGCGACGCACACCTGATCGACAACGGGGGAGCACGGGGGATGGGCTACACGATCCCGGGTTGGCTGGACGAGATACTCGACTTCATCGGGGTCAACTTTCCGAACGTGGACGAGGACGACTATCGTGAGATGGCCACGTCCATGCGGGAGTTCGCCGAGAAGTTCGAGGGCAAGGGTGGGGACGCGCACCGGGCGGTGAGCCGGATCCTGTCCTCCTCGCAGGGCTGGGCCGTCGACGCGATGGAGAAGCACTGGTCGCACGTGAAGGCCGGGCATCTCGACAAGATCCCTGAGCTGGCGCGGCTGTTCGCGGACGCGTGCGATGTCGTCGCGGACGTCATCTACGGAATGAAGATCAAGGCCGAGATCGAACTCGGCGCGATGGCCGCCTCGGTGGGCATCTCCCTCGGCCTGGCCGCGTTCACCGGCGGCCTGTCCGCACTGCTGGGTGCGGCCGAGATCACGGCGATGCGGCAGGCGGTCAAGCGGATCGTCGACGAGGCCGCCGACCGGATCGTGGACGAGCTGGTGGCCCGGGTGACCGAGCCGGTCAACGCCAAGCTGGAGAAGATGGTCGAGGACGCGGTCCTGGACCTGGCCGAGGGCGCGTTCTCGCTGCCCCCCGAGCCGAACGCAGGCGGTGGTGGCGGCTCCGGCAAGCACGGCCACGGCGGCGGCATGCAGCTGGCCTCGGCCGGCGACGGAGCGATGGTGCTCGCGTCCGCCGGTGGCGGCCCGGGCGGCGGCGTGGACCTTTTCATCGACCACATCGAGTTCGAGGACGGCGCCGACAAGGTCTCCCGGCACGGCGGCGACCTGCATACCGCCGTCACCGACCCGCTGGACCGGGCCAAGGGCCACTTCGGCCGCACCAAGGGCAAGGACGCCTTCACCGCGCCCTTCGAGTCGGTGCTGGAGGGCGCCCTCAAGGGCTCGGAGAAGGCCGTCAAGAAGGTCGTCAAGCATCTCGCCGAGACCGTCCCGGAACGCGTGAAGGCCACCTCCCGTCTGCACAAGGGCAAGGACATCGACACCGGCCGCCGGGCCGACAGTGTCCACGTGAACTCCGGCAAGTCGGGCGACGGTTCAGGCGGCCACCACGGCGCCCCTGCGTCCGGCCGCAAGCCCGACCCCGGCCTGAAGATCGACTCTGCCGACCTGTCCAGACAAGGTCGCGAGCTGAACACCAAGCAGCTGTGCGGCGACCCGATCGACATGGCCAGCGGCCAGATGGTGCTTGCCCAGACGGACGTGGCGTTGCCGGGTGTCCTGCCCCTGATCCTGCGCCGTACCCACCTCTCCGGCTACGCGGCAGGCCGCTTCTTCGGCCCGTCCTGGGCCTCCACCCTCGACGAACGGATCCAGCAGGACGACGCTCTGGGCGGTTACTGGTGGCACCGGGAGGACGGGTCCGCGCTCGCCTATCCGCGTCTGCCCGACCTGCCCGGCGACCGGCTGGAGCCCGCCGAGGGCGTCCGCCTCCCGCTGACGTATGTGAGCCGCGACGGCAGTTACGTCCTGACGGTGCAGGACCCGTACTCAGGACTCACGCGCCAGTTCGAAGCCGGTACGGTGCAGTGCGGACCGTGGTGGCTGGTCGGCATCGAGGACCGCAACGGCAACCACATCCGCGTCGAACGCGACGAGGACGGTGTGCCGCTCACCGTCACCCACAGCGGTGGTTACCGCATACGCGTCGACCGCGACGACCGGCAGCGCGTCACCGCGCTGTGGGCCCTCACCGACGACGACCCGGTACGCCTTCGCGCCTTCGGCTACGACGCCGAGACCGGGAACCTGGGCGAAGTCCGCAACGCGGTCGACGCGCCGACGCGGTTCACCTACGACGGCGCCCAGCGCGTGACGGGATGGCGGGACTCCAACGACACCGAGTTCACCTACGTCTACGACGCCGGGGGACGGGTGATCGAGACCCGCGGGACCGACGGCATCCTCAACTCCCGCCTGACCTACGGCGAGCGCCAGGACGACGGCACCTGCACCACCACCTACACCGATTCACTCGGCAACACCACGATCTACCGCGCCAACCGGCACGGCCAGATCGTCGCGATCACCGATCCGCTCGGGCACACCGTCACCCAGACCTGGGACCGCCACGACCACCTGCTCTCCCGCACCGACCCGCTGGGCCGTACCACCCGCTGGACGTGGGACGACGCGGGTTCCCTGGTCTCGGTCACGGCTCCGGACGGCACAAGCAGCCACGTCACCTACAACGCGTTGCACCTGCCGGTCCGCATCACCGATCCGCAGGGGGCGACCTACGTCCAGGACTTCGACGCACGGGGCAACTGCACCGCCCTGACCGCACCGGACGGCTCGGTCCACCTGTTCACCCACCACTCGACGGGCGCCGTCGCCACGGTCAGCGGGCCCGCGGGCGACACACTCCGTGTCGAAACCGACCCGGCGGGCCTGGCCACCGTCGTGGAGGACGCACAGGGCAACCGCACCCGCTATCTGCGGGACGCCCTCGGACGCCCGGTGCGCATCACCGACCCGGTCGGGGCGACCACCACGCTCGTATGGGACGGCGAAAGCCGGCTGCGGGAACGTACCGCGGCCAACGGCGCCACCGAATCCTGGTCGTACGACGGAGAGGGCAACTGCACCGGCCACACCGACGCCGTCGGGGGACGTACACAGCTGGTCCACGGCCCCTTCGACCTGCTGGTCGCCCGTATCTCCCCGGACGGCGTGGAACACCGGTTCCGCTATGACACCGAACGCCGGCTGACCGAGGTGCGGGGCCCCCGGGGACTCGTCTGGAGGTACGTCCACGACGCCGCCGGACAACTGGTGAAGGAGACCGACTTCGACGGGCGCGAGACGACATACCGCTACGACGCGGCGGGCGACCTGACCGCCCGGATCAACGCGGCGGGGCAGACCGTCGAGTACCACTACGACACGTCCGGCCAACTGGTCGAGAAGGTCGTCGACGGCCGCAGGACCGTCTTCCGGAACGACGCGTGCGGTCGGCTCGTCTCGGCAGCCGGCCCCGACGGGACACTGGCCTACGCGTACGACGCGGCGGGACGGGTCATCGCGGAGACCATCGACGGCCGGACGCTGACCACGGCCTGCGACGCCTCGGGGCGCCGGACACTGCGCAGGACACCCGGGGGCGTCGAGACGACGTACTCCTACGACACGGCCGGCCGCTACGCCGAGCTGTCGCTCTCGGGCCGCACCCTCTCCTTCGAGCACGACGCGGCGGGACGGGAGGTGCTGCGGCACCTCGGCGACCGATTCACCCTCGCCTTCGCCTGGAATTCCGTCGGCAGCCTCAGCGGGCAGACACTCACCGTCCACGACACCGCGCAGCCGTCGATCCAGCGCAGCTACACCTACCGTCGTGACGGGCTCCTGACCGGCATCACCGACCGGGACGCCGGCCGGCGCTCGTTCCTCCTGGACCGGGCGGGACGGGTCAGCGCCGTGGAGGCCGGACGCTGGAGCGAGAGCTACGCCTACGACGAGACCGGCAACCAGACGCGGGCGACCTGGCCGGAGAAGCATCCCGGCAGCCAGGCGCGAGGAACGCGCAGCTACGCCGGAACGCGCCTGATCAGCGCCGGCAACGTGCGCTACGAGCACGACGCCGCCGGCCGGTGCGTGCTCCGGCAGGTCAAACGTCTCTCCCGCAAGCCCGACACCTGGCGTTACACCTGGGACGCCGAGGACCGGCTCATCTCCGTCGTCACCCCTGACGGCACCTGCTGGCGGTACCTGTACGACCCCCTCGGGCGGCGCATCGCGAAACAGCGTCTGTCCGCGGACGGCGCCGTCGCCGCGGAAACCCGGTTCGTCTGGGACGGTTCCACGCTGGTGGAGCAGACCACCGGGGTCAGCGGCGCGGCCGAACTGGTCACACTCACCTGGGACCACGACGGCCAGGCACCTGTCGCGCAGACCGAGACCAAGTCCCTCGCAGACGCCCCGCAGGACATCATCGACCAGCGCTTCTTCGCCATCGTCACCGACCAGATCGGCACTCCCACCGAACTCGTCGACGAGGAGGGCAGGATCGCGTGGCGCACCCGTTCGACTCTCTGGGGCTCGACGACCTGGAACCACGACGCCACCGCCTACACGCCGCTCAGGTTCCCGGGCCAGTACCACGACCCCGAGACGGGGCTGCACCACAACTACTTCCGTCACTACGATCCGGAGACCGCGCGCTACCTGACCTCGGACCCCCTCGGCCTGGACCCCGCGCCCAACCCCTTCGCCTACGTCGACAACCCGCACACGCTGTCCGATCCGCTGGGCCTCACTCCCTGCGACGAGAACGACGTCACGTGGGGCGGCCGGGTCCGCTACGGTGCGCCCGGTCCCGGAGGCCGCGCCACCACCATGCGCGCGACGATCGAGTCCGACATGACCGGCGGCAAGACCGATCCCCGGGTCAATGTGCCCGGTTACCAGAAGTACAAGAAGCTCAACAAGACGCACTTGCTCGGCGCGCAGATCGGCGGCTCCAACCGGGACCCCCGCAACTTCGTCACCATGCACCGGTTCGCCAATTCGCCGGTCATGCGGAAGATCGAGGACCAGATCAGGGAAGCGGTCGACAAGCGCGGTGAGACCATCGAGTACACCGTCACGCCCGTCTACCGCACGAACGACCCCACCGACGTCATTCCGCTGGGGCTCACCATCGAGGCCCGGGGCAACAAGGGATTCGCCTTCACTCCCTACGAGGGCGGCAGCAGTACGAACATCGTCACTATCCTGAACGTCCCCAAACGCCTATGACGCCCCCAAGGAGGCAAGCGCCTCATGCACCCCGCTGTGGCCAGGCTCATCGAGATCGTTCCGCCGGGCGGTCCCCGGCGGACCCGTGACTGGAACGCCGTCGAACAGACGCTCGGCACGCCGTTGCCGGAGGACTACAAGGAACTGATCGAGGTCTACGGAGGCGGCGTCTTCGACGAGACGGTGTGGCTGTTCGACCCGGAGTGCCCTGACGAGGACTACAACCTCGTGGCCCAGTCCGTGGAGCGGGAGAAGGTGCTCGCCCGGCTGTGGCAGACCGAGCCGAAGCCGGCGGAACTCGACCGGCCGGGTACGCGGGTCCTGCCCTGGGCCTACATCGAGGACAGCGGAGCGATGCTCTACTGGCTCGCCGGGCCGGGTCAGAGCCCGGACGAGTGGACCGTGCTGTTCAACGAGGGGCGCGGTCCCGAGTGGGAGCACCACTCCACTCGGTGCGCCTCCTTTCTCCTGGCCGTCCTGACGGGAGAGTCCGAGAGCTCGTACTTCCCCGACCTGCCCGCCGACAGCCACCAGTTCGACTCCAACGACGAGATCCTCGGCGAGGAGGACTGAGGGACCCCGGCGGGCGGGTCCCGGCGGCCGGGGTGTGGCCCCCGGCTCAAGGAACGATCCCGGCCTCCACTCCCGCGATCCGCCCGGCCGCGTCGAAGGTGACCTCGACCGCCCCGCCGCCGGGCAGCTCGGCGACGATCCGGTCACCCTCCGTACGGTGCGGGACGCCGTGGTGGTCGAAGTACCCGCTGACGACGTGCTGGGCCGAATGCCCGATCAGCTGCGCGCCGGTGAGCAGCGTCCGCGGCAGGGCGACCGCGTCCAGGCCGGCGCGCGGCACCTGGGGGTCGTCGGGCAGGAAGTACACCTGAGTGGCCGGTCCCGCCGGGGCGCCGATGTATCCGGGTGCCCCGGCCACCCCCATGCCGGTGAAGGCGAGCGTCTCGGCGGCCCGGCGCGGATCGGGGAAGTCGGACAGGTCCAGGACCTCCTCGGTCAGTTCGGTGATACCGCGCGCCCGCCCGTACCGCTCGACGGCGGCGGCCAGGGAGACCACCTCTGTGCCCCGCAGCCCCGGGTTCGCCCAGCCCCACATCCAGGACCCCTCCGAGGTGTCGTACGTCCCCAGCACGCCCACGCGCAGCTCCAGGTCTCCCTGCCGGTATCGGCAGGCCTCCAGGTCGGCGGTCCAGGGCCCCTCGGGCAGAAACGCGGTCAGAGTCTCCAATTGGACGGCGCCCCATGCGGCATGCCGCTCGGTCTCGCGGAGGAAGGAATCGCTGAAGTCACTCGGCATGACCCAACTCTATGAGCTTCACGCTGCCGTGATGACGGATGCGATGCTGCGGTGCCGCGCGAGGCCGTGTGCGAAATCGGGGACGCGTGACGTGCCCTCCCGCAGGTCGTCCAGAAACTGCCGGTAGGCGTGGGCAACTGCGTAGGCCGGCGCGTCGGCCCGGGGTTCCAGTCGCGGGACGCGAACATAGGATTTCGGCACCGTCATGGGAGCGAGTGCGGTGGACGTTCCGCGGGCGCCCTCCAGGGTGAGCGGGCTGAGCTGTGGGTGGCCGACCGGGGCGGTGAGCACGAGGTCGCCCTCGGTGCCGTTGATCTCCCAGCGGAAGTTGGTTCCGCGGGACATGCCTCCGCGGTAGTGGAAGGTGGCCACCGCTCCGCCCGGCAGCCGTCCGGAGGCCACCACCTGGTCCGCGGCGGTCATCGGCACGGGCTGTCCGCTCTCGGTGTCCACCGCCGACGTACGCCGCGACGCCAGTTGGATCCGCAGTTCCTCGGGCTCTCCCAGGACCGACGCGAGTCCGTCGAGAGCGTGGCTGAAGGGAACGGTCAGCAGTGTCGTGCCGTTCGCGGCGTCGAGCACATAGTGGTCGCCGGGGCCAACGGTGGCTCCCCAGGCGCCGCCGGAGCCGACGACCGTCGTGGACAGCACCTCCCCCACGTAGCCGTCGGCCACGAGATCCCGTGCGTAGGCGAGGGCCGGGTGCGACCGCGCCTGGAGTCCGACGACGGTCGGCACGGCGCGACCGTGCGCCGAGTGCGCCATGTCCTCGGCCTCCGCGAGCCCGTTGCCCAGCGGCCACTCGCACAGCACGCTCTTGCCGGCGCTCAGCGCCGTCCGCACCAGTTCCCGGTGGTGCGGCACCTTCACCGCCACGACCACCAGGTCCACCTCGTCGCAGGCCACCAGTTCGGCAGCCGTCCCGAACGTACGGGACACACCATGCTTCTGTCCGGAGCGCTCCGCCGACTGTTTGGAACTCGCGGTCAGGGCCCTCAACTCATAACCCGGGACGGCGCGCAGGGCGGGCAGATGAGAGCGCTCGGCCCAACTGCCGTGCGCTCCAAGTCCTATGATCCCGACTCCGATCGGCTTCTCGGACCGGGCCCGCTCGACAAGCCGTGACTCGGACGTGTTCATGATGCGTCACCTGTTCTTCGTGTGAACGGCACGGACGTCACTCGCGGTGGCCATGGAGCAGATACGGAAGTGACCCTTCACTCGCCGCCCCCGGACCCACCGGGCGCGGCCCGACCGTCGGCCGTCAAGTCCACGTGCGGGCAGACGGTTTCGGGCCGCGCTCGCCGCCCTGGGCGATGACCCAGGCGGTGGCGAGCTGCGCGACGCTGATGCGGTGTACGCGAGAGGGGCGGCATTCGGGCCGCCGGTTCCCAAGGGTCGGGTTCGCATGGATCCTTCCGCACAGTGGAAGTGGCGAGCGCAGCCGTCGGGCGGGCCGATGAAGCGGCAGCCACCCTGCTAGCGTTGACATTTCAACACTAGAAAGGGGTGAGTTGATATGTCAACATCAGACGCCGGGGCTCTCGAGCCGGACGAGGCCATGAGCGAGGCCGCACTGGATCCCGTCGGCCTCTGGTCCGCCTTCAAGCGCGCCCACGAGATCGTCCGGACCCGCGTGATCGCGGACGCCGCCGAGGCGGCGGGCCTCTCCGAACCGGACCTGACGATCCTCGCCGGCCTGAACAAGGCAGGGGGGTCCCTGCGACAGAGCGAGCTCGCCGCGTCGCTCGGCTGGGACCGCACCCGCGTCTCCCACCAGCTCACCCGCATGAGCAAGCGTCAGCTCGTCACCCGCGAACGCACCGGCGGTGTCATCGTCACCCTCACCGACACCGGACGCCAGGCCATCACCGCCGTGCACCCCGGCCTTGACGCCGCGGTACGCCGCCACTTCACCGACAAGCTCTCCGCGCAGGAGATCGAAACACTGAGCTCTGTCCTCCGCCGGCTGTAGCCGCCGGACCACGAAGCCGACAGGCCGCACGGGCGCGATCACCGGCCCCCGGCCGGATGGTCCTGCCTCCTCCGCTCGACTCGGTGCACGTCAGCTCGTCCCGCAGATCAGAGGACCCGACTCTCCCCGGCGGATCCCGGGAACGTCACACGAGAGGCGGGGTCCGTTCAGCCGAGCCTGAGGACTCGTTGGGCCGTGATGTCGCGGGAGGATCGCGCTGTCGCGAACGTGTAGGTGCCCGGAACGAGGGTCCATGTTCCCGGAGCCCGTACGGCGAGGTCCTGGGCGGGGACGGTGAAGGTGAGCCGCCTCGAGCCGCCCGGGGTGAGGCTGACCTTCCGGAACCCGACGAGGCGGCGGGGCTCGGCCGCAGCCGCGCTCGGCAGGGCGGCGTACACCTGCACGACCTCCGTGCCCTGCCGGCGGCCGGTGTTGGTGACGGTCACGGCGAGCGTCACGTTACGGGTCGCGGGGTCGTAGGCGGCTTCCAGGGAGCCGTGGGCGAAGGTGGTGCAGGACAGGCCGTGCCCGAACGGGAAGCGGGGGGTCTGCCCCTTGCCGTCGTAGTAGCGGTAGCCGATGGCGATTCCCTCGTCGTAGGAGACGGAGCCATTGGTTCCCGGGTACGTCGCCTGGGTCGTGCCCGGTCCCTGGCCGGCGTCGGCGGGAAAGGTGACCGGGAGGCGGCCGGCGGGGTCGCTGTCACCGAAGAGGATCGCGGCCAGGGCCGTACCCATGCCTCGTCCGCCGTACCACGCCTGGAGCACGGCCTCGACGTCCCCGAGCCAGGGCATGGCCACCGGGCCGTCGGTGTTGAGCACGACGACCGTCCGGGGATTCGCCGCGGCCACCGCGGCGATCAACTGGTTCTGGTCGCCCGGCAGGTCGAGCTGTGCGTGGTCCATGTCCTCGCCCGCGATCCGGTTGGCGAACACCACGGCGGCGTCGGCGGTGCGCGCCGCGGCGACGGCGGCGGGGATCAGCGAGTCGGGCTGCCAGCCGAGAGTGAGTCCGCAGGCTCCGGTGTCCGCTGTCGCGTTGGTGTAGGTCAGTTCCACCGTGACGGCTCGGCCCGCGGTCAGCTGGGCGGTGCCCTGGAGGGGGTAGTCATAGGGGCCGAGGACGAAGCGGCGGCTGTGCCGGGTGCCGGAGACAACCGTCGTGCCGTTGATCTTCAGGGTGGCCGTTCCGGCGGGCAGCAGGGAGAAGCGGTGCAGGCCGGTGATGGCGGGGACGAGCGTGCCGGTCCACCTCGCCGACCACACCTGGGGCAGACCGTCCACGGGTGTCGTGGTGAAGTCGACGGTGGTGTCGGTCCGGGTGACGAGCGGAGTGCCGGTGGCGTCCGGGCCTGCGCAGTAGGCGCCGGTGAGACCGGCGGTGCCGGCCGTGGTGCGCAGCACGGTCGACGGTACGGCGGTCAGCGGCACGTCGCCCTTGGTGCCCTGTGCGTGGGTCACCTTGACCTTGCCGCCGGCCCGGGCGCGGATCGCCTGCAGCGGCGTGGTCCAGGTGCCGGGGTCGACGTAGGTCGAGCCGGATGTACCGGTGAGGGCGTCGGCGTCGGCGGGTCCGATGACGGCCAGGGACGTCAGTGAGGCGGGCAGGGGCAGGGCTGCGGAGCGGTTGGTGAGGAGGACGGTGGAGGCGACGGCGGCCTCGTGGGCGAGGCACTGGTGTTCTTCGGTGCTGACGTTGTCGGCCGGAGACGGGACGGGGTGGTCGACCAGGCCGTTGGCGAACATGGTGACGAGGATGCGGCGGGCGGCGTCGTCCAGCCGGGCGCTCGGTATGGCGCCGCCGGTGAGCGCGCCCGCGGGGATCTTGACGCCCGCGGGACCGAGCCCGGCGAGATCCATGCCGGCTCGGGCCGCGGCGACCTGGTCATCGCCGGCCCAGAAGTCCGGCACGGTGTAACCCGCCAGGCCGAGGCCCGTCTTCAGGTCGTCGAACAGGGCCGGGTTCTGCGTCGCGAAGGTGCCGTTGATCTTCGGGTAGGCCATCATCACCGAGGTGGTCGGGACAGCGGCGACCACGCGGCGGAAGGACCCGTAGTAGATCTCGTGCAGGGCACGCTCGGAGACCAGGGTGTCGGTGAAGAGGCGGTTGGTCTCCTGGGTGTAGGCGGCGAAGTGCTTCACCGTCGCCGCCACGTACTGGCTCTGCATGCCGGCGGTGGCGGCCGCGCCCAGTCGGCCGGCCAGCAGGGGGTCCTCCCCCATGCCTTCAGCCTGGCGGCCGGAATGCCAGGTGCGGGAGAGGTCGACGGTGGGACCGAGCAGGTTGTTGTAGCCCTTGCCGCGCCCCTCCGCCCCGATGGCGCGGCCGATCCGGCTCAGGAGGTCCTCGTCGAAGGTGGCGGCCTGCGCGACGGGCACGGGAAACGCCGTCACATCCTTCTCGCCCCTCAAGCCGGCCGAGGCGTCGACCATCGTCAGTGCCGGTATGCCGAGGTGGGCGACGGCGGCGAAGTCGCAGCGCACCAGAGCTTCCTTCTCGGCAGGTGTCATGCGGGCCAGCAGGGCTTCGGCCCGTTCCTTCGAAGTGGTGTCCGACGCTGCCGCAGGCTGTTCGCTCAAGGCGGGGGCCATGCTCAGGGCGAGTGCAGTCAAGGTGGCAGCGGAAAGGAACGATCGTCTGTTCATCACGGCTCCGGACGAGACAGAGCGGCTGCCGGAAAGGCCACCGCGGGAGAAAGGTCGGCCACCACCGTCGCGTTCCGCAACGGTTTCGGACGCCGGAATCACTCAGCGATTCGGCCAACGGGTGTGAAATTATGACCTGCCGCCCCGGCCGGTCAACCCTTTGGCGCGACTTTACTCAATTAACTCTCCTGACCAGCTAAAACGGCATCTGATCATTGAAATGGAGCTGAACTTTTCAATTGAAGGAACTCGTTATGCAGGACTGCCGCCGACTGGACGGACGGCAGCCATCCAGCAAAGTGATATCAGCAGTGGATCTCCCCGCACAAACAAAGCCCGGTGCACAGCCGGCGTGCGCCGGGCTTTTTTCACAGTCACAGAAACAAGGTTGCTCTATGCTGCTTCGGTTGCTTTCTCAGAGCTGCTCAGGTTGTGCTCCCCCGGCCCGAGGCGGACGGGCCGGCAGCCGGGAAGGACGGCTGTCGCGCGGCAGCCGTCGGGCACGGTGAGACGAGCTTCCATCCCGGTGGCGGTCGACTCCCAGGACGCGGACACCGCACCGTAGGGCGTCACATGGCGGGTACGCGCCCACGTGATGCCGCCTCCGGGGAGCGGCCGGAAGGTGAGTTCGCGGTATCCGGGCGCGGTGGCGGTGATGCCGCCGACGACGCGGTGCAGCCAGTCGGCGACGGCGCCGAGCGCGTAGTGGTTGAAGGAGGTCATGCCGCCCGGGTTGAGGCTGCCGTCCGGGCGCATGCTGTCCCACCGCTCCCAGACGGTCGTGGCGCCCATCGTCACCGGATAGAGCCAGGAAGGACACTCGGTCTGGGTCAACAGGCGGTAGGCCACGTCGAGATGACCGGTGTCGGTCAGCGCGTCGCAGATCAGCGGCGTGCCGACGAAGCCGGTGGCGATGCGCGCGTCGTCCCCGCGGACCAGCTCGGCCAGCCGCTCCCCCGCTGCCCCACGCTGCTGCTCGGTGAGCAGGCCGAAGGCGATGCCGAGGGCGTACGCGGTCGGGCTGTCGCTGGTCATACGGCCGTCGGCGGTGACGTACCGACGGCGGAAGGCGTCCGCGACCTCGTCGGCCAGCCGCGCGTACCGCTGGGCGTCCTGCTCCTCGCCCAACTCGGCCGCGGCGAGGGAGAGATGGCGGGCGGAGTGGGCGAAGTAGGCCGTGGCGACGAGGTAGCGGTCGGTGCGGCCGGCGGCCGGGTCGTCGGGCGGGGCCGCGGGGTCGAGCCAGTCCCCGAGCTGGAAGCCGGTGTCCCACAGGCGGCTGGGGCCGGCGAGGCGTTCGACGAGGTCCACCCACGCTGTGGCCATGGGGTGGTGGCGGCGAAGGAGGTCGAGGTCGCCGAAGCGCTGGTAGAGGGTCCAGGGGGTGAGGGTGGCGACGTCGCCCCAGGCGGCTCCGGGCTGGATCGGCGTCCACATCGGCTCGCCGGGGATGACGGGGACGTACCAGGGGACGGTGCCGTCGGGCAGTTGCTCCAGGCCGACGTCGGTGAGCCAGGAGTCGAGCATGCCGGCGCAGTCGTAGAGGTAGCTCGCGGTGGGCGCGAAGACCTGGATGTCGCCGGTCCAGCCGAGGCGTTCGTCGCGCTGGGGGCAGTCGGTGGGGATGTCGACGAAGTTGCCGCGCATGCTCCACACGACGTTCTCGTGGAGCCGGTTGATCAGGGAGTCGCTGCACTCGAACCAGCCCGTGCGGCGCATGTCCGTGTGGTGGACCCGGGCGGTCACCGCGTCGGCACCGAAGTCGCCGGGCCAGCCGGTTATTTCGGCGTAGCGGAAGCCGTGCAGGGTGAAGCGTGGCTCCCAGGTGAACGGTCCGTCGCCGGCCAGGATCAGGGTGTCGGTGGCGTGGGCCTCCCTGAGCGGGCGGGTGGCCAGTTCGCCGTCCTGGAGGATCTCCGCGTGCCGCAGGGTGACGGTGGTGCCGGCGGGTCCGTCGACCGTGATGCGCAGGCGGCCGACGAGGTTCTGACCGAAGTCGATCAGGTGGCGGCCGTCGTCCTTGCGGGTGACGGTGACCGGGGCGATCTCCTCGGTGCAGCGCACCGGCGGGCCCTGCGGGGCAACCAAGGTTCGCGGGTCCCGGGCGTGGACGCGCACGGGCGTCCAGTCCGTGCCGGGCGCGCCGGGCCTGGCCCAGTGGGGATCGTGCAGGCGGGCGTCGAAGGTCTCTCCCTCGTACAGGCCGCTGGTCAGGATCGGCCCCGGTGCGGCGGTCCACGTGCCGTCGGTGCCCACGGTGACGGTAGTGCCGTCCTCGTACGTCACCTCCAGCTGTGCGATGAGGGACTGATCGGTGCCGTAGATGTTGCGGGTGCCGCCGTCGAAGCCGTATCTGCCGCGGTACCAGCCGTCGCCGAGCCAGGCGCCGATGGTGTTGGCGCCCTGGGTGAGGTGGGCGGTGACGTCGTGGGTGCGGTAGCGCAGGCGGTGCGGGTAGACCGTCCAGCCGGGGGCGAGAGCCTCGTCACCGACGCGGCGGCCGTTGATCTCGACCTCGTACAGGCCGTGCGCGGTGACGTACAGGCGAGCGCGGGCCACCGGGCGGTCGAGGCGGAAGTCCTTGCGGACACGGGCCGGGCGGCGGTCGGCGTCCGGGTCCTCGTCCCAGCCGGCGCCGACGGGAACCGCCGCCCAGTCGGCGGGGCCCAGCAGCCCGGCCTCGACGGTGCTCGGCTCGCTCCAGCCGGACGGCTCGGCGGCGCCCGCGGCCCAGACGCGGACCCGGACGGTGACGCGCTCACGTGCGGCCAGCGGTTCGCCGGGCCAGGGCACGAGGACCTGCTCGGCGCTGTCGACGCGGCCGGTGCGGTGCAGGGCGCCGGAGCGGTCGAGTTCCAGCTCGTACGCCTCCTGACGGCCGGTGCCGGGAGGGAGTGTCCAGGTGAGGCGGGGGGCGGGGACGCCGATGCCGAGGCCGTCCGGGAGGTGTTCGAAGGACACCGGGGAAGGCTGAGGGGACAGCAAAGGGAACCTTTCGTGTCGCGGGTACGGGGCGAGGAGGACGTGCGCTCAGCCCTTGACCGCTCCGGAGGTGAGGCCCTTCATGACCTTCTGGTTGAGGAACAGGTAGATCAGGAGGGTGCCGAAGACGTTGATGCAGATCGCGGCGAACAGCGGGCCGTACTGGGTGGCGCCGAAGTCGCCGGTGAAGTTGAGCAGACCGACCTGGATGGTGCGCAGGTCCTGGTCATTGGTGAAGGTCAGTGCGATGAGCAGGTCGTTCCAGATGAAGAAGAACTGCACCAGGCCCACGGTCAGGAGCGCGTTGCGCACCATGGGCACGCTGATGGTCCAGAAGGCGCGGAGGATGCCGGCGCCGTCGATGGTGGCCGCCTCGAACAGTTCCCGCGGGACGCTGCGGTAGTAGGTGGCCATCATGAAGACCGTCAGCGGCAGGCCGGTGCCGGTGTAGGTCAGGATGAGCGGCCCCAGGGTGCCGGACAGGCCGGTCTGGAAGTACACGGTGAACAGCGGCAGCAGGATCATCTGGGGCGGGACCATCATGCCCGCGAGGAAGACCAGCAGGGTCAGGCTGCGGCCCTTCCACACCATGATCTGCAGGGCGAAGCCGGCGGCGGTTCCCAGCAGCAGCATCAGCGCGAGCGCGGGGAGGACGGCGAGCAGGCTGTTCTGGACGTACAGGCCGATGTGGCCGGTGGTCCACGCCTCGCTGTAGTTGCCCCACTCCCAGTGGGTGGGCAGGCTCCAGGTGGAGTGGTTGAGGTAGTCGTCGTTGGACTTCAGCGAGGTCAGGAACATCCAGACCAGCGGGTAGATCTCGACGATCAGCAGCAGCGCGACGACGATCTTCACCCAGAGCCGGGTGCCACGGGGACGCGAGGTTTTCGCCGGCGGGGTGCTCGTGCTCCTCACGGAGGTCTTCACAGCGGTGTCGATGGTGGCCACAGTGATCATCCCTCCGTGAGGTCGCGCCGCGAGACGCGGTAGACGACCAGGCTCACCAACAGGCAGACGACGGTGAGCAGCAGGGCGATGGTGCTGCCGTAGCCGTAGTCGCTGTAGGTGAACGAGGTCTGGAACATGTACAGGGTCAGCGGGGTCGTGCCGTTGCCGGGACCGCCGTTGGTCAGCGCCACGATGGAGTCGAAGACCTTGAGCGTGCCGTTGATGCTGAAGATCAGCGAGGACATCAGCACGGGCAGGGACAGCGGCAGCACGATGTGCCGGACCACCCTGAGCCCTGTCGCACCGTCCAGCCGGGCGGACTCCAGGACCTCGTCGGGGATGTCGATCAGGCCGGCGAAGAGCAGCACGGCGTAGAAGCCCATGGAACGCCAGATGTCCATGACGACCAGGACCCAGAAGGCGCTGCCCGCGCTGCCGAAGAAGTCGATGGAGTCCAGGCCGACGGCGTTCAGCAGGGAGTTGACCGGTCCCGTCTGCGGCGCGACCTGGAAGAACTTCTGGAAGAGCAGGCCGACGGCGACCGTGGGCAGCACCACGGGGAAGAACACCAGCGTGCGGATCAGTGCCGAGGCCCGCTTGAGGAAGAACACGTACAGCAGCGCCAGCAGGTAGCCGGCGACGACCTGCCCGGCGGTGACCACGACGGCGTACTTGAGGGTGAACCACAGGGCGTGGTGGACGGCGGGATCGTGCAGCAGGCGGGAGAAGTTGGCAACGCCGTTGCCGGTGAAGCCGTCGATGGTGTTGCCCTTGGTGAAGGAGTAGCCGAGCGACCACACCATCGGGACAAGCATGATCAGGGAGTAGACGAGGAGCGCGGGACCGAGCAGGAGCACGACGGCCCTGCGGTCACCGAGTACGCGGTGCATGGGAGGGGTCCACTTTCCGTTGGAAGGGCGAGGGCGGAGCGCACGGCATTGTCAGGAGGGCCGAACGGACCGCCCCGGGCCCGGCTACTGGGCGGCCAGCGCGTCCTGGACGGTCCGCATGAACTGCTCGGGACTCATGCTGCCGTTGACCAGGCTCGCCGCGTTGGTCTGGCTGACGGTGGTGGCCTTGGTGCTGAACAGGGCCTCGAACCAGAGCACGTTCTGCTTCGAGGTGCTGATGGTGTCGCGGACCTGAGTGGTGACCGCGTTGGCGTCCTTCACCTCGGTGTTGACCTTGAAGCCGGAGATGGAGCCGTGGTCCTTCAGGGCCGTGCTGCCGTAGTTCTTCGCGATACAGGTGACCCAGTCGCCGGTCTTCTGGTCGAAGGACTTCGCGCCGAGGGTGATGCCGAGGCCGACGTTGGAGGGGTACTGGTCGATGGAGCCCTTGCCGCCCGCCACGGCCGGGAACGACATGAAGCCGACGTTCTCGGCACCCACCTTGTTCTGCTTCGCGTCGGCGATGTTGGCCAGCGCCCAGCTGCCCATGTAGAACATGGCGGCCTTGCCGGTGAGGAACTGGTTCATGGCCGTGTCGTAGTCGATGGAGCCGACACCCTTGCCGAAGTAGCCCTTCTTGCCGAGCGCGGCGACCTCCTCGGCGGCCTTCACGTACTGCGGGTCGGTCAGCTTCGCCTTGCCGTCGGCCACCTTCTGCAGCGCGTCCGGCCCGAGGCTGCGGTAGATGTAGCCGCTGATCAGCCGGGTCAGCGGCCAGCCCTGCTGACCGGAGGCGGAGAACGGCTGAACGCCCTTGGCCTGGAGCTTCGCCGCGGCCGACACCAGCTCGTCCCAGGTGCCGGGCACCTTCAGGCCGTTCTCCTGGAACAGCTTCTTGTTGTAGAAGATGCCCTCGATGTTGTACTCGTACGGCAGCACCTCCAGCTTGCCGCCGTACAGCGCCTTGATCGTCGATACGGCGGCCGGCTCCAGCTGGTCGTAGACGCCCAGCTCCTTCAGCTTCGCCTCGAGGTCGGCCACCTTGCCCGACTTCGCCAGTTGCTGGGTGAGGGCCGGGGCGTTGCCCGCCGCGAACTGGACCGGCAGGGCGTTCTGGCCGCCCAGCAACTGCAGCTTCTGGTCCAGGCTCGCCTGGGGCACGGTCTCCACCTTCAGCGGCAGCGCGTCGTTCGCGCTCTTGCACGCCCCCGTGGACAGCGTGGTCAGCGCGGTCCTGACGGTCGTGTTCTCGGTGACGCTCAGGTAGCTGAACTCCTTGGGCGCGGCCGAGGCGCCTCCGCTGCCGCCGCAGGCGGTGGCGAGGAGAGCCAGCGAGGCGGTACCAGCAGTGAGCAGGCTCAGGCGTGCACGGCGTGGACGGGACATGCGAGGGGACACGGCGGGCTCCAGAGGGCTGTATGGAGAAGGGGCTGACGAGTGGCTCGGGGGCGAGTGCGCAGCTCCGGGCGAAGGGCAGACGACGCGAAGGACCGAGGAGTGCGCCGCATCAGGCCCTCGTGTAGAACGTTCTCTACTTCGATCGAGCAACACCCTGCACGCCCCTCCTCTCGCCGTCAAGACACGGCGCTGTAACGACGCGGTGATGCAGTGGACGACTTGACGTCACCCCGGGGCGAGCGTGTAGACCGTTATACCTACGCCTACGAGAGCCGGAGTGTGGACGATGGACCGGGCCGAGGAGCCTCGACGCAGCAAGCGCGTGACCATCACCGATGTGGCCCGGCATGCCGGTGTGTCCGTCGCCGCCGTCTCGAAGGTGTTGCGCAACGCCTACGGTGTGAGCCCGGCCATGCGGGAGAAGGTCCAGGCGGCGATCGCCGAGCTGGGCTACCGTCCGCACGCTGCGGCGCGCGGCTTGCGGGGCCGGACGTACACGATCGGTGTGCTGCTCGACAACGTCCGCAACGCGTTCTTCGCGGACATCCTCGACGGCATCCGCGACGAACTCCGCAACAGCGAGTACACCGTGCTCATCGGCGCCGCCGGCTTCGACCCGGAGGAACAGGCCAAAACGGTTCGCTCCCTGGTGGACCGTCAGATGGACGGGCTGATCCTCATCGCGCCGGGAACCGCCCGCGACGAGGTGCTCGCCACAGCGGCATCGACACCCACCGTGGTCATCGGCCATCACGACACCGCCGACACGCACGACTCGGTCGTGGACGCCGACGACATCGGCGCCGGACTGGTCGTGGACCACCTGGTGGGGCTCGGCCACCGCGACATCGCACTGGTCTCCGCCCAGGGCACCAAGGCCAACCGCTGGAAACGCCCTCCCGAGACGGTGCTGACCGAGGGCTACCTCGCCGCGATGGAACGCCACGGCCTCGCTGGGCACACGCGTGTCCACCACGCCGCCTACTCCGATGAGGGCGGCTTCAAGGCCGGCATGACCCTGCTGACCGCGGAACGCCCGCCGACCGCCATCATGACCGGTGCCGACGTCGCCGCCCTGGGCATCTACCGCGCCGCCCACGAACTGGGCCTGCGCATCCCGGACGACCTGTCTCTCGTCGGCTACAACAACACCGCGCTCGCCGCGCTCGCCCCCGTCCAGCTGACCAGCGTCGACCAGGCCGGGCACACCATGGGCGCCACCGCCGCCCGCATGCTCATCGAACGCGTGGAGGGCCGGCGGGACAGGGCCATGCGGACCACGATGACGCCCCGGCTCGTCGTGCGCCGCAGCACGGCGGAACAGCGGGGCCGCTAGGGCCTGTCCGGCGGATCAAGGTGCAGGCAAGCGGCGGCGCCGGTCAACTCAGATGAGCGGGGGCTGGTGCGTCCAGATGCAAGGCGGAGGAGGAAGTCGACGCGGAGCGTCGGCGAGTGACGACAACGCAGCTGGGCCCCCCCACGCCCTTAAGGCAGTGGGGGAGGGCGTGCCAGCCCCCGCGTCTGCGCCATGATCCGCCGGTCAGCACACCTAGGGGGTGTCTCGTCGATCACGCCGGGCTCGCGGCGCCTGGCACCGCACCTCGAACCCGGCCGTTCCGGAGCAACCCGGGGAAACCGCAGGTCACAGCGCCTTTACAGCGGGCTCCAAAATCGCCACGCACTCCACGTGGTGCGTCATCGGAAACAGGTCGAACACCCGAAGCGTCCGTACCCGGTAGCCGTGCTCGCGGAAGTACGCCAGGTCGCGCGCCAGGGCGGCCGGGTCGCAGGCCACGTAGGCGATGCGGCGGGCGCCGAGGGAGGAGAGGTGGGAGACGGTGTCGCGGCCCGCGCCGGAGCGGGGCGGGTCCAGGACGATCAGGTCGGCCTCGGTGATGCCGGTGCGGGGCAGGACGGACTCGACCTTGCCCTGTTCGATGCGGACGCGGGGGAAGTCGGCGAGGTTGTGCCGGGCGTCCTCCACCGCGCGCTTGCCGGACTCGATGCCGAGGACCGCGCCCTTGTCGCCGAGGCGGTCGGCCAACGCACCCGCGAAGAGGCCGACACCGCAGTACAGGTCCAGGGCCGTTTCGCCCTTGCGGGGCAGCAGGCCCTGCATGACCGCCGTCACGAGGGTGTCCGCCGCCCTGGGGTGGACCTGCCAGAAACCGCCGCCGCCCACGCGGTGGGTGCGGCCGTCGGCGCGCTCGCGGACGAACGGGCGGCCGTGCACGCGGTGCACGCCGCCGGACTTCTCGTCGACGCGGAGGACGGAGACCGGCTTGTCCAGTTCCACCAGGGGAAGGCGGGCGCCCGGACGCGGCGTCAGGATCACCTGGCGGTCCTGCGAGCCCGTCGCGGCGATCGCCTCGACCGTCTCCATGCCCGTCCAGTCACGCCGCTCGATGCCGAGTTCGCTGACGCCCTGCGCCGCGATCATGCAGTGCTCGATCGGCTCGACCTCGTGCGAGCGGTGGCGGCGCAGACCGGCCTTGCCGGTGGCCGGGTCGACCGCGTACTGCACCCGGGTCCGCCACTGCGGGACCTGCCCGGCGGGCAGCTTGTCGCCCTCGGCGGGCATCACCGTGCCGTCCCAGCCGGCCTCCTCGGGGGTGAGGCCCGCGAGACGCTTCAGCTGTTCGGCGACGACCTCGCCCTTCAGGCGGCGCTGGGCGCCCGGCTTGGCGTGCTGCCAGTCGCAGCCGCCGCAGCGGCCGGGGCCGGCATAGGGGCAGGGGGCCTCGATGCGGTCCTTGGAGGGCTCCAGGACCCGTACGGCGTCGGCGCGCAGGAACCGGGCGCCCTCCTCGCCCTCGGTCACGCGTGCCACGACCCGCTCGCCGGGCAGCGTGTGCCGGACGAACAGCACCTGGCCTTCGGAGGTCCGGGCGATGCAGTGACCGCCGTGGGCGACGGGGCCGATCTCGACCTCGTACTCCTCCCCCACCAGCGACTTCTTCGGTTCTGCGGGCATGGCGGGGTGACTCCAGATCGAGATCGCGGACGGGGGCGGCCCCGCGAGGGGGCCCGACAACAGCCCACCAGTCTACGGCCTCGCCACCCCGCCTCGGCCCGCCTCAGTCCTTGCCCGAAGAGGCCGAAGGCGCCGACGGCTCCTTGGTCCGCTCCACTGCCGGTCCGCGCCGGACCGCACCCGGGGCGTTCCAGTCCTGCCGCTTGCGGGCACGGTCCCGGGCGGCCTCGGAGGACACCAGCTGGTAGGGCACCGAGGTCACCATGACGCCGGGCGTGAACAGCAGCCGGCCCTTCAGGCGCAGGGCGCTCTGGTTGTGCAGCAGGTGCTCGTACCAGTGGCCGACGACGTACTCGGGGATGATCACCGAGACCGCGTCGCGCGGGGACTGGCTGCGCAGGCTCTTGACGTACTCGATGACCGGCCGCGTGACCTCGCGGTACGGCGAGTCGAGCACCTTCAGCGGTACGTCGATGCCGCGCCGCTCCCACTCCTCGCGCAGCGCCTTGGTCTCCGCCGGGTCGACGTTGACGGTGAGCGCCTCCAGGGTGTCCGAGCGCATCAGCTTGGCGTACGCGAGCGCCCTCAGGGTGGGGCGGTGGATCTTGGAGATCAGGACGACGGAGTGGACGCGGGAGGGGCGGACGCTGTCGTCGGACGGGCCCTCCGGCGCGGCGATCTCCTCGGAGACGCGGTCGTAGTGCTTGCGGATCGCCGTCATCGTCGCGAAGAAGATGCACATGCCGAGCAGGGCCACCCAGGCGCCGTGCGTGAACTTGGTGAGGAGCACGACGACCAGCACCAGGCCGGTGAGGCAGGCGCCGAAGGCGTTGATGGCCCGCGAGCGGATCATGTGGCGCCGCTTGGCCTGGTCCTTCTCGGTGGCCAGGTGGCGGTTCCAGTGCCGGACCATGCCGGTCTGGCTGAGCGTGAAGGACACGAACACGCCGACGATGTACAGCTGGATCAGCCGGGTGGAGTCGGCGCCGTAGATGACCGTCAGCAGGGTCGCGGCGCCCGCGAGCAGCACGATGCCGTTGGAGAACGCGAGACGGTCGCCACGGGTGTGCAGCTGGCGGGGCAGGTAGCGGTCCTGGGCGAGGATCGAGCCGAGAAGCGGGAAGCCGTTGTACGCCGTGTTCGCGGCGAGGAACAGCACCAGGGCGGTGGCGGCGGCCAGGACGACGAACAGGAAGCTGCCCTTGCCGAACACGGCCTCGGCGACCTGGGAGATCACCGGGTTCTGGACGTATCCGGAGCCGACCGGGATGCCGTTGTGGAGCAGGTCGGTGGCCGGGCTCTCGGCCATGCGGACCTTCGTCGACGCGGCGAGGGCGATGATGCCGCAGAACATCGTCACGGCCAGCAGGCCCATCATCGCCAGCGTGGTCGCCGCGTTCTTGGACTTGGGCTTGCGGAAGGCCGGAACGCCGTTGGAGATCGCCTCGACACCGGTGAGCGCGGCACAGCCGGAGGAGAAGGCGCGCAGGAGCAGGAAGACCAGCGCGAATCCCGCGAGCCCCTGGTGTTCGGCCTTGATGTGGTAGTCCGCCGTCGGCGCCCGCATGGTGTCGCCGAGGACCAGTCCGCGGAACGCGCCCCACAGGATCATGACGAAGACGCCGGCGACGAAGACGTACGTCGGGATCGCGAACAGCGTGCCCGACTCCTTCACACCGCGCAGGTTCATCAGCGTCAGCAGCACGATCACGATGACCGCGCAGAGCACCTTGTGCTCGACGACGAACGGGATCGCGGAGCCGAGGTTCTCGATGCCGGAGGAGATCGAGACGGCCACGGTCATGACGTAGTCGACGAGCAGCGCGCTGGCCACCGTCAGGCCCGCCTTGGCGCCGAGGTTGGTGGTCGCCACCTCGTAGTCGCCGCCGCCGCTGGGATAGGCGTGCACATTCTGCCGGTAGGAGGCCACCACCGTGAACATCAGCACGACCACCGCGAGCGCGATCCACGGGCTGAAATGGTACGCCGACACACCCGCGATGGACAGGACCAGCAGCACCTCCCCGGGCGCGTACGCCACGGAGGACAGCGGGTCGGAGGCGAAGACGGGGAGTGCGATGCGCTTCGGCAGAAGGGTCTCCCCCAGCCGGTCGCTGCGCAGTGCGCGCCCGATCAGAATCCGTTTGGGCACGTCGGTCAGTTTGGACACAACAGAGGATCGTAAGGCTTCGAACAGGAGGTCGCCCACCTGCCACCCGAGATCTGCCTCACGAGTGAAATCGGGGGCCGCGCGCGCTACGGATTCCGCAGGTGAGGGCGTGGCCGTGCCTAGATGACGGAACTTGACTGAACTCTGCCGATTCCGGCCCGTTCGACCGTTCCCCGCCCGACTCCTCGGAGGTCCCATGCCCCCGACCGCGGAGCTGATCGGCGCCGCCGCGACGCTGCTCGGCCTCGGATTCCTCACCCTGTGCAGCGTGCGCAGCATCACTCGGCGCCCGCCCACCGAAGCGGAACAGGTCCCTCGGCCGGGGCCGGCGGTGCCGCGGTCCGTCCGGGATGCGGCAGGGGGGTGCCGGGCCCGCACCGCGCATGTGTAGCTTGTCCCTCTGTCTGAGACCCTGATGGGGCTGAGCAGTAGCTGTTGACACCGGAAGGACGGTCGTGCACATCGTCATCATGGGCTGCGGGAGAGTGGGTTCCGCTCTCGCCCAGACCCTGGAGCAACAGGGGCACACGGTCGCCGTGATCGACCAGGACCCCACCGCCTTCCGCCGACTGGGTCCCGGGTTCGGCGGTCGCCGGGTCACCGGGATCGGCTTCGACCAGGACACCCTGCGCGAGGCGGGCATCGAGGAGGCGGGCGCCTTCGCCGCCGTCTCCAGCGGCGACAACTCCAACATCATCTCCGCGCGGGTGGCCCGGGAGATGTTCGGCGTGGAGAACGTCGCGGCCCGGATCTACGACCCCCGCCGCGCCGAGGTCTACCAGCGCCTGGGCATCCCGACCGTGGCCACGGTCCGCTGGACGGCCGACCAGATGCTGCGCCGGCTGCTGCCCTCGGGCGCGGAGCCGCTGTGGCGCGACCCCACCGGCGGGGTGCAGCTCGCCGAGGTGCACGCCTCCCCGAAGTGGGTCGGCCACAAGATCAGCAAACTGCAGGAGGAGACGGGCGTCCGCGTGGCGTTCCTGACCCGCCTCGGCGAGGCGATCCTGCCGTCCTCGCAGACGGTGCTGCAGGAGGGCGACCTCGTGCACGTGATGATGCGGACGGACGACGTGGAGAAGGTCGAGGCGGCGTTCGCCGAGGGCCCCGAAGAGGAGAGCGGTCACTGATGAGGGTCGCCATTGCCGGTGCCGGCGCGGTCGGTCGCTCGATCGCGGGCGAGCTGCTGGAGAACGGGCACGAGGTCCTTCTCGTCGACAAGGCGCCGACCGCGATCTCGGTCGAGCGCGTTCCGCAGGCCGAGTGGCTGCTGGCCGACGCCTGTGAGATCACGTCCCTGGACGAGGCGGCGCTGCAGCGCTGCAACGTCGTGATCGCCGCGACGGGCGACGACAAGGTGAACCTGGTCGTCTCCCTGCTGGCGAAGACGGAGTACGGCGTGCCGCGCGTCGTGGCCCGGGTGAACAACCCGAAGAACGAGTGGCTGTTCAACGAGGCGTGGGGCGTGGACGTCGCCGTGTCCACTCCGCGTCTGATGTCCGCCCTGGTCGAGGAGGCGGTGAGCGTCGGCGACCTGGTGCGCCTGCTCCGCTTCAGCCACGGCGACGCCAACCTGGTCGAGCTGACCCTGCCGGAGGAGTCGGCGCTGGCCGGCACGCAGGTCGGCGAGGTCCAGTGGCCCCAGGACACGTCCCTGGTCACCATCATCCGCGGCAACCGCGTCCTCACCCCGTCCCAGGAGGACTCCCTGGAAGTGGGCGACGAACTGCTGTTCGTCGCCGCGCAGGCCCGCGAGGGCCAGCTGGAGGACCTCCTGTCGGTGCGACGGGAAGACTCGGAGGACTGACCCCCTACGGGAGTACGACGGGAAAGGGCGCCCTGTGATCACAGGGCGCCCTTTCCCGTCGCGGGGGGCCGGGGCTGCGAGCCCCTGGTATGGCGGTGGGCCGACGGCGACCAGACTTCGCGGCCGTGACGGTCCGGCTACGGGCCGTGGCGCTGAGCAGGGGGCGGGCGACGGTCGGGCTCCCGGCAGCGACGGCCCAGCTACCAACACCGTGTTGGACAGCAGGTGGGGGGCGATCAGGCCTCGCGGCGGCGACGGCCCGGCTGCCGGCCCCCGGGCTCGGCAGGGGGCGGGCGGCCGCCAGGCCTCGCGGCCATGACCGCCCGGCTGCCGGCCCCTGGGTTCCGCAGGGGCCCGGCGGCGATCAGGACTCGCGGCGGTGGCGGCCGGGTGTGGTTCCGTGGCCTTCGGCGGCAGCCGCCTTGCGTTCCTCCTCGGCCTTCTCCTCCGCCTCCATCTCCGCGAACACGTCGATGGGAGCGGGGGCCTTGGCCAGGAAGACCCAGGTCAGGTAGACCGCCAGCAGGAAGGGCGGGATCTTGAGGATGATCAGGACCCAGCCGAGCTGAGTCGTGTCCGCCCACCAGTACAGCGGGAAGAGGATCGCGCACTTGGCGAGCAGGATCAGGCCCCAGGCCCAGCTGGCCTTCGCGTACGCCTTCTTGCGGCCCGGGTTGCGGGTGCGCCAGGAGAGATTCTCCTTGAAGACCGGGCCGAGGATCAGGCCGATCAGCGGGACGCCGGCGAGCGTGGTGATGATGTACGCGAGGCCCAGACCCAGCGTGTAGAGCATGCCCGGCAGATAGAAGTCCTTGGCGTTGCCGGTCATCATCGCGAAGACAACACCGAAGGCCACGCCGAAGACGCCGCTGAAGGCGTGCTTGACGGTGTCCCGCATCGCCAGCCGGACCGCGACCAGCACCACGGAGACCGCGAGCGCGGCGATCGCCGACCAGTGCAGGTCCTTGTTGATCGTGTAGATGGTGACGAAGAGCAGGCCGGGCAGGACGGTCTCGACCATGCCCCGGACTCCGCCGAACGCCTCGAACAGCGCGGCCTCCGTCACCGCCCTCGCCTCGTCGCCGGCGGTCGTCTCTTCGGTCGGCTTGTCGAGTGACGTCACGGGCTACTCCCGTCCGAGGGGTCGCAGTTCGTACTTGGGGTTGAACAGCACCCGGCGGCCCCGGCTCATCGAGATCCGGCCCGATGCAATGAGCTTGCGCCCCGGTTCTATCCCGACGATGGAGCGCCTGCCGAGCCAGACCACGTCCAGTGCGGCGGAGCCGTCGAACAGCTCGGCCTCCAGTGCCGGGACGCCCGCGCGCGGACGCAGGGTGACCGTGCGCAAGGTACCAGTAACGGTGACGATCTGCCGGTCGTGGCAGTCACCGATCCGCGTACAGCCCGAGGTGTCGGCGTCCTCCCGCAGCTCCTCGGACTCCAGGTCCTCCTGCGACGAGGAGAGCCGGTCGAGCATGCGCCGGAACCGGCCGACCGGCTTTTCGGAACGAGGAACAGCACTCATATCTGAAGCGTACCGGTGCACACCGACACCGCCGTAACCCCGCTCACCCCCCATCGCCCTCACCGTTCGAAGCGGTAGCCCATGCCGGGCTCGGTCACGAAGTGCTTGGGGTGCGACGGGTCGGCCTCCAGCTTCCGGCGCAGCTGGGCCATGTACACACGCAGGTAGTTGGTCTCCGTCCCGTACGACGGCCCCCACACCTCCTGCAGCAGCTGCTTCTGGCTGACCAGGCGGCCGGTGTTGCGCACCAGCACCTCCAGCAGGTGCCATTCGGTCGGGGTCAGCCGTACGTCCTTGCCGCCCCGGTTGACCTTCTTAGCGGTCAGGTCGACGGTGAACTCCTCCGTCTCCACCGTCGTCACGTCGTCCTCGCCGGTCCCCACGGGCTCGGCACGGCGGACGGCGGCGCGCAGCCGGGCGAGCAGCTCGTCCATGCCGAAGGGCTTGGTGACGTAGTCGTCGGCGCCCGCGTCCAGCGCCTCGACCTTCTCGTCGGAGGAGTGCCGGGCGGACAGCACCAGGATCGGCACCCGGGTCCAGCCGCGCAGCCCCCGGATCACCTCCACGCCGTCCATGTCGGGCAGGCCCAGGTCGAGCACGACCACGTCGGGGTGGCGGGAGGCGGCCAGGTCGAGGGCGGTCCGGCCGTCGTGTGCGGCGTCGACCTCGTACTTGCGTGCCTTGAGGTTGATCACGAGGGCGCGCACGATCTGCGGCTCGTCGTCGACCACCAGCACCCTGGTCATGAAACCTGCCTTTCTGCGTGTACGGGGCTGTGCGCACCCTCGGGGCGGTACGTCCCGGAGCGGTACGCCCCCTCGGGGCGCGTGTCGGGGCCGGCGTCGGCCGCGCGGAGGCTGAGGACCATGGTGAGGCCGCCGCCGGGTGTGTCCTCGGCGGCGAGGGTGCCGTTCATGGCCTCGGCGAAGCCGCGGGCGACCGCGAGGCCGAGGCCGACGCCCGCTCCGCGCGGGGCGTCGCCGTGCCGCTGGAAGGGCTCGAAGATGCGGTCCTTGGCCTCGTCCGGCACGCCGGGACCGCGGTCGACGACGCGGACCTCGACCCGGTCGGCGATGGCGCTGGCGGACACCAGGACCGGTGCGTCCGGCGGACTGTACTTCACCGCGTTCTCCACGACGTTGGCCATCGCGCGCTCCAGGAGCCCGGCGTCAACGGCGACCATCGGCAGCGTCTCGGGAACGTCCAGGTCCACGCTGTCCTCGGGCACTCCGCCGAGCGCCATCGGCACCACCTCGTCGAGGTCGATCTCGCGGATCAGCGGGGTGACGGTGCCCGTTTGCAGGCGGGACATGTCCAGCAGGTTGCCGACCAGGTGGTCCAGCCGGTCGGCGCCGTCCTCGATGCCCTCGAGCAGTTCGGCGCGGTCCTCCTCGGACCACTCGACGTCCTCGGACCTGAGCGAGGAGACCGCCGCCTTGATCCCGGCGAGGGGCGTGCGCAGGTCGTGGCTGACGGCGGCGAGCAGCGCGGTGCGGATGCGGTTGCCCTCGGCGAGGGAGCGGGCCCGGTCGGCCTCCTCCCGCAGGCGCCGGCGGTCCAGGACGACGGCGGCCTGGGCGGCGAAGGCGGCCAGCACCCGGCGGTCGGATGCGGGCAGCACGCGTCCGGTCAGGGCCAGCGCCATGTGGTCGCCGACGGGCATGTCCACGTCCGCGTCCTCCGGGCGTTCCAGCGGCCCTCCCGTGCCGACCCGTCCGGCGCACGTCCAGGGGTCCACGTCGCTGCGCCGCTCCAGCAGTGCCACCGACTCCATGCCGAAGGTCTCCCGGACCCGGTCCAGCAGCGCCTCCAGGCTGGTCTCGCCGCGCAGGACGCTGCCCGCGAGGAAGGACAGTATCTCCGCCTCGGCACGCAGCCGGGCGGCCTGGTGGGTACGGCGCGCCGCGAGGTCCACCACGGACGCCACCGACACCGCGACCCCGACGAAGATCGAAATGGCGACGATGTTCTTGGGGTCGGCGATGGTGAGCCGGTGCAGCGGCGGTGTGTAGAAGTAGTTCAGCAGGAACGACCCGACGGCTGCCGAGGCCAGCGCCGGCAGCAGCCCGCCCAGCAGGGCCGCCGCCACCGTCACGGTGAGGAACAGCAGCATGTCGTTGGCCAGGCCCAGGCGCACGCCGTTGAGCAGCAACGCGAGGACCACCGGCGCGACGACGGCCATCACCCAGCCGGAGACGATCCGGGCCCGGCCGAGCCGGGCGCCGCGGGCCACGGGCAGTCCGCGGCCCTTGGCGACCTCCCCGTGGGTGACGATGTGCACGTCCAGGTCGGGTCCCGACTCGCGGGCCACGGTGGCACCGACTCCCGGCCCGAACACGTACTGCCAGGTCTTGCGGCGCGAGGAGCCCAGCACGATCTGGGTGGCGTTGACCCCGCGGGCGAAGTCGAGCAGGGCGGCCGGTATGTCGTCGCCGACGACGTGGTGGAAGGTGCCGCCGAGATCCTCCGCGAGGGTGCGCTGGAGGGCCAGCTCCTTGGGGGAGGCGGCGGTCAGTCCGTCGCTGCGGGCGACGTAGACGGCCATGACTTCGCCGCCGGCGCCCTTCTCCGCCAGGCGCGCCGCCCGGCGGATCAGGGTGCGGCCCTCGGGGCCGCCGGTCAGGCCGACCACGATGCGCTCGCGCGAACCCCAGATCCTCGACACCTGGTGCTCGCTGCGGTAGCGCTGCAGGTACTCGTCGACCCGGTCGGCCACCCAGAGCAGCGCGAGCTCGCGCAGGGCCGTGAGGTTGCCGGGCCGGAAGTAGTTGGACAGGGCCGCGTCGACCTTGTCGGGCGTGTAGATGTTGCCGTGCGCCATCCGGCGGCGCAGCGCCTCCGGCGACATGTCGACCAGCTCGATCTGGTCCGCCCGGCGTACGACCTCGTCGGGGACGGCCTCCCGCTGCGGTGTCCCCGTGATCGACTCGACGACGTCGCCGAGGGACTCGAGGTGCTGGATGTTGACCGTGGAGATGACGTCGATACCGGCCGCGAGCAGCTCCTGTACGTCCTGCCAACGCTTGGTGTTGCGGGAGCCGGGGACGTTGGTGTGGGCGAGGTCGTCCACCAGGGCGACCGCCGGGGCGCGGCGCAGCACCGCGTCGACGTCCATCTCGGTGAAGGTGCTCCCCCGGTGCTGGAGCTCCCTGCGCGGCAGCTGCTCCAGGCCGCGCAGCAGCACCTCGGTGCGTGGCCGGTCGTGGTGCTCCACGAAGGCGACCACGCAGTCGGTGCCGCGTTCGATGCGGCGGTGGGCTTCGGAGAGCATCGCGTAGGTCTTGCCGACGCCCGGTGCCGCGCCGAGGTAGATCCGGAGCTTGCCGCGTCCCATGGCCTCCATTGTCTTCCCGTCACAGGTGTGCACGCAGCGTCGACCTTACGGCCAACAATCCCGGCAAAAGGTGCCGGGCGGGGACAGGAACCCGTCTTTGACGCAACTCTGACGCCCGGGAACGCGACTCCGACACCCGGGGACGCGACTCCGACGCCCGGGATGCGGCGCGGCAGGGCGGCCGCCGGCGCGGTGGCCGGCCGGGTGCGGGGCTCGGCCGAGCCGGCGGCTCAGTGCCCGGCCAGCTCGTCAGTGCTCGGCTATCTCGCCGTCGCGGAGTTCCAGGACGCGGTCGGCGAGGTCCAGGAGGGCCAGGTCGTGCGTGGCGACGAGGGCGGTCACCTGCTGGCTGTGGACGACGGCGCGCAGCAGCTCCATCACGGCGAGGCCGGTCTCCGCGTCCAGCTGGCCCGTCGGCTCGTCGGCTATCAGCAGGGCGGGGTCGTTGGCGAGCGCGCGGGCTATGGCGACGCGCTGCTGCTGGCCGCCGGAGAGCTCGCCGGGCCGCTGCCTGGCGTGGTCGGCCAGGCCGACGAGGGACAGCAGCAGCTCCACGCGCTCCTCCCGCTCCCGCGGGTCGGCGCGGCGCAGGCGCATCGGCACCCCGACGTTCTCGGCGGCCGTCAGGATGGGGATGAGTCCGAAGGACTGGAAGACGAAGCCGATGCTGTCCCTGCGCAAGGCGAGCAGCCCGTCCTCGCCCAGCTCGGAGAGGTCGCGACCGTCGACGTGGACGCTGCCCCGGTCCGGCTCGTCGAGGCCGCCCACGATGTTGAGCAGAGTGGTCTTTCCGGAGCCGGAGCGCCCCTTGAGGGCCACGAGTTCGCCCCGCGGCACCTCGAAGGAGACCCCGCGCAGCGCGTGCACGGCGGACGCCGCCTGCCCGTAGGACTTGTGGACGTTCTCGACGCGCACCATGGTCTCGGTGACGACCTGGCTCATGTGCCCTCCCCCGCTCCGCTCCCCCGTGGACCGTGCGCCAGTATCACGACCGGCACCCGCCCCTTCAATCCCTCGGTCCGACAACGCGCGGCGCCCCGGGATGGTTTCCGTACGAAGGACTTTCGTGCCGGAGACCGTCGTACCCGGTTCCCGGACACGGCGAAGGGCCGCACCCCGAGGAGTGCGGCCCCCACGTGTCCGTTCAGCGCACCTCGGTGATCTCCGGGCCCCGCTGCAGCTGTCCCATGCCGCCCGCGAAGCGGGACTGGCCCTCGTCCTGCTGGACGCTCTCGGGCACCATCTGGGCGTCGTTCGGCAGCTTCAGGACGATCGGGTCGCGAGGTGCCATCGGGCCCTCGCCGCGGACCACGACGGTGTCCCTGAAGATCTGCTCGAGCAGCCCGGCCGCCTGCGGCTGTACCGCGCCCTGTCCCGAGATCACCCCGCGCAGGAACCAGCGGGGGCCGTCCACGCCGACGAACCGCACGACCTGGAAGCCGCCGGTGCCGTCCGGCAGCTGGACCGGTACCTGGGCGCGCAGCTCCCAGCCCAGCGGCCCCTCCACCTCGTCGACGATGCCGCCCTGCTGGGTGATGCCGGTGGCGATCTCCTCGCGCACCTCGCCCCAGATGCCCTCGCGCTTGGGCGCGGCGAAGGCCTGGAGCTGGACGGCGCTGTCCCGCAGGACGACGGTCGCCGCGACGATCGCGTCCCCCGCGACCTCCACCCGCAGCTCCATGCCGTCGACACCCGGTACGAACAGACCCCCGAGGTCCACCCGGCCCTCGCCCGGGTCGCGCACCTCGGAGCTGTCCCAGGGCCCGTCGGGCCGCGGTTCGGGCTCGAGCCTCACCCGCTCGCGCTCGGCCTCTTCCTCCGCTTCGTCCGCCTCGGTGTCGACGCTGTCGACGACCTGCTCGGCCTCGCCGGCCGCGTCCTCGGCGGCACCCTTCTTCTTGCGACGTCCGAACACGTCACTGTCCTTCCCGGTCGGATACGACCGAAGCGTATCGATTCCCACCCGCCTGACCGCCCATGGCGGCCCGACCGTTTGTGCCGCTCACGCCGTCCACCGCGGCGTGGCCACCGGTGGACCCGAAGCCCCCCTCGGCCCGCGCCGAGTCGGGAAGCTCCGCCACCTCCTGGAAGCGGACCCTCTCGACCTGCTGGACGACCAGTTGGGCAATCCGGTCGAAGCGCTCGAACCGCACGGACTCGCGCGGGTCGAGATTCACCACGATCACCTTGATCTCCCCACGGTACCCGGCATCAACCGTCCCCGGGGCATTCACCAGGGCGACACCGCACCGGGCGGCGAGGCCGGAACGTGGGTGCACGAAGGCCGCGTACCCCTCGGGGAGCGCGACAGACACGCCCGTGGGCAGTACGGTCCGCTCCCCGGGCGCCAGTTCGCAGGCCACGGTGGTGCGCAGATCGGCACCCGCGTCACCGGGGTGCTCGTACGCCGGAAGCGGTACGTCGGGGTCGACGCGCCGGATCAACACGTTCAGGGGCTCACGCCCGCCGGGACCGGAGGGGCTCGCGGGGCTCACGGGGCTCACGGGTTCACCTCGAAGGCGCGGGCCCGGCGCACCTGGTCCGGGTCGTTCATGGCCGCCTGGATCTCCTCCTCGCGGCCGTGCTGCACGAAGTGGTCGACCTTCACCTCGATGAACAGGGCCTCCGCGCGGACCGCGACCGGCCCGTCGGGGCCGCCGACGCGGCCGGTGGCCCTCGAGTAGATCTTCCGTCCGGCCACCGCGGTGACCTCGGCCTCGAGATGCAGCGTGGTGCCGACGGGCACCGGCCGCACGAAGTCGGTCTCCAGCCGTCCGGTGACGGCGATGGTCCGCAGCAGCCAGTTCAGCGAGCCCAGGGTCTCGTCCAGGGCGGTCGCGAGGACCCCGCCGTGGGCGAGGCCCGGCGCGCCCTGATGGGCGGGCTGCACGGTGAACTCGGCGGTGATGCTGACGCCCTCCCCAGCCCGGGCCTGGAGGTGCAGCCCGTGCGGCTGCAGACCGCCGCACCCGAAACACTCGCCGTAGTGCGCGCCGAGGAGTTGGCCGGGCGCGGGGGCGTCGGGGTGCCGTACGGGTTTCACGGCGTCGGCGGGGGGCTGAAGAGCTGCGGAACTACCACTCACAGGCGCAGACCTTACCCGCGCCCGAAGCTGTCGCCGACACCATGCCAAGCTAGCTTCATGCAGCTCTCCGCCCAGCCGTACGAAGAACGTCTCACCGCACCCCGCTCCTGGTGGCTGATCAGCTTCCTCGTCGGTGTCTCGTGTGCCCTGGTCCTGCTCCCCTTCGGCACCCTGCCGATGCTCGGCGGCCTGGTCGGCGGCACCGCGGTCGCGGCGATCACGGCCAGCTCCTACGGCTCCGTACGCATCCGTGTCGTGGGCGGCTCGCTGATCGCGGGCGAGGCGAAGGTGCCGGTCACCGCGCTGGGCGAGGCGGAGATCCTGGACGCCGAGGAGGCGCGCGCCTGGCGCACCTACAAGGCGGACACCCGCGCCTTCCTGCTGCTGCGCGCGTACATTCCCACCGCGCTGCGCGTGGAGGTCACCGACCCGGACGACCCGACGCCGTACCTGTACCTGTCGACGCGTGAGCCGCAGCGTCTGGCGGAGGCCCTGCGGGCGGCGCGGGCGGCGGCGCCCGGGGCCGCCTAGGCGGCCTCGCCGAGTCCCGGCGGGTACCTCGTCAGGGGTCCTCGCCGGAGGCGCACCGCGGGCGCGCTGGGGGCGCGCAGGGCGTGATTCAGCGCCGGCGGTGCACGCCGTCTCCCGTGGCGTCGTCGCCGGTCCCGCTCGCGTCGTCACCGGTCCCGGTGGCGTCCTGAGTGGTTCCGGTGGTGCCCGCCACCGGCAGCGGGTTCTCCGGGGTCTCCAGGGGCGGCAGCGTGGTCAGGTCGTCCCAGGGGACCTGGATCTTGCGCAGGTCCGCGCGGACGCGGGCCGCGAGCTTCTTGGTGTCGCGCCGGTTGATGACGGCGCCGACGGCCGCGCCCACCAGGAACGGCATCAGGTTCGGCAGGTCCCGCACCATGCGCTTCATGATCTGCTGGCGCAGCTGACGTTTCATGTGGCCGCCGAGGGCCATGTCGATCGTCGACGGCTTCATCGCGTCGATCCCGCGCTCCCCCGACCAGGAGGACAGATACGCGGTACTGCGGACCTTCAGGTTGCCGGGGGGCCGCACCCCGTACACCTCGTGGAGTTCGGCGATCAGCTTGAGCTCGACCGCCGCGACTCCGGTGATCTCCGTGGCCAGTTCGGTCGGCATCGCGGGCGGCACCGGCAGCATCGCGGCAGCGCCGATCCCCGCTCCGATCGTCGAGGTCCCGTTGGCCGCTCCGGCCACCAGCCTGTCCGCGAGCTGCTCGGGCCCGAGACCCGGGAACTGCCGGCGGAGCGTCGCGAGATCACGTACGGGGACCCGCGGGGCGATATCGATGATCCGGTCGGCGAGGTGGCCCAGTGCCGCCCTGGCGCGGCTCCCGCTCTTGCGGACGCCGGTCCTGGCGGCCTCCCGGGCTCTGCTGCGGATCGCGGCGGCCCGCCGTCGGGAGACGGGCGCGCCCCCTTCCGCCGCCTTTTCCACCGCGGCGACGGGGTCACCCCCGTGGACCTGCTCGAGCGAGGCCGATCCCGTCGATGCCGTGGCATCTGTCCGGTCGGACGGACGGGAGGGGCCTCGCTCGTGGTCACGCGCGCCGTTGGGGCCGCCGTGCGGCCCCGAGTCCGCTCCCCTGCGGGGGAAGCGGCGCTTCCAAGGAGGGGTCGAGCCGGTCACGGCCGACCCCGCCTCAGTCGCAGTCGCGGCAGATCGGCTGGCCGTTCTTCTCGCGGGCCAGCTGACTGCGGTGGTGCACCAGGAAGCAGCTCATGCAAGTGAACTCGTCCTGCTGCTTGGGCAGTACCCGGACGGCCAGTTCCTCATTGGAGAGGTCTGCCCCGGGCAGCTCAAGGCCTTCGGCGGCCTCGAACTCGTCGACGTCCACGGCGGAGGTCGACTTGTCGTTCCGCCGAGCCTTCAGCTCTTCAAGGCTGTCCGAGTCGACGTCGTCGTCGGTCTTGCGTGGGGTGTCGTAATCGGTTGCCATGTCGCTCTCCCCCTCTGGGTGTCTGCGGTGTCTCCAGCGCACGTAACGCGTGAGAGGCCGGACTTGTGCCCGCCTCGAGGCGGAGATTTTGCCTCACATCAAGGTCTGTTACTCAATCGACACCCAACCGGACTCCTCAAGAGTGATCGGCTTGGATGGCGATGGGGACCGTACACGGTTCGATTGGCGCAGTTCAAAGCGGCCTCACCGTGTACTTCCCGTGATCAGGGCCCTTGAAAACCAGGACTTTCCCGGCTTTTCAGCCCTCCCCATGATCACGCAGAGTGTATGGCCAGAAATCCGCACATGTGATCGATCACACAGGAGACAGCTGCGGCGGGCCCTCGAAAATTCCGCGCAAAGCGAACATCTCCTTGGGTGGGCGCCATGTCGGGGTCATGATCTCAGACCGGCAGGGTGACGCGCATCACGAGCCCGCCCCCCTCGCGCGGCTGGGCCGAGATGTGGCCGCCGTGCGCCCGTGCCACCGAGCGCGCGATCGACAGGCCCAGTCCGACGCCCTTGTCGCTGCCGGTGCGCTCGGTCCGCAGCCGTCTGAACGGCTCGAAGAGGTTGTCGATCTCGTACGCCGGAACGACCGGCCCGGTGTTCGTGACCACCACCACCGCCTGGCCGTGCTGGACGTCCGTGTCGACCTCCACCCAGCCGTCTTCCGGCACGTTGTACCGGACCGCGTTCTGCACCAGGTTCAGCGCGATCCGCTCCAGCAGCACACCGTTGCCCTGGACCACGGCGGGCTTGCGCGCCCCGCGGATCTCGACACCCTTGGCCTGCGCCTCCCCGTGCACCTGGTCGATGGCCTGTGTGGCCACCTCGGCCAGGTCCACCGGCTTGCGCTCGACGATCTGGTTGTCGCTGCGGGCGAGCAGCAGCAGACCCTCGACGAGCTGCTCGCTGCGCTCGTTGGTGGCCAGCAGGGTCTTGCCCAGCTGCTGGAGCTCCACCGGGGCGCCCGGGTCGGACAGGTGCACTTCCAGGAGGGTGCGGTTGATCGCCAGCGGTGTGCGCAGCTCGTGCGACGCGTTGCCCACGAAGCGCTGCTGGGCGGTGAAGGCCCGCTGCAGCCGCTCCAGCATGTCGTCGAACGTGTCCGCGAGCTCCTTCAGCTCGTCGTCCGGGCCGTCCAGCTCGATCCGCCGGGACAGATCGGAACCGGCCACCGCGCGGGCGGTCCGGGTGATCCGGCCGAGCGGTGACAGGACCCGGCCGGCCATCGCGTAGCCGAAGGCGAAGGCGATCACCGCGAGACCCAGCAGTGCCAGCAGCGAGCGGCTGAGCAGGTCGTCCAGGGCGTGCTGGCGCTGCTGGTTCACACACTCGTTCATGGCGCTGTTGAACTCGCTGGGCGAGGCCTGGGCCGGCAGATTGCAGATCGTGCTGGTGACCTTGCCCTCGACGATCTTGAAGGGCAGGTCACTGCCCGCGTTGAGCGCCTGGGCGGCCAGCAGGTAGATGATCGACAGCAGCAGGATGCCGGCGATCAGGAACATGCCGCCGTACAGCAGCGTCAGTCGTATCCGGATGGTCGGACGCAGCCACGGGAAGGGCGGCTCCGGCCTTCTGGGGTCCCACGTGGGCTTCGGGGGCGCCTGGGGCGGCGCGGGTGTCGCGGCCACGGCGGATCAGATCCGGTAGCCGGAGCCGGGCACGGTGACGATCACCGGGGGCTCGCCCAGCTTGCGGCGCAGGGTCATCACGGTGACACGCACGACGTTGGTGAACGGGTCCGTGTTCTCGTCCCAGGCCTTCTCCAGCAGCTGCTCGGCCGAGACGACCGCGCCCTCGCTGCGCATGAGGACCTCCAGGACGGCGAACTCCTTCGGCGCCAGCTGGACCTCCCTGCCGTCGCGGAAGACCTCGCGGCGGTTGGGGTCCAGCTTGATCCCGGCACGCTCCAGAACGGGCGGCAGGGGCACGCTGGTGCGCCGGCCGAGGGCACGCACGCGTGCCGTGAGCTCGCTGAACGCGAACGGCTTGGGCAGATAGTCGTCGGCGCCGATCTCCAGGCCCTCCACACGGTCGCTGACGTCGCCCGACGCGGTGAGCATCAGCACGCGCGTGGGCATGCCGAGCTCGACGATCTTGCGGCAGACGTCGTCGCCGTGCACCAGCGGGAGGTCGCGGTCGAGGACGACCACGTCGTAGTCGTTGACGCCGATGCGCTCCAGGGCGGCCGCACCGTCGTACACGACGTCGACGGCCATGGCCTCCCGGCGCAGTCCGGTGGCCACCGCATCGGCGAGCAGCTGCTCGTCCTCGACGACGAGTACGCGCACGTCGCTTGTCCTTCCTGATGT
>NZ_BNBC01000029.1:54546-126885 GCF_014654675.1 Streptomyces spiralis
CCACCCGTCGCGCGCCACGGGGGCGCACGCGGGCAGGGGCCTTCATGGGTGTGTGCCTCCATCCTGCCCTTTTCGGCCATAAGTCGGCTGTAAGCCGGGGAGGCGGCGGTCCCGCGGACGGGGCGTGCGGGGCCTGCGGGCCGGGCGCGAGAGGGACGAAGGGGCCGGGAATGCCGAACTTTCTTCCGCGGTTCAGGTTTCCGCGGGAGGGAGCCGGGGGAGGACGGCTTTACACCCCGCGATCACGCTCTGCATGTGCCGCACGACCATGCGGTACCCCGCGATCAGCTCCGCAGAGTGGGCGTGGGTGTCCGGCACCGTCGCCGCCCAGCACGGGCAGCGCTGGGCACCTACTGGAGACGTGATCGCCCCTTCCGAACGGCACACCCCCGTGCCACCGACCCACGACCCAGGACGAGGGGGCGCAGCATGGACGCATTCACCGCAGGACTTCTGCAGCGCATAAAGGCGACCGAGTCCGACCTGACGCGGGCTCGTGACGAGGGCGACGACTTCCTCGTCGAGGTGGAGCTGGGCGAACTCGACGACCTGCGCCGCCTCGCCGCCGAACACGGTGTGGAAGTCGGCGTGTCCGGCGTCTGATCCGCGTGTGGTCGAGCGACCGCACACGAACGGGACCCCCGGCGTTCGGCGCCGGGGGTCCCGTTGTGCTCACACTGCGGGCGAGCCGAAGGGGCTCGGGCGCCCCGCAGGAGGACGGGTCGCCTAAACGCCGTCGTGCCCGTCGTGCCAGGCGCCGAAGTCCTCCAGGAGGTTCTGGAGGGGCTCGAAGACCCCCGGGCTCGCCGCGACCGTCAGGTCGCGGGACAGGCGTTCTCCGGGGCGGCCCCCGGTGCGGGCGCCCGCCTCGCGGGCGATCAGGTCGCCCGCGGCGTAGTCCCAGGGGTTCAGGCCGCGCTCGTAGTAGCCGTCGAGGCGGCCCACGGCCACGTCGCACAGGTCGATCGCGGCCGAGCCGCCGCGCCGGATGTCGCGCACCAGCGGGATCACGCGGCGGACGACGTCGGCCTGGTGGGCGCGGACCTCGGCGACGTAGTTGAAGCCGGTGGAGACCAGGGCCTGGTCCAGGGGCGGTGCGGGGCGGCACGCCAGCTTGCGCTCGCCGGCCCAGGCGCCGGTGGCCCAGGCGCCCCGGCCGCGCACCGCGTGGAACGTCTCGCCACGCATGGGAGCGGTCACGACTCCGACGACGGGCTCGCCGTCCTGCTCGGCCGCGATGGAGACGGCCCAGGTGGGCAGGCCGTAGAGGTAGTTCACCGTGCCGTCGAGCGGGTCGATCACCCAGCGGATGCCGCTGGTGCCCTCGACGGAGGCCCCCTCCTCGCCGAGGAAGCCGTCGTCGGGACGCCGGTCGGAGATCAGGCCGGTGATCAGTTTCTCGGCCGCGATGTCCATCTCGGTGACGACGTCGATCGGGCTGGACTTGGTGGCGGCGACCGCGAGGTCGGCCGGGCGGCCGTCCCTCAGCAGCGCGCCCGCGCGCGCGGCGGCCTGGAGGGCGAGCTGGAGCAGTTCGGTGTGCAGGGAGTCGGTCACTGTGGTCCTCACGCGTACGGGCTGTCGGCGCCCGCGGCGGCGGGGCGGGGGGCGCGGGCCGGGCAGCAGCCCACCGGGCAGACGTCGTGGCTCGCGCCCAGGGCGCCCAGGGCGCACGGCGTGACCTCCTGGCCGCGTTCCGCGCGGGCACGCTCCAGGATCAGGTCGCGGACCGCGGCGGCGAACCTCGGGTCGGCGCCGACCGTGGCCGAGCGGCGCACCGGCAGGCCCAGCTCCTCGGCCTTGGCCTTGGCCTCCGTGTCGAGGTCGTAGAGGACCTCCATGTGGTCGGAGACGAAGCCGATGGGCGCCATGACGACCGCCGGGGCACCTGCGGTGCGGCGGTCCTCCAGGTGGTCGCAGATGTCGGGTTCCAGCCACGGGATGTGCGGGGCGCCGGAGCGGGACTGGTAGACGAGCTGCCAGGGGTGGTCGACGCCGGTGCGCTCGCGGAGCGCGTCGGCGATCAGCCGGGCCACGTCCAGGTGCTGGCGGACGTAGGCCCCGCCGTCACCGTGGTCGCCGACGGGGCCGGAGGCGTCGGCGGCCGAGGTCGGGATCGAGTGGGTCGTGAAGGCGATGTGGGCGCCGTCGCGGACGCCCTCGGGGAGGTCGGCGAGGGATTCCTGTACGCCGTCGATCATGGGTTCGACGAAGCCGGGATGGTTGAAGTAGTGCCGCAGCTTGTCGATCCTGGGCAGCTCCAGGCCCTCGGCCTCCAGGGCGGCCAGCGAGTCGGCGAGGTTCTCGCGGTACTGGCGGCAGCCCGAGTAGGAGGCGTAGGCGCTGGTGGCCAGGACCAGGATGCGGCGACGGCCGTCACGGACCATGTCCCGCAGGGTGTCGGTGAGGTAGGGCGCCCAGTTGCGGTTGCCCCAGTAGACCGGCAGGTCCAGGCCGTGGTCGGCGAAGTCCTTGCGGAGGGCGTCCAGCAGGGCGCGGTTCTGGTCGTTGATGGGGCTGACCCCGCCGAACAGGAAGTAGTGCTGCCCGACTTCCTTCAGGCGTTCCTTCGGGATGCCGCGCCCGCGTGTCACGTTCTCCAGGAACGGGACCACGTCGTCCGGCCCCTCCGGGCCGCCGAACGAGAGCAGGAGCAGGGCGTCGTACGGGGTGGCATCGAGCGCGTCTGGCATGTCTCGATCCTGCCACCCGGCGCCGACAGCCCGGATCCCGACCCGCACGGGCGTGTGCGTCGGGGCCGCTTCGTCTGCGTGTGCAGCTTCATAAGCGTGTGCAGCGGTGCCATCGAATCCGTAAGCTGTATCGGCTACCTACGCGCCTTACCGCAGCCCGGCCTCACCGCACCCCGGAGACCTCCCTTGCCCAGCCCCTATCGCGCCCTCTTCGCCGCCCCAGGCTCCAAGGGCTTCTCCGCCGCGGGGTTCATCGGCCGTATGCCGCTGTCGATGATGGGCATCGGCGTGGTCACGATGATCTCCCAGCTCACCGGGCGCTACGGGCTCGCGGGCGCGCTGTCGGCCACCATCGCGCTGGCCGCCGCCGCGCTCGGGCCGCAGATCTCGCGATTGGTCGACCAGTACGGGCAGCGCCGGGTGCTGCGGCCGGCCACGCTGGTCGCGCTGACCGCGGCGGCTGGGCTGCTGCTCGCCGCGTACTTCCGGTGGCCGGACTGGGTGCTGTTCCTGTGCGCCGCCGGGATCGGTTCGGTGCCGTCCCTGGGCGCGATGGTCCGTGCGCGCTGGGCGGCGGTGTACCGGGGAACCCCGCAGCTGCACACCGCCTATTCGTTCGAGTCGGTGGTCGACGAGGTCTGCTTCATCTTCGGACCGATCGTCTCCATCGGCCTGTCCACGGCCTGGTTCCCGGAGGCGGGGCCGCTGCTCGCCGCGGGCTTCCTGGCCGTGGGGGTCTTCTGGCTGACCGCGCAGCGGGCCACGGAGCCCGAGCCGCACCCGCGCGAGCACCACGGCGGCGGCTCGGCGCTGCGCTCGCGCGGGCTGCAGGTCCTGGTGGCCACGTTCGTGGCGACGGGGTCGATCTTCGGCGCGGTCGACGTGGTCACCGTGGCGTTCGCCGACGAGCGGGGGCACAAGAGTGCGGCGAGCGTCGTGCTCGCGCTGTACGCGGCGGGCTCCTGCTCTGCGGGCGTGCTCTTCGGCCTGCTGCGGCCGTCCGGAGCGCCCGCCCGCCGCTGGGCGCTGGGCATATGTGCGATGGCCGTGAGTATGATCCCCCTCCTACTGGTCGGAAACCTGCTGTTTCTGGCCGTGGCGCTGTTCGTCGCGGGCCTGTCCGTCGCTCCCACCATGATCACGACGATGGCCCTCGTCGAGGAGCACGTACCACGCGCGCACCTGACCGAGGGCATGACCTGGGTGAGCACCGGACTCGCGGTCGGCGTGGCGTTCGGTTCGTCGGTGGCCGGCTGGGTGATCGACGCGGCCGGTGCGCGGGCCGGGTACGGGGTCCCGGCGGTGTCCGGGGCCGTCGCGGTCGCGGTGGGTTTCCTCGGGTACCGCCGGCTCAGCAGGCCGGCTCCGGGACGGGGAGGCTTCGTTGAGCAGCACAGCGAGCGCGAAGAACGGCACGTGGCGTAACTGGGGCGGCAACGTCGGCGCCCGTCCCGCGCGGGAGGTCGCGCCCGCCTCGGTCGAGGAACTGGCGGCCGCGGTCCGGCGGGCCGCCGAGGACGGCCTGAAGGTGAAGGCCGTCGGTACAGGGCACTCCTTCACGTCCATCGCCGCCACCGACGGCGTCTTGATCCGCCCTCAACTCTTGACGGGCATCCGCACCATCGACCGCGACGCCATGACGGTCACGGTGGAGGCCGGCACACCGCTCAAGAGGCTCAACATGGCGCTCGCGCGGGAGGGCCTGTCCCTCACCAACATGGGCGACATCATGGAGCAGACGGTGTCCGGGGCCACCAGCACCGGCACCCACGGCACCGGCCGGGAGTCCGCGTCGATCGCGGCCCAGATCAAGGGCCTGGAGCTGGTCACGGCGGACGGCTCGACGCTCACCTGCTCCGACAAGGAGAACCCCGAGGTCTTCGCGGCCGCGCGGATCGGCCTGGGCGCGCTGGGCATCGTCACGGCGATCACCTTCGCCGTCGAGCCGATCTTCCTGCTCACCGCCCGCGAGGAGCCGATGCCCCTGGAGAAGGTCCTCGCCGAGTTCGACCAGCTCTGGGCGGAGAACGAGCACTTCGAGTTCTACTGGTTCCCGCACACCGGCAGCACCAACACCAAGCGCAACAACCGCAGTGCCGGCCCGGAGGCACCGGTGGGGCAGTTGGCGGGCTGGTTCGAGGACGAGTTCCTCTCCAACGGCGTCTTCCAGGTCGCCAACTGGGTGGGCCGCGCGGCGCCCGCCACCGTCCCCGCGATCGCCCGGGTCTCCAGCCGGGCGCTGTCCGCACGGACGTACACCGACATCCCCTACAAGGTCTTCACCTCCCCGCGCCGGGTGCGGTTCGTGGAGATGGAGTACGCCGTCCCGCGCGCGGCCCTGCCCGACACGCTGCGCGAGCTGAAGGCGATGGTGGACCACTCAGGTCTGCGGGTGAGCTTCCCGGTGGAGGTGCGCACGGCGCCCGCCGACGACATCACCCTGTCCACCGCCTCGGGCCGGGAGAGCGCGTACGTCGCGGTCCACATGTTCCGGGGGACGCCCTACCAGCGGTACTTCACCGCCGCGGAGCGGATCTTCACCGCGCACGAGGGCCGGCCGCACTGGGGCAAGATCCACACCAGGGACGCGGAGTACTTCGCCGGGGTGTATCCGCGCTTCGGCGAGTTCACTGCGCTGCGGGACCGGCTGGATCCTGAACGTCTGTTCCAGAACGACTACTTGCGGAGGGTGCTGGGGTCGTAGCGGACGCGCTGGGCGCCGGGGCCGGGGCATCGGTTCCTGCCGTGCTCCCCGTCCCCGGGGTGCCGACGCTCTCGCCGCCGCTGCCGGTGCCTCCGGTGGCGTCCGCGGTCGGCGTCGGGCTCACCGCCGTATCGCCGTCCCCGCGGCCGGAGCCGTCTCCGCGCGGGGACGTGCCGTCACCGCTCCCGGCCGGCGCGGTCCGCGAGTCGGACGGAACCGGCGTCCGGTCGCCGGCCGGGCCGGACGGCGCGCGCCGTCCGGTCACGGCGTCGCCGACGGTCGTGCCCTTCCCGCCGCTGAAGCTGTCGCCCGACACCAGTTCGTACGCGGTGATGCCGGCCATGGTGACCCCGAAGACGAGGGCGGCCGCGACCACGGGCCGCTTCCAGTTCTTGACCCGGGCCCGGTAGACGGTGCCGGATGTGAACTCCCCCGGGGGCGGCGGTGTCCGGCCGCCGGGGACGGCCGCCGGGAGCGGCCTGGACGAGACGGCCGTCGCGTCACGGAGGTGTTCACCGGTGCGCCGGAAGAAGTGCTGGAAGAACGAGCCGCCACAGGTGGCGATGACGCTGACGACACCGGCCCCGAGGATCGTGCCGTAGACGCCGAAGTAGGAGGCCAGCTTCGCGGCCACCACCGCGGCGACGGCGCTGCCCGCGACCTGAGGCACGTTCAGGTCGATCCGCTTCTTCTTCGTCACCCCCTCACTCGCGCTCCGCACACCACCGTTGTCGGGCCTTTCACGCATACCCGGACCTTGCCTGCCTCTCCCGTACACGATCGAGCACAGCCGAACCTTCGGGACGCGATCGGCCGACTGCACGAGAAAGGGACGTACGGACGAAACCGTTAGTTCCGTTTCCGGTGAATACGTGAAGTACGCCACGTTCATGATCGAGGAATCCGGTCACGGAGGGCCAAGTCCCGCCCCTTGCCTGAAGTTGGACGGCGCGCCAATCCACGCACGTGGTCCAAATGGAGTACTGTTGCGAGCCCTGGGTCCGGTCTCCCGCCAGGGCGTCCGGGGCCTTGCTGGACCGCCGGGAGGGGGCTGGTCGCACAGGGTGACGGAGTTGGTCACTGAGCGTTGTGAACAGGTAACCGTGCCATAACGGCGATCCAGGGCCCGCGCCCGACACGCCGGGCAACTCGGCAAGGTTGTGGCAGGCTGCACCCGGGCAGGCCACACTCGACTAGCGGAAGCAGCGACGCACGTGACGTCGGCAGGCACCACCCGGGAGGTCCCCATGCCCGAACTGCGTGTCGTGGCCGTCTCCAATGACGGCACACGGCTGGTGCTGAAGGCTGCGGACAGCACGGAGTACACGCTTCCGATCGACGAACGGCTCCGCGCCGCCGTGCGCGGCGACCGTCCCCGCCTCGGCCAGATCGAGATCGAGGTGGAGAGCCATCTCCGCCCCCGTGACATCCAGGCGCGGATACGAGCCGGTGCGACCGCGGAAGAGGTCGCCCAGCTCGCCGGCATCCCCGTGGACCGGGTACGGCGCTTCGAGGGCCCCGTGCTCGCCGAGCGCGCCTTCATGGCCGAGCGGGCCCGCAAGACCCCGGTCCGCCGCCCCGGCGAGAACTCCGGCCCGCTGCTCGGCGAGGCCGTCCAGGAGCGGCTGTTGCTGCGCGGCGCCGAGAAGGACACCGTCCAGTGGGACTCCTGGCGCCGCGACGACGGCACCTGGGAGGTCCTGCTGGTCTACCGGGTCGCGGGCGAACCGCACTCGGCGAGCTGGACGTACGACCCGCCGCGGCGCCTGGTGCAGGCCGTCGACGACGAGGCGCGCGCCCTGATCGGGGAGTCCGACGACCTCGGGGCCCCCGAGCCGAGCTTCCCGTTCGTGCCGCGCATCGCCCGGCTGCCGCGCGAACGTTCCTTCGACCGGGACCGGGAACGTCCCGCGCTGCCGGCGCAGGCGCAGGAGCCGCCCGAGGAGAGCACGAGCGACCGCGACTCGCTGACCAGTCTGCTGGAGGCGGTGCCGAGCTTCCGCGGCGACCTCGTGGTGCCCGAGCGCGCACCGGAACCCACGGAGGAACCCGCCCAGGAAGCGGCGGTGGAGGAACCCCCCGCCCCCGCGGCCTCCGCCGGCGCCGGATCCGCCTACGCGGACGTGCTCATGCCGCGCTCCGTCGGCAGCCACCGCGACCGGCTCATCGGCGCCACCGACCGCCAGGCCGAAGCGGACGGCGTCCGCCCCGGCCGCCGCGCCGCCGTCCCGAGCTGGGACGAAATCGTGTTCGGCACCCGCCGCAAGAAGCAGGAGTAGAAGTCGGCGGCGCCGTACGGCGCGAGGTAGAACCAGGAAGAGGGCCGCCCGGCCGCATCGGCCGGGCGGCCCTCTTGCCGGTGCCCGCAGGTCTGTCTCCCGCAGGTCCGTCCGTACGTACGGCCCCTACTGCGGGTCCGGTCCGACCGCCACCGGGCGGGACGGGTCCGCGGACCACTCCGACCACGACCCGACGTACAGGGCCGCCGGAATCCCCGCCACGGCCAGCGCCAGCGCCTCGTGCGCCGCGGAGACGCCCGAACCGCAGTAGACGCCCACGTCCTTGCCGTCGGCCGCGCCCAGCGCCTTGAACCGCGCCTGGAGTTCCGCCGCGGGCAGGAAGCGCCCGTCCGGGCCGACGTTCTCGGTCGTCGGCGCCGAGACCGCTCCCGGAATGTGGCCGCCCACCGGGTCGATCGGCTCCACCTCGCCGCGGTACCGCTCCCCCGCGCGCGCATCGAAGAGCACCCCGGACCGGGCCAGCGCCGCGGCCCCGTCGGCGTCGAGGAGCGCCACGGCGCCCGGCGCCGGTGAGAAGTCGCCCTGGGCCGGCTCGGGCACCCCCGTCTCCAGCGGCCCCTCCCAGGCGGCCAGCCCGCCGTCCAGGACCCGGACGTCGGGGTGCCCCGTCCAGCGCAGCAGCCACCATGCGCGTGCCGCCGCCCAGCCCTGCCCGCCGTCGTACACGACGACCGGCCGGCCGGCGCTGACCCCCGCACGGCGCATCGCGGCGCCGAACTCCTCGATGCCGGGCAGCGGATGACGGCCGTTCGAGCCGGGTGCAGAGGCCAGTTCGCGGTCCAGGTCGACGTAGACGGCTCCGGGGATGTGCCCGGACTCGTGGGCGGCGCGCCCGTCGAAGGGCGGCTCGCCGCCCGCCTTGGCCAGGCTGAGCTGCCAGCGGACGTCGAGCAGCACCGGCGGGTTCGGCCCGGCCAGGGCGCTCGCCAGGTCGGATGCGGAGATGATGGCGTTCATGGTCACCATCCTCGCGCACGGGGTGGCCGCCGCGTCCAGGTCCGACTAATGTGCTCGGCCGGACAGGTCCGGTCACGACCCGTATGGGATCGGACACATGCTGTACAGCCGACCGACATCTGCCGGCAAGCGCACCGAAACGGGCGGGAAACCGCGGAACGGGCATCCTCCGGGCAAGGAACCGCTGTTGGGTGGGGGCGAGCATCCGCTCTGGTCCGGGGAGCGGAATCGACGCGGCCATCGCGAGGCCGAGAAGAGAGTGACGATGACCGAGGCACCGGAGTCGGCAGGCGACAGCCGCCGGGCACACGCGCGGTACGCGCCCGGCACGCCCTGCTGGGTGAGCCTGATGGTCCACGGCATGGCCGCGACCCAGACCTTCTACGGGGAGCTCTTCGGCTGGGAGTTCCGGCCCGGCCCCCACCAGCTCGGCCCCTATGTGCGGGCCCTGCTGGACGGCCGGGAGGTGGCGGGCATCGGCCAGCTGCCGCCGGACCGCTATCTGCCCATCACCTGGACGCCGTATCTCGCCTCGGACGACGTGGATCTGACGGCCGAAACGGTACGGCTGTGCGGCGGCACGATCGGGGTGGGGCCGCTGGACGCGGGCGACGCCGGACGCCTGGCGATCGGCTCCGATCCCTCGGGCGCGGTCTTCGGCGTGTGGCAGGCCGCGGCGCACCTCGGCACGGGCCTCGACGGTGTGCCCGGGACACCTGTCTGGAACGAGCTGCGCACCTTCGAGACCGCCACCGTCGCCAAGTTCTACGAGACGGTGTTCGGTTACGAGGTCCAGCGGTCGGCGTCCACCACCGAGGCGGACTCCGGATCCGGATCCGAGTCCGGGTCCGAGTCCGGCTTCGACCACGCGACACTGTGCCTCGACGGCCGTGCCGTCGCCGGGATCCACGGCGTGGGTCACACCCTGCCCCGTGACCGCGGCCCGCACTGGGTGACGTACTTCCAGGTCGCCGACACCGACGAGGCGGCCGAACGCCTCACCGGACTCGGCGGACAGGTCCTGTCCCCCGCCCGGGACACCGCCCACGGCCGCGTGGCCATGGTCGCGGACCCCGAGGGCGCCCGCTTCGCCCTGGTCTCGGGCGCACGGTGACCGGGCCCGTCACCCGCGTCGAACGCCGTCGCGTCGACCGGGCGCGTCACTCGCCCTGACCGGGTCCGTCCCTCAGGAGGGTGACACCGGCAGGACGTCCGGTGACAGTGCCGCGGCGTGGGCCGAGGCGGACGTCATTCGGCGGCGATGGTGCCGACGGCACAGAACCTCGTAGCCGATCTCGTCCGCGGAGCGGTTGACGTCACCGACGACCACCTGTGCGCCCTCGACGACCATGACCCCGCCGACCGTACGGGCGTTGTGGGTGGCGCGGGAGCCGCACCAGCACAGGGCCTCGACCTGGAGCACCTCGACGCGGTCGGCGAGTTCGACCAGGCGCTGGGAGCCGGGGAACAGCTTGGTTCGGAAGTCGGTCGTGATACCGAAGGCGTACACGTCGACGTCCAGGTCGTCGACCACGCGCGCGAGTTGGTCGATCTGCTCCGGCCCCAGGAACTGCGCCTCGTCCGCGATCACGTAGTCGGCGCGCCCACCCTGGGAGAGGTGGTCGACGATGTAGGCGTACAGATCCATGCCGTCCTCGACCTCCACCGCGTCCGTGACCAGACCCAGGCGTGAGGACAGCTTGCCCTCGCCCGCCCGGTCGTCCCGCGTGAATATCAGGCCCTGCAGGCCACGCGCCGAACGGTTGTGCTCGATCTGGAGAGCCAGTGTCGACTTCCCGCAGTCCATCGTTCCGGAGAAGAACACCAGCTCGGGCATGGGAGGTCGGGCACCTTTCGGTGAGGTCGGCGGATACTGCGGTGCGGGAGGAGATGCGCGGGAAGAGGGTTCAGGAGCGTACTTCGAGCAGGGGGACCAGCTGTTCGGCAGGCGTCATCGAACCGTGGTTGCCCACCATCGACGACTCCTTCGGTTCCCGTTCCGAGGCGATGAGCAGCACGTCGTCGCGGGCGGCCGCCACCACGTCGCCGATCCGCGCGTACACGCGGTCGTCGATCCGCGGTCCGAACCAGCCCGCCGCCACCGCCTCGTCGCGGGAGGCCACCCAGAACTGCTCGCCCAGCACCTCGCGCCAGCAGGTCAGTACGTCGCCCTCGGCGCCCGGCACGGCGTAGACGTGCCGCGCGCGCCCCTCTCCGCCGAGCAGGGCGACGCCGGCGCGCAGCTCCCAGTCCTCGTCGAAGTCGATGCGGTGCTGCTCGTCGAACGGGATGTCGACCATGCCGTGGTCGGCGGTGACGTACAGCGCGCTGCGCGGCGGCAGCTGCTCGGCCAGGCGCTGGGCCAGCCGGTCGACGGCCATGAGCTGGCCGCGCCAGGTGTCGGAGTCGACGCCGTAGCGGTGGCCGGCGCCGTCGAGCTCGGAGTAGTACGTGTAGACGAGCGCGCGGTCGCCTGCCGCGAGCTGCTCGGCCGCGAGATCCATGCGGTCCTCGCCGGTCAGCCGCCCCAGGAACGTTCCGCCGCTGAGCGCGACCCTCGTCAGCGGGGTGTTCTCGAAGGTGGGGGAGGACACCTGGGCCGCGTGCACACCCGCCTGGTGGGCCAGCTGGAAGACCGTGGGGTACGGCTGCCAGGCGCGCGGTTCGCTGTACGGCTGCCAGCGCAGCTGGTTCATCAGCTCGCCGGTGGCGGGGTTGCGCACCGTGTAGCCGGGCAGGCCGTGGACGCCCGGAGGCAGGCCGGTGCCCACGGAGGCGAGGGAGGTCGCGGTGGTGGCGGGGTAGCCGGCGGTGAGCGGACGTCCGGTGCCACCGCGCGAGCTGCCCAGCAGCGAGGTGAGGAACGGCGCGTCCTCGGGGTGCGCCCGCAGCTGCTGCCAGCCCAGGCCGTCGATCAGGAAGACGCAGGCGCGGTCGACGGGGGCCAGCTCGGGGATCGCGGCCGTCATGTCCGGCACGCCCATGCCCGCGGCCAGGGTGGGCAGCAGGTCGGCGAGGGAACCGGAGCCGTACTCGGGGACGGGCGCGGACTCTACGGCCAGAGGTTCCGGGTGGTCCCAGGCGGTGGACTGTGTCATCAGCGGCTCAGGTCCGCGGTGGCCTCGGAGATGGCCTGGGCGAAGGCCAGGGCCTGGCGCACCGTCTCGGGGCCGTCCCCGGCCTCGCTGACGCGCAGGCTCAGGTCGTCCGCGGTCGAGTTGCCCGTGTAGCCGTGGTCCGCCTCACAGTTGGGGTCGCCGCAGGCGGCGGGTTCCAGGTCGATGCGCGAGACCGCTCCCCAGCCGATGGTGAGCACGACCTCGCGGGGCAGGGTGCCCGGCGTGTACTGCTCCGGGTTGGCCACCACCCGGCTGACGACGACCGACGAGATCCGGCCGAGCTTGACCGACTCCGTGGACGTCGTGGCGTACGGCGTCGGGGAGGTGCTGTCGGCGGCCTGCTCGTCGGTGTGGCTGACGATGAAGCGGTTGTCGGTGAGGACCAGCACCGTCACGTGCCGGCGCACCTCGTTCTGGTCGAAGGTGGTCTCCTGGTGGACCAGGTACGACCGGATGGGCTCGCCGCCCACGGCGGCCTCCACCGCCTCGGCCACGAGAGCCGGGTAGTAACCGCTGCGCTCGATCGCCGCCCGCAGCCCCTGGGTCGTCGTACTGGTCTTGGCCATGCCGTCCATCCTACGGGGGCGCACTGACTGCGAGGCACCGCTCAGTACCGCGAAACCGGCTCCGTACCGCGAATCCCGCTCAGTACGCCGGGAGCGTGCGCGGGCCCAGGTCGCCGCGGGCGGGCGGCGGCGCGAGGCGCACGCTCGCGCCGAGGACGCTCGCCCCGCGCGGGGCGACGACGACCGGCTCCAGGGTGACCGCGACGACCTCCGGGTGGTCGTCGACCAGCCGCGACACGCGCAGCAGCAGCTCTGCCAGGGCCGGTGTGTCCACCGGCGCGGAACCGCGCCAGCCGAACAGCAGGGGGGCCGTCCGGATGGACCGGATCATGGAGGTGGCCTCGCGGTCGGTGACCGGGACCAGCCGGTGCGCCATGTCGTCGAGCAGCTGGGAGGCGGCTCCGGCGAGCCCGAAGGAGAGCACCGCGCCGGCCGCCGGATCGATGACCGCTCGTACGACGGTGTCGACGCCCCGGGGCGCCATCGTCTGCACCACCGGACGCAGCTCCTCCGGCTTCCCGAACAGCTCGGTCAACTCGGCGTAGGCCCTGCGCAGTTGCTCCTCGTCGGCCAGGTCCAGCCGGACGCCGCCGAGGTCAGCGCGGTGGCGCAGGTGCGGGGCGGTGGCCTTCAGGGCGACGGGGTAGCCGAGGGCGCGGGCGGCCTCGGCGGCGCTGTCTGGGGTGGGCGCGGGGAAGGCCCGGCGGACGTGGATGCCGTAGCGGCCGAGCAGCTCGCAGGTCTCCTCGGTGCCGAGCGTGAGGCCCTGCCCGCGCGCGAGCAGGCCGTCGATGAGGGCGGCGGCGCCCTTCTCGTCGATGTCCTCGTACTCGGGCACCTTGCCCGGGTCGACGGCCTCCCGGCGCCACTGGCCGTACCTGACGGCCTCGGCGAGGGCCCGGACGGCGCGCTCGGCGGCGGGGTAGGCGGGGATGAGGAGGGAGCGCGCTCCAGGGCGCGCGGGGCCGGGCTCCGCCGCCGAGGTCGTGGCGGAGCGGCCGCCGGAGGGCGGGGTCGCCGATGTGGCGGCGGGCGTGGGTCCGGCTGCCGTCGCCGGGGGCATGCTCCGGGGTCCCGGACTCGGCTGCGGGTGCGTGCCTGCTTTCGGTCCCGTGCAGGTCTCGGGGTCCAGGTGGTCCAGGGGGGCCGAACCGAACCACGGTTCCGTGCCGGGCCGCCGACCCGGGTCGGGCTGGAACGCGCTCCCGGGCTGGGTGGTTGTGCTGGGCCGGGGCGCGGTCCCGGGCTCCGCGCTCGTGCCGGGCTGCGGGGTCGTGCCGGGCGCGCCGGCCTGCGGGCCCGTGCTGGCCGCCGCCGAGAGGGCTTCCGCGAGGCCGCCGAGTTCGACGTGGACGACCAGGACCGGCTTGCCGGGCGCCGCCTCCGCGGCCGAGCGAAGGGCCTCGGCGAGGGCCGCGTCCTCGGCGGCACCCTCCCCCACCGCCGGTATCGCGGTCACGACCACCGCGTCGGTCGTCTCGTCCTCGAGCGCACGCGACAGCGCCGACCGGAAGTCCTCCGCGGACGCCGCCGTCGTCAGGTCCTGCGGCGGCTGCGGGCGCAGCCCCTCGGCGAGACAGCGGTCGTACGTCAGTACGCCCAGCGACTCGGAGTTGCCCAGGATCGCCACCCGTGGGCCGGGAGGGAGCGGCTGGCGGGCGAGCAGCAGCCCCGTGTCCACCAGTTCCGTGATGGTGTCCACGCGGATCACGCCCGCCTGCCGCAGCAGGGCCGAGACCGTCGCGTGCGGCAGCCGCGTCGCCCGTACGGTGTGCCCCTGGGGTGCCGATCCCGGGCCCTGCACCACGACCAGTGGCTTCGCCGCCGCCGTGCGCCGGGCGAGCCGGGTGAACTTGCGCGGGTTGCCGATGGACTCCAGGTACATCAGGGCGACGTCGGTGTGCGGGTCGTCGTACCAGTACTGCAGGACATCGTTGCCGGAGACGTCCGCCCGGTTGCCGGACGAGACGAAGGTCGACACTCCCGTGACGCCGGTCACGCCGCCGCCGCGCCGGTGGAGCCGGGACAGCAGCGCGATGCCGATCGCCCCGGACTGCGCGAACATCCCGATGCGGCCGGGGCGTGGCATCTCGGGGGCGAGGGAGGCGTTCAGCCGGACGTCCGGCGAGGTGTTGATGACCCCGAAGGCGTTGGGCCCGATGATCCGCATGCCGTACGCGCGCGCGTGCCGCACGAGTGCGCGCTGGCGCTCGCGCCCCTCGGGGCCACTCTCGGCGTATCCCGCGGAGATCACGACGAGCCCCTGCACACCGTGCTCGCCGCACTCGGTGACGACTTCGGGGACCTGCTCGGCCGGTACGGCCACGACCGCGAGGTCCACGGGGCCTTCGATCTCACGCACCGAGCGGTGGGCGGGCACCCCGTCGATCTCCTGCCGGTCCTCGCCGAAGGCACGGTTCACGGCGTGCAGCCGGCCGGTGAACCCCGCCTCGCGGATGTGGTCGAGGACGCTGCGGCCCACGCCCCCGCGGGTGCGGCCCACCCCGACGACGGCCACCGAGCCGGGCACCAGCAGGCGGCGTACCGACCGTCCCTCGGCGCGCTGTTCCCGCGCGCGCTGTACGGCGAGCGAGCGGTCCGTGGGCTCGATGCCGAACTCCAGGTGTACGACGCCGTCCTCGAAGCTGCGCTTCTGGGTGTACCCGGCGTCGGTGAACACCTTGATCATCTTGGTGTTGGCGGGCAGCACCTCGGCGGTGAAGCGGCGGATGCCGCGCTCGCGGGCGACGGCCGCGATGTGTTCCAGGAGGGCGGAGGCGACACCTCGGCCCTGGTGGGCGTCCTGCACCAGGAAGGCGACCTCTGCCTCGTCCGCGGGTGCGGAGGCGGGCATTCCACCGGCGCCGACGCGGTCATAGCGTACGGTGGCGATGAACTCGCCGCCGATCGTGGCCGCGAGTCCCACCCTGTCCACAAAGTCGTGGTGCGTGAAGCGGTGGACGTCCTTCGCGGACAGACGCGGATAGGGCGCGAAGAAGCGGTAGTACTTGGACTCGTCCGAGACCTGCTCGTAGAAGCTGACCAAGCGGTCGGCGTCCTGGGCGGTGATGGGGCGGATCCGTGCGGTGCCGCCGTCGCGCAGCACCACGTCGGCCTCCCAGTGGGCGGGATACTCATGCCGGTCCGACGAGGTCTGCATGGGGCCCAGAGTACGGCTAGCGTCCGACAACGGCGCGAGGCAGTCTGTGGAGGAACCGCGCGAGGACACCCATCGGATCGAGGCCGCGGTCCGACGCATTCGGGGACGGCACACCGTGCCGCTCCGGGCGTGCTCCACGTGTGGGAAACTGGTCTAGACAACCCTGATACACCGAAGGGCAGCATCACATGGCTGAGCGCCGCGTCAACGTCGGCTGGGCCGAGGGCCTCCACGCCCGCCCCGCTTCCATCTTCGTCCGGGCCGCCACGGCCGCAGGTGTCCCCGTGACGATCGCCAAGGCCGACGGCACCCCCGTCAACGCCGCCTCCATGCTGGCCGTCCTCGGCCTCGGCGCCCAGGGCGGCGAGGAGGTCGTCCTGGCCTCCGACGCCGAGGGCGCGGACGCCGCCCTGGACCGGCTGGCCAAGCTGGTCTCCGAGGGACTCGAGGAGCTTCCCGAGACGGTCTGACGGTCCGATCGAGCGCTAACGTCGCGTCTCGAGCACCGAAGCCGCGTCGCCCGGGCCGGGCGGCGCGGCTTCGCTCTTTCCGGGTCCTCTCCCAGCGGGCCTGCCCAGAGAATCGACTCCGGGGATCGGCTCAGGAGATCGGCTCAGCGGACCGATTCAGGGATCGACTCAGGGATCGGCTCAGAGGATCGACCGCACAACGCACCGAACGAAATTCCGACGGGCTGGAAAGCCGTCCGCCAAAAAGGGCAGCACGAATACACCCCACGCAGAATTCCCCTCTTTGTATACGGCCGCCGCGTTAATTCCGTGCACCCGATGTGTTTACGGGACGTTGCGAAGTCCTCACACGGTGGGCGGCGGTCGCACGCTCGGCGTGCAGGGCGGTCAGCGCCCGCGCGCGCTCGCCGTCGCCGCGCGCCACCGCGTCGGCGATGGCACCGTGCTCGGCCCAGGACTCCACGGGGTCGGCCGGGACCGGCACCGAGTACATCCAGGCGATCTTGTGCCGCAGCTGGGTCAGCATGGCGGTGAGCGCCGGGCTGCCGCAGGCCTGGGTGAGCGTCTCGTGGAACCAGCTCCCCAGGGACCGCAACTCCTCGCTGCCGCCGCTCACGGCCCGCTCCTGCCCCAGCCGGACCAGGCCGCGCAGCACCTTCAGATGAGCCTCCGTGCGACGCTGGGCGGCCCGGGAGGCGGCCAGCGGTTCCAGCAGCAGCCGCATCTCCAGCAGGTCGGCGGCCTCCTGCTCGGTGGGCTCCGCCACGCACGCCCCGGCGTGCCGCCGGGTCACCACGAAGCCCTCGGCCTCCAGGGTGCGCAGGGCCTCGCGCACGGGGACCCGCGAGACGCCGTAGCGGCGGGCGAGGACCTCCTCGGTGAGCCGGCTGCCGCGCTCATGGATTCCGGCGACGATGTCGTCCCGGATCGCCGTGCATACCGAGTGCGCCGGAATACGCATGACCGACCTCCGCCTGAATCCCGCCGGAATCCCCGTTGTGCGCCACGCCGGACGCCCGTTCCGTGACTCTATTCCAGTGAACGGGAATTTCCGACGGCGGGCCGGAATCCATGGATATTTTTTGGCCAGCGCCGCGCCCGGAACGCCGAAAGCCCCGGCTTCAGCGGCCGGGGCTTTCGGTCAGGGCTGCGCGAGTCGCTCAGACGTTCACACCGTGCTTGCGGAGGTAGGCGACCGGGTCGATGTCGGAGCCGTAGTCCGGGCTGGTGCGGGCCTCGAAGTGGAGGTGCGGTCCGGTGACGTTGCCGGTCGCGCCGGACAGGCCTATCTGCTGGCCCGGGACGACCTTCTGGCCCACCGAGACGCCGATGGACGACAGGTGGCCGTACTGGGTGTACATGCCGTCGGCCATCCTGATCACGATCTGGTTGCCGTACGCCCCGCCCCAGCCGGTCTGCACGACGGTGCCGACGCCGACGGCGTGCACGGCGGTGCCGCTCGCGGCGTGGAAGTCGATTCCGGTGTGGGAGCCGGAGGACCACAGGGAGCCGCCGGTCCGGTAGCCGGTGGAGACGTACGAGCCGGAGATCGGGGGCACGAAGGCGTTGAGGCGCTTGCGCTCGGCCTCGCGGGCGGCGCGCTCCTTGGCCTCGCGCTCCTTCTTCGCCAGCTCGGCGGCCTTCTGGCGCGCGGCCTCCTCGGCCTTCTTCTGCTCGGCGGCCTGCCGCTGGGCGGCGGCCTGGGCGTCGATCTTCTGGGCGACGCTGTCGCCGATGGTGATGACCGGGGTCAGGCCGGTCTCCTCGGGAGCGGGAGCCTCGGCGGCCAGGGCCGGTGCGGCGGCGAGAGTGCCGAGGACTCCGGTGGTGGTGAGCGCCGCGGCACCCACCGCGCGGGCGGTGGTGCGGTGCATCCGGCTGGGGCGGCGATGCTTCCCGGTGGCGCGCGTGAACGCCATGTAGAGGCTGGTCCTTTCCTTCCTTCTCGCCTACCGGGTTAGCTGACGGGTTCGGAGCAGGAAGGTCTCCTACGGACCCCTCGCTGCGCGCGCGGGTGTCCGATTCACCCCAGGGACTGGTGGGTCCCCGGCTCCCCTGGCTCGCGCCGTACGGGGACTCGGCGATGGCTGTCCGGTGCCGCGGGTGCGGCGCACTGCCCGACGAACAGCCGGACCGACGCTAGAGGGGGGCGCTGTCAATTCCCAAACGGATCCGGACTTTTGTAGCGCATGCCACAGGGCAGACAGGCAACCTCTCTCCCAATTCGGACATCGTGGGGCCCTGGTGACGCTTCGGTCACCAGGGCCCCACGCGCGCGTGCCCGCGTCCGCTGCCGGACGGTGTCCCCGAGGGCCGCTACTCGGCCGCGACGACGCTCACCTGGCCGATGCCCAGGGCCTCCACGGGCTCCTTGATCTGCGCGGCGTCACCGACGAGGATCGTCACCAGCCGGTCCACCGGGAAGGCGCTGACGACCGCCGCGGTGGCCTCCACCGTGCCGGTGGCGGCGAGCTGCTGATAGAGCGTCGCCTGGTAGTCGTCGGGCAGGTGCTGCTCGACCTGGTCGGCCAGCGTGCTCGCCACGGCGGCGGCCGTCTCGTACTTGAGCGGCGCCACACCGACGAGGTTCTGCACGGCGACGTCCCGCTCGGCGTCGGTGAGACCCTCGGCGGCGAGCTTGCGCAGCACCGTGAAGAGGTCGTCGAGCGCCGGGCCGGTGTTCGGCGTGTCGACCGAGCCGCTGATCGCGAGCATCGCGGCGCCCGAGCCGTCGGGGGCCGAGCGCAGCACCTGGCCGAACGCCCGCACACCGTAGGTGTAGCCCTTCTCCTCGCGCAGGACACGGTCCAGGCGGGAGGTGAGGGTGCCGCCGAGGCAGTAGGTGCCGAGCACCTGGGAGGGCCACACGCGGTCGTGCCGGTCGGCGCCGATGCGGCCGATGAGCAGCTGGGTCTGGACGGCGCCGGGGCGGTCCACGATGACCACGCGGCCGGTGTCGTCGGCGCGCACCGCCGGCACGGGCCGCGGCTTGGCCGACGAGCCGGTCCAGGCGCCCAGGGTCTCGCCGAGCAGCTCGTCGAGGTCGATGCCGGTGAGGTCGCCGACGACCACGGCGGTGGCCGTGGAGGGGCGGACGTGCCGGTCGTAGAAGGCACGTACGGCCGCCGCGTCGATGCCGCGGACGGTGTCCTCGGTGCCCTGGCGCGGGCGCGACATGCGCGCGGTGGCCGGGAACAGCTCCTTGGAGAGCTCCATGGCGGCGCGACGGGAGGGGTTCGCCAGCTCGTGCGGGATCTCGTCGAGCCGGTTGCGCACCAGCCGCTCGACCTCGGAGTCGGCGAACGCGGGCGCCCTGAGGGCGTCGGCGAGCAGGCCGAGTCCCTTGGCCAGGCGGGAGGCCGGGACCTCCAGGCTCAGCCGTACGCCGGGGTGGTCGGCGTGCGTGTCGAGGGTGGCGCCGGCACGCTCCAGCTCGGCGGCGAACTCCTCCGCGGAGTGCTTGTCGGTGCCCTCGGAGAAGGCCCGAGCCATGATCGTGGCGACACCGTCCAGGCCGGCCGGCTCGGCGTCCAGCGGGGCGTCCAGCAGCACCTCGACGGCGACGACCTGCTGGCCGGGGCGGTGGCAGCGCAGGACGGTCATGCCGTTGTCCAGCGTGTCGCGCTCGGGCGCCGGGAACGCCCACGGCTTGGCCTCGCCCGCCTTGGGCTGGGGGTGGAAGTCCATCGTGGCGAGCTCGGTCACTTCGCCGCCTCCTCGGTGTCGTCGGTGGCCGCGGCGTCCGCGTCCTTGGCGTCGCCTGCTTCGGAAGTGTCGGCGGTGGTCGGCTCGTAGACGAGCACCGCGCGGTTGTCGGGACGCAGGCGCGCCTTGGCGACCTCCTGGACCTCCTCGGGCGTAACCTCCAGGACGCGCTTGACGGCGGTCAGGGCGAGCTGCGGGTCGCCGAAGAGGACCGCGTACCGGCACAGCTCGTCCGCGCGGCCGGCGACAGTGCCGAGCCGGTCCAGCCACTCGCGCTCCAGCTGGGCCTGGGCACGCTCCATCTCCTCGGCCGTGGGCCCCTCCTCGGCGAACCGGGCGAGCTCCTCGTCGATGGCGGTCTCGATGACCGGGACCTCGACGTCGCCGGAGGTCTTCACGTCCAGCCAGCCCAGGGAGGGCGCCCCGGCCAGCCGCAGCAGGCCGAACCCGGCCGCGACGGCGGTACGGTCGCGGCGCACCAGGCGGTTGTAGAGGCGGGAGGACTCGCCGCCGCCCAGGATGGTCAGGGCGAGGTCGGCCGCGTCGCACGCGCGCGTGCCGTCGTGCGGGAGCCGGTAGGCGGCCATCAGGGCGCGCGCCGGGACCTCCTCCTCGATCACCTCGCGCAGCTGGTCGCCGATGGTCTCGGGCAGCGAGCCGTCGCGGGGTGCGGGCTTGCCGTCGTGGGACGGGATGGAGCCGAAGTACTTCTCGATCCAGGCCAGCGTCTGCTGCGGGTCGATGTCGCCGACGACCGAGAGGACGGCGTTGTTGGGGGCGTAGTACGTGCGGAAGAACGCGCGGGCGTCCTCCAGGGTGGCCGCGTCCAGGTCCGCCATGGAACCGATGGGCGTGTGGTGGTACGGGTGGCCCTCCGGGTAGGCGAGGGCGGTCAGCTTCTCGAAGGCGGTGCCGTAGGGGACGTTGTCGTACCTCTGCCGGCGCTCGTTCTTCACGACGTCCCGCTGGTTCTCCATCGACTCGTCGTCGAGGGCGGCGAGCAGGGAGCCCATGCGGTCGGCCTCCAGCCAGAGGGCGAGCTCCAGCTGGTGGGCGGGCATGGTCTCGAAGTAGTTGGTGCGCTCGAAGCTGGTGGTGCCGTTGAGCGAGCCGCCGGCGCCCTGCACCAGCTCGAAGTGACCGTTCCCCTTCACCTGGCCGGAGCCCTGGAACATCAGGTGCTCGAAAAGGTGAGCCAGTCCGGTGCGTCCCTTGACCTCGTGGCGGGAGCCGACGTCGTACCAGAGGCACACCGCCGCGACCGGGGTCAGGTGGTCCTCGGAGAGCACCACGCGCAGACCGTTGGCCAGGCGGTGCTCGGTCGCTGTCAGGCCGCCGGAGCCTGCCTCGGCTGTGGCCGTGTGACCCATGGGCATGTACGTCCCTTCGATCGCGGTGGCGGTCCGCAAACCGCCCTTCTCCTGCCGGTCCTGCCACTGTATGCAAGCGCACGGACCCCTGGCGAAGTTCCCGAACCCCGTACGCCGAGAGCGAGAACGAAAGAAAGCGAATGCCTGGCCGAAACGGCCTCCGGGCGGGGACGGCGACGGCGTCCGTCGAGGAGGTGCGAGGGGCCTCGGGTGGAGGTGCGGGCCGGGGCCTCGGGTGATGTGTCGGGGGCGGGTCGGGAGGAGATGCGGGGGCGTCGGGCGGGTGGCCGCCGGGAGCATTGATCGCGGCACGCCGGGGCCTTGAGCGCGGACCGCCGGGGTGAGGGCGTGGGCCGCACGGGACGCGGGGCGGCGGCCCACCGAGGCGTCGGGCGGGTGCCACCAGGGGCCGAGGCGTGGACCCGCCCCGAGCGCGGCCGGGACCGCCGGAGCCTGGGTCGGCGGGGCAGGCACGCCGGTCGGCGCGGCTCGGGCCGGGCCGGGCACAGCTGGTCGGCGCGGCTCGGGCCGGGCCGGGCACGGTCGGCGGGGCGAGCCGTGGCGGACGGCGGAGAGGCCTTGCGGACGGCTGGACGCCGAGGCTTGGCGGACCGGACGGCCGGACGCGGAGCGCGGGCGGACGGCGGAGCGTAGGCCGAGGCCGACAGCCGAGACGGGCCGAACAGACGGTCGGCAAGGCTCGGGCCGGAGCGGGCAGCCGGGCGAGCGCGCCGGTCGGCACGGCGGCGCGGCCGGTCGGCACGGCGGCACGGTCGGTCGGCACGGCGGCACGGTCGGTCGGCGCGGCGGCACGGTCGGTCGGCGCGGCTCGGGCCGGGCCGGAGTGGTCATCGGGTGTGCCCGGGTGGTCGGCTCGGTGCGGGTCGAAGCGGGTGGTGGGGAACTCGCCTACGGTCCGCGCGGCGTCCCCGTCTCGATCGTCACGGTCCCCTTGCGCCGGGCGTGGCGGTGGGGTGCTGAGGTGCCCGGTCGGTGGGCTGGGGCGGGGTCGTGTCCGGGTTGTCAGTGCGGCGCGCCACAATGGTCCGCGTCAGATCCCGTCACACGCTTCAGCAAGAGTGAGCCGAAGTGGCGCGTCGGTGTCGACGGGGCGGGCGCGCACGGGCCCGGGAGGGCCCAGCGCGGTCGCCCCGCCGAGACCGGCATGAGCGCCCCGTAGGCGAGCGATCAGAGTTCAGGAGGAGCCGGCAGCGATGGCCCGCCGCAGCACGAAGACCCCGCCGCCCGACGAACCGTACGAGGAGAGGATCCTCGACATCGACGTCGTCGACGAGATGCAGGGCTCCTTCCTCGAGTACGCGTACTCGGTCATCTACTCCCGCGCCCTGCCGGACGCCCGGGACGGACTCAAGCCGGTGCACCGCCGCATCGTCTACCAGATGAACGAGATGGGCCTGCGCCCCGAGCGCGGGTACGTGAAGTGCGCCCGCGTCGTCGGCGAGGTCATGGGCAAGCTCCACCCGCACGGCGACGCCTCGATCTACGACGCCCTGGTGCGCCTGGCCCAGCCCTTCTCGATGCGTGTCCCGCTCGTCGACGGCCACGGAAACTTCGGCTCGCTGGGCAACGACGACCCGCCCGCCGCCATGCGGTACACCGAGTGCCGTATGGCCGAGGCGACGAGCCTGATGACCGAGTCGATCGACGAGGACACGGTCGACTTCGCCCCCAACTACGACGGCCAGGAGCAGGAGCCGGTGGCCCTGCCCGCCGCGTTCCCGAACCTGCTGGTGAACGGCTCCTCAGGCATCGCCGTCGGCATGGCCACGAACATGCCGCCGCACAACCTCGGCGAGGTGATCGCGGCCGCCCGCCACCTGATCAGGCATCCGAACGCGGACCTTGACGCCCTGATGAAGCACGTCCCGGGCCCCGACCTGCCCACCGGCGGCCGGATCGTCGGCCTGTCCGGGATCCGCGACGCCTACGAGACCGGGCGCGGCACGTTCAGGATCCGTGCCACGGTCTCGGTGGAGACCGTCACGGCCCGCCGCAAGGGCCTGGTCGTCACCGAGCTGCCGTTCACGGTCGGCCCGGAGAAGGTGATCGCCAAGATCAAGGACCTGGTCGGCTCCAAGAAGATCCAGGGGATCGCCGACGTCAAGGACCTCACCGACCGCGAGCACGGACTGCGCCTGGTCATCGAGATCAAGAACGGCTTCGTGCCGGAGGCGGTCCTGGAGCAGCTGTACAAGCTGACGCCGATGGAGGAGTCCTTCGGCATCAACAACGTCGCGCTGGTCGACGGCCAGCCCCTGACGCTGGGCCTGAAGGAGCTCCTGGAGGTCTACCTCGACCACCGTTTCGACGTCGTACGGCGCCGCAGCGAGTACCGACGCGGCAAGAAGCGCGACCGGCTGCACCTGGTCGAGGGCCTGCTGACGGCGCTGGTGGACATCGACGAGGTCATCAGCCTGATCCGCTCCAGCGAGAACTCCGCGCAGGCCAAGCAGCGCCTGATGGAGCGCTTCTCGCTGAGCGACGTGCAGACCCAGTACATCCTCGACACGCCGCTGCGCCGCCTGACCAAGTACGACCGCATCGAGCTGGAGGCGGAGAAGAACAGGCTCACGGCGGAGATCGAGGAGCTGACCCGGATCCTGGAGTCGGACGCGGAGCTGCGCAAGCTGGTCTCGGCCGAACTGGCCGCGGTCGCCAAGAAGTTCGGCAACCCGCGGCGCACGCTGCTCCTGGAGGCGGGCGCCGTCCCGGCCGCGACGGTGCCGCTGCAGGTGGCGGACGACCCGTGCCGCGTGCTGCTGTCCTCGACGGGCCTGCTGGCCCGTACCGCGGGCGCTGAGCCGTTCCCGCACGAGGCGGGAGGCAGGCGGCTCAAGCACGATGTGATCGTCTCCGCGGTCCCCGCCACCACCCGCGGCGAGGTGGGCGTGGTGACCTCGGACGGCCGTCTGCTCCGCCTGAACGTGATCGACCTGCCCCAGCTGCCGGAGACGGAGTCGGCGCCGAACCTCTCCGGCGGCGCGCCGCTCGCGGAGTTCGTCTCCCTGGAGGACGACGAGACGGTGGTCTGCCTGACCACGCTCGACGAGTCCTCGCCGGGCCTGGCGCTCGGCACCGAACAGGGTGTCGTCAAGCGGGTGGTGCCCGACTACCCCTCCAACAAGGAAGAGTTGGAGGTGATCACCCTCAAGGAGGGCGACCGGATCGTCGGCGCCGTCGAGCTGCGCACCGGTGACGAGGACCTGGTCTTCATCACGGACGACGCCCAGCTCCTGCGCTACCAGGCCGCCCAGGTCCGGCCGCAGGGCCGCCCGGCCGGCGGCATGGCGGGCATCAAGCTCACCGAGGGCGCCAAGGTCATCTCGTTCACGGCCGTCGACCCGGCCGCGGACGCGGTGGTCTTCACGGTCGCCGGGTCCCGCGGAACGCTGGACGACTCCGTGCAGACGACGGCGAAGGTGACGCCGTTCGACCAGTTCCCGCGCAAGGGCCGGGCCACCGGCGGCGTGCGCTGCCAGCGGTTCCTGAAGGGCGAGGACTGCCTGTCGTTCGCCTGGGCGGGCCCCGTCCCGGCCCGTGCCGCCCAGAAGAACGGCACCCCGGCCGAGCTCCCGGACATCGACCCGCGCCGCGACGGCTCGGGCGTGTCGCTGAAGAAGACGGTGGCGGCGGTGGCCGGACCGGTCTAGACCGGCGGTTCCTCGCTCCCCTGCTCGTCCTCGGGTTCCCGGACGTAGCGCAGGACGCCCCACATGCCGTGCTCGTCGGCGTGTGGGGCGTCGTTCTTGCACGCCTGCAGTTCCTTGCCGAGGAGCGGTGCGTCGATGCCGGAGCCGATGAGCACCAGCTGGGTGAGGCGGGGCTGTTCACCGGCCGGCCAGCGCTCCGGGTAGAAGCGCAGGAAGCGCCCCACGGCGTGCACGGCGTAGCGGTTGCGCCGGTCGTGGGGGCCGAAGTCGACGTATCCCTTGATCCGGTAGAGCCCCTCGGGCCTGCTGTCGAGGAACCGCATCAGCCGACGGGGGTCGAGCGGCACGTCGGAGACGAAGGAGAGGCTGTCGTAGTCGGCGTGCAGATGCCCGGCGTGACGGCCGTGGGGATCGTCCTCGTCGGCCGTCGACAGATCGTCGAAGGACAGCTGCCCGATGCGCTCCTCGTGCGGCCTGCGCTCGAAGAGGAACTCGGGGTCGACACGGCCGTAGGTCGCCGGCACGACGGCCGCCCCGTCGACGAGGGACCGTACGGTCGCGAGCACCCGCTCCGCGTCGTCGGCCCGGTCGGCCTTGTTGACGACGACGAGGTCCGCGAGCGCCAGATGCCGGTCGATCTCGGGATGCCTCGCGCGCGTGTCGTCGAACTCGGCGGCGTCCACGACCTCGACGAGGCCGCCGTAGACGACCCTGGGGTTCTCGCTGGCCAGGACCATGCGGACGAGTTCCTGGGGTTCGGCGAGCCCGCTGGCCTCGATGACGATCACGTCGATGCCGACCCCGGGGCGGGTGAGCCGGTCGAGATAGAGATCGAGCTCTCCTGCGTCGACGGCGCAGCACAGGCACCCGTTGCCGAGGGAGACGGTGGAGTCGCCGAGCGCGCCCGCGACCGCCATGGCGTCGATCTCGATGGCGCCGAAGTCGTTGACGATCGCGCCGATACGGCTGCCGCCACTGTGGTGGAGGAGGTGGTTGAGCAGGGTGGTCTTCCCGGAACCGAGGAATCCGGCGAGCACGAGGACCGGGATCTGACCACCGGTCCCGCCCGGGCTCGGACTCGGGTTCGGATCCGGGTTCCGGCTCGGCTGGCTCACCGCGCGACCTCTCTCACACCGACGCGTGCACCGGCTCACGGCCGCGGTGCACCTGGGACAACTGAATGCCGACCCAGGATACGAGCCGCGCGAATCACGCCGAAGTGAACGATTGTTAGCCGCACTTGCGGGGCAGACGTTGGACATGGCGCCGGAGTGTGCGACCCTCGCTTCCCTCCGTGCGCCTCCTCTCCGCCTCCCCGCCGATCAGAGCCGCTCGGCACCCTGGGAGACGGCAAGCGCCGCCCACCGCTCGCCGGTCCCCGTCACCCGCCCCAGCCCCGACGACCGGCGGACGGCCGCCTGATACGGGGGTTGACATGGTCATTCAGAAAAATGCCGCGGGGAGGTTCAGCTCCGCCGCGGCCGGTCTGCTGTGCGCCACCGCCATGCTGACGGTGGCCGCACGCCGGCACCGCCTGGAGGCGGAACGTCTGCAGATTCGGCGGCTCGAACTGGAGGAGCTGACGTCCCAGCGCCAGGCGCGGACGCATCAGCAACGCATGCACTGGGAACTGCTGTCCCGGGCGATCGACGACCCGTACCTGGCCACGGTGATCGACACGTACGACAAGAGCATCCCCGCCGAGAAACGCCGCCAGTTCTTCTACGCCAACGCCTGGTACACGCATCTCCTCCACCTGCACTGGGCGGGAGATCTCGATCTGAAGGAGTGGTACTCCCAACTGCGGGAGTTCTTCCAAAGTCCGGTCTTCCGGGAGTACTGGGAGGCGTCGCGACACATGCGGGCCGCGCTGAACCAGTCGTCGGACGAGGCTCGGCTGGGCCGTATCGCCGACGGTCTGGTCGAGGAACTCGACGAGGCCGCCACGGACGAGTGGTGGGTGGTGGGCACACTGCCGGATGACACAACTGAGTGAACTTCTGGCCACTTCAGCCACAAGTGTGTCTCCGACACCAGTAACGTGCTCCCCATAGAATCCCCCAGCTTTTTGCCCGTGAGGATCCAGTACCTTTGAAGATCGTGCGCCGCATCGGTGTGCCCCCAAGTGCCCGAGGCAGTAACTCAGGTTCCACATGCCCGGACCTGTTCGAGCTGAGCGACGGAAACTTCGCCGTCATCGGCACCGAAGCCACCGAGGCGCTGGAGCGGGAACTGCCCGCCGACGCCTCCCGCGCGGACTACGAACGCATCGTGGTCGTCAGCCGGGAGACGCTGATCCGCGCCAAGGCGGACATTCCCGACGCCTGAACCATCACGGGAGACCGCGTCCACCCCACAGGCGTCCCGTCCCCGCACCGGCCGCACGCGCAACCGCCCACCGAGCCGGACCGTCCCTCCGTCGAGCAGTCCGGCACCCCGTCCCTGCTCGACGCCCACCGATGAGGCCTGGCGCCCGAACGGCACCAGGCCGCACGCGTCTTTCAGGCCGCCTCGGGCACCTCCACCGGCGGGACCGGACCGACATACCGCGCCACCGGCCTGATGATCTTCGAGTCCTCCGCCTGTTCGAGGATGTTCGCGCTCCAGCCCACCACTCGGGCCGCCGCGAAGGTCGGGGTGAACATCTCGCGGGGCAGGCCGCAGAGTTCCATGACGACGCCCGCGTAGAACTCGACGTTCGTATGGAGTTCTCGGCCGGGCTTGAGCTCGGCGAGTATCGCCTCCACGCGGCGCTCGACCTCGACGGCGAACTCGACCCGCGGCCCGCCGAACCCCTGGGCGATCTCGCGCAGCATGCGGGAGCGGGGGTCCTCGGTGCGGTAGACGGCGTGGCCGAAGCCCATGATGCGCTCACCGGCCAGGACACGGTCACGGATCCAGGAGTCGATCCGGTCCGGGGTACCGATCGCGTCCAGGGTGTCCAGGGCCCTGCTGGGCGCGCCTCCGTGGAGCGGCCCCGACAGGGCGCCCACGGCGCCCACCAGGCAGGCCGCCACGTCCGCCCCGGTCGACGCGATCACCCGCGCCGTGAAGGTCGACGCGTTGAAGCCGTGATCAATGGTTGAGATCAAGTACTGCTCGACGGCCCGGGCGTGCCGTACGTCCGGTGCCGAACCGGTCAGCATGTAGAGGTAGTTCGCCGCGTAGGAGAGGTCCTCTCGCGGCTCCACCGGTTCGAGCCCCTGCACCAGCCGGTACAGCGCGGTGAGCAGCGTCGGCACGGCGGCACAGGCCACCAGCGTGTCCTGGCGCCTGCGGGCCGCGTCGATGTCGTACACCGGCTGGAATCCCTGGGCCGCCCCGAGCACGGACAGCGCCGTGCGCAGGCCGGAGAGCGGGCCGGAACGGGTGCTCGCCGCCGCGACGGCCGGCAGTGCCGCCCGGACCTCCTCGGGCAGCCGGCGCAGCGCGGCGGTCCGGGCGGCGAAGGCCTCGCTCTGCCGCGCGTCGGGGAGCTCCCCGTGCGCGAGCAGGTACCAGACGTCCTCGAAGCGGCGGGTGCGGGCGAGCTCGACGGCCGAGTACTGGCGGTAGTGGTAGAAGCCCTCGAGCCCACGGACGTCACCGATTCGGGTGTCGGTGACCACGACTCCCGCGAGGCCCCGCGGTGCGTCGACAAGAGTGGTTGCGGCCCTGTTGCTGGACATGTTTCCTCCCATGGACTTGAGCCGACTGTCCATGCTTGACTCTATCGCTGTCAATATTGATTGAATCAATGCTCTACTTGATGGCTGGGCCGGATACGGTGAGCTCCATGCGCGATCAGGAACCTGCCGTCGGCGCCGCGGAGCGGCGGCTGAGCACCAAGGAGACCGCCGAACTGCTCGGCGTGAAGCCCGAGACCGTGTACGCGTACGTGAGCCGTGGTCAGCTCAGCAGCCGTCGTGATCCGAGCGGCCGGGGCAGCTCCTTCGACGCCAAGGAGGTCGAGGCGCTCGCCCGCCGCAACCGCCGGGACGGCGGCAGCGGCGCGGACTTCGGCGGGGAGCTGTCCGTGCGGACCCGCATCACCCTCATCGACACCGACCGCTACTACTTCCGCGGTGTCGACGCGACGGAGCTGGCCGCCCGGCACACCTACGAGGAGATCGCCGAGTGGCTCTGGACCGGGCGGCTGCGCCCCGGAGTCACCTTCACCGCGCCCGAGGCCTCCGTCGCCGTGGCCCGCCGGGCCGTGGACGCCCTGCCCGAACACGCGGGGCCCACCGACCGGCTCCGGGTCGCCGCGATCGCCGCCGCCGCCGCGGACCCCCTGCGGTTCGACCTCTCGGAGGACGCCGTGCTCGGCACCGCGCGCGTGCTCATCCCGACCCTCGTCGCCGCGCTGCCACCGGTCCGGTCCGCACACCGCGACCAGGGTCCGCTCGCGCACCGGCTGTGGGGACGGCTGACCGGTCACCCCGCCGACGACGCCTCACTGCGCGTCCTGGACACCGCGCTGGGCCTGCTCGTCGACCACGACCTGGCCGCCTCGACGCTCGCGGTGCGCGTGGCCGCCTCCGCCCGCGCACACGCCTACGCCGCCGTCTCCGCGGGGCTCGGCGTGCTCGAAGGCCCGCTGCACGGCGCGGCCGGCGGACTGGCCCACCGGCTCGTCCTCGAGGTCCTGGACCGGGGCGCCGCGGGGCCCGTCATCGCCGACGAACTGCGCGAGGGCCGCCGCATCCCCGGGCTCGGCCACCGCCTCTACCCCGGCGAGGATCCACGCGCGCGTGCCCTCTTCGGCCTCCTGGAGGACATCCCGCGGGCCGCGCCGGCCCTCGCCGCCGCCCGCGACATCGTCGCCACGACCGCCCGCCACGCCCCGCTGCACGCCAACGTCGACCTGGCCCTCGCCGTGTTCACCGCCTCGTCCGGCATGCCCTCCAGCGCCAGTGAGACGATCTTCGCCGTGGCCAGGACGGCGGGCTGGATCGCCCACGCTCTGGAGGAGTACGGGGAGCGCCCGCTGCGCATGCGCCCGAGCGGCCGGTACGTCGGTCCGCGGCCCCCGCGGCCGCTGCCGGAGTAGATCATTCCGAGCGCCGGATGCAGCCGGTGCGACAAGTCAGGTTAGGCTCGCCTGTGTGAGTACGTGCGCGACCGTCTCCCGGCAGCTCCACGAGCCGCTGTCCGCCACCGCACCCACGGCGACGACGTGGCTGCTGCTCGAGCAGCCCGGCCCCTGGGGCCCGAAGGCGCTCACCTCCAGCCATCTCGACCCGGGCCTGGGACGCTTGCTGGAGCGGGCGGCGCAGGGCACCGGCGTCCGCGTCGCGCTGATCCGCCGCCCCGGGCGGCACGCCGACTGCCGCACGCCGTCCGTGCGGCATGTGTACGCGGCCCACACGGTTCCCGGCAACGTATGGCTGCACAGCGCCACGACCGTCGACCCGGAGCGGCTGCTGGATCTCGACTTCGCCGCCCTGGGCAGGGGCGATCACCGCAGCTTCGGCACGGTGCTGGGCGGCAGGCCGCACACGGGCGATCCGCTCGCCCTCGTCTGCACCAACGGCAGGCGCGACCGGTGCTGCGCCCTGCTCGGCCGGCCGCTGGCGGCCGCGCTCGCCGCCACCGGGGTGCGGGAGGCCTGGGAGGTCACCCACCTCGGCGGCCACCGCTTCTCCCCGACCCTGCTCGTCCTGCCGTACGGATACGCCTACGGCAGGGCCGAGGCGCACACCGTCATGGACGCCCTGCACGGCGTGCGTGAGGGCCGGGTGGTCCTGGAGGGCTGCCGGGGCCGTACCGCCTGGGAACGGCCCGGACAGGCGGCGGAGCTGGCCGTGCGGACGGCGTCCGGAGAGGACCGGGCGGACGTGCTGACCGTCGTGGGCACCGAGAACCTGGACGCCGACGGCGCGGCGCCCCGCTGGGAGGTGACCGTCGCCCACACCGACGGACGCCGGTGGCACGTGACCGTGGAGCAGGGCGCCGCCGTGCCGCCCCGCCCGGAGAGCTGCGGCGCGGCGGTACTGGGCGCGCCGGCTCACATGGACGTGACGGCCGTGCGCGAACTGACGGTCGCCCGGTCGGCGCCCGCCCGCTGAGACCGGACCATGTGACCGCGCGGGGTCCCGGTGCACGGGGCCGGGCCGTCGTGGTCACCGGCCGCGCCGGGATCGGGAACCGGTCACGAGATCCACGCCACAACCCCCTGGGGCAGCGCCCGCCCGCCGACGTACCGTCATGGGCATGAGCCCCACTCCCCCCGCCCGCCGCCTGCGCCTGGGCCTGCCACGACGGGTGTTCTCGCAGGTGCTGGTGATGCAGTTGGCGATCGCCGCGGGAGTGGCGGTGCTGGCCACCGGGCTGTTCCTCGCGCCGCTCAGCCATCAGCTGGACGACCAGGCGATGCGCCGCGCGCTCGCCATCGCCGAGACCACCGCACAGAACCCGCAGATCGCACACGACCTGCGGAACACCCCGCCGACCGTCGAGGGGCCGGTGCAGAGGGAGGCGGAGCGGATCCGGCTGGCCACGAACGCCGAGTACATCGTGGTGATGGACAGGCACGGCACGCGCTGGTCCCACACCGATCCGAAGCAGATCGGCAATCATGTCTCGACGGACCCCCAACAGGCGCTGGCGGGCCACGAGGTCATGCAGATCGACACCGGCACCCTGGGCCGCTCCGCCCGCGGCAAGGTGCCGCTGTACGACGACCACCACCGCATCATCGGGGCGGTGTCGGTGGGCATCGCCTACGACAGCGTCCGCGCCAGGCTGATCGACGCCATACCGGGGCTGCTCGCGTACGCGGGCGGTGCGCTGGCGGTCGGCGCGCTGGCCGCCTGGCTGATCTCCCGGAGGGTCCAGCGGCAGACCAGGGACCTGGCCTTCTCGGACATCGCGGCCCTGCTCGCCGAGCGCGAGGCGATGCTGCACGGCATCCGGGAGGGCGTCGTCGCCCTCGACCGCGACGGCCGTGTCCGGCTGCTCAACGACGAGGCCCGGCGCCTGCTCGGCATCGGTGACGAGGCGGTCGGCCTGTCACTGGACGAGGCGCTCGGCGAGGGCCGTACGACCGACGTCCTGGCCGGGCGGGTCACGGGCACCGATCTGCTCACCGTGCGCGGGCAGCGCGTCCTGGTCGCCAACCGCATGCCCACCGACGACGGGGGCGCCGTCGCCACGCTGCGCGACCGCACCGAGCTGGAGCAGCTGGGCCGGGAACTGGACTCCACCCGCGGTCTGATCGACGCCCTGCGCGCGCAGGACCACGAGCACGCCAACCGCATGCACACGCTGCTGGGGCTGCTGGAGCTGGAGATGTACGACGACGCGGTGGAGTTCGTCGGGGAGGTCGTCGGCGACCACCGGGCCACGGCGGAACAGGTCACCGAGAAGATCCAGGACCCGCTGATCGCCGCCCTCCTGGTCGGCAAGGCGACCGTCGCGGCCGAGCGCGGAGTCGCCCTGTGGGTCTCGGACCGGACCCGGCTGCCGGACCGGCTGGTCGATCCCCGGGGCCTGGTGACGGTCGTCGGCAACCTGGTCGACAACGCGCTCGACGCCGTCGCGGCGACCCCGCACGCGCGCGTGGAGGTCGAACTGCGCGCCGAGGGACGTACCGCTGTGCTCAGGGTGCGCGACACCGGGCCGGGGATCCCGGCGGACCAGCGGGACCTGATCTTCACGGAAGGGTGGTCCACCAAGCAGCCGCCGGCGCACGGCAAGCGCGGCATAGGGCTCTCCCTGGTGCGCCGGCTCGCCGAGCGGCAGGGAGGGCGTGCGGCGGTGGGCGAGGCGCCCGGCGGCGGCGCGGAGTTCACGGTCGTGCTCCCGGAAGCGCTCGCGGAGCCGGACCTGGCGCCAGTGAACCAGCCGTCCATGGATCCGTCGACCACGGACGCCGCGCCCGCGGGCCCGGAACCCTCCCTGGCCGCCGCCGTCGAGACCGCCGGGGAGGAGTCGCGATGATCGAGGTGCTGGTCGTGGACGACGACGCCCGGGTGGCGCGGGTCAACGCGGCCTACGTCGAGAAGGTGCCCGGCTTCCACGTCGCGGGGGAGGCGCACAGCGCGGCCGAGGCGCTGCGTCTGCTGGAGACGCTGCCGCGAATGGACCTGGTCCTCATGGACCACTACCTGCCCGATGAGACGGGTCTGGCGGTCGTGCGGGAGATGCGCCGCCGCGGGCACCAGACCGACGTGATCATGGTGACGGCGGCCCGGGACGTGGCGACCGTCCAGGCCGCGATGCGGCACGGGGCGCTGCAGTACCTGGTCAAGCCGTTCGCCTTCGCGGGCCTGCGGGCCAAGCTCGAGGCGTACGCGCGGCTGCGCCGCACGCTGGACGGCGGCGGCGAGGCGGAACAGGCCGAGGTGGACCGGATCTTCGGGGCGCTGTCCGCCCCCGCCGATCCGGGGCTGCCCAAGGGGCACTCCCCCACCACCGCCGCACTCGTCCGCCAGTCGCTGATGGCGGCCGAGGGCCCCTTGTCGGCCCAGGAGATCGCCGACCGGACCGGGGTGAGCCGGCAGACCGCCCAGCGCTATCTGAAGCTCCTGGAGCGCACGGGACGGGCCAGGCTGACCCTGAAGTACGGCGACGCGGGCCGCCCGGAACACCGTTACGTGTGGGCGACCCGCGTCTGAGGACAGGGCTCGTGGGGCGGGGGAAGAGCCCGTGTCCCCCTGTGCATACGGATGTCAGCCGGTGGCCTTCTCGACGAACTCGGTGGTGAATGTCTTGCTCAGGTCCACCTTGGCGTTCTTGATGTTGGGGTTGAACGCCTTGAGGACCTTCTCGACGGTCTCCGGGCCGTTCGCCGGCATGACGCCGTCCTTGGTGAACATCGGCAGGGTGCTCTTGATCGCCTCGGCGTACAGCGTCTTGTTGCCCTGGGAGTAGTCGGCGGGCATCTTGGCGGCGATCTCGGAGGCGCTGTGGGTGGACATCCACTTGAGCGTCTTGACGAACGCATTGACCAGCTTCTGGACGGTCTCCTTGTGACCGTTGACCCAGTCGGTCTGCATGTACAGGCTTGACGACGGGTACGGGCCACCGAGCGCCGCCTGCGAACCCTCCGGGGTCCGCATGTCCAGGAGGACCTTGCCCGCCTTCTTGTCCAGGATCGTGGCGACGGTCGGGTCGGTCGTCATACCGGCGTCGATCGAGCCCTTCTGGAGGGCGGAGATGAAGGTCGGTCCGGCCCCGACGGCGACCGGTGAGAACTCGTTGACGTTCACGCCGTTCTTGACCGCGAGGTACTTCGTGAGGAAGTCGGTCGAGGAGCCGAGGCCGGTGACGCCGAGCTTCTTGCCCTTGAAGTCCTTCGGTGAACCGATCTTGCCGGCCGCCTTGCTGGAGACGACCTCCACCTCACCGGGGGCGTGCGAGAACTGGACCACGGACTCGACGCTCTTGCCCTTGACCTGCAGGTCGAGGGTGTGGTCGTAGAAGCCGACGGCGCCCTGCACCTGGCCGGAGACGAGCGCGGTCTCGGCCTGGACACCGGCGGGCTCGCTCAGCAGCTCGACATTGAGGCCCTCGGCGGAGAAGTAGCCGAGGCGCTGGGTGAGCATCGCGGGCATGTAGATGACCTTGTCCAGGCCACCGACCATGATCTTGACGTGCTCGCCCTTGCCGTCGCCGCCGCCGCTGTCGGCGGTCGAACTGGCCGCGTCGTTGGCGCAGGCGGTGAGGGAGGAGAGGGCGAGCAGGCCGGCGGCGGCCGAAGCGGCGAATCTGGCGGACTTGCGCATGGCGGTTTCACGTCCTTGTGAGAGGGCGGTGCGGGAGAAAAAACTTCGAAAGACGGACTTCGAGGGGCGGTGGTCGCGGCGGCGGCCGGGGTCAGTGCCCGGAGTCCGAGGGCTTCCAGCGGAAGATGCGCCGCTCGGCGAAGGTGAGCAGGCCCTCGGCGACGAGCGCGACCGCGGCGAGGATGACCATCGCGGCGTACACACCGGCGGCGTTGAACGTGCCCTGGGACTGCGCGACGAGCAGGCCGATGCCCCGGGTGGCGCCGATGTACTCGCCGACGATGGCGCCGATGAGGGCGAAGCCGAAGCTGACATGGAGGCTGGTGAAGATCCACGAGGTCGCGGACGGAATGACCACCTGGAAGGTCACCCTGCGGTCGCTCGCGCCCAGGATCCGGGCGTTGGCCACCAGGTTGCGGTCGACCTCACGAGCGCCCTGGAAGGCGTTGAAGAACACCGGGAAGAAGACGAGGACCACCGCGGAGGCGACCTTGGAGGCCGGTCCGAGCCCGAACCAGATCACGAAGATCGGGGCGAGGACGATCCTCGGTATGGAGTTGAGCACCTTGATGTAGGGGCCGAGCACATCGGCGAGGAACCTGATGCGTCCGAGCGCGATACCGAGGACCACACCCGCCACGACACCGAACACCCAGCCGAGCAGTGCCTCGTAGAGCGTGTACCAGATCTGCTCGCCGAGCGATCCGAGCGCCGTGCCGTGCGTGACCCACGTCCAGATCTGGTCCCAGATCTGCGAGGGCATCGAGAAGTTGAACGGATCGATGACCTTCGCGCGGGAGAGCACCTCCCACAGGCCGAGCACGGCCACCAGCAGCAGCACGCGCGCGGAGGCGATGACGGCCTTGCGCCTGCGGGCTGCCCGGGCCCGGGAGTGCGCCCGGTCGGGGGTCTTCGCCGTGTCGGCGACCGGTGTACTGAGGACCTCAGGCGACATGGGCGGCACCTCTTTCGCGGGTGATCCGGACCTCTTCGCCGAGGGACTCCCAGATCTCGCGGTAGATCTCGATGAACTGCGTCTGCAGGCGCACCTGCTCGACCTTGCGCGGGCGGGGCAGGTCGATGTCGAAGATCTGCTTGACGGTCGCGGGACCGGCCGTCATCACGACGACCTTGTCGGCCAGCGCGATGGCCTCCTCCAGGTCGTGGGTGACGAAGACGACCGAGGCGCCCGTGCCCTCCCACAGCTCCAGGAGCTCGTCCGACATCAGCGCCCGGGTCTGCACGTCGAGCGCGGAGAACGGCTCGTCCATCAGCAGGATCTCGGGGTCGTTGACGAAGGTGGCGGCGAGGGCGACGCGCTTGCGCTGACCGCCGGAGAGCTGGTGCGGGTAGCGGTCCTCGAAGGCGGCGAGCCCGACCCGCGCCAGCCATGCGCGCGCCTTCTCCTTCGCCTCCGCTTTGGGTACGCCGCGGAAGCGCGGTCCGGACATCACGTTGGACAGCACCGTGCGCCAGGGGAACGTGGCGTCCTGCTGGAAGACGAAGCCGACCTTGCCGCCGACGCCGTGCACCGGTTCGCCGGCCACCAGCACATCGCCCTGAGTGGGCTCCTCGAGGCCACTGACCAGGGTCAGCGTGGTGGACTTGCCGCAGCCGGTGGGGCCGACCACCGCCACGAACTCACCCCGCCGAACGGTGAGGTCGAGGTCTCTGACTGCGGTGTGCAGGCCCCCGGACGGGGTCCTGAAGGTTTTGCTCGCGCCCCGTAGCTCGATGGCGGGGCTGGTGTCTGTGCTCATGGCCCGGGACGGTAGGTGTGGCCCCGGCCACAGCAGCAGTCTTGTGGGCACAAGCCGTTCTTTTGCTCGCAAGCATCTGTTGTGCTCGTTTTGCTCGCGTTACAACAACGGAGCCGAAACACGGGCTTAACGCTCGCCTGGCCTTGGGAGAAAGAGGCCCGATGATTGACGTCCTGGTGGTCGACGACGACTTCCGTGTCGCCGAGATCAACGCCAAGTACGTGGGAAAGGTTCCCGGCTTCCGGGTGACCGCCCGCGCGCACAGTGCCGCCCAGGCACTGACCTGCGTGCAACGCGGCGGCATCGACCTGGTCCTGCTCGACCACTACCTGCCCGACCGGACGGGCCTCGAGCTCGTCCACCGCATGCGGGAACAGGGACTGGGCACCGACGTCATCATGATCACGGCGGCCGGTGACGTGGCGACCGTGCAGCAGGCGATGCGCCTGGGCGCGCTGCACTACCTGGTCAAGCCCTTCACGTTCGCGGCGCTGCGCACCCGCCTGGAGTCCTACGCCGCGCTGCGCCGCACCGTCGACCGTGTCGGCGGGCGGGGGGTCGCCGGGCAGGAGCAGGTGGACCGGATCTTCGGTGCGCTGCGCACCACACCCGCGCCCTCCTCCCCCGGGCTGCCCAGCGGCCACTCGGAGCCGACGACGGACCTCATCTGCGGTGTCCTGCACGGCGCCGACGAGCCGCTGTCGGCGCACGAGGTGGCCGCCCGCACCGGCCTGAGCCGTTCCACCGCCCAGCGCTACCTCCGCCACCTGGAACAGGCCGGCCGTCTGCGCCTGTCCCTGAGGTACGGCGACACCGGACGCCCGGAGCACCGTTACGCATGGGTGGCACCGTAGGGCGGGTCGTGTGGTCCGGGATGCCACGACGGCTGCGGGCCGGCCGTTTCCGGTGCCGGTCGGTCCTGGCCCGGACGAGAGTCCTGGCCCGGACGAGAGTCCTGGCCCGGACGAGAGTCCTGGTCCGGACGAGAGTCCTGGTCCGGACGAGAGGCACTAAACGGCCCCCGCTCCCGTCAGCGACCGCACCTCCGTCTCCGCGTGCTTGGCCTCGTCCGGCGGCTCGGCGGAGGTGACGGTGCCGAGCCAGCCGGCGAGGAACCCGAGCGGGACGGAGACGATCCCCGGGTTCTGCAACGGGAAGAACTGGAAGTCGACGCCCGGGAACAGTGAGTCGGGGCTGCCGGAGACCACCGGGGAGAGCACGACCAGCACCAGGGCGGGGATCAGACCGCCGTAGACGGCCCACACCGCGCCGCGGGTCGTGAAACCGCGCCAGAACAGCGAGTAGAGCAGTACGGGCAGGTTCGCGGAGGCGGCGACGGCGAAGGCGAGACCGACCAGGAACGCGACGTTGAGATCGCGGGCGAGCAGGCCGAGGCCGATGGCGACCACACCGATGCCGACGGCAGCGACCCGCGCCACTGCGACCTCACCGCGCTGCCGTCCGCTTCGGCGCCGCAGCGACGCGTACAGGTCGTGGGCCACCGACGCCGAGGAGGCGAGCGTGATCCCGGCGACCACCGCGAGGATGGTGGCGAAGGCCACTGCGGCCACGACCGCGAACAGCACAGTGCCGCCCGTGGAGTCCGCGCCGCCGCCCAGATTCAGGGCGAGCAGCGGAACCGCCGTGTTTCCGGCCGCGTTCGACCCCCGGACCGCCTCCGGCCCGACGATCGCCGCGGCGCCGAAGCCGAGGACGATCGTCATCAGGTAGAAAGCGCCGATGAGCCCGATGGACCAGATCGCCGAACGACGGGCGGCCCGCGCGGTCGGCACGGTGTAGAAGCGGGACAGGATGTGCGGCAGCCCACCCGTGCCGAGCACGAGCGCGAGGCCGAGACTGATGAAGTCCAGGCGGGCCGTCCAGTCCCCGCCGTATTTGAGCCCCGGTGCCAGGAAGGCGTCCCCGTGGCCGCTGTGCTGGGCCGCGGTGAGCAGCAGCCGGTCGATGTCGCCGTGGAACCGGACCATGACGAGCACGGTCAGCACGACCGTGCCGCCCAGCAGCACGACCGCCTTGACGATCTGGATCCATGTGGTGGCGCGCATCCCACCCAACGACACATAGATGACCATCAGCGCGCCCACACCGATGACGGTCCATGCCTGCGCCGCCCCGCCCGTGCGCCCGAGGAGCAGGGCCACCAGGCTGCCCGCGCCCACCATCTGCGCCACCAGGTACAGAACGGACACGGTGACCGAGGAGGTTCCCGCCGCGATCCGCACCGGCCGCTCGCTCATCCGTGCCGCGACCACGTCGGCGAGCGTGAACCGGCCGCAGTTGCGGACGAGTTCCGCCACGAGGAACAGCACCACCAGCCAGCCGACGAGGAAGCCCACCACATAGAGCACCCCGTCGTAGCCGAACAACACGATCAGTCCGGGGACCCCGAGGAAGGAGGCGGCCGAGGCGTAGTCACCCGCGATGGCAAAACCATTCTCTAGGGGAGAGAACAGCCGCCCGCCCGCGTAGAACTCCTCCGCCGAACCCTGCCGGTGGCGGCTCACCCAGGTGGTGATGGCCAGCGTGATCGCGACGAACACGCTGAACAGCAGCAGTGCCAGGGTCTGATGGTCTCCGGTCACGACGCACCGCCCTGGGCTGCGCCCCGCGTGAGTTCCTGGGTGTCCCAGCGCAGTTCCAGCGCGGCCCGGTCCCGGCGCAGCCGTGCGTGCCGTGCGTAGGCCCAGGCGAACAGGAAGGTCGTGAGGAACTGTCCCAGCCCCGCGAGCAGCGCCACGTTCACCGCGCCCGCCACCGGCCGCGCCATGAACCCCGGCGCGGTCGTCGCGGCCACGATGTACGCCACGTACCAGACGAAGAACACCGCCACCGCCGGCACCACGAACCTCCGGTAGCGGCTGCGCACCTCCTGGAACGCCGCGCTGCGCTGCACCTCCAGGTAGACCTCGGCCGCCGCGCCGACGCGCGGCGCGGCTTGCCCCTCCCGGCGTGGCGCCGGTACGGGTGCGACGGGAGCGCCGGTGGCTTCTCCCTCACCCCACCCTGAAGCCAGCGCGTCGTACCAGGGGTCGCGGTACCTCATGTCCTCGGATGCCGGGCCCTGCCCGTCGTGGTGCCCCGACGCGTTCTCGGAACCGCCCCCGTCCCCGTGGGGACGGCCGTTGCTCGACTGCATGCCCAAGGATGGACAGAACGGGAAGTTCCCCGACTTCTCTTCTCCTCGCTCTTCACCCCATCAGGTGACTCACCTGGTCGGCGGCCGCACCAGCCCGTTCGCGTAGGCGTAACGCACCGCCTGCGCCCGGTCCTTGAGGCCGGCCTTGGCGAAGAGATTGTTGATGTGGGTCTTCACCGTCGCCGTGGAGACATGCAGCCGGCGGGCGATCTCCTGGTTGGTCAGGCCTTCTGCGATCAGCACCAGCACCTCGCACTCCCGTGCCGTGAGTCCGTCCGGCGCATCGGCGGCGGGCGACGACTCGGGCGCGGATGAGGGCTCGGGCTCGGACAATCGCTCCAGCAGCCGCCGCTGGATGCTGGGCGACAGTCCGGCGTCACCGGACAGCACGCTCTCCACCGCGCGGACGATCTCGTCACCGCCCGCGTCCTTGGTGAGATATCCGCGGGCGCCCGCCCGGAGGGCCGGAAACAGCGACTCGTCGTCGGCGTAGGTCGTCAGGACCACCACCTGTGTCCCCGGGTGCTCCGACCGGATGCGCCGGGTGGCCTCCACACCGTCGCACCGGGGCATCCGCAGGTCCATCAGCACCACGTCGGGGGCGAGTTCCGCGACGAGTTCCACCGCCTCGTGCCCGTCCCCCGCGGAGCCCACGACCTCGATCCCGGGCAGCAGCCCCAGCAGCATCACGATGCCCTCCCGGACAACCGTCTGGTCGTCCGCCACCACCACCCGCGCGGGCTTCCTGCCGGCCTCCTCGCTCACACCGGCACCTTCAACGTCACCGCGAACCCCTCCTCGTGCGGTCCCGCCTCCAGCGAACCGCCCAGCAGCTCCGCACGCTCCCGCATGCCCAGCAGACCGTACCCGCCCCCGGCCGCGGCGAGCTCGCCCGGCTTGCCCCCCGAGTCCCGTACGTCGAGCATCACCTGGTGCTCGCCGTAGTCCAGCCGGACCCGCACCTTGGCGCCCGGCGCGTGCTTGCGGACGTTGGTGAGAGCTTCCTGGGCGACCCTGCGCACGGCCTGCGAGGCCTCGGCGGGCAGCGGTCTGCGTTCACCCGAGATGGTGACCTCGGCACCACCGCTCACCCCGACGAGCTCGCTGAGGAAGTCCTCCAGCGGGGTCAGGTCACCGCGCAGGGCGGACAGCGCCTGCCGGGTCTCGGCAAGACCGTCACGGGCCATCCCCCGCGCCGCCACCACCCGCTCGAGGATCTGCTCCCGGTCCGCACCGCGCTCGATGAGCAGCCGGGCGGCCTCCAGATGCACGAGCTGCGCCGAGAGGCTGTGGGCCAGCACGTCGTGGATCTCCCGGGCGATCCTGGCCCGCTCGGCCAGTGCCGCCGACTCCGCCTCCGCCGCGTGCGCGGCCCGCTCCTGGGCGAGCAGCCGCTGGGCGTTTCCGCGGGCCTCGGCGTCGAGCCGCAGGACGTAGCCGGCGAGGGCCAAGCCGATGCTCGTGACGATCGTCGTCAACAACTTGTCGTCGTTGACCAGGCTGTACGCGGTCAGGGAGACCGCTGTCACAGGCGCGGCGGCGGTGAGGGGCATTCTCTCGAGCGCACCTACCGCGCAGCCGCACCAGATGACGAGGGCGGGCACCTTGAAGCCGGTGGCCTCGGCGGCGACCGCCATGCCCATCAGCACCGCGATGAAGGCCAGGGAGGGCAGGAGCCGGTGCGCGAGCGTCGTCCGGAAGAAGGCCCAGGCGGCGGCCGCCACCACGAGGACGCCCACCGCCGCGACGACCTGCCCCCAGAGGGGAATCCGTCTGCTGCTGACGGCGCCCCACAGCAGCCCGCCTGCCACCAGCACCCGCACGACCCAGCTGAGCAGGCGTCGGGGCTGGGAGAGGCCCACGCGCCCCAGCGCCTCCGGTGAGGGCCAGCGCGTCCAGGCGTTCTCCGTCACACACGCTCCTTCCACGCGGGTCGGGGCTTGCCGCCACGGTACGCCGTGACCGGGGCGGATGCCGAGGTCAGCGCACGCGTCCGCCAGGCGAGAAGCCCGGAGCGGACCAGCAGGGTGCCGGCCAGGGCGACCATCACGGCCCCGCTGTCCTGGTGCACACCGAGCGCGGCACCGAGCGCGAAGAGAGCGACGCGCAGGGCGATGCCGCCGATCCAGACAGCCGCGCTGGCCTTGGTGCTCTTGGTCCACACCGTGCCGTCCGGCTCCGCCCATATGCGGGTGGTCCAGGCCCAGCCGGCTCCCGTGCCCAGGCCGATGAGCAGTTCGGCGGCGAGCAGTACGACGGACTCGGTGCGGTGGTGGGCATCGATGATGCCGGGTTCGCGAAGGGCGACGACCGCCAGTATCGCGGGCAGGACCCACCAGCGCCGATCGGCGTCGAGCCGGCGTGCCGCGAACTGCCGCACGATCACCAGGGCGGCGACGGCGACGATCACCAGCGCGTTGACGAGCCCGGACATCTTCAGCCTCCGTGAGCGGAAAGGAGAAGCCGGCGGCACGGTGCCGCCGACGCCTTCGACGCTACGGAAATCCGCGGTCCGGCTGATCGGAGCCGGGGTGGATCGCGGGTGGAAACCGCACCTCGCCGATCTCCACCCCCAGGTGGAGAACCCGCCCTGTTCCGAGACCGGAGGGGTCCTGGCCTGCCCGTGCCGTGCGGGCCCGGGCCGAGCCGGGGCGGGACGGGACAGGGCGACGGCCAGAACGAGGCCGGTGCCGGGCTCGGTACAGGGCGGGAGCGGACCCGGACTCACGGCTGGATGAGGCAGAGCCAGGCAGGTCAGGTCAGGTCAGGACAAGGCCAGAACAGGGCACCCGACCGTACGAGCCCGCGCCGGGACGAGGCAGGGCCGAGACAGGCGCACACCCGCGCCGAACGGACTCGGGCCGGAACGGGGGGCAAGCCCGGACAGGCCGGAAGGGAGCGAGCCAGGCGCCGGCCTGGACGAGGCGGGAATGGGCGCCCTCCAGGCCGGGACTAGGCGGGAATGGGCGCCCTCCAGGCCGGGACGGGGCAGGAACAGGCGCGCCCGGGCCGGGACAAGGCCGGGCAGGCGCCGTGCCGCGACAGGGTCGGGGCACAACGGACACGACCGGACGGTTCCGTGCCGAGACCCGGCAAAGCCGAGACCGGGCAAACCAGGACAAGGTAGAGCGAGGCAGGGCAGCCGGGGCGCGGACCGCCGGTGACGGTCGCGCCGGGGCGCCCTGCCTGCGTCGTACCCGGCCCGGGGCCGGGTCGTACCCGGCCGGGGCCGGCGGGGCGGCTACGCGTCGATGCGGGAGCGGTCCAGCGTGGCCGCCGAGCTCGCGATGAACTCCTTGCGGGGCGCCACCTCATTGCCCATCAGCAGGTCGAAGACGCCCTCCGCGGCCTCCAGGTCGGAGAGGTTGATCCGGCGCAGGGTGCGGTGGCGGGGGTCCATGGTGGTCTCGGCCAGCTGGTCGGCGTCCATCTCACCGAGGCCCTTGTAGCGCTGGATCGTGTCCTTGTACCGGATGTTCTTGCTCTGGAACTCGAGCAGCTTGTCGCGCAACTCGCGGTCCGAGTACGTGTAGACGTACTTGTCCTGCCCCTTCTTCGGCTGGATCAGCTCGATCCGGTGCAGCGGCGGCACCGCGGCGAAGACCCGGCCGGACTCGACCATCGGCCGCATGTAGCGGTGGAACAGCGTCAGCAGCAAGGTCCGGATGTGGGAGCCGTCCACGTCGGCGTCGGTCATCATGATGATCTTGCCGTAGCGGGCCGCGTCGATGTCGAAGGTGCGGCCCGAGCCCGCTCCTATGACCTGGATGATCGCACCGCACTCGGCGTTCTTCAGCATGTCCGTGACGGACGACTTCTGGACGTTGAGGATCTTTCCGCGAATGGGCAGCAGCGCCTGGAACTCGGAGTTCCGGGCCAGCTTCGCCGTACCGAGGGCGGAGTCGCCCTCGACGATGAACAGTTCGCTCCGGTCGACGTCGTCGCTGCGGCAGTCGGCCAGCTTGGCTGGCAGCGAGGAGGACTCCAGAGCCGTCTTGCGGCGCTGCGCGTCCTTGTGCTGGCGGGCGGCGATGCGCGTACGCGCGGCGGCGACGGCCTTCTCCAGCACCACACGCGCCTGCTGTGCGGCGTCGCGCTTGGTGGAGGTCAGGAACGCCTTGAGTTCCTTGGTCACCACGTTGTTGACAATGCGGCGGGCCGCCGAGGTACCGAGGACCTCCTTGGTCTGGCCCTCGAACTGGGGCTCGGCGAGGCGGACCGTGACCACCGCGGTGAGGCCCTCCAGCGCGTCGTCCTTGACGATGTCGTCCTCCGCGACGCGCAGCAGCTTCTTGGTCCGCAGCACCTCGTTGAGCGTCTTGGTGACGGCCTGCTCGAAGCCGGCGACATGGGTGCCGCCCTTGGGGGTGGCGATGATGTTGACGAAGGACCGCACCGTCGTGTCGTAGCCGGTCCCCCAGCGCAGCGCGACGTCCACGCCGAGTTCGCGGGTGACCTCGGTGGGCGTCATCTGGCCGTGCTCGTCGAGGACCGGGACGGTCTCCTTGAAGGTTCCCTGACCGCTGAAGCGGAGGATGTCGCAGACCGGCTTGTCGCTCGCCAGGTACTCGCAGAACTCGCTGATGCCCCCGTCGAAGCGGAAGGACTCCTCGCCCTTGCTGCCGCCCTCCCCGAGGCCGTACTCGTCGCGCACGACGATGGTCAGGCCCGGCACCAGGAACGCGGTCTGGCGGGCGCGCTGGTGCAGGGTCTCCAGGGAGAGCTTGGCGTCCTTGAGGAAGATCTGGCGGTCGGCCCAGTAGCGCACGCGCGTGCCGGTGCGGGTCCTGGGGATCTTCTTGGCCTTGCGCAGGCCGCCCTTGGCCTCGAACTTGGCGTCGGGTCCGTTGCCCGTGAACGCTCCGGGCACGCCGCGCCGGAAACTGATGGCGTGGGTGTGGCCGCCGCGGTCCACCTCGACGTCCAGCCGGGCGGAGAGGGCGTTGACCACGGAGGCGCCGACGCCGTGGAGACCGCCGGAGGCCGCGTACGAGCCGCCGCCGAACTTGCCGCCGGCGTGCAGCTTGGTCATGACGACCTCGACGCCGGACAGGCCGGTCCTGGGCTCGACGTCGACCGGGATGCCGCGGCCGTTGTCCCGCACCTCCACCGAGCCGTCGTCGTGCAGGACCACCTCGATGTGGTCGCAGACGCCTGCCAGGGCCTCGTCCACGGAGTTGTCGATGATCTCCCACAGGCAGTGCATCAGGCCACGGCTGTCGGTGGACCCGATGTACATACCGGGGCGCTTGCGCACGGCTTCGAGGCCCTCGAGGACGAGCAGGTGCCGCGCGGTGTAGTTGGAACCGTCCCGGTCTGCTCCTGCCAGCAGCGCTGTGGACGGCACGGACGTATCGGCGGTCACGCGGTTCGCTCCTCGCTGAATTTCAGGTTGGGCCCTCGTGGGTAAGGGCGCGGCTTCGGTTGCCGCTCAGAGGGTACCGAGGCCTGGTAGAGCCGTTGTAACGCAACCCTCTGCATCGACACAGACTAGTCGAGAGTCGCATGCGCGTTCGATACCTCGATGGAGTGAAGCACATATCACGTTCCCTTCGAGGCATGAACCATTTAGGCTCCGGGCACGTCCTCCTGAACAACCGGCAACCCGGCCGGGGAGGACCGACCATGACCGACAGCGCGAACCCGTAAGACATACAGACGTAATACGGCACATTCGCCGCCAAACCGGCAACGGACAGCCTCTCGGGAAGATTTTTTCGAGGAAATGCCACGAGCGGGAACGTTTGGGGCTGGTTGGATGTTGACCCTGGTACGACAGCTCGTCGAGCTAGAGAAGAGGCGACGTGACTACTGTTCTGACCCCCGCGAGCCCGCTGACGGCCGCTGATCGCTGCGACCGCTGCGGCGCCCAGGCATATCTGCGCGTCGTCCTGCTGAGCGGCGGAGAACTGCTCTTTTGCGCCCACCACGGTCGCAAGTTCGAGCCGGAACTCAAGAAGATCGCCGCCGAGATACAGGACGAGACCGAGCGCCTGACGTCTGTTCCGGCAAGCGCGTCCGAAGACGAGCGCTGATCCCTCGCACGACGAGCCAGCGCCGGCCAGGCCGGCGAACGGGCGGCCGCTCCCGACACAGGGGAGCGGCCGCCCGTTTTCACGGCCTCATGACCGGAGCTCCTGGTCCACGGCTCATGGCCGGGGTTCCCGGTCCACAGCTCATGACCGTCGATCCCGCACCATGGTCATGCCCGGTGATCCCGGTCAGGCCTCACCGTCCCCCTGGTGCGGCGCCCGGGAGCCGCCCGCCCGTGCGAGCGTCCGTACGACGTCGGACACCCGCGTGTAGACACCCGGGCTCCCCGCTCGTCCACAGCCACTCCCCCACGACACCAGCCCGATCAGCCGGCCCTTGGCGACCAGCGGACCCCCGCTGTCGCCCTGACAGGCGTCCCGGCCCCCTCTGGCCTCGCCCGCGCACAGCATCGTCCCGGGCTTGTACGTGCCCTCGGCACTGCCCGGATAGGCCCGCTCGCACTGGGCGTCGGACAGGACGTGCACCCGTGCCGCGTGGAGGCTGTGGGCGTAGGCAGCGGCACCGGTGGTGTCACCCCAGCCGTAGACCACTGCGCTCGTGCCCGGCGTGTACGCCGGGTCACCCGGGCCCGCCATGGGAATGACGGCGCTCCGCGGCAGCGGCTCGGTGAGGGTGAGCACGGCGAAGTCGCCCGCGTTGGTGGCCCTGTCGTACCGCGGATTGACCCAGATGGCCCGCACCCGGATCTCCTTGCCCCCACCGGAGAGCAGATCGGTACGGCCCGTGATGATCTTCAGGTCCCGTGTCGGTGGCGCGCCCACCACGTCCCCGCCGAGACAGTGGGCCGCGGTGAGCACGGCGGTTCGACTGACGGCCACACCCCCGCAGAACTGCCCCGCGCGCGTACCCCCGAACCGGTCACGGCTGGAGAGCGCCACGGTCCACGGGCTGTGCGACACATCGACGGGAAAGCCACCGATGACAACGCTGTCGGCGACCGCCGGGACCGCGTTCACCAGCGGTATCGCGGCCCCCGCCGCCGCAAGGACGAGCGGCCGGGCCAGCGCCCGGGCAATACGGCGTCGCATACGCACTCCTCACTCTGGGGTGGTCGTTGAACACCCAGAGTCGGGCAGACCGCCGCGAGCCGCAGCACGAAGGCCCGGCCCCCCGACGGGGGGCCGGGCCTTCGGTGACCTGGGGCCGTGACCTAGTCGAGGTAGTCGCGCAGGACCTGCGAACGCGACGGGTGACGCAGCTTCGACATGGTCTTGGACTCGATCTGGCGGATCCGCTCACGCGTCACGCCGTACACCTTGCCGATCTCGTCCAGGGTCTTCGGCTGACCGTCGGTGAGGCCGAAGCGCATGGAGACGACGCCGGCCTCGCGCTCGGACAGGGTGTCCAGCACGGAGTGCAGCTGCTCCTGCAGGAGCGTGAAGCTGACGGCGTCGGCGGGGACGACGGCCTCGGAGTCCTCGATGAGGTCACCGAACTCGCTGTCGCCGTCCTCACCCAGCGGGGTGTGCAGCGAGATGGGCTCACGGCCGTACTTCTGGACCTCGATGACCTTCTCCGGGGTCATGTCGAGCTCCTTGGCCAGCTCCTCCGGGGTGGGCTCGCGGCCCAGGTCCTGGAGCATCTGGCGCTGCACGCGCGCGAGCTTGTTGATGACCTCGACCATGTGCACCGGGATACGGATGGTGCGGGCCTGGTCGGCCATCGCTCGGGTGATCGCCTGCCGGATCCACCAGGTGGCGTACGTGGAGAACTTGTAGCCCTTGGTGTAGTCGAACTTCTCGACCGCGCGGATCAGACCGAGGTTGCCCTCCTGGATGAGGTCCAGGAAGAGCATGCCGCGGCCGGTGTACCGCTTGGCCAGCGAGACCACCAGACGGAGGTTGGCCTCCAGGAGGTGGTTCTTGGCGCGACGGCCGTCCTCGGCGATGATCTCCAGCTCACGCTTGAGCTTGGGGGCGAGCTTGTCGGAGTTGGCCAGCTTGTCCTCGGCGAAGAGACCCGCCTCGATGCGCTTGGCCAGCTCGACCTCCTGCTCGGCGTTGAGCAGGGGGACCTTGCCGATCTGCTTGAGGTAGTCCTTGACCGGGTCGGCGGTGGCGCCGGCCGCGGCGACCTGCTGGGCGGGGGCGTCGTCCTCGTCCTCGTCGGAGAGCACGAACCCGGCGCTCTCGGCGCCCTCCGGCTCCTCCGCGCCCTTGGGGTCCTCGAGCACCTCGTCCTCGAGAAGCTCGACGTCGTCCTTCTTGCCGGCGGTCTTCTTGGCCGCCGTCTTCTTCGCGGCGGCGGTCGTCTTCTTCGCCACCGTCTTCTTCGCGGCGGTCGCCTTCTTGGCGGCGGCCTTCTTGGGAGCGTCGTCCTCGACGGGCGAGTCGACGGCAGGCGCCGCCGGGGTGGCGGTGGCGGTGGCCTTACTGGCGGTCACCGTCTTGGCCGCGACCGTCTTGGTGGCGGTGCGCTTGGCCGGACTCTTCGCTGCGACGCTCTTTCGGGTGCGCTTGTTGGGCTCCGCGGCACTGACCATCAGCGTCACACCCTCTTCCTCGAGGATCTGGTTGAGGCTGCGCAGTACGTTCTTCCACTGAGTGGCCGGAATCTGGTCAGCTTCGAAGGCCCGACGCACATCGTCGCCGGCGATCTGCCCCTCAGCCTTTCCCCGCTCAATGAGCGCCATGACAGAGACGGACTCGGCGATCTCCGGCGGGAGCGTACGGGATGTGCTGGCCGACACGAACAACCTCTCGGAACGTTGGAAAACGGCTTCCGGCCCCGTCCACAGTGGACAGGAGCCGACCACCGGCCTGGGGATTGGGCCGACGGCGCGGGCGGGGGCCGGGGAAGATGCACAGCGCCGTGAACGGCGTCCGTATTCCCTCCGCGGCTGTCACCTCTTAGGTCATCGCGTTGTTCCCATGAGCGTTACGCCCATTCCGCGTGGCCCGAGTCACACCCCGTAAGCGCTCAAAAGTTGTCATAACCGGGCATAAAAGTTCACCAGTCGTCACCGACAGGCCGCTCCGGCGGGCCCTCTCAGGCCCCCTCCGGGCCCAGGCCCCGCCCGCCGGACCTCTCAGGGCCTCGCCCGCTCCTCATGCGCGGACCCCGCCGAGTGCGCGGAGGATCCGGCGGGGTCCTGCGAGAGGCCGCTCACTCACCGGCCGGGTGAGACCGCGGGAGGACGGCAGAGCCTGCCATGCCGTCCGCGCCCGGGGCAGCGCTGGTCGCTCAGTGCTCGCGCGGAGCGGGTACCACCCGCTCGATCTCGGGATGCACCGTGAGCAACTGGCGCATGGCGGCCTCGGCCGCCGCCCCGTCGCCGGCCGCCAGCGCGTCCACGATCCGGCTGTGCTGTGCCAGGGATGTCTCGTTCGGCCGATCACAGCCCGTGACGGGGCCGCCGGAGACCTGAAGAGCGGCCGAGACGATCCCGGAGAGGTGCTCCAGCATCCGGTTGCCTGCGATCTGGATCAGCAAGTTGTGGAACTCGGCGTCCGCGCGGGAGAAGGTGAGCGCGTCGCCCTGCCCCAGGGCGTGCCCCATGATCTCGACCATGTCGGAGAGGCGCTGCTGGACGTCCTCGCGCCCGTGCCCGGCGGCGAGCCGCGCGGCGAGCGGTTCGATCGTCCACCGCAGCTCGCTCAGCTCACGGCGCTGGTCGTCGCGCTGTGGCCCGAAGGCCCGCCACTCGATGATGTCCGGGTCGAGGAGATTCCAGTCGCTGACCGGGCGCACGCGTGTGCCGACGTTCGGCCGGGCGCTGACCAGGCCCTTTGCCTCCAGGACACGGAGCGACTCGCGGACGACGGTGCGGGACACCTCGAAGCGCTGGCCGATCTCCTCGGGCACCAGCGGGCGGTCGGCGCCGAGGTCTCCGGAGACGATCATCTGACCCAGCTGCTGAACGAGTTGGCCGTGCAGTCCGCGGCCTCGGCTGCCCGCGGCGCGCCGGCCCACGCGCCCCAGCTCCGGGTCCGCCCCCTCCCAGGCGGGGCTTGCGACGCGGTCGGGGACAGGTGCCTCCGCGTACGGGTAGCGGTCGAGTCCGCCCGGGCCGGCCAGACCGGAGTCTGAGTTGCGGGCGGCGGTCATCATGGTGTGCGCAAGGGTACTCACGGATCCTTTGTCGGCGTCGCTTCCAACTCCCTTGAGGTCTTTGGTGAAAAGCACACGAAAGGGTGATCGCTCACTCCGTCGCAATTGACGCCTTATCGGAAAGAAATGTGCTTTCCGTGGGGAGTTGCACACAATGCGCGACCGAAAGAGCGCGAACGGTTGTCATCTGACCCTGCTTCGCAGGGTCAGCACCAGATACCCGCCCAGCAGCGCGGCCAGGGACAACGCGAGCGCACTGCCCACAGGTTGCGCGATCACGCGAGCCGCGGCGGCCAGATAGCGGTCTCCCCCGAAGGGCCACTCCAGCAGGAACGTCCGGTGCAGCCTCGTGGGCAGACCCGCCGCGTCCCCGGCCGCCCCGCCCAGGACCTTCTGCACGACGGGTACGACGACGACCGGTACGGCGAGGACCGCCGCGAGCCCGGCGGTGGTGGAGCGGAACAGTCCCGCGGCCAGTACGCCGGCCCAGGCGCAGCCCACCATGAGGCCGATCCAACTCGCGCCGAGCCAGAGCCAGTCGCCGGGAACCTGGGTGAGCTCCCGTCCGTAGACGATGTAGAGCACCTCGGCGTCGCAGCCGATCGTGAGGAAGGCGAGCAGAAGCGCGGTGGCGCCGGCCACGAGGAGCTTGGCGGCGAGCAGCCCGAGACGGCGGGGCACGGTGCCGCGGTCCGCGGCCAGCGCCGGGTGGCGGAACTCGTCACCGAAGGAGAACGCGCCGAGCAGCCCGGCGCCCAGCGCCGCGGGCGGCAGGGGGAACTGCTGCGGCCACGCCGCCAGCAGCCGTGGCTGAGGGGTGTGGCCGAGCCGTCCCATGATCAGGGCCGTGAGGACGGAGACGACGAGGACGGCGCCGACGGTGACGAACCCCGTGCCGACGCCCGAGGCACGGCGCAGCTCATAGCGCAGGGGGCGCAGAGGGCTGGGCCCGAGTCGGACGGAGATCGGCGGAGGGAGCGGGGAGGAGGTACCGAGCGTGACGGCCTCCGCCGGACGTGGACGTGGGGTGGGGATCGAGGGCTGCGCGGCCGACTGGTGGCCGACCGTCGACTGGGCACTCGAGGACCGGCCGGCGGTGGTGGCGCGCGTGGTGCCGCGCCGAGAGCCCGCAGGGTGGGGACCCGTGCGGCCGGGGGTGGAGCGCTGCGGGGGTGAGGACCGTGGATTCGGGGACTTCGAGGACTTCGACGAAGAGGAGTGTGACGCGGCTGAGGAATCTGATGCGGCGGAGGGGAGCGCCTCGGGGGACTCCGCGCGCGCGGGGGCGGCCGAGGCCGCCGCGGGAGCGAGTGCGTCCTCGGCCTCGGCGGGGACGGGCACCTCCGGAGAGTGCGGGACCTGGAGCGGAGGGTCGCGGCGGGTGGCGGCGGAGTTGGTGTCGTGGCTGTTCGTCGTGGCCGGGATGTCCGTGCTCGTGGTGGCCGACGCCTCTGGACGGGCTGCGGCGGAGGCTGCCTCGGGGTGAATGCCGGCGGCGAAGGCATCGGGGTGTGTCCCGGCCGCCGGGGCCCGGGCGTCAGTGCCCACACCCCGGCCCCGGTCGTCGAGGGGGGTCTGCCCGGGGGTACTGCCGGCCCGCGCCGCCGGGGGCGCCTGGGCGGAGGGCGTCTGGTCGGAGGGTGCGTGGTCGTGGGCTGCGTGGTCGGTGTGTGCCGTACCGGAGGCTGCGCCGCTGCGCGTGGTGACCGAGGCCGCCTCGGAGGTGGTGACGAACGCCTTCTCGGCCGCTCGGTCGGCCGATCCCGCTTCCCGCCGCTCGGGCACCGTCCCACCCTCCGAGAGCCCGGCGGCGAACGTCTCCTCATCACCTGTGGTGGAGGATCCGGCGTCGGGGCCGGATGAGACGCCTGCGGCGGGGGCGGCGGCCGCCGCCCGTACCCCCTTGGCGGCCCGCACCACGACGGACTGCGCGCCACTGATGCCGACACCGGTACCCGGCCCTGCTCCCGCTCCCGCTCCGGCTCCGGCCCCCGGGCCCATGTCGCCCACTTCGTCGGCGAGTTGGTGAACGGGGATGCCGTGGCGGAACGCGATCTCGCCGACATCGGCACACGTGCTGCCGTAGACGCACAGACGGTTGCCCTCCTCGCGCACGACCTCGACGGAGCGGTGGGCGGTGCGGGCCTCCTTCGCCAGAAGGGCCGCGAGGCGGGTGGCGTGCGGGCTGCGGACCGCGACACGGGGGCGGAGCCGGTTGCGGGCGAAGTCCGCGACCTCCTGGTCGGCGACGACGGTGCCGCGATCGAGCGTGACGACGCGGTCGGCCGTCCGGGCCGCCTCCTTGGAGTCTGCGGTGGTGAAGAGGACGGTGCCACCCTGGGTCGCGTGAGCCCGCAGCATGCCGTGCAGCCAGCGGCTTTCCCGGGGGGAGAGTCCGTCGGCCGGGTTGTCGAGGACCAGCGTGTGCGGATCGGACAGCAGGACGCAGGCCAGGCCCAGGCGGCGGTCCATACCGCGGGACAGAGTGCCCAGGCGCTCCTCCCGGAAGCTGACCAGCCCGACGACCTCGAGGACTTCGTCGGCGCGCCGGGCCGGAAGGCCCGAGGCCGCGCACAGCATGCGCAGATGACCGCGGACCGTGCGGGACGGGTGTCCGGGGACGTCGCCCAGGAGGACACCGACCTCGCGCGACGGGTGGGAGATGCGGTGCAGGGGACGGCCCCTGAAGTAGGTGATGCCTCGGCCCTGTTGGAGTTCGAGCATGAGTCTGAGCGTCGTCGTCTTGCCCGCGCCGGGCGTTCCGAGGAGCGCGGTGACTCGCCCCGCGTGCGCTTCGAAGGTCACGTCGTCGACGGCGGGCGGAAGGTCCTTACGGGAGTCGCTGGTCAGTCCGAAGGCCTGGATCACCCGCAGCAAGATAGCGCGTTATGTCCGTTTTTTCGGGTATCGCGGGGCGCGTTCGACATCGTCGCCACCCTCACCCGACCTGGTGTTCGCCCTTCGCAAGAAGAACCGGTCGATGGAGCGGCACACGGGTGCGCGGAAGGTCAGACCTCGGGGCGCAGCATCGGCGGGTTGAGCAGGGTGGCCCCGCCCGCCCGGAAGAGCTGGGCCGGCCGGCCGCCCTGGCGGGTGGTCGTGCCCCCGGTGGGCACCAGGAAGCCCGGGGTTCCGGTGACCTTGCGGTGGAAGTTCCGCGGGTCGAGCGCCACACCCCACACCGCCTCGTAGACACGGCGCAGTTCCCCGACGGTGAACTCGGGTGGGCAGAACGCGGTCGCCAGCGACGAGTACTCGATCTTGGAGCGGGCGCGCTCCACTCCGTCGGCGAGGATCTGGGCGTGATCGAACGCGAGCGGGGCCAACGCCTCGCCGTCGCGGTCGTAGGCACTCGGCTGCAGCAGCTCTTCCACGGGCGCCCACCGGGCGTTGCTGGCGTCGCCCCCCGCCCGGGGCGCGGGCAGGTCGGGGGCAAGGGCGAGATGGGCGACGCTGACGACGCGCATGCGCGGATCGCGCTTCGGGTCACCGTAGGTCGCGAGCTGCTCCAGGTGAGCGCCATGGTCCTGGACGGGAGCGGACGGGTCGTGCACCTGCAGTCCGGCCTCCTCGGCCAGCTCACGCGCCGCTGCCTGCGCCAGGTCCTCGTCCGCCCGCACGAAGCCGCCGGGGAGTGCCCAGCTTCCCTGGAACGGGGGCTCTCCCCTGCGCACCGCCAGCGCGCACAGGGCATGGCGGCGCACGGTCAGCACGACCAGGTCCACGGTGACGGCGAAGGGCGGAAAGGCTGACGGGTCGTAGGGCATGCGGCGATCATAGTCGTCTGCCTGACGATAAACACTCCCTTCGTCGGCCGCATCGATGACTGGTCCCCTGTGCTCCGCCGTACGACTCACGGTCCGCCTCCCGACTCCGTCCGCTGCCGCGTCGTACGAGGTCACACTCCCAGTTGCAGCCCGTCGGCCGCCTCCTCGACCAGGGCGAGTCCGAGTCTGCTGACCCGTACGGAGAAGGGGGCCCCGGCGACCCGCAGTCCCGTGAATCCGATCTCGCCGAGGGGTGCGGTGCGCACCGGGCGGAGCGTGACCGTCCGGGCCGGGGCGTCGGGGCGGATGCCCGCGAGCGTGGTCAGCAGCAGAACGACGGCGGCCGCTGCCGTGGCCGAGGGGCGACAGGCGGCGGGGTGGAGCACGGGGCCGCTGCCGTCGATGCGCTGCTCCCCGGCGAACATCTCGGGCAGCCGGTGACCGAAGGCCTCGGCCGCGGCCAGGACGCCGCGCAGCAGCGAACCGGCCTCCTTCTCGTAGCCCGCGGCGGCCAGTCCGGCGACGGCGACGGCCGTCTCCGCCACCCGTACCGCTCCGGAGCGGTGACCGAAGGGGTTGTATCCCGGCTCCTTCACGGCGAGCCCGCGCAGGCCCCAGCCCGAATCCATGGCCGGTGAGCCGAGCAGGCGGGCGAGCTGTTCGGTCTGCACCTTGTCGAGCAGCCCGGGCGCCGGCTCGCCCCCGCCCACCAGGCCCGTGTCCAAGAGGTGGACGGCGGCCGCGTCGAGGTGCGGCAGCAGGCGGCCGTCGGGTGCGCGGCCGGCGGCCGGTCTGCCACCGCCGCGGTCCTCGATCCAGAAGTCCTCCCTGAACGCGGTCCGCAACTGCTGCGCCCACTGCCGCAGCTCCGTGGCGCCGGGCCGGCCGAAGGCGTCGAGCAGATCGGCCCCGAGCACGGCCGCGCGGTGAGCGTGCGCCTGGGTCTCGCAGCGGACCGGTCGGCCGGGCAGCGGGTCGCACAGGTACGTGCCGTCGCCCACGGCCGTGCTCAGCCAGGTCAAGCAGCGCTCAGCCGCGGGCAGCAGGCCCTCCGTCTCCCGCTCGGCGAGTCCCCAGCGGCGGGCTTCGGCGAGGAGGGCCGGGAAGAGCAGGGTGGCCTCCGTCCCGGTGCAGCCGGGTGGAAGGTGTGGGCCGGCGTCCCGCCGGGGCCCGGGAATCATGCCGTACTGCGGGCCGGCGTCCGTGCGTTGGGTACGGGCGAGGGTACGGAGCGTGCCGGCCGCCAGCCGGGTGCCGAGGGGCAGCACCATGCGGGCTGCCACGAGCGCCTCGGCCGGCGCGAGGCCGCACCGCCAGGGCGCCCCCGCCGCCAGGTGCAGGTCGGAGGGGTGCATCGTATCGCGCAGCAGCAGGGCCTGGAGGTCGTCGATGCTGGTGTGCAGCAGTTCCGCCACTCCCGGGGCGTCGCCGGTGGCCCGTGCGGTGGCGAGGGGGCTCGTCGCCGTGCGGCCGGCCGCACGGACGGGTCCCGCACCGTCCTGACGTACGCGCAGTTCCACGCTCACCGTGGCGCCGGGGGCCAGTTCGAGCTCCCAGCGCAGCAGCCCCGCGGCCGCCAGCGCATCCGCGGGGGGCGGGTCGGCGGTGACGGAGGCGCTCGCGCCGGCGCGGGACCAGCGCAGGCCCGAGCCGCGGACGCTCGCGGGGAGTTCACCGCCCGCGTGGCCGGAGGCGATCTCGCCCAGTTCCGCCAGGTCCGTGCCGAGGGCCACCTCGAGGGGCAGACGCAGCGGCCGGGGAGAGGCGCTGCGCAGCGTGATCCGTTCCGCGCCCTCCGCGTCACGCGTGCGTTCCACGACCACGTCCGGGTCCGGGCCGGTGCCGGGGGACGCACGCAGGGTGCCGACGAAGCGGGCACGATCGGCCGCGGTCATCTGGGCCTGGACGATCAGCGGCTCGCGCCCGGCGACCCGCACCTGGCAGCGGGAGAGCAGGCGTCGGCCCGCACGGTAGAACCCCTCCAGGCCGCGGCCGCTCAGCTGCCCCCGCGCGGTGGAGATCACCAGCCCGGGCAGGGCTACGCAGATCATGGCGTCGTGGGTGGAGGGCAGGTCCATGGAACGGCGCCGAGCCGACGGCGACGCCGACCCGGTCCGTCGGTACGTCGGCGGCGGACGCCGTTCGCCGCTGTCGGTCCGGGGCCACGGAGGGCCGTCCCCCTCCCTGGCGGTCGGTACGGGGTCGCCGAGAACCGCGGCGTCGCCGGCGGTGCGGTGCGGAGTCGGCTGGTGCATGGGCGGCTTCCTGTTGCGCTCTGTGGGCGTGGGACGTGTTCCGTGCCGGGCTTGGGCTCCGGAGGGGCGAGGGACGAGACGGCGGAGTGTGCTGATCAAGCGCTCCGCCACTCAGGTGAACGGACCACGCCTCGTCCGGGTCACGCCCATGGCCGGGGAAGACGACCGAACGGCGGCTGGTCGGATGCCGTGGGCCGCTCGCCCGGCCCTGCTCATGTGTCGTGCCGACGGATCTCGCACCGTGGGTCCGCAACCGTGCGGCAGACGCCTCGGCGGCGGGTGCCGCTCCTCGCCGTGCCGCGCGGGCGGACGCGGCCCGGCTCCCTGGACGAGCCGGGGTGTGCGCTGCCGGTCCGGGCCGTCGCCGGGCGCGTCGCATCAGAACCCGCGCAGGCTGGGCCCGATCCCTCGGCGCGGGACCGAGGCGGCCGGGAGGACGACGCGTCCGGCATCGAGGGACAACTGCCTCCGGCGCCGGTCGCGGTAGGCCGGGCCACGGGCTCGGCGACGGCTTCGGTACTGCGCCCGTGCTCCCCCGCGCCGACCTCCGCCAGGTCTTCCGTCGCTGCACCGTTGCCGGCGTCCGCCGGGTCTTCCGTCGCTGCACCGTTCCTGCCGTCGAGACCTCGCGCGACGGCCCTTTCCGTACTGTCTCCCAGGTCGCGGTCTCCCCCGTCGTCCGTCTGTCCCGTGTTCTGCCGCGGGCTCCCGGTGCCAGCGTCTCCGGAAGCGGACCGCGCCCGCGCCTCGCGCTCCGCGCGCAGGCAGCGGCGGACCGATTCCGGGTCCAGGCCCTCGTTGCAGGCCTGGTGCAGAAGGCGGGCGAAGAGGTAGTCGGGGTCCGCGCCCAGCGCCATGGCCAGGGCCTCCCTGGCCTCGATGCCGTCACCGACGGACCAGGCCACCCAACCCGCGAGGGTCAGCGGCGCAGCGGCGTGCTCGCCGTACGGGCCGACGCAGCGGCGGGCCAGGGCTCGCCACAGCCGCAGTGCCGGGCCCGCCTCGTCACCTTCCATCCACTCGGCCGCACGGTCGCGCGTGGTGCGGTCCTGCAGGCCGAGGATCAGCGTGGCGGCTTCCTCGTCCTGGAGCAGTCGGTCGTCACGGAGGTCGGCGGCATCGGCCCCGGAGGCGGCGGGTGCCTCGGCGAACCGCCGCATCACGCGCTCGGCGAGCCCCAGGGTCTTCTCGGCCACGGCAGTGCGGCTGGCCTCGTCGAGGATCTTGGGCACCAGGGCCATGCCGGCGGCGTCCAGCGCGATCTCCTGGCTCCGGGCGGCGGAGGTCTCCCAGGGGAGCAGCCTGGCACGCAACTCCCGCAGGCTGCCCCGCACCTGGATTCCGGCGTAGGCCGCCGCGGCGGCCAGCACGGAGGTGCCGGGCAGCCCCATGGGCAGTCCCTCGTCGGGACAGCACCTGTCGTTCGGGCAGCAGTAGGACCAGAAGCGGCCGCCGGAGATGCACAGCGCCTCGATCACCGGAACGTCGAGGCGGCCGCACTCCGTGCGCAGCTTCTGGGCCAGCGGCCGCAGCCGCTCCATGACCTCTCGCCCCGACTCCCCCGCCGAGGGCTCCTGGCACAGAAACACGACCATCTGTTCGGGCTTGACGCCCCGGCGCTCGCCTCCCGTGATCAGGCCCTGTGCCAGCTGGCGGGCCGCCGACGGCCAGTCGTCGGTGTGGGGAGGGATGCCCAGCCTGGCACGGCCGCCGAACCGGCCGCGTCCGCCCTGGTCGTGCAGCGCGACCAGCACGATGCTGTCCTCGGGTCGGTACCCGAGCAGATACGGCAGGGCGTCCGCGAGTTCGGCCGGGGTGCGCAGGGTGACCTGGTGTTCGGGGCCGGGTCCTTCGTAGGAGCCGGGTCCACCGTAGGAGACGTCGCCGTTGCCGAAGGGTCCGGTCGTTTCGCTGTGATTCGTCATGCGTCGACGATCTCGCGGAACTCCGATCTCCGCTTGAGCCTGTGGATAACTCCCATCAGGGACACATCAAACGACTCGGCCCATCACGCCAGGAAACCCATCCAACGGGGCAAGCTCAGGCAGTCGCGGCAAGCACCAACGGAAGAACGCCTTCACTGCCCGCCCGACGAAGGAGACGAGCGGTGACGGCGAGGGTCCAGCCGGAGTCGGTGTAGTCGTCCACGAGCAGGACGGGACCGGGCGAGCCGGCCAGGGCGGCAGCCAGCTCCTGAGGAACGGTGAAGGCGCCGGACAGCGCCCTGAGGCGTTGGGCGGAGTTGCTGCGGTGTGCCGCGTGCGCACCGCTCGGTGCGGTGTACGCCAGGGCGCCCAGGAAGGGCAGGCGGCCGATGGACGCGATGCCCTGGGCGAGGGAACCGACCAGGTGCGGCCGGGTCAGGGACGGCACAGCGACGACTCCTACCGGCCGCGCCGAGGCGTCCGGGACGCCGGGCGCCCAGCCGCCCGGAGAGCGCGCCCAGTCGGCGAGGACCGCCACGGCGGCCCGCAGCACGTCGTCGGGGACCGGGCCGTCGGGCGCACCCTCGGCCAGCAGCGGGCGCAGCCGGTTGCCCCAGCCGATGTCCGAGAGCCGCCCCAGGGCACGCCCCGTGGAGCACTGCTCACCGGCTGGGATGCGCCCCTTGAGGTCGATGCCCAGTGCGGTCATACCCGTCGGCCACATCCTGCGCGGCTCGATCTCCACTCCCGGGCGATCCAGTTCCTTCGCCGCCCCCGCCAGGGCCTCCGGCGAGACGGAGGAATCGGTCCAGGCCCCCGCGCAGTTGTCGCAACGGCCGCACGGGGCGGCCCCCTCGTCGTCCAGCTGCCGCCGCAGGAACTCCATCCGGCACCCGGTCGTGCTCGCGTAGTCGCGCATGGCCTGCCGCTCGGCCGCCCTCTGGCGCGCCACCCGGGCGTACCGCTCGGAGTCGTAGACCCATGGTTCGCCGGTGGAGATCCACCCGCCCTTCACCCGCTTCACGGCACCGTCCACGTCGAGCACCTTGAGCATGGCCTCCAGACGGGTGCGCCGGAGATCGACGAGGGCCTCCAGAGCCGGCACGGACAGCGGTCGTCCCGCGTCGGCGAGGGCCGAGAGGGTCTGGCGGACCTGCGACTCTGGCGGGAAGGCTGTATCGGCGAAGTAGCGCCAGATGGCCTCGTCCTCCTTGCCCGGCAGCAGCAGTACATCCGCGTGCTCGACACCGCGACCCGCGCGGCCGACCTGCTGGTAGTAGGCGATCGGCGAGGACGGTGAGCCCAGGTGCACCACGAAACCCAGGTCCGGCTTGTCGAAGCCCATCCCGAGCGCCGACGTGGCGACCAGCGCCTTGACCCGGTTCTCCAGCAGGTCGGCCTCGGCCTGCAGCCGGTCGGCGTTCTCCGTGCGCCCGGTGTAGGAGGCCACCCGGAAGCCGCGCTGCCGCAGAAAGGCGGCGGCCTCCTCGGCCGCGGCCACCGTCAGCGCGTAGACGATCCCGGAGCCGGGCAGCTCGTCCAGGTGCTCGGCCAGCCACGCCAGGCGGTGCGCGGCGTCCGGCAGCCGGACCACACCGAGCCGCAGGCTCTCCCTGTCCAGTGGGCCGCGCAGCACCAGGGCCTCACCGGCACCCGTGCCCAACTGCTCCGCCACGTCCGCGGTGACCCGCGCGTTGGCCGTCGCCGTCGTGGCCAGCACCGGCACACCGGCCGGCAGCTCCGCCAGCATCGCCCGCAGCCGGCGGTAGTCGGGGCGGAAGTCGTGCCCCCAGTCGGAGATGCAGTGCGCCTCGTCGACCACCAGCAGGCCGGTGGTGGCCGCGAGCCGGGGAAGCAGTTGATCACGAAAATCCACCGAATTCAGGCGTTCCGGGCTGACGAGGAGGACGTCGGTCTCGCCGCGTTCGACCTCCCCGTGGATGGCGTCCCATTCCTCCGGATTGGCCGAGTTGATGGTGCGCGCCCGGATACCGGCCCGCGCCGCCGACTCGACCTGATTGCGCATCAACGCCAGCAGCGGCGAGACGATCACCGTGGGGCCGGATCCACGTCGGCGCAGCAGTGCGGTGGCGACGAAGTACACCGCGGACTTGCCCCAGCCGGTGCGCTGCACCACCAGAGCACGGCGGCGCTCCTCCACCAGAGCCGCCACCGCCTGCCACTGATCCTCCCGCAGCCGCGCCGACGCCCCGGGGTCACCGACCAGTTCGGCGAGGATGGCGTCGGCCTCGGCGCGGAGCTTCAGATCGTCCATACCCCCATGCAACCCGACGCCACTGACAATCGGCCACTTCACATCGCGTGACGACCGGCTCACAAGGCACCGTCGGTGCCTGTTCCGGGGGGTGATGTCGCAGGTCCTCACCGTTCAGGGCCGAGTGCGCACCGGGCGCGTACCGAGCGTGTCGGACCGGCTGCTCAGGCGTCGCGCGACGACACACGGGGTAGGGATATAAGACACGGGTCACCTGATAACGGTCGGTGGCCCCAATTGCTCGTTGCCGCATCCCAGTTCGACAGGAAGAATTGAAGTCCGCTCCCCGCACGGCTCGGCCGTGGTCCGGTAGGGCTCTGCTGCGGTGTGCGCTCCCCCGAATCCGACCCCGCCCGTGCGTGGGCGCGTAGCCGAAGGGAGGAACGTGACCTTCGGATTCGCTCCTTCATCGGCGGCATCGTTGTCGACGTCTGCCGCCTCCGCCCATCGCGTGCTCGAGCCTGCGGAGTGGGCCGCCGCGGGCATCCCTTTGCTGCGCAATCCGCGGGAGGTCGTCAGCGGACTGCACGCCCGGCACCACCCCGGGCCGGCCACCGCCGTCGTCGCGGTGCTCGACCCGGACGAGCGGCTGCGCGCGAGCGCCTCGTTCGTGCGCCGTCCGGCGCCCGCCGACGGCTGGATGTTCCGCAACGCGCTGCTCGCCCAGTTGCGTCGGGTCATCCCGCACGACCTGCGGCGCCGCACTCCGGTGCGGACCGCCGTGCTGCTCTACTGCCGCGACGGCGACGCGCGTTGGACGGAGGAGGACGGCGCGTGGATGTGGGGCCTGCGTGACGCCTGCACGCTGCACGGTCTGCGCTGCGGGGCGTACATCACGCTGACCCGGGACGGCTGGCAGGTGCTCGGCGAGGGCCGCGGCGGCCGCCGCCCGAACGCCGGCTCCGCGCCCGAACCCTTCGACGGCACCGTGATGCCGCCCGCGCTGCCCCGCACCGGGGGCGCCGCGTCCGAAGTGCTGCGCCGCGTGGCAGCCCGCTGAACACACGCGGTGGTCCGACGGCCTCCGGGTTTCCAGGGCTGCTCGTCGGCATCCGAGCCGTACGACACCTGCGATGCTCGAGCCGTACGCCCCCGCAGCCGTGCCCGAGCCCGAGCGACGCTCACCGGGGCCTGCCGAGGATGCCGGACGCTGCCGCCGACGGCATGAAGGCGTACGGGCCGGCGCCAAGGCATGCGGGGCAGCGCCCCAGTGGCACGGCTCCGCTCGTCCGCCCCCGCCCCAGGCCTTTCGCGTCCGGGCACGCCGCACAGAGCCGGCCGCCGCGTCTTTCGGGCACGCCGAACCAGCCGTCGCGCGGTGACCCCGCTGCGACGGCTGTCGCCGTGCACGGCCCCGGACGGGAGGCCGGGCGACCCGGACCTGCCGGAGGCGACTCAGACGCCCGCGCCGAGCACCGAGTTGATCTTCTGGGGGTCACCACAGACGATCAACAACGCGCCGGCCCGGGAGTGTGCCAGAGGCAGGGCCGTGGCAGCGGCGACGTCGGTGCCGCCGTTGACGGCGACCACGACCACGGGACGGGAGGCGGCACGAGAGGCCACGGCAGCGTCCATGTAGAAGACGTCGTCGCCGGCGTCGTGCTGCGCCCAGTAGGACGCTTCACCGAAGGACAGCTCGTGCGCGGCCCAGGGGTGCGAGTCACCGGTGGTGATCACCAGCACCTCTCCGGGGGCACGACCCGACTCGAGAAGCAGGTCGACCGCTTCCTCGGCCGCGTCGAGCGCACCCTCGGCCGAGGCCGGGATCAGCTGGATCTGCGGGGCCGCCGAGGCGGCGGGGGCAGCCGGACCCGAGGGCCCGGGCTTGGTCGCGGCCACGTCCCGCGGCGCACGTTGCACCGGCGACGCGGGCCGCAGGGGGCCGGGACGTCCGGGGCGCGGCGGGGCCGCGGGGCGGGGGCCTGGTACGGGACGGGGGGTCGGCGCGGTGCGGCCGGTGGCCGGAGTGACGCGGGGACCCTGGGCACTCTCGTGAATCTGAGGCTCCTCGGGAATGAGAGGCATGGGCTGATATTTATCAAACGTTGGTGCGGCTCACGCGGGCGGGTGGCCCATCGGGGCAAGCAGAACCGTCAGAAGTCGAAGCCGAGCTGACCCTCGATCTCCGGAACGCCTCCACCTGCCCAGGCACGGGCCTTCTTGAGGTGCCGCCACCGGGGCAGCGCATCAAGATACGCCCACGACAGCCGGTGGTACGGGGTGGGTCCCCGCTCCTCCAGCGCGGCCCTGTGCACGGGCGACGGGTATCCGGCATTGGCCGCAAACCCGAAGTCTGCATGGTCGATACCCAGTTCGGCCATCATTTTGTCGCGGTGAACCTTGGCGATCACCGAAGCCGCCGCCACGGCCACGCACGACTGGTCACCCTTGATGACCGTACGAACCATCCAGGGGGCGCCGAGGTAGTCGTGCTTCCCGTCGAGGATGACCGCGTCCGGACGGACGGGAAGTCCCTCCAGGGCGCGCACGGCCGCGAGCCGCAGTGCGGCCGTCATCCCCAGGTCGTCGATCTCCTCCGGCGAGGCATGCCCGAGGGCATACGCCGTGACCCACTTCCGCAGCTCCATGTCGAGCTCGGTGCGCCGCTTGATGGTGAGCAGCTTGGAATCGGTGAGGCCCAAGGGAGGCCGGCGCAGTCCGGTGACCGCCGCGCAGACGGTGACGGGCCCGGCCCACGCGCCGCGCCCCACCTCGTCGACACCGGCAATGACCTTCGCTCCGGTCGTGGCTCGGAGGGAGCGCTCGACGGTGTGAGTAGGTGGTTCGTACGGCATGGCGCCCTTAGCCTACGCCGCCCGGATCCCGCCGCGACACCCCGGTTTCCTCCCGCGGACGCACCACCCGCGGGGCCCGGCGGTCAGGGTCCGGTCGGACGCAGCAGCGGGACCATCAGCTGGTCGATCATGTCCTCGAGGTCCTGGTCGGTCCATTCACTCGTGCACATTTTCGACCGGTACATCATCATGGCCGGGATGGCGTCGAAGACATAGCCGTTCGCGGCGTCGGGCCGCACCTCACCCCTCCCTATTCCACGGGTGATCACTTCCCGGAGGAGCTGAATGGTCGGCTCCACGACGCCGTCGAAGATCACTCCATGGAAGCGTTCCGCCTGGTCCGGGTCGCATTCGTGAATCACTGCGCGAAGCGCCGAGCCGGAGCGCGAGAACATGGCGTCACGAGCCAGCCGGCAGAGCGCCAGCAGGTCCTCGCGCACGCTTCCCAGGTCCGGCGCCTCCTCGACGCGCGGCAGTCCGGCCTGAAGGGCGTCCGCCACGAGGTCCTCCTTGGACGGCCAGCGGCGGTAGACGGCGGCCTTCCCGGTCTGGGCTCCGGTGGCCACGCCCTCCATGGTGAGGCCTTTCCATCCGACCGTGCCGAGCTGTTCCAGCGCGGCGTCGAGGATCGCGCGCTCCAGCACGGCGCCGCGCCGACGAGGACCGGCGGCCCGAGCGGGGGCGGCCGTCCAGCGCGAGGTAACCATCTGTCGTCTCCAACGAGCGGTGAGCGGGGGTTTTCGGGGGGCGGGGCGGCGAGGGGACACGCCGCAGGACGAAGCCGCAAAGTGAACGCTTGCGTTCTCTAGCGGGGACTCACTACCGTTGACGCGGTAGTGAACGGCTCCGTTCACTAAGCCCGTTGTGGGGGACCCATAGTGACAACCTCTCAGTTGATTCAGGACCAGAAACCGGGTGCGGCCCGCCGGGAGGGGCACCCCGGCATCGCGCTCGCCGTCATCGCGGCCTGCCAACTCATGGTGGTACTCGACGCGACGATTGTGAACATCGCACTCCCGCACATTCAAGACGCGCTCCAGTTCAGCACGACCGACCTCACCTGGGTGGTCAGCGCGTACACACTCACCTTCGGCGGCCTGCTGCTCCTGGGCGCCCGAGCCGGTGACATCCTCGGACGCCGGCGGGTGTTCATGACCGGCATCCTGCTGTTCACCTTCGCCTCCCTGCTGGGTGGACTGGCCCAGGAGCCGTGGCAGTTGCTGGCGGCACGGGCCCTGCAGGGCGTGGGCGGCGCGATAGCCTCGCCGACCTCGCTGGCGCTCATCACGACCACGTTCCCCGAAGGACCTGAGCGGAACCGGGCCTTCGGCGTCTTCGCGGCCGTCTCCGCCGGCGGCGGCGCCGTCGGCCTGCTCGCCGGCGGCATGCTCACCGAGTGGCTGGACTGGCGTTGGGTGCTGTTCGTCAACGTGCCCATCGGCGTACTGATCGCCCTGCTCACGCCCCGGTACATCGCCGAGTCCGAACGGCACCCGGGTCGCTTCGACATCGCGGGCGCGCTGACCTCGACGACGGGCATGGCCGCCCTCGTCTACGGCTTCATCCGAGCGTCGGAGGACGGCTGGCGGGACGGCCTGACGGTCGGATCCTTCGCCGCCGCCGTGGTCCTGCTGCTGGCCTTCGCGCTCACCGAGCGGCGTGCCAAGGAGCCGATCACACCGCTGAGGATGTTCGCCGACCGCAACCGGTCGGGCACGTACGTCATCATGCTCAGTCTGGCCGCGGCGATGTTCGGCATGTTCTTCTACATCGTCCTCTTCGTGCAGAACGTGCTCGGGTACAGCCCCATCAAGGCCGGGCTGGCCTTCCTTCCGGTCACTGCCGCCATCGCGGTGGGTGCGGGTCTGTCGCAACGGTTCCTTCCGGTGCTCGGCCCCAAGCCGTTCATGCTCACCGGCACGTCGTTGGCGGTGGTCGGGCTCGTCTGGCTGACCTTCATCAGCCCCGACAGCTCCTACCTCGGCGGGGTGCTCGGGCCGATGCTCGTCTTCGGCGCCGGCATGGGCCTGAACTTCGTGACCGTCACGGTCACCGCTGTCTCGGGGGTCGCCCAGCACGAGGCGGGCGCCGCCTCCGGCCTGCTCAACGCGACCCAGCAGGTGGGCGGTTCGCTCGGACTGTCCATCCTCACCACGGTGTTCGGCTCGGCCAGCACGGACGAGGCCAAGCAGCAGCTGCCGAAGTTCCTCGCCGATGCTTCGGCGGAGCAGAAGGCCGCGTTCGCCAAGAGCCATCAGCTGCCCGCTCCGTGGGGCCACGACGTCCTGGCCCACGGCATCTCGACCGCGTTCGTACCGGCCGCGGCGATGGCCGTGCTCGCGCTGATCACCGCCGGTCTGGTCATACGCGTCCGCAAGAGCGACCTGGCCGCGCTGGCCGGAACGGCGGGTCCCGGAATGGGCTGACGGGAGGACGGCGCGGACTGGCCGGGACCGTTCACCCCCGGACGGCACAGGGGTATGTCCGAGACCACCCGGCCGGTCCGAGCGCCGCGTCCACCCGCAGCCGGAAGGGGTGAACGGAGAAACCGGCCACCACCCGGCCACGGCGGCCGCGACGAGCGGCACGACGACCAGAACCCACGACCACCACATGACCGCCCCCACGCACCCCTCCCCTGCTGCCACCGGCACCGGCACGTCCATGCGACGCGAAAGCCGATGCCGGTACAACGGGCAGTGGTCACGCAGAGTTCCCAGCGAACACGGAGAGTTCCCGGATCGGTCAGTCCGATGCCGGCACCCAGTCGGGCAGCGACTCCGTGCGCCGCACCCACTCGGCCGGCGGCACCCCCGCCTTCGCCGAGGCCAGCACACCGCCCACGATGGAGCAGGTGGTGTCCATGTCCCCGCCGACCTGGGCGGTCGTCCAGAAGGCGCCCTCGAAGTCCCCGAGGCTCCGCGCGGCCGACCAGAGCGCGAAGGGCACCGTGTCGTGGGCCGTGGTGCGCCGGCCGCAGCCGAGGACGGCCGCGACCGTGGCCGCGTCGCCGTAGTCGAGCATGTCGCGGGCGCGGCGCAGGCCCGCGCCGACGGCGCTCCTGGCCGGCACGAGGGCGATGACGCCGTCGAGCAGTGCGTCCGCGCTCGGCGGCCCGCCCTCCGCGGCGGCCAGCGCGGCGGCCGCGGCGACGGCCATGGCACCCACGACGGCCTCGCGGTGCTGATGGGTGGGGTAGGCCGAGATCTCCGCCTGATGAGTGGCCTGCTCCGGGTCGTCCGCATACCAGGCGCCCAGGGGGGCGATCCGCATCGCGGCGCCGTTGCCCCAGGATCCCTGGCCCTTGAAGAGTGCGGCAGCGAGCTCCCGCCAGTCCCCGCCCTCCCGGACGAGGCGCAGCAGGCGGTTGACCGCGGGACCGTATCCCCGGTCGAAGTCGTGGTGCCGGGCGAAGGAGAGGGCCAGGGCGTCCTGGTCGATGCGGTGGTGTGCGGCCAGGACGGCGACCACGGAGCAGGCCATCTCGGTGTCGTCCGTCCACTGCCACGGGCCGGACGGCAGCTCGCGGCGCTTGAGCAGCGGATAGTTCGCCGGTACGAAGAACTGCGAGCCCAGCGCGTCCCCCACCGAGAGTCCGCGCAGGCCGGCCAGGGCGCGCTCCAGGCGCCCGCCGGGAGAGGAGTCGAAGGTCATTGCTCAGCCACTCTATCCAGTGATCCCGTACGGCTCCGGATCCCGCCAGCGCTCGAACGGACGGTCCAGGGTGTACTTGCCGTCGTCCCCGAGAACGAGCATCCGCATCTCGCCGTTCCCCGGATTGGACAGCGACTCGAATTCGGCGACGGTCCAGTGGAACCACCGCATGCAGAAGAGCCGCATCGCCAGGCCGTGGGTCACCAGAAGCACGTTGGGCGGGTGGCCGGGGTCCTCGAAGCTGCGGAAGAGGCTCTCCAGGAAGTTCCCCACCCGGTCGTACACATCGGCCCCGGACTCGCCCTGGGCGAAGCGGTAGAAGAAGTGACCGTAGGCGTCCCGGTATGCCTTCTGGAGACGGACGTCGTCGCGGTCCTGCCAGTTGCCCCAGTCCTGCTCGCGCAGTCGCGGCTCCTCCCGCACCCGTATGAGATCCGGATCGAGGTGGAAGGCTCGGAGGGTCTCGTGCGTGCGGCGGTAGGGAGAGACGTACACGCTCACCCGCTCCCGTCCGAACAGCTCGCGCAGCTCCTTGCCCGCCTGCTCGGCCTGCTGCCGGCCTCGTTCGGTCAGGGCAAGCGCGTGGTCGGGCTCGCGCTCGTACACGGTGTCATCAACATTGCCCGTTGACTCGCCGTGCCGGACAAGGACGATGCGCCGTGGTCGTGCCATGCCAAAACACTAGATCGGGTGAGGGCCGATCGAAGACTCCAGCGGCCCTCATACGGCGTACGTCACACGTAACGTGCATCATGGGCCACACACGGCACACGCCGCCCCGGTAGGGCACCGTGCGGCACGGCACGCGGCGCATCACACGGTCCAGGCGGGTTCCAGGTCCACGATGTCGCCCGTGAGGGCCGCGATGTCGGCCTCGGTCTGGGCGCGCAGTGCGAGGCGTTCCACACGCTCCGTGCGGTACTTGCCGTGTTCGGCGGACGACTGCCACATCGACAGCACCAGGAACTCGTTGCCCGGCGCCTCCCCGAACAGGCCGCGGATCATGCCGGGCGATCCGGCCATCGCCGGGTTCCAGACCTTCTCCTGCATCAGCGTGAAGTGTTCGGCGCGCTCCTCGTGGACGCGGCAGAGCGCCACCCGCAGCAGGTCGGCGTCCGTGAAACGCGGTTGGAACCCCGTCTTCACGTCGAACCGGTGGTCGAACAGCCGGACCTGGGCATCCTTGAAGGTACCGGCCTGGGCAGCTGCCAGGCGGTCGTGGGAGCGGGCCATGAAGGAGTCGTAGAAGGCACGGCTCTCCCAGAAGGCGAAGATGTGTGCCACCCCCTGCCGCCCCCGGCTCCAGCCACCCCCCTGCCCCCGAAACCCCGGCTCCCCCAGAAGCCCCGCCCACTTCCGCTGCCCCCGCTCGAAGCCCCGGCGGTCCACCACGGTGCAGCGAATCCACTTGACCAGCACCGCGCCATGGTAAGGCCCAGGGGCGTGGCGTCGGTCACTCTCGTGGGGACAGCGCCCGCGCAGGCGGCCCCGCGCGCGTGGCACGATGGACAACGAGCGCCCACGAGCCGGAAGTTGAGGCAGGAAAGGGCGCAAGGGGACCGGGAAGGGGGAGTCCGGTGAGCGGGCTCAGCAAGGGGATCCGCAAGGTCGAGGTCGCGCTCAGGTGGGATCCGAGTCCGGCGGGAGCGCCACCCACCGACCTGGACCTCGTGGCCGCCACCTATGAGGCCGGCGACCCGTACGGCGCTCCGGCGTACCTGGTCCACTTCGACAGCCGCTCACCGGACGGCACGATCTACCTCGACCGGGACAGCCGGGACGGCCAGGGCTTCGGCTGGGACGAGGTCATGACGCTGGAGCTCGACCGGCTCGCCGAGCGGTACGCGCGCGTGGTGGTGGGTGTCGTGATCCAGCAGCGCACCGCGCACCGCACGTTCGTGAACGTGCTGAATCCGGGGCTGCGCGTCCGTGAGGGGTACACCGTCCTCGCCGATGACGACTTCGGCGGTGTCCTGGGCGCGACGGCGGCCACCGTCGCGGAGTTCGCGCGGGACGGGTCCGGCGACTGGGCCTTCCGCCCCGGCGTCCACGGCTTCGAGGACGATCCGGCGACGTTCACCCGCCACATGGGCCGCGCGCGTCCGTCGTAGCCGATACACGTGCGCCGCGGTCGCAGCCGGTAACGGTGAGCACGGGTAAGGGGCGTCGGCCGTGGCCGACGCCCCTTACCTCACGACGTTTCCGTCAGATCAGCCGGCTCAGCTGCAGCCGCTGGTCGAGCCGCAGCCCTCGCAGATGTAGCAGGAGCCGGCCCGCTGCATCTTGGTGCCGCAGGAGAAGCACAGCGGGGCGTCCGCCTGGATGCCCAGCTGCATCTCCACCAGCTCGGCGCTGGTGTGCGCCTGCTTCGGGGCGGGCTTGGCCGCCTCGGCCTCGGGCCTCGGCGCGGCGACGGCCTTCAGGTCGGTCTGCCGGGGCGCCGACTGGGCCAGACCCTCGACGTCGACGTCCTCGTCGATCGGCTCGTAGGAGCCGGTCTCCAGGTGACGCTGGCGCTCCTCGGCGGAGTGGATGCCGAGCGCGGAGCGCGTCTCGAAGGGCAGGAAGTCCAGCGCCAGGCGGCGGAAGATGTAGTCGACGATCGACTGCGCCATCCGCACGTCCGGGTCGTCGGTCATGCCCGCCGGCTCGAAGCGCATGTTGGTGAACTTCGAGACGTACGTCTCCAGGGGCACGCCGTACTGGAGGCCGACGGAGACCGCGATGGAGAAGGCGTCCATCATGCCCGCGAGGGTCGAGCCCTGCTTGGACATCTTCAGGAAGACCTCGCCGAGACCGTCGTCCGGGTAGGAGTTGGCGGTCATGTAGCCCTCGGCGCCGCCGACGGTGAAGGACGTGGTGATGCCGGGACGACCCTTCGGAAGGCGCTTGCGGACCGGGCGGTACTCGACCACCTTCTCGACCTTGGCCTGCGGCTCCTCGACGGCCTCGGTCTTCTTCTCCGAGTCCTTCGTCTTGGCGGACAGCGGCTGGCCGACCTTGCAGTTGTCGCGGTAGATCGCCAGCGCCTTGACGCCGAGCTTCCACGCCTCGTAGTAGATCTCCTCGACCTCCTCGACGGTCGCCGACTCCGGCATGTTGACCGTCTTGGAGATGGCACCGGAGATCCACGGCTGGATGGCGGCCATCATGCGGACGTGGCCCATCGGGGAGATGGCCCGCTCACCCATGGCGCAGTCGAACACCTCGTAGTGCTCGTGCTTGAGGCCGGGGGCGTCGATCACGTTGCCGTGCTCGGCGATGTGGGCGACGATCGCCTCGATCTGCTCCTCCTGGTAGCCCAGGCGGCGCAGGGCCTGCGGCACGGTGCCGTTGACGATCTGCATCGAGCCGCCGCCGACCAGCTTCTTGAACTTGACCAGGGCGAGGTCGGGCTCGACACCGGTGGTGTCGCAGGACATGGCCAGGCCGATGGTGCCGGTGGGGGCGAGGACGGACGCCTGGGAGTTACGGAAACCGTTCTTCTCGCCGAGACGCACCACGTCCTGCCAGGCCTCCGTGGCGGCGGCCCACACCGGGGTGTCCAGGTCGTCCATGCGGACGGCCCGGGCGTTGGCGTCGGCGTGCTGCTTCATGACGCGCTGGTGCGGCTGGGCGTTGCGGGCGTAGCCGTCGTACGGCCCGACGACCGCGGCCAGCTCGGCGGAGCGCTTGTAGGCGGTGCCGGTCATCAGGGAGGTGATGGCACCGGCGAGGGCGCGGCCGCCGTCGGAGTCGTAGGCGTGGCCGGTCGCCATCAGCAGGGCACCGAGGTTGGCGTAGCCGATGCCGAGCTGACGGAAGGCGCGGGTGTTCTCGCCGATCTTCTGGGTCGGGAAGTCCGCGAAGCAGATGGAGATGTCCATCGCGGTGATGACCAGCTCGACGACCTGGGAGAAGCGCTCGACGTCGAAGGACTGGTTGCCCTTGCCGTCGTCCTTCAGGAACTTCATCAGGTTCAGCGAGGCGAGGTTGCAGGACGTGTTGTCCAGGTGCATGTACTCGCTGCAGGGGTTCGAGCCGTTGATCCGGCCGGACTCCGGGCACGTGTGCCAGTGGTTGATCGTGTCGTCGTACTGGATGCCCGGGTCGGCGCACGCCCAAGCGGCCTCGGCCATCTTGCGGAAGAGGGACTTGGCCTCGATCTCCTCGATGACCTCGCCGGTCATGCGGGCACGCAGGCCGAACTTCCCGCCCTGCTCGACCGCCTTCATGAACTCGTCGTTCACGCGGACGGAGTTGTTGGCGTTCTGGTACTGGACGGAGGTGATGTCGTCGCCGCCCAGGTCCATGTCGAAGCCCGCGTCGCGCAGGGCGCGGATCTTCTCCTCCTCCTTGACCTTGGTCTCGATGAAGTCCTCCACGTCGGGGTGGTCGACGTCGAGGATGACCATCTTGGCGGCACGGCGGGTGGCACCACCGGACTTGATGGTGCCGGCGGAGGCGTCGGCGCCACGCATGAAGGAGACGGGACCGGAGGCGTTGCCGCCGGAGGAGAGCAGTTCCTTGGAGGAGCGGATGCGGGAGAGGTTCAGGCCGGCGCCGGAGCCGCCCTTGAAGATCATGCCCTCTTCCTTGTACCAGTCGAGGATCGACTCCATGGAGTCGTCGACGGACAGGATGAAGCAGGCGGAGACCTGCTGGGGCTGCGGCGTGCCGACGTTGAACCAGACGGGGCTGTTGAAGCTGAAGATCTGATGCAGGAGGGCGTAGGCCAGCTCGTGCTCGAAGATCTCGGCGTCGGCGGGCGAGGCGAAGTACTTGTTGTCCTCGCCGGCCTTCCGGTACGTCTTCACGATGCGGTCGATCAGCTGCTTCAGGCTGGTCTCACGCTGCGGGGTGCCGACGGCACCGCGGAAGTACTTGCTGGTGACGATGTTGACCGCGTTCACCGACCAGAAGTCGGGGAACTCGACGCCACGCTGCTCGAAGTTGATCGAGCCGTCGCGCCAGTTGGTCATGACGACGTCACGGCGCTCCCAGGCCACCTCGTCGTACGGGTGCACGCCCGGGGTGGTGTGGATGCGCTCGATGTGCAGTCCCTTGTTCCCCGCCTTGGAGCCCTTGGCTCGGGAACCTCGTGCCGGACCGCTCGCCGTCTCTGTCATGCCGCCTCCCTGTACGGGCGAAAACGCCCTGAAGTGCCCCGATGTTCCGGAGACACGGTGTTCTGTCTGGTGCTGCGGGCACCTGCGTCGCCGCCACCCGCAGCCGTCTTCCTCGCCGCCGCCGAGCCGGACCCGGACCAGTGGTCCGGACCCGCCCGCCGATCAGTCGGCGGCGCGTGCGGGCACGGGGACCTCGGCCGTCCCACCGCGCCCGCGGTCGTCTTCCTGGCTCCCCGCGACGGCGCCGTCGCCGTCCTCCTGCTCCGCGGCGGGGCGTCGCGTGGCTTCCCTGAGTTCCGCGATGGCGGCCTCGAAGTCCTCGAGCGAGTCGAACGCCCGGTACACGGACGCGAACCGCAGATAGGCGACGAGGTCGAGCTCCTGCAAGGGACCGAGTATGGCCAGTCCCACTTCGTGGGCGGCCACCTCGGCGCATCCGCTCGCGCGTACCGCCTCCTCGACCCGCTGGCCGAGCTGCGCGAGCGCGTCCTCCGTGACAGGCCGTCCCTGGCACGCCTTGCGCACGCCGTTGATGACCTTGGTACGACTGAACGGCTCGGTGACTCCGGACCGCTTGACCACCATCAGCGAGCACGTCTCCACGGTCGTGAACCGTCGGGAGCACTCGGGGCACTGGCGGCGCCTGCGGATGGACGTGCCGTCGTCCGTCGTACGGCTGTCGACGACGCGGCTGTCGGGGTGCCTGCAGAAGGGGCAGTGCATGGACTCCAACCCTCCTCACAGCAGACTCGATAGCCTCGCCAGGCCCCATGGGCCCCGCGAAGCAGCCCCAAGCATAGGCGATGATCCGGACCCCGAAGACCCGGGGACCACAACTTGTGGGCCGCTGTAGCCATCCAACCACTAGATGTAGGGCCGCGCCCGAAGACCCAGCTCGCCACGCGTGTCGCGCGCCGCGCTACGCGTGTCGCGCGCGTACGGCCCGGATCGGCGCGTACGCGCCGCCGTGCCGGACGCACGGAAGTCCCGCCCCGGCAGCTCGGCGCCGGACACGCCGACGCACACCCGTATCGCCGGCGGGCCTAGGGAGATACCGTGAGCGCCGCGGGGAGGACGCGTGGGACTCCCGGGCAGAAGGGAACCGGCGCTCGGT
>NZ_BNBC01000030.1:0-8439 GCF_014654675.1 Streptomyces spiralis
GAAGCGGTCGTCGAACAGCGAGGCGCCGACGCCGACGGTCACGGCCAGTTGGCCGGAGGGCAGCCGGCCGCCCAGGAGGCCGGAGTCGGCGGCCGGGCCGGTGATGCCGACCGGCTCGGGTATGCCGCCGCAGGTGAGGAACCGCGCCCGGTCGGTGAGCGTGCGCAGCACGTCGGTCAGCTCCGCGCGGTTCTCCGCGGTGACGTCCAGGGAGACGAACACGCACGTGCGTCGCGACGGCGCGAGCACGGAGCCCTGACGGATGCCGTGGAACGGCGCGACGGCAGCAGGGGTGGTGGTCGTGGTTCCGGGGGCGGCGGCCCCGCCGGTGGCGAGCCCGGCACCCGCCAGGGCCGCACTGCGCAGGAAGCCCCGCCTGCGAACCCCCTCGCCGCGTTGTGTGCCCGTCATGCCGTCCTCCGGGGGTCGCACAGCGTGGCCACGGAGGCCAGCCGCTCCACCAGGTCCCCGAGGACGGCGTCCGTCCGCTCCCGCTGGGCGCGAGTCAGATGGTCCAGCCCGAGCCAGCGGCCGGCGTGCCGGAAGCCGTCGAGGGTGTGCTGGGCGCGGTCCAGGTCCTGGTCGAGGGCCGGCAGACCGGCGTACCTGGCGGTCAGCAGCGGCCGCAGGCGGGACAGCACCTGCCGGGTGCCGTCGAGGTTGGCGCGGGCGGTGGCGAGGTTGCTTCCGCTGCCGTAGTCGGTGCGGCCGGTCAGCTCGAACTGCACGGTGTTCTCCAGGATCTCGTGAGCCCGCAGACCCAACTGGGCGGGGTCCATCCGGGCCTGCGCCCAGCTGTCGCGAAGCCCGGTCACCGACTTGAGCAGGGCTGCCGTGGGACCGCGCAGGCTGTCGGCGGATTGGCCGTGCCACAGCCCGTACTCGACGCGGTGGAAACCGGCGAAGTCCCTGTCGTGCGCCCCGCCCGGCAGCCCCGCGTCCGTACCGTTGATCCGTGCGTCGGCGTCACCGAAGGCGTCGTACGCCGCCCCCAGCCGTTCGTACTCCAGATGGGCCGGCAGCCAGGCCGACCTGGCGCCGGCGAGGTCACCGCGGTCGATTGCCTGCTGGAGCTTCGACGTGAGCCGGACGACCTCGGAGAGGCCGCCGCCGACCCACTTCTGATAGGCGATGGCCGGCGGGATCAGGTCGTGCTCCGTGACCGGGGCGGCACCTGGTCCGCGGCGCCCCGAAGTGACATGGACGCGGGGGCCGGTGGTGGCGTCGGCGTCGTCGGGCACACACCTGAAGGCGTACGTGCCCTCGCCCAGACGGACGGTCAACGACCGAGTCACACCAGGCCCGATGCCCTCCACCTCGCCGTACACGACCTGGCTCGCGGGGTCTTCGAGGTAGACCTCGGTGGCACCGTCCGAGGTGTTGTGGAGATCGAACACCTGCAGGCCGGCGGCGGGGCTCCGCCATCCCTGCCCGCAAAGGCCGGGTGACACCTCGATGGTGGCGTGCCGCAGTCCGTCGCCGGTCGTGGGTGACCGGTGCGATGTGTGCGGGAGCAGTACGGCTCCCACCGTGGCGAAGGCAAGGAGTGCGATGAGCGCACCCCACACGCGGAGCGGCCTGTGTGCGAGGCCGGCCACTTGCATTCCGGGCCTCCCGGGTGTGCCGTTCTGATCGACTCATGCTAGGCAGGGGCGCAGGAACGATCAGCCATCCGGAGCAATCCATGGCCGAGAATTCGCCCTGAGTTCACCGGACGGTCGAGGGCGGCCGCGCGCCCTCCCTCGTGAGGTTGATCAGAGCACCTTCCCTGATACGCAGTGCGAAGATGCCTCCGCCGCCCCGGGTCTGTGCTCGATGCCGCGAGGCACGTCATGCGGTCCAGCCGTGTCCGCCGCTGTTGTGGACCAGGGCGAGGACCGCCGTGGTGGCGACGAGGTACCCGGTGAGGCGGCCCTGGGGAGACAGCGCCGCCGGGGCCCAGGCGAGAGCCGCGTACCAGGGCATCGACCACGGAGCCGTGAGAACCCAGGCGAAGGCGAGCGCGAACGGTACGGCCACGACGGGTGGACAGTCCGCCGGTGTACGGCGGTGCAGAGCCCAGGCCAGCGCGAGCATCAGGGGCGGCCAGAGCAGGCGGATGACCGTCTCGGTCGCACCGGGTCCCAGAAGTTCGCTTCCCAGCCGTTCGAACACGGTCCACAACGACGGAGACGAGACCATCTGTGAGGCGGCGGAGAGCGGTTCGAGAGCATGCAGGCCGTACACGCTGTAGAGGAGTACGACGGTCAGCGTGGCCACCGAGGTCTGCAGGACGGCTCGCCGCCAGGCTCCCGCGCGCAGCAGCGGCCAGGCCAGTGCGACGCCGAGCAGGGCCGCACTGATCTTGACGCAGCAGGCCAGGCCGACCAGCCCACCGATGATCAGGTCGTGACGCAGGCAGGGGGTTCTGCGGGCGAAGTGGATCGCGCACACGGTGAGAGAGGCGACGATGGTGTCCAGATGCCCGCCTGCGACCAGCACACCGATCAGGAGAGGGTTGGCGACCCACAGCAGCCCGGCCCGGACGGGATCGTCCGCAGTGCGGATCAGCAGACGGCCCGTGACCAGGAACACGCCCGCGCCGGCCAGCATCAGGACCCATATCGTCAGCCATGGCCGCTCCCCGCCGACGAACGCCGCCGCGGCCTGCCACCACGTCGCGACCGGTCCGTACACGGAGGGAGTGTCATGCCAGGCGACGGCCACGAGATCGGCGTAGGGGGCTCCCAGTTGGGCCGGGGACGTCAGGTACGGGTCACCGCCGAGCGCGGCGATGCGGCCGTACGCCGCGTAACTGGCCGTGTCGGAAGAGCCGACCGGGGTGAGGTCGGCGACGACGAGCACCGCGAGGGCGCCCGACCGGAAGAGGACGCGGGGGTCGGGGCTCCAGCCGTGCCGACGGGCGTTGAGCATGCCGAGGGTGCCGAGGCAGGAGAGGACGACGGCCGCCGTGGTGACCGTCTGGGAGAGGGCGTCGGACATCGCCGGCAGCGCGAGCCAGGTGATGGGCACCGTGAGTGTGTTGTGATTGGGGGCGCTGGCGCCCACCAGGGCGAACAGCGTGACGCCCGCCGCTGACATGGCGACCGCACTGCGGGGCCTGGGCTGGGCGACGACCGCCGGCGCCGGTGCGACGACCGTCCGAAGCTGTGCCGGGGACGGCAGAGTCCGCTGGTTGTTGTCGGTCGTCAAGGTCAACCTCTGCGTCGTGCTCGGGCGTCGTCCGTCGGCGGGTCACCCCTGGCCCTCGCGGTCCACCGCCTTGGCCGGCGGCGCCCCGGAGAACGGGACGTACGAGCCGGGACACGATTCCCCGGCCTGACCCGCCCGACGGCCCGAGTTCTCGGATACCGGGCTGGTGTGATCGTCTGCTCCACGGGTGTTCGACGGCTTGCGACAGCATGAACATTCGGACATCGGCTCACCTTCGGCCGGCCGGACCGCCGATCTCGCCGCCGTCGAGGGGTCGAGGGCGCACGCGACCGGTGCGGGACACAGTGGCGGTAGGGTGAAGATCCGTGACAGAACTCGCGGCCCACCGCCGGACCCATCCGCTTCCCTCGCGCCCGATCCGCATAGCTGCCGCACAGGCCCGGGCCGAGGCCGGTGACATCGAAACGAACGCGGCCACCGTGGCGGCCATGGTCCGTGACGCCGCCCAGGCCGGGGCCCGGCTCGTGGTCTTTGCGGAGAAGTTCCTCAGCGGCTATGAACCCGACCTCATCCAGGCCGACCCCTTGAGATGCGCGGTGCAGCCCGGCGACCCACGACTGGACCCCGTCGCCGACGCCTGCCGGGAGACCGGCACGGTTGCCGTCGTCGGTGCCGCGTTCCACGACCAGGGCGATCTGTACGTGTCGGCACTGGTCATCGATGCGAACGGCGAGCTCGTCACCCGCTACGACAAGCAGCATCTGTTCAGGTCGGAACGCGAGATCTATCGCCAAGGCGAGGCCGGCTGCACCCTCCAGCTCGACGGCTGGCGCCTGGGGTTGGGCATCTGCTATGACTCTGGCTTTCCCGAGCACGCACGTGCGGCGGCGCTGGACGGCTGTCACGCCTACGTCGTCGGCGCCCTGTTCAGCGTCGGCAACGGCTATCACGAGTCGCGCACTTGGTTCCCCGCACGAGCTCTGGACAACACCTGCTACGCCGTGCTGGCCAACCACATCGGTACCACCGGGGGGTGGAGGACTTGCGGAGCCAGCGCCATTTGGGGCCCCGACGGGCGGCCGCTTGCCGAGGCCGGCACGGATCAGGCAGGGCTGATCACCGCCGACCTCGACCCGCAGGTGTTGCGTGCCATCCGGGACTCCGAACCAATGCTGCGTGACGTGCACGGCGCGAGCACCGGTGCTCGCACCTGCTGCGAACTCGCCTGACTCGCTTCCTCAGACGGCTTCTGGGGCTGGCCGCCGCTCTCCGCCGGCTTCCTCGCGAAGTTCAGCCGGCGGCTGGGGCACCGCACGGTGGAGCAAACCCCTCGCTGCCGGCCCCCGTGCTGGTCTTCCCGCACGCCGCAGCGCCAGGAGTCGAAACCGTGTTCGCGCGGCTCTCGGTTCGCCTCCGCCGGGCTCAGCTCATGGGGGTGGGGGAGGGGGACCCGGTCCTTGTCCCCGTCTCGGCGCCGGTGATCATACGGTCCGGTACGTGAGCGGTGTCCCGACGGGCCGCGAGCCAGTAGAGGGCGGCCGGTACGACCAGGCCGACGATCCAGGAGATGTCCGTGCCGCCGAGTGGCGCCACCAGCGGGCCGGTGTAGAAGCTGGTGGCCAGGAACGGCAGCTGGGCCAGGAGGCCTGTTCCGTAGACGACGAGTGCCTTGACGCGCCAGGCACCGTAGCGGCCGTGCGGGTCGCTGAGGGCGGGCAGGTCGTAGCGCTCCTTGGCGATCAGGTAGTAGTCCACCAGGTTGATCGCCGACCAGGGGGTGAACGCGGTGAGCAGGAAGAGCAGGAAGTCCTTGAAGGAGGACAGGAAGCTGTCCTTGCCCAGGAGGGCGACCGTGGTTCCCGCGATCATGATTCCCGCGATGTAGGCGGCGCGGGCGCGTGTGGACAGTTCGCGTTGCCGGCGGAAACCGCTGATGCCGGTGACCACCGACATGAATCCGCCGTAGGTGTTGAGCACGTTCACCGTCAGCTTGCCCAGGGCGATGACGAAGTACAGGAACGAGGCCGCCAGGCCGGCGCCGCCCAGACCGACGACGTAGCCGACCTGGTTGTCGACGAAGGCGCTGCCGGCCGCGGCCGCCGCGAGCGCGCCGAATGTCATGGACCACTGGGAGCCGAGGGCCGAGCCGCCGAGGGTCCACCAGAAGGTGGCGCGAGGTGAGGTGGTGCGGGGCAGATAGCGCGAGTAGTCGGCGACGTACGGGCCGAAGGCGAGTTGCCAGGAGGCGGAGAGGGAGACGGCGAGGAGGAACAGCGGCAGGTGGAAGGAGCGGTCGGCGAGGAGGGTGGTCAGGTCGGCGCGCTGCAGGAGGCGGATTCCGAGGTAGACGAAGGCCAGTGCGCACACGATGCTGGCCACCCGCCCCAGGGTGTGGATGAGCCGGTAGCCGACGAGCGTGGTGGCCGCGGTGACGAGGGCGAAGATGACGATGCCCGTGGTGTCGCCGAGGTGGGTGAGTTCGCCGACCGCCTGCCCGGCGAGCACGCTGCCGCTGGCGAAGAAGCCGACGTACATGACGATGACCAGGGCCAGCGGGACGACGGCTCCGCGGACGCCGAACTGGGCCCGGCTGGAGATCATCTGTGGGAGGCCCAGGCGGGGACCCTGGGCGGAGTGCAGAGCCATCACGGCGCCGCCGAGCAGGTTGCCGAGCAGCAGGCCGATGATCGACCAGAAGGCGTCCGCGCCGAAGACGACGGCGAGTGCGCCGGTGACGACCGCGGTGATCTGGAGATTGGCGCCCAGCCAGAGGGTGAACTGGCTGAACGCGTTGCCGTGCCGTTCGGCATCGGGGACGACATCGATCGAGCGTTGTTCGACCACGCCTGTCATAGGTATGCCCTCTTCCACGGATCCGGCCTGCATAGATTCATTCAGGATGAGATCGAATGAATGATCGGTCAATACCCTGGCGCAAAATATGAGCTGCGGATCGACTGGGGACGGGCGGCGAGGCAGCGCGCGGCGGGTGTGGGCGGTAGGGCTGCGCTGCTGCGAGGGCCTGGCCCGAGTGGGACCATGCGGGCTCCTCTGCACTCCGCGGTCGCCGGGCCTCACGGGCGATCGCCGACGAGCCTGCGCCGGCTACGGTCTGCTTCGTACCGGGGGAGTTTCGGACTGACGAGCAGGCCGAGGCGTACGGGACGTTCACCCAGGTGCCCACGAGCCCGGTGGAGGCGGTTTCTTCTTCCTCAACATCATCGCCGGCGGCCCAGGCCAGGGGCTGCGACCCTTCCGTGACCCGGACGCGCCCGAGGACGGTGACTAGGAGGGGTGGCCCCGGAATGTGTGGCCGAGTCCTGTTCGCCTACGGGGTGGTGCGGTACGGGGGAGCCGGCCATCACGCTCTCCCCGCCGGGTACGGGTCATCCGGGTCACCCAGTCGTGATGGCGAAGGGCCCGTTGTTTGCGAAGACGAGCTTGGCGAAGTTCTCGCCGATGCGGCGGTGTCCTTCGGGGCTGGGGTGGATCGCGTCCGGCAGGGGGAACTCGTCGTGGTCGCTCTCGCCGTAGAGGTCGAGTCCGTCGAGGTAGTGGAGGTTGGGGTCTTCGGCGGACCGCTGCTTGACGGTGTCGGCCAGGACGTCGCGGACGATCGTGAGCGTCAGCCGTCCGGCGGCGGTCTCGGCCGGATCGCCGGTGGCCTTGAACTTCAGGGTTCCGCTGGAGAGGTCCGGCATGAGAGGTCCGGGGGTGTTCTCGTGGGTCGGGCACAGGATGGGGGAGACCAGGAGCAAGGGGGTTGTGGGGTGGCCCTCGCGGATGGTGTCGAGGAAGCCGTGGATGGCGGGGGCGAAGGCGCGCAGGCGCATGGCGTCGCTGTTGACGACGTTGATGCCGAGCTTGACGCTGATCAGATCTGCGGGGGTGTCGCGCATCGCGCGGGCGGTGAACGGGTCGACCAGTGCGCTGCCGCCGAATCCGAGGTTGATCAGCTCCACATCGCCTGCGGAGGCGGCCAGGGCGGGCCAGATGGTGCTGGGGAAGACGGCGTTGGATCCTTGGCTGATGGAGCTGCCGTGGTGCAGCCACACCCGGCGTCCCTTGTCCGGGGCGGGCTCGACGGGGGCGTCGGTGCGCAGGGCGATGACCTCGGTGATCTCCGCGTGCGGGAGCCAGATCTCCATGTCCTTCTCGCCGGCGGGGAGGTCGGTGAAGTGGGCGGTGCCGGCGGGGCCCGGGGTGAATTCCGAGGTCTGGGTCTGCATGTCAGTGATGGTGCGCAGGTTCCCGCCGTCCACGGTGGCCTGGGCGGTGAGGCGGCCGTCGACCAGGAGGTCGTAGATGCCGTCCGGCGGGGGCGGGAAGCCCCGGTAGACGCGTTTGGTGGGCAGGGTGTCCAGGAGGATGGTGGTGGCGCTGGTGCGGAAGGCCAGCCGGACACCGGAGGGCTGGGCCTCGGCCACGGCCAGCAGGTCGTCGGGGATCTGGCGGCGCGCCCAGGCAGGCAGCCGGTGCGGCAGCAGGCCGTGGGCAGTCTCTTCCACGTCGAGGTGCCCGCGCAGGAAGTCGGCGGTGATGGGGGTGGTGATCAGGTTCTGTTCGGTGCTCATTGCCTCAAGCCTTTTGATTCCGGTGTGGGGCGGCCGGTCAGTGGGTGGACCGGCTCCGCAATGCGGTGTCGAGGCAGTCCAGGGTCCAGGCCCAGGACTGCTGAGCGGCGACGTCCGTGTGGTCGATAGCGCCGGCCGCCTCCAGGGAGGCATAGCCGTGGAAGACACTGCCCAGCATGCGGACCGCGTCTGGTCCGGCTCAGCCAGGTCGTAGCCGCGCAGGATCGCCCTTGTCATCTGTGCATGCCGGACGCCAGTGGCCTATGGCCAGTATGCAGGTACCTACAACCTATAGGCAAATGCTGTACCCATTAAGGTTTGGCGGCTCTGCCGAAGGGGGTTCCGGGGCCCTGCTACGCGGCGAACCCCATGTTGGTGACGTACTCGTACTGGCCCCACTCGGAGCCGAGGTCCACCACCGCGTCACTGACCCAGGCGTCGTCCATGGCCTCTTCGTCGTCGTTGGCCCATGCCTCGACGATGCGGTCGCCGTGCAAAGCTGGCCGTAGTGGAGGAGGGAGGGAAGGGCGGCGGTGGGCCGTGGATCTGGAGAGCGTTGCTGAGGAGCTGTACACGCTGCATCCGACCGAGTTCGTCGGAGCGCGCACGGCACGCGTCGAGGCGGCCCTGGCAGCGGGGAAAGCCGCCCTCGCTGCTCAGATCGCCGCACTGAAGCGTCCGACGCTGTCGGCCTGGGCTGGCAACCTGCTGG